>NZ_JBNRIL010000002.1:147003-1137662 GCF_053557995.1 Bacillus sp. XB1 | reverse complement strand
CCAAAAGTAGCTATTTAGCTACTTTTGGGACAACCTCTTTTCTAATACAAACGACATACATAGGATGAATATACACAATATTATCAGGATGGTGCGCTTTGTTTCTCCTTTAGAATAACACAAAATACCTCATTTTTGATTAATAACCCCAAATTATAAAACTTTATCAACATTAAAATATTTCATTTAAAGTAAACGAACAAAAATAAACTCAACGAAATATTCACTTATAGGATTAGCATGGATAATTCATGTTTTTACATTAAAAAATAACCTATTGATTTAATATATTTATTAGATCAATAGATTATTTTTTTAATAGTTTATTTTTCAATAACCTGTATCTTTATTTTTCCCACCTATTATTAAAATATCACTACCCTCTAGCATTTCTTCTGGTGGAATATTATTTAGAATCATCTTTCATCTCTCCCTAATATTAATATTTAATACATACAAAAAACTAATTATTTAAAAGTTTATTAATATTAAATTTACTGTATACTTTTAATTAATCCTTCAATTTTTAGTTTTATAAGGATACATTTTTACTAAAAAGACTAATGTGACTATAAACTTTATTTCTTAGATTTTTTTGCTATATAAGCATAATGGTGTGTATTAGACCAATGATTCATATTAGAAGGGTAAATGTTAATTATTTCTACGTCAAAACCTTGGTTTCTTAATAATGCCTCGTCTTTATTTTTATGTCGGTATAAAGAGTAATATTTTACTTTTAAGTGCTCTGAATATTGATTCACCTCGACATCTTCTTCTACCCCTGATTGTTGTTTAACAATTAAATAGCCATTGTCAGCTAGCATATGTTTACAATTATTATAAATATTCTCTATTATCTTATCACTCTTAATATACTGAAGCACACCTATTATAAGAATTACATCATATTTTTTATCATCACGATATTCTGAAATATCTCCTACTATAGTTTCAAAGTTTTTCCCACCTTTTGAGAATTTCAATAAACCAGGCTGCTTATCAACTCCACGTATATAAGACGCATAAGGTATTAATTCATTTGTTAAAGTACATGTACCACATCCAAGATCTAATATTCTTGCATTATTAGGAAGATATTGTTTTACCAACGCTACATCATAAGATAAGCTATCATCTTCTCTAAATTGTGTTGCAAGGCGTGCATCTTCAATCTTAGCTCTCCCTTCCCAAAACTCGTCAACAATTTTATTTTCTTCCATAAAAAACACTCCTCTTATTTTTTATATATAAATACCTTTATTTTGAAATAAAAGTTTATACTTCATATTTTCCTAAAACTATACATCAGTAATTTCTATACATATCAAAACTTATTAGAAGTCATCTTTAGTAAATTAAAATCCATGTTTTTATTTAATCTAAATTATCTAAGATAATCTTTTTAACAAAGAATCATGACACTGTGTAATCATCCTTAAGCAATATATCTTCAAAAAATTCATATATTCTTCTTTTGTAAAGAATATAAACCAAAGAAGACATCCCTTAGGTACTGCTTATAAATGGAATATCAATTCGGATATCACGTTGATCATTGGGTGGTTTCAGGAACCTTTGTGTTTTTCTCTTGGATTGTAAGTGCTTAATCCAAGCATCAAGCATCAGTTCTCCATCTTTCCATTGAGTAACTTCGGAAAAGACAGTATAACCGTCTCCTTCACCACTAGCCATAAAATCAGTAGTTGTGATAGTAAAAATGTCCTTTGAAAATTCTCCATCAACATAAATAGGTGTGCTATCCCAAAGTTTTATTTTAATAAATCGGTCACCTATTGCCCTACTTCCATCCCATTCTACTTTTAAACCAGAAAACTGCATTGCTGGTAGTCCAGTGTACTTGTCCGGTACTTCCAATACCTTTTTTAATTGCATCGCATTCATTTTCCCTATTCGATTATAATTACCTAAGGGGAGGATTGAATATAAATCCTTATATGTAACCGGACCCGCTTTTTCAATTTCCGCTCGTATCGTTCCAACATTTACAAATGCTATATCCGTCTTTTCATGCTCACGCATTGCGTCTGCAATAAGATCACCCAATGGGTTTACACCATCACGCGGAATATTTCCATTTATTTCATAACGATAGGAATGACCCCATATAGGTTCTATCGTTTCCGTAATTACATTGTTCATTTTAGCTTCTAGTCTTTTTTTGTGCTTCTTTACAATTGAACAAACAACTGAGTCCCCATCCGTTAATTTGGTATGAGTCTCAACTAAATTCATTTTTGAAAAAACCACAGATTGCTTATTAGAATCAAAGAACAATTGTATATGTCCAAGAGCTTGCGTCATAGATTCTGCTATAATCACAGGAATATCATTTATTTTCTTTGTAAATCTTTGGTGAACATGACCCCCAATAATTGCATCTACACTTCCACGCTGCAAACTACCTGCTAAATCCACTAGTTCTCCTTGATCTGCTTCAGTCACATCCATTTTTAGTTTAATTCCCTGATGTGACAGAATTATTATTATTTGACAACCCTGTTCGCGTAATTGGCCGACGATCTCTTGTGCAATAATTGCAGGCTCTATAAATTTTAGTCCTTCAATGTATTTACTTTTTGTTGTCGTTACAGTTTCTGTCGTTACTAAGCCCATAATTCCTACCTTTAGTTCATCACGCTCTAATATGATATACGGTTTAGACCAAGGTACTTTCTGTCCAGTTATAGAATCTACTATATTTGCTGCTAAAATAGGCACCTTTGATTGTTTGATATTGTTTATTAACGTCTCAATTCCAAAATCAAAATCATGGTTGCCAAGAACAGAGGCATCATATTGTAAACTCTCCATAATTTGAAGAATCAGCTCGCCATTTGAAGAATTTGACAACAACGTCCCTTGCCAAGCATCTCCTCCATCTAAGACAAACGTAGCATTAGGGTTGAGTTTACGTCGTTCATTAATGAGTCCTCCAATAGTCTCCATGCCACCTAACTGAATTTGGTTTTGATTATCAAACATAACCTCAGTTTTACCATGAATATCATTTGTAGTGAACAAGTCGATAACCTTAAATGTGAAATATTTCAATATTTCTACTGCCTCACTCATTGCTATTTTAATATGAGGATTATAAATCTTGTCAGGGCTGAGAGGATATATCCCTCTTAATAAAACATATCCTACATACGGACGTGCAAATTCTGATATACGATTTGAATCAATAAAATAATTTAAAATCTTACTACTAACATCAGGCTTTTGTCCTTTATGAAGAGTACTAGCTACCAGTACCGCCATTCCTTCTCTTGTAACCCAATCATTTGTTTTAACACCAATTTTTACACATTCTTCTTTAAGCCAAGCTTCCTCACAAAATTTACTTTTTTCAATCATACTTATTACATCTTTGTACTTTAAAGTCTGTTTCAAAAGCTCACTATCCAACTTCGTGCCCTGGGGTAAAAAACCATTTTGCACAGCAAGTAGGAGATCAAAATTCTCCATCTCAATCATTCCTTATCTACAAAAATTCAACTTCCTTCTCCTAATCATTTTCTATCTCCCAAACTGTTCATACGAATATTGAGGAAACATAATTAGGGGGGGTAAACATTGAGATAACGAGTACCCTCTTAAAAATTTTCTTAAAAATGACAATGGTGTATTCTCTTTTTTATCTATTAAGCTATCAAATACCATTTTCTTGCTTATTAGTCTTAAAGATTTATTTTATTTCGTTTTTTAAACGCTACTTTGCGTTACAACATCTACAGGCTTTTGTGCATGATATCGTCTTAATACATTGTGATAAAGAAGGATAGATATAACTCCTAATAAAATGAAGAAAACACTCATGCCCCAATATGGCATAATAGCCCCAATACTTACTGATAATGGAGCTATTAATGAAGCTCCCCGATACGACAAGTTATTTACAGCCATATATGAACTTCGATTTTCCGACGGTGTGATATCCGCTAATACTGATTGTTTTATTGTTACATAAGTCAATTCACCTAATGTAACAAACACCATAACAAACAGTAGTGCCCACGGGCTGTTACTATAAGCTAAGAAACCATATCCAAATGTATAGACTAGTAAACCCGTAAATAATACAAATCGGTCACTTAACCGTTTAATTGCCCAACTAACAAAAACTCCAAAAATTAAAACAGTTAAAGTGTTTACGATATAAATTAATGAATATACCTGATATCCATCAACCGAAAAGGAATAATCTCCAAATCTAAATAAAGATTGGGTATCAATCTTTTCAACCAAACGAACAGAAAGATAATTACTAGCTTGAATTTCAATAGACATTTCAAGGAAAGAAGCTAGCATAAACAAAGCAAATGTAGTATCTCTAATAACAGTTTTGTAGTTATACCATAATTCTTTGAAAACATTAGCTTTTGGTTTTTCATCCGTATCCCTTTTATCCAATGTTTCACTAATGAAAAATTGAAGGAAAATTAATGATAGTAATGATGCTCCCGTCAAGCCCAACATTAACTCCACTTTATGGCTTTTAAAAAGAATTCCTCCTACCATCATTCCTAATAGCAATGCAATATTGTTTGACCAATAATCAAAACTAAAAATAAATTTACGATTTTCTTTAGTACTAACATCAATTAACATGGCTTGCCCTGCCGGCTTACCAAGTCCACTACAAACTCCCACAATTATCAACATAACTAATACTATAATAGGAGATTCTATCCATGGGGATATGGCCAATGTCATAATGATATATGCCAAAAAACGTACATATTCAGCTATTAACATAATAAACCTTCGACCATAGCGATCTGCCGAATAGCCACCATAGAAATTACTCAGCACTGTCCCCATCGCTACACATGCCATAGCAATTCCTCCTAACATTGCCCCCCATTGTTGAACAAAATATATAATCATAAATGGCATAACCATATTTCCTGCAATACGTGAAATCAATTGCTCAATCAAACGAAGTTTTATATTTCTATGCAACTCACTGAATACCAATTTAATTCTCCCTTCAAATCAAAACTTTATATTTCCTAATTATGTTAATAAAAGATTATACACTTCTTCAATTTCTTCATCTGTAAGACCTTCGAAATCTAATTCTTCTACTTCAAAAGCACCCATCTCTTCTTCAAATTCATGATTTGTCATTTTTAGTTCTAAATCTTCTACTTCTTTAATTTCTATCGCTAATTTTTCTATTGTAGGCTTTTCAAAAAACACATGCATTGGGATATCTTGTAGGAACCTTTCCTTAATTCTTGAAATAATTCTAATTGCTAATAAAGAGTGCCCACCCATTTCAAAAAAGTTATCTCTTAATCCAATGTTATCCATCTTTAATACTTCAGAGAAAATTTGACGAATTTCTTCTTCTCTCTCGGTAAATGGACGAGAGAATGCCTCTTCAGATTTTTTTTCTTTCTTTGGCACTGGTAATGCCTGTTTATCCACTTTTCCACTTGGATTAAGAGGAAGAGAATCAAGTTGCATGTAGTAGTTAGGAATCATGTAAGATGGCAATATATTTCTACATAAAGAATTAAGCTCGTGTACAGTTGGAATTCTATTTGAATCAGCAACAAAATAGATAACTAAAGAATGTTCCTGGTCTACATTTTTTATTGTCGCTACAGCTTGTTTTATATCAGGATGGCCAAGTAATACATTTTCTAGTTCTCCTAGTTCAATGCGATATCCACGTAGCTTAACTTGTTGATCAATCCGGCCCAGATATTCAATTTCTCCTGTTTTTAGGCGTCTTACTAAATCTCCCGTTTTATAAAACTTTTTGCATAAAACTCCTTGAATTTCATGTAATACAAATTTTTCAGAAGTTAATTCTGGACGGTTTAAATAACCTAAAGCTAGCCCATCACCACTAATCCATAACTCTCCTGAAACCCCTATAGGAACAGGCATACCATACTTATCCATTACATGTAGTTGCATATTATCAATAGCATTACCAATCGGAACGATTTTCTGATTACTATTACGTTGACAAACCCAAAAACTTGCATCAATACATGTTTCAGTGGGTCCATAAAGATTGATTAATTCAGCTTGCATACATGAAAAAAATCGTTCTTGTAAAGCCAATGGTAAAGGTTCCCCGCCACAAAATACATACTTGAGACTAGTACATTCTCTAATTTCATCTTCCTCCATGATTAGTTGCAGCATAGTTGGAACTAATTGCAGAACTGTGATTGAATTCATACGTATGGATTTAATTAGCTCTTTGGGATTAGTATGAAGGTTTGGCAGTGCCATAACCAATTCTGCTCCATTTAACAGAGGTGCGAAGAATTCCCATATAGACGCATCGAAACTAAAAGGGGTTTTTTGTAAGATACGATCCCCCTGTTGCATAGGAAACTCATTTTGCATCCATATCATATGATTAAGAATAGCTCTGTGTGGTATTATTACACCTTTTGGTTTTCCTGTTGAACCAGATGTATAAATTACATATGCAGGATCTTCAGGCTTAATTATTCTATTTACCTTCTCTACTATACTTTCTGGTAACCTTTCATCTAATTCATCAACAACTATCGTTTCCCAATCTCCCTGACTCAAATTTGACTTCAGCTTCTTTGTAGTTAATAAAGCAGCTGACTTTGAGTCATTTAACATATAAGAAATTCGATCTTCTGGATATCCTGGATCGATTGGAACATATGCATGTCCTGCCTTGAGCACAGCTAATATTGAGACAACCATTTCTATAGAGCGTTCCATGTAAATGCCTATTAATAAGTTACTTTCTGAAACTCTACTCATTAAAACATGTGCTAACATATCTACTTGTTCATTTAGTTCCAAATAAGATAATGTTTTATTTTCAAATGAAAGAGCGGATGCATGCGGATTTTCTTGCACTTGTTTTTCGAATAATTGAAGCACATTTTGATACGGTGAACGAACTATAGCTTTCGAATTCCACAATTCCAGTTGGTATTTTTCCTCTTCTGTTAAAATAGATATTTCATTAATCTTAATTTCTGGGTTTAAGAGAAAGCCCGTTAATAACTGTTTCCAATGTTGCGCTAACCGCTCTATTGTTTCTTGCTTAAATAATTGACTATCGTACTCAAATCTTCCAGTTAATTTCCCCTCGTTCTCGTCTACCAATAATGACAAATCAAACTTAGACGTTCCATTATCTATGTTAATTACTTCAGACTTGATATTCTGTAAATCCCATTGATCCATATTATTATTTTGTAGTACAAATGCCACTTGGAATAATGGATTATAGTTTAATCTACGCTCAGGTCGTAAATGTTTAACTAACGACTCAAAACGTATATCTTGATTTGCTGCTGCTTCTATAGTAGTTTGATTAACACGTTCAAGAAGTTCAGAAAAACTATTGTTTCCCTTTAAATTTGCACGTAAAACTACAGTATTTACAAAATAACCTATTTGTGATTCCCACTCAAGAAGATTTCTCCCTGCAAAATGTGTCCCTATTAAAAAATCTTCTTGTTTTGAATAACGTGCTAATAATACTTGAAAAGCGGTAAGCAATACATTATAAACAGTTGTATTTTTACTTTTAGCAAATTCTTTTATCTTTTTACTTAATTCCCTATTTAGTGGTAAGTCGTAAGTGCCACCTTGATAAGTTTGAATCTTTGGTCTTTGGAAGTCTGTTGGTAGCTCTAATAAATAAGGTACATCTTCTAATTTTTTTTTCCAGTAAGCAAGTTGATTTTCCCACTTGTTAAGTTGATTCTTTTCATTTTGCCATACTGCAAAATCAGCATATTGATGTTTTAATGAAATAAGATTTGGTTGCTTTGATTCACATAATAAATCATAAAATTTTGAAATCTCTTCACTAATAATTCCCATTGACCATCCATCGGTAACAAAATGTGGTAGAACCAATAATAATAAACTTTCTTCTGTAGAACGGTGGAAAATGTACACTCGAAGCAAAGGACCCTGATACAAATTAAAAGGTTCTCTTGCCTTCTCTCTCATAATAGATATACTATCTTCTTCAAATGCTTGTTTGGTTTTATGCTTATCTACGAAATCAAACTCTTCCCATTCAAAATCACAATGATCTTGTACCTTTTGCCAATACTGTTCTTCTTGAACTACTATCGTACGTAATATCTGATGCCTTTGTACAAGTAAAGAAAAACTATCTTGTAAAGCTTTCAAGTTTAATGGACCGTTTAAACGAATAACGTTAAAAACGTTATATGTTCCTAGATTAGGATACATCTGGTCCATTATTAACATCTGTTCTTGTGGTAATGATAATGGAATCTTATCTTCTCCTGAAACATTTAGTATAACCAATTCTTCTTTACTAGTCTTTGAATGAATAAGTTGTTCGATTTTCTCTGCTAATCCTTGAATTGTTCCCGGTTCGAAAAAATACTGGATTGAAATTTCAATTCCAAAACACTCTTTAACACGTGAAATAATTCGTGTCGCGATTAAGGAGTGTCCACCCATTTCAAAGAAACGCTCATTGATTGGAATATCTTCAATAAAAAGAAATTCCCCCCAAATATCTGCCAGTATTTTCTCTGTTTGAGTCAATGATTCAAAAGATTTTTTATTTTTCTTTTCTCCATTAGTCAATGGAAATTTATTTCTATCTATCTTCCCGTTTTCATTTAATGGAAATTCTTCCATTTGAATAAAACGAGCGGGAATCATATATATAGGAAGTTTTTTTTCTAAGTAACTTCTTATATCATTACTATTTAATTCATGATGAGAATCATAAATTAAATAAGCAATTAACTGCTTATCAAACTCTCCAAAATCTTTAGCATCAACAACTACATTCTTAATCCCGGGATATTGCCTTAAACATGATTCAACTTCACCGAGCTCTATTCGATAACCTCGAATTTTAACTTGTGAATCGATTCTTCCTAAAAACTCTAAATTCCCATTTGGCAATTGTCTTACTAAATCTCCAGTACGATAAAGTTTACCTAACTGGGTTCCAAAAGGGTTCGAAACAAATTTTTCTGCAGTTAACTCTTTTCGATTTAAATACCCTAGGGCTACCCCATCTCCACCTGTATATAATTCACCTGCTGTTCCATTATTGACTGGTTGCATATTCTCATTCAAAATATATACTTGGGTCTTAGATATAGGCTTTCCAATAGGCACTCTCGTTCCAACTTGAGATTCTTCCTCCATTACATAACAAGTTGTAAAAGTCGTATTTTCTGTAGGACCATAACCATTAATAACTCGAATTCCTGGAAATGCATTTAATACCTTTTTTACATGTACTGCCGAAAGTACGTCTCCTCCAGCCAATAAATATCGTAGAGATTGTAAGTCTTCCATATGGTTCTCTACCATTTGATGAAATAATCCCGCAGTCAACCAAAGAGTTGTGATACTCTTTTGTTTAATAACCCGCCCAAGTTCTTCTAGTGAAGAGAGTTGTGTCGGAAAAAGCACTAAACGAGCACCATTTAATAAGCTTCCCCAAATTTCAAAAGTTGCGGCATCAAAAGAAATAGAAGAAAATTGCAAAAAGACTTCACTTTTGGAAAAATTAATGTATTTTTGATTTTTAACCAATCGAACTATACCTCTATGAGATAACATTACTCCTTTAGGTTTTCCAGTTGATCCAGAAGTATAATTGACGTATGCTAAGTCGTCAGAGTTCCCTTCTATTTGTGGGTGTTGATCACCTTCTCTTTGAAAAAAAGACTCTGTTCCATCCATATACAATAACTGGCCTCTAAAAGTATCAAGAGGAAGGTTCTGTGTTTCTAACATAGTTAGAATTATAGATAGTTTCCCATCTTCTATCATAAAATTTAAACGCTCGTTAGGATAAGAAGGATCAAGAGGAAGATAAGCAGCTCCCGCTTTTAAAATACCGATTATGCCAACAATCATTTCAAGCGAACGGTTCATACATACACCAACTAACATCCCACTTTTAACTCCCCGTTTAAGTAGTCCGTTTGCTACTTGATTAGCTTGTTGATTTAATTGACGATAAGTAAGCGATTTCCCCTGAAACTCTACAGCTATTTCATCAGCATTTCTCCTTACTTCTTTTTCAAAAATTTCATGTACTCTTTGATGGGACAATATAATCTTCCTTTCTAAATAATACTTATTTCTCATTTAACACTTCAGAAATTTTCTCCATAATTTTAGTAGCTACCATTTGAACATACGGCTCCTCGACAAGTTCATGATGTAAAGCATCCAGTGAATATATCTCCATTGGCTTTGAAACTATTTCATTCCATCCCATTGATGAATTATCTTTTTCTCTTTGTGAACGGAAGAAAAGAAATTCACCGTGATACTGATCATTTGGTTTCTGATATAGTTTCCATGCTGTTAGATGCTTAACGTATACTGAAAGTACTCGTTTCAGCTGTATAACATCCATATCCACGCGATAATAATTAGCTGTTTTTCCAATATCAAGAATAAATTTTACTTTCTCATCACCATATAACTTATTCATTTCTTGAATTTGATTTTCACTTAATTGAATACGATCCTTTACATATTCCAAAATCAACTCTGCTTCATCTATTTCATTGACTGCATCAGAAAAAGGGGTAAGGAAAGTATCTAATAATGCAATTGAACCTACTTTATCTCCTGATTTTTGTAACTGTATCGCCATCTCAAAAGCGATACTACCACCAAGGCTATGTCCAACTAAGAAATATGGACCTTTAGGCTGAATTTTCTTTATTTCATTAATATAATGTTCTGCCATCTCTTTTATAGAACTAAAGTCCCCAAATGGATTGGAAATTTGCACCCCATATACTGAGCATTCATTGCCTAAAATCCTTGTTAAGTGTCTATATCTAAAGCAGTATCCACCAACTTGATGAATAAGGTATATCGGTGTTTTACCCTTATTCTCCTTAAGTGCAATTATTGGTGGCTGATCTGTAAAATTTACTCCCTTTCGAATAAGGGCTGCCATCTCTTCAATTGTTGCGTTTTGAAGCATATCTGTTAGTGGTATCTCTTTTCCAAATTGTTTCTTTATCTTAGCTTGCAATTGAATCAGTGTAAGAGAGTGTCCACCAATTTCAAAAAAATTATGTTTCAAATTAATCGAGTATGGCTGTTGTAAAACACTTTGCCAAATACGTTGCATTTCAAACTCAAAACTATCGCGAGGTATACTTCCTTCCTCATCTGTCATGTCTATTTGTTCATGAATTTCATATTTTTCAAGAGCAGAACGATTTAATTTCCCATTTACAGTTTGCGGTAATGAATCTAACCAAACAAAAGTTGATGGAATCATATGAATAGGCAATACTTTCTTTAAGTAATTTCGAATTAACTGTGTATCTGTTCGATTTTTTTCAGCAGCTACCAGAAAAGCAACTAATTTCTTGCTACATTTCCCATCATCTTTAGCAATAACAGCTGCGTCTTCTATCAAAGGATGACTTAATAGAACAGAATTTACCTCTCCCAACTCAATGCGGAATCCACGAATTTTTACTTGGTGATCGATACGTCCCAAATATTCGAGACTTCCATCCACTAAATAACGGGCCAAGTCACCTGTTTTATACAACTTTTCATCTAATCGATTACTATATGGATGGATAATAAAACGCTCTGCTGTTAATTCTGGCCGATTTAGATATTCCCTTGCTAAGCCTGCACCACCAACATAAATCTCACCTGCTACACCAATTGGCACAGGTTCTAAACTTTCATTTAAAATATAAACCTCTAAATCTGGGATTTTTTCTCCAATATTACTTTGGAATCCTTTTTCTAAATCTTCCATCCTAATACGACGATATGTTACATGTACAGTTGTTTCTGTAATGCCATACATATTCACTAGGCTAGGAGACTCATCCCCATGCCTTTCAAACCATGGTCGTAGACTTTGAAAATCTAATGCTTCGCCTCCAAAGATAATTTGTCTTAAGGCCAATGCATTTTGTCTATCTACTTGTTTTTCATCCTCACGAATTAATTGTTGAAATGCAGATGGTGTCTGATTAAGTATAGTTACCTGTTCTTGGCATAATAATTTATAAAATGCTTCTGGAGAGCGACTAACTAAATAAGGAACAACCACTAGACGTCCTCCAAAACAGAGTGCCCCAAAAATTTCCCAAACCGAGAAATCAAATGCATAAGAATGAAATAAGGTCCATACATCATTATTATTAAATTGAAACCAGCCTTGGGTAGAATCGAACAACCGGACTACATTTTGATGTGAAATAACAACACCTTTTGGCTTTCCTGTAGAACCTGACGTATAGATGACATATGCCGCATTACCTGACAATACATTAACTTTAGGATTCTCATTAGATTCCTTTGAAATTTCGTTCCAGTCACCATCTAAATAAATAGGGTGTACTTTTGAAAGTTCCGGTTCATTATCCATATCCTTCTGTGTTAATAAAATTGATGCCTGTGCATCTTCTAATATGTAATTTATACGTTCTTTTGGATAAGCTGGATCAATTGGTACATACACTCCTCCGGCCTTCAAAATACCTAATATTCCAACAATTACGTTTGATGAACGCTCTAAGCAAATGCCTACAAATTTCTCAGGACCTATCCCTCTTTTTTGTAAATAATATGCAAGTTGATTTGCTCGCTGATTTAGTTCCCTATAAGTAATTTGAATGCCTTCGCATACAATTGCCACAGAGTCTGGTTGTTGAGCAACCTGCTCTTCAAATAATTCTTGTAATGTTGTTTGTCTTTCAATTCCTGATATCATAGATTCACATGCTGTTAACATTTTTTGACGTTCTTCTTGAGTTAAAATTTCTAATGCTGAAATTTTTTCCTCTGGATTTTTAATAATAGATTCTAATAAAACTATAAAATGATTTGTCATTCGAGAAATAGTAGACTCGTCAAATAAATTAGTATTATATTCAAAAAAGCCCTTTACTTCATCATCTTCCTGTTCTTCTAGTAACAAAGATAAATCAAATTTCGAAACTCCATTTGTAATTACCTCTGGATAAAGCGTCATTTCCGAAAAAGTAATAGGAGATAGAACTGCTTTATTTAGTGTAAACATGCTCTGAAAAAGAGGATTATAACTTGGATTCCGCTCAGGCTTTATTTCTGCTACAAGTCGTTCAAAAGGAAGTTCACTATTAGAAAAGTCATCCAATACACCTTTCCGAACATTTTGAATCAACTCTATAAAGCTTTGTTCTTTTCTACACTGCGTACGTATTACTAAAGAATTCACAAAAAATCCTATCAGAGATTCTGTTTCAAGTTTGCTTCGTCCAGAAACTGGAGTTCCTATCAAAATATCTTGCTGACCGGTATATCGGTAAAGTAGAGTATTAAATGCTGAGAGCAGTACCATATACAAGGTTGCATTTTGATTATTAGCAATTTCTTTTAATTTAATCGTTAATGATTTTGGTATTGATAGATAATGACATGAACCCTCATAGGTTTGTACTGCACCCCTTGGGCGATCCATAGGAAGGTTTAGTATCTCCGGAGCTCCCTTTAACTTTTCTTGCCAATATTTTAACTGGTTATTAAACTGAGCACCTTGACTCCAATGTTGTTGCCAATTTACATAATCTGAATACTGCCAAGTTAATTTCGGTAACTTAGCTGGAACCCCATTTAAAATTGAATCGTATACAGAATGAATTTCATTCATTAAATTTACGCCTGACCAAGCATCAGAAATTATGTGATGGAAGACCATAATGATACGATGTTCTTCTTTATTTAATTTTATGACAGTTATTCGAAATAGGGGAGCTTGACTAAAATCAAATGCAAAATTTGCTTCTCGTTCTATAATTTCATTAACTGTTTTTTCTTTCTCAGAATGAGGTAATTCTTCTAAATCTATGAACGGTATTGAAATTTTGACATCTTGAAGTATCATTTGTACTGGTTTACCATTTACATTTACAAATTTTGTTCTTAAGGATTCATGTCTAGCTACAATTTCATTGATTGATTTCTCAAATATTCTAAAATGAAATTTACCAGTAGAACGAATTGAATATGGAATGTTATACGTTTTCCCACCCAATTCCAAAGTATGTAAAAACCAAAGACGTTGTTGTGCAGATGAAAGATGTTTTACCTTTTTATTACTGCCTTTAGAAAAAAACAACTCTTTTAATTTTTCTCGTTTTTGATCCATTGTATGTTCCATCATATCTATACTCCTTGACATTAATAGGTTAACCGCATCAATTATCTGACCGTAAAACTTACTGTTATACCTTATTTCTTTAAAAGAACAAACACATAACTTTTTTTGTGATTAAATTATTGTATTTCGAATTTAAGTTGTGCTCTTTGAAAATCTAATTCATCATCAATTTCAACCCAAGATAAATCTCCTATATCAATCACTTTTGGTTTCCAACCTTGAAGTAAATATTCTTGAAATGCCCTTTCATAATAGTCATTTAGCATTCCTTCTTTAATCATTTTATCCAAATAATAAAAGATTTCAGTTACATCCTTTGTTGTAATCCTGCATAAACCTATTGACTCGCCTTCCCCCTCAAAAATACTAATTTCTTTAGAAAGCTTATTTATAAAACCATTTTCATTACGTGTAAACTTCATTGCCTCTGCATCTAATTTGGATTGCATATCAACTGCTACTAAACTAGTTTCTTTAGAAGTATTATCTCCGTAGACAATTCTCTTTAATATAGTTGTATCCAATACAAGATCACCATCACATAAAACAAATGCATTTTTTATTACATCTTTTGCACACCATAAAGAATATCCATTATTTGTTTTATAAAAATTCGGATTATGAACCGCTCTTATACGTAATCCGTTTTCTCTTTGGTTCCATCCATCTATAAATTCGTTTATAGTCTCACTCATATATCCTGTTAAAACAATGATATCTGTAAATTCTCCGGTTTCTTCAGCTTGTTCGAGTAATCTTTCCAAAATAGTCTTGCCATCAATCTCTATTAAGCATTTAGGCCTTTCCTTAGTCAGGTCTCCTAATCTTGAACCCAATCCTGCTACTAAAACAACAAAATGCATTTTTACCTACTCCCTGTAATCTGTAAGTTTTGTGAATGAATAACACCCTCTAACAAATCTAAAAATCTTATTAAATGTTGTTCTGTAATATGTCCAATGTTAGCAATTTGGAAAGCTTTTTCAAAATATGGACCCTTTCCACGGTAAACTACAAAATTTTGTTCTTTCAAATACCTGTGAAATCCTTCTACATCCCAATCCTCTGGATAATACACTGTTGTTAACACACGGGACATATACTTTTCAGGTATTACAAATGACATCCCTAAATTTTTTAATCTGGCTCGTATTATGGATGCAAATTTACCATACCTTTGAATCCGCTTTACTATCGAATCACTTAATAGTTCATCTAATGCTGTTTCTAATGCAAAAAACAATGATACTGCCGGTGTATTAGGTGTTTGTTGCTTTAATTCTTCAAATTGATAAATATTATATAAATCCAAATATCGCGTACGAGCTGGAGTACCTTTTAATGCCTCAAAAGCAGCCTTTTTCCCACATATAAAAGATAATCCGGGCAAAGATGCCAGTGCCTTATTTGCAGATGCTGTACAAAATGTAATTTTTGCTTTTTCCACAGACAACTCTTCTGCTCCTATAGAGGAAACTGCATCTACCAGAAAATCAACTTTTAATTCATTCAAAAGCTCACCTATTAAATAAATAGGATTCAACATACCAGATGAGGTTTCATGATGTACCATCATAACTGCATCTATTTTCGTTTTCTCGATAATATTTTTAACATATTCAATATCAATTGGATTTCCCCATCCAAAATCTACAGGGATCACATTGACCTTATGACATTTTGCAATATCAACAAGTCTATCCCCAAATTCACCATTTGTTAAAATTGCTATCTTTTTATCTGGCCCATATGAAGAAAGGAGGCTTTCATTCGCAGTTGTACCTGAACCTGTTAAGACAACACTTGTATAATTTAATGAATCCACATCAAAAACTACATTTAACTTCTTTCTAATTCTTGTTAGAAGTTCCACAAATTCATTTTCACGATGACCAATATCAGTATGCATTAAAGATTGTTTAACACGTTTTGAGACCATTACCGGACCTGGGCAAAGTAATATTTGCTCTGATATGCCTGATGTCTCACCATTTGTGACAAAAGGGGGTGCTACTTGGATATAATGATTAACTAAATCATTCGTACCCTCGTCTACTATATCAATTTTTTTAAAAGTAAATGAACTAATATTACTCATGCGGCAAATAGCATCTTGATAGTGATAGTGAAGTTGTGTTTTTTTTTGTAAAATAACTTTAAGTGTAGCAAAAAATACATTAGAGGTCTGACTATCAAATTTAGTAATCCCTATATATTTGCCAATCGATTGACTCAATTCAAGTGACTTATTCAGAATAACTCTATTTCCTTCTATCCCCAATTTAAGTTCTTCTTTTGAAAAAATAGACTTATCCTTATAAAACAAAGCTGGACCTTTTGTATTAATCAATTGTTGCATAGCTTGATCACTTAATATAGTTTCTCCATCTATCAATAAAAAGGATTTTCCTCTTAATTGTTTGACTGCTGCTAATACAGACATTGCATTACCCGTGTAATTACAGTTATGATTAAATACAAATTTAACTCTAGGTATTTGGCTAATCGAGCGAACGAGTTTAATTATTTGATCAGCTTCGTATCCTACGGCTAAAATAACTTCTTCAACCTTTAATTGTCCTAATTGTTTTAACATTCTTTCCAGCACTGTATGCGCACCAATTGAAACCGAAGAATTTTGGGCGCTATGTGTTATAGAAGATAATCGACTCTCGTTTCCCTCAGTTAATATAAACGCTTTCACAATTTAATCCTCCAAAATGATTAATACTCTTATCTCTCTACTAGACAGTTATGTAAACACGCTACGTTTTTTCTTAGAAACCTAAATCAATTTAAATTTCTAAATTAGTTAGTAATATTATTATATATACATCTAAAATTCCTCATTCAATAATCCTAGATTTGAATATATAAAATAATCAGACAATTAAACCTATCATAATATATAACTAACAAAGATTTATAACGCTTAAAGGATATTGGTCCTAAATGCAACAATTATTCATTCTACATAACTTACCAGAAAATCCCTAAATGTTACATGAATTAATTTTATAGGGAAAAAATGAAATGTCAATCGTTTATTCAAAAAAATTCCAAAAATCACTATTTATCACTATTTAAAATTAATTAAAAATTTCAAGCCTGATTGTAGCAAAAAAACACACGCATTGGAAATAATTTGAAAAATATGCAAAATTGCATATTTGTATATTTTTTCAAAAATTTATAATATAATAATTTGAAGTTATTTTAATAATTAAAAATTCCATATAATTTAAAATATAGGTGATTAATATTTTGGGAGGTATTATAAATGGGTGAATGGCTAACAGTATTTGATCAACAAGGAAAAAAAGTTGGAAAGAAATTACGTGATGATATTCATCGTGATGGAGATTTGCATGAAACGTTTCATTGCTGGTTACTAGAACCAAAAAAAGAAAGCATTTACCTGTACTTTCAATTAAGAGCATATGACAAAAAGGATTTCCCTGGTATATGGGATATTACAGCGGCTGGCCACATTATGCATAATGAAGATATATTAACAGCTGGTCTTCGAGAAGTAGAGGAAGAATTAGGACTTCGTTTCTGTGAAACAGACCTTGTATATACAGGTATTTATAGAATAAATAATGAACATCCCCCTCTTATTGACCGTGAAATGTGTCATATGTACTTTCATATTGTCACAGAACCACTTCCTTTTGCACCTGGCGATGAGGTTGAGGATATTCTAAAAATTGAGGCTACTTCTTTGTTAGAACTTTTAAAGGGAGAGCAATCATCTCTTACAGGTATTTCAGTACTATCTAAAGTAAAAGAACCAATTGTCTTAACTAAAGAAGATTTTTACCCTTATGATATTGCATATTATGACTTTGTTGTAAGACAAGCTATTGATTTAATAAAAGCTTAGCTATTGATGTTGTTATTAAGCAGATTGCATTTTTTATATAGTAATAATGATTCTTCAATGTTAAATAATTATAAAGTTATCTCCCATTCTACTAAGAGTTAATCATGAATTAATAAAAAAAGACACTCTTACAGGTGTCTTTTTTATTATAAAAATGCTGAAAGTAGCGATTCAAATTTCATGATTTTCAATTTTCCTGCTCATCATTCTCAATGTAGCAATGAACCCTTCTAGACTAAGGTCTGTTCCTTTAGGATATGTAATTGAATATATATATTGACCAAATATTACGGAAGCTGTACAATATTGAGAAAAGTTTTGATGATAACTATATACAATACCATTACTAATCTCAATTTTATTAATTTCATAGATTTCTAAAGAAGTTGTAAGACCCGTCTTTAGAATTTTCGATAAAGATTCCTTAGCAGTCCAGAAAAGAGTATATATAACCTCATCAGGATATGATAGTAGCGTAGTTAATCTCTTTTCTCCCACTGTCATTTGGGCTTCCAATGTATCTTTGTTATCAATGCTTATTCTTTCAATATCAATTCCCATAGGTGCTTCTTCTGAGAAAGCAATTGCAACTCCAAAACTATCACAATGACTTATACTTACTTGCACATTCATTAAACTAGAATGTTTTACAATTGGTTGATTGAAAATCCCTGAAGTAATTTGTATTTCATGCAATCTTTCATTTTTAATAGATGCTGAAATAGCCATTTTAGCCGCGTATCTACCTGCTAAATAGCTTTCCACCCTTTTTTCAAACTTAAGCGTAAGAAAGTATGCTCTTTCATTTAAATGCAAATATTTTACTGTTTCTAAGTATTGATTAATTGATGAAGAATAACAAATGCACACATTCGTTTTATACAGCTTATTTTTTTGTTTTAAAACTAATTCACTCGTAAATGACTGAGGAAGTCGGTTTTCAAAGCTTTCTTTCTTCTCTTCAAAAGATCTTTCAATCATACAAAGCCACCTTTAACCCCAAATTTTCCCAACAAAATACACACAACAACAAATTCCGCATGATTATATCATAGTTTTCTTAATAACCAAAGAAATTCTCCCTTCCAAAAGAAACCGTTCAGTCTCTTGTTTGCAATAAAAAGTTGAGAAACTACAGTATTAAAACTCAAAAAAATAACCAACCTGTAAAATCACGTGTTTTAATTAAAGTGAAATATTCCAGTTGTATCGAAGTACATTTGCGAGACAATCTACACTCCTCTACAAATATTTCTATTTTGGAAAGCATAAATGATGTACAAGAACAAATAATTTCAGCTTTAGGCATTCATGATATAAGACTAAAATTGCTACAAGATTCCCACTGTTTTTTATACGGACATGATGGTACAATCCGAGAATTTTGCTATGGAGAATCAGAACCAATCAATTTAGATTCCGGCCACTTAGACCAAGACTTCTTAAAACTCACTCTAGACTCCACTCCAGATATTACTTTTGATGTAAGTATCCCATCACCATCAACTTATTTTGAAGAATCCCCAAAGCGATAAAAATGAACTTCTTTCTATAAATGACACAATTTTTTCGTTTTAAAGCATTATAAAATTTAAACTTGATAACGACGGGGTATCGCCACACATCCATCAACTTAAAGATTCGTTGTAGTTTTAAAATAAAGATTGATTAAAAAAGTACGAATGGATAATTTTCTCCAGTTATAGAATGGTCTTTAATGATTATAAGTATTATTTTAAACATTACTGCAGTGATAGGTTTATCACTACACGTTTTTGTATACCAACCTATGAAAAGATTTGAAACGAATTTAAAAGAGACCTTCAAATAAAATAATTATAATTGAGGTAACACCACATCGCTATCGAGCTAAAAAATGTAGCCATAAAAAGAAAAAACACGCTATTCTTTCTGTAGAATCATAGGAAAGGATGGCGTTTTTTATGTTTGTTTCTGTGTCTGATGAATTACAACTATTTGCCCAAGAGATTCAAAGTTTTTTATCTCCAAATACCTTACGGAATCTTGCTAGAGATGTTGGTTGCGTACAACAAACCAATAAGTAGCAAGCAAAAGATTTAATAATTTTATGTGTATGGGTAAGCCAAAATGTAGCTATGACTTCTTTAACTCAATTATCTAGCTGTTTAGAAGCATCAACAGCAGTACTTATCAGTCCTGAGGGACTGAATCAACGATTTAATAAGGCGGCCGTCCAACTTTTACAACACCTACTAGCCGAACTATTAAGCAAAAAATTGACCTCATCTATGCCAATTTCTTCTCCATATACTTCTGTTTTCAAGCGTATTCGTATTTTAGATTCAACTGCATTTCAACTTCCAGATCCTTTTTCATCCGTTTATCCAGGTGCGGGGGGATGCAGCCATACAGCGGGAGTAAAGATTCAGCTTGAGTATGATTTATTAAGTGGACAGTTCCTTCATATTCATACGGGTCCAGGGAAACAAAATGTAATTAAGACATACTTCATAAATATACCAACTTTTTTAGAGGTTGTTTTTTTGCATAATTTCATGCAAAATGACGGAGTATTTTTTTCCTAACAATGGGATACAACACAAAGCCCCCCTATTGTGGTGTTTATAAATTTTTTAAATAAATTCTGGTACATGAAATTATAAAAACTAAGTTATCCCTTTACTTTTCTTCTAAAATTCATATAGCATTCTATATGAATCTTATGTTATTATAGAGATAGAAAATTTGTTTCCATTGTTTATACTCTATTGTACGTAGCGTGAAGGACAAACCTTACGCCCAGTTAACTCGGGCTAGGTTTGTCTTTTTTTTACTTTAAGGAGGAATTTACTATGAAAAAAGTCTACAAAATTGGAGCAGTTATAACAACTTTATGTGTTATTGGTATAACGATCTTTACTTTAACTAAAAATGAATCAGTCAAAACAGAAACCATAACACCAGAAAAAACAATTGTATCTGCTGCCAATGTAAAAGAAACACCTGAAAATATAAAAGATATTTCAAAAGATGAATTAAAGCAAAAGATACAATCCGATGAAGAGTTCATTGCGTATTACTATCAACCTACCTGTCATTTTTGTAAAAAAGCTGCACCAGATATAAATGGTATGTCAAAAAAGCATGATAGAACCATCTATCGTATTGATATCTCTACACCAGAAAATCAAAGTGCCTTTCAAGAGTTCGACATTCCAGGTACTCCAGTTGTTGTAGCTTATAACAGGGGTGAAGAAGTTGAACGTCTAGAAGGAGCCGTGTCAGCTGCTACATATGATGGATTCTTTGCAAGACGTAATTCGAGCGCTATCTAGTATAGTGCTCGTTTTTCTTTGTACGAAAGGAGAATTAACATGCAACAAAGCACTCGTATTCATTCTTTAGACATAATAAGAGGTATTGCCATACTATGTATCTTATTTGCTAATCTACCTACTATGACGGGACTTGATCCCTTTAATCAAGTAGGGTACTCCGGTACAGATAAAGTAATTCGTTTTTTAGTAGATTTGTTTATACAAGCAAAGTTCTACACTATTTTCGCATTCTTATTTGGAGTAGGATTTTATATCTTTATGAAGAGTACAAAAGCCAAAGGATATCCCATGTATAGGCTATTTACCCGGAGACTGTGTATTTTACTAGTCTTCGGTTTACTCCACTTCACCTTTCTATGGTATGGAGATATTCTACATGCGTATGCTATAGCTGGATTTATTCTATTGTTCTTTTATAATCGATCTACTAAGCTTATTTTTATAGCTGGTTGTAGTTTCCTAACGGTTAGTTACGTATTACATATTATTGTATTTTCACGAGCAGGTTCTTCTATTCCTGAAGTGCCAACTTACTATCAATATATGTTTACAGGCAATACTATCAACCACACGGTAAATCTATTTACACATTATTTATATCAAGTAAAAGCACGTTTGCTTTTTCTGATGATAGAGGAACCCCAACAACTACTAATTGGGATTCCGGAATATATAGGCTTATTTTTAATCGGTTTATGGGCTGGTAAGAAAGATATTTTTAAAAGGGTACCGGAATTATTAAAGCACATTATATTTTTACAGTGGAGCTCGTTATGCATTTCATGTCTTCTCTCTTGTCCCATTATCTACTACTTTATAAAAAAGGATGTCTATTACTCTTACGATATACAACTATGGATTCTATTTGGAGGGAAAATGCTAGCTATATTCTATATTTGTACCCTACTTAGAATTTGTGAGAATAAAAATTATAGAGAGTGGCTGTACCCCTTTATGAACGTAGGTAAGTATGCTTTAACGAATTACATTAGCCAAAGTATACTAACGCTTGTCATTCTTTCGTTGTACTTTAAAGATGTCTCACACATATATTACTGGCAACTATGTACCTTCGGGATTTTAATTATCCTTGCCCAAATTATATTCAACTCAATTTGGAGTAAATATTTCCGCTATGGTCCTATTGAGTGGATATGGAGAAAAGGAATTTATAAAAAATAGCCTATTTTTCTCCATTTACATGCAATTAACTGGAAAAACGATAAAATGTTATATTAAATGTTAAAGATATATTTGTGGCTTTGAGATTATGTTATTAAAATTACATTGGTTCAAGACGAATGACGGCACCTTAGGGTGTCTTTCTTTATAGAATTTAGTATTAACATGTATAACAAATTGTACGTGTTAATCTGCCGCCTTATTATCCTATAAAAGAAAAAATTTAAATCCCATAGATATCTATCTTATAGTTAATTACATACATCAATCCATGATATAATTATATCTATATATTTAATTTAAAGGGTGATAATAATGAATTTATACACAAATAAGCAAAAAATAGTATCCCTTATAATTGCTTCATTTATCTTTTTCAGTTTTGTATTAACGGGTATATACAATGTTATAAAATCAAATTTCTTTTACGTAAATTTAGCAGGTTTAATCCTCAACAGTTTCATGTTATTTGTAGCAGCTAAAGCATTAATGAAACAGATTAAAGAATAAGTATATAACAATGATAAAATAAATTTAAGCTTATTTGAAGTATCGACACATCACAGTCAAGTAAATTCAATGCAGATGGAGGATTCAACATGAATAATCTAAAAAACTACTTAAACGAGAATCGTTTTATGAAATATTGTCTATATATAATATTAGGAGCTGGATTAATAAGAACAGGTTATGAATTTGGCTATTTCGTTACAAATTTCATGCAATAAAACAATAAGTGGTGTTAATAACAAATAACACCACTTATCAATATATTTTTCATCATATAACTTGAAACATAACAATTATTAAATTCATAATTGCATGAACAAAAAATGATACTAGTAACCTATTAGTACGCACATATACCACAGCGAACACGATTCCAATTAAAAAATATCCGAATATAAATGGAAAGTCAAAATGCATAATAGAAAAGAACAATGAACTTATTAATATACTCCAAGTTTGTGTAAACCTTCGCGTTAAAATATTTATGGCCGCATAACGAAAAACAAACTCTTCTACTAAAGGTGCAAGAAGAACAATTGAAATAAGTGCCACAGGAGATATTACCGCAGCAGCAACTGTACGAGACGTATTTACTGATTGCGTAGTTAGCTGGAATACACTCTTATCTAAAAGACTTCCAACCATCTGCCCAAGAAATACTAATATGATCCCAATTAAAATCCATACAAATAAGTTTCTTGATAATTTAATTGATAACTTTGTATCTTTCATTAACTCTTTTCTATATATATATAAAAAGATTATCAACGTAACTGAAAACCCAATTAGTTCCCAATGTACGAGAAGTTGTTGGATTGCTTGCTGTTGATTTCCCTGAATATCATACCAACCTGTCTTTGCAAGCAATTGGAAACCTATAATCCCAACAAATTGAGTCATTATAAAATATATAAGTATGATATAACCTGATTTATGTAAATTACTATTATTCATGTTTATGTATTTACCCTTCACTTTTTTTATTTAATTAACGATTTTGGTTTACTTTTGCTCCATCCATTTTTTCTACGTCTTTCCGCTAAACACATTTGTCCAGAAAACCTCATATTGTTGAACAGGTTTATCGACTCTCAACTTGAAATTTTTTATTTTTGAAGATGTAACCACCTATAATGAAAATATACTTTTTCCAAAGGAGGAATCTAATGTATATATCAAACAGGGTTGGCTTAATTAGCTGGATTGCAACTTGCCTATACTTTTTATTTGAACCTTTCTTTATTTTCACTTCTACAGCACCTTATAACTATTATCGCCACGCAATGAGTGATCTAGGTGTAACAACCTGTGGAGAATTCACCTACGAAATAGCTCCTTATGAAATATGCTCCCCTAATCATTTTTGGATGAATTTACTCTTTATTATTAATGGAATAACATTTTTTATTGGAGTACTGTATATTTCACAACATCTAGAAAAAACAAGAATTAATACAATAGCAACATTTTTTATACTTATAATAGGAATCTCCACTATAGTTTCAGGATTAATTCCTGCAGATGTAAACCTAATTGGACATTCTATTCTAGTTTGGATAGGTATGCTTACTGTATTTCCAGGACTATATATTTTTGCTAAGAATCTTAAAAAAGCTGGAAAATGGACATATTTCTGTTTACTAAGTTTAATAGTAATAACAATACTTATCTCACTTGTTTTTCTTTTCCCCTTACCTGCAGGTCTACTACAAAGACTTTTCTATTTGGTTCTTTTCGTTTGGGGAACTGTATCAACCTACAAATTAATAAAATAAAAAATTTGTTCACTTTTTTGATACATTTATGAAACATTCATATGTTATCTTCGATATGTTCTTTTCTCTTTATAATGCCGTGTGAGATATACTCAGACTTGAAGCCCTAGACCCCCTAACTCTAGGGCTTCTCTATTCAAATAAGGATTTTTTTAGTTTTGTAACAACTCATTTGTGTAATTAACATCCTCATTTGTATCCCTCCATATATATCTTACCTTAGCGATATATATAAATTTCTTTTAACCATGGCTTTAATTCGTTGTAAAATTTCGAATATTTAATTATTTTTTTAAAAGGGTTGTGTTTTTCTCCACAACCCTCATTTTCTTCTTAATCCACAGGTACTTCTTCTTGTCCATGTGGAATTTGTGCAATTGGAGTTACAATTTGTGCATATTGGTTTACCTGCACTTTAAATTGTCGTGGTTCTAAAAAGTTTACCTGTTGAATTAAAACTTCAATATGAAACGTATCTACTTTTTTTTCCACGGTCGATTTTGGTAATTCGCGCATTGTAAAACTTATCCCCATTTAGGAAATATCGTTGTACAGCTTCTGTAGCCAGCATACGCTCATTACTTGTCATTTTCATTGGTTCAATACCAAATCCAGCCTTTGTAAACAAATACGGGACATCATAACTACTATTAGAAATTTTTCGTAGTAAGTCCTCTACAGTTTTTGTTTTCGCGATATATTCCTCCTCTTTTGTATCAAATCCCTTTGGCTTATCTCCGAGCATTTCTATTTCATCTTGGTTTACTTGTTCTTCCTCTTGCACTTGTGATTTCATCATATAACGATGAATAGTATTATAAGTAGCAACACCTGCCACTAGTACGATAATCCCTAATATGACCAAGTACTTACGAGGCATATTGAATAAAATATTGATTATTTTCTTCATCTACTCTCATCCCTTATCAGTCTATAACATTACGAATTTGCGTCATATGTTGACCTCTTGCCGTATAGTTTAGACCTGTTATTTGTACACCTTTGTTATCACCAATATGAATCATTTTTTGATTCCCCATGTAAATTGCAACGTGCCCTGGATTTTCATAGAAGATAAGATCCCCTGGTTGTGCATGATTGATATCTGGTACTTGTTTACCTTGTCCGACTTGAGCACCTGTCCAATCTCCAAGTTGTACACCTATGCTTGTTCTAAAGACATACTGCGTAAATCCTGAGCAATCTGAAGAACCACCTGGTGGATTACGGTCTCCTAATACATATCTGACTTTTCCTTGCCCTAGCCATTTTTTCGCTTCTTCCAGTACCTTTTGTCGTTTAGCATTTGTCATTGTAGGAGAACCACCAGATGATAATCCTGGGTCATCATTTTTCTTGAAGAACTTCATTGGATCCGTCGGTTGGTCATTTATACGAATTTGGAAATCTAAGTGGACTGCGTATCCAAGCATATTCAGAACACCACTAACGTAGTTAGAACCACCCATTTCCCCGATAATTTGTCCTTTTGTTACCATAGTTCCTGGTGTAACCGAAATTTTACTCAAATGTAAGTAACGAGATACAACGCCATTACCATGGTCAACATAAACACCTAAACCACCATAGTGAACTGCATCCCAATTGTTAGACACAGTCTAACAATTGGGATGCAGTTTTTCTATGGCTAAATTTACAGCTGATGAAAAAATACAAATCGTTCTACGTTATTTGAACGGAAATAAAAGTTATCGAGAAATCGGTAAAGCAATCGGTATAAGTAGAACAATCATTTTGAATTGGGTAAGCCAATATAAACAAAATGGTGTGGAAGCTTTTCTAAAACGATGTACAAATTACACACAACAATTTAAACTAGACGTACTAAACTTTATGATTGAAAACGGCATGTCCTTATTTGAGACGGCAGCTATCTTTAACATTCCTGCCCCTTCAACGATTTCTGTTTGGAAAAAACAACTCGAAACACAAGGAATTGATGCCCTTCAATCTAAGAAAAAGGGGCGTCCATCCATGAAAAAAGATTCAAATAAACAATTAAAACAAGCTTTAGCTGAAGGGTCAGTCGAAGCACTTGAAGCACGTATTAAACAGCTTGAAATGGAAAATGAGTACTTAAAAAAGTTGAATGCCTTAGTTCAAAACAAGGAAAAATCACAAAACAAGACAAAGCGCAAGTAGTCTATGAGTTAAGGCATAAATATTCGGTGAAGGCACTCGTGGAGCTAGCTGGCATTCCTCGGAGTACGTATTATGATTTAGTAAAAAAAATGAATCGTCCGGATCAAGATGCCGATTTGAAAGCTGAAATTAAAGCGATTTATGAGGAAAATGAAGGTCGTTATGGCTACCGTCGCATTCGTGATGAATTAACGAATCGTGGTCAGAAAGTGAATCACAAGAAGGTTCAACGCAGTATGAAAGAGCTTGGATTAAAGTGTGTTGTGCGTATGAAGAAATATAAATCTTATAAAGGAAAAGTCGGTAAAATTGCACCTAATATTTTAGAGCGTAATTTCTGCACAGATGCCCCGAATCAAAAATGGGTAACGGACATCACAGAGTTTAAATTGTTTGGAGAAAAACTGTATGTATCACCTGTATTAGATTTGTATAATGGTGAAATTATTACCTATACAATTGGTTCTAGACCGACGTATTCACTTGTTTCAGAGATGTTAGAGAATGCATTAGAACGTTTACCTGAAAACCATCAACTACTGATGCATTCGGATCAAGGGTGGCATTATCAAATGAGACAATACGTCCGTACACTTGAATCCAGAGCGATTGTCCAGAGTATGTCTCGAAAAGGTAACTGTTACGACAACGCAGTAATAGAGAATTTCTTTGGGATTATGAAGTCGGAGTTCCTCTATATAAAAGAATTTGAAAGTGTAGAGCATTTTAAAATAGAATTAAAAAAATATATAGATTATTATAATACGAAACGGATTAAGGCAAAATTAAAAATGAGTCCGGTACAATACCGGACTCACTTTTATCAAGCTGCCTAATGAAATAACCGTGTCTAACTTTTAGGGGTCACTTCAAATTCGCTCTTTTTTTGTTATGTACAATAATTCATTACTATTCTAATTCAATTGAAACATTTTTTTGTGGTACAAATGTAGAAATTGCATGTTTATAAATAAGCTGTTGCTTACCTTCTGTTTCCAGCAGGACTGTAAAATTATCAAATCCTTTAATTAGTCCACGAAGCTGGAAACCATTTAATAAGTACAGCGTAACAAACGTATTTTCTTTACGGAGTTGATTTAAAAACTGATCTTGAATATTGATTGATTGCTTCATGTCGAATCCTCCTCTTTTTCTCTACTTACTATTATTCGACTTTACTTGTAACTTTCCTTCTATGTATCGTAAAATTTCTGACGTTTTTTCACCGTTTGTAACATCAAACCACGTGACATCCATTTTATTACGGAACCACGTTAATTGACGCTTTGCATAACGACGCGAATTCGTCTTTAATTGTGATACCGCATCTTCTAAAGAAACTCGATTCTCAAAATAATCATAGATTTCTTTATATCCAATCGCTTGAATAGATTGACAATCTCGTATCCCTCTATTATACAGCCCTTCTACTTCCTCTAATAGGCCTTGTTCCATCATCAAATCCACTCGTAAGTTAATGCGATCGTATAGCATTTCTCGATCCATTGTCAAGCCAATTAATGAAACATCATAGAGTAACTCTTTTTCTTGTTTCTCAATTTGTTCACTCATTTTTTCACCCGACGTGTGGAAAATTTCTAAAGCCCGAATGACACGTCGTACATTATTTGCGTGAATACGCTCCGCACTTTCTGGATCTACTTCTTGCAATTTTTTATGTACATATTCCACACCGCGTTCTAAAGCTAACTTTTCCATTTGCTCTCGGTATATCACATCACCAGCATCATCTGTAAACTGATAATCGAATAAAACAGATTGTATATAAAGACCGGTCCCACCAACTATAATTGGTAATTTACCACGTTCTGTAATTTCTCGAATATGCTTGCGAACACGTTCTTGAAATTCCGCGACAGAAAATGAATCTTCCGGATTTTTTATATCGATCATATAATGTGGAATTCCGTCCATCTCTGCTTTTGTTACCTTTGCAGTTCCAATATCCATCGTTCGATAGATCTGCATGGAATCACCACTAATAATTTCACCGTTCAACGCTTTGGCAAGATTGATACTTAACTTCGTCTTTCCAACAGCAGTTGGTCCAATGATGACAGCAACTTTTTCACGTTGCACTTCTCCCATATCATTCAACTCTCTTTATGTAATATACTCCATCTATTGATTATACCCAATCTTACCAATTTTAACGGCATGATTGCAAGTTCTTTCATTTCGGTACATGAAATTATACAGAAAAAAGAACATAGTTTGTTCAATTCTGCATATACATGATAAAAATAGTTTCGAGAGGATGAGTTAACTATGAAACAATCCACCATCAATTTTTCATCTTTGACAAAAGACCTCATTTTAGCTACTTCTATAAAAGAACAAAATTGTTCACAAGAGGAATTATACTTCGCCCTAAATTGTTTACTACGGGCTTTTCATTCTACCCTCCATGAAACAACATTACATCCAGAAAATAAAAATACAGAATATATACAAACGCAATTTTGCAGTGCATATAAAATTATTACAGGTAAAACTATTTATCCATTTCAATAATCCATAAAAAGCGGCTGCTTACATAATTTCAAGCAACCGCTTTTTATATTAATATCGATAACCTATTGTATAACTTTCACTTTTACAGATTTGCGCCCCCAGCTATTAGCACTACCATCTGAACCGACTAATACATCAATACGATTTCCTTTAATCGCACCACCAGTGTCTCCAGCAATCGCTTCTCCATATCCTTCTACCCATACTTTTGATCCAAGCGGAATTACTTTCGGATCAACAGCAATTACTTTCATATTTGGATTTGCTGTTAAATCATGCCCCATTGCAGTTAATACACGACCACCATACGAACCATTCTCACTCGGATCTGCTGTATATGCCGTCGCTTCTACTGTAATTTCACGACCACCAGTAGGCGCACTTGTTTCAGTAGATTTTGCAACTGGTTTTGCAGCCGGTTTTTCTTTTACCACAGGTTTACTTGATTCTACATTCTTAATAGAATCGTTACTCTTAACAGACTCTTTATTCTTAACTACTGTATTATTTTTAACCGGCGTATTTGTTCTAGCTGGCGCTTCTTCTTGAGCTACAACCTCTTTCTTTTCGATTACAGGTGCTGTTCCTGTTAAAAATGGCACGTGAACATATCCAACTTTTCCATTGTAGTCAAATTGTAACCATTCATTTTGAACTTGATTCGTCGTTTCAATCACATCATTTTTATTAAGTTTACCTAAAATTTCAGAATCAGTATTCGCTCCAGCACGAACATTTAATACGCCCGCCGTTACATAATATGTGCTCTTTGTAAAATCGGCACTTACAAACGCTTCCTTACCGTTCAACTTAATTTTTGTCCATCCATTTTCTGTATTTATAACATCTAGTGTATTCCCACTTAACACTTTACCTACAAGCTTTGACTCTACATTTGGGTTTTCTCTAACATTTAATACGTCTGTTGTTACAATTGTTTCCGCTTTAGCAGAACCCGCAAAAATCCCAAGACCAAAAACTGCTGCTGTTGCTATACCTAATAATTTTTTCATGAATAGCCTCCATTTGCTTTGTTTTCGTATTTTCATTATAGCAACAGATTTTTAGAATTTTTAGAAATCACACAATTACAAAGCATTCGTAATATACGATTAACGAGTTGTAACATAAATTTCCATATTAATAAAATGTATTTCTCATACAATCTCCAGTGGTTTTCATATATTTTTCATATACGAGCACAAGAACTTTTTTCCAGAAAAAATTACAGTGTTACTTTTTTGTTACAAAAAATTCACAATTAGTTACATCTTTTACCAAAAAACATCAATATTTAATTGTTAACCTATTTTTTTGTAATAAAAAGAGAGCAGCTACTAAAAGCTGCTCTCTTTTTATTTGTTATTGAACTTTCTTTTTCCAAACACCTAGCATAATAGCCGAGACAATCGTTCCAATTAATATAGAGAAAATATATAGTAACGGTTTATTTACTAACGCTATTACAAATAATCCACCATGCGGTGCTGGTAATGTAATTTGGAATAACATAGATAACGCACCTGCAATACTTGAACCAACAACACAACTTACAATTACTCGAACCGGATCTGCAGCTGCAAACGGAATCGCACCTTCTGTAATGAACGATGCTCCCATAATATAATTTGTTAAACCAGATTTACGTTCCGCTTCTGTAAACTTTGATTTAAAGAATGTAGTTGCAAATGCAATCGCAAGTGGCGGTACCATACCACCAGCCATAACTGCTGAGTGCACTCCAAAATTCTGTGCTTCTATTGCAGCAATACCAAACGTAAACGCCGCTTTATTAATTGGACCACCCATATCAATTGCCATCATACCACCTAAAATAAGACCTAGTAATATAGCATTCGTACCGTTTAAACCATTTAACCACCCTGTCAACATTTCATTTAATGCTACTACAGGCGGAATCACTGCTTTTTGCATTACAACTCCTGTAATCAATAATCCAAAGACTGGATATAACAAAACAGGTTTAATTCCTTCTAATTGTACTGGTAGTCCTGAAAATAATCTTTTCAACCCTAAAACAACATATCCAGCTAAGAAACCAGCAATTAATCCACCTAAAAAGCCAGCATTCGCATTCGCCGCTAAAAATCCACCTACAACACCAGGCATAAAACCAGGACGATCAGCAATAGAACTTGCAATAAATCCAGCTAAAATTGGTACAAGGAATAAAAACGCACCTGTTTTTCCTCCACCAATTGACATGAACAATTCAGCTAAAGGACCTTCCGCCTTTATACCACCAAACGAAAACGCTAGCGCTATTAAAATCCCGCCGCCAACAACGAACGGAAGCATATTACTTACGCCATTCATTAAATGCTTATAAATTCCTAATCCTTTTTCTTTTTCCGTACTTTCTGCCTTTCCATCTTCTTTTACACCTTTAAAGATTGGTGCATCTTGCTTTACAGCTCGATTAAGAAGTGTTTCCGTTTTTCTAATCCCATCAGCGACTGGTACTTGAATGACATGTTTACCAGCAAAACGATTCATTTCTACTTGTTTATCCGCCGCAACAATAATAGCTGTTGCACGTTCAATATCCTCTTTCGTTAAACCGTTTTTAATACCTGTCGATCCGTTTGTTTCAACTTTAATCGCTATTCCTAACTCTGTCGCTTTTGCTTTCAAGCTATCTGCGGCCATATACGTGTGAGCGATTCCAGTTGGACAAGCTGTAACAGCAAGTACGTACGGTTCATTTACTTCTGGTTTTGCGACTTCAATCTCTTCTTCTTTTTCATTCTCTTTTTCATCAAATAGTTGAAGAAGCTCACTTTCATCCTTTGCTTCTAATAGTTGCTTGCGAAATCCTTCATCCATTAATAATGTCGATAAACGAGACAACGTTTCTAAATGAGTATTATTCGCTCCTTCACTTGCAGCAATCATAAAGAATAAGTGTGCTGGCTGTCCGTCAAGCGACTCATAATTGATACCGCTTACACTTCTACCAAAACAAATCGATGGTTGTTTAACAGCCTTTGTCTTCGCATGAGGTATTGCAATACCTTCCCCTATTCCAGTCGTACTTTGGGACTCCCGCTTTAAAATAGCTTCTTTAAATTCCATTTTACTATTTAAACGATTTGCCCCATTTAATTTCTCAACTAATTCATCTATGACAGCTTCTTTATTTGAAGCTGTCAAATCCATAATGACTGTATCTCTTTTTAATAGTTCTGTAATTTTCATATGTTGCTTCCCCCTATCGCTTAGCTACAATTACTTGCGACAATAATTCTTCTACTTTTTCCTTCTTACATAAATCAGCTGAAAATGCTGTTGCACTCCCTGTTGCAACGCCGTATTGAAATGCCTTTTCAATATCTTTTGTCTGTTCATATTTGCCTACAAACCCTGCAACAAGAGAATCTCCGGCCCCAACTGAATTAATTACAACACCTTTTGGAACAGTCGCTTCATATATACCTTCTGCCGTAAATAATAAAGCTCCCTCTCCAGCCATCGATACGATAACGTGTTTTATACCTTGTTCAATTAATTTTCTTCCATAAGGTAAAACGTCCTCTACTGTTGAAAGCTCCACTCCAAACAACTCACCAAGTTCATGATGGTTTGGCTTAATTAAAAATGGCTTATTTTTAATTACATGCTGCAGTGCACTTCCACTCGCATCGACTACTACTCGAATACCTTTTTCAGCTCCGAGCGCTGCGATTGATTCATAAAAGGTAGTTGGGATAGATGCAGGTACACTTCCAGCTAGCACAACGCAATCTCCCTGCTTCATACTTTCGATTTGTTTCATTAATTGTTCAAATTGCTCATTTGTCACATTAGGACCTTGCCCATTTAATTCTGTCTCTTCTTGCCCTTTTATTTTCACATTAATTCGGGAATCTCCGTCTACTTGGATGAAGTTTGTCATTACGCCTTCCGCCTGTAATACACCTTTAATAAATTGACCGGTGAATCCACCAGTAAATCCAAGTGCTATATTTTCCACACCTAAACGATGGAGAACGCGAGAAACATTAATCCCTTTTCCTCCAGGAAACTTCATATCTTTCTCTGCTCGATTGACTGCGCCTAAATCAAAGGAATTAACTTGTACTACATAATCAATAGATGGGTTTAAAGTAACTGTATAGATCATTGTTTATCAGCCTCAATTACATTGGTTTGTCTTTTATATTTTTCTAAATCAATTTCTAAATGGTTTGTAATAATATTTGCTTCTTCAACATTTGCAATTTTCGCAAATGCAACTTCTGAAAACTTACTTTCATCAATTAAGAAATATCCTTCGTTTGCTAATGTTAATGCCATTTGTTTTAAGAGCGCTTCTTCTGGATCTGGCGTTGTAAAGCCAAGCTGTTCATGTACACCATTTGCACCTAAAAAACATTTATCAAAACGATACTTCTGCATACTTTCCTGTGCCATAGCACCGATTAAAGCTTTCGTCCTACTCTTCATCATTCCACCTAGTAAATACGCACGAATATTATTTTCAACTAAAGCTTCAATATGCATAAGTCCATTCGTAACGACAGTCACATCTTTATTTATTAAAAATGGAATCATTTCAAATGTTGTACTTCCTGCATCTAAATAAATACAATCACCTTGTTCAATAACGCTAGCCGCATAATTAGCAATTTGTTGTTTTATTTGAATGTTTTTGGATGATTTTTCAACCATCGTTGGTTCTTGCCCTTTTCCTGTTAAAACAGCGGCACCACCATGAACTCTTTTTAATAACCTTTGCTTTTCCAATTGTGCTAAATCACGGCGAATTGTCGACTCAGAGCTTTCTGTTCTTTCAACTAATTGCTGTAATTTTACAACTTTCTGTTCTTTTACAAGTTGCAATATCATTTGATGACGTTCAGGAGTTAACATTTTATTCACCTCTTCTTTGATTACAGTATAATGAAAACGGTCACAAAAATCAACCACAAACAACCAAAAATAATCAAAAACACCCATAAACATTTATAAACAGCAAAAAGAAACCTATTCGATTAAACAATCAAATAGGTTTCTTTTCTAAATTCACTTATAAAGAAGCTTTATATATACTTAAAACATCATCTTTATTTAATTTTTTAAAGTTACCAAATTCACCATACGCCATCGCTTTATTAGCCATTATATCAATTTCATTTTCTCCAATACCGTAATCAGCTAATGTTGCTGGCGCTTCAATTGAAGTCCAAAATTGACGCAGTGCCTTAATTCCTTCTAAAGCCACTTCTTTATCTGTTTTGCCATCTGTTTCTATATCAAATACACGAATAGCGAACTGTTTAAAACGACTTACATTTTCCTCTACAACATGTTTCATCCAGTTCGGGAATAAAATCGCAAGGCCACCCCCGTGTGGTATATCATGAACAGCAGAAACTGCATGCTCAATATTATGAGTCGCCCAATCTCCTTTTACTCCCATCGCTAAAATACCGTTTAACGCCATAGTACCACAATATAAAATAGTTTCTCTATGCTCATAATTTTCTAAATCACTTAAAAGCTTAGGTGCTGTCTCAATTACTGTTTTTAAAACAGCTTCACAATAACGATCTTGTAGTTCTGTATTCGTTCCATGATGGAAATATTGTTCTAATACGTGCGACATAATATCTACCATACCGTAAATTGTTTGATCTTTCGGTACAGAAGTAGTATGAACTGGATCTAAAATTGAAAACTGCGGGAAAGTAACTGGGCTACCCCATCCATACTTTTCATTCGTTTCCCAGTTTGTAATTACCGAGCCTGCATTCATTTCAGATCCTGTTGCTGCAAGAGTAAGTACAGTACCAAATGGTAATGCCTCATTAGCAAATGTTTTTTTCGTTACAATATCCCATACATCTCCATCGTACTTACTACCAGCTGCAATTGCCTTCGTACAGTCGATCACACTTCCTCCACCAACTGCTAAAATAAATTCAACACCATTTTCTTTACAAATTTGAATCCCTTTCTTTACAGTTGATACACGTGGATTCGGTTCAACACCTGTCAATTCAAATACTTCTGCATTTATATCCTTTAAAATAGAAATTACATTATCATAAATACCGTTTCTTTTAATGCTGCCTCCCCCGTATACGAGAAGAACTTTTTTACCGAACTGTGGAATTTCCGTTTTTAACTGCTCTAATTGACCTTTACCGAAAATAAGTTTCGTTGGATTACGAAATACAAAATTTTGCATATTCCTTTACCATCCCTTCTATATGAAAAGCAACTATACTTTTGTATACCATATTTTTTTCATTTCACAAAAATATTTGCTTAATAAAAAAATCCCAGCCTACAGGCTGAGATTTTTTATTGGTAATAAGGTGAGATCATTAAGTAAACAATAACACCAGATAAACTTACATATAACCAAATCGGCATCGTCCAACGTACAATTTTACGATGACGTGTTAATTGATTTGTAAAACCAAATACAAGTGCAAACAATGCAAGCGGTACAATAATTGCCGCCAGGATAATATGTGTAATTAAAATGATGAAATACACATATTTAATGAATCCTTCTCCGCCAAAATGTGTTGCTGGCGCTAAGTAATGATAAGATAAATAAGAAACACAAAATAGCAACGTCGTTGTAAATGCTGCCAGGATGAAACCACGGTGCATTTTCACATTCTTCTTAATAATAGAGTATAGAGCTGCTAATAAGAATACGAACGTAAAGCTATTAAAAATTGCATTTAACATTGGTAAAATTGTTACATCAAAATGTAATTCTCCTTCATAGCCAACAGGTCCAAAGAACAAAAATAAAATAATCGCATTTACAATTACAGAAAGCGTTATCACAATAGGAGCATAGCTTTTCTGATTTGTTGATTGATCCACCAAAATGGTCACTCCCTCTTCCTTCAAATATGTATACGTAACCTCACTATTTTAACATACTATTCACAGTGTAAATGTGACAATAGTTTGACACAGCAAGATAAGACAAAGAAAAAATCCTTCTTAATAAAACTTCTTAAGAAGGATTTTATCGCTTTATTATTCAAATAGCAACGCGATTAGTTTTTGTTAAAAAATGTATCGCTATATGCTTGAAAAATTTCAGACACTTGATATCCCATTAAAGAAATTGCTGTTAATGAAAAGAAACCAATCATAAGAAATCGAAACCACATATAAATCTCCTCCTTGTATTTAGCTTAAAAAACATTCGCTATATTACAAGTTGAGTGGCACTCTTCATCGTCACTTTCCTTTTTCCTTACAATTGCTGTAATAAATCGAATCATAAAGAAAATAACAAAAGGAATTTGTTCGTAATTCACATTGGCATAGTTTAGCAACGGCTCGCGCTGCATATCGAACGGGGATGAGAAGGAATAGAACATACCTTGCTCTTCCATATATACAATTACAATTTTCATGCAAAATACGATTCCTAGAAACGAAACAATATCTTGCCATTCTGTCGTATATAACAGGTTATACAGCTCTAATACGTACTCTTCCATTATCATCCCCCCTTCCTTTTTTACCATTTTGCTCGCCTTCGTATAAAAAGTCAAGAAAAAAGTTTATATCCACTATGACAATAGTAATTACTTGTTTCTATGATTATATATGATTCTTTTATAGCAATGACTGGGTGTAACTCTCTTCGAAAATTAGAAAATTAGAATCGAACAGATTCCTCATTCTTACTTTTAGGATTCAAAACTGTGCTATTTTTATTTCTATTAAAAATAAAATAAGAAAGTATGATAAGAACAGTAACAAACATTGTTAAAAGTGCTTGTGAACGTAAAGTATCAATTGCGAACATCGCAACTAAAACTGCTATAATAGCAACAATTGTAACATACGTTACATACGGAAAAAGCCACATTTTCACTTTCAAATTTTGTTGTTCCACTTTCCCCATTTTTTTACGCATCTTTAAATGCGAAACTGCAATAACGAGATAAACTAGTAACGCAATCCCGCCAGATGCATTCACTAAAAACAAAAAGACTTTATCTGGAGAAATGTAACTAAACACAACGCCAATATAAGCGAAGAAAGTTCCAAATAAAACGGCCCGAACTGGAACACCACTACTGTTCAATTTCAAAAACGCCTTTGGAGCATCTCCTCTTTCTGCCATCGAAAAAAGCATTCTTGAGTTTGTATATAAACCCGAATTTAAACAAGAGAGTACAGCTGTTAAAACGATAAAATTCATAATTTGTGCCGCAGCTGGTATTCCTATATGTTCCAATACAGCTACAAATGGACTTTTTAATATGTTTGCTGAATTCCATGGCAGTAGCGTAACAACTACCGCTATAGACCCAATAAAAAATACAAGAATACGCCAAATCACACTGTTTGTTGCTGTTTTTACTGCTTTTACAGGTTCTGCAGATTCACCTGCGGCTACCGCTACAATTTCTGATCCCATAAATGAAAATATAACGACAGTAATTCCAAGCAGTACCGAACTTATACCGTTTGGCATAAATCCACCTTGTCCAATTAAATTCGAAGTGCCGGGTGCTTCTGTTCCTGGAACAAATCCTAAAATAACAGCAAGACCTAGACAAAGGAACAAAATAATACTTATTACTTTAATAAAAGAAAACCAATATTCAAACTCTCCAAATGATTTCACCGAAAAAACGTTCGTCAGCGTTAATAAAATTGTTAATATTAAACTTAATAACCAAAGCGGTATTTGTGGAATCCAATATTGGATAATACCAGCACCTGCTGTGGCTTCTATTGCAATAACAATTACCCAAAAAAACCAGTATAACCAGCCTATTGTATAACCCGCCCAAGGACCAATCGCTTCTCTTGCATACGTTGCAAATGAACCACTTGTCGGATTAACAGCTGCCATTTCTCCTAGCATTCTCATGACGAAAATGACTAGAAGTCCTGCTAATGCATATGAAACGATAGAACCTGGTCCTGCCGAATGTACAACTGCACCACTTCCAACAAACAAACCAGCCCCTATTACACCGCCAATTGAAATCATTGTAATGTGGCGTATTTTGAGGTCTTTCTTTAGATTTTTATCCAAATCTTGTACATCCCCTTCCAAACTAAATTTTGAAATTTATGTAAGAGTACTGTGCGAAAGATTTTGTCCTATACTTTAAAATATATCAAAATATTCTGAATTCAACAATTAAAATTCAACCTCCTTCAAAAATTATTACATTAGGTTTAATACTTTCCCATACACAATTGTTGAGAAAATTATAGTCCCTTTACAAAAAAAAGAATTTTCAGATATTATTAAATAAACAAGATTATACATCTAGACAACTTTTTGTATAGGAGTGTTGATATGTTAAACAAGTTCAAATTTTTTTGTTGTATTTTAGTAATGTTCTTACTTCTACCGTTATCCCCTTTCCAAGCACAAGCAGCAAACAATTTAGGTTCAAAATTACTCGTTGGATACTGGCATAATTTTGATAACGGTACTGGCATTATTAAATTAAAAGACGTTTCACCAAAATGGGATGTAATCAATGTATCTTTTGGTGAAACTGGTGGTGATCGTTCCACTGTTGAATTTTCTCCTGTGTATGGTACAGATGCAGAATTCAAATCAGATATTTCTTATTTAAAAAGTAAAGGAAAGAAAGTAGTTCTTTCAATAGGTGGACAAAATGGGGTCGTTTTACTTCCTGACAATGCCGCTAAGGATCGTTTTATTAATTCCATACAATCTCTGATCGATAAATACGGTTTTGACGGAATAGATATTGACCTTGAATCAGGTATTTACTTAAACGGAAATGACACTAACTTCAAAAACCCAACTACCCCTCAAATCGTAAATCTTATTTCAGCTATTCGAACAATCTCAGATCATTATGGTCCAGATTTTCTATTAAGCATGGCCCCTGAAACAGCTTATGTTCAAGGCGGATATAGCGCATATGGAAGCATATGGGGTGCATATTTACCAATTATTTACGGAGTGAAAGATAAACTAACATACATTCACGTTCAACACTACAACGCTGGTAGCGGGATTGGAATGGACGGTAATAACTACAATCAAGGTACTGCAGACTACGAGGTCGCTATGGCAGATATGCTCTTACATGGTTTTCCTGTAGGTGGTAATACAAATAACATTTTCCCAGCTCTTCGTTCAGATCAAGTCATGATTGGACTTCCTGCAGCACCAGCGGCAGCTCCAAGTGGTGGATATATTTCGCCAACTGAAATGAAAAAAGCTTTAAATTATATCATTAAAGGAGTTCCATTCGGAGGAAAGTATAAACTTTCTAACCAGAGTGGCTATCCTGCATTCCGCGGCCTAATGTCTTGGTCTATTAATTGGGATGCAAAAAACAACTTTGAATTCTCTAGTAACTATAGAACATATTTTGATGGTCTTTCCTTGCAAAAATAACAAAGTAAAACTATAATTAGCCCTCATCAATCGGACATTTATGGGCAATCAATGCAGGATAAAAACAACAATAGGTCCCTTTATAGGTCCTATTGTTGTTTTTTACTTATGAAAATTACTTTGTCACATCTAAAGTTTTAAGAAACTCTTTTCCATCGACCAACATCGCACGTTCCTTGGAATCATATTGTTAAATATTCTAGTTACTATTTTGCTTCAACACAAAAATTGAAAGTTCAGGTACACTACAAAATCTAACAGGCATCCTAGTAGTCCCAATGCCACGATTTACATATAAATATAACGGCTTACTCTTCCCCTCTACTTCATACATACCTTCAACGTAGTGCTCAGCTAGTTTGGTAGTAATTAACGGACCTACAAAAGGAATTTGGACTTGTCCTCCGTGACTATGTCCTGACAGTTGAAGATCAACTGGGTAACGATTTATTTTGGTTACAACATCCGGCTCATGTACTAATAACATGTTGAAATCATTTTGTTTCAAGTTTTTTAAAGTTGAATCTATTTGCGGCTTCCCTAATAGAAAATCATCCAAACCTGATATTATAATATATTTGCCGTTTTCCACTTTAATTTTCTGCACTTCATTTACTAATACAGAAAAACCAGCTTCTTCCATATATTTTTTGTAAAATAAACTACCGCCCCCGCCCCTATCATGATTCCCAAACACAGCATATTTCCCTAAGGGAGCGTAAATTTTCTGCAAAATAACCTTCGCTTCTTCTCTTTCCGCACTATAAGACCCAAATTTATCTATTAAATCTCCGGTAAAAACTACTATATCTGGATGTAATTCATTCATCTTCTCCACTAAATGTTCAAGTTGTTTCAGTGTAAACTCTGGTCCTAAATGTACATCTGAAAACTGCAATATTTTTTTATTATTAAACTCTTTAGGAATTGTAGAAGCTTCTATTTCATTCCACGTAACTGTTACTAGTTTTCGTTCTATTTCTGTCGCATAATAATACAAACTTACTGGTATCATTAATATACTTATAAAACTAATAATAAATATCTTTACGATTGATTTTTTTCGTTCTTTTTTTACATGATTCGTATTCATGTTTTCACCTCTAGAAACACTTTAAATCCTTATTGTTACATTCATGTGACAACATGAACAATGTTATCAATATGTAATTCCCTCTCTATTCACTTTGACAATTTTATACAGAAGTCATAACATATTTTTATAATACATAGATTTTCGAAATTTTTTCTATTCATTCCATCATTTTATTACGGAGGGGTTATTCATGTCTGTATTTACACCAGAAGAAATTACGGAACTTGCTGCGAATTCCGGAAGAAAAAAAGCTCATTTATCATTACTCCCTATGTTAATTCTCGGTTTTTTTGGCGGTGCTTTTATAGCATTAGGGTATTTACTCGATATTCATGTTATTGGAACAATGCCAAAGGCTTGGGGATCATTTACTAGTTTTCTAGGCGCTGCTGTATTCCCTATTGGCCTTATTCTCGTTATTCTTGCAGGCGGTGAACTAGTAACTGGTAACATGATGACAGTTTCTATGGCCTGGCTTCAAAAGAAAATTACTTTATTTTATTTCATACGAAATTTAGTTATTGTTACATTTAGCAATTTCATAGGGGCTGTATTTGTAGCCTACTTTTTCGGTCATATCGTTGGCTTAACTGAAGGAGCTTTTTTAGCAAAAACTATTTCTATCGCTCAAGCGAAACTACAAGATACACCATTGCAAGCATTTATTTCTGCAATCGGATGTAATTGGCTCGTTTGTTTAGCTGTTTGGCTCAGTATGGGAAGTAAAGAATTTATCGGAAAGATTATCGGTATTTGGTTCCCGGTTATGACTTTTGTTGCGATTGGATTTCAACACGTTGTAGCCAATATGTTTGTCATCCCAGCCGCCATTTTTGCCGGTCATTTCACTTGGGCTGAATATTTTCCAAACTTTATTTTTGTTTTCTTTGGAAATTTAGTAGGAGGTATGTTATTTGTAGCACTACCTTACTTCATATCTTATAATAAGAAACTACCTGCTCATCAAGAGAAGACTGAAATGAAGAACAAATCTCTGTCCGCTTAAATGGAATGTCTATAAAGTGCCCTAAAAAATATTACAAATTTCATTTTTTTTGCGAATATATGTACGTACACTTGTTCTCGAATGTTTTATACGTTATAATAACAACTTAAATAGCATTATTTACATATGAGGTGAAAAACATGAACAAAACAGAATTAATTAAAAACGTAGCACAAAATGCTGAGATTTCTCAAAAAGAAGCTACTGTAGTTGTACAAACTGTAGTAGAATCAATCACTAACACTTTAGCTGCTGGTGAAAAAGTACAACTTATCGGATTCGGTACATTCGAAGTTCGTGAAAGAGCTGCTCGTACAGGCCGTAACCCACAAACTGGTGAAGAAATGCAAATCGCAGCTTCTAAAGTACCTGCTTTCAAAGCTGGTAAAGAACTAAAAGAAGCTGTAAAATAATGAAAAATATCCTTCTCATTTATGAGAAGGATATTTTTTTCATAACATAATTAATAAAAATCTGACCATTATGTTGTTTCTTTTGTTCTTTTATGCAAATAAAACCTTTACTTTCAAAAAAAGGTTTTGCGGTAATGCTTGCCTCTGTATATATCTCCCTATGCCCTAGGTTCACTGCTTCTTTTTCTAACTTCTGTAGTATGTATGAAGCGACTCTTTTCCCTTGATAATCTTTATGCGTAAATAAACGATCTACGTAACGATTATCGTTATAATCCCCAAACCCCACAATCACACCTTTATGATCCGCTACATAGCTAATATTCTTTTCTAAAGACTGTAACCAATTTTCTCTATCTAGTCGCTCCGGTGCCCACGCCTGTAGCTGTAACTCATTATAATCTTTTGCATTAACCGTATGAACTGTTTCATAGAACAATTGTAATACTTGATCTAAATCTTCTTTCTGGAATGTTCTAATTATAATATCTTTTAACATATATAAGTCTCCTTACGAAACTACCTCTTAACTTTTCTACTACATACGATTCTATATTTCTGCTTTATTATATCGTTTTAATTTCTATACGAACAAAAAAACAATACTTATTCAAAGTATTGTTTTTTAATTCTATTCAATTACTTAATGTAGCTCTTTAAGATTTTAATTTAACTCTTTGTAATCGTAATGCATTTAATACAACGGATACAGAACTAAATGCCATCGCTGCTCCAGCAACCCAAGGGGCTAAGAAACCTAATGCCGCAATTGGAATTCCTAACGCGTTATAAGCTAATGCCCAGAATAAATTTTGTTTAATATTTCTTATCGTCATTTTACTCATAAAGATCGCATCAGCAATACTATTTAAGTCACCGCGGATTAACGTTATATCCGCTGCTTCCATCGCTACATCCGTTCCCGTTCCAATTGCCATACCAATGTTCGCTGTAGCAAGAGCAGGAGCATCATTTATCCCGTCTCCAACCATCGCTACTTTCTTACCATTTGCTTGCAGTTTTTTCACTTCTTCTGCTTTTCCTTCTGGCAATACTTCTGCAATTACGTGATCAATACCAACTTGCCCCGCAATTGCCTGAGCAGTTTGTGTATTATCTCCTGTAATCATCACAACGTCTAGACCCATTTTTTTCAGTCTTGCGATAGCTGCTTTTGAAGTATCTTTTACAGTATCTGCAACGGCAACTATACCAGCATATTCTTTATCGATTGCAATAAGCATTGCTGTTTTTCCTTCTCGTTCTAGCGCTTCCATTGATTTAGAAACTTCTTCAATATCAATATTGAATTTCTTCATTAATCGACGTGTACCAATTAATAAGTGTTTTCCTTCTACAACTGATTCGATACCAAATCCCGGAATCGCTTCAAACGTTTCTGAACTTGGGATATCAATTTTCTTTTCTTTAATTCCTTCTACAATCGCTTCTGCAAGTGGATGTTCAGAATTTCTTTCTGCTGCCCCTACTAATCTAAGCAGTTCATTTTCATTGAATCCATCTGCTACAATTACATCTGTTAACACCGGCTTCCCATTTGTCACTGTACCCGTTTTATCTAAAATAACCGTATCTAATCGGTGCGTTGCTTCTAAATGCTCTCCACCTTTAAATAAAATACCATACTCTGCTGATCTTCCTGAGCCTGCCATAATAGATGTAGGCGTTGCAAGACCTAATGCACATGGACAAGCGATAACAAGTACTGCTATCATTTTCTCAAGTGCTCCGCCAAAATCACCAGGTGTAACAAATATCATCCATACTGCAAATGTGATAATCGCAATCACAACTACAACCGGTACGAAAATACCTGAAATTTGATCTGCTACCCTTTGAATAGGAGCTTTTGAACCTTGTGCCTCTTCTACTACTTTAATAATTTGAGCTAATGCAGTATCTCTTCCTACTTTAGTTGCTTTCACTTTTAAAAATCCATTTTTATTTATTGTCGAACCTATTACTACATCCCCAATTGACTTATCAACAGGAATACTTTCACCCGTTAACATCGATTCATCAATTGCTGACTTTCCTTCTACAATCTCACCATCTACTGGTATTTTTTCACCAGGCTTTACATAGACGATATCACCAGCTACTACTTCTTCAATCAAAATTTTTATTTCTGTTCCATCTCGCACAACTATAGCTGTCTTCGCTTGTAAACCCATCAATTTTTTAATTGCTTCTGATGAGCGCCCTTTTGCTTTCGCTTCAAATAATTTACCTAAAATAATTAATGTAATAAGTACCGCACTCGTTTCAAAATATAAATCTGTCATATGTTTCGAAGAACCAATAGATTGAATACTTAAATATACACTATAGAAATACGCGGCCGACGTTCCAAGCGCCACGAGAACATCCATATTCGCACTTTTATTACGTAACGCTTTATAAGCTCCAACATAAAACTGTCCACCAATGATAAATTGAACAGGGGTTGCAAGTGCTAGTTGCACCCAAGGGTTCATTAACATATCCGGTAAATAAATAAACGACGTAAATGAGAAATGACTAACCATTGCCCACAATAATGGGAAAGATAAAATAAACGAAATAATAAACTTCTTCTTTTGTCTTTCAATTTCTTGTAATCGATGATCAGTTGATGCATCTTGATCATCTGGTTTCACTTCTAATTTATATCCTAGCTTCGTAATCGCACTCTTCATTTCATTTACATTAACTTCATCAGGATTAAAGTCTACTGTAGCTGCTTCTAAAGCAAAATTTACTGTCGCTTTGTTCACACCATCTAACTTATTTAAACGCTTTTCAACTCTATTTGCACATGCTGCACATGTCATTCCTGAAACAGTAAATTCAGCTTTATCACTTACAATTCCATATCCTAACGATTCAACTTTTTCTTTAAACTGTTGCGGATTTGTTTTAGTTGGATCGTACATTATTTTTGTTTTTTCAAGTGCAAAATTTACATTCGCCTCATGAACACCTTCTACTTTTTTTAGACCTTTTTCAATTCTATTTGCACATGCCGCACATGTCATTCCTGATATTTGAAGATTGGCCTCTTTTTTTTCATTCATGTCTCTCACCTCTATATACCCTTATGAGGTATAATTATTAGCAAAATAAATCGTACTTCATTTAAAGTACGATTTATTTCCATATCTAAAAATAATTATTGAACATCGTATCCTTGGTCTTCGATTACAGCAACGATATCTTTTAATGTTACGGCAGACGAGTCGATAGTAACTTCAACAGTTCCTTCTGCTAATTGAACCTTCACTTGTTCAACACCGTTTAGCTCTTTCACACTGCTTTCGATAGCATTTACACAATGTCCACAAGACATACCTTCAACTTGTAATGTTAACTGTTCCATTTAAAATCCTCCTCTTGTTTCTTCATTCTTTGTTAATCACAATTACATCTTACCATACCCCCCTAAGGTAATCAATGGTTTTGTATCATGATTTTTCAATTATTTTCTAAAAGTTTATTTTACACACACTTTTTCACATCAATACCCCGAAACCTTATTATGAAGGTAAACAAAAAAAAACAAGCCAGTGACATACTAGCTTGTTTTTACGCTTTTGAAAAACGTTCAAATACAGTCATTAATTCTTCAATTGCTTCGTCACCATTGCCATCTTTAATAGCACCTGAAACACAATGACTTGTATGGTTTTTTAATACACCCATTCCTACTTTTTTCATCGCTGCATTAATCGCTGAAATTTGCACTAAAATATCCACGCAATAACGATCATTTTCAATCATATTTTGAATACCGCGGACCTGTCCTTCAATTCTCTTTAATCTATTTATAATTTGTTCTTTTTCTTTTTCTGATCTATGTGTTACCGCTTCATGCTCTTTATGACCCATATTATCACCTTCTTAAAGTTTCTCTTCATCCAATAAAACAATTGCTTTTACGAGTATACCAATTATAGCATTAATTATCTATGTATGATACCCCATATGAGTATATTTCCGCTTTATGATTATTCTTAACAACGCATTAGCTTCTTAATCTCAATTTTCAGTATACCCTTTCTTTTTTTCAAAAAAATCATTATATCTCTCATTAAAGTTCAATAAAATGAAACAAGAATAAGCGGGGATTACCCGCCCCCGCTTATTCTTTGTCTATAATATTAAAAACTTAATTTTCAGCTATTTAATCCAAGAGTTTTTTCTTTCCATATATGATTATTGCTGATCGCATACTTTTGTATCATTCACTACTGAAGTTCCTTCAACGGTTACCGTATGAAAACAGTCATTTACTCGAACTGTTACAACATTATCTTGCCGGTCAATGATATGATATTCATTAAAATTTTTATTCAGAGCACTGCGAATTTGTTCTCCTTCATAAATTGGGATGCCATGCGATAGAACCCAAATAAGTCCAGCGATAGCAAGAATAGTTTTCATACGATCTACCTCCTTGGGAATATAGTGAACTTTTAATCCATACTTTTTCAGCTCTACAAATCATGATCGGAATAAACCGAGCCTTTTTGGAAATAAGTTCATTTCGTCTATTTTATGTTTATGCTAATTGTGACCGTTTTGTGACAACTTTTTGTCTCTTTAGACGAAAAGTTGAAACAAAACTTTCAAAAAGGACAATTCTACATATCAAAAAAGGTTATGGAATGTTTCATCCATAACCTTTTTTCCTATATGTAACTAATAAATCTCAACCCTTTACTTAAAGACGTCGGCACAACAGATGCATGATTCTCCCCTTCAGCTTCATAAAACTTAAATTTAAGTTTATCGTGGTTTACTTGGAGAAGGCGCTCTGATAATTCATTTGCACCTACAACCATATGCTCTCGTTCTAGTGACCCAACTGTAAGGAACACTCCTGTTTCAAACTTAGCATTGTTTAATTCATTTATAAGGTTCTCTTCTTTTTCAAGTACGGATTTATTATTCCACCATATAGATGGACTACTAATAAAATAATTTTGAAAAGCATTTAAGTTTGTAAATAGTATATGGAGAGCAAATAATCCACCTAAAGAATGCCCAAATAACGTTTGCTTACCTTTATCAATCTCAAAATTCTTTTCAATTTGTGGTTTCAGTTCTTCTTCAATAAAAGTAAAGAAATTATGTGCTCCTCCTGTTTTAGGCCACGGTTTACCGTCTGGTTTTAAAGGGGCATCTTTTGAAATTACGCTAGGCGTAAAATCATAACATCTTTCTTCCCCTGAAAATGCGCCTTCAATTGGATAACCCACTCCTACTATAACAGCTGGTGAAACACCAGTTTTTTCCGCTCTTACTGATTGTATTTTAACTGCTTCATGAAATGTTTGAAAAAAGGCATTGCCATCTAATACGTAAATGACAGGATATCCTGAATCCGGTGCTGGTTGCCTCGGCTTTGAAATATGAATTTGATATTCCTTACCTTCTAATTTTGAATACATTTTCCATTGTTCTGTATTAGATATTATAATCTGCTGTTTTTCAACTGTAGTATTCACCCTATCCCCCCCTTTTTAACTTGTTACATATATTTCGATTTTTTCTTCTTGAGATACAACGCTATCATAACCGAAACAAACAGGAGCCCCGTTATACGGATCAATCATGACACGTGCATCAATATGAAATACTTCTTTTAATACTTCATTTGTAATGATTTCTTCTGGGCTACCAGTTGTAACAATTTCTCCTTCCTTCATTGCAATAATTTCATCTGAAAATCTTGCTGCATGGTTAATATCATGTAATACCATAACAACCGTACAATTATGTTCTTTATTTAACTTCTCCACAATTTGTAATACATCTAATTGATGAGACATATCAAGGTATGTAGTTGGCTCATCTAATAGCAACACTTCTGTCTCTTGTGCTAATGCCATCGCTAGCCATACCTTTTGTCTTTGACCACCTGATAAATTTGCAATTTGTCTCGTTCGAAATTCAGAAGTTTTCGTTATATTTAATGCCCAATCAATCATTTCTTTATCTTTTGTCGTTAACTTATTTACGTTATTTCGATGTGGATAGCGTCCATAAGAAATTAATTCTTCCACTTTAAGTTCACCTGGTGCAATTGGAGTTTGCGGGAGTAAAGCTAACTGCTTCGCAATTTCTTTCGTTGAAATTGTATGTAAATCTTGCCCTTGCAAATATACTTTTCCGCTTTTTTGTTTTAAAATTCTTCCCATTGTTTTTAACAATGTCGATTTACCGCAACCGTTTGGACCTATAATTGTCGTTACTTTTCCTTCTTGTATTTCCACATTTAAATCGCGAAACACTGTAAGCTTTTCATAACTTGTTTCTAAATTTTTTGCACTTAAAATACTCACTTTTATTCCTCCTCTTACGCTTTCGCCTTATAAAGTAAATATAAGAAATACGGTACACCGACAATAGAAATAACGATTCCAACTGGTAACTCTACAGGTGTGAAAACTGTTTTTGCAATAAAGTCTGAGGCAATTACAAGAAACATTCCGATTACGCCGCACGTAGGAATTATATACTTATGTTGAATACCGACAAGTCTTTTCGCTATATGCGGTGCCATTAAGCCAATAAAACCGATACTCCCTGAAACAGCAACACATGCACTCACAAGCCCGATACTGCTTAATAATAAAATCGATTTCTCTCTTTCTACTGAAACACCTAAACTTGTAATACTTGTTTCTTCCAATTGGAATAAATCTAATAAATAAGCTTTCTTTTGTATAAGTGGAATTAAGATAATAAGCCATGGTAACATAGCCACAATATACTTCCAGTTCGCACTATATATGCTTCCAGACACCCACACTGCAGCCATCTCGAAATCAGTTGACTTCATTTTGAGTGATAAGTACATAGAAAAAGCTCCAAATCCCGATCCAATTGCAATCCCTGTTAATAAAAGTCGCTGCGAATCTAATTTACCGTTTTTCCAAGAAAACAGATAAATGATGATAGCTGCACCTAATCCACCTACTAAACCAAACATTGGCATCATCATAATAGAAACCCAGTCTGTGCTTTTTAATTGTCCTTGAAAGAAAAACATAAAAATGACAATCGCTGTTCCCGCTCCGGCATTTACTCCTAAAATACCTGGGTCCGCCAATCCATTTCTCGTAATCCCTTGAATAACAGCACCTGCAACACCAAGGCCTAATCCTACTAATCCAGCAATTACGATACGCGGAAGACGAAACTCAAAAATAACTAAATCATGTTCTGGTACTGGATCAATTCTAAAAAGTGTTTTAAATACATCTGTAATCGTAATGTCGAACGTACCATTTGTTAAACTAATATAGATAGCACATAGTATGAAAAATATAATAATCCCCATCGTCATTCCGAAACGTTGACTTGAACTTTTAAGCATGTCTCTCTCCTCCTCTAGTACGGATTAAATAAAGGAAGAAAGGAATTCCAATTAAGGAGGTAACGACTCCAATAGGTGTTTCAAATGGATAGTTTACAAATCTACTCAAAACGTCACATAACGCTAAGAAAACGCCACCAATAACACCTGCACATGGCAAAATCCACTTATAATCTACCCCAATTATAAAGCGGGTAATGTGCGGAATAATTAAACCTACAAAACCAACTTTCCCCACTAAAGCAACTGCTGTTCCTGTTAAAAAAATTACCGATAAAATTGCCATCGCTTTAACTAGTTTTGTACGCTGTCCTAAATTAATAGAAACCTCTTCGCCTAATGAAAGAATGGTAATAGATTTTGATATTAACAATGCTAAAATTATTCCAATTATCCCAAACGGTATCGTGATTTTAATTATATTAGGATCTACTTGATCTAACTTTGCATTAAACCAAAAACTAACATTTTGAGAAATTTGGAAATACGAAGCCATTGCAGCCGATACACTGCTTAAAAATGTTCCAATAACTGTTCCTATAATCGCTAACCTAACTGGTGATAAGCCATTTTGAAGGAGCGAACCAAAACCAAACACGATACCGGCTCCGAGTGCAGAACCAATCATTGAACATACCACCATACCAATTGATGACATTCCCGGAAGAAAAATCATACAAAGTGTAATAACAAAGGCAGCACCATCCGTCACACCCATAATAGAAGGGGATGCAAGATAGTTTCTTGTCATCCCCTGCATAAGTGCTCCTGATATGGCTAGAAATGCTCCGACTAAAAGAGCTGCAACTACTCTTGGTAAACGTGAAGTAATAATAATATTATGATTTACATCGCTTGAATCAAAATGAAATAATGCGTTCCACACTGTTTCAGCGTCAATACTTTTCGCCCCATACAAAATCGAAAGTATAACTGTAAATAAGATGAGTATGGGTGCTATACATAATATAGTTACTGGTACTGCATTTGTTTTCTGCATATCATTCAACGCACCTTACTTATTGTATTATTTAGATAAATTTTTCACTGCTTCTTTTAAGAAGGCAGTTTTACTCCAAGCAGTACCACCTTGCGCCATTGGATCTACAACGTTTACAAATACTTTCTTTTCCTTCGCAGCATTCATACTTTGCCAAATTGGATTACTTTCAATTTCTTCTAACACTTTTGGATTTTTATTTTCACTTGCCTCATATTGTAAGAAAATATAATCTGGGTTAAGTTCAGCAAGTTTTTCAAATGAAATTTTCTCTTGTGCTTTTACAGTTTTCAATTGTTCTGGAGCAGTTAGTCCAAGATCTTTATAAATTACAGGGTTGAAGTATACTCCTTCTGGATATAGGAATAATTCGTTTGCTCTTAGTCTAATGACAAGTACTTTTTTATCTTTTAACTTATCTCCTAGTTTTGCTTTTGCTTTTTCAGCGTCTGAATTGTAGTCTTTAATAATTTTTTCTGCTTTATCTTTTTTACCAGTTAATTCTCCCATTAACTTTAAGTTATCTTCCCAATTTGTTGAAACGTGTGATACCGGGAATGTAGGAGCTACTTTCGTAAACTTTTCAGCTGTTTCTGCTGGGAATTTCGTACTTGATGTAATCACATCTGGTTTTAATTGTAGTAATGTTTCGAAATTGGGTTGCATTTTCTCACCAACAGATTTCGCACCTTCTAACTCTTTTTCCAGGTATTTTGGTAGTTTACCACCTACAGTAATGGCACCAACTGGTTTAATTCCAAGTACTGCCGCATCTTCCATTGACTCTAAACTAGCTGTCGCAATTTTATCTACTTTTGCTGGCACTGTATATTCTTTACCTAAATATGTAATTTTTCGTTTTTCATCTTTTTTCGTTTCCGTAGCTTTTGTCTGTTGTTTTTGCTCGCCTGAAGTTTTATCCGCACTATTACATGCCGCTAAACCTACACTTAAAACGGTAACCATCCCTAAAGTAAATAATTTCTTGTTCATCTTTATATGTCTCCTCTCAAATTTTCAAACTATATTCTCAATAGAATTTAACTATATGAATCTTATTCCATATATATATTTCATTAGATTAATAATTTTATCCAGAACTCATTCACGTTCACTTCCCCTAGACTATAATTCTTTTACGTCTTCATCACTTGATAATCATTTTCACTGATAATGATTATCGTTACTAAGTATATATTTAATATGAAATTATTTCAAGAATGATTTGAAAAATTTTAACAAACTGAATTAAAAAAAGAAGTATCTCCCTAATATTAGGGAGATACTTCTTTTTTTAGAAATTTATATGTAATTCAACTGGACAATGGTCTGATCCCATCACTTCACTATTAATTTTTGCTTCTGTTATTTGGTCTTTCATTCTTTCCGAAACAACAAAATAATCTAAACGCCATCCGATATTTTCACCTTTGTAATCTTGCTCTTACATTTATGAATACATACATACGCACTTTATTCAGGTTATACTAATTTCAGAGGTGATGTTCTTTGCACAATGAAGGAGTTATATTAACAAATGAGTATTGGCAAGCAATTATTCATAATGATTCTTCCTATGATAGCAAATTCTTTTATGCTGTGAAATCAACTGGAATTTTTTGCAGGCCATCATGCAAATCAAGAATACCGAATAGAAACAATGTACGAATTTTTCATCATGCAGAGCAAGCATTAAGCGAAAACTTTCGCCCGTGCAAACGTTGTAAGCCAAATGGGATCACTTTACCTAATGAAGAGTGGGTAGAACAAATTAAAGACTATATCGAAAAGCATTATAACGAATCCTTAACTCTCGACATGCTTGCAGAAATGTGTCACGGTAGCCCTTTTCATTTACAGCGTACTTTCAAAAGAATAATAGGGCTAACTCCTATAGAATATATACAACAATTCAGGGTTCTTAAAGCAACCAAATACCTTTTACACACAAATCAATCTATTAAAGAAATTAGTACTGCTGTCGGGATAGAAAACCCAGAGTATTTCGCAACTTTATTTAAAAAGAAAACCGGATTTACTCCTACTGAATATCGAAAAAAGAACGAAATGAAAGAGGGATACGATAATGAATTCCTACAAAAATAATTATATATATTGGACGCTACTTACACATAAAAATTGGCGATTTCATATTGCTGCAACTGAAAATGGACTATGTTTCATTGGATCACAAGACGAAAATTTTGAAGAATTAAATATATGGGCTAGCAAAAAACTGCCCCAACATATATTGATTCATAGTCCAGATTACTTGCAAATATATACGCAAGAAGTTATCGAGTATTTAGAAAACAAGCGAGAAACTTTTACATTTCCTATCGATGCTTATGGAACTAATTTTCAATTATCTGTTTGGAATACGGTACGTGAAATTCCTTATGGAAAGACATATTCTTATACAGAAATTGCTGAAAGAATTCAAAAACCTAAAGCTGTGCGCGCCGTTGCTTCTGCTATTGCTGCTAACCCTCTCCTTATTACTATTCCTTGTCACCGTGTTATTGGGAAGAATGGAAAACTAACCGGATTTAGGGGTGGATTAGAAATGAAGAAAAAATTGCTTACATTAGAAAAGTTACAGGTGGAATTCATATGACAGCAGAATATAATAGCGCATTATCTATAGCAGTTCCAAAAGAATTTTGTTTCCAAGAAAATTTACGTTATCTATCACGTTCTAACAATGAATGTATGTTTCATATTGAAGATAACAAAATTTATAAAGTTATCCCTGTTCAAGATGTAAATCCTTTAGTTGAAATTAGTGTGAATATAGATGGCAATATTCAAATACATTGTTTAGAAGAATCATATACATCTGAAAAATCGATACGTGAAGCTGTAGCTAACTATGTAAAAGAATGGTTTGATTTAACTACTGATTTAGCTCCCTTTTATACATTAGCTAAACATGATTTACTCCTTCAAGGACCAATTGAACAATATTATGGCCTTCGTACTTTAGGTATTCCAGACTTATTTGAGGCACTTTCCTGGGGAATTATCGGTCAACAAATTAACTTAACATATGCTTATACGCTAAAAAGAAGATTAGTTGAGCAATTTGGCAGTTATGTAGAACGGGACGGTAGAAAGCATTGGATATTCCCATCACCTGAAACAATTGCAAATCTACATGTAGAAGATCTCCAACAATTAAAAATGACGACTAGAAAATGTGAATATTTAATCGGTATTGCGAAGCTTATTACAGAGAGAAAACTATCAAAAGAGGATTTACTGCAAACACAAGATGTAAAGGTTGCTGAGAAACAATTAACTGCTATCCATGGTATAGGGCCATGGACTGCCAACTATGTTTTAATGCGTTGTTTAAGATTTCCTTCAGCTTTTCCAATTGATGATGTTGGTCTGCATAATGCAATTAAATTTATAACAGGTTCCAAAAATAAACCGACTAAAAATGAAATAAAAGATTTCGCGGCAAACTGGGCTAATTGGGAGTCTTATGCGACTTTTTATTTGTGGCGAGTACTATATTAAAAGAACCAAGTAGCACATTCGTACTACTTGGTTCTTTTTTAAGCTTGCTCCTCAAAACGTCTTGCAATTTCCACAATAACTTGAACAGCTTTTTCCATAGTATCTACCGAAACATACTCAAATTTACCGTGATAGTTTTCACCACCAGTGAAAATATTCGGCGTCGGTAATCCCATATATGATAATTGTGATCCATCTGTGCCTCCACGAATCGGATGAATATTTGGTTCAATGTCTAAACTTTTCATTGCTTCATATGCAATATCAACAATTTCTCTTACCGGTTCAATTTTTTCAAGCATGTTATAGTATTGATCATTCATTTCTAAAACGACTGCATCTTCGCCATATTTTTCTTGCATAGTCTTCACAATATTTTTAACGTTATTTTTACGTGCCTCAAAATTTTCACGATCAAAGTCTCGAATAATATAATACGCTTTACTTTGCTCAACATCACCATTTAAAGAAAGTAAATGATAGAATCCTTCATAGCCTTCTGTATATTCTGGCGCCTCTTCTACTGGTAAATACCCGTTAAACTCCATAGCCAGTTTAGTAGCATTGCGCATTTTATTTTTCGCTGTTCCAGGATGTGTATTCGTTCCGTTAAACGTTAACTTAGCACCTGCAGCATTAAAACTTTCATACTCTAAACCACCTAATGGACCTCCATCCATCGTATAAGCGAATGATGCACCAAACGCTTCTACATCAAAATGCGCTGGCCCACGACCAATTTCTTCATCCGGTGTAAATGCTACTCTTATTTTCCCGTGCTTAATTTGCGGATTATGTATTAAATGGTTCATTGCAACCATAATTTCTGTAAGACCAGCTTTATCATCTGCTCCTAGAAGTGTTGTACCATCAGTTGTAATAATGGTATGTCCTTTATATGATGGTAATTCCGGGAACTGCTCTGGTGTTAACACAACATTTAGCTCTTCATTTAACGTAATTGCATTACCATCAAAATTTTCATGAATTTGTGGTTTGACGTTTTTCCCTGTAAAGTCTGTTGCTGTATCTAAATGGGCTAAAAATCCAATTACAGGAACATCCTTGTCCGTATTAGCTGGAAGTGTTGCCATTACATAACCATTATCATCCATCGTTACTTCTGTTAAACCAATTTCTTTTAGCTCTTCCACTAATAACTTACCAAACTCAATTTGTCCTGGTGTTGTTGGTACTGTATGGCTTTCTTCATTTGATTGCGTATCAATTTTTACATATCTCGTAAATCTTTCAATAAGTTCTTGTTTCAAGTTCATTCACTCCCTTTTATGTTTCTCCCTCCATTATAATCCTTAAAACGAAATATTTTAACTTTTTTGAATGTGAAGATGTATATTTCATTTACATTGTTAACACTTTTACATATTTTACATAACAAAAAGAAAATTAGTGAACATATTTAAAGTACAGCTTAATACAAATAAATTCACCCTATTTACGACTCTCATCGCAAATAGGGTGTTTCTGTTTTTATCTCGCAATTTAAGAATATATACTACTCATTTACAATAAAAGTATATACATCATCATAAATACAGCCATTTACTTTAATCACATACTTCCCAGATTTATTAAAACTAATTGTGTATTTATTTAACTGAATTGCTTCTTTATCTCCAGAAAGAATATCAATACTTCTGCCACTTAATACATACAATTCATTTAGATTCATCGTTACATCAATTGTATTGAAATTTTCCACTCTCACTTGCTGTGCTTCCGCAACGCTTACACTTGGTTCTAAAAACAGTAGTCCACTTAATCCAATCGTCCCCGCTAAAGCAACTCCCGCAAACTTTTTAATCTGTTTCATTACAATGACCTCCTTATAGATTTTGTGTAAAGGCAATGTCCCCCTTACACCACAAAGCCTATATGTAATGAAATGAAAAGTAAACGGGGACTGTAAGACAAAATTCTACATCTTTTTCTCATATTGAATATAAATCCAACGTTTAGAGTTTTGACACATTTAAAATTGTTTCCCTAAACCAATTTCCTCATACTTTATTCAAATACTGAATAATTACTTATTGATTCAACATTCTAAAAATAGTTGATAAAGATACTTTCTATTCAAAAAAAAGATTTTGCTATAAAGTAACTTTTACAACAAAATCCATGTAACTAATTTTATTCCTCTTTCCATAATCTCTCCACATTCATTAATTGTTCTTCTTTAAACTCTATCTTATATATATCCGGTTTTGACGTATTCATTAAAAATTCAAAACCATATTGTTTATCAAAATAATTTATCATTAATGTCATGACAAGCCCATGTGTACCAATTACAATTTTGCGTCCTTGAAAATCCAATAAGATTTCTTTTAATACTTTCACTACTCTTCTCTGGCAATCTGCATATGACTCTCCTTCCGTTCGTGCAAAGTCCGGATTAGAGAACATCTTCTGTACAAGTGGATACACCTCTTTGTCTGATATAACCTGATCCTCACTTGAAAACATACACTCTTTAAGATTTTCATATACTACTATTTCTTTTTCATGGAAATTAGCTGACTCCTCTATCGTTAGCATAGCCCGATTATAAGGACTTGAAATAAAAGTATCAATCCTCTCCGCTTTTAACATGTCAGTTACTCTACGGGCATCCATATGTCCCCTCTCAGTTAACCCGCGCATTCTTTCATTTCCTTCTAGTTTTGGTGATTCACCATGTCTAACCATATAAATATATGTGCTCATAATTTCTCCTTAAAATTTTTTATAAAGTGAAACTTTAATTAGCCCTCACTAATCGGGCTTTTACAGGCAGCCCGCCCCCACCTAATTTCTTTGCTTCCGCTAAATTTTGAGGTGGGGGTCTTACTGCCCGGCAAATAGCGAGATAAGTTAATAAATCACGTTCATTTATCCCATTTCAACACTTAGGCGTAATACTAAAATACTTTATAAACTGTGCTGATTTGTTCGTCTAATCCATTCTCCTACTAAACTCTCAAATAATCCAGGCTGCTCAATTTGCAAATTATGCCCTGCCATATCTAACACTGCTAATGTTGCCCTTGGATATTCTTCAATAATTTCTATAATATTTTGATAACCTACTGATATATCTTGTCTTCCAGTCAGTAAAAGAACGGGATTTTCATATTTTTCACGCTGAAAATCCATAGTAAGAGAGTAATTCTTTTGCAACCTTTCAATAAATTCATCATTAGCAACATCTAACCCAGGCTTAATTTCTTCTTTAAATCGCTTATATGTATATTCATTTGCTATTACAGCTAACTCACAAAATTCCTCTCTTTCTGTGGAAGTGAGCGTATTTAAAAATTCCTCATCTTGTACAATTACCTGTTTATCTGGAAGAATCCTTTTTTCTGGCTCCGCTACAACAACAGGACATACTAATAGTAATCCGCTAACTCTCTCAAACATCTTTGCAAGTATACCTTTGGCTAAATAGCCTCCATATGATTCTCCTACCAATAAAAATTTTTCAGTAGAAATGATTTCCTCAATAAATGTGATAAGCACTTCTACTATACGATCTGAACTATTTATCCAATTTGGAGCATTCGATTTTCCCATTCCAGGTAAATCAATATATATTCGCTTATAACCTTCATACTTCTGAAATACTGATTCCATACATTTCATCATTAACCTATGGTCAGGGGAGCAGCCATGTATGATAATGACCGGTTTACCCTCTCCCACAATTTCATAGTATATTTCTGCATCTTTAATTCGATATATCATAAAAAAGCCTCCCTATTTAGTGGCAATACTATTCCACTCTGTAAGAATACACGTTCTTATTTTATATCCTTTCTCAACATTTTCACAAATGTTAATTTTCAGATTAAAAATAAAAATCTCACCAAAAAAAGATACACATCATTTTATATGCAATTTTGCATCTCCACTTACAAATCACTAAAAAAACTTTACAATTCAAAGGATGACTAAATATACAATTTCTATTTAAAGTCTTGATACAGTCTATACTATCAACCGCAATATTTTTTCAACCTTAAGAATACTTACACTCTTTAACACTTTCTTATAAACATGATTTTTATAAGGAAATCTGATACAATTCTTAAATAATATTATTATGTATAGATATAACGAACATAGTGCATAATTAAAGAAGGTGATTTCATTGAAATTAAATAAAAATTTACAATTATGTATATTAATCGGAACATTGATATGCTATTCAATCTATTTTATGTTTTTCTATCTGTTCCCTACTCATTTTTCAAATTCAGATGTACGCTTCGCTTCACTTGTCGTTGAAGCCATTACATTTGTATCACTGATTTACTCTATATATTCTAAGAAAGTCAGTTCAAATCCGTTTTGGATATGTATTACAATAGCAATTGGTAGTTTTTTATTAGGAAAAATAGTATATACATATCAAGATAGCTTCTTCGAAATTCCAATACATCGTTTTACGGTTTCTGATGTATTTTACATGTTTTTTCTATTTTTCTGTCTTATCGCTTTCTGCTATAAAATCTTAAAGGAATGCAATAAATGGGAAAAAGCGTTCTTTATTTGTGATATATGCATAGTGCTTACTTCCATATTCACATTAGAATGGTATTTATTTAATCAACCAAATTTAAATATATTCGCTCTTTCACTAGGAGATGTTTTCCTTTCATTTTTATACCCAATTGCAGATTTATTATTTCTACTGCTAGGTGTTAGTCTCTTTTTCCGTCCAACAATTTTTAATTCCAAACGGAAAATTTATATCTTTATTTTTGTATTAATAAGTTCTGCAACTTTTAACTATATTTATTTTTACTTAAATAACCACTTATCAACTGAAACTATAATATTATTACGTCTTTTATATAGAATACCTATATTACTTATTGCAATAGCTGGCTCTATTTCAGAAGATCATAATAGCCATAAAAATTATTTCCTTGTAAACCCTATAATAGGAAAAAAAGCTTTAGTTGTATTTCCCTATCTTGCTGTTGCAATACTAATCGTGTTTACATTAAAAGAACAAACATCCTCTTCAACTCTCATTACAGGAAATTGTATTACTTTTATTTTCGTACTCATTCGTCATTCTATCGTACGTATGCAAAACAATTCCTTAACAAAACGTTTGCAGGCATTTAATGCCCAACTAGAAGAAAAAGTTACTTTACGGACGTCTGATTTAGTTCATAAATCAGAGGCTCTTTCTCAAAAACAGCAAAAGTTTAAATCATTATATGAATATCATCCTGACCCTATCTTCACCATTGATTTAAATGGAATATTCTTAAATGTAAATAAGGCTGGGAGTGTACTACTTGGGGCACCAACGGATGAGTTACTAGGTGAAACTTGTTTTTCGATCATTTTAGATGAAGATAAGCATAAGCTAGCATTGGCATTAGAAAAAGTGAAACAACAAGAATCGGCATTCTTACAACTTAGTTCTCAATATAAAGATGGCTTTACTTATTTTTTATACGTTACAATCATTCCTATTATAATAGACGGACAAATTTCAGGAAGCTATATTATGGTGAAAGATATTACTGCACTAAAAAAACAGCAAGAAGAAATAAAATATTTAGCATTCCATGACACTGTAACGAAAATTGGGAACCGTGCCTTTTTCCATAAGAAATTAAAGAGAGTTATAAAAAATGCTAAAATAACAGAAAGCGAGTTTGCATTATTATATTTAGATTTAGATCGCTTTAAAGCAATTAACGATACACTTGGACATTCATCAGGAGATTACATATTAGAAGAAGTAGCAAAGCGATTCCAATCATGTCTTCCATCACATACTCATCTTTCAAGAATCGGTGGCGATGAATTTACAATTATAATTGAAAACTATACTGACGAAGATTACTTATTCCAATTATGTAACCAATTATTTGAATGCATGAAAAAGTCATTTATCATACATGAGCATAAATTAACTTTATCACTGAGTATCGGCATCGCTATTTATCCACATTCCGGAATCGATACCGCTACACTTCTGAAAAACGCTAATGTTGCAATGTATGATGCAAAAGCAAAAGAGCTTAACTCTGTCTCTATTTATGACGATGTAATCGCTAAAAAAATTGAAAGACGATTACGATTAGAAAAAGATTTACCAAACGCACTACAAAATGAAGAATTGTTCCTTTTGTATCAACCTCAAGTTGATAGTGAATCTAATAAAATTATCGGTGCAGAAGCTTTAATTAGGTGGAATCATCCTGAATTAGGTATTATTTCTCCATACGAGTTTATTCCGATTGCAGAAGAAACACTACAAATTATTTCAATAGGAAAATGGACATTAGAGCAGGCTTGCAAGCAAATGAAACGTTGGCACGCACTCGGATATTCACATTTAAAAATAGGTGTAAATTTATCTGCTAAAGAATTTGAACAAGAAGATTTTGTAAAATCTATTTCTTCTACTTTAACAAATACAGGTTTACCAGCAAGCTCTCTTGATCTTGAATTAACAGAGCGAATTGCAATGATGGATGAGCGAGAAACATTGATAAAACTGCGTACACTAAAAAGTTTAGGGATTCACATTTCTATCGACGATTTTGGTACAGGTTATTCTTCGCTAGCCTACTTACCTTTGTATCCAATTGATACGTTAAAAATCCCGAGAGAATTTATTACAATGTCTGAAACATGTGATGATGGAATGGAAATTATTAAAACGATCATCACATTAGCAAATACATTAGGAATGTCTGTCATTGCTGAAGGTGTAGAAACGAAAGAGCACGTAAATTTCCTTCAAAAAAATAAATGTCAGTTTATTCAAGGTTATTATTACAGTAAACCTATTCATATTCATGCATTTACTGAGCTATTAGAAAACGGCATTCACCGATAGTACATAACTAATTAGAATAAATAATAATGAATTTGAACAAATATAGTAAAAAGGAAAGAAGATACCTTCTTTCCTTTTGTTTTTCTATTTACATTTCTATTACTCCACCACTTCATTTATTATATCTATTATTTGATGAATTCCCTCATCATTTGTTTTCTTATATCCATTCATGTTTTGAATATATTTCTCCTTATTTGTATACAACTTATTTACTGCATGTATAAATGTATTCGTACTTACTCTGTCTTGGAGTATAACTTCCGCATATCCTTGCCGTGAAAAATATTCAGCATTTAAAACTTGATCTCCCCTGCTGGAACTGTTAGTTAACGGGATAAGCAACATCGGTTTCTTCAAAAATAACAATTCAGAAATAGCAGTAGAACCCGCTCTGGAAACTACAACACTTGCCATATTTAGTATATGCGGCAACTCGTCGCCTATATATTCAAATTGCATATACCCCTCCATGCCAATAGATGGGTCTACCTTCCCTTTACCACATATATGAATAATATTAAAGTTTAATAGTATTGTATCTAAACATTCCCTTACCATATCATTTATCCACTTAGCACCTTGACTCCCACCCATAATTAATAATACTGGTTTATCTTGCTGAAATTCACAATATCTTCTTCCTCGTAATACGTTACCCTTCTCAATTTCTTCCCTTACAATTGGTCCTACATAAACCTTCTTCTCATTACTTACATTTTCTCCTGTCTGAGGAAATGTTGTGCATAGCTTTGTAGCAAAAGGTAATGCTATTTTATTGGCAAGTCCTAATGTGCTATCTGGTTCACGTATAATTATAGGCACACGATTTAACCATGCTCCTATAGCTACAGGAACTGAAACAAATCCTCCTGCTGAAAAGATAACGTCAGGCTTTGTTTTCTTAATTAATTTATAACTTTGTAAACAACCTCGTATAATTTTAAAAGGATCTTTAAAATTTTCCCAATCCCAATATCTCCTAAGCTTGCCCGTTGAAACACTATTGTATTTAACATTTTGCACTAATGATTTTTCAATTCCATTTTTGGATCCAATATACTCGACTCTCCAGCCTTTCTCTATAAATTTAGGAATTAATACAATATTAATCATAACGTGTCCGGCTGTACCGCCCCCAGTAAAAAGAATCGTTTTGCTCATAACTTATACCCACCTTTATTATTAAAAATCTAGCTTTATATTTACCTTTTAAATGTAAATAAAATTATTATTTTTTATATAAATCTTTAACTCCACCTCTATATCTTGTAAAAGATCTTTAATGAGTTCATAAAAATCATTTCCATACTCACTACACTCGTATTGAGCAAAGATTTGAATCACATATCTAGTTTCCGTCTCTAATGCTGACTTTATTTGATTAACCCTTTTTTCTTCTACATACGCTTGATATTTATGTATTGCCTCATAAAGACGCAATACATGCGCTTCTTCATCTCTCCAATCCAACGCATCAACAATTGAAAGAAATAGCGTATTTTGATTATCTATTATTTCATAATCATTCATATATTTCTTACACCCTTTTTTGTTTTTCATTGCATGCAGATGTCACTACACTTCGCATACTCAAGTACATCTTTTAATGATTGATGAAATTCAATTTCTGGGATCCAACCTAACCTTTTTATTTCCTCTATTGCTAAACTCTCATTTGAGTCGCTCCCACTTTTCTCTGTTTCCTCTATAAAAAAATTTAGCTGTGTTAATTCTTTATATTGTTCTAGTACATTTAACAAAGATCGTTTTACTCCTGATCCGATATTATATTGTTTTCCATTTATTCCATCTCGTAATAACACATGATACGCTTTAATCGCATCACGTACATCTAGAAAATCTCTACTATCTTTCAAACTGTTTACTTCAATAATGGCTTTACTTCTACCTGATTCTATATCTATCATTTTCTTTGCGAGAATCGAACAAATGCCATTCGATTCCCCTGGACCAATTAAGTTTGAGGGCTTTGCAATGATAATATTTGAATCCATTAATCCTCCCCAAGCCTCTGCAATAATAACTTGCATCGTTTTACTTAAACTATATGGATTTGAAATTTTTATTTCGTTCATACTATCTGCTTGCAAAGCAGATCCTATAACTAATGTTCTACAATGCGAGGCTTCTTGCTTAATTGCTTCTAATAAATATAATGTTCCTATTACATTAACCTCTATATATTCAAGGGCAGCTGTCCAAGATTCTATAACCGAATTCCTTCCTGCTAAATGCAATACGTAGTCTGGCTTTATTTGTTTCATTACCTTCATTACTTCGCTCTTATTAGTTAAATTACAAGTAATACCATTTCTAATTTTTTCTCCATATGCACGATTTTGAAACATAGGAATTACATGAAAGCCCTGCTGTAAAAAATAGTGGCAAGCATGGCGTCCTGTGAAACCATTTGCACCAGTTATTAAAAGGCTCGCATTTTTTTTCATCGCAAAAACCCTCCTTTTAATAGCATTTGTTTCACCTCATGTTTTGCAAGTAAATCTTGTTGAGAACTAAAACTCTTCACATCCACTAGAGGATAGCTTGAATAATATTGTTGAAGTCCTTGTATAGGAATAGTCGGTAGTACCACAAAATAATTTTGATCAAAACTTATACTTGTTTTACTCTCTACCTCAGATAGAAGCATTTCACTTAATTTTTCACCCGGTCTTATCCCTACCTCTTTTACCTTAACATTTTCTTTTCCGGAATCTTCAATTAATACTTCTGCTAAATCTGTTATTTTACATGCCGGCATTTTCATAACAAAGATTTCCCCGCCTCTACCTTGAGATACGGCTTTAAATAACAACCCAACAGCATCTTCAACTGTTAAGAAAAATCTAGTCATATTCGCATCGGTAATCCCTACTTGTGAAGATTTTTTAATTTGTTGTTTAAAAAGTGGTACTACACTTCCACTCGTTCCTAAAACATTTCCACCACGAACACAAATGAATTTTGTTTTCTTCGTTTGTATATTCGCATGAACCATTAATTTTTCACCAATTGCTTTTGTCATCCCATACGTATTTGATGGATCAGCTGCTTTATCCGTTGAAACATATATAACTTTTTCAACTTGCATCTGTATAGAGGCTTCAATTACATTTTGCGTACCATGTATATTGGTTTTTATAGCTTCATAAGGATAATACTCACATACTGGAACATGTTTTAAAGCTGCAAGATGGAACACATAATGTACACCTTGGCAAGCATAGACTAGTTGATCTTTATCACGAATATCTCCAATAATAAATTTTAACCTATCATCATTTATAAACTGTTGCTGCATTTCAAACTGAACCGTTTCATTTCTTGAAAAAATTCTAATTTCTTTCGGTGATTTTTCTAATAGTTGTTTTATAAGTTCATGCCCCCACGAACCTGTACCACCAGTAATTAAAATTATTTTATTTAACATTCTTCTTCCTCCTACGAAACATCTCAATTTAAATAATATTTATTGAATTATTTTCAATTGATTCAAATCATAATCGTCGTTTGTTACATTTAATTGACAAAATAAAAAAACAGAAACTATTAAACGTAGTTTCTGTTTTTCATTTCATCTCACAACAGTAAGATTTTTTATACTGTTTGCATGATAAATAAATTCCTTGTAAAAAAACACCGCTCATTTATTTCTTATACTCGTAATAAAATAAATAGAATGATTCATAGCCAATAATCATGTTTAAATTTATAAAAAAGGGAGGTAACGGAATGGACCGAAGCAATTCAAATCATACATATAACGGACCTTCCAAAGCACTGCCTCTCTCCCTATTCGACGTAAAAAATGAATTGAAACAAAAAAGCAAACTTATTCCTTCTGACACCATGTATAAATTAACGAAAGAAGAACAACTCATCATCAACAAAATAAAAATACAAACAGAACAACTAAATAAAAATAATGTTACAAGAACACGCGCATACTACCAATTTTACATTCAATATCCAGAAATACATTGGGCACTGCTTGGGCATATGGTATCACGTAACGGCGGTTGGAATATGACTGATTTAAAGGGCGATTTATATACGAGAATTTTATCAGAGAAAGATCAATTCATATTTTTTTCTTTTTTAGAAAGAGGGAATTGGCTTATTTTCCAAGATGTATACCCTCAATTTTTACTTTACGAACAAAGTGTAAAGAGATCACAAAAGTTATTTCACCTTCTCCCTCACCTAAATGTTTCTACATTTATGGAAACGATGTGGAACCATTTTTGGAAAACAGGTAACAAAAAAACTTTAGCAATTGCAACTATTATTAATGAACAAAACTACTTAGAAAAAAGAGTAATTCAAAATGTACAATTTAAAAAGACTGTACTAAATAGTATTGGATTTAAACTCTTTGATTTCTTTCAGTTTAATCATATCCTTTTCCCATTCTACGAAAATGATAAGAAACAAAAAGTATTACTATTTGGTAATACAATGAAACATTTCACTTCCTTACATGAACGGATATTAATTGGAAAAAGATTGTACTCATTATTATTTCGAGATACACATGTTTTATCTCAAATAATAAGCTGGGCTCAACACCATCCACATACAGGATCTAGGAAAGATTACTGGCCCCATTTATTTTCAAGTGTAAATGAATCTTTTTCCCGTGAGTTTTATAAGCGCCGAATTAAAAAATGCCAGTTACGAAATGGCGCTTATCGTATATACAGCCCTGCACTCATCTATGCATGGCGAGATATGAAGCATGAAGAAGTTGACAGTGAAGATTGGTTTACCGATTGGCAAGTTGTAAATTACTTAGTTGATAAGGAGGAAAATATAAATGGACAAATTACAGAAGACTACTGCAAAACACTCGAAAAAATTGAAATCGCCATTCTCGCAAAGAAAAATGTCCTCCTCCGAGAAGAAGAATGAGTTTCTAGCATTAGTAGTTACAATCTTTCTCTCTTCTATTATTGCAACTTGCTTAGATGCCTTTTTTGTTCATAAACAAATATATTCCTTTCCGGCTAGGCCCTTCTCATCCACATTTTCGGTTAATATAGCTTTTACATTGTTCGTACTGCCGATTTTAACAGTTATCTTTATACACATTTCAAAAAAATTATCTAAAGTTTCTAGAATTTCATTTATTATTTCAATCGGTATTTGTGCTAGCCTTTTTGAACAGATTGCTGAAAGTTTAGGTTTATTTGTACATAGTGCGAATTGGAACCATACATATTCTTTATTTGGTTATATAATTTTTCATTCTTTTATTTGGAACGTATATAATTGGATAAAAAAATAAAGAGACCATTATAGGTCTCTTCTTAAGCATACTCTTCCGTTATTACTAATGGTGTCAATGTTTGAAGGCTTTTAGAGCGTAAACGATAGGCAACGACTTTCTTCTTATATTGCTTAATGACATCAACATGTTCCTCATAGCTATATAGCGAAAATCTAATCTCTTTACTCCCTTTCTTCGTATCAATGACTATTGGTGTCCCTTCTCCGTGCGGCGGGAAATAATGTTTATCTAAAAACAACGCCTCATTAAATTCATGAATAACTTGTAGTTTCATTTCTCCCTCTATATTTTTTCCATCTATCGATATAGAAGTATTTTCCGCCTCAAGCTTTTGATGCAATTCAAATCTACTAATAATTGATTCTACAACAGAAGTGGGCATGCTAGAAACTAATACTTTAATAGCTCCAAAAACAAATAATGTAACTATAAACCATGTTGTCATTGTTATCATCTCCATTACATTTAAAAAATAAATTTCGTTCCATACGGTATTAGTATACTAATAAGTATTCCAGTTACAATCATCGTTACCGAACCGATAGTCGCTTCTTTCTCGCCTTCTTTCACTAAACGACTCACACCGATAATATGTGATGCACAGCCCATTCCAACTCCTTTTCCAATCGTACTTGTTATACGGAAAAACTTAAGTACTGTTGGTCCGATCATAGCACCTGTTATTCCTGCAACAACTACAAAACTAGAAGTCATAGATGGAATACCACCAATTTGATCCGCTATTGAAAGGGCAATTGGCATTGTCGCTACCTGTGGTAAAGTAGTTAATATAAGTTCCTTATCTATATTTAAAATTCCGCCAATCACTACATTCATGCTCGTTACAGCCACTATACCTATCACTACTCCGATTAGTATCGATGAAAAATTTTTCATCAGTATCTTTCGCTCTTTAAATAGAGGTATGGCCAATGCTACAATTGCAGGGCTCAATAAGCTTGAAAGAATGTTTCCCCCATTTTCCCTATACTCATGATGAGAAATACCAAAAATCAAAAATAAACAAATCATAATTGCCGTAACTGTTAACACTGGTAACGTAAATGCAAACGTAAATTTTTTATATAGCTTTGTCGCCAAGAAATAAATTGCTACAGTAATAATAATTAAGACCATTTGAATCGTGCACCTTGTCGATTTTATTTTTTTGATGTGACTAATAATTGACTTATATACCCTGAAACAATCAAAGTTACTACAGTGCTTGCAACTACTAAAAGGAATATAATACTTCCCTTACTGAAAAGAAAAGACCCGTATTCCATGAGCCCTGTTGTCGAAGGGATTAAAAATAACGGTAAAAATACGATTAACTTTTCCGAACCTAACTCAAACCATTTTAACGGTAAAACGCGAGTGGAAAGGAGCAGGAACAGTATTAACATCCCTATTAAATTCCCCGGTATTGATAGATGGAATATTTCCTGAATCCACGTACCCACTAGGCTAAATACATATAGCACGCCTACTTGAAGTAAAAGCGTCACGTACTTCATTTCTTTCCCTCATTTCACTATCACACATCCATATTATGAAATCTCATTTAGCGTGTCGGCAAACCGTTTAATTCCAAGTTGAATTTGTTCTATATTCGCTCTACCAAACGTAAATCGTATATATTCATTTTTCGAACCTAAAACACTGCCCGGAACAAATGCGACACCATTCCGTATAGATTCACCTAATAAGTGATATTCATCAAACTTTCCTGTTACTTTACACCATACATGTATTCCACCCTCTGGCACGAAACATTCAACTCGTTCTCCCAATGTTCCTTCAAGCTCTGCAATTAATTCATCTCTTCTTTGCTTCAATTGTCCACGAAGTATCGTAATATGTGTATGGAAATCCTTTGATTCTAAAAATTGATTTGCTACCCACTGCGTAAATACACTATGGCCAAAATCAACTTGTTGCTTTGCATCTGCTAAACGCTCAATTACGCGTGTAGGACCAATTATCCATCCAATACGTAATCCTGATGCAACAATTTTTGATAGTGAACTTATATAAAGAACATTTCCATTTTGGTCCATTGATTTTAATGTCGGGTTCACTTCTCCATTAAAAGAAATTAAACTATACGGATCATCTTCTACAATTGGTATACCGAACTCAGAAGACAGTTCTAAAATTTTTTTACGTCTCGCTAATGAAAGCACAGTACCCGTCGGATTCTGATAATCTGGATTCAAAAACACCATACGAATGCGATGCTTTTTGTGCAAATTGATTAAGTCATCTGGATTCATTCCATGCTCATCAACAGGTAAATGAAATATGTTTAAACCGGCCGATTTAAACATTGGAAGCGAAAAACAATACGAAGGATCTTCAATCGCAATCGCATCGCCAGGTTTTAATAAACATTGAACGATAAGATTAAGCGCCTGTTGTGCTCCAGATGTAATAAGAATAGAGCTTGAATCTGCTTCAATTTGTTTATATTGCTGAACATGTGCTGCAATTGTTTTTCTCAACATCTCATTTCCAAGTGGATGGTCATAACCGAGGTTTTCCATAAATGTTTTCTCCGACAAAATTGTTCGAAATCTATCACTTGGAATTAATTCTGGTGACAGTTCACCGCTTGCTAAATTAATTAAATCATCTTTTTGTGTTTCCGTTCGAATTTGTTGAACGAGTGGTACGTTAGGTAAGAACGATCCATCCTCCACGTACCTACCCCAGTTCGGTATTCGTTTATGTGAGACACCCCATATGTCCGTATTGACCCGTGTTCCGCTTCCCTTTTGTCGTTCTACTACTCCAAGTGATTTTAATTCTTCATACGCAGCTACTATTGTACTCCGGTTCACCTGTAATTCCTTTGCTAACATACGCTCAGAAGGTAACTTACTATCAGAAGGAAATTCGCCTGAAGAAATGCCTCTTTCAATATAATCTGCAATTTGTTTATATACAGGTGTCTTATCTGCACGATTTGGTTTCCATTCCATATAGTTCCCTCCTTTCAAAACGAACTATCCTCATTTTTTACTAACAGTATTCACCGTAAAAATAGTATTAATTAGTCACATTTTCTTATCCGTAAATGGATATATCCAAAATGGTTCTCTTTCTGATTACTCAATAGCTTCTGAAATTCCAACTTCATACTCTCATTTCAGTTCTTTTACAAACTATTAAATCATTACCGCATACCATGTTACCCCGGCCAGTAGAACAAAAAGAAGAAGAATATAGATTGCAGATAAGTTTTTCACATTTCTTTTTGTAGACTTACCGTAATTCTCCTCCACGTTTCTTGCAACTAGTACAGTCCCAAATAGCGATACAATTACAATAATAACGACTAGTGAAATTGCAAAACTCATTGTCTTTTCACCTCTCTAAGACCCATCTATTTTAATTAAAGAACTTACATAAAAACCTTCCTCTTTAAAACGTTGATAACATACTACCTTTCTTCTCTTATCATAATAGATGTTTGCAAAAAGCGGACCAACCACTTTCGTGTTTTTTTGCTCATCCACTTTAAAAATAAAAAGAAGCGATATATTTTATCGCTTCTTACTCTCATCATCTTTATTCTTTTATTAATGACTTATTCGCTCTTATAACTTCTTGATACAATAATGGTGACCACTTTTCATTTATGTAGTCTTGAATTACCCAGCCCACTCTCAAAGGATTCTTTTGTTTTATATAGTTTGCAATTTCAGGATTTATATAAGAGGCATAGTAATATGGACTATTCCATGCTGTACCACCAGAAGACAAGCTTGTAAAATTAATATATAGATGATTTAAATCCTCGCTATTGTTCATCGTTTCATCCATCGTATCTTTAATAGATTTTACTTTCTCATCATAGCTCACTTTATATTTATCTTGTACTGTTACATTTGCATTTTGGTTTACAGTTGTGGTAAACGTCTCATTATCTGGCCAATAAAAATTATTATATCCTCCAGGTTCATTACTACCACTATATCTTTTTAGTAGTACAATTTTCCCACGAGCATCTCCAAGCTTTATATTTCCTTCTGTTTTTAAAAAAATAGGATCAACAAAATATTTTTTTTCAAACGTGCTACTAAATGAATCTTCTGCCCCTTTCATATCCTCATACTCTTTTTTTAAAGACATAATAATTGTTTCACTCGGGTTATCTTTTAAAAATTGTTTCGCTTCATTTATGAATTCATGCAGTGTTACGTAAAGATATAATGGCCCATGATGAAGAACTATCGTATTATCATCTGTTAAACGTCCTCTTATATCAAAAATGCGAGCTCCATGGTCCATTTGATAGCGAAAATCATATTCTTGCGTCATTCCCCATACTTGCTTAATCGGATTTTGCAACTTGAACGTCCCACTATCGTGTGTTCCTGGAATTGAAATTCGTGCTAACGGGATATTATCAGGTATAGGTTGCATCCATTTTGACAAATTTTCAAGCTCATTAACAGAGCTAGCTGCAACTACTCTCTTATCATGTAAAGCAAATACAAATGTGATAAATATTGTACTACATATGAATAATTTCAAAATTAACTTCTTATTGCTCATTATTATCCCTCTCTCTTTCTGTTTTTATATCAAACTTATTGAATATAATATAAGCTAGCTCAGAAAAAATAAATAACATTTCATCAATATGAAATATTGCATAGAAGTAAAGTTAAAAAATCATTCACATATACTAAATTAGAAAAATTTAAAGGAACTTCATCTGAAGTTCCTTTTACTTATTTTATGTTCAATACGTATGAACCATTTTTATTCTCATATTTATAGACGTATAAATAATATTTACCTGGCTTTGCATTATAAGTTCCTTTAACTACATTGCCTTCATTTTCACCATATGCTACATAGTTATTTAAATCTGATTCATGATGAAGTACCCATGTCATTCCAATATTTTGTTCATTTAGTAAAGAAATATTAATATTTTCCGGCGAATCAATTTGGAAAGTAAATACATCTACTCTATCACTATTATGTAGCGTTCCTTTCACCGGTGTATGAAAGTTAACTTTATTTGCCTGTCTAGGCTCATTATTTGGTTCATTTTCTGTTACTTGTAATTCATTCCCACCGTTTGGTTTTCTTTGTTCATAGCCTAAGTTTGCTAGTATAGACTTCAAATCTGGTAAAACACCAATTTTATCTGCATATGGATCTTTAGATTTTGTTCCTGTGCTCTGGTTACTTAATATTGCTCTTAGTTCACTTGGTCTATATGGTTGTCCTAAATTTTCTTTAGCAATGCTTTGTACTAAAGTCGCTGCCCCAGCAATAATTGGCGAAGCACTAGATGTTCCGCTAAAGCTTGAAGTATAAAGATTTACAGCACTTCTACTTTGCTCGGCTGTAGTTGTATCTACATTTTCTCCCCATCCGTACACATCAATACGGCTTCCATAATTCGAAAACCACATACGTTCATGAGGGAAAGATGAAGAGCCAGCTCCTACCATAATTGCACCCGAATCTTTAAAATCTTTACTATTACGATTTAAGACTTGCTTACCTTTTCTATCTTTGAACTGGTCTAAATCATTCCACCCATTTGCTCCGGCCTCTATAATTACAATCCCTTTATCTGTACCAGCACGAATTGCATCAAAGATATCTGGTTGTACTTCAACAGGTAAATATTTATCACCATATCCATCGAAAGATGCTTGTGCCTCTAACAATAAAACATCCCCAGCTTCTAACTGATTTACAGCGCTTAATATTGCATCAGCCGTATTATACTGTCCATTATCTCTTATTTGAGAGATAACCTTTGCTTTCGCTTTTGGCGCAATCCCAATATTCCCAACTTCATTGTCCTCAGAGGATACAATTCCTAGTACAGACGTCCCATGACCGACATGCTGATCTATATTTCTTCCAGACATTAACTCAATTTTTTGATGTAATAAATCCTCATGATTTAATAACCATCCGTATTCCATATCAACAAAAGTGATACCATTTCCATTACCGCCTTGAATTCCCCAGGCGAAAGGCGCATTAATACCGTATGGGGCCGCTTCAAGATAACCTTGTTTTTTAAATCTAGGATTGTTACTAGGATTAAGAGCTACACTTGATGATTGCACTTCAGGTGGCATTATTTTCTCTTGTTTCTTCATATACGCATCTTCTATTAAAGAAGATGCCTTTAACTTATCTACTATTTCTTCTTCATACCCACTATTTTGATTTTGCAGAATATAGTAGTTTAATAAACTTGTAGATACATGATTAGGTGCTTTCACTTCAAGGTTTTGTATTTGTTCCGGGCTTACAGATGTGAATAAACGAGTAAATGTTACATCTGGATATTCTGTCAAAAGATCTTTTATTACTTTATCATTCGTTTGAGATTGTATTTGTTTTTCAATACCATCTTCATATGGCAAATCCAAATCCGCTTTAAATTTTACAATGATTTGCTTATCTGTTTCTTGTTCTATCCCTGATTTAATCTGCTGTTCTATAGAATCAGCATGTACACTATTGATAGTACCTCCTGTTCCTAAAAGTGTTGTAATGATTACAGTTGACGCACACATTTTTTGAAATATTTTCATTACATTAATCCTCCTATTAATAATTAATCATTATATTAATCTATAATGATTTTATTTCTATAACGTATTCCCTTTCTACTAAATAGATTATAGTAATCAGAAATATGAACTTCAATGTATTTTCATATGCAATATTTCATATTCGGACTCTACACTACACGAAGATGAAACTTATAGTGATTATTTATTTTATATGTGCTAATATACTTACATTAATATATTACGCATATATACATTTCAAACTACATTACTTAATAGTTTCACCTTAATTTTTTCTTAGGAGGATTTACAATGAAATTACTAAAACTAAAACATATAATCCCTTTATCTGCAGCTGCAATTACATTCGTATGTAGTCAAAGCACAGCTGAAGCTTCTACCATTCATACAGTAAAAAAGAACGATACACTTTGGGGCATTAGTAAACAATACGGAGTTTCAATACAATCCATTAAACAGGCTAATAATAAAGGAAACGATCAAACCTTTATTGGCGAACAGTTACATATTCCAGGGTCCGTGAAATCAAATGAAATCACTGTTCCTCAAAACACCAAGCCAGCCAACATTTCTGGACAAATTATTTATCAAGTACAACCGGGAGATTCATTAGAAACGATAGCAAGGCGTTACAATGTCACTGTCCAATCTATAAAACAAATGAACAATACAGTCGGAAACAAGCTTTATACAGGACAACATTTAAAAATCAACTCAAGCATTTCACAAAAAGAAAAAGACTTAATGGCACGCTTAGTTACCGCTGAAGCAGGTGGCGAATCCTATAAAGGAAAAGTAGCAGTAGCGAAAGTTATACTAAATCGTGTAAATGCAAAAGGTTTTCCAAATACAATAACAGGCGTTATTTATGAACCTATTAAATACGGATATGCATTTACTCCTGTTACAGATGGAAGAATTAATCAGCCTGCAAGCGCAGAAGCAAAAATGGCTGTAGAAGAGGCTATCTCCACAAATGGAGTACATTCTGACTGGCTTTATTTCTACAATCCAAAAACATCAACAGACAAGTGGATTACGACACGTCAAACAGTAGCAGTAATTGGTAACCATGTATTTGCTAAATAAGATTTAAAATCATTAACAGACCTCTTCACTTAAAAGGTCTGTTTTTTTCTATGTAAGATGTTATTAATCATATGACATAGTTATTTTTTAAACTGTTTCTTCTTTCAAATAAAAATTTTTGTATTTACTCCACCACTCGTAGAAATTAATAAAGCATCAAGTTCAAAAACTCCCACTTTATTAATAAAAGCTATTTCTTAACTTCATAAAATTGTTATACACTAGAAAAATAAAAAACAAACTATTCGTTAGCAGGTGGAAGAATATGTATGATGTTACAATTATCGGCGCTGGAGTAAGTAGCATTTTTATGGCTTATTCACTAGCTAAAAGTAACAAAAAAGTTTTAATTCTTGATAAAGGTAAAGCGCTAGAAGATCGCCATTGTCCTTTAGACGAAGGAAAAGTGTGTAATTGTACTACATGTGATAAATATTTCGGGTTTGGTGGTTTAGGAAAATCTGAAGGGAAATTTAATTATACAAACGGATTTGGCGGAGAACTTGAGAAAAAAGTCGGTAAAGAGGGTTTTATACAACTCATGGCTGAAGTAGATGAAATTCTATGTAAGTTTGGTGGAAGTTCGGTTTCAAAATATTCTACTGAAAATTCAAGTCTCACTAAGAGAGCTGAAGCGTGTGGTTTACAAATGCTAACAACAGAAGTAAGACATCTTGGTACTACACTTTCCAGTAACATTTTTCAGCAGCTCTATGAATTTTTACTGACGAAAATAAAGATCCAATTTCATATAGATGTACAACATATTCTGAAACAGGAAGATCATTTTACAATAGAGACAAATCAAGGAACAGTTCAAACTAAGCAACTTGTATTTGCAACTGGGCGCTCTGGGGCCGATTGGTTAAAAGAAATATGCAGTTCCCTAAATATTTCTCAGGAGCAAACACGTGTAGATTTAGGAATTAGAGTAGAAATGAAAGAACATCAATTACGTTCTATATTAAAAGATACTTTTGAAACAAAACTTTCTTATCAAGGTGAGCATTTCACAGCAACTACTTACTGTATGAATCCACAAGGCCGCATCATTCGAAAGTACGAAGAAGGTTTAGTTATGCCTGACGGTCAAAATTTTCGGGAACAAGGAACTGGCACTTCTAACTTAAATTTCACTTTATTTATTCCTCGCTATTTTCCAACTCTCAAAGAAGCAAATGCATACGCAAGTTCAATTATTGAAGGCATTAACCAAGGACGAGATCGGATTGTTATACAGCGCTTAGAGGACTTACTAAAGAAACAACCTACGGTGGAAAACAGCATGGAGCATAATCGTATACAGCCTACACTACAGGGGGATTATGGAGATTTGAATCAAGAAATTCCTCAATCATATATTGAAGGGCTAACAGAATTTTTATTACGCTTAGAACAATTTATACAGGAGCCTATCGATCAACATACTTTACTATATGGAATTGATGGAAAGTTCTATGCTCCTACGATAAAAATTAATAATCATTTTGAAACTAGTATACATGGGCTATTTTTAATTGGAGATTGTTCAGGCGTTACGCATTCATTATCTCAAGCAGCTGCAAGTGGTCTGTATGTTGGAAAGTACTTATCTGACATTTAATTTCTATCATTAAAATATCAGTCAAATATTTTCAATTTCAAAACACTTTACTTATATATAGTAAAAGTATATTAATAAGACCCCTATCCTTCCCTGCTAATGATTAACCGACAAAAAATCGGGATTTTACAAAATACATATGTAATATAACTGTATATTTAAAACGATTGGCATTCAATTCTAATAAATTGAATGTCAACAGTTTTAAAAGTCTCTATCCATTTTCACTTTTATTTGTTCGATATTTTGTAACATCATCATAGTGTTTAATATGGTAGGATGTCTATAAGTCAATTTCACTACAACTATGACTTTTTCTGCCTGTTTCTCAAAAAAGAGTTATATTTATGCTACTACGCTTTAAAAATCCCCATTGTATATATATGAATACTTCAAATTATTCCCTTTAGAAAACAAAGTCTAAATGGTTCATTACAGTCTAATAGTTATAAAAACATAATATATAACTTTAGTTAAATAAATTATATAAAGAAGGTGTAAAAATGAAGAACAAAATAAATTTACAAATGCAAAATATAAGTTTTGTTATAATAATGGCTTTAGCAGTATGGTTAAAAACATATCTTATTACGCGATTCAGTTTTGATTTAAAAATCGAGTCTTCAACGCAAGAGCTCATTTTGTTTATTAGCCCTCTAGCCGCATCATTAGCATTTGTTGGATTAGCATTATTTGCAACTGGTGAAAAGCGAAATTATATAGCGCTCTGTATTAATTTCTTATTAACAATCGTGCTTGTTGGAAATGTAATGTTCTATGATTTTTATAGTGATTTCGTTACATTACCAGTACTTGGACAAACCTCAAACTTTGGCCAATTAGGCGGCAGTATTATAGAAATATTAAACTACAAAATTATACTCGCATTCGTAGACATTGTTTTCTTCTTTATTTTATTAAAAAAGAAATCATTGGTCTTTAAAACAGAACGTGTAACTCATTCTACGCGCTTGTTATACTTTCTTTTAACGATTGGTGTATTCTTTGCGAATCTACATCTTGCAGAAAAAGAGCGCCCTGAATTATTAACAAGATCATTCGACCGAGTCATGCTTGTCAAAAATTTAGGCTTATATACTCACCAAGTATATGACTTAACACTGCAAGTAAAAGCTGGGTCACAAAAAGCACTTGCTGATAGTAGTAAATTACAAGAAACTGAAAACTACGTAAAAGCAAATCAAAGCGAGCCAAACCCTAATATGTTTGGTGCAGCGAAAGGAAAAAACGTAATTGTCGTCACTCTTGAATCCTTGCAGACCTTCTTAATAGGCGCATCAGTGAACGGGCAAGAAGTTACACCATTCCTAAATGAATTCATAAATGAAAGTTATTACTTTGATAACTTTTTCCATCAAACTGGTCAAGGGAAAACATCCGATTCAGAATTTCTAATCGATACGTCGTTGTATCCATTAAATCGAGGAGCTGTATTCTTCACACACGGTAACAATGATTATACTGCAACTCCAGAAATTTTACGTCAGCAAGGTTATTTCACTTCTGTATTCCATGCGAATAACGCAACATTTTGGAATCGTAATATCATGTACTCTGCTCTTGGTTATGATCGTTACTATAATGAGCTTGATTACAAAATTACACCAGAAACAAATTTAAATTGGGGATTAAAAGATATCGAATACTTTGATCAATCAGTAGATATATTAAAAACTGTTAATCAACCATTCTATGCTCGTTTCCTTACTTTAACAAACCATTATCCATTTACGTATGATGAAGATACAAAATTCATTGAACCATACAACTCTGGTAATGGCGTATTTGATCGTTACATCGTAACAGCACGTTACTTAGACGAATCCATTAAAAAATTTATTGAACGTCTAAAGGCCGAGGGGCTTTACGATAATTCTATTATTGTGTTATACGGTGATCATTATGGAATTTCCGAAAAACATAATCGTGCAATGGCACAGTTTTTAGAAAAAGATCAAATAACAGAATTTGATACTTTAAATTTACAACGTACACCTTTATATATTCATATTCCTGGACAAACAGAAGGTCAAACTATTTCAAAGCCTACGGGACAAATCGATATGAAACCTACGATTCTAAATTTATTAGGTGTTGATTCTACGAATGATATCCGTTTTGGCCATGATATGTTTTCAGATGAATATACTGGCTTTGTTGTTTTACGTGATGGTAGCTTCGTTACAGATAAGTATGCATACAAAAACAACACTTTCTACGACCGTATAACAGGTGAAATTGTAGATTTACCAAAAAAAGAAGCTCAAGCCCTCATTAAACGTGCACAAAATGAATTACGAATGTCTGACAAAATTATTGAAGGCGATTTATTACGTTTCTCAGAAAGCAATAAAATTAAAACTGGCGAAGTACAAACTAAAATTAAAGAAACAGAAAAATAATCTATATGAAAAAGGAGCAACTTATTACAGTTGCTCCCTTTTACTTTTATTCTACACTTGTTTCTAAAGCTACATCTGTATAGGTATTATCATCACCTATATTTAAAATTACTTCACATTGACGCAATCTCAATTCAAAGAGCATGATAGAATCATGATAAACTTCAGGATTTGATTTCATTTTATGTAACATCTCTTGTTTTTCTTGTATTTCTAATTGCGTATTTTCTACAGCTTGCTTTAAGGAGTTAAATGGATTCCTAAAGAATATATGAATATCCCTCTCTTGTGTGTTTTCAAACAGCTCAAATTGCAAGAAAAATTTCTTCATAATAGAAGCCGTTACTTCAGTATAATCTTCATTTTCTACATACTGTTTATATTTGTTATATAGCATAGATTTATTTTTAGGAAGAACTCCAAATAATTTACCGGCACTTTTTAGTAAAAATTGTGCTGGCGTAAATCGACGTAAAATATTTACTTCATCCATTTGTATTCTAGTCGTCATCCTGTCAGTATCTCTGCGCCAGTCATCAAGCACTTTAAAGTCACATTCTAACTGTATTTTATTTTCTCCAAATAGTGAATTAAGCCCTTCACTAAGTTCTTCTAAATACGTTTGACTTTGAAGAAGCTCATTATTAGAAGTTGCAATCCAATTTTGCATAGAAAGAGCAAGATTAGGTAATACAGTTTGTTCTAAATATTTATGCACTCTTTCATTCATTGCTTTATTTAGTTCCGTATCCATGTGCCCGAAATCACTTTCTTCACTAATTAAATTAGAACAGCTCTTTAATATCTTCGGAATATTTTCGGTAAGATCATTTGTAATTTCAGTCTTCATTGAACGATATGATTGTGTAATGAAATGAATTTTTTCCCTTTCAAATGCAGTAAGGTTATTAATGCTACCGTTTAGTTTCACTAGCATATCTTCATTCCAATTAATAGCATCCACCAGGTTATTTTCTTTCTCAACACGTTTATCCAAAAGATATATAATTGTTTTTCGAATGAAAAATAATAACTTTTCAGTACGTTCTGCATCGATATTTTTATGATTAAAGTTAAAATGAATAAACTCAGTTAAACCATTTAATTGTTGACTACTTGTATATAACGAGGAATAAGGGAAAATTCTCGCATACGGGAAATATGTGTTTATTCTCGTTGCCGTATCATGTAATACCCTTTTCACTTCTGCTTCACTGTAAATGTTATCGATTTTATTTAATAAAAAATGAATTTGTAAATTTGGCGTATGTTCTTGAATACTTAATAAAATATCACGTTCTTTATCAGTAAAAGGTGAATCCGCATTCAATACGAATAGTAATTCGTCTACAGAATTTAAATATTCAAATATTTCATCTCTAGTGTCGTTATTTCTATTAAAGCCAGGTGTCACTACAAATGTAAGTTTATTTTCATTTAAAAATCTGCATGGTAATTTAAATTCAACACACGCTCTATCTCTATATGTTTGATGGTGCTGAGACATCATATTATGGTAATCAGAGACATCTTCCGTTGTTGTAATTGCTGAGTCTGTTATAGCGTTTATTTCTATATGAGCATCATTTTTTAAAACTACTACATTTGAAATTGATTTTTCTAATATATTTTCTCCTAATATAGAGTTAATAAATGTAGTTTTTCCGTTCCCTGAAGTTCCCGTTACTAAAATACGATTTGTTCTTAAATCTGCGAGCTCGTCAACTAACCATTTAAATCGGTGACCTATTTCTATATTCTGCTTTTGTGCCCACTGTGTAATAGATTCAAAAAGGTGTAAGCTGTACTCTAAGCCATTTACATGATTAATAGAATGTGACAGTAAGTTTTCCGCATGTTCTATATTTGCTGAATCTATTTTGGAAGGGAAAATCTCATCCCATGCCAATACAGCTGCAGATGGAAATACAGCATAAGATGGATTGACTACCTTTAACCAGTTTGCTAACAGATTTGGTATGATATCGTCTAATTGTCTAAGCGTATATTGACCTTGAATTAATGTAAAGTACGTTTCTTCGTAAAGAGCAGAAACTTTGTTCCATATATCGGACGAATGTATTTCAATATGTAAGAAAAATTCATTTATTGTATTAAGCCATAATAAATAATTTGGTTCATCTTTATAACTGTTCCAAAGTGCTGAAACCATTTGTGTAAATTGTACTTGATCTACATTATTTAATGTAGCTAATGCATCATAAAAATAGTCTGGTGAAATATGTTTAGTAAACCCTTTATCGATATATCCTTTTAACACCTCAAACCACGGATACGACTCTATTCGAATTAACTCATTCACAGCAAGCTCTACTGCACTATCAAAATCTTGCTGTTCCTCATAAAAGGAACGGGCAATTTTTGTGACGTTCGGATAATCAGGATTTAAAGAAACTGCTTCTTTAATAACACCGAAAGCTGAATCAAAATTATTTTGCTCAATGTAAAGAGAAAGTAATTGTAATCTAATTTCGGTCATCAATATTTTATTATCAGTAGTAATGGAAGTATAAATGTTTTCAGCATATGGTAATTGATTAAGTTCGAAATAAGCATCCGCAATATTTTTTTGTGCCCATGGTGCTAATTCATTACTAACCTTCTCCCATTTAAAAATAGCTGCTTCAAAATCTTGATGACGATAATAAAATTCACCTTGTGCAAAACGAATATAAGACCCATCAGAAATCTCATTTTTTTCTTCGTTTACATAAGCTTGTCCAAGTACGTCAAGAGTTGGTTTTGTTTCATTCTCCATTAGGAACGTTTCATAATACATCTTTTTTATTAATTGTTTTTCTAATCTCATCTTTTCCCCCACTATATCTTGAAAATAAATTTTTAAGATATGTCAATGCTTTTTGTATGTATGCTTTTTATCTTAACAAAGAATATCTTTTGGAAAATTTCATTTTCCTTTCATTTTTCAAGTTAGATTGAATTTTTATGAGAAAAGTTTCAGTTTTTTTTCAATTCCCTTTCAGTTATGAAACAGCATTAGATGTTCCTAATAACCTAATAACACTATAATATTCCACATTATATTATCAGGAAAACCCCATATAAACCATATTATAAAAACAATCTATAATGAATTTATATGCATAATTCACTGTGCTGTTAAACAAAAAAATAACAATAGGAGCCAACATCTATTCATACCATTTCTTTCTCAAATTGTTTTCCTTTAAAATGTTTCATTAGTTATGTAATTAAATTCCATTAACCTATATAAATAACTAGTCCAAAAAATATCTATATGCATATCATGTTATAGTAAAGAATTTAGGAGATCCTAAAAGGAGGCATTTTCATGTTTGAAGATAAATCTAAAATAAATTACCCATATGAATTTACTGAAACTACAACAGTTCCTCTAAAGAACCCCATTGACAAAAAATTCAAGAACGGCACAGGTACACATAACTTCCCAATTAAGAAGCACTATAAAGAGCAAGTTCTATACACTGAAAAAATTAATAATAATAAAAATAAGTAATTGTATAGATCCTTATGACAATTGGCTAAATAAGAAGCAACATTTGGCCATGCATAGTTATTTAGTTAGTAATGATACAATTCATGCACCTTTTAAAAAGTGCTGTATACAGCGCTTTTTTATACATAGATAAATTTAAGTTAACGCAACCAAGAAATACACTACAAAATTACTCCACCATATTCTCGTTTACAATTAAATCTACATATTAAAAGGGAGCAACAGTAAATGTTGCTCCCTTTTGAAATGTAATCTATTCACTCTACATAACCCTCTTAAACATCTTCTCCAACTCATAAGTAGAATGATGCACAAGAATTGGTCTTCCGTGCGGGCATGTGTACGGGTTTGTTGTTGTACGTAGTTCTTCCAGTAAAGCAAATATTTGATCGTTCGTTAAATATTGATTCGCTTTAATAGATGCTTTACAGCTCATCATGATGGCTGCTTCTTCACGTAACTTTTTAATATCAACTTTTTTTAGTTTAACAACTTGCTCCATCATTTCATCGATGATTTCTGTTTCTTGTCCTTTCGGGAACCATGTTGGATGCGAGCGGACGATAAAGGATTGATGGCCGAATTGTTCTAAAAATAGCCCGACTTTTTTTAGTTCTTCTAACTGCTCTTCGACACGTAAAAATTCAGTAAGAGATAGATCAATACGGTACGGTACAAGTAACTCTTGTACTTCTTGCGCTACTCTTCCTACTTTATCACGGAAGTATTCATAATTAATACGTTCCTGCGCGGCATGCTGGTCAATCATATATAATCCTTTATCATTTTGAGCGAAAATATATGTTCCATGCATTTGTCCAATTGGATAAAGCGGTGGTAAGTCATTCCCGTTCATCTCAATCTCTTTTATTTCCCGAACTTCTTCTTCTAATTCCTCTAGTTCAAAGTCCTCTTCATTACTGTCCCACGATTTCTCTTCTTGAATTGGCTCTTCGATTATCGGTTTAGTGGATGGTTGCCAACTTTGTTCTTCTCTCACGAGCGACTGTGGTGGTTGCCATTCTTGCTTCGGTGGTTGCCAAAGCTGCGCAGGCTGTTTCACAGCCTGCGGTTCTTCTTGTTTTGCATCCATGCCAGTCGGTAAAACGATGTCCGGCATAGATGGTTCTTTCGGCTTCGCATGCTCAAACTGGAACTGTTCTTGCACACTTTCGTCTTTTTCTTTTTTCTTCGTTGTTACACCTGCATCTGGAATAAGCTGTATTTTTTTAAATGCAGCTTGCAATGTTTCTTCGATCAGCTTTAGCAATTCTTGTTCTTTACTAAAACGAACTTCTAATTTCGCTGGATGTACGTTAACGTCAACTAGCATTGGATCCATTTCAATCGATAAGAAACCAATTGGATACCGGCCAACTGGCAGTAATGTATGGTATCCTTGCTGAATTGCTTTCATTAATACAAAGTTTCGAACGTAACGACCATTTACAATCGTTGACATATAATTACGAGATGCTCTCGTTACTTCTGGTAATGTTACATAACCTTTAATTGTAAAGTCTAAAGATTCAGCTTCAATTGGAACAAGCTTCTTCGCAACTTGAATACTGTAAATCGATGCAAGTACTTGTCTTACATCACCGTTACCTGACGTATGAAGCAATTTCTTTTCATTATGAAATAGTTTTAACGATACTTCTGGATGTGACATTGCAATACGATACACGATATCTGTAATATTTCCGAGCTCTGTATGAATGGTTTTCATATATTTAAGACGTGCTGGTGTATTAAAGAATAAATTTTGTACTGTAATATCTGTTCCTTTTCGGCTCGCAGTCTTCTCTTGCTTTATAATGTCTCCACCTTTAATAATAAGGTGTGTACCAGGCGCATCACCTGTGCTAGTAATTAATTCTAATTCACTAACTGAGGCAATACTTGGCAATGCCTCACCGCGGAAACCGAGTGTTCTTATGCGGAACAGATCGTTTTCATCTTTAATTTTACTCGTTGCATGGCGTTCAAAAGCGACGATACAGTCTTCTTCTGCAATACCATCACCATTATCAATGATACGAATTTTCGATAACCCAGCTTCTTCTAAGTGGATTTCAATAGATGTACTATTCGCATCGATAGAATTTTCCACAAGTTCTTTTACGACTGAAGCAGGGCGCTCTACTACTTCCCCTGCCGCAATTAAGTTAGAGAGTTGGTCATCGAGTTTGCGAATTTTCCCCATCTACTTACTCATCCTTTCTTTAACTTTTTCTGTAAGCGATACAATTCGTTCATCGCTTCTAAAGGTGTCATATCAAGTAAATCGATTTTTTTAATTTGCGCCAGTACTGCTGTTTCTTTTTGATCTAGCAGAGGCTTTTCTTGTTTCTTCGAAGACTGTTCTCCTCCAAAGAAAGATAGTTGCGATTCTTCTTCAGTCTCTACTTTCGTTTCCTGTATTTCTGCTATTTCTTCTTTTACAACTACAGGTTCTGGAGTAGCTTCTTGTACTTTCACTTCTACTCGCTTTGGAATAATAATTTCTTCCTGTCCTTCTAGCTGTGCTAACACTTCTTTCGCACGAGCGATTAGGCTATCTGGAAGCTCCGCAAGTTGCGCAACGTGAATTCCGTAACTTTTATCAGCTGCTCCATCTTGAATTTTATGAAGGAATACTACTTTTCCATTCTCTTCAATTGCTGAAACGTGTACATTTTTCAGTTGATTTAAACTCTCTTCTAACACCGTCAATTCGTGATAATGCGTAGAGAATAACGTTTTTGCACCAATTTGGTCATGAATATGTTCAATAATCGCTTGTGCAAGTGCCATACCATCATACGTAGATGTACCGCGTCCAATTTCATCGAATAAAATTAAACTTCTTTCTGATGCGTTTGCAATTGCATTTTTCGCTTCTAACATTTCGACCATAAATGTACTTTGACCTGAAATTAAATCATCCGCTGCACCAATTCTCGTAAAGATTTGGTCAAATACAGGTAATACTGCTTCTGTTGCTGGTACGAAACAACCGATTTGCGACATAACCGTTACAAGTGCTAATTGTCTCATATACGTACTTTTACCAGACATGTTCGGCCCTGTAATTAAAAAGACATCCATATTCTCTGGCATAATACAATCATTCGGTACATACAATTTCCCGTTCAATACTTTTTCAACAACAGGATGACGACCATCTTTAATAAAGATTTCGCGCTTCGTTGTCAGTACAGGTTTTACAAACTGTTCTTCTTCACTAACTGTTGCAAAACTTTGCAGTACGTCTAATTCACTAATTACTTTCGCTAAATGTTGTAATTTCGGAATAAATACTTTTACTTCTTCACGAAGTGCTGTAAATAAATCGTATTCTAGCTGTACAATTTTTTCTTCAGCTTCTAAGATTAACGTTTCTTTTTCTTTCAGTTCATCTGTAATGAAACGTTCAGCATTAGCAAGCGTCTGTTTACGCTCATAGCGACCTTCTGGAAGTGCTGCAAGATTCGCTTTCGTTACTTCAATGTAGTAACCGAAAATACGGTTGTATCCGATTTTTAATGATTTAATTCCGGTAATATCACGTTCTCTTTTTTCAAGCTCAGCAATCCACGTTTTCCCGTTTTTACTAACGTAACGATATTGATCAAGCTTGTCATTATAACCATCTTTAATAATATCTCCATCTTTAATCGAAAGCGGTGGGTTTTCTTGAATACTTCTTCCTAGTAATTCTGTTAAGCTTTCACATGGATCTGCACCTTGAATTAATCTCGATGCATAAGCGTTATCTAACAAACTAATTGCTTCTAAAATAGCTGGTACTTGAAGCAATGAACGTCTTAATTGTAATAAGTCTCTTGCATTTACGTTACCAAATGCAACTTTTCCTGCTAAGCGTTCTAAATCATATACTTCTTTTAACTTTTCCTTTAAATCTTCACGTAAGAAGTAATCATTTACAAACGTTTCAACCATTTCTAAACGCTCTTCAATTCTTTCTTTCTGTATAAGTGGACGTTCCATCCACTGTTTTAACATACGACCACCCATAGCTGTTTTCGTCTTGTCCAATAACCATAATAGTGATCCTGTTTTTTCTTTCGTTCGAAGTGTTTCTGTCAGTTCTAAATTTCGCTTTGAATGTACATCAATTTTCATAAATTGATTCGTATAATAAATTTCTACTGGTTGCAAATGATCTAAAGAACGTTTTTGCGTTCTTATTACATAGTTAAATAAACGTCCAACTGCTTTAATTAATTTTGCTTGTGAAACATTTTTCACAAGATGTTCTAATCCTTCCGGAATTGCCGTTGCATCTTCATACGAAATCGTCATTTTCAATGTTTCAGTTAACTTGTTTAGTTCATCTTTAGAAAATGAAGAATCAACAACAATTTCTTTCGAACCAGTTGCATACACTTCTAATAAAATATCTTCTACTGAACCAGTCAATAACGTTACTGTATTTTGTCCAGTCGTTAAGTCGTTACAAGCTAATGCATATGATCCATCTTCAAAATGTGTTAATGCGGCTAAGAAGTTATTTTCTTTCTCATCAATTGTACGCCCTTCCATCATCGTTCCTGGCGTAATTAATTGTACTACTTCACGACGTACTACACCTTTAGCTGTTTTCGGATCTTCTACTTGCTCACAAACAGCTACTTTATATCCTTTTTCAACAAGTTGTTCAATATAGTTTTTAGCCGCATGATACGGTACACCGCACATTGGTATACGTTCACTACTACCGCCATCTCGGCTCGTTAATGTAATTTCAAGTTCATGAGCTGCTTTTACAGCATCCTCAAAGAACATTTCATAAAAATCGCCTAAGCGAAAAAATAAAAAGGCATCTTGATAATCTGCCTTAACCTTTAAATATTGCTGTATCATAGGCGTATATTGAGTCATACTTTTCCTCCATAATTCTTACATGATAATCTATTTTCATATATGTCGCATTTCACGGACACTCTTATCTCCTATTTCAGGAGTCTTTCTTCATTATAACATATTTCATAAAGAATCATGTTCATTCAGCCCCACTTATGTAAAGTAAAAAGCTAGGAAGAACTTCTCCCTAGCTTTCTATTACTCTTCTTCTGCATCAACTATAAAGTTCGGATCTAATTCTTCAAATTCATCATCAGCAATTTGGAAATCATCATCTGATTCTACGCAGCCTTCAGGATTTACACTTACACAAATTTTCGTTTCTCCAACTACTTCTGTTACAAATTCACGTTCTACAGTTACAACAATTTTATTACCATTTGGTGATACAAGTGCTTCTAAACAATTTGGCGGCTGAATAACACGAGCAATAATTTCTAAATCGTCACCAGAAAAGTTTTTATCACGATAACCAATACTTACTTCGTCCGTGTAGTTCACACGTTCTGTTACAACTTCAGTCTTTGTATTTCCATCAAATGAATACCAAGTGTTCACATCATAGAAACCTTCAATTTCCACATGTTTTCCATTCTTTCTTGCTTCGTACGAGTGGTTAATTACCCAGCACCCTAAAATACTTGTTGGCTCATTATTCGATTCACATGTATGCGTTGACTTTGTATACTTACGTCCTTTTCCAACCACTGCTTTTGTAATAATCTCTCTAAATTCGGACATTCGTAACCCTCCTCAATCACTATTCACTTAATCATATGCGTGACAATAGCGGAATGTGTCATTCTTTTTTTGAGAAGAACTTACGTTTAATCCACAAAAAAAAAGAGATGTCAATATGACATCTCTTTAACAACCACAATTTCCTTTTTTACTTTCTACCGCTGCGCCAGTTTCACCCTTTAGTACATCGCCACCAGTTGAAATTAATATTTCATCTGTTACGTTGTTAGAAATTGTACTAGCAACTAACTGTAATAAGTCATTTACGTATGTTTGTGAAGATTTAAATTGTTGTACGACTGGAATACTGTCTAACTTATCTTGCAATGCATCAATTTCAGCTTCTACCTTTTTTAAAGCTTCCCATTTCCCGTAATGTTGCAAGTTTACTGCTTGTTTTTGCAGTGCTTTAATTTCATCGATTGCGCGCTTTACATTTTCATTTTTATGAATTTGCGCCTCTGCTTTCTTAAAAAAATCAACTTCTTCTGTTTCAGAAATCATTTTTGCTAATTCTTTCGCTTGTTCAACAATGTCATCTTTCGAATATACTTTCATCTATTATTTCACCTCAATCGGCTCTTCAACTAATTCCCCGTTAAGAGACCAAGTTTTTGCTTCCGTTATTTTCACTTTCACAAGCTGACCAATTAAAGATTTTGAAGCGACGAAGTTTACAAGTTTATTCGTACGAGTATAACCTGCAAGTACTTCCGGATTATTTTTACTTTCCCCATCAACTAACACTTCTACAATTTGACCTTTGTAACGACTATTCTTTTCAATTGCCAACGTATTTACTAGTGTATTTAAGCGCTGAAGACGTTCTTTCTTTACTTCCATCGGTACATTATCTTTCATTTTTGCAGCTGGTGTACCTTCGCGAGGAGAATAAATGAATGTAAAGGCAGTATCAAACCCTACTTCACGATATAACGACATCGTTTCTTCAAATTGCTCGTCTGTTTCATTTGGAAAACCAACGATAATATCTGTTGTTAATACTACATCTGGAATTGCTTCTTTAATTTTTCTTACAAGTTCTAAATAATGCTCACGCGAATATTTACGTGCCATAATTTTCAGCATATCTGTACTTCCAGATTGAACTGGTAAATGGATATGTTCTACTAGGTTGCCACCTTTTCCAAGCACTTCAATTAAGTGATCATCGAAATCACGTGGATGGCTCGTTGTAAAACGAATACGGGCAATATCAACTTTACGAAGTTCGTCCATTAAATCGCCAAGACCGTATTCTATATCTTCAAAGTCTTTACCATATGCATTTACGTTTTGTCCAAGTAACGTAATTTCTTTATAACCATTTGCAGCTAAATGACGAATCTCTTGGATAATATCTTCTGGACGTCTACTTCGCTCTTTTCCGCGTGTATACGGTACAATACAATACGTACAGAATTTATCACAGCCATACATAATATTTACCCAAGCTTTAATATCACCACGACGTACTTTCGGAAGGTTTTCAATTACGTCACCTTCTTTTGACCATACTTCAACTACCGTCTCTTTCGAGAACATCGCATCTTTTAGAATGTACGGTAGTCTATGAATATTATGCGTTCCAAATACCATATCTACATGCTGATTTTTTTGCATAATTTTATTTACAACAGATTCCTCTTGAGACATACAACCACATACACCAATTAAAAGGTCTGGATTTCTTCGTTTGAGTGACTTTAAATGGCCTAGCTCACCAAACACCTTATTTTCAGCATTTTCACGAATTGCACAAGTGTTTAATAAAACTACATCTGCATCCTCAGTTGAAAAAGTTGGTTCATATCCAAGTGCTGTGAAAATACCTGCCATTACTTCCGTATCATGCTCATTCATTTGACAACCATATGTACGAATATAGAACTTTCTTCCTGTACCAAAATTGCGAAACTCTTCAGGTAAGCCAAAATCCCGTTCAATTTTAACTTCTTCTTTCCCACGCTTTTTCGCATCCTTTAAGGAAGGTGGTTGATATACACTTTCAAAGTATTTACTATAATCTTTCTCTTCTTTTTTCATAGAGGAATTTGCTTGTTGACTTGCTAATCGTTGTTGCTCGTTCATCGGTAATCTCCTTTCACCCTTAACTATACACACTCTATAGTCCATTTTAATGCGCTTAGACTCACCTCAAAAATGGTTAGATAGCTGGAGAGATAACTTGTCCTTTGAAACTTGAGTAATCAATCTAATCATTCATAAGAATGAAGTCTTCCCCACGCAAATAGACATTCCCTTTTTATCATTTCTTGTTGTCCTACCCAAAAGCATATTGCTTTATCCCTATAAACATTACCATAGTATGACGTGTTTCGCCAATCTTAACAATACAAAGGCCTTTTATTACCTTACATTTCATAAGCAATGAACTTGCCATTTTCATACAACGATTTATATATTATTTTATCATTCTGAATTTTCTAAGTAAATAAGGCTACCCTATATTTTGTACATAAAAAAAGGTTGCCAAATCGGCAACCTTTTTTTCTTACATTACATAAATTCAGCAACAAGCTCATCAAACATTTTCTGATCCATATTTAAATCAGATTTCACTAAAGGCTCTTCACTATAGCCTTTAACAAGTTCTTGATATGATGGTTGCTTAGTATTTTGATAAATTAACCCTGTTACTAAACCGTTATTTTCCATTAAAGTTTGCATAGCCATCATGCGATTAGATGGATCATATCCCTCTACTGTGCTTAGTTTCGTTAAGTTCTCTTTAAACCAATCGTAAGTATTTACTTTATTGTAAGTAACACATGGGCTAAATACGTTAATTAATGAAAATCCTTTATGGTTAATACCAGCTTCAATAATTTGTGTTAATTCTTTTAAATCACTCGAAAAGCTTTGCGCCACAAATGTCGCACCAGCTGTTAAGGCCATTTCCATTACATTTAGTGATGGTTCAATTGAACCTTGTGGTGTGCTTTTCGTTTTAAATCCAGCTTCACTACGTGGTGAAGTTTGCCCTTTTGTTAATCCATAAATTTGGTTATCCATTACGATGTACGTAATGTCGATATTACGACGAATAGAATGGATTGTATGTCCCATACCAATCGCAAATCCATCACCGTCACCACCTGAAGCGATAACTGTTAAATCACGATTTGCCATTTTCACACCTTGTGCAATCGGAAGGGCACGACCATGAATACTATGCACACCATATGAATTAATATAACCTGAAATACGGCCTGAACAGCCGATACCAGAAATAACAGCAAGTTCATCTGGATTTAGGCCAACGTTAGCTGCCGCACGTTGAATTGCAGCTTGCACTGAGAAGTCTCCGCAACCTGGGCACCAGTTTGGCTTTACACTGTTACGAAAGTCCTTAAATGTTGCCATTTAATACAACCCCTTTTTTGCATTCGTTGTAAATCTCTTTCGGCAAGAATGGGTTTCCATCATATTTTAAAAGACTAGAAATTTTCTCACCATTACCAAGATTCATTTTCATAATGTTAGCAAGCTGACCTGTTGCATTGTTTTCTACTACTACAACACGCTTCGCCTTTTTCACAAGTGGATCGATTTCAGCTGTTGGGAACGGGTGAATTAAACGCACATGAGCATGGTTTACTTTCATACCCTCTTGTTCTAAACGCGTCATTGCCTCTTCGATCGCACCACGAGTTGAGTTAAATCCAACAAGCAATACGTCTGCTTCTTCATGCTTAACATTTTTATAAACAGGGGTATTAAACTTCAAGTTCTCCATTTTACGGAAACGTTTGTCCATTTGATCTTTACGGTTTATTGCTGATTCCGATGGTTTTCCAGTTTCATCATGTTCTACACCTGTAACATGGTGAACACCATTTTTCATACCAGGTAAAACACGTGGTGAAACCCCGTCTTCTGTTACTTCATAACGCTTGAAGTATGCTTTATTTTCACGTTCTGGTAATTCTGCTTCTAAATCAAGCTTACCACGACGAATTTCCACTTTATCTAATTTAAGTGGTTCTACTGTTTGTTTTCCTAACGAAAGCTGTAAATCTGTTAAGAAAATAACAGGAACTTGATATTCTTCAGATAAGTTAAATGCTTCTACAATGTCATAGAAAGCTTCTTCAACTGTACTTGGCGCCATTACGATTTTTGGAATTTCACCATGCGTACCGTAAATCATCGCCATTAAGTCAGACTGTTCTTGTTTCGTTGGTAATCCTGTACTTGGGCCGCCACGTTGTGTATCAACAATTACTAATGGGGTTTCTGTAATACCTGCTAAACCGATTGCTTCCATCATTAATGAAAGACCAGGACCAGCAGATGCCGTTAATGTACGAACACCAGCATAGTTTGCACCGATTGCCATTGTACAAGCTGCGATTTCATCCTCAGTTTGGATTACTGTTCCACCGACTTTCGGTAATTTTTTAATTAAGTATTCCATAATTTCTGATGCAGGTGTGATTGGGTATGCTGACATAAAACGAGCACCACCAGCTACCGCACCAAATGCGATTGCATCGTTTCCAATCATAAACATGCGTTTTTTACCATCAGCTTTTTCAAGCTGCATCATGTTTACTTTCTCACCTAGTAATTCTTTCATATATTGAGAGCCGCGTTTAATTGCGTCCATATTCTTTTGAACGACTTGCTCTCCTTTACGACCAAAGATTTCTTCAACAACATCTAAATAAGCTGTTTCATCTAATCCTAATACTGCACTTGATGCTCCTACAGCAACCATGTTTTTCATTAATGATGTGCCTAATTCTGAAGCAATATCTGTAAACGGTATCACATATAGATTTACATCTGTATTGTCAGGTATTGTTGGATTAAATTTCGCATCCGCAACTACAATTCCACCTGGACGTAGTTCGTGGAAATTAAAATCAATTGTTTCTTGGTCAAAAGCAATTAAAATATCTAAATCATCTGAGATCGCTCGTACTTCTGTTGTACTTACACGAATTTTATTATTTGTATGGCCGCCTTTTATACGTGATGAGAAGTGGCGGTAACCGTATAGGTAATATCCTAATCGGTTTAATGCAATACAGAAGATTTCTCCTGTACTTTCAATTCCTTCACCTTGTTGGCCTCCAACTTTCCATGAAAGTTGACTAATCATCTCCTACACCCCTTTTGGCTGCATTCATTGTAGTGTATTTTTTTACAGTAATAGTTTAGCATTTTTTATGCAAATAAACTACAACGGACGCAAATTATGCCTCTTCTGATTTCCCTGAATCTTTAGTATAAAGCTATTTTGTTTTTCATTCTAGTATTAGGTCTTAAAAAAAGCAATAAAATCAAATGAATTAATTTTTATTTTTCTGAATTTTAAATCAAAAACTTATATGTTCAACAAAATTATTATATAAAAATCGTTCTGCAGTTGATGCAGCATAGTGTTTACAAAGCTCATTCATTACATTTTCATAATCTCGATAAGCTGATACATTTACAACTGTATCTACAATCCCATCAAAATCTGAACCAAACCCTATATTGTTTTCTCCACCTAGCGAGCAAATATATTCGATATGTTTTATTATATCTGTTATATTTGCTTGCCCTTCGCTTGTTAGAAATTGCGGTACAAAAGTGACACCGATCATGCCATTTTTCTTTATAAGAGCTTTAAGTTGTTCATCATTCAAATTACGTGGGTGCTCGCAAAGTTTCATACAATTTGAGTGGGAAGCAATAGGATTTTTTGCAATCTCTATAACATCCCAAAAACTTCTTTCATTCAAATGAGACACATCAGTCCATACATATAACGTATTCAGTTCTTGTACAACATGTTTACCAAAAGTCGTTAAACCCGCCCCACGTGTCTCTAGCGCACCATCAGCTAAGAGATTGGCATAATTCCATGTTAGTCCAAAAGAACGTACTCCTAGGCGATACAACAACCGTAATTTCATTGCATCTTTTCCAATTGTTTCGCATCCTTCTATTGTTAATATCGCTCCAATCTCGTCCTGTTTTAATATGTTAATATCATCTTTTGTCTGAATAAACTTCACACCTGGTAAGGATAAAATTTCATTATAAAAAATATCTACCATTTGTAATGCTACTTCAAATCGGTTTTCATATGCCACTGTTTCTGGTACATATATAGCAAAACATTGTATACTTCCTTTTCTTCTCTTTAACTGTTCAAATGTAATATGTAATTGTGAATCATCTTTAAAATTCCTTTTCCCTTGTGCACTCCATAACTGAAGAAGCACGTCACAATGAGCATCAAAAATTTTCATTTTCATTCCTCCATTATAAAAACAACCTGTTTGCATACTGCAAACAGGTTGTTTAAACTTAACGAGGTTCTACAATTAATTTTATTGCTGTACGCTCTTCGCCATCAATCATAATATCTGTAAACGCTGGGATACAAATCAGGTCCAAACCACTAGGCGCTACAAATCCTCTTGCGATTGCTACTGCCTTTACAGCTTGGTTCAATGCACCTGCACCAATAGCTTGAATTTCTGCTGTTCCGCGTTCGCGAATAACACCTGCAAGTGCACCAGCTACAGAATTAGGGACCGACGTTGCTTTAACTTTTAATATTTCCATTCCGCGTTTCCTCCTCGTTTCTTTAAAAAGTATTAGCAATTATTTCACTTTAACTTATATTCACGAGGAATGGCGCGTATTCCTGCTAAATTTCTGTAATTTTTCTAAAAAATTAAAATATAATAACTTATCTAAAATTTAACGGAAATTTACTCAAAAAACGGTTGATCGTCATTAATTAAAATACGTTCAATTTTCTTTGCTTTTCCTGTATTTGGATCCACATCAATTAACACTGCGCTTAATTGCGTTCTACCATTTGTTACTTCAAATCGTACTGGTAAGTTTGTTAAAAACTTCTTCAATACTGCTTCTCTGTCCATACCTAATATTCCGTCATACGGCCCTGTCATCCCAACATCTGTAATGTATGCCGTTCCGCTTGGTAAAATACGGTTATCCGCTGTAGGGACATGCGTATGCGTACCTACTACTGCTGTAGCACGTCCATCTACATACCAACCTAGCGCTTGTTTTTCACTTGTAGTCTCCGCATGGAAATCAACAAATATAATATTCGTACGTTTTTTCGCAATATTAATTAATTCATCCACTTTACGGAATGGACAATCAATTGGAGGAAGGAAAGTACGTCCCTGTAAATTAATAACTGCAACTTCTGTTCCATTACAGTTCACAAAGATAAGTCCTTTTCCTGGAGTTCCTTCTGGGAAGTTAGCTGGTCTTGCAAGATATTTTGCATCATCGATGAATTCAAATACTTCACGATTATCCCAAGCGTGGTTTCCAAGTGTAACTGCCTGCGCCCCACACTCTAAAAAGTTTCGATATATTTTTTCTGTAATCCCACGGCCACCTGCTGCATTTTCTCCATTAATGATTGTTACTGTAGGTGTATATTTTTTCTTTAATGCCGGTACGTATTGTTGAATCATACCTCTACCAGGAGATCCTACTACATCCCCAACAAATAATATTCTCATATGTCTTACCCTTTCTATGTACTGCATTTTTTATTGCTATAGCATCAAGTAAATTCCTTATAATATCTTTATTATAAGTTTGCTTCACTTTTATGCTATATAACTAACTGTCTTTATTTTATCCAATTCCAACACAAAAAAATAAAGTGGTGTTTCACCACTTTATTTTGCGTATTCCACTGCACGTGTTTCACGAATAACAGTTACTTTAATATGTCCTGGGTAATCCAGTTCATTTTCAATACGTTTTCGGATATCACGAGCTAAACGATGAGCTTCTAAGTCATCGATTGTATCTGGTTTTACCAAAATACGAACTTCACGTCCTGCTTGAATTGCAAATGATTTTTCAACGCCTTCATAAGACTCTGAAATCTCTTCTAACTTTTCAAGACGACGAATATAGTTTTCAAGTGTTTCACTACGAGCTCCCGGTCTTGCAGCTGATAAAGCATCTGCTGCTGCAACTAAAACTGCAATGATAGAAGTTGGTTCTGTGTCACCATGGTGAGATGCGATACTGTTTATAACTACAGGATGCTCTTTATATTTCGTTGCAAGTTCAACACCAATTTCAACGTGGCTTCCTTCTACTTCATGGTCAATCGCTTTTCCGATATCATGTAATAGACCTGCACGTCTTGCTAGTTTTTCATCCTCGCCAAGCTCTGCCGCCATAAGTCCAGTTAAATATGCAACTTCCATAGAGTGTTTTAAGACGTTTTGACCATAACTTGTACGGTATTTTAAACGACCTAAAATTTTAATTAAATCTGGATGTAATCCGTGAACACCTACTTCAAACGTTGTTTGCTCTCCGACTTCGCGAATATACTCGTCCACTTCACGTCTTGATTTTTCGACCATCTCTTCAATACGCGCTGGGTGAATACGTCCGTCCTGTACTAGTTTATCAAGAGCGATACGAGCTGTTTCACGACGAATTGGGTCGAATCCAGAAAGGATTACCGCCTCTGGTGTATCATCGATAATTAAGTCAATACCCGTTAACGTTTCTAACGTACGAATATTACGACCTTCACGCCCGATAATACGTCCCTTCATTTCGTCATTTGGAAGATTTACAACCGAAACGGTTGTTTCAGCAACATGATCAGCTGCACATCTTTGCATTGCAAGAGATAAAATCTCTTTTGCTTTCTTATCCGCTTCTTCTTTCGCGCGAACTTCACTTTCTTTTACCATAACAGCGATTTCATGAGAAACTTCACTTTCTACTTTACCAAGAATAATTGCTTTCGCTTGTTCGCGTGTCAGATTGGAAATGCGCTCTAATTCTGTTTGTTGCTTTTGAACTAACTCTCCCACTTTGCTTTCCAACTCTTCAATCTGTTGTTGTCTCGCTACAAGAGATTCCTCTTTCTTCTCTAACTGTTGCTCGCGTTTATCGAGCGTTTCGTCTTTACGATCAAGGTTCTCTTCTTTTTGCATTAAACGATTTTCTTGTTTTTGTAATTCGCTTCTACGGTCACGAATTTCTAATTCAGCTTCTGTACGAAGTGTATGAATTTCATCCTTTGCTTCTAAAAGCGCTTCTTTCTTAAGTGCTTCAGCCTCACGATTCGCTTCGTCTAGAATACGTTTTGCTTCATTAGCCGCACCATTAATCTTCGCTTCAGCAATAGACTTTCGAACAAAAAAGCCAACAACTGCACCGACTGTTGTTGCAAGCAAAATGGAGATGAGTATCCAAACTGTACTACTCATGATTTCACCTCCCCTTGCTATGAATGAAAAAAGACTGTCGGCATGTACATTGAATTACAACATACAGCAAAGACCGTCGTCCCGCTTTTTTAAGGGACTTTCTTCATTTCACAATTAAAATGTCATATTATTATTTCGGTAAGATTTAAACCTTACTCCGAATATTACTTCTCTTCTTGAGAAGAGTATATCGTATATAAGAAAAAATATACATTCTCATTGTATCTATCGTAATTTTCATTGTCAAGCGTTGTCTACTTTTACTTTCTTTACCTTCAGCCTTGAATGTGACCTAAATTTGAAAAGTAAGGAGCCTATTATACTGGAAAACCTTAGTAATTCCCATTTCTTTACTTAAAATATTTACATATCCTTCTTTACACAACCCATTTGAAGTCAAAAAATATTTTTATCTATAGTATTATGCTCCTTAATAGTAGATAAAAAAATAAAAGACACGAGACCGTGTCTTTTATTTTTTTAATCAAGAAGAGTTGAATCTTCTGCGCCCTCAGCACCAGAATCTTCACTAATTCCGTGATGCTCACGAATAAAGAAGGCAATTTCTTCTCTTAAATCTGTATTTTCTTTTAAGAACTGCTTCGAATTTTCACGACCTTGTCCTAGGCGTTCTTCATTATAAGAATACCAAGCACCGCTCTTTTGAACAATATCAAGCTCAGAAGCCATATCCAAGATTTCACCTTCTCTTGAAATACCTTCTCCGTACATAATATCAACTTCCGCAACACGGAATGGTGGTGCTACTTTATTTTTCACTACTTTTACTTTTGTTTTATTACCAACGATGTCGTTACCTTGCTTTAATTGCTCCGCACGACGCACTTCAAGACGAACAGTTGAATAGAATTTCAACGCACGACCACCTGGAGTTGTTTCTGGCACTATCTATAGATTTTCCATCTCTATAGTCTGGACTATCTCTTCATCTCTTTACAGAGAGCCTTGCACTTCCAGCAGTAGCCTATCATCTGCCGTACCCTACTCAGTTAACTAAAAGTCCTTTTCGGTAGTCTCTACACCTTCCCCATATCACTATGGAGCTTGGCACGGTATTACCCTAAATAATGGTGGGCTTCACCGTTAGCAACTATATGGATAGTTACACCCTTAGGCAATAAGGTTCACAAGGTTTTTTAACATGCTATCACTAGCAAGGGAAACCCATGGTAAACTCCTTAATCTTTTCGATTAAGCAACTTGTAGTTGATTTCCGAACATAACCCCAACTTTTTCACGAATTTGGTTAATAAAGATTGCAATTGTTTTTGATTTGTTGATTGCTCCTGAAAGCTTACGAAGTGCTTGTGACATTAAACGCGCTTGTAAACCTACGTGTGAGTCACCCATGTCGCCTTCAATCTCTGCTTTCGGTACAAGAGCTGCTACAGAGTCAATTACGATAATGTCAACCGCACCACTTCGTACAAGTGCTTCCGCGATTTCCAATCCTTGCTCCCCTGTATCAGGCTGTGATAATAGTAATTCATCTATGTTAACGCCTAATTTTTGTGCATATACAGGATCCATTGCGTGCTCCGCATCGATGAATGCTGCTTGTCCACCTTGACGTTGTACTTCTGCAATTGCATGTAATGAAACTGTCGTTTTACCTGAACTTTCAGGTCCGTAAATTTCGATAATACGGCCACGTGGATATCCGCCTACTCCTAGTGCCACATCAAGTGCTAAAGAACCACTAGAAACCGTAGAAACTCTACGCTCCGCTTGTTCTCCTAATTTCATAATTGAACCTTTACCGAATTGCTTCTCTATTTGTTTTAACGCCATATCTAACGCTGCTTGACGATCACTCATTCAAAATTCCTCCTTAACTGAATTGCTAATCTTATTATACCTATTTTCAATTCAATTTGCCAATAAAAATCGAACATTTATTCGATTTTTTTATTTTCTATCAAATAATATCTAAATTTAACCGTAAAAAAAACTAGAAGAAACTTATATCTCTTCTAGCTTTTTATATAAATGATAAAATCCATATTTTACTGTTCGTTCTCTAATTTGTTGACGACTTCCGCTTAAATTAAGAGGAAAGACTACAGTTGGCTCATCCTTAACCGAAAGCCCAACAAATACTGTTCCTGGTTCTTTCTGTTCTGAAGCATCTGGCCCTGCTACCCCAGTGAAACTAATTCCGATATCCGCTTTTAATACATCCTTAACATTTTCAGCAAGATAACGAGCACATTCTTTACTAACTGCACCATCAGTATGCAATACTTCTTCAGGCACACGTAAAACATGTTGCTTCACATCATTATGATAACAAATGACACCGCCTTTAAACACAGAAGAAACACCAGCGTTTTCAGTTACTTGATTTCCAAAAAGACCACCTGTTAAACTTTCTGCACACGCTAAAGTTAACCCTTTTCTCTTCAATAACTCGATTGCCTTATAATGCAAAAATTCTTGGTCATATCCGTAGAAAAATTCTCCTACTCTTTCTAAAATCAAATCTTCCACATGTTGAATTAGTTTCTCCGCTTCGCTAACATTTTGATGCTTAGCGGTTAAACGTAATGTCACTTCTCCATCATTTGCTAACGGGGCAATTGTTGGGTTTGTTTGTCCATCAATTAAATCTTGCACTTTCACCTCTAATTGGGACTCCCCAATACCAAAAAAACGAAGCACACGAGAATAAATGTTTTCTCCTGTTGTAAAATTACGTAAAAAAGGCTCTACGTAACTTACATACATTGGTTTCATTTCTTTTGGCGGCCCTGGTAATAAAACATAAACTTTTCCGTTCTTATTTACCCCCATACCAGGCGCCATACCGTGGTTATTTGCAAATACTGTTGCTCCATTTAAAACGAGCGCTTGCTTTTTATTATTCTCCGTAAATTCACGGCCTGTACGCTTAAAGTAATTACTTATTAAGGCTAATGCCTTTTCATCATACACAAGCTCTTCATCTAAACTAGCAGCTATCGTTTCTTTCGTTAAATCATCTTTTGTCGGTCCTAAGCCACCTGTAAAAATAAGTATATCAGCACGTTCTTCCGCAGCTTCAATCGCCTTTTGCAGTCGCTTATTATTATCACCAACAACAGTATGATAGTACACGTTAATTCCGATTGAAGCTAACTTTTCAGATAAAAACTGGGCATTTGTATTTGCAATTTGTCCAAGTAATAATTCAGTTCCAACCGCAATAATCTCAGCATTCATCCCAATTCCCCCATAAACTTCTATTTTGAGTTTACAAAAGCAGCTCTATTTTTCCAGAAATAATCCCATCCTGAAATAACAGTAAAGATTAATGCAATCCATATGAAGATATCCGCAACTGGAATATGGATTAAATTTAAAGGTACATCGTGTAATAAATATGCTGCAATCGCAATAATTTGTGTCCATGTCTTAATTTTCCCTAGCTGATTTGCTGCAACTACTTCCCCTGTTCCAGCAAGTACAAGACGTAAACCAGTTACCGCAAACTCACGACTGATAATTACAATAACAATCCAAGCCGGTACATATTGCATCTCTACCAATGTAATAAGTGCTGCCGAAACAAGCAATTTATCAGCTAACGGGTCAAGAAACTTCCCTAAATTCGTTACAAGATTATACTTTCTTGCGTAATGTCCATCAATCCAATCTGTAGCTGAAGCAATGATAAAGATAAGTGCCCCCACTAAATGTTGAATTGGCAAATCAACATCACCAATTTTGTATGAACCCCAATCAAAGGGCGCTAACATAATTACCATAAAAATTGGAATTAAGAAGATTCTAGATATTGTAATTTTATTTGGTAAATTCACAGCTATTCCTCCATCATATCAAAAACATTTGTTCATCGAAAAAAAGTCATCGAAGCGATGACTGTTATTGTGCTGGTTGCTCTATCCCTTGGTTTTTAATCACCAATCTTTGGTGATATTCTTTTTGTGGATCTAACGGGAAAGCAAGCACTTGGCCATTCAGTTTAATTTCAACATTCGGTGCACTTCCAATATTAAGTCGTACTTCTTTTAATGTTGATACATCGCGTTTCTCTGTTTGACCGCTTTGTACTGTAGTATTTAGAATTTCGTTACCCGCATCATCCTTAACATCTACATAACTTGTACCCTTAGCTGAAATTTCCAGTTCTAATGTTTTATTATTATGAATTTCCAAAGTAGATACCTTTCCAGTTGTTCCAACTACTTTCACTTCTTGCTGTCCAGTTGGTTGTGCTGGTTGCTCCTCTTTCTTTGGTTCTTCTTTCTTTGGTTCCTCTTTTTTTGGCTCTTCCGCTTTCACTTCATCTTTCTTCGTATCTAACGGAGAATCTTTCGCTTTTTGAACTTCAATTTTCTCACTTTGAGCGCTTGGAACTTTTTCATCATCTTTTCCAGTTAACGCTTGAAACACAAACCAGATTACCACTCCAACTGCGATGACTAACAGCGCAACTAAGATTTTCGGCATGTGATCTGCAATTGGCCATGATGAAGATTTTTGCATTGTTTCTTGTGTTTTTTGTCCCGTTGATACTTGCGGAACTTCACGCTTTTCAGATTGTGGTATCGTACTCTGATGTTCTACAAGCAGTTCCTCTCCATTTAATCCAACCGCATCTGCGTATTGTTTAATGAATGCACGCGCATAAAAAGCTCCTGGCAATACATCATAATTGCCTTCTTCAATTGCCACTAAATGGCGTTTTTGAATTTTTGTAATCTCATGCAGCTGATCAATAGACAAGCCTTTCGCTTCTCTTGCTTCTTTCAGCTTTTGTCCCAATTCCGTCACTACTAACACCTCAATATTTCTTTAAAAGTCAAACATAGAGAAATTATTTTGCGTACCTTGCTCAATTTCATCTACTAAATTATATTGTATTTCTTCATCATAATCGTTACGCAACTCGATAATATAATCAAAATCATCCAATGTGTATTCTGACTGACTCACAAATACATCAGGATGTTCCACAACTTTCGTTGCAGGCAATCTCATAATTTCACGAACGAGCTGCCAATGTCTTTCGTTAGCACGCTTCGTTGACACAATTCCATCTAGGATGAAAATATTGTCATCGCTATACTCATCTTCAATTAATTGACTGCGAACAGTTTGCTTAATAAGAGTAGATGATACAAATAACCACCTTTTATTTGCACAAACACTTGCAGCAACAATGGATTCTGTTTTTCCGACACGAGGCATTCCGCGTATCCCAATTAGTTTATGGCCTTCTTTTTTCATGATTTCTGCCATAAAGTCTACAAGTAAGCCTAATTCATCACGCACAAATCGAAATGTTTTCTTATCATCTGCATCTCGTTGTATGTACCTACCATGCCTAACCGCTAGCTTATCTCTTAGCTTGGGCGGACGATATTTCGTTACCGTTATGTTATCCATCGTATTTAAAATTGATTCAAGTCTAGAGATTTGCTCTTGATTATCACACATAAGAAGTAACCCACGTCGTGCATTATCTACACCATTAATTGTGACAATATTAATGCCGAGCATACCGATTAACGAAGAAACGTCACCAAGCAAGCCAGGTCGGTTTTTATGTATTTCATATTCAAAATACCATTCAATCATCCAAGATCACTCCCCTTGCTTACTTTACACCTACGTACTATATTATATGATTTCACCCTAATAGGGAAGCTAAATGTATAATCTATCCTGTGTAATTATTATACAAAAAAGTAGAGAGGAGAATCTCCTCTCTACTTTTACTTATGTTGTACGAACTTAACCATTAAATTTGCAATTGTATGTTGCTCCTGTTCATCAGCAACTTTCCAAAGCTCAGCTAATAATTTCTCTTGGTCATTGCGTCCTTCTACTTCATTAGCAAGATAGTCGCCAACACGAAATGCCATATCTGATACCGCACCGCCATCTAAACCTTTGTCTTGCGCTTGCTCTAAACGTTCTCCTAAAAAGCTCTTCCACTGATCAAAATTATCTAATACTGACATAATTAAGCACCTCACTATTGAGTAATAAAATCATCCTTAATTTGTGCAACTATTCATTTTTTATGTAAGAATTTTTTAGCAGTGCCAACCGCCATTCACTCCGATAATTTGTCCAGTTATGTAAGACGCTCCTGGTGATACGAGAAATGAAACTGTTTTCGCTACTTCTTCTGGTAATCCTATTCTACCTAATGGTATATCTTCAGCAATTCCCATTTTATCTTCTTCAGAAAAAACACTTAACATTTCCGTTTCAATTGCTCCTGGTGCTACTGCATTCACACGTAATCCACTTAAAGAAACTTCTTTCGCTAAAGCTTTCACATATGAATTTTGCGCCCCTTTTACCATTGAATAAAGTACTTCACAAGAAGCCCCTATTTGTCCCCATATAGATGAAACAATTACAATATTACCACTTCTTCTCTCAATCATAGGCGGAAGTGCCATTGAAAGTAATTTATATACGTTCTTCACTTGAAGTTCTACCATATAATCTAATTCATCGTTTGTTACATCTGTTACTAGTCCAAAAATACTCTTCCCAGCTGCGTATACAATAACATCAATAGGATGTTCAATTTGTCCCCACAATTGCTCTGCTCCATCACTAGAAGCTAAATTAGCTTGAACAGGGATAACTTCTCCCCATGCCTTCTGCAATTCCAATACCTTTTCTTCACTGTTATTGTAATGAACATAAACTGTATATCCATCTTGAATTAATTGTTTCGAAATAGCAGAGCCAATCCCTCCGCTCCCTCCAGTTACTAACGCATACTTTTTCATAAATTCCCTCTCTTATCTCTACAAGTTCAATTTTCACACAACTAAATAATACCCTCATCTTACAATTTTTCAATGATAAGATGAGGGTATCTTTTTAATTTTATTTTTTCGGTAACACCTGACAAATACTCATTTTTTCTTCTGATAACAATAATCCCGCTACTTCTTGTAAGTCTTGAACGGTTAGTCCTTCTAATACAGTCAATGCATCAAATAGGCTAGATTCATTAAACGCGTATCGTGTAAATTGATTTGCAATATATTCTGGTGAATTTAACGAGCGTAAAAAACCACCAATTTTCTTTTTCTTCACTCGTTCTAATGCCGCCGCATCTAATTGATCATAATCTGTTTTTAATAAAATATCTTTTAAACGATCTGCCAATTCATCAGGTTGTTTCGTATCACCACCAACCATTGCAAAACCGAAGTTATTTTCTTCTGTATAGTCATACGAGAATGAATCATCAATAAGTCCTTCATTATATAAAGCTTCGTAATGAACAGAACTTTTTCCAAATAAATAATCTAAAAGTAACGTAAGCGCAATTTCTTGTTTTAAAAGCGCTTGCCCCTTTTCTTTTAAATTAGTCGCTTTAATACCAACTAAACATTTCGGTGTTTGCACAGGCATTGAAATAATTTTTTTCTTTTCATTTACCTCATTTGGTTCTTCTTCAAATGAACGCACAATTTCTGGCTGGTTTTTATAATCTTTTTTCGCTTGATTTTCACGTACTAAATCCATTGTTTTCTCTGGATCAATTGCACCCACAACAAATAATAACATATTGCTCGGATGATAAAATGTTTCATAACATTCATATAATAAATCTTTCGTAATTTTACTAATAGATTCGATTGTCCCCGCAATATCAATTTTAATTGGGTGTTTTACAAATAAGCTATCAATTAACCCAAAGTACAAACGCCAATCTGGGTTATCTTGATACATTTGAATTTCTTGCCCAATAATCCCCTTCTCTTTTTCAACCGTTTTTTCAGAGAAATAGGGCTCTTGTACGAAGTTTAGCAATGTATTTAAATTTTGTTCTACGTTTGAAGTACCTGAAAAAAGGTAAGCTGTTCGTGTGAAGGATGTAAAAGCATTTGCCGATGCTCCTTGTTTACTAAACAATTGGAAAGCATCATGATCTTCTTTTTCAAATAATTTATGCTCAAGAAAATGTGCAATCCCATCTGGCACACGAATCATTTCTTCTTTCCCTAATGGTACAAATGTATTATCTACAGAACCATATTTCGTCGTAAACGTTGCAAATGTTTTATTAAATCCTTGTTTCGGTAAAACATATACATCTAATCCATTAGGAAGTTTTTCATAATAGAGTGTTTCTTTTAATTGCTCATAAACAATTTTCTCCACTTACTCTCCCTCCGTTCCTTGTAAAAAGTAAATTGTATCTAGTTCAATATTTTTAGCAACTTTTACAATTTCTTCTTTTGTCACACTTTCTATACCTGTAAGCCATTCTTCAACTGGACGTGTACGATCTGAAATAATACCATGATATAGCATTTCTACAAAGCCACGTGGTGTATCAATTGCCTCTAATATTTGATTTTGGATGACACTTTTTGTTTGATGTATTTCTTCTTCAGAAAACTCTCCGTTTTGCATCGCAAGCATTTGTTCTTTAATAATCTCAACTGCTTTTTCATAATTTTTCGCTTCAATTCCTGACATAACAAATAATAAACCTTTATGACTTTCAAAGCGCGATGCTGCATAGTACGCTAAACTATTTTTTTCACGCACATTTACGAATAACTTCGAATGAGAAAAGCCACCAAACAATCCATTGAACAATTGCAATGCAAAATAATCTTCATCTTTATATGTGACAAATGTACGATAACCGATGTGTAATTTACTTTGTTTTAATTCTTGTTTTTCAACAACTTCTTTTTCTTCATTATTTCGTCTATGAAGGAGTACATTTCTTTCTCTCACTGGACGAGCTGAAATAGAAAAATACTTACTTACAAGATCAACGGCGTTTTCTGAAATATCACCAATAATATATAGATCCATTTCATCTTCCGCTAACACCTTTTGATAATATTGATACAGACTTTCATTTGTAATAGACATAACACTCTCTTTTTTTCCATTTGCACTTAAACGATACGGTTCTACTTTGCACATTTCTTCAATTAAACGCTCGTTTGCATAACGCATTTTATCGTCATAAGTAGCTTCAATTCTCTGTAACAGTGCTCTTTTTTCACTTTCTACGATAGAAGATAGGAAACCGTTGCCCTCCGTTGCTGGATGTAACACAATATCTGACAACATAGAAAGCGCTTTTTCAAATAACGGTGGTGCATCATGTAAGTAAACTTCATTTGCAATGTCTACATAAATGGAGATAATATGGTCTTCCCCTTTTTTACTTACATCTACCGCTAAAGAAGATCCGTATAATTCTTCTAAATATTGACGAAGACGAATTACAGAAGGTAATTTTTCTGTCGCACTTTGCAATACGTATGGCAATAAGGCACGCTCTGTCACCGTCTCCTCATTTAAAGGCGCTTTAAAACGAAATACAAAGGTATTCGTTTTATATTTATCAGTCGGAATAATATGTACGCGCAAACCATCTAACTCATGTAGTTGTTGTTCCATTAGTTTCATTTATAGCCCTCCTTTACGTATATAGGAATATTCCTCTTCAATATACAGTTTTTAGAAATAAAAAATCAACTTTTCTCCCTTATTATGCTTACATATGATTCTTTCTAAAAACTTTAATATGTAAGGAACATAGTAAAATTCCGTATTAAATATATTCTATGTAAAAAAGCCCACACTAATGTGCGAGCTTTTTTATACTTATAAAATACTTATCGTTTTCCTTTTTCATAAGGAGTTCCTAATGCTTTCGGAGCTTCAGAACGACCTACAAAACCAACAAGCGCTAATATTGTGAATACATATGGTAATATCGTTAATAAAACACTTGGAATTTGATCTAGTACAGGAATTGTTCCGCCCGTTACACTTAGAGATTGCGCAAAACCAAAGAATAGAGCTGCACCTAATGCGCCTAGTGGATTCCACTTCCCAAAAATCATAGCAGCTAAAGCTAAGAAACCTTGTCCTGTAATAGTTGCCCCTGAGAAGTTATTAGAAATTGACATTGCAAAAATCGCTCCACCGATTCCAGCAAACACTCCTGAAATACAGACTCCAATATAACGCATTTTATATACATTAATCCCCATCGTATCCGCTGCCATTGGGTGTTCACCAACAGCACGTAGACGAAGACCGAACGGTGTTTTATAAATAACATACCAAACAACGAATGCTAAAATAATGGCAATATACGACGTTATTGGTACGTTCGAGAAAAATATTTTCCCTAAAACCGGAATATCCGAAAGGCCTGGAATATCAATCTTTTCAATACGATACTGAATAAAGTCAGTCTGCCCTTTATCAAAAATCTTCTTAATTGCAAATACTGTTAAACCAAGAGATAAGAAGTTAATGGCTACACCACTTACAACTTGATCTGCTCGGAATGTAATAGAAGCTACCGCATGAAGTAATGCAAATAATCCACTACCAATTGCCGCAAATAATAACGCAATCCATGGAGTCATCGTTCCCCAAGTATCACCCATTAATAAGTTTGTAACAACTCCAATAAATGCACCAAATAGCATTAGTCCTTCTAATCCGATATTTACAACACCCGATCGTTCACTAAATACACCACCTAGTGCTGTGAAAATGATAGGTGCCGATGTATATAACGTACCCGTCACAAGAATGGCTAATATATCTAAAAAGCTCATTTATTTCCCCTCCTTGCTCATGCGTGTAAGCGCCCATCTTAACACATAACTACATGCAACAAAGAAGATGATACATGCAATAATTACATTAATAAGCTCTGACGGTACATCTGCCTCAAAGTTCATTTGAGGGGAAGCACTTTTCAAACCACCAAATAATAAAGCTGAAAGGATTATACCAAACGGATTATTCCCTCCAAGTAATGCTACGGCAATCCCATCAAATCCTACTCCTGTAAACGAAGACATCGCTGTCATACTCTGGAATGTCCCTAATCCTTCCATCGCTCCACCAATCCCCGCAAATGCACCAGCAATTGTCATAGAGAATACTACATTACGAGAAACTTTCATACCTGCATATTGAGAAGCATGCTGATTAAATCCTACAGACTTTAATTCGTAACCTAAAGTTGTTCGATCTAATAAGAACCACATTAAAATAGCGATTAAAATTGCTACAATAATTCCCCAGTGTAGACGTGAACCGTCAGTAATAGAAGCAAGCCAGTCTGAAGATAGTGACGCACTCTCTTTAATATCATACGTTTTGTCATTACCCGCATGTAAGAAACGCTTAATGATGTCATACGTTACATACAACGCAATATAGTTCATCATAATAGTTACAATAACTTCATTCACTTGAAACTTCCCTTTTAAATATCCCGGAATGAAGCCCCAAATTCCGCCCACCAATGCGGCAAATAAAATCGATAATGGAATATGAAGGAACGCTGGTAGTGAGACTGCATAACCGAACCAAACCGCCGCAAGCCAACCAACTAACAATTGACCCTCTACCCCGATATTAAATAAACCTGTACGAAATGCAAACGCCACCGATAAGCCAGCAAGAATAAGCGGTATCATTGTACGGAGCGTTTCACCAATCGCACTTGCGCTGCCGAACATTCCTGTCCAAAGTGCACTATAACCAACAATTGGATCATAGCCACTAACTAGCATTACAATCGCTCCTACAAGTAAGCCGAAAATAACGGATAGTACTGGGACTAAAATATTTATCGTTCGTTCTGTTAAAAGTTTTTTAGCCATTTGTACCCACCTGCTCCTTCTTTGTTCCTCCAGCCATTAACAATCCAAGCTGTTGTTCATTCGTTTCTTTCGCATCAACTATTGCTACAATTTCCCCTTCATAAATAACAGCAATTCGATCGCTAACATTTAAGATTTCATCTAACTCTAATGATAAAAGTAATACACCTTTTCCTTTATCCCTTTGCTCTATTAATCTCTTATGAATAAATTCAATTGCTCCTACATCTAAACCACGTGTTGGCTGTGCCGCAATTAATAAATCTGGATTTCGGTCTACTTCACGTGCAATAATTGCTTTTTGTTGATTGCCCCCAGATAGGGCGCGTGCTAACGTTTGCTCACTAGGTGTACGTACATCAAACTGTTCAATAAGAGACTTTGCTTTTTCTGTAATTTTGCTGAAATTTAAAATCCCTTTCTTTGAAAACGGATTTTTATAGTACGTTTGAAGAACTATATTATCTCTAACAGAAAAATCAAGAACGAGTCCGTGTTTATGACGATCTTCTGGAATATGACCAATTCCTTCTTCTGTTATTCTTCTAACAGGCCAATTTGTTATTTCTTTTCCTTTAATTGCAATAGAACCTGACTCAACTTTTCGTAAACCAGTAATCGCTTCTATTAATTCACTTTGTCCGTTTCCATCAATCCCTGCAATCCCAACAATTTCCCCCGCACGAACAGTTAAGTCAAGGCCTTTTACAGCAGGTAGTTGACGTGCATCGTGAACAACAAGGTTTTCAATTGAAAGTACCTCTTCTTTTGGCTTCGCGTCTATTTTTTCTGTTTTAAAATTCACTTGACGTCCGACCATTAATTCTGCAAGTTTATTTTCATCCGTATTTGCAACGTCAACCGTTCCAATCCCTTTTCCTTTACGAATAATCGTACAACGATCGCAAACTTCCATAATTTCTTTCAACTTATGTGTAATAAGAACAATAGATTTTCCTTCTTGTACAAGCTTTTTCATAATTTGAATTAGCTCATGAATTTCTTGTGGTGTTAACACAGCTGTCGGTTCATCAAATATTAAAATTTCTGCACCGCGGTAAAGAGTTTTCAAAATCTCAACACGCTGTTGCATACCAACTGAAATATCCTGTATTTTCGCATATGGATCTACAGCCAAACCGTATTGTTCAGACAGTTTTTGAATTTCTTTAGCAGCATCCTCAACAGCAATTTTCCCTTTTTTCTTCGGTTCATTTCCGAGAATAATATTCTCTGTAACTGTAAAATTATGAACAAGCATAAAGTGTTGATGGACCATTCCAATACCAAGGTCATTTGCTATATTCGGATTTGTGATTTTTACAGGTTTACCTTTAATTTTAATTTCACCCTGCTCTGGTTGGTACAAACCAAATAGTACATTCATCAATGTGGATTTCCCTGCACCATTTTCTCCAAGTAAAGCATGTATCTCACCCTGCTTTACTTGCAGCGTAATATCATCATTCGCTACAATGCCTGGGAATACTTTCGTAATGTTATTCATCTCAATTACGTATTCCATTGTGTTCCTCCTTTTAACAGGGAACATTCCCTATTACACTATTAACTTATTAAGCAATTCGGAAGTTTTATACATACAAAGGTTAGTTCTATGAACTAACCTTTGCTATTTCTCTATTTATTTTTTTAGAGAAGCTTCGTATTCTTTATACTCTTTATCTGTAGCTGGCACTTTAATTTCACCGGCTGTAATTTTCTTTTCAAGCTCTTCTACTTTTGTTAAAATTTCAGGGTTAACTTTTTTCACGTTATCAGTTGTTTTTGAAATACCAATACCGTCATCTTTTAAGCCAAACTCTTCAATTTTCCCACCTTTTAAATTCCCATCTTTTGCTTCTTTAGCTACTTTTTCTACAGCTACATCAACACGTTTAATCATTGAAGTTAATGTTACATTTTCAGGCATGCCTTCTTGATGTTGGTCACGGTCAACACCGATTACCCAAACATTTTCACCTTTTTTCTTACGGTTTTTCGCTTCTGTGAACACACCGTTACCTGTACCACCAGCAGCATGATAAATTACGTCTACGCCTTGACCATACATTGCTGAAGCAAGAACTGTACCTTTTTCAGGCTTATCGAATGCTTCTGCATATTCAGATACGATTTCAATGTTTGGATTTACTGCCTTTGCACCAGCTTTAAATCCATTTTCAAATTTACTAATTAAATCACTTTTCATTCCACCAACAAATCCTACTTTATTCGATTTTGTTGACATAGCTGCTACCGCACCTACAAGGAATGATCCTTCATGATCTTTAAACGTAATGCTCGTTACGTTCGGTGCATCTACAACAGTATCTACGATTGCAAATTGTTGTTTTGACGATTCTTTTGCTACTTCTTTAATTGCACCCTCTAATTTATAACCAATTCCGAATGTTAAATCATATTTATCTTTCGAGAATTTTTTTAAATTCGGAATATAATCAGCCTCTTTTTCAGACTGAAGGTAACGATAATTTGTCTTTTCTTTTAAACCATTATCTTTACCAAACTTTTGTAACCCTTCCCAAGAAGATTGGTTGAATGACTTATCATCAACGCCCCCAACATCCGTTACGAGACCAACCTTGAAGTCTTTATTGTCTTTCGTGTCTTTCTTGTCACTGCTCGCCTTATCCGAGTTACCACATGCACCTAAAACTGTACTTGCTGCTAATGTTAATGATAATAAAAGGCCTGCTTTTTTCTTCATACTAGAAACCCCTCCAAAAATGATATATATTTATTTATTCTTACGCTGCTGTTCCTTACTTCTTGCTGTCACCTCCCTAAAAAGGAATTTACCTACATACGCTTTCTTAATACGTGGAAGCTAAATTTATCAGCTCTAAAGTAATTGATAGAATATAAGATTGGCTCATCATTTTGATCATAGTGCATTTGTTTTAATACAAGCAGTGCTGTTTCAGGCTCACATTCTAAAATCGGTGAGATTTTAGGGTGATAGCCAATTGGCTCAATGTGGGCAACCGCATATGTTATGCGCTTATGTGTGTTATTATGTATCACCGTTAATAATGATTCCTCATTGTAACCCGATAAATCTGGCAATATTTCTTTTGCAAGTTTATCGATACAATACACCACAGGTTCCCCATCTGCTGTACGTACGCGTTCAATCATCACTGCATTAAAACCATCTTCACTATTAAACTTCTCTTTTTCCTCTTCTGTTAAAGTTGTAGTAGATGATGATAAAAAGATTGTTCCTGGTGTTTTCCCCACACTAGAAATCATATCTGTAATACTAGAAAGTTGTTCTATTCCAGAAGAAAATAATGGCTTTGCATTTACAAATGTCCCTACACCATGTCTACGAATGACAACATTTTCTTCTTCTAAAATACGCAACGCTTCCCTTAAAGTCGCTCTACTTACGCCAAGTTCTTTCGCTAAATCAAACTCTGATGGTAACTTTTGTCGTTCTTTATAAGCCCCATCTTTAATTTTTTCTTTGATGTGATCAATCACCCGTAGATATAGGTGACGACTATCGGATTTTACTGACATAAGACTCCCCCGCATTTCAATTATTCGACCTCTGATGTAAGACTTCTTTTCTCTTTTTTCAACTTACAACATAGTACAAATGACTAAACACCAAAATAAGCGTAATTGTCGAATAAATAATAATAATTTTTTTTAATGAAATTTTCACTCTTTATTGCATAAAAAAAACTTTGCACCATAAACATTCCTCATTTCGAGAAAAAGTTCGGCACAAAGATCCTTTACATCCTTTGTTACACACTTTTCCCCTCATAGTCTAGCAATTCATGGTTGCCAGGTAGAAACTTATGGACCTTATCTCCAAGATTATATGAGGCAGTGATTCTTTTCGAAGTAATCTTACCACTTGCTCTCATACGTGTCAACAAAATCTAACATTTTTCTGCATTAAATATCGAACATTTACATAAAACATACTCAAAGTATTCGTATTCTAAAGAGCGCTCCTGAATGTAAGCCCTTTCTTTATTACTGAGTATAGTATATAACAAAAACACTATATAAAAAAGCCTAATTGTAAAAACAATTAGGCTTTTTTTAAGAACTTTTTTCTTGTACATCATTAATGAGCACTTCTCTCGGTTTACTACCTTCATATGGACCTACTACACCATTCATTTCCATTGCATCAATTAGGCGAGCAGCTCGCGTATAACCTACTCTAAACCTACGTTGTAACATAGAAACAGATGCTGTTTGCATTTCCACTACAAGTTGAACCGCTTCATCATATAATTCATCTTCTACTTCCTGCTTCGTATCAGGAACATCTTGCGGAATCATATCTTCTTGATATTGTGCTTTTTGCTGTCCAATGACATATTCTACAACTCTCTCAACTTCATCATCTGATAAAAATGCGCCTTGTACACGTACAGGTTTCGATGCACCAATTGGTATAAACAGCATGTCTCCACGACCTAGTAGCTTCTCTGCACCACCACCGTCAAGAATTGTACGAGAATCTGTTTGAGAAGATACAGCGAATGCAATACGTGATGGAATATTTGCTTTAATAACACCCGTAATAACATCAACTGACGGACGTTGCGTTGCAATAATTAAATGAATACCAGCAGCACGAGCCATTTGCGCTAGACGCATAATCGCATCCTCTACATCAGACGAAGCAACCATCATTAAATCTGCTAACTCGTCCACAATTACTACAATATAAGGTAATTCGGGTTGTTTCGCTTCTGATTGACTATTATGCTCTTTTATATAATCGTTGTATCCTTCAATGTTACGTGTACCACTATGAGCAAACAATTCATAACGACGTTCCATTTCACTCACAACTTTTTTCAATGCTTGCGATGCTTTTTTCGGATCAGTTACAACTGGCGTTAACAAATGAGGCACACCGTTATATACATTTAACTCTACCATTTTCGGGTCAATCATCATTAATTTTACTTCATGTGGTTTTGCACGCATTAAAATACTAACAATAATACCGTTAATACATACACTTTTCCCGCTACCTGTCGCACCAGCTACGAGTAAATGGGGCATTTTATTTAGACGGGCTAATACAGCTTCACCTGTAATATCTCGGCCAAGACCAATTAACAACTTCTCTTCCGGATGGTTATTAGCCTTAGAATCAAGCACTTCCCTCAGTGTTACCATCGAAACTTCTGAGTTCGGAACTTCGATCCCTACAGCTGATTTCCCGGGAATTGGCGCTTCAATACGAATGTCCTTTGCAGCTAAAGCAAGGGCTAAATCATCACTTAAACTGACAATTTTGCTTACTTTTACCCCCATATCAGGATACACTTCATATTTTGTAACTGCAGGACCTCTATGTACTTTTGTTACTTTCGCTTTCACTCCGAAACTTTGGAATGTACGTTCTAATTTACGAGCATTCTCATAAATTTCCGCATTTTCATTTGTAACTTGCTTATTCTTTGGAAATTTTAATATATCAAGTGAAGGAAGCTTGTAATCTTTATTTTCTACATTTGAAAATTGCATAGGAGGTGCTTGCGCTTCACTCTCTAACGATTCAACAATTTTTTCTCCACGCTTTTTCTTTGGTTCTTCAATTGGCGGAGTCTCTTCAATAAACGGTGAAGTGATCAAATCTTCTTCCTCTACTTCGATTCGTTTATCCTCTTCTTCATTTACAGGATAATTCTCAGTGAAATTCGAAATAATCGGAGGATCAATTGAAATTTCTTCCATCGGCTCAATAATTTCTTCTTGTTCTGCAGCACGTTTGCTTCTTGTGCTTCTTGTTGTTTTTTTCTTTTCTGTTTGTTCAGCCGTTCTTTTAGCTCTCCAATCTTTATAATCCCCTTGCATCACTTGAAATTGACTTCTAAGAATTCTACCAACTGGCGCTAACACTTCTCCAATATGCTTATTTGTTATACAAAGTATACCGAGAATAACTAGAATAATACCAATGATATAAGCTCCTACTTCGTCAAATAAGAAGTAACATGTTGCGAACATAAGCGCACCAAACATACCACCACCTAAATGAACGCTATCTGGCCCCTTTTTCATTTCAAGAAAGAAGTTATCTTTCGTACTCACAATAACAGAAGTATTTTGCACTGCTCCATCTTTTGTAAGAAGGTTAAATAATGTAATATGACTAAACATTAATATCGCCAATACAATTAAATAAAATCCAATTAATCGTTTATTTAAAAGGTTCGGCCATCCGCGTTTTATAACAAAGGAAACCGATAAAGCTATTACACCTAACACACCAATTATGTACCACTCACCAAAGAAGAAGCGAAAAAATAACACAAACGATTTTCCTACAACGCCTAGCTGTAAAATCGTAATGATTGAAAGTGCAAAAAGAGTTAAACCGACGATTTCATAATACAAAGTTGGCTTTATCGTACGTCTTGCCTTTGCCTTCGTCCCTCTTTGCTTTTGTTTTGCCATTTCTTCACCTCGCGTTCTACATATAAATAAAGCTCCCCTCAAAACGCTCTATTTATATGTCTGTTTTCTCTATTTTTCAGGTCTTTATATCTTCTATTTTTACACTTCTTGTAAAATGCTAAATAAACAGAAGAAAGCAGCCTACTCATGGCTGCTCAACCGTCTTGTTTTTTATATTATACCATAGCTTCTAAACAAAATCCTTCTTTTTGCTAAAAGGTTATTTTCTGACCGGGCTCAAACTCTAAATAGTGAAGTGGGTCCGTACTTAGCACACGTACAATAGAATAACATCCATGTTCCTCTTCAGAAACCATTAATTCCACACCATTTATATTTACAACTTTTTGACTTTCACATTGTGAATAATCGGCCGGATACACAAGTTGCTCTGGCATAATTGTATATAAAATCATTGTAGCATTGTCCCTTCTGTACTATCTTCCGCGCGAACATCTATTAATTCGTTTAATTTTCGAATCGCATTTCCAATACCGCCAACATCATCTATAAGACCGTACTTTACTGCATCCCCACCAATTACATTCGTCCCAATATCTCGCGTTAAATTCCCTTTCGCAAACATAAGCTCTTTAAAACGATCTTCTGTTACTTTTGAGTGCTTCGTCACAAAACGAATGACTCTTTCTTGCATCTTATCCAAATACTCAAATGTTTGTGGCACACCTATGACAAGACCTGTTAAACGAATTGGATGAATTGTCATCGTCGCAGTTTCCGCAATAAACGAATAGTCAGTAGAAACAGCAATCGGTACACCGATGGAATGTCCCCCACCTAAAACTAGAGATACTGTTGGTTTTGAAAGTGAAGCTACCATTTCAGAAATTGCTAGCCCAGCTTCAACGTCACCTCCAACCGTATTTAATATTAAAAGCAAACCTTCAATTTTCGGATTTTGTTCAATCGCAACAATTTGCGGAATGATATGCTCGTATTTTGTTGTTTTATTTTGCGGTGGTAATTGAACATGACCTTCCACTTGTCCGATAATCGTTAAACAATGAATACGTGATTCATTCATCTGTGGTACATTTGTCTGTCCAAGCTGTTGAATTTTTTCGACTATTGAAGCCTCTTTTCCAGCTTCTTTTGGCTCAGCTTCTTTTTCTTCATTTGTATATCGATCACGTTCTGTCATTTCGCATCCCCTTTCACTCGTATATAACTATTATTTCTTAAGTTATAAATTTCATTCGATAGGGTTAAAAAGAAAAAAGATCACCCATAAGGGTGATCTTTTTTATACTTCCATAATAATCGGTAAAATCATAGGTTTTCTCTTTGTCTCTTCGTACAAGAACTGTCCTAATAATTCACGAATATTTTGTTTTAACATTGACCATTCAATTGAATATTCTTTAATTGACTGCTCAACAATCATACGTACAATCTCTGTAGAACGTTCAATTAATGCTTCTGATTCACGAACATATACGAAACCACGTGAAATGATTTCTGGACCAGAGATAATTTTCTTTTCATCTTTACCAAGCGTTACAACAACTACTAGTATTCCATCTTGAGATAACATCTTTCTATCTCGAAGAACGATATTACCAACGTCACCTACACCTAATCCATCAATTAAAACATTACCAGCTTGTACTTTACCGACTAAGTTCGCTTCATCGTCACCAAAAGCAATTACATCGCCTTTTTCTACGATAAAGATATTTTCTCTTGTAATACCTACATCTTCAGCTAAATATGCATGCGCTTTTTGCATACGGAACTCACCATGTACGGGTACAAAGTACTTTGGTTTCATTAAATTTAACATTAATTTTAATTCTTCTTGGCTACCGTGACCTGACACGTGAACTTTTCTTTCGCCGTAATAAACAACTTCAGCTCCAGCTCTAAATAACAAATCAATAATTTTTGATACAGATATTTCATTACCCGGAATTGGCGAAGCAGCAATGATAACAGTATCACCTTTACGAATTGAAATTTGTTTATGTGCTTGTTTTGCCATTCTAGATAGAGCAGCCATCGGTTCACCTTGACTACCTGTCGTTAAAATAGCTACCTTTTTCTCTGGGAAGTTGTCTACTTCTTGTAATGAAATAACCATACCTTCTGGAACATCTAAATAACCAAGACGTCTTGCAATGTCTACTACTTTCACCATACTACGTCCTACTACCGCTACTTTTCGCCCTGTTTCAGCAGCTGCATCAAATACTTGTTGAATACGATGTACATTTGATGCAAATGAAGCAACGATAATACGACCTTCTGCGCCATAGAACACTTTAGAGATTTCTACACCAACTTCTTTTTCTGAACCTGTATAACCTGGGCGCTCTGCGTTTGTACTATCAGATAATAAGCAAAGTACGCCTTCATTTCCGATTTGCGCCATTTTCCCAAGGTCTGCTCCACTATTTCCAATTGGAGTTTGATCGAATTTAAAGTCTCCCGTATATACGACTGCACCTTTTGATGTATGGAAACAAACGCCAACAGAATCTGGAATACTATGTGTTGTTCCGAAGAATGACACCGTTGTAGTGTTAAATTCTACTGTTGAATTTGAATCGATTGTTTTTAGGTCTACACGGCCTAACATGCCCGCTTCACCAAGTTTTTCTTGTATAAGTCCTACTGTTAATTTCGTTGCATAGACTGGAATAGATAATTTACGAAGTACATACACAATTCCACCAATATGATCTTCATGACCGTGAGTAATAAATAAACCTTTTACTCGCTCTTGATTTTCCACTAAATATGTAATATCAGGAATAACGATATCAATTCCAAACATTTCATCTCCCGGGAACATTAACCCTGCATCTACGATAAAGATTTCAGAATCAATTTCAACACAGTACATGTTTTTCCCGATTTCACCTACTCCACCAAGAGCAAATACTTTAACAGACTCATTCTCTTTTCTCTTCATGTTGTTGCCTGGTTTAAAAATCTTGCAAACACTGATTTCACTAAAATTGCAGAGACACCAGGGGAAACTCTACAACCACCATATTTTCACCGTCCAAGACGAATGTCCTTACCGTTATGCGATATCATGTCCTTGTTTATTTTTTAAACCAGGTTTCACCTCTCTTTCATTATATAAATCAAATATCTTATTCGATATGATATGAAAATTTAATTAAATTATAATTTTTCCCAATTTTGCTAAGCATACCCGTACTAAGCTACTTAGCCATATTATACCTGATACAAGAAATAGAACACAAGTTAAATCGTGCGAAAGAAAGAGTAAAAGAACGGAATGACAACAAAAGTATCGAAGGTATTTCCTTTATATTTACTTCGATTTTATACTCCATATTATTTTGAAGAACTAGCCATACATACGCTAAATTCATTTCATAATAGGGAGTTTCAAGATTTATTTTTCTAGAATCCAACAAAAACACTTACAAAATGGAGTTTTTTTATGAATTACGTCAAATTTGAGGGGATTTCTCTAAAAACAAACACCGTAGTTTATTACGTTTATTCCATAATATCTATCATTTTTTGACTCGGTTAAAGGAGTACGATTATTTTCTTATACACATAATGAAGAAGCGATTAATATTCTTATAAGAACACATATAGGTGAGAAAACGAGAAAAAGATTTGCATATAATAAAAAATGACCTAGTTCTACACTAGGTCATTTTTTATTAACGAGGGATAGATTGCATTACAGATTGTAACGTTACTCTTTCTTCTTCTGTTAATGGAAGAAGTGGTAAACGTACAGAACCTACATCTAATCCAACCATTTGTAACGCTGTTTTTACTGGAGTTGGACTTGGCGCCATAAATAATGAATCAGTTACTCTTACAAGTAATTGATGTAATTTTTGTGCCTTCTTAAATTCTCCTGATTGAAATGCTGTAATCATTTCTTGCATTTCGTTTCCGATAACATGAGATGCTACCGAAACGATACCTTTCGCTCCAACTGCCATAGCTGGTAACGTTAAACCATCATCACCGCTGTATACCGCAAAGTCGTCCGCTGTTTTTTCAATGATTTCTGTCATTGTTAACACATCGCCGCCGGCATCTTTAATAGCAACAATGTTTTCTATTTCTGATAAACGAACAACTGTATCAACGGAGATTTGTACAATAGATCGTCCCGGAACGTTATATAGCATAACCGGAAGCGGCGTGCTTTCAGCAATTGCTTTAAAATGCTGATACATTCCTTCTTGACTCGGTTTGTTATAATACGGTGCTACTAGCATTACTGCATCCACACCAACTTCTGTTGCCTTTTTAGTTAAGTCAATAGAAGCATGCGTATTATTGCTACCTGTTCCAGCGATTACGGGCACTCTTTTATCGACAACAGATACGACATGGCGATATAACGCTACTTTCTCTTCTGAAGTTAATGTAGGAGATTCTCCTGTCGTTCCTCCTACCACGATTGCTGTTGTACCGTTATCAATTAAATAATTTACCAATTTCGTTGTCTTTGCAAAATCGATATTCCCGTTTATATCAAACGGTGTTACCATCGCGGTTGCAATTGTCCCAAAATCTATCATGGTCTCACTCCTTATTGTTCCAGTTGCTTTTCTTTTGAAAGCTCAAACGCACTATGTAATGCATTTACAGCCTCCACTAAATCAATTTCTTTTACAAGAACCCAAATTGTTGTATGACTATCTGCCGATTGCAGGATTTGAATACCTTTTTCTGCTAAAGCTGTAACGATTTTTGCAGTAACCCCTGGGATGCCTGCCATTCCAGCTCCAACGATAGATACTTTCGCACAATGTTCTGTCACAATTGGCTCATATCCAAGTTGTTTTAGCACTTCGACAGCACGAGCTGATACATTATCATTTACTGTGTAAGCTACACCAGTAGGAGAAATGTTAATTAAATCAACACTAATGCCTTCGTTTGCCATTTCTTTAAATACATGCTGCTGTATGTCGTATGCCGTTTCTTTTGCAAGTACTTTAATTTGCGTTACGTTCGATACGTGGGCAATACCTGTAACAGGACGTTCTTCTACATCCTGCCCTTTTGTAGCACCATCGTATGCTGCAATAAGAGTACCTTCACTTTCAGAATACGTAGAACGTACACGAAGTGGAACTTTTGCATGCATCGCAATTTCAACTGCACGTGGATGAACGACTTTCGCACCTTGATAAGCCATGTTACAAATTTCGTTATACGTTACAGTTTGAAGATGACGTGCATCTTTTACAATACGAGGATCCGCAGTCATAACACCTTCTACATCAGTGAATATATCGATATATTCAGCATGAAGTGCAACACCTAATGCTGAAGCTGAAGTATCACTACCTCCGCGTCCAAGTGTTGTCGTATCACCTTTTTTCGTTTGCCCTTGAAATCCTGTAACGACGATTACATCTACATTTTCTAACTCTTCATGTATACGATCGCAATTCATTTCAATAATCTTTGCATTCGTAAAGTCATCATTCGTTACAAAACCAGCTTGTGCACCATTTAATGCTGCTGCTTTTATACCGTTCTCATTCAACATATTAGAGAAAACAATTGCAGAGATTAACTCTCCGCATGATAATAATAAATCTTGCTCACGTTTAGAAATAGTAGATTCCTCTTGATTTACAAGACTTAATAACGTATCCGTTGCATATGGTTCACCTTTACGGCCCATAGCAGATACGACAGTAACCACTTTATAACCAGCAGCTAATGATTTTTTTATATGATGAAGCGCATGCTTACGTCCATTATCATCACGTACTGATGTGCCACCAAATTTTTGAACAATTATTTTCATATTTTGCACCTTCTCTTAGCCGTTTACACTAATTGTAATTTTACTAAGCGCTCTGCAATTTGAACAGAATTCCATGCAGCGCCTTTTAATAAGTTATCAGATACGACCCAAAGATGGAATCCTTTATCGTTATTTAAATCTTTACGGATTCTTCCAACGAATACTTCGTTTTTACCTACTGCAGTAGCTGGCATTGGATATAACTGCTCTTCTGGATTATCTTGCAGAACAATACCTTCCGCATTTGCAAGTAAGCTCTTTAATTCTGCTACTGTTACGCCTTCTTTTTCTACTTCGATGTAAACAGACTCAGAGTGTCCTGATACAACTGGTAAACGTACACATGTTGCCGCTACTTCTAATTCAGGCATATGCATAATTTTTTTCGTTTCGTTAATCATTTTCATTTCTTCAAACGTAAATCCATTATCTTGGAATTTATCAATCTGTGGAATCGCATTAAAAGCAATTTGGAAATGCTTCTTATCACCTGATACAGGAAGAACATTTGCCTTAACTTCTTCGCCATTTAAGATTGCTTGTGATTGTTCATGCAGTTCTTCAATAGCTGCCGCACCAGCACCTGATACAGCTTGATATGTGGAAACGATTACTCGTTTTAAACCATATTGCTGACGAACTGGCTCAAGAGCTACTACCATTTGAATTGTAGAACAGTTTGGATTTGCAATAATACCATTATGTTCTTTTAAGTCGTTTTCATTTACTTCAGGTACAACAAGTGGCACGTTTTCTGTCATACGGAATGCACTTGTATTATCAACAACAATCGCACCGCGTTTTGCTGCTTCTGGCGCTAATTGTTTCGATACAGATCCACCAGCACTAAATAGTGCGATATCTACTCCTTCAAAGCTTTCAGGAGTTGCCTCTTGAACTGTAAATTCTTCGCCTTTAAATACAAGTTTCTTACCTGCAGATCGTTTAGATGAAAGTAACGTTAATTTCCCGATTGGAAATTCTCGTTTCTCTAAAGTATTTAACATTTGTTCACCAACTGCGCCGGTTGCTCCAACTACAGCGACATGAAAAGTTTTTTGCTTTTCCATCACTATGCCCCTTTCTAGATACCAATCCTTCTATAACTTAGAATCAGAAGGAGTATACAATACCCCTTCTGATCTTAATAACGTTAATTTTATCATATTCTACAGTAAGAATGATGGTTTCATCAAAAATTGTCCGTTTTTTTTCGTTTTTTAATTCATATATCTGAATTTTTCTACGACCACCGGTTGCAATTGCTTCCCTTGCAGCGCTTCTAACACTGTATCTTCCAGCAGCTCCATGCGAGCTACCATTGAGTTCGGTTTTTTCTCCGGTGCATCTTGGCCGAATGGGACGAAGTAGATGTTTTTTGTTGCCATTAGGCGCATGAGATTTACCCCATTTAACCCTAAAGCATCATTCGTCGAAACAGCCAATACGACAGGCTTGCCATTTCTTAGCGTCGCTTTTGCTGCCATTAGTACTGGAGAGTCTGTCATTGCATTTGCAAATTTACTCATAGAATTTCCTGTTAAAGGAGCGATTACCATGCAGTCTAATGGAATTTTAGGTCCAAGTGGCTCTGCTCCAACAATTGAATTAATTGCTTTAAAACCTGTTATTTCTTCAATCTTCTTAATCCACTCTGCTCCTTCTCCAAATCTAGTATTTGTTGATTGAACAGTGTATGAAACAACAGGACGTACTTCTGCTCCTTCAGCAATTAATTTTTCTAAGTGCGGCATAACTTCCTCATACGTACAATGTGAACCTGTAAATCCGAAACCAATTCGTTTCCCCTTCAAACTCATTTCTTTTCCTCCTCCTTTGCAATTGCATCTGCTGCTAATAACTGAGAAAGAACATTTGCTAAAATTTGCCCAGCCGTTTTTGGGGCAACAATACCTGGTAATCCAGGTGCTAGCAATGCTTTGACTCCTCTTTTTTCCGCATATCTAAAGTCAGTACCGCCTGGTTTAGAAGCTAAATCAATCACTAACGTATGAGCTGGCATTTTTGCAATAACATTCGCTGTTACAACGAGATGCGGAATCGTATTAATTACAATATCGATATTTCCTACTTCTTTCTCTATGTCTTGCATATGAAAAGGAGAAAACATCATTTCTGTAATACGTGCAATATGTTCAGATCGTCTTGCTCCAACTTTGACATGGGCTCCTAATGATTGAAATGCTCTCGCAACACTCATTCCTGTTCTCCCAAATCCTAGAACCATTACATTGGACCCATGAATTGTATAGTCGGTATGTTGAATTACCATCATTAATGTACCTTCTACCGTTGGAATAGAATTGTATATTGCTACATCATCACGATCAAATAATTTAACAAGTTTTCGATTCGTAGTAGATACGAGATTTTCCAAGTAAGGTGTACCAATACCTGAATATATAGTAAAGTGTTCTGGTGTATTTTCAATTTGTTCTTTCGTTATTGAAACTTTTTCATTTGAAAAAATAGTATCTACTTCTCCTTTGGCATTTGTACCGGCAACCGGCAAAATAATTGCGTCTACAGAAGTGAAATCTAAATTTTGTATACTTTCTTTTGCTGCCCCTGTGAAACCATGATCTAACTGATCAAAACCTATCAAAGAAAGTTTCGCATCCAATTCAACTAGCTTACGAATTACTTCTAGCTGCCTTGCATCTCCTCCTATGACAGCAATATGCATCTCAGTCAACATTCCCTAATTCACCTTCTTTTTCTGTCATTTATAAGAAAAGTGCCTACTTTTTCTTTTTCCTCCACATCATATGTAATGTACGAGTTTATGGTGATTGAAAATCCAAATGCACACATGATTTATCAGGTTTCTATGTAGATACAAAAAAAGATGACCAAAATGGCCATCCTTCACTCCGAATTTGAACGATCTATACTATCACAAAGAAGCATATCGTGTCCGACTTTCTTTATTTGACTCCATGCCACCCTTACTTCTTGTGGTTCCTTTTTAAAACCTCCCCACTTCCCTACAGGTATTATAAGTGTTTGTATTTGTCCGTCTTTCTCATTAATCTCTAAATCCATATAACCTAAGGCTCCCATTTTTTCCGCTTTTTCTATATCTACAACCTCTTTACCGCTTAATTCACTTAATCGCATACTCACTCCACTCCCCTACTAAATTTTTCATTTGCATTGTCTATAATTAGTACCTATTCTATATGTATAAAAAAAATAACCTTCTCTCATTTAAAAAGAGAGAAGGTTATTTTCAGATACATCGTAAAAGTTGATTATAGTTTTATTCCTTTTGGAAGTTTTCCATCTGGACTAATTAATGCTGCAGAGAATTCATCTGTAAACATGTTACGAATTAACCCATCTACATTTTCTTTTGTTACAGTGTTTACACTTTCGATAATCTCATCAAGTGAACGATGCTTACGAAGTAGCAATTCATTTTTACCATTACGGCTCATACGACTATTCGTACTTTCTAAACTTAACATTAAGTTTCCTTTTAATTGCTCTTTACTATTAATAAGCTCTTTTTCTGTAATACCTGTATTTTTCAATGTTTCTAATGTTTCTTGCATTGTTTCATACAGTGTATCTAATTGTTGACTACCTGTTCCACCATACAGTGTTAACATACCTGTATCTTCATAAGAAGAATGGTAAGAAAATACTGAGTAAGCTAACCCACGTTGCTCACGTACTTCTTGGAATAAACGGCTACTCATACTACCGCCTAAAACGTTATTTAATACAATTAAGTTATAAATATCTTCGTGTCCCATTTGTAAGCCTTTATATCCTAAACATAAATGAGCTTGTTCTGTTTCCTTTTTACGTGCTACTTTATTAAAATGGAAAATTGGGCTATGTACTTGTTCACGGTTTGTTGTTCCTTCATAACTACCGAAATATTGCTCTACCGTTTGTAAGAAGGCTTCATCAATATTTCCTGCAACTGAAACAACTACATTTTCAGGTGTATAATGATCCTTAATATATTGGCGTAGCGTATCTCCTGTAAACGTATCAAGTGTTTCTTCTGTTCCTAAAATAGGATATCCAAGCGGATGCGTTTCATATGTTGCTTTCGTTAACATATCATGCACAATATCGTCTGGAGCATCTTCGTACATTTTAATTTCTTCACATACGACATTCTTCTCTTTTTTCAATTCTTCTTCATCAAATGTTGAATTAAAGAACATGTCAGCTAATACATCTAAAGCATATTTAGCATGTTCATCTAGCACTTTTGCATAGTAACAAGTGTACTCTTTTGAAGTAAAAGCATTCACTTGCCCACCAATACTATCAAATGATTCTGCAATTTCGCGTGCACTACGTGTTTCTGTCCCTTTAAAGAACATATGCTCTAAAAAGTGAGAAATCCCGTTATTTTTTTCATTTTCATTTCTTGATCCCGCATGGATCCAAATACCAATCGCAACCGACCTTACAGTTGGTATATTCTCCATAACTATTCTTACACCATTTTTACAAGTATATTTTTTAATCAAAAACTTTCCTCCTACTGCCAGTTTCTCTAAATAAGTGCTATTATTTAATGATAACAAGTTTAAGGATGAATGTCATGCAAATGTATTTAATCCACACGTTTTTCATCCAGTAATTCTGTTATATTCCCTACTTTATATCCTTGTTCCTTCAATTTTTTAATCATTGTATCTAATGCTTCTGCCGTTGACGAAGTAGGATGCATTAATACGATAGCACCTGGGTGTATTTTTCTCATTACTCTCTGCAATAGTACATCTGGCTCAGGTCGCTTCCAATCGATTGTATCGACAGTCCACATAATCGTTCCCATTTGGAAATCATCAGCGATTTTCACGACTTCATCCCGAAAACTTCCACTCGGCGGGGCAAACCATCTCACCTTTTGATTCGTAGCAGCTTCAATCATTCGATTTGTTTTTTGTAACTGCTCTCGTATTTCATCAGACGATAGCGTTTTCATATTAGGGTGCGTATAAGAATGATTTCCGACTTCTTGATTTGCATCGACAATCATTTTTGCAAATCGTAAATTTTCTTTCACCCAACGTCCTTCTAAAAAGAAAGTCGCCTTCACATCATGCTTTTTCAATATTTCTAATATACGAGGCAAATACTCGTTTCCCCATGCCACATTTATTGTTAATCCCACCATCTTTTTATTCGGATGCCCCCTATAAATTGGAGCAGGTGATAAATCTTCTAAGTGGACACTCGGTGATACTTCCTTAAATTCAAGGTGTTTTTGATCAAATTCCTTTAGCTTCTTCATATTGTTATAGGATGCTTCCATATCAACTTGTCTTCCATTATATCCTGGTGTTGCTTTCCATATCTTATCAATCATCGCATTTTGAGGTGCAATCTCATATTGTTTTGCATGCTTTTGAATTTCTTCATATAAGTTATCCTGTGCAAAAACAGAATAAGAGCCTAAACTGACATATAAAGAAAATATACATATGTATGCCAATATACGAACTTTCATATAAACCCTCCCAAATTAACTATATAAAAAAACATTTTTCTTCTTATCTTTGTTAATTTGAGCGTTATAATGAAAACTATACCTATACTGACATAAAAATATATATAAATCATATTTTTACATAACAAAAAAAGCCAGTTAAACTGGCTTTCGCTTATTGCTGCTCTTGTTTGTTTTCTTCTTTAGCAGCTTCTTTTTCTTGCTCTTCTTTTAGCAATACTTTTCTAGATAGATTAACACGACCTTGCTTGTCAATCTCGATAACTTTAACCGTAATTACGTCACCGATTTTTACAACGTCTTCTACTTTACCTACACGCTCAAGTGCAAGTTCAGAAATGTGAACTAATCCATCTTTACCGCTGAATAATTCAACGAAAGCACCGAATTTCTCAACACGTTTCACTTTTCCTTCGTAGATTTCACCTACTTGTACTTCGCGAACGATATCTTCGATAATTTTCTTAGCTTTGTCGTTCATTTCTTGGTTTATTGAAGAAATGAATACTGTGCCATCTTGCTCGATGTCAATTTTAACGCCAGTTTCTTCAATAATTTTATTGATTTGTTTACCGCTCGGTCCGATAACGTCACGGATTTTATCTGGATTAATTGTCATTGTAATAATCTTTGGAGCGTACGCTGATAATTCAGTGCGTGGCTCTGGAATAACAGATAACATATGATTTAGAATGTGCACACGACCAACTTTCGCTTGTTGTAATGCCTCTTCTAAAATTTCACGAGATAGACCATCGATTTTAATGTCCATTTGTAGTGCAGTTACACCTTGTGCTGTACCTGCTACTTTAAAGTCCATATCACCTAAATGATCTTCCATACCTTGAATATCAGATAAAATTGTGTAATGCTCACCAGTTTTAACTAGACCCATTGCAATACCTGCAACTGGAGCTTTAAGTGGAACACCAGCATCCATCATTGCTAAAGTACTACCACAAATACTTGCTTGTGAAGTAGAACCATTTGATTCTAAAACTTCAGATACAAGACGTACTGTGTATGGGAAATCTTTTTCAGATGGAATTACAGGCTCAAGTGCGCGTTCTCCTAGTGCACCGTGACCGATTTCACGACGACCTGGTCCACGCATTGGTCTAGTTTCACCAACACTAAATGATGGGAAATTGTAATGGTGCATAAAGCGTTTTGATTCTTCTACACCAAGACCATCTAAAATTTGCACATCGCCTAATGCACCTAATGTACAAATACTTAATGCTTGTGTTTGTCCACGAGTGAACAAACCAGAACCGTGTGTACGAGATAAAATGCCAACCTCTGATGCTAATGGACGGATTTCGTCACCTTTACGGCCATCTGGGCGGATTTTTTCAACTGTAATAAGACGACGTACTTCTTCTTTTACAATTTTATATAAAATCTCATTTACTTGTCCTAATGTATCAGCGTCAGCTTCCTGCGCTTCGTAATGCTCAATAACACGCTTTTTCACTTCGTTAATTGCATCTTCACGTGCATGTTTCTCATGTACTTGAATTGCTGAATGCATATCTTCTTCAGCCATTTCACGTACAGCTTGGTTAAGATCAGCGTCAACTTCATAAAGTTTCACTTCTGATTTCTCTTTACCTACAGCTTGTACAATCTCTTCTTGGAATGCAATTAGACGTTTAATTTCGTCATGACCAAACATAATTGCTTCTAACATTGTTTCCTCAGGCACTTGATCTGCTCCTGCTTCAACCATGTTAATTGCATCTTTCGTACCAGCTACAACAAGGTGAATATCACTTTGTTCTTGCTGTTCTACTGTTGGGTTGATAACGAATTCGCCGTTAATACGACCAACTGTTGCACCCGCGATTGGACCTTCAAATGGAATATCTGAAATCGATAACGCTAATGAAGAACCAAGCATAGCTGCCATTTCAGAAGAACAATCTTGATCAACACTCATTACGATGCTGACAACTTGTACTTCGTTACGGAAACCATCTGCGAAAAGTGGACGGATTGGACGGTCGATTAAACGACTTGCCAAAATTGCTTTTTCACTTGGACGACCTTCACGTTTAATGAAACCGCCAGGAATTTTTCCGACTGCATATAAACGCTCTTCATAGTTTACTGTAAGTGGGAAGAAATCTACATTTTTTGCTTCTTTTGATGCAGTTGCTGTAGATAGAACCGCTGTATCGCCATATCTTACTAATACTGCTCCGTTCGCTTGTTTTGCAAGCTGACCAGTTTCAACTGTTAGCTGGCGACCAGCTAAATCTATCGAGAAGACTTGCTTTTCTTGACTCATTTAAGTACCCCTCTCAATTTAAAGTATTCAATTCTTCTATGTAAATGGATAGTATATCACAATATTCTACCTCTAGTATTGCCTAAAATTAAGTAAGCTATAAAGCGTAGAAGATATATTTTTACCTAACAAAAAAGCGGGAATATTCCCGCTTCTTTGACTATCGACGTAAGCCAAGCTTTGTGATTAATTCACGGTAACGTGTGATATCGCTATTACGAAGGTAAGTTAGTAAGTTACGACGTTTACCAACCATCTTTAATAGACCACGACGTGAATGATGATCTTTCTTGTGAGTACGTAAGTGCTCGTTTAGAGTGTTAATTTGCTCCGTTAGGACAGCAATTTGAACCTCTGGAGAACCAGTATCAGTCTCATGAGTTCTAAATTGTGCAATGATTTCATTTTTACGCTCTTGTGTTAAAGCCATCCTATTTCACCTCCTATTAATTAAACCCCCAATTACCTAGCAAGCGTCGGTGAGTCGCAATGCCAAGCAATGGTTGTCATAAAGTACATAACATAGAATACTACTTTTCATTTGAAAAAGCAAGTATATTCTTTTCGCTCACAAAATATTCTTGGGCTGTTTTCTTATCTTTTGCGATTTGTTCAACTAACTCATCAATACCGTTGAATTTCTTTTCTGCTCTTATACGCATATGCCACTCTACTGTAACATTTTGATCGTATATATCTTTGTTAAATTCAAATAAATGCACTTCAATTGATAATTGACGCTCATCTTCTTTAAAAGTCGGTTTATATCCAATATTACATACACCATCGTACCATTCACCGTGAACTTTTAATCTCACTGCATAAACACCTACAGGTGGCAATAAATACTCATCACTTAAACCTACATTAGCTGTTGGAAAACCAATTTGACGTCCACGTTTGTCGCCGTGTATAACTGTTCCCGCTACAGTATAGGCTCTACCTAAAATAGATGGAATTTGCTCCATTTCGCCATTTCGAATTAACTTTCGTAATGCTGTAGAACTTACTTTCTCTTCTTGAAATTCAACTTTTTCAATCACAGTCTGTGTAAACTCCCCTCTTGCATGAAATGGTAAAGTCTCCATCTTTCCTTTTCCTAAACGTCCATATGAATAATCAAACCCTGCTACTACATGCTTTACATTTAAACCAATAATATAATCATCTACAAATTGTTGCGGTAATAACCCTGCAAATGATTCATCAAATTTAATTACATATAATATATCGATTCCTAAGCTTTCGACTATTTTTTCTTTATCGCGCATCGGTGTAATATACTCCACATGCGCATCCTTTTTTCCTAAAACAACAGATGGATGAGGATGAAATGTCATAACTGCACTTTTATATCCTCGGTCGTCCGCTATTTTTTTCGCAGTTCGAATTACACATTGATGTCCTAAATGAATGCCATCAAAAAATCCTAATGCCATTACAGTAGGTGGTAATTCTAATTTATTTTGTTCATGTGGATGAGTTAAATGAATAAGTTTCACGCTTGAATTCACCTTTTTCTGTAATAATCCTTCCAATAATTCATTATAGCTTTAGTTCTTGATTATTCACAAGTACTTTCATCGGCTTTAACATACCAGGATGTTTCGGATGATGTTCATAAATTGCTAAGCAACGATCATTTTTATCAAACACTGTAATAAATGGTGCTGTTATTTCTAATTCATTTTTTAAGAACATACCATTCTTTATTTTCTCTGCTTGCTTTTCATCTACAACCATTTTTGGAAACTTACTTAATGCTTCATCAATTGAAATGAAGATAGACTCTACTGTTCCATTTTGCACGTTTTCTTCAATTTCTTCAAATGATATGCAATCTTCTAATAAAAATTCACCAGATGCCGTTCTTATAAGGTGCGACATATGTGATGGGAAACCAAGTTTTTCCCCGATCATTACAGCTAACGTTCTTACATATGTTCCTTTACTACACGTTACACGGAAACGGAATGAAATATTTTCTCCTTCAAAAACTTCACGATTATCAAGTAATATGAATTCATGAATTGTAATTGTACGAACTGGACGTTCCACCTCTTGCCCTGCTCTTGCATATTCGTATAATTTTTTCCCGTTTACTTTTACAGCCGAGAACATTGGTGGCATTTGTTCAATCGTGCCTGTTAATTCCGCAAGGACTTTCTCTACTTCCTTACGAGTAATAGTACGATCTACATTTTTCGTTTCAACAACCTCACCAGAAGCATCTTCAGTTGTCGTTGAAAACCCTAATGTTACTTCACCTTCATATGTTTTCGTTTCACTTGTTAAAAATTGTGCAATTTTCGTTGCTCTTCCAACGCAAATTGGTAATACTCCTGTTACATCAGGGTCTAATGTTCCCGTATGACCAATTCTCTTTTCTCGCAATATCTTTCTTAATTTAAATACACAATCATGTGATGTCATGCCTTTTGGCTTATGTAATAATACTACACCTTCCATATATGTTCACCTCATCATAATTCTCTCGTAGTAAATATCCAAAACTTATTTTGCATTGAAAAAATGGATAGACAAATGTCTATCCATTATTCTTCACGTTTACCGTCTTTATTAATTTCATGTAAAAGTGTATCAATTCGATGACCATATCCGATAGACTCATCAAACTCAAAGGTAATTTCTGGTGTTTTACGAAGACGAATACGTTGGCCAATTTCTGAACGAATAAAGCCTTTTGCCTTCGCTAAACCTTTTAAAGTATTTTCTTTCTGTTCTTCATCACCTAAAACAGAAATATATACTTTAGCAATTTGTAAATCACCACTCACTTGTACATCAGTTACTGTAACAAATCCAATACGTGGGTCTTTAATTTTACGACTGATAATGTCGCCTAATTCTTTTTTCATTTGCTCGCCCACACGGTTCGCACGTAATTTCATAACTCTTCACCTCATTCAATACCATTCCAAATGTGTTATTGTACGTTCAATTTCAGGAAATGAATCGATGTACTCAAGTACACGATTCATTTCTTTCTCACAGATAACACGATTTGAGGATACGGAAACAATTGCAATTTCTGTACGTTGCCATACATCTTGGTGCCCAACTTCAGAAACAGCTACATTATAGCGCTGTTTTACACGAGTTAACACACGTTGTAAAATTGCACGTTTCTCTTTTAAAGAATGCACATCGTAAATCATACACTCGAATGAGAGTGAAGCGATAATCATCGCTTCACTTCTTCCATAATGTACGCTTCAATGATGTCCCCTTCTTTAAGATCATTATATCTCTCAATTGTAATACCACACTCATAGTTTTGTGCAACTTCTTTTACGTCGTCTTTGAAACGTTTTAACGTATCAAGTTGTCCTTCGAAAATTACTACGCCGTCACGGATAATACGTACGCCACTATCACGCGTAATTTTACCGTCTGTTACGTAGCAACCTGCGATTGTTCCAACTTTTGTTACTTTAAACGTTTGACGAACTTCTGCTTGACCGATTACTTTTTCTTCGAATTCTGGATCAAGCATACCTTGCATAGCTGCTTCAATCTCTTCGATTACTTTATAAATAATACGGTGTAAACGAATATCAACGTTCTCTAATTCAGCTGTACGCTTCGCGTTCACATCTGGACGTACGTTAAATCCAATTACAATTGCATTAGATGCAGAAGCTAAAATGATATCAGATTCTGTAATCGCACCTACACCAGTGTGAATGATTTTAACTTTTACGCCTTCAACATCAATTTTACGAAGTGATGCTGCCATCGCTTCAACAGAACCTTGTACGTCTGCTTTTACGATTAAGTTAATTTCTTTTACATCGCCCTCTTGGATTTGTTGGAATAAATCTTCAAGGCTTAATTTAGATTTCTCACCACGTTGTGCAACTAACGCTTCTTGTGCACGTGATTCACCAATTTGACGAGCTTTCTTCTCATCAGCAAATGCCATGAAACGATCTCCAGCCTGTGGTACTTCGTTTAAACCAGTAATTTCAACAGGAGTTGATGGACCAGCAACTTTTACACGACGACCAATATCACTTACCATTGCACGAACACGTCCGAATGAAGTTCCAACAACGATTGGATCTCCAACTCGAAGCGTACCATTTTGAACAAGTAATGTCGCGATAGTTCCTTTACCTTTATCAAGCTGTGCTTCGATTACTGTACCAGTTGCATAGCGGTTTGGATTTGCTTTATATTCTTCTACTTCACTTACAAGAAGGATCATTTCTAGTAAGTTGTCAATGCCTTCGCCTTGAATTGCAGAAATTGGTACGAAAATAGTATCTCCGCCCCAAGCTTCTGGAACTAATTCATATTCAGTTAGTTCTTGCATTACGCGATCAGGGTTTGCAGCTGGTTTATCCATTTTATTCACAGCAACAATAATTGGTACTCCTGCTGCCTTCGCATGGTTAATTGCTTCAACCGTTTGTGGCATAACACCGTCATCCGCTGCAACAACAAGGATTGTAATATCCGTTACTTGTGCCCCACGAGCACGCATCGTTGTAAATGCTGCGTGACCAGGTGTATCTAAGAATGTAATCTTCTTATCGTTTACTTCAACTTGATATGCACCGATATGCTGAGTAATTCCACCCGCTTCGCCTGCAGTTACTTTTGAGTTACGAATAGAATCCAGTAATGTTGTTTTACCATGGTCAACGTGTCCCATGATTGTAACTACAGCTGGACGTTCTTTTAAGTTCTCTTCATCATCTTGCTCATCAATGAATGTTTCAAACTCAGTCTCGCTTACAATTACTTCTTCTTCTACTTCAATACCGTAGTCGTTAGCAATTAACTCAATTGTATCTTTATCCAAGTCTTGGTTAATTGTTGCCATAATTCCAAGCATGAAGAGCTTCTTAATAATTTCAGATGGCTCTTTGCTTAATTTTTTAGCAAGATCTCCTACTGTAAGGCTTCCAGAGAAAGTAATTTTATCTGGTGTTTCTACAATTTGAGTTTGTTGTCTACCAGCAAAGTTCTCTTGACGTTTGTCTTCGTTTCCTTTGCCTTTTTTCTTTTTCTTATTGCTGTTCTTTTTACTGCGAACAACTTTTTCTTCTACTTCAAACTCATCTGCAACAGAAGGTTTTTCAGTTTGATATTCATTATCTAATTTATTTACTACTTCATCGTCTAACATTGTCATATGATTCGAAACCTCGATATTCATTTCTTTTAGTTTTGTCATAAGATCTTTACTTGAGATATTATGTTTTTTTGCATATTCATGCACTCGAATTTTACTCATACCTTCACCCCCGGTAATTTGTATCGAGCATGCTACGCAGCTTTTTCGCAAAGCCTACATCTAACACAGCTACAACGACTCGCTCATCTCTCCCAATCGCATGCCCTAATTGTTGTCGATTTTCGACCTTTCTCATTGGTACGTTGTAGTACGTAGTTTTATCTGTGATGCGTTTTGTAGTATTTACTGACGCATCTTCAGATAGCAATACAAGTTTTGCGTTGCCACTTCGTACTTCTTTTAAAACGAGTTCTTCACCCGAAATAATTTTCCGAGCCCGGTTTGCTAGTCCTAAAAACGATTTCCAATCGGACACTTATTTCGACTCCTTCTCAACAAGCTCAAGAAGCTCTTCATATAAAGAACCGTCGATTTTCGCTTTTAGATGATGTTCCAAAACATTTTTCTTTTGAGCTTGAAGAATGCTCTCCTTGTCCTTCGACAAGTAAGCACCTCGTCCTGATTTTTTCCCAGTTAAATCAATGGACACTTCTCCCTCTTTGGAACGAACAATGCGAACGAGCTCTCGTTTTGATTTCATTTCTTGCGTTGCAACACATTTTCGTAACGGAACTTTTCGATTGCTCATACTCATCACCTCTATTCGATTTCGTCTTCCACTGAATCGAATCCAAATGCGATTACGCTATCTTCTTCTGTTACAATACCAAGTTGTTTCGCATCAGACTCACTCTTAATATCAATTTTCCAGCCTGTTAATTTAGCTGCAAGACGTGCATTTTGTCCACGCTTACCGATAGCTAATGATAACTGGTGGTCTGGAACAACTACTGTTGTCGCTTTTTCTTCTTCATCTACAAGTACTTTAACAACTTGTGATGGGCTTAATGCATTTGCAACATATTCAACTGGATCATTTGACCAGCGGACGATGTCAATTTTTTCACCTTTTAATTCGTCTACAATGCGTTGTACACGTTGCCCTTTTGGTCCTACACAAGAACCAACTGGATCAACATCAGTGTTCTCTGCATATACAGAGATCTTAGAGCGATCGCCAGCTTCACGTGCTACAGAACGAATTTCTACAGTTCCATCATAGATTTCAGGAACTTCCATTTCGAATAAACGTTTTAAAAGACCAGGATGTGTACGTGATACGTAAATTTGTGGTCCTTTTGTCGTTTTTTCTACTTTCGTAATGAATACGCGAATACGATCATGTGGTTTGTATTGCTCATTAGGCATTTGCTCACTTACAGGTAATAAAGCTTCTACTTTTCCTAAGCTTACATAGATGAAACGAGCATCTTGACGTTGTACAATACCTACCATAATATCTTCTTCACGGTCACTAAACTCAGAGTAAATAACACCGCGCTCTGCTTCACGCACTCGTTGTGTGACAACTTGTTTTGCAGTTTGTGCTGCAATACGACCAAAGTCTTTTGGTGTTACTTCAATTTCTAGTACGTCACCATCTTGGTAGTTTGGATTAATTTGTCTTGCTTCCTCTACAGAAATTTCAAGACGTGGATCAAACACATTGTCTACTACGTCTTTACGTGCTAAAACTTGAATTGTTCCCACTTCTGGGTTAAAGCTCACACGAACGTTTTGTGCTTGATTAAAATTGCGCTTATAAGCAGAGATTAAAGCTGCTTCAATCGCATCAATAATAATGTCTTTGCTAATGCCTTTTTCAGATTCTAATACGAGCAAAGCATCTAATAACTCAGTGCTCATGAAGATCCCCCTTCTAACTAAAACGTAACAGCAAGTCGCGCATTTGCGACTTTATCCATCGAAATTTGGATTTCTTTTTTACGTGTTTTAATTGTTAATAATAATGTTATTGTTGTACCATCGTAAGAAAGCAGTTTTCCTTCAAACATCTTTTCACCATCAATCGGCTCATATGTTTTAATTGCCACTTGTTTTCCTACCGCTTGCTGGAAGTCTTTTTCTTTCTTTAATGGGCGTTCCGCTCCAGGAGATGATACATCCAAAAAGTAAAGATGAGGAATTGGATCCTCTTTATCTAAAGCTTCGCTTAAACGTTCACTTACCGCACCGCATTCTTCAATGTCGACTCCCTTTTCAGAATCGATGAATACGCGTAAGAACCAGTCTTGTCCTTCTTTCACATACTCTACATCTACAAGTTCAAGATTTAACTCTTCAACGATCGGCTGCGCAAATGCTTCTACAACTTCTGTGACTTTCTTATCCATAAACAGCCTCCTTCCTGCCGTCATGTACCATTTAAAAGAAGAAGACCCCGCCACTTTAAAAACGGTCTATCTTATTCTTTCTCGTTAGCTAACAAAAGCCCCTGCTGTTCAGCAGGGATTATCTGTCTTAGTATTACCAAATTTAAGAAGTAAAACTTGTAACAAAATATGTATATACGACAGAAATCTTTTACCTATCTACGTAGAGAAAACATAGATAGTAACACGAAAGAGTGGGTTTCCCCACTCTTTTCTTTACACAATATACATGACATGGTTATCTCGGTTAATAGTATATCATAGGAAATGTTGATTTGCAAAGACTTTTCCTACCTACTAGAACAGTGATAACTGGTTTTGATCCGGTAAATCTCCTAAACAACCTTGACTATCTAAATACTCAATAATTGTTTTCGAAACCTTACTACGCTGCTGCAAGTCCTCTTTTGATAAGAAGTCTCCATTTTTACGTGCTTCCACAATACTTAAAGCTGCGTTTGTACCAAGACCAGGTACCGCATTAAATGGAGGAATTAATGTGTCTCCATCAATAATAAATTCTGTTGCATGTGAGCGGTATAAATCCACCTTTTGGAATGAGTATCCACGCTCACACATTTCAAGTGTCATTTCTAGTACTGTTAATAAACTTTTCTCTTTCGGCGCTGCATCCAATCCTTTTTGAGCAATTTCATCAATTCTTGCACGTATAGATGCTGAACCTTTCGCCATTGCCTCTACATCAAAATCATCTGCACGAACTGTAAAATATGCGGCATAGAATAACAGTGCAAAATGTACTTTAAAGTATGCGATACGTACAGCCATAAGTACGTAAGCAGCCGCATGGGCTTTAGGGAACATGTATTTAATCTTCTTACATGAATCAATATACCAACCTGGTACATTATTATTTTTCATGTCTTCTTCCCATTCTTCCGGTACACCTTTACCTTTACGAACCGACTCCATGATTTTGAAGGCTAATGATGGATCTAGACCTTGATAGATTAAATATACCATGATGTCATCACGACAACCGATAACTTCGCTCAGCGTACATGTACCGTTATAAATTAACTCGTTTGCATTACCAAGCCATACGTCAGTACCATGTGATAGTCCAGAAATTTGGACTAACTCTGAGAATGTCGTCGGTTTTGTCTCTTCTAACATCTGTCTTACGAATTTTGTACCAAACTCTGGTATACCAAGTGTACCTGTTTTACAGTTAATTTGCTCTTCCGTTACCCCTAACGATTCTGGACCAGAGAAAATTTTCATTACTTCTGGATCATCCGTTGGGATTGTTTTCGGATCAATACCACTTAAATCTTGTAACATACGAATAACGGTCGGATCATCGTGTCCTAGTATATCAAGTTTTAATAAATTATCATGAATCGAGTGGAAATCAAAATGCGTTGTTCTCCATTCAGCACCAATTGAATCAGCTGGGTACTGTATTGGTGAGAAATCAAAGATATCCATGTAATCTGGCACAACGATAATACCGCCTGGATGCTGTCCTGTTGTACGTTTTACACCGGTACACCCTGCTACTAAGCGATCAATCTCTGCATTTCGAATCGTTAAGTTATGATCATTTGCATAACCTTTTACATATCCGTAAGCAGTTTTTTCCGCAACTGTACCAATCGTTCCTGCACGATATACATAGTCTTCACCGAACAGTACTTTCGTATAGTTATGGGCACGTGGTTGGTATTCCCCGGAGAAGTTCAAATCGATATCGGGCACCTTATCTCCTTTAAATCCAAGGAACGTTTCGAAAGGAATGTCATGTCCATCTTTTACATATGGAATATTACAAGCAGGACATTCTTTATCTGGTAAGTCAAAACCAGAACCTACAGAACCATCATTAAAGAATTCTGATTGCTTACACTTCGGACATACATAGTGTGGTGGTAATGGGTTTACTTCTGTAATTTCCATCATCGTTGCAACAAATGATGACCCTACCGATCCACGCGAACCTACTAGATATCCGTCTACTAACGATTTCTTCACAAGCTTATGTGAAATTAAATAAATTACGGCGAATCCATGCCCAATAATACTTTTTAATTCTTTTTCTAAACGTGCTTCTACAATTTCCGGTAGCTCTTCACCATAAATGCTACGCGCCATTTTATAACTCATATCACGCGTTTCATCATCAGCACCTTCAATTTTCGGTGTGTATAGATCGTCTTTTACTGGATGCACATCACCAATTAATGACGCAATCTTTTGTGTATTTGTTACAACAACTTCTTTCGCTTTGTCTTCACCTAAGAATGAAAAACATTCTAACATCTCATCAGTTGTACGGAAATGTACTGGCGGTAATGAATGTCGATTTAACGGATTGGCTCCGCCCTGCGAACTGACTAAAATTTTACGATACATCGCATCCTCAGGGTCTAAATAATGCACGTTTCCTGTAGCAACAACTGGTTTATCTAACGTCTCACCTAGTTTTACTAAGTTAGAAATAATTGTTTTTAATTGCCCTTCGTCTCGAACAAGCTCACGTTCTACTAAATGACGCAACACCTCTGGAGGCATTACTTCAATGTAATCATAGAACTGGGCAATTTCTTCTACCTCTTCAGGTGCCTTTTGCATCATTGCCTCGAACACTTCACCTTTATCACAAGCCGTTCCTACTAAAATCCCTTCACGATATTTTTTTAATAGTGATCTCGGCACACGTGGTACACGGTAAAAGTAATTAAGGTGAGAATATGAAACAAGTTTATATAAATTTTTCAATCCAACATCTGATGTGGCAAGTAACGTCATATGACTTGGACGGCCACGCTTATACGCATCCCCTTGTCCCATGCTATCATTTAATTGATCGTGATATTCAAATCCCTTTTCAATTACGTCTTTCAACATTTTCACAAGTAAATATCCCGTCGCTTCTGTATCATAAATCGCACGGTGATGTTGTGTTAATTCAATATCAAGTTTTTTACACATCGTATTTAATCGATGATTTTTCATTTCTGGGAATAAAAATCGTGCAAGTTCTAACGTATCAATAACTGGATTATTCGTTTTTTCTAGTCCAGCCTTTTTAAAACCTACGTTAATAAAGCCCATATCAAAGCTCGCGTTATGGGCAACAAGTGTATGGTCGCCCATCCATTCCTCAAACTTTTTAAACACTTCGTCCACTTCAGGTGCATCAGTTAACATATCATCCGTAATACCTGTCAATTCAATAATCGTCGCTGATAATGGTTGATGTGGATTTGCGAAAGATTCAAAGCGATCAATAATTTCGCCACCCTTTACTTTTACGGCAGCCAACTCAATGACTGTATCGTATACAGCTGATAAACCTGTCGTCTCAACGTCGAAAACAACATACGTTTCCTCTGCAAGTAAACGATGCGCTTCGTTATACGCTATCGGTACACCATCATTAACTAGATTTGCTTCTACACCATATATAACTTTAACACCAGCCTTCTTCCCTGCAGAATACGCCTCTGGGAAGGACTGAGCCACGGCATGATCTGTAACCGCGATAGCCTCATGTCCCCATTTACCAGCTTGAGCAACAAGCTTAGAAACTGGAGTGACAGCGTCCATTTGACTCATCGGAGTATGGAGATGCAGCTCTACTCGTTTTTCGCCTTCTGGTGCTTTATCTTTACGAGACGGTCCTGTTATTTCATTAATATCATTTGCAATCATTACTAAATCTCGAACGAATGTATCGTTTTGAACAGAACCACGCGCTTTCACCCACATTCCTTTTTTCAAGGATTGCAGCATTGGAATATCTTCTTTGTCACGCGAGAACATTTTGATCATAATAGAATCCGTATAATCCGTTATTTTTAAAGTTAATAACGTACGCCCACTACGAAGCTCTTTTGTTTCTACATGGAAGACATATCCTTGAACCGTTTTTCTTCTTTCTTCATCTTGAATTTCTCGCATCGGTGTAATCTCTTCATCTGGCTTAATAAGATACCCGAGTGTAATCGGTCCTTCATACACAACGCTGCTTTCTTCAGCTTGCTTCTTCGCCATTTCTTCCATAGCTTGTATAACACGCTCACGGTCTTCTTGCTGCGTTTGTTCACGAAACTTTTGCATTTCTTCTGTATTTTGCTGTATATGTGTGTCTAACTGAAAACGCGGGAATCCAAAAACTTCGTATTGATCCCCTACTGGTTTCGCAACGTTTTTCTTTAAAGCCGTAGACTCCAGCTCGTTATTTACATTTATTAACAACTTCACTCCATTCACCTGTGGAAGCTGCTTCTTTAAGTATGCGAACATAGGTGAAAATGTAATTCGTTCCGTACAAAGCGGCCAATACGCCCTCACTTCTTCTTCTGTAAATTGTTTATTCTCTGTTTCTAATGCAAATGTTGTTCTTGCAATATGAGAAAATGATTGCTTAAGCTTTGTTTCTAGCAATTCATATAATTCTGTAGGCAAAATACGTGGCACTTGTAAATCAAAATGCCAACTTTTATTCGCTTTATCAATAACGAGCCTTTCAATACCACCGCCTTGTAAATATTGATTTATAAGGTCGTCTGGTATTTGCAACTGCTGGAGCAAAATTTGAAATCGCTCTTGTTGTTCATTTGTTAAAGACATAAGCACTCTCCTTCCATTTGCTATTATAAATTGAAACGTACCACAAAGAAAGATTTCTCACCTCTTCTTTTACAAAATACGTTTACAAAGAAAGAGAAGGTACCCCATTACGAGGTACCTCTTCTTATTTTAAAATATTTGCAATATATGTTTGAAGTTCTTCTACTTTTACTTCTTCAGACTCACCTGTAGCACGTACTTTCACTTCTACAATACCTTCGTCTGCTTTTTTACCAACTGTAACACGAACTGGAAGACCGAATAAATCTGCATCTGCAAATTTAACACCTGCACGTTCTGCACGATCGTCTAATAACACTTCATAGCCTTGTTCTTGTAATGAGTTGTAGATATTTTCACCCATTTCACGTTGTGCATCAGATTTCATATTTACTGGAATTACATGCACATGGAACGGTGCTACCGCTTTTGGCCAAACTAAGCCGTTCTCATCGTTAAATTGCTCTGCAATTGCTGCTACTGTACGAGATACACCGATACCGTAACAACCCATAATAAGTGGTTGTGTTTTTCCATTTTCATCTAGGAATGTTGCGTTCATTGCTTCACTATAACGAGTTCCTAATTTGAATACATGACCAACTTCAATTCCGCGTGCGAAAAGAATTGTTCCGTTTCCATCTGGAGATTGGTCTCCTTCTTGAATAAAGCGTAAATCTGTATATTGACTTACTTTAAAGTCACGTTCTGGATTTACATTTACATAATGGAACCCTTCTTCATTCGCTCCTGAACATCCGTTAACAATTGATGCTACAGCGTGATCAGCAATAATTTCGATATCACCTGTTACATTAATCGGTCCTAATGAACCAACTTCACAATTTAATAATGCTTTTACTTCTTCATGAGAAGCAAGCTCAACAACTGAAGCGCCATATACATTTTTCACTTTCACATCGTTTACTTCGTGATCACCACGAACAAGTACAACTACTAATTTCTCATCTACTTTAAACACCATAGACTTAATGCACTTGTCAGCTGCAATGTTTAAGAATGCAGATACTTCTTCAATTGCTTTTTGGTCTGGTGTTGCTACTTTTTCAAGTGCTTTTTCTGCTTCGTCACTCTTCGTATACGTAGCTACAACAGGAGCCATTTCGATGTTTGCTGCATAATCAGATGTGTCAGAGTATGCAATTGTATCTTCACCAACATCAGATAATACCATAAATTCATGTGTATCTTTTCCGCCCATTGCTCCAGAATCAGCAATAACTGCACGGAAATTCAAGCCACAGCGAGTAAAAATGTTAGAGTATGCTTTATATAAGCGATCGTATACTTCATCTAAGCTCTCTTGTGTAGCATGGAAAGAGTATGCATCTTTCATTAGAAACTCTCTTCCACGTAATAAGCCGAAACGAGGTCTTTGCTCATCACGGAATTTTGTTTGAATTTGGTATAATGTTAACGGTAATTTTTTATATGATTTCACTTCATCACGCACAAGATCCGTAATTACTTCCTCATGTGTCGCTCCTAATGCGAATTCACGAGCGTTACGATCTTTCATACGCATTAATTCAGATCCGTAAGAATACCAACGACCTGATTCTTGCCATAATTCTGCAGCTTGCATAGCTGGCATTAATAATTCTACAGCTCCTGCGCGCTCCATTTCTTCTCGAACGATACGTTCTACTTTGTGTAATACTTTTAATCCAAATGGTAGGAAGCTATAAATACCAGAAGCATTTTGACGCATAAAACCTGCACGAAGTAATAACTGATGACTCTTAATTTCAGCATCAGTTGGAACTTCACGTAATGTAGGACTGAATACCATACTTTGTTTCATTTATTTGCACCTCTTCATTTTACTCTTACACGCAGTAAAACCCCTCACCTCGAGTTAGGTGAGGGATTTTATTCTACGAGCTCTATTTCATTATAAGTTTCACTTTATTTTACAAGAAAAACTTACGAATGTCATTCCAAGTTACAACTAACATAAGTAACATTAATAATGCAAAACCAATAAAGTGAACCATTCCTTCTTTTTGGCGATCAATTGGTTTCCCTCGTAACGCTTCAATTAAGAAGAAGAATAAACGGCCACCATCTAAAGCAGGAACTGGTAATAAATTAAATAAACCAAGATTAATGCTTAGAACTGCAGCTAAACTTAGTACACGCGTAAACCCATAATCTACAACTTGATCTGTTAGATTATAAATTCCTACTGGACCTGACAACTCATTAATAGAAAATTGACCAGTTACTAATTTAACAAGAGATTCAAAAATTAGTTTCGTCCATTGGTACGTTTGTTCAAATCCTGATTTAATAGAACCCATTACTGTTTTCTCTACAGGAGAGTAGACACCAATTCTACCAACTTCTTCTTTACCTTCTTTATCGAGTGTTGGCGTTACTTTCACATTAAACTGTTCATTATCACGCTTTACTTGTAACGTAATTTCTTTATTTGGGTTTTCACGTACAATAGTAACAACATCTTTCCATGTACTTGTGTTTTTCCCATCAATAGCTTGAATTGTATCATTCTCTTTCAATCCAGCTTGCTGTGCTGCACTGTTATCCATCACTTTTCCGACCATTGGTTTGTCAACAGGAACCCCTTGTACAAATCCAAGAATCACAAAAATAACAAATGCTAAAATGAAGTTCATTGCAGGACCCGCAAAGATTGTTAAAGCGCGTTGCCCTAGTTTTTTCGAGCCAAATTGTCTATTATACGGGGCAATTTGAATTTCTTCCCCCGCAGTAATAATACGAGCCTTTTCATTCACTCGGAATGTTTGAAGCTCTTCCTCGTACTCTTCATAGCCCGAAATTGTTAAATTATGCTCCAAATCAGCTTGTTCGACTTCAATAACACGAACATTTGGATACTTTTCATATCCATCAAAAACTAATTTCACAACTTCGTCTTTTTCATTTAATACAAGGCCAACCTTTTTCCCAGGCTTTAACTCAACTGTGTCCGCATCCTCGCCAGCCATTCTTACATAGCCACCAAGGGGCAGTAATCGAATCGTATACACCGTTTCATTCTTTTCAAATGAGAATATTTTCGGACCAAAACCAATCGCAAACTCGCGGCATAAAATACCTGCTCTTTTTGCGAAATATAGATGCCCTAGCTCATGGAAAAATACGAGTGCACCGAAAATTAATATAAAGGCAATCGCTGTATTCAATTCCATAACCACCTTTGCTAAATTTGTTCCATCACAAACCGTCTTGTGGCCGCATCAATTTCTAAAATTTCCTCTAAGCTCGGTCGTGCAATGACATTGTGATGGTTCATTGCTTTTTCAATGAGGTCTTCCACTGTTAAGAAATCAATTCTCTTTTGTAAAAAGGCTTCAACAGCTACTTCATTCGCTGCGTTCATTACAGCTGGCATACTTCCACCTGCTTTTCCAGCTTCATACGCAAAACGTAAACAACGGAATCGTTCTTGGTCCATTTTCTCAAAATGCAACGTCCCTATTTCCCATAAGTTTAACTGTTTTGTGTCTGAAAGAGGCAATCTATCCGGATATGTAAGTGCGTATTGAATTGGTACTCGCATATCAGGTGAACCAAGCTGCGCCATTACACTACGATCTTCAAATTCAACCATAGAATGGATAATACTTTCTTTATGTAAAACAACATCGATTTGCTCATAAGGGATACCAAAAAGCCAATGTGCTTCAATTACTTCTAGTCCCTTATTCATCATTGTAGCAGAATCAATTGTAATTTTCGAACCCATTGACCAGTTTGGATGTCGAAGCGCATCTTCTACGGTCACATGATGCAATTCATCCCTCGTTTTATCGCGGAAACTTCCACCAGAAGCCGTTATAATAAGACGAGAAATTCTTTTTTCATTTTCACCATTCAAGCATTGAAAAATAGCCGAATGTTCACTATCAACTGGAAGTAACGAAACATTATGTTTTCGTGCTGCTTCCATTACAAGATGTCCTGCAGTTACTAACGTTTCTTTATTTGCAATTCCAATTGTTTTTTTCGCCTCAATTGCACGAAGTGTTGGTAACAACCCTACGCTACCTACAACAGCATTTACTACAATCTCCGCATCTGGATGTAGTGCTACTTCTAAAAGTCCTTCACTACCATATACAATTTTTGTATTACCAGAAACAGATTGTAATTTTAAAACATCTTCCTCTCTTTGCACAGAGACGATTTGCGGAGAAAATTCTTGAATTACCTTTACTGCGTAGTCAATATTTTTCCCTACAGAAAAAGCAACGAGACGGAATTGGTCTGGGTGCGAGCGTAATACATCTAAAGTTTGTGTACCAATTGATCCGCTTGCACCTAATAAACTAATGTTTTTCATGACTCCAACCCCTCGTTCATTTATTAATTGTATTGTAATAAGAAGTAGAGAATTGGTAAAACGAATAACCAACTATCTGTTCGGTCTAATATACCACCATGCCCAGGTAAAATTGTACCTGAATCTTTTACGCCATAATGACGTTTAAAAGCAGATTGTACTAAATCACCAATTTGTCCAAAAATAGAAATGATAATTGTCAGCACAATTAAAATTACTACATTCGATTCGACTGGGAAGAACACGTTGTAAACAAGTGCCACAATAATTCCACAAACGATGCCGCCTAATGAACCTTCAATCGTTTTATTTGGACTAATTTCTGGCCACAATTTTCTCTTGCCCAATGCTTTTCCTACGAAATATGCGCCTGAATCAGTAGCCCATATAACAAATAATGCGCAAAATACATATTTAATTCCTAATATTCTCGTTTCATTTAAATATAAGAATCCCATTGCCACATATGTCGTTGCCATCAGTAAAAATGAAGCATTATCAAAAGTAAATGTATTCTTAGAAAGGACTGTATATGATAAAAGTAATAAAACAATCACAAATGTGATTTCCAATTTACCTAATCCAATCCATGTAAACAGTTTTGATGCACTACTTGGAATTAAAAGAATCCACAATAATACTGCAGCTAAAACTGTCGGTACTGAAATAAGCGTAAGCTTATTCATACGAATTAATTCATATAAACCTATAGAAGCAAGTGCATACACTAAAACCGTAAAAGGCACGCCACCGTATATTACGATGGGAATGAATAGCGCGGCAGCAACCACTCCAGTAATAATTCTCTGTTTCACTACCAAACCCTCTCTTTCTACACGCCTCCGAATCTGCGCCCTCTATGTTGAAAGTCAGTAATCGCATTTAGCAAATGTTCTTCTTTGAAGTCTGGCCAATACACGTCTGTAAACCAAAACTCCGAATATGCAATTTGCCATAACATGAAATTACTAATACGTAGCTCTCCGCTTGTTCGGATTAACAACTCTGGATCAGGTAAAGAACTCGTCATTAAGTAGGAGGAAAGCATTTCTTCACTTACCTCTTCAGAACGAATTTTTCCTTCCTCATTATCTTTCATCATATGTTGCACAGCAGAAACGATTTCATCTCGACTTCCATAGTTTAACGCGAAATTAAGAATTAATCCCGTATTCTCTTTCGTATCTTCCATGGCTTTCTCCATCGCTCTGCGTGTATGCGTAGGAAGACGATCTTTTTGCCCTATTACTCGGACTTGTACGTTTTCTTCAATCAATTCTGGTAAAAATGTACCTAGAAATTCTTCTGGAAGCTTCATTAAATAATCAACTTCCTTTTTCGGTCTTTTCCAGTTCTCAGTTGAAAAAGCATAAAGAGTTAACACTTTCACATTAAGTTTACTTGCAAATTTTGTAATTTTCTTTACAACTTGCATACCTTCATGATGTCCCGCAATACGAGGCATTGCTCTCCTCTTTGCCCATCTTCCATTCCCATCCATAATGATGGCAATATGTTCTGGGATATATCCTTTTTTCACTTCTTCAACGAGATGATCAAACGATGTGTCCTTTTTACCTTTAAAAAAAGGAAAGTTTTTAAACATCATTCATACCCTCCAGCAAGCAGACGTATGCCTAAAAGTGTAAAAAGACCCCCTTAAGAAGAGGGTCATAATTGCGAAGTTATCGCTATTACACTTCCATGATTTCTTTTTCTTTGTTTTTTGCGATTTCGTCAACTTTTGCAATATATTTATCTGTTTCTTTTTGGATATCTTCAGTATATCCTCTTAAATCATCTTCTGTAATCTCGCCAGCTTTTTCAAGCTTCTTAAGATCATCATTTCCGTCACGACGTACGTTACGAACAGCAACTTTAGCTTCTTCAGCATATTTTTTCACAACTTTTACAAGATCACGACGACGTTCTTCTGTTAATGCAGGAAATGCAATACGAATTACAGTTCCATCATTAGAAGGATTTAAGCCTAAATCTGCTTTTAAAATTGCTTTTTCAATATCACCGATAGAAGTTTTATCATAAGGTTGAATTACTAGTAAACGCGCTTCTGGAACTGTAATGTTCGCTAATTGCACAACTGGTGTTGGTGCACCATAGTAATCAACTTGTACCTTATCTAATACAGACGCGTTTGCACGGCCAGCACGAACTGTTGCTAATTCACGAGAATAAGCAGCAACTGCTTTTTCCATTTTTTCATTTGAAGACTTCAATACCTGTTGTCCCATATTTATTTCCCCCTTACCACTGTTCCGATATTTTCGCCTAAAACGGCACGTTTAATATTACCTTTTTCCATAACTGAGAATACAATTAATGGAATATCATTATCCATACATAGAGAAGAAGCTGTAGAATCCATTACACCTAAACCTTCTTTTAATACGTCTAAGTAAGTAAGCGTTTCATATTTCGTAGCTGTTGGATCAATAGATGGATCCGCATTATATACACCATCTACATTGTTTTTCGCCATTAAAATTACATCTGCTTCAATTTCTGCCGCACGTAATGCTGCTGTTGTATCTGTAGAGAAGTATGGGTTACCTGTACCTGCTGCAAAGATAACAACACGTTTTTTCTCTAAGTGACGAACTGCTTTACGACGAATGTAAGGTTCTGCAACTTGACGCATCTCAATTGAAGTTTGTACACGAGTTTGAATTCCGATATTCTCCAAGCTATCTTGAAGAGCTAATGAATTCATAACTGTCGCTAACATGCCCATGTAATCTGCCCCTGCACGATCCATGCCCATTTCACTTCCAATTTTCCCACGCCAAATGTTACCGCCACCAACAACAACAGCAACCTCTACATCAAGTTCTGCAATTTCTTTTACTTGTTCCGCAACTGACTTAATAACAGTTGGGTTAATTCCAAATCCTTGCTCTCCAGCTAAAGCTTCTCCACTTAGCTTTAAAACGACACGATTATATTTCGGTTTACTCATAATGAACCTCCAATTGCTTACATCTTTATTTTAAAAAAGGGAACACAATGTGTTCCCTAATCTGTATTAGTTGCTACCTTTTACTTGGTTCATTACTTCTTCAGCAAAGTTGTCTTCGCGTTTTTCGATACCTTCACCAACAGCGTAGCGAACGAATCCTTTTAATGTTCCGCCTTTAGACTCAACGAACTGACGAACTTTCATATCAGGGTTTTTAACGAATGCTTGGTCAAGTAAGCAAATCTCTTCGAAGAATTTGCCTAAACGGCCTTCAACCATTTTTGCAACGATTTTCTCAGGCTTGCCTTCGTTTAATGCTTGTTGTGTTAATACTTGACGCTCATGCTCAACTTCTTCAGCTGTTACAGCATCGCGGTCGATGTATTTAGGGTTAACTGCAGCGATGTGCATTGCAACATCTTTAGCAGCAGCTTCATCAGTAGAACCTTCAAGAACTGTTAATACACCAATGCGTCCACCCATGTGTAGGTAAGCGCCGAATGCATCTGCATCAGTTTTTGATACGATTTCGAAACGACGAAGTGTAAGTTTTTCACCAATTTTAGCGATTGCTTCGTTGATGTGCTCTTCAACTTTTTTACCGTTTTCCATTGTTTGAGCCATAGCTTCTTCAACGTTAGCTGGTTTGTTAGTTAATAAGTGAGCAGCTAATTCTTTAATTAGTGTTTGGAAACCTTCGTTTTTCGCAACGAAATCAGTTTCAGAGTTTAATTCTAAGATTAAAGCGTCGTTACCGTTTGTTTCGATGAAAGTTAAACCTTCAGCAGCAATGCGGTCAGCTTTTTTAGCAGCTTTCGCAATACCTTTTTCACGTAAGAAGTCAATTGCCTTCTCCATGTCGCCGTTAGTTTCTGTTAAAGCTTTTTTGCAGTCCATCATACCTGCGCCAGTTTTTTCACGTAATTCTTTTACCATTTGAGCAGTGATTGCCATACTTTTCATCCTCCTAAAATATGTATTTATACCTTTTATAAAGGTGTTTATACCTTAAAAAAGGTGATAAAAGGCCGAACCCCTTATCACCTTTCCAACTTTGTTACGCAGTAACAGTTTCTTCACCTTGTTTTGCTTCAAGGATCGCGTCTGCCATTTTAGATGTAAGAAGTTTTACAGCACGAATTGCATCATCGTTTGCTGGGATAACGTGATCGATTTCGTCTGGATCACAGTTTGTATCAACGATACCGATGATTGGAATGTGTAATTTGCGTGCTTCAGCAACTGCAATACGCTCTTTACGAGGGTCTACTACGAATAATGCACTTGGAAGACCTTTCATATCTTTAATACCGCCTAAGAATTTCTCAAGACGCTCTAACTCTTTTTTAAGTTGAACAACTTCTTTCTTAGGAAGTACTTCGAAAGTACCATCTTCTTGCATTCTTTCGATGTCTTTAAGACGCTTGATACGCTTTTGGATTGTTTGGAAGTTTGTTAAAGTTCCGCCTAACCAACGTTGGTTAACGAAGTACATACCAGCACGAGTTGCTTCTTCTTTAATAGCTTCTTGTGCTTGTTTTTTAGTACCTACGAATAAGATGTCTCCGCCTTCAGCAGCGATGTCGCGCATCGTTCTGTAAGCTTCCTCAACTTTTTTCACAGTTTTTTGTAAGTCGATGATGTAGATACCGTTACGCTCTGTGAAAATGTAACGCTTCATTTTTGGGTTCCAACGACGAGTTTGATGTCCGAAATGAACACCAGCTTCAAGCAATTGCTTCATAGAAATTACTGACATAATATAGTTCCTCCTAAATGGTTTTTGATATCCTCCGTTTACTTCATCTCTAAGCGAAACTACAAACGTAGCACCAACACTTAAATCAGTAAACGTGTGTACTTTGTACTGACACCACTGCTTACTATATCATACTGAAATATTACAATCAAGTCGAAAATGCGAACAATGTAAAACTTTCTTTGTTCATACTCGAATTCTAGTATTACCAACCTTCATTTCTTTTAAGCAAAAAAAATAAATACAATTAATAGTTTTCCCAGAAAACACGCTTATGACACTTTTCACAAGCACCATCTATCCATTGCACAAAAAAACTCTCCTCAATCGAGGAGAGTTTTTTATAAATTAGTTTGTTTTTAATTTAGCAAGTTCCTGTAGAAACTTGTCGTTTAGCACTTTAATGTATGTTCCTTTCATACCTAAAGAACGAGACTCAATAACACCAGCACTTTCTAATTTACGTAGTGCATTTACGATTACAGAACGAGTAATTCCTACGCGATCAGCAATTTTACTTGCAACAAGTAAACCTTCTGTTCCATTTAATTCTTCGAAAATGTGCTCAATTGCTTCTAACTCACTGTAAGATAATGAGCTGATCGCCATTTGAACAACAGCTTTACTACGTGCTTCCTCTTCGATTTCTTCTGCTTTTTCACGTAAGATTTCCATACCTACAACAGTTGAGCTGTACTCAGCAAGGATTAAATCATCATCTAAGAACTCTTGACCAAGACGAGCTAATACTAATGTACCTAGACGCTCACCGCCACCAACGATTGGTACGATTGTAGTTAAACCTTGACCAAATAATTCTCTGTTTTCTACTGGGAATGCTGTGTAAGCACTGTTCACATCTAAGTTTGAAGATGTTTCTGTAATGTTGAATAAGCTTTGTGTATATTCTTCTGGGAATTGACGTTCTGCAAGCATTTGCTTCATGCGTTCGTTTTCGATTTGTTGGTGAATTGCATAACCTAGTAATTTACCACGACGGCTAACTACGAATACGTTTGCTTCGATTACTTCACACATTGTGTCAGACATTTCTCTAAAGTTTACAGGCTTCCCTGCTGCGCTCTGTAATAACGCATTTAATTTTCTCGTTTTTGCTAATAATTCCATTTCAAAAGTTCCTCCTACATGTTACTCACATATTTTTTCATCACTTGGAAACTAGGGCGAGTCACCTGATGACACTATTACAAAATAAACTGGCTCACATCTTTATTTTTAGCAATTGTTGCTAATTTCTCCTCAACGTATTGAGGTGTTATCGTTATTTTCTCTAACGTAATTTCAGATGCTTCAAACGATAAATCTTCAAGGAGCTTCTCCATAATCGTATGAAGTCTTCTTGCTCCAATATTATCTGTATCCTGATTAACTTGATAAGCAATCTCAGCAATCTTACGAATAGCTTCGTCTGAAAATTCAATTTCTATACCTTCAGTCGCTAATAATGCCATATATTGTTTAATTAACGCATTGTCAGGCTCGATTAGTATTTTAACAAAATCGTCTGTCGATAATTTTGTTAATTCTACTCGAATCGGAAATCTCCCTTGCAATTCCGGAATTAAATCCGACGGTTTAGACATATGGAACGCTCCAGCTGCAACGAATAAAATATAATCCGTTTTTACTGATCCGTATTTTGTCGCAACATTCGACCCTTCTACAATCGGCAAAATGTCACGTTGCACACCTTCACGTGATACATCTACGCTATTCGACTGCTTACCAGCAATTTTGTCAATTTCATCGATAAAAATAATCCCGAGCTGTTCAGCACGATAAACAGCCTCTTGTGTAACTTCATCCATATCAATTAAGCGCTGTGCCTCTTCATTTGTCAAGAGTTTTCTTGCTTCTTTTACAGAAAGTTTACGTTTTTTCGTTTTTTTCGGCATAAAACTTCCTAGCGCATCTTGGAAATTCATTCCCATTTGCTCCATGCCAGTTCCTTGTAACATATCAAACATGGAAGACTGTTGTTCAGTCACTTCAATCGATACAATTTCGTCTTCAAGAAGCCCTGCAGCAAGCTTTCTCTCCACATCTTGACGCTTCTTTTCGATTTCAACATCTTCTTGTGTATCAGACGTTTGATTCGAATTTTGAGTACCTCCAAAAAGCATCTCTAATGGATTTTTGAATCCAGATTGTTTCTCTGGACTCGGTACTAAAATTTCAACAAGACGTTGATTCGCTTGCTCTTCGGCTTTATCTTGAACTTTCACTACCATTTCTTCTTTTACGATACGAACCGATGTTTCCACCAGGTCACGTACCATTGACTCTACATCTCTACCCACATATCCAACTTCTGTGAATTTTGTAGCCTCAACCTTAATAAAAGGTGCTCCAACGAGTTTCGCCATTCGTCGTGCTACCTCTGTTTTCCCAACACCTGTCGGTCCAATCATTAAGATATTTTTAGGTGCAATTTCGTCACGTAAATTTTCAGCTAATTTACTGCGACGATATCGATTTCTCAACGCTACAGCAACCGCTTTCTTTGCGTCTTTTTGACCGATGATGTATTGATCTAATTTTTCCACAATTTGGCGCGGAGTAAAATGTAAATGCATATAAAATGCCTCCCTTACGATTCTACAATTCTTCAACAATTATGTTGTGATTCGTATAAACACAAATATCGCCAGCAATCTCTAAACTCGCTTTCGCAATTTGCTTCGCTGTTAAGTGTTCACTTGCATATTGCTTTAAAGCACGACCTGCAGAAAGTGCATAATGCCCACCAGATCCAATTGCTAAAATACCATCATCCGGTTCAATCACTTCTCCTGTACCTGAAACAAGGAGCATAGTTGTTTTATCCATGACAATGAGCATTGCTTCTAGCTGACGTAACATTTTATCGCCACGCCATTGTTTGGCCATTTCAACAGCAGCACGCTGCAAGTTGCCATTATACTCTTCTAATTTCCCTTCAAACATTTCAAAAAGAGTAAATGCGTCAGCAACTGATCCTGCGAAACCAGCTAAAACTTTACCTTGGAAAAGTTTACGAACTTTACGAGCTGTATGTTTCATTACAACAGCATTTCCCATTGTCACTTGGCCATCTCCAGCCATTGCACATTCTCCATTATGATGAACTGCAAATATCGTTGTAGCGTGGAAATTTCCCATAGAAAAAACTCCTTTATTTGTTTTTATAGCTTTTAAAGCAATTTATGCCCGCGGGTGATGCTTCATGTAAACAGAACGCAATCTTTCTTTAGAGACATGCGTATAAATTTGTGTCGTCGACAAATTTTCATGGCCTAATAACTCCTGTACAGTACGTAAATCCGCCCCTTCATCTAGCATATGTGTAGCAAATGTATGCCTTAACATATGGGGACTTATCCGCATTGTCAGCGAAGCCTTTTTAATGAGTTCATTTAAAACATAACGAACTCCACGACTTGTTAGCGGTTTACCTTTCGCATTTAAAAATACCATATGAGAGTCTTCGTCAGTCTTATTAACTAACTGTTTTCTCCCATTCTCTATATAAGTAATTAAAGAATCTTGCGCATAGCTTCCGAACGGAATATACCTTTGTTTTTTTCCTTTTCCCATTACTAAAATTGTTCCCACCGCAAAGTCAATATCGGTAAGTTGTAAATTGACACATTCACTCACACGGATCCCAGTCGCATACATCAACTCTAACAAAGCTTGATTCCTTTGACCTAATGGTGTTTCCGTGTCAGAAACTTCAAATAATTCCTCTAACTCTTCAGCATATAAAAACTTTGGGATTGACAATTCTTTTTTGGGGAGTGACGCAAGTGCAAACGGATTATCCTTTCGATAACCTTCACGCATCAAAAAACGATATAAACTTCGTAAGCTTGATACTTTTCTTGCGACAGATTTACGGGCTAACTTCTCATCGTGCAACGTCGTTAAGTACAAACGAACATCCGCGTATGTAACGTCTAAAAAAGAGGATATGCCTTCTCGTTCCATAAATTGCACAAAATGTTCTAAATCATTTTGATAACTTGCAATTGTATATTTTGAATAATTTCTTTCAATTTGTAAATATCCAACGAATAATTGTAACAATTTCTTCACATTCACACAACTCACCTCAATAAAGGCTACTAAATCGTATCACAACTTAGTAGCCTTTGCAAGAAATTTAACTAAATATTTACAAAATTTCGAATCGTTTCTAAAGCGCGTGCTGCGTACGCTTCATTTCGTTCTGCTTTCTTTTTAATCTTCTTCTCTAACGGTGCAAATAGACCGAAGTTCGCATTCATCGGTTGGAAGTTTTTAGCATTCGTTGCCGTAATGTAATTTGCCATGCTACCCATCGCAGTTACTGGCGGTAATACAACTGGCTCTTCACCTTGCACAAGACGCGCAGCATTAATTCCTGCTAATAATCCTGATGCTGCTGATTCAACATATCCCTCTACTCCAGTCATTTGACCAGCGAAGAATAAATCATCCCGTTGTTTATATTGATATGTTGGACGAAGCAAATTAGGTGAATTAATAAACGTATTACGATGCATTACACCATAACGTACAATCTCTGCATTTTCCAATCCTGGAATTAACTGTAGCACTTCTTTTTGCGGTCCCCACTTTAAATGTGTTTGGAAACCTACGATATTGTATAAAGTTCCCGCTGCATCATCTTGACGTAACTGAACAACAGCATATGGCGTTTTCCCTGTTTTTGGATCTTCCAATCCAACAGGTTTCATAGGTCCAAATACTAACGTCTGTCTCCCTCTACTTGCCATAACCTCTACTGGCATACAACCTTCAAAGAAAATTTCTTTTTCAAACTCTTTTAAAGGCACTGTCTCAGCAGCAATTAGAGCCTCATAAAAACGATCAAACTCTTCTTCTGTCATTGGGCAATTTAAATATGCAGCTTCACCTTTGTCATAACGCGATTTTAAATATACTTTATTCATGTCAATGCTGTCTTTTTCTACGATTGGGGCTGCAGCATCATAGAAGTAGAAATAATCTTCTCCTGTTAATTCTTTCAATTTTGCAGAAAGATCAGGAGATGTTAATGGACCTGTAGCAATAATTGTCGGTCCCTCTGGAATATCTGTAATTTCTTCATTCATTACAGTTACATTTGGATGGTTCTTTACGTATTCTGTTACTTTAGCTGCGAACTCATGACGGTCTACAGCTAAAGCGCCTCCAGCTGGTACAGAGCACTCATCCGCCGCACGAATAATTACAGAATCCATTAAGCGCATTTCCTCTTTAATAACGCCAACTGCATTTGTTAAAGTGTTTGCACGAAGTGAGTTACTACATACTAATTCAGCGAATTTATCTGTGTGATGAGCTGGCGTTTGCCTTACCGGTCTCATTTCATATAATCTAACTTGGACACCACGTTTTGCAATTTGGTAAGCTGCTTCACTTCCTGCAAGACCTGCGCCAATGACGTTTACTACTTGTGTTGTCATTTATATCACCTTTCCTTTTCTTCCCGAAAAAAATGTGAGCAGTTACGCTCACATTTGTTGTTCTTCTTCATAATCGCACGAAATACATTGTACTTGCACGCCTTTTTTCAACTTTTTCTCTACAAGCATGCCTTCGCACTTCGGACACTTACGACCAATTGGCTTATCCCAAGATACAAAGTCGCATTCCGGATACGTACCGCACCCATAGAAAAGGCGTTTCTTTTTATTACTACGGCGTTCAATAATTTGACCCTTATCACACTTTGGACAAGTAACACCGATTTCTTTCACAATCGGCTTTGTATTACGACAATCTGGGAAATTCGAGCAAGCCATAAATTTCCCGTATTTACCCATTTTAAAGACCATTGGGTGATTACATAATTCACAATCTTCCCCAGCTGGTTCATCTTTAATTTCCACTTCACGCATTTCTTTTTCCGCTTTTTCTAAACGCGGTTCAAAACCTACGTAGAAATCATCAACAATTTTTACCCAATTCGCATTTCCTTCTTCTACTTCATCAAGGCTTTGCTCCATATTGGCAGTAAATTCAATGTTAATAATTTCTGGGAAAAACTCTAAAATAAGTTCAATTACTATTTCACCAAGTTCAGTCGGAACGAAGCGTTTATTATCCAAGCCTACATACCCACGCTTTTGAATCGTTTCAAGTGTAGGTACATATGTCGACGGTCTTCCAATTCCAAGTTCTTCAAGTGTTCTTACTAGGCGAGCCTCTGTATAGCGCGGAGGAGGTTGTGTAAAATGTTGCTTTGGTTCTAAATCCTTTGAAAATACAGTTTCCCCTACTTCTAAAGGCGGCAACATCTTATCCTTTTCTTCAGCACCATCATCTTTTGACTCTACATACACTTTCATAAATCCCGGGAACTTTACAACCGATCCACTTGCACGGAACTGAACATTGTTATTAATGAGTCTCGCTGTCACAGTATCCATTATAGCAGACGCCATTTGACTTGCAACAAATCGCTCCCAAATCAATTTATATAATCGAAGTTGATCACGACCTAAGAAACTTTTTAGTTCCTCTGGCTTTCTCATTACCGAAGTAGGACGAATTGCCTCATGCGCATCTTGTGCATTTGACTTTTTCGTTTCTTTCTTCTTTTCTGTTCCTATGTATTCCGTACCATACGCTTCAGTGATGTAAGTACGAGCCTCTGTTTGAGCTGTTTCTGAGATACGTGTTGAATCGGTTCTCATATACGTAATAAGACCTACAGTTCCTTGTTTTCCAAGATCTATCCCTTCATACAATTGCTGTGCAAGCATCATTGTTTTCTTTGCTCGCATGTTTAACTTACGGGCTGCTTCTTGTTGCAAGGAAGATGTTGTAAACGGTAATGCAGGGTTACGTTTTCGCTCTTTGCGCGTTACATTTTCAACTGAAAACGCATTGTCTTTCATCTGTTCAATTATTTCATTCACTTGCGTTTCATTTGTTAATTGAACTTTTTCACCATCTACACCGTAAAAGCTTGCTTCAAATGTGTCTTTTCCTTTTACAAATTCTGTTTTAATTGTCCAGAATTCTTCAGGTTCAAAGTTTTGAATTTCCCTTTCACGCTCGATGATTAAACGAACTGCTACAGATTGTACACGTCCTGCACTTAATCCTTTTTTTACTTTCTTCCATAATAAAGGACTAATATTGTAACCAACAAGACGATCAAGTATACGTCTTGCTTGTTGTGCATCCACTAAATCCATATTAATTGCACGAGGATGTTTAAATGATTCTTTGATCGCATCTTTCGTAATCTCATTAAACACAACCCGACAATCTGATTCAACGTCCACATTTAACGTATTCGCTAAATGCCAAGCAATCGCTTCCCCTTCACGGTCTGGATCGGCCGCGAGATAGACTTTCTTTGCTTTTTTGGCCGCTGATTTTAAATCTTTTAAGACGGGACCTTTACCACGAATGGTAATATACTTCGGGGTGAAGTTGTTCTTTACTTCTATCCCCATTTGACTTTTTGGCAAATCGCGAACATGTCCCATAGACGCGACAACTTTGTATTTTTTCCCTAAATATTTCTCAATGGTCTTCGCCTTAGAAGGCGACTCCACGATTACGAGGTAATCTGACATGCTAGTGCCTCCTTAAGAGGTGGATTCAAGTCTTCATTAATCTTATTGATTTCTCTTGTTTTTGTCAATCAAGAATGAATATACCATACAGTGCCAATCTACCATTTGTCAATAATTGTTTAATAAAAACATAAAAATATAAGGTTAATTTAAAATCTCTTCCAAGATATCTTCTGCATTTCTTACTAGTTTTGCTCCTTGCTGAATAAGATGATTCGTTCCCGATGCCCCCTCTATAAATATAGGTCCAGGAAGCGCAAATACCTCTCTACTTTGCTCTAACGCAAGGTCCGCAGTAATAAGTGTTCCACTTCTCGATTTCGCTTCTACAACTAAAACACCTTTACTTATACCACTAATAATCCGGTTTCTTTTTGGAAAATACCATTTTTTCGGTGCATAGTGCGGCGGATACTCTGTCAATAACAATATATATTCCTTCCACATTTCATATAAAGGTCTATTTTCTTTCGGATACATAAAAGACAATCCATGCCCTAATATCGCAATAGTCGGGCAATGATGCCTTACTGTAATCTCATGAGACATTGTATCTATCCCTTTTGCAAACCCACTGACAATAAGCCACTCTCTTTCTAATAAAGGGTGTAAAATAAACTTCAAACTCTCATGACCATATAATGATGGTTCTCTCGTTCCAACAACTGCTAATTTATTTACTTTATTCAGGAAATCTTTCTCTCCTTTTCCATATAAAACGAAGGGAGGGTCTTGTATTTCACGTAATAATTGCGGATAATTTTCATCCCATATCGTTATATAAAAAATACGATTTTTCTCTAAATAAGATATATATTGCGGAAGATTTGAACTTTGAAGAAATTTTACTAGTTCTGAAGATTTTTTCGAGGATATTCCAGTGTAGTGTTCCATTTGTTTTTCGTTAAAATTATATATGTTCTCTAATTCTGGATCGACATATAGTAGCCTCTCCATCGCTTTCCAATAATCTGCTAGCAAGTAATGAAGATGTAATAATCTCTCTCTTTTCATCTTGATTCTCCTTACCCATAATTTTTATTATGTAAACAGAAAAAGTCTAAAAAGACACCCTCAAGTAAGAAGGTGTCTTTCAACAGATTAATAGTTTTTACAAGTCTCAAATAAACCTTTTTCTTTTAAAACAGAGATTAGCGTTTCTCCCATAACTGCTGGAGTTTCAGCTACTTTAATGCCACAAGCTTCCATTGTTTTAATCTTTTCAGCAGCAGTTCCTTTACCGCCAGAAATGATTGCACCAGCATGGCCCATACGTTTGCCAGCAGGCGCTGTTTGACCACCAATGAAGCCTACAACAGGTTTTGTCATATTAGCTTTTACCCATTCAGCTGCCTCTTCTTCTGCTGTACCGCCGATTTCACCAATCATAATTACAGCATGTGTTTCTTCATCTTCATTAAATGCTTTTAAAGCATCAATAAAGTCTGTACCGTTAACAGGGTCTCCGCCGATACCTACAGCAGTAGATTGGCCAATACCTTCTTGTGTTAACTGATGTACAGCTTCATACGTTAATGTACCAGAGCGAGATACGATACCAACATGACCTTTTTTATGAATATATCCTGGCATAATACCAATCTTACATTCATCCGGTGTAATTACACCTGGGCAGTTTGGTCCAAGTAAACGTGTATGTTTACCCGCCATATATCTCTTTACGTTTACCATATCTAATACAGGAATCCCTTCAGTAATACATACTACTAAATCAATTTCTGCATCAACAGCTTCCATAATTGCATCTGCCGCAAAAGCGGGTGGAACGTATACAACTGAAGCGTTTGCGCCTGTTGCTTTCACTGCATCTTCTACTGTATCAAATACTGGTACACCTTCAATATCAGTGCCGCCCTTACCTGGTGTTACACCACCGACAATTTTCGTACCGTATTCAATCATTTGTTTTGTATGGAATAAACCTTGAGAACCTGTAATACCTTGAACAATAACTTTTGTATCTTTATTAACTAATACGCTCATTTTTCTCCCCCGCTTTCTATTAGCCCACTAGTGAAACAATTTTTTGTGCACCGTCTGCCATAGATTCTGCTGCAACAATATTTAAGCCAGACTCATTTAAAATTTTCTTACCTAGTTCTACGTTTGTACCTTCAAGACGTACAACTAAAGGTAACTCAAGACCTACTTGTTTCGTTGCTTCAATAACACCTTCTGCAATAACATCACACTTCATAATGCCACCAAAAATGTTAACAAAGATACCTTTTACATTTTTGTCAGAAAGGATAATTTTGAATGCTTCTGTAACTTTTTCTGCAGTTGCACCGCCACCAACATCTAAGAAGTTAGCTGGGTCACCGTGGTAATGTTTAATGATATCCATTGTAGCCATCGCTAAACCTGCACCATTAACCATACAACCGATATTTCCATCTAAAGGAATGTAGTTTAAGTCGTATTTTGAAGCTTCAATTTCTTTTGAATCCTCTTCATCAAGATCACGAAGCTCTAAAATGTCTTTATGGCGATATAATGCATTAGAATCAAAGTTTAATTTTGCATCTAATGCCATAACTTTACCTTCACCTGTTGTAACAAGTGGGTTAATCTCAGCGATAGAGCAATCTTTTTCGATAAACGCACGGTATAAGCCCATCATAAACTTCACAGCTTGTCCTACAAGCTCTTTTGGAATATTGATGTTAAATGCGATTCGGCGCGCTTGGAAACCTTGTAAGCCTACTGCTGGATCAATATATTCTTTAAAGATTTTTTCAGGTGTTTTTTCTGCTACTTCTTCAATTTCTGTTCCGCCTTCTTCAGACGCCATTAAAACAACTTGAGAAGTTGCACGATCTAAAACTAGACCTACATAATATTCTTTTTTAATATCGCAACCTTCTTCGATAAGTAAGCGTTTTACTTCCTTACCTTCAGGACCTGTTTGATGTGTCACAAGTGTAGTTCCTAAAATGCTTTCTGCATATGTACGAACTTCATCTAAATTTTTTGCAACTTTTACTCCGCCAGCTTTGCCGCGTCCACCAGCGTGAATTTGTGCTTTCACTACACATACATCTGTTCCTAATTCTTTCGCCGCTTCTACAGCTTCTTCTACTGTAAATGCAACCTTCCCGTTCGGAACGCTAACCCCATAGCTTCTAAGGACTGCCTTACCTTGGTACTCATGGATATTCATGGTCCCATCCTCCCCTGTTTTCCTGTTTTACTCGAAAAGTTTTTTAATGTTTAAAAAACATTACATTGCCATTGTATAAGATGATTGGCACGCTGTCTACAATAAAGTGTCAGAAAACTGAAATCGCTTTATTCTTTTTCGGAAATAGTAATGTTTATATGCCAAAATAAAAAAATAAGCTGTATATTTACAGCTTATTTTTGAATCATATCTTTAATTGGCGCGAATGACTTTCGGTGTTCATCTAATACTCCATGCACTTGAATTGCCTCTAAATGTTGCTTTGTGCCATATCCCATATGTTGCTCAAATCCATATTGAGGATACTTCTCTCCCAGTTCTTTCATCATACGATCTCTCGTTACTTTTGCGATAATGGATGCGGCTGAAATCGAAACACTTTTCGCATCACCTTTAATAATTGATGTTTGCGGAATTGGTGTAGGAAGTTTCATCGCATCAATTAATAAATGTTGGGGTGTACAAGATAAATTCGCAACTGCATCTAACATCGCTTGTTTCGTTGCTTGGTAAATATTAATGTCATCAATAACTTGCGGCGATACAATTCCTACTCCAATTGCAATTGCTTGTACTTTTATTTCATCATAAAAACGCTCACGTTTCGCTTCACTCAACTTTTTCGAATCATTTAACCCTGGAATATAAAAATCCTCAGGAAGAACGACAGCTGCCGTCACAACAGGCCCAGCCAATGGCCCGCGCCCTACTTCATCAATACCCGCGATATATGTGACCCCTTTTTCACGCAAAGCATTTTCATACTTGGACATTTCAAAAAACTTCTCTTTTTCTTTCTGTTCTAACTCTTTTTGTTTATACCACTTCAAAACGAGCTTTTGAACACCTTTTCGATCATCTTTCATTAACAGTTGAAAGCGATCATCTTCTTCATTCATAATTTCTTTCAATACATTTTCTGCTTCTTTTATCGTTATAGTTTGCATTTATACAAGCTCCTTTTTAAACATATCCAAAAAGAAAAGACGCACAAACGCACGTCTTATACTTCTTCTATTTTTTCCACATCTTCTACTTGCTCTGCAAACTCTTCCGGTGTTTCAAACGTCATTTTTCCAAGTTTGCCACCACGAAGCTCACGAAGCACAAGCTCAGATGTCTTATCATAATCAATCATTCCGCCGCCCATTAAGCAGCCTCTATTTTTTCCAATTGCATCGAATAATTCCACAATATCTTCTGGAATCTCATTTAAATTATAGCGTTCTTTCAAGCGTTCTGGATAATGTTTCTCCATAAAACGTAATGCGTAAACAGCTACATCTTGTAAATTTAAAATTGAATCTTTAATTGCACCCGTTGTCGCTAAGCGAAGACCCACTAATTGATCTTCAAATTTAGGCCACAGAATACCTGGTGTATCTAACAATTCCATTTCCTTCCCAACTTTAATCCATTGTTGAGCTGTTGTCACACCTGGACGATCTCCTGTTTTAGCAATATTTTTCTTTGCCAATTTATTAATCAATGTAGATTTACCAACATTTGGTATACCTACAATTAATGCACGAATCGCTCTCGGTCTAATACCTTTTGCAACCATTTTATCAAATTTTTCTTTAACAAGCACTTTACAAGCTGCTGCAATTTCCTTCATACCTTGTCCAGCTTGCGCGTTAATTGAAATTGCCATATGGCCTTTTTCTTTAAAATATGCGATCCATTGTTTTGTTAAACGATCATCTGCCATATCCGCTTTATTTAAAACAACAAGCCTTGGCTTATGTGTAATGATTTCATCAATCATTGGGTTTCGAGATGATAATGGTAATCGAGCATCTACAAGTTCAATTACAACATCAATTAATTTTAATTTCTCCGTTACTTGGCGTCTAGCCTTCGCCATATGCCCTGGAAACCATTGAATTACCATGTTGCCACCTTCTTTTTCATTTATTTCACAATACGTGCGTCTTCTAACGGCCAATATAACATATTAGCTTTACCAATTACTTGATCCATTGAAATCGTACCGATTGAACGGCTATCTTTACTAAAACGACGATTATCACCTAAAACAAATAATTGATCTTTTGGAACGGTTTTCTTGCCTGTCATTTCTTCAAGATTAAAATCATATGTAAGCGGTCCGTCAGCAATTTGCTTTTTCTGCTTGTCTAAATACGGCTCCTCATAAGCCTTTCCGTTAATATACAGTTTATCATTACGATACTCTATTTCATCGCCTGGCAGGCCTATAATGCGCTTAATGTAATCTTTATCTTCTGTTGCTCGAAATACGATAATATCAAAGCGTTTTGGATCTCCAATGTGATAACCAATTTTATTCACAATCATTCGATCACGATCATGTAAAGTAGGTGCCATCGATACCCCGTCTACGAGAATTGGCGCAAAGAAAAACTGTCTAATAACACCAGCTAATACAACAGCAATCAAAATTGCTTTAATCCATTCCCAAAGTGAACTCTTCTCTTTTTTCATGCATTTCCCCTCCACGGTTATGTAAACTGCTCGTATTATACCAAAATTTCATATAGATTGGAAAAAGGGAGCTTGTGCATTTACAAGCTCCCATACATGTCTTATCGAATTTCTTTAATACGTGCTTTTTTACCGCGAAGGTTACGTAAGTAGTATAACTTAGCACGACGTACTTTACCACGGCGAAGTACTTCGATTTTCGCGATTCTTGGCGTGTGAACTGGGAATGTACGCTCAACACCTACACCGTAAGAAATCTTACGAACTGTGAATGTTTCACTGATTCCGCCACCACGACGTTTAATTACAACACCTTCGAAAAGCTGAATTCTTTCACGAGTTCCCTCAACAACTTTTACGTGTACACGTAAAGTGTCACCAGGACGGAATGAAGGAAGGTCAGTTTTTAATTGGCCTTTTGTAATTTCTGCGATTAATTGTTGCATATTAAATTCTCTCCTTTAAACAGATGCTCTTATAAAGTCTTAATAAATTACAGCGGAACATCGTTAATACGGCTACTGATTTCAGTAGCACAAATGTTATAATAGCATATTACTAGGCCTGTTGCAATAGCAAATATATGAAGTTATTACTGCTCTCGCTTTATTTCCTCAAGCCATTTTTTCTCTTGTTTAGATAGCTCTCTCTCATCTAATAAATCAGGTCTACGCGTATACGTTCGGCGCAAAGATTCCTTATGTCGCCATTCATCAATGTTTTTATGATTCCCTGACATTAATACATCCGGTACCTTCATACCACGAAAATCAGCTGGACGTGTATAATGAGGATGCTCTAATAAACCTGTACTAAACGAATCCTCTACTTGTGAAGCATGATTTCCTAGCACACCTGGCAAGAGACGTACCACACTATCAGTAATAACCATAGAGGCTAATTCTCCGCCCGTTAATACATAGTCACCAATAGAAATCTCATCCGTTACGAGATGCTCACGAATTCGTTCGTCATATCCTTCATAATGCCCACATACGAAGATTAAATGTTCTTCCCCTGCAAGCTCTTCCGCTTTCTTCTGCGTAAATCTTTCGCCCTGCGGACACATTAAGACAACTCTCGGCTTACGCTCTGTCTCTTTCGTCAAATCCTCTACAGCATCAAAAATAGGCTGAGGAGTAAGCACCATACCAGCTCCTCCGCCGTAAGGATAATCGTCTACGCTATTATGCTTACTTGTTGTATAATCACGAAAGTTAACAACACGAAGGTTTACCGCTTCTTTTTCTTGCGCCTTCTTTAATATAGAAGATCCAAATACACCGGTAAACATGTCTGGGAACAACGTTAAAATATCAATTTTCATTATAGCAGCCCTTCCATTACATGAATGGTTACTAATTTATTTTCAATATTAACTTGAAGTACAACATCATCGATATAAGGAATTAAGAGATCTTGACCCTTCGGGCGTTTAATTACCCAAACATCATTTGCACCAGGAGATAGAATCTCTTTGATTGTCCCTAGCGCTTCTCCTTCTTCCGTTACAACACTGCAACCAATAATTTCATGATAGTAGTATTCACCTTCAGCAAGTTCGCCTAACTGCTCTTCTGGTACTTTTATTAAAGAACCTTTAAACTTCTCTACTTCATCTACATTGTTATATCCTTCAAATGTTAATAAATCGAATGTCTTATGTTGGCGATGAGAAGTTACCTTCACCGGAAGATAGTCTGTGCCTTTCTCATTCGATATGTATAGCGTGTTTCCTACTTTATATCGCTCTTCTGGAAAATCAGTACGAGAAATAACACGGATTTCTCCTCTTACGCCATGAGTATTTACAATTTTCCCTACGTTAAACCATTTTGTCATAAATAGTATGTCACCCCTGGTTTCTATATAAATTAAGCATCTCCATTTCGCAGATGGAACATGCAATCTCTATTTAAATGTTAAAAAAGGGAGAGGAATAACTCCTCGCCCTTTTTACGTTTATTGAATTTCCAGTGTTACTTTTTCATCATTATGATGTCCCACTGAATACAAGAGCATTCGAATCGCTTTCGCAACTCTCCCTTGCTTTCCAATGACTTTTCCAACATCCTCAGGATGTACAGTTAATCGATACTTTATCTCTCCGTTGCAAAGTTCCTGTGTAACTTTTACATCTTCAGGATAATCGACAAGAGGCTTGACAATCGTCTCGACTAACTTCTTCATAGTCATTGCCTCAATTACTTACCTTGTTTAGATAAGTGGAATTTCTCCATGATACCTTGGTTAGAGAATAAGTTACGAACTGTATCAGATGGTTTAGCACCATTTCCTAACCATTTTAATGCTGCTTCTTCGTTGATCTTAACTTCAGCTGGTTGAGCAACTGGATTGTAAGTTCCGATTTCCTCAATGAAACGTCCGTCACGAGGAGAACGAGAATCTGCAACAACTACACGATAGAAAGGAGTTTTTTTAGCTCCCATACGTTTTAAACGAATTTTAACTGCCATTTATAAAGCACCTCCGAATTTATTTCACACAGATAATTATATTAGCAAAAAGACTATTGCTTTGTAAAGTATTTTTTCTTAACAGAGCCATCTTTTTTTCCTTACATGAATGGAAACTTCAATCCACCTAGTCCTTTTTTCTTACCTTTTTGCATTCCCGTCATCGTCTTCATCATTTTTTTCATGTCATCGAATTGCTTAATTAGACGATTGATTTCTTGTACAGTTGTACCGCTACCTTTGGCAATGCGCTTTTTGCGACTAGCATTGATTATTTCCGGTTGTTCTCGTTCTAATTTAGTCATAGAACGAATAATTGCCTCAATATGCCCAATTTGTTTTTCATCAACTTGCGCATTTTTCAGCCCTTTAATTTTATTTGCACCAGGAAGCATTCCTAACAATTCATCAAGCGGCCCAAGTTGGCGCACTTGTCCAAGTTGTTCTAGGAAATCGTCAAGCGTAAACGAAAGCGTACGCATTTTTTGCTCAAGTTCTTTTGCTTTCTCTTCATCAACTGTAGCTTGCGCTTTTTCAATTAACGTTAAGACATCGCCCATCCCTAAAATACGGGATGCCATACGCTCTGGATGGAACGCTTCAATTGCATCTAGTTTTTCACCCATACCAGCAAATTTAATCGGCGTGTTTGTTACAGCCTTAATAGATAATGCAGCACCACCGCGCGTATCACCATCTAATTTCGTTAATACAACACCTGTTAAACCTAACTGTTCATGGAAACTTTGTGCAACATTTACCGCGTCTTGCCCCGTCATCGCATCGACAACAAGGAAAATTTCATCCGGTTTCGCAACTTCTTTCACTTTCGCTAATTCATCCATTAATTCTTCATCAATATGCAGGCGACCCGCTGTATCGATTAAAACATAATCGTGATGATCTTCTTTTGCTTTTGCAATCGCTTGTTTCGCAATTTCAACAGGACTTACTTGATCTCCTAAAGAAAATACAGGCATGTCCAATTGCTTCCCTAATGTTTCAAGCTGTTTAATCGCTGCTGGACGGTAAATATCCGCTGCAACAAGCATCGGTTTACGATTATGCTTTTTACGAAGCAAATTCGCAAGCTTACCTGTCGTCGTTGTTTTACCCGCACCTTGCAGACCAACCATCATAATAACAGTCGGTGGCTTATTAGCAACAGCAATTTTGCTTTGCTCTCCGCCCATAAGTTCTGTAAGTTCTTCCTGTACAACTTTAATTACTTGTTGTCCAGGTGTCAAACTTTTCATTACATCTTGTCCGACAGCACGTTCAGACACACGCTTCACAAAATCTTTTACTACTTTAAAGTTAACATCCGCTTCTAAAAGAGCTAGACGAACTTCTCTCATCATTTCTTTCACATCGGCTTCAGAAACTTTTCCTTTGCCGCGGATTTTTTGCATTGTCTGTTGAAGTCGGTCGGCTAATCCTTCAAATGCCATATTGCCGCCCTCCTAATCTAATTTTTCGATAGCTTCAACAACTTGTTTCATTTCTTCATTCACATGCTCTTCTTCGCTGATTAGCTGTTTTAGCTTTGCAACAAGTCGCTGTCGCTCTTGAAACTTTTGAAGTAATACTAATTTTTCTTCATATTCTTCAAGCATCGCTTCAGTCCGTTTAATGTTATCATACACGGCTTGGCGACTTACATCAAATTCTTCCGCAATTTCACCAAGAGATAAATCATCTAGATAATAAAGCGACATATAACTTCTTTGTTTTTGCGTTAACAACGATTGATAAAAATCAAATAAATAGTTCATTCTCGTTGTTTTTTCGAGCATGTTGGATCATCCTTTGTTAAGTGATTTCCCTTTACATGAATTAGTTTACATGTAGTCCAAAAGAGTGTCAAGTTTTTTTCTTAACATCATATATTTTTTATAGAAAAAGAAGCGGAAATACCGCTTCTTTCGCTTATACTTCTTCTGTTTCTACTAAGTTCGCAAATAAACCATACACATATTGTTCTGGATCAAACTGCTGCAAGTCATCCATTTGCTCTCCTAATCCAACAAACTTCACCGGTACATCCATTTCGTTACGAATCGCTAATACAATACCACCTTTAGCAGTTCCATCTAACTTCGTTAAAACAATACCAGTTACATTCGTTGCTTCACGGAATGTTTTCGCTTGGCTTAAACCGTTTTGTCCTGTTGTTGCATCAATAACAAGCAATACTTCATGAGGAGCACCTGGTACTTCACGCTCAATTACACGCTTCACCTTCTCTAACTCTTTCATTAAGTTCACTTTATTTTGCAAGCGTCCTGCTGTGTCACATAGTAATACATCTACCTTACGTGCTTTCGCTGCTTGTACAGCGTCATACATAACCGCCGCTGGATCAGATCCAGATCCTTGTTTAATCACTTCTACACCAACGCGATCGCCCCATACTTCTAATTGTTCAATCGCTCCAGCACGGAATGTGTCTCCTGCCGCCAATAGGACTGACTTACCTTCTGATTTAAACTTATGCGCCAGTTTACCAATTGTCGTCGTTTTTCCTACACCATTAACACCAACAAATAAAACGACCGTTAATTGGTCCTCTTGCATATTAATTTCGTTACTAAAATCGCTGTCACCTTTGTAAATTCCTACTAGTTTTTCTGAAATAACAGCTTGTACTTCTTTTGGATCTTGAATGTTACGACGTTGTACTTCTTCTTTCAATTGGTCAATTAATTCCATTACCGTCGCAACGCCAACGTCTGCACCGATTAAAATTTCTTCTAACTCTTCGAAGAAATCTTCGTCCACTTTACGGTAACGATACACTAAATCATTCACTTTATCCGCAAATGAATTTCTCGTTTTTTCTAATCCTTGTTTAAATTTCTCTGTAACTGTATCCGTTTGTTTTGAAATTTTTTCTTTTAGTTTTTTAAAAAAACTCATACTTTCCCATCCTTCCTATTCACTTGCAATAAGTTCTTCTCCGGCGTCTAAACGAACCGAAACAAGTTTAGATACCCCCGATTCTTGCATTGTTACACCGTACAACACATCAGACTCTTCCATTGTACCTTTTCTATGTGTAATTACAATAAACTGCGTCTCATCACTGAATTTCTTTAAATACTGTGCAAAACGAGCTACATTCGCCTCATCAAGGGCTGCCTCTACCTCATCTAGTACACAGAACGGTACTGGGCGTACTTTTAAAATACCAAATAAAAGCGCAATTGCTGTTAAAGCACGCTCTCCACCTGAAAGTAAACCTAAGTTCTGCAGTTTCTTCCCTGGCGGTTGTGCTACAATATCAATACCCGTATTTAGTAAATCCTCGGGATTAGTCATTACTAAATCCGCTCTACCGCCTCCAAATAATTCAGAGAATACCGATTGAAACTCCATTCTAATGCCTTCAAACGTAGTAGAAAAGCGTTTTTTCATTTCTTCATCCATTTCGGTAATAAGCTGGTGCAATGTCGCTTTCGCTTCTTCTAAGTCGTCTCTCTGCTCTAGTAAGAATGTATGACGCTCCGCTACACGTTCATATTCATCAATTGCCCCTAGGTTCACTGTACCTAACTCTTCTATGGATAATTTGATTAATTTTACTTTCTTACGCGCATCTTCTGCAGGCATTGTCATTGTATATTTTAGTTTTGCCGCTTCAAATGAAATCGTATATGTTTCACGTAAATGTTGTAATCTATTTTCCAACTCTACATCCAGTCGATTTATTCTCACTTCTTGATCTTTCAACATTTCAAGAACATATTTATGTTTACCTGTCGTTTCTTTCAAATTGCGCTCTAAATGTTCTACTCTCTCTTGCAACGATACACGTTGTTCACGACGAGAGCGAATTAATTCTGAAGTTTGATTACGATCATATGCTTTCTTCTCAATCATATTCGTAATTTGCTCTTCACCACTTGAATTAGATGTCATTTCTTGTTTTAAGAACGCTAAATCCTCTTTCGTTTTTACAAGTGTCGCATCCGTTTCTTCTTTTTCCTTCGTCAATCGTTCAACTTTTTCTTTTTGATTAGATAAGCGTTGTTGCTTTTCAGCTGCCAGCACTTTTAACTCAGTCATTTCTTTTTGAACTTTTTCTTTCGAAGAATGTTGCTCACTTTTTTGTTTTGTTAAAGCTACAATTTTACTATCTAACTTAGTGATTTCAGCTTGAAGATTCGTTAAAACCCCTTCTAACTCCTCTTTACGCCCTTGCATTTTTACTCGATCTTGTAAAAACCCTTCAATCTCTAAATCATAAATAGACAACCGATCATTAATACGATGTTCTTCTAATTCTAAACGATTAATCTCTTCTCTTAATTTCTGCTCATCTACACGATCTGCTTCTACAGTTTGCCTTAGTTCGCGTATTTTCACTTCTTTTTCTTGAATCTCTTGTTTTACTGCTTTAACAAAGTTTTCTAACTTCGTTGTTTTTTCTTCCATATCAGTTAACTTGCGAGTCCACTCTTCCAGTTCACGTTGGCGTCCTAATAAAGAAGATTTCGCTTGCTTTACCGCCCCACCAGTCATAGAACCGCCAGGATTCACTACGTCACCTTCGATTGTTACAATGCGATAACGGTATTGCAGTTGTTTCGCCAACTCATTTGCTCCACGTAAATCTTTCGCAACAATAACAGTACCTAATAAATTTGAAACTACATTTTCATATTTATTGTTGTACTGCACAAGTTCTGCCGCCACACCTACAAACGATGGGTGTTGATTTGCAATGCGTAATTGCTCAAATGATAACGATCTGCTTTTAATAACAGCTTGCGGTAAAAACGTTGCACGTCCATGTTTATTTTGCTTTAGAAATGCAATCGCATTACGAGCATGTTCCTCTGTTTGTACAACAATATGCTGCATCGCTGCACCTAGAGCGATTTCCATTGCAACTTCGTATTCTTTCGGTACCGTTAACAGTTCCGCAACAGCACCCTCGATACCTTGCAACCTATTTTCTCTAGCTTTCAATACTTCACGTACACCTTGATAGAATCCAGAATAATCTTCTTGCATCTCTTCAAGCATTTCTTTTCGAGAACGTGCCTGTTGCACAAATTGATATGCTTGATACAGTTTTGTTTCATTTTCACTATACTGCGTCTTACATTTCCCAAGCGCCGCCTCTGTCTTCTGTATATTTGAGAGAATGCCAGCTACTTTTTCTTTCGCTTGTTCGTAACTTTCTACAAGTTTCGTCTTTTTCGCTGTAATTTCCATACGCATTTCTACATATTTCGCATTCTCTTCATCTAGACGCTCGTTTTTAGACGTTTGCTGTTTCGATTGTTCTTCAATCATAGATAATTCATTACGATGACTAGCTTGTTGATTTAAAAGCTCAATATAGTCACCTTTTAAATTCTCAATCTGTTCCTCTAAATTGTCAGCAAAAGTAGCAAGCAGTTGCTCATTATCATGCAATTTTTGCTCCAACTCTTTTACTTCATTCACAAATTGCATTAAAGATTCTGTACTTGACTCAATCTCACCATCGTAACTTTTAGCTTTCTCAGTTAATTCAACAATTAACTGCTCAAGTTGCGCACAATGCGTCGTAGCATTTTGCTTTCTTTCTTTTAACAACTCACGCTGCCCTTCTAGTTTTTCTAGCTCTTTACTAGAAAGAAGAAGTACTTCTTGCAACGAGTCTACAGACTCGTCTACCGCTTGTAATTGTCCTCGTAATTCCTCAAGCTCTTCTTCACTTTTTTGTAAATTCGTTGACATTTTAGCTTCTTCGTTTTTATTATGCCCAAACTGATTTCGAAGCGCTTCCCATTTCTCATGCAATTCTTCAATTTCATGAACAATAAGCGCAGCTTCTACTTTCTCTAATTCTTCTTTATTCTCAAGATAATCTTTCGCAATAGAAGCTTGTCTTTCTAAAGGTTCTACTTGACTACTTAATTCATGAATTATATCTTGTACACGATTTAAGTTTTCTTGTGTTTCTGCTAGTTTCCCTTCAGCTTTCTTTTTGCGAAGTTTGTATTTTAGTACGCCTGCCGCTTCTTCAAATACACCTCGACGCTCTTCTGACTTACTACTTAAAATCTCTTCCACTTTCCCCTGGCTAATAATTGAAAAAGCTTCTCTTCCCATACCAGAGTCCATAAATAAATCGATAATATCTTTCAATCTACATGATTGTTTATTAATATAAAAATCACTATCACCTGAACGAGATACACGACGTGTTACACACACCTCATTGTATTCAATTGGTAAACGTTGATCTTCATTATTTAAAGTTATTGTTACTTCAGCAACATTAACCGCTCTCCTCGTATCACTGCCTGCAAAAATAATATCCTCCATCTTTGCACCACGTAATGATTTTGCAGATTGTTCACCAAGTACCCAGCGAATTGCATCAGTAATATTACTTTTCCCGCTTCCATTAGGTCCTACTACAGAAGTTACACCTGGGACAAAATCAACAGATACACGCTCAGCAAAAGACTTAAACCCTGCTATTTCTAATCTTTTTAAAAACACGAAAGGCCTTCCTCCTATTCTCCGTCGTTATAAATGTTCTCTATATAAAAACAAGTATTATACGGATTTACCTTCTTTTTCTTTATAAACAAAAAGAAAGTTTCATTCTATGCATAAGGAATCCCCCTCATTCAAAGGGGGATTCCTTATAGTTGTTCTTTTAATTTTTTCAATGCTTCTGCAGCAGCTTGTTGCTCTGCTTCTTTTTTCGACTTACCACTACCAAGACCTAAAGCTACGTTATTTAACGTAACACGTGACACAAATTCTCGATTGTGAGCTGGTCCTTTTTCTTGCAAAATTTGATACTCAACATTGCCACTGCCATCACGCTGAATCAATTCTTGCAACTGACTCTTATAATCCATCACATGAGAAAAAGCACCCTCATTAATTTTCGGATATACAATTTCTTTTAAGAATTCCCAAACTGTTTCTAGCCCTTGATCAAGATAAAGGGCACCAATAAACGCTTCAAAGACATCCGCTAATAAAGCTGGTCGTTCACGTCCACCTGTCATTTCTTCACCTTTTCCTAATAAAACAAGGCTGCCAAATGACAATTCGTTCGCAAAACGAACAAGAGATGGCTCACATACAATAGCTGCACGTAGTTTTGTTAACTCTCCTTCGCTCATTGTCGGATATTTTTGAAACAGATACTGTGATACAGTCAGTTCCAATACTGCATCTCCAAGAAATTCAAGACGCTCATTATCTTCATGCGGTTTTTTTCGATGCTCATTCACATACGATGAATGCGTAAATGCTTGAATCAATAATTTTTCATCTGTAAACGTAATACCTATCTTTTCTTGAAACACTTTAAATGCTTCACGATATTTTGTTTCGTATTTTTTTTCTCTATATTTTCGGTACGGCATAGGTCCCTCCAGATATAAGCCAGAAAGCCCCGCTAAAAAACGGGACTTCACTTAAGCATTATAGATGACTCTCTATGTAAGTCACAGCATCGCCAACAGTAGCAATCTTTTCAGCATCTTCATCAGAAATTTCCATTTCGAATTCATCTTCTAATTGCATTACAAGTTCTACTACATCTAGGGAGTCTGCTCCTAAATCTTCCTTGAAGCTTGCAGCTGGTACTACCTCAGTCTCTTCTACTCCTAAACGATCAACGATGATTTTTGTTACGCGCTCTAAAACATCTGCCATTCCATTCACCTCCCCTCAAATATTATATTAAATATTGACCAAAAAAACTAGGTGAAATCGATTCTTTTATTACATTACCATACCGCCATCAACATTTAACGTTTGACCTGTAACATATTTGCTTTGATCAGAAGCAAAAAACGTTACAGCATTCGCGATATCTTGCGCTTCACCAAATTGAGCAGCTGGAATAACTTTTAACATTTCAGCTTTAATATTCTCATCTAGTACATCCGTCATATCAGTCGCAATAAAGCCCGGCGCAATTGCATTCACAGTAATATTTCGACTTGCTAACTCTTTTGCAGATGTTTTTGTTAATCCAATAACACCCGCTTTAGCAGCAACATAATTAGCTTGCCCTGGGTTTCCTATAACACCCACAACAGAAGCGATATTTATAATTCTACCGTGACGTTGACGCATCATATAACGAGATACTGCTTTTGTACATAAGAATACACCTTTTAAGTTTGTATTAATAACTGTATCCCATTCTTCTTCTTTCATACGCATTAATAAATTATCTTTTGTTACACCAGCATTATTTACAAGAATATCAACTTGTCCAAATGTATCTACTGTTTGTTTCACCATATTTGTAACATCATCAGCATTTGCAACATCTGCTTTTACCGCAATTGCATCAGAACCTAATTTCTTAATTTCATCTACTACTTCATTTGCTTTTTGTTCATTACCTGCATAATTTACTACTACATTTGCCCCTTGTTTCGCTAAATCGATCGCAATCGCGCGACCAATTCCACGTGAAGCGCCAGTTACTAATGCTACCTTCCCTTTTAACATCAGTTTTCTCCTCTCAAATTTGAAATGGTATCTTTTAATGTCTCTTCATCATATATCGCATATGCTTTCACTGATGAATCAATTGACTTCATAAGTCCAGCAAGTACTTTTCCAGGCCCAATTTCAATAAATGTATCTACTCCCTGCTTCACCATACATTCAATAGACGGGTACCATAATACAGGCGAATAAAGCTGTTCGATTAACTTTTCTTGAATGTCGGCACCACGCGTAATAACATCCGCCGTAACATTTGCAATAACAGGAATATTCGTATCATGAATTGTAATTTCATTTAAAACACTTTGGAACTTCTCAGCTGCCGGCTTCATAAGTGAAGAATGGAATGGCCCACTTACTTTTAGTGGAATTGCTCTCTTTGCACCATTTTCTTTCGCTCTTTGAGAAGCAACCTCTACGCCTTGCTTCGTTCCAGAAATTACAATTTGCTTCGTACTATTCATATTAGCGATTTGCACTGCATATCCTTCACTTGTTACTTCTTCTGTAACTTGTTTCAGCATATGTGGGTCAGCACCTAATATAGCTGCCATTGCACCTTCCCCGCCCGGAACAGCTTCTTCCATATATTCCCCGCGTTTCCTTACAGCATATACCGCATCTTCAAAAGTTAATGCACCAGCTGCTACAAGAGCGCTATATTCACCTAAACTATGACCAGCGACAAAGTCAGGTGTAATGTCATACTCTTTCAAAGCTGTCAAAATAGCAAAACTCGTTGTTAATAATGCAGGCTGAGCATTTGTTGTTAATGTAAGCTTTTCCTGCGGGCCTTCAAAAATCACTTCTGAAAGTGACTCTTGTAACACCTCATCTGCTTTTGCAAACACTTTTGCAACCTCTTTATTATTCTCTGCTAATTGTTTACCCATTCCAACTGCCTGTGAACCTTGGCCCGGAAAAAGAAATGCTATTTTTCCCATTTCAAATCCTCCTCTTATTGGAGTGACTCTTTCTCCATTACGCTTGAAATTGTAGGAATTACTTCTTTCGCTACCATTTCTCTCGTTTGACGAATCGCACTAAATATCGACTGGTCATTAGAAGAACCGTGAGCCTTAATGACAGGTGCTTTCAATCCAAATAATGCAGCTCCCCCATACTCCGAATAATCCATTTTATCTTTTAATACCATAAGTTTTGGCTTTAATACCGCCGCTGCTAATTTGCTCGTAAACGAACTCATTAGTTGTTCTTTCAACATAGAGAATAGCGCAAGTGCTGTTCCTTCTAATGATTTCAACGCTACATTCCCTGTAAAACCATCACATACAACAACATCTGCTACACCTTGCAATAAATCTCTCGATTCAACGTTCCCAACGAAATTAATTGGCGCATCTTTAAGCATTGCAAATACTTGCTTTGAAAGCTCGTTTCCTTTTCCATCCTCTGTTCCAACGTTTAATAGTCCAACACGAGGATTTTCAATTCCTCTTACCTTCTCAGCATAAACAGATCCCATTACTGCATATTGATATAAATGAATTGGTTTTGCATCAACATTTGCTCCAACATCTAACATAACAAAACCTTTTCCATCTACAGTCGGCATTGTAGGCGATAAAGCTGGTCGCTCAATTCCTTCCATACGACCGACAACAAATAATCCAGCTGCCATTAAAGCTCCTGTACTACCTGCGGATATACAAGCGTCTGCTTCTCCATCCTTTACTTGTTGTGCCGCAAGCACCATTGAAGCTTGTTTTTTTCGACGAACCGCTCTTACTGGTTCCTCCGTTGATTCTATTTTTTCGTCTGTATGAAGAATAGTAATTCGTTCATCACTCGTTAAGTATTGACGAATTTCCTCTTCTTTCCCTACTAACGTAATATGTAAATCAGAATATTCCTTAATAGCTTTCATTGCCCCTAATACTACAGCCTTTGGAGCGTGATCTCCGCCCATTGCATCTATTGCGATTTTCATAAGTTGTTACCTTCCTCACTATAATTACTAGATCGATACATTTCAAAAGTGCCTGTAAAAACAAGTTCTTCTCCAACGAAGCTACGCACTTTGACAACCGTCCGTCCCTTATCATTCTCTACATCTTCAACGCGCGCTTTTGCAACAACACGCTCTCCTAATTTTACAGGGCGAATGTATCGAATGGTAGACTTTGCAGTTAAAGCTAATTCTTCATCAATAACCGCAACAGCTAGTGAGTTTGCTTGCGCAAACAGATGATGCCCACGGGCAATTTGATTTCTTTTAAATACATGTTCTACCTTTACTTCAAAGATAGAGATTGCATGTCTATCTAATTCAATATCAATAATTTCTCCAACAACCTCTTCTAACGGTAAAGATTTCACATCTTCTTCATGTTGCTTTGTAGCTACATGTTTAATTCTCTCTCTTAATTCAGGAATAGACAATTCCATACGATCAAGTCGTACTGTTTGTATACTCACTTGAAATTTTTCCGCTAAATCTTCATCCGTAATAAAAGGATTTGATTCGATTGTTTGTTGTAATAACTCTTGTCTTTCTTTTTTACTTCTTCTTTTTTTCATACCGCACCATCCATTTTTATGACTAGGTACTAACAGTAGTATATAATCATTAAAAGTAGAATGCAACAAAAACTTTTGTTGACTCCCTTTAATCGAGCTTCTCTCCTTGGAACACACCTGTCCCATCAAGATACGTACGCAAGGCAGCGTACTGATCATTGTGCCAAAACGCTTCTGAATCTACTAGTATCGCCGCATCTTGCCTTGCTGTTTCTAACGCTCGATAATCATGTACCATGTCAGCAACCTTAAATTCTGGTAAGCCACTTTGCTTACTCCCAAAGAAATCTCCAGGACCTCGTAATTCTAAATCTTTTTCTGACAATACAAATCCATCATTTGTTTCAGTCATTATGCGCATTCTTTCTTTCCCTGTTTCTGATTTAGGGTCTGCTATTAATAAACAATATGATTGCTCACTACCACGGCCGACACGCCCTCTAAGCTGATGAAGCTGCGATAAACCGAAACGTTCTGCATCATAAATAACCATTACAGTCGCATTCGGTACGTTCACACCTACTTCAACAACTGTTGTCGATACAAGAATTTGCACTTTATTTTCACTAAACTGTCCCATTATCTCTTCTTTTTCCTGAGACGATAATCTCCCATGCATCAATCCAACTTGGCATTTCCCTTGGTAATGATGCGTCAGCATACTATGTAAGTCGATAGCATTTTGCACATCAAGTTTCTCAGATTCTTCAATTAGAGGACAAATAACGTATGCCTGTCTTCCTTTTTTTATCTCCTTTTCAACAAAACCGAGAACGCGATCTAACATATCATGTTTTGCCCAATATGTTTCAATCACCTTTCTACCTGCTGGCATCTCATCGATTATCGAAACATCCATCTCTCCAAATGCAGTAATTGCAAGCGTACGCGGAATTGGTGTCGCTGTCATAAATAATACATCTGGACTTTCACCTTTCTCCCGTAAAACTCGGCGCTGCGCTACACCAAATCGATGCTGTTCATCTGTAATAACGAGACCCAACCTATGAAATATAACTTCATCTTGAATTAAGGCATGCGTTCCAACCAGAATATCTATTTCTCCTTGTTCTAACTTCGCTAAAATTTCTCGACGTCTCGCACCTTTAACAGAACTTGTTAACAGTTCCACCTTCATACCAAAATGCGAAAACGTTTCAGCAAGCGACTGATAATGTTGCTCAGCTAAAATTTCTGTAGGAACCATTAAAGCACCTTGATAATGAGCTAACTTCGATGCATAAAGGCCAATCGCAGCAACAACTGTTTTCCCAGAACCAACGTCACCTTGCAATAGTCGGTTCATCCGATAAGGAGATGTCATATCTTTCAAAATTTCATCTACAACTCGGCGCTGCGCACCCGTTAATGGAAACGGCAGTGCATCGATAAATTCTTGTAATTCTACTGACGGAATCTCTTTCTTCGTCCCTTTTGAATTTTCCCTCTCCATTTTCCGGAGCGTTTGCATTTTCAGCTGAAATAAGAAAAATTCTTCATATACAAAACGGCGACGCGCTTGCTTCAAATCTTCCTGTCCTACCGGAAAATGCAATGCCCTAAGCGCTTCATATCTTGGTAATAATTTATATCGCCCTAACAAACCATCCGGTAACACTTCGACTATAGAATCTCCATATTCCTTTAACGCTTGAGCAATAAAACGACGCATCTGTTTTACTGTAAGTTTCCCCTTTACTGAATAAACAGGTTCCACTTCTTGTTGACGTACAACCGGCCCAAAATGAAGTTCTGATACAGCAATTGTTTGACGATGTTGATCCCATTTACCAGTAATCGTTACCGTTTCATCTAACTTTAATTTTTGCTTATAGTAAGGCCTATTAAAACATACCGCCGTAATTAAATAACGACCGACGAGAACACGAACTGTTAAACGCGATTTCTTCTTACCATAATATTGCAGCAAAGGAGCACTATGAATCTTCCCTTCAACCGTTACACGTTCATCATGCTTTACTTCAGCAAGATCTTTCATCGCATAATCTTCATAACGGTATGGAAAATGTTCTAATAGATGAGAAACTGTATAAATACCCATCTCATGTAGTAACTCAGATGTTTCTCCTCCGATCCCCTTTACATCCGTAACAGGAACTTGTACAACATCATTCAAGATTCTCACACCCCGTCACATTATTTTCTTTATTGCATTTTATTTGAGTACCAATTAGCATCTGTAATCGCTCTCTTTCACCTTATATATTCTATCATAGGCATTCTAAGAGAAACTACTCAAATCCCTTATATAAAACAAGTAAAAAAGAGCCTCACTATTAGCAGCAAGGCTCTTTTCTCTCTTCAATATGCTAGCCTTTTGAATAAAAACTAGTAATAAACTTCATATTACTACTTCTTATCCATTAGCAAGTAAGTAATCCATTTATTTTCAAAACGAATCTTATCTTATTCTACAGAGAAGATGAAAGAATACACTGGTTGGTTTCCAGCATGCACTTCTACTTCTGCATCTTCAAATTTCTCTTCTACAAATTCAACTAACTCCGCTACTTCTTCGTCAGTTGCATCTTCACCTTGTAGAATCGTTACGATTTCAGAATCTTCATCAATAAGCGCTTCTAGTAATTGCTTCGCAGCTCCTACTTTTTCAGCATTTGTAGATACAATTTTCCCATCTACAATACACATGAAATCATCTTTTTGAATTGCTACACCATCAATTTCCGTATCACGTACAGCATACGTAATTTGACCTGTTTTCACATGAGATAAAGCTTCTTGCATGTTTTCTTCATTCTCTTCTAACGTTCCAACTGGGTTAAATGCTAACATTGCTGCCATACCTTGAGGAACTGTTTTCGAACGAACAACAATAACTTCTTGATCTACAACTGATGCCGCTTGTTCTGCTGCCATTACAATATTTCCGTTATTCGGTAAAATAATGATTTTTTCAGCATTTGCTTCTTCAATTGCCTTCACGATATCCTCCGTACTTGGATTCATCGTTTGACCACCTTCGATAACTTTCGTTGCGCCGATGCTCTCAAATAAAGTTTTAATACCAGACCCCATAGCTACAGTTACGATACCATATGGTTGTTTTTCTTTCGATTGAGCTGGTTGTTCAGGAACCATAGTAGGTTCATCTAATAAAGCAGTATGCTGTTCACGCATATTTTCTACTTTAATCTTAATTAAACTACCGTATTTTTGCCCGTAGTTCATAGCGTCTCCAGGATGTTCTGCATGGATATGAACTTTTACAATTTCATCATCAGACACAACTAGTAGAGAATCACCATATACACTAATATCTTCACGGAATTTTTGTTCAGAGAAATTATGCTCTTTCACCTTTTCAGCCTCTAATTTCACCATGAATTCCGTACAATATCCATACTTAATATCTTCTGTACTCAATTGGCTTTGTACACTACGGTGATGTTCTGCGCGTACCATTTCATTCATAGATGGTTGCGTCGGTGCATCAGAAGAAATCGTTTCTCCTTTTAAGTCAGCTAAAAATCCTTCGTATACCACTACAAGACCTTTACCACCGCTATCTACAACGCCAACTTGTTTTAATACAGGTAATAAATCTGGCGTACGATTTAACGATGCGTTTGCTTCTTTCACAACGTCTTCCATAAACAAAACAAAGTCGCGCTGTTTTTTCGCAACTGTTACTGCATATTTACCCGTTTCTCTTGCAACCGTTAAAATCGTTCCTTCAATCGGTTTCATAACCGCTTTATAAGCCGCCTCTACTCCAGCTTCTAGTGCTGCAGCAAAATCAACTGTTGTTAATTCTTCTTTTTGTTCAATGGATTTAGAGAAACCACGGAACAACTGAGATAAAATAACTCCAGAGTTACCACGAGCTCCCATTAATAATCCTTTGGCTAAACTTACGCCGACTTTACCAGCATGCTGTGAAGGGTTTGCTTTCACTTCACGCGCACCTGAAGTCATAGATAAGTTCATGTTTGTACCGGTATCGCCATCTGGAACTGGAAATACGTTTAATGCATCAACAAGCTGAACATTGTTTGTTAAATTATTCGCTCCTTGCATGATCATTTGTGATAAACGTTTTCCATCAATTTTTTGAATTGACACAGATTTTCCTCCTTAATGCACATTACAAGTTTATTACTTTAACTCCTTGTACGTAGATGTTTACAGAATCTACTGCTAGTCCTACAGTTTGATCTAATGTATATTTCACTTTCGTCTGCACATTATGTGCCACTTCTGAAATTTTCGTACCATAGCTCACAATAATATACATATCAATATGTACTTCATCTTCATCTTTACGAACAATAACACCTCTAGTGAAGTTTTCTTTTCGTAAAATGTCTGTTAATCCATCTTTTAACTGATTTTTTGATGCCATACCTACGATACCGTAGCAATCTACCGCGGCACCTCCAGCAATTGTTGCAATTACATCTGTACTAATATCAATTTGACCGTACTTCGTTTTAATTTCAATTGACATCTCGTTTCCCCCTTCATAAATGGTGAAAGTGAGCTAGACTACTTTAGTTACTATCATATAATCTTTTTAAAGAAAATTCCATCGTTCTTTCTTTTCACTCTCATATTTTATGTTTTAAATTACACTTTTTTATGATGAGCAAAATAGTCCATTGTTATTATACAACATGTACCACTATAATATGTCAAGCAATTTTTATGGATTTCAACTTTTCTTCATTGACATATAGTGTCAAGTAAATTTTCTTGATTTCTTTTTTCTACGGTGTTGCATTCTCTTTTTAGTTGTGTTAAATTATAGTAGTGTTTTTAGCATCGCATAAAAGACTAACATTGAAAAATTACGTATGGTAAGGTATCAAGGGAGGGAAATATAAATGGCTCGTGTTTGTGCTATTACTGGAAGAAAAGCTCGTTCTGGTAACTCTCGTTCTCACGCAATGAACGCTACAAAACGTAAATGGGGCGCTAACCTTCAAAAAGTTCGCGTACGCATCGACGGAAAAGTTCAACGTGTTTACGTTTCTGCTAGAGCATTAAAATCTGGCAAAATCGAACGTGTTTAATAATAAAAAAAAGAGCCGATAGGCTCTTTTTTTACTATAACAATGGAAAAAGCACCGGTGATAGGTGCTTTTTTTAATCTTTTTTGAAGGTATTTAACATTGCACGAACTATTCCACCAAGAAATTTAGGTAACTTAATTGTATAAAATCTCATGGTTTCCCTCCTAATCCCCATTACTCCACTTGGTCACTATATGATGTAAGGAGCAAAATTGTTTCTTCAATCAGTGCTTCTTATCAACATTAATATGCCAGAAGTAAATGAAAAAGTACCTTTTTCCTCAACGAGTTCGTTACTAATACAAAGTGTTGATCCCCACTCTATTGTTTTATTAGTAAGAGGGTACTTAAAACCAAACAATGTAATCCCTTCCACTATTTCAGTAACTGGTACAAAAGATACATAAGGAAAATTTTTATTTTCTTCAATTATATGTGTACCCATTTTTTTAACTGTTATTTCATTTTTATTGTCCACAATACACATTTCTATCTCTACTTCTAACCCTTTTAAAAGCATCTGTATATTTGCCAAACCGTGATCAAGCCTTCCACCAGTAGCACCAAAAATACGAATTAGTGCCGGCTTCTGTTCTAATGCCCAGTTGATTGCAATTTCTAAATCCGTTTGATCTTTTTCCCGCGGAACAATATGTAATTCGTTCGTTTGCTGTCCCATCCATACTAATTCTTCTTCAGTAACTGAATCGTAATCTCCAAACGCAACAGCCGGGGTAATCCCTTTCTTTAATAGACGGTATACTCCCCTATCAACCGCTGCCCACACTACTTCCTCATTCTCGTATCGAGCAAAATCTGCGCAATATTCCGAAGGTCCTCCTGCCAAAATATGAATAATCATTTTTTCTTCTCCTCCCATTGTAAAAAGGCAATCTGCCATTCGGTAGATTGCCTTTTTACATATTTTTATCCTATCCTATAAATGCCTTACTAGGATAAAAGTTCATCACTACCCACGAATTACGCGAATTGCTTCACCGCGGTCTTTTTGATTGTATACTGCTGACCCAGCTACAAGTACATTTGCTCCTGCTTCCACACAAAGTCTTGCTGTTTCAGCATTTACACCACCATCAACTTCAATTTCCACTTCTAGATTGCGCTCGTTCACCATGTCTGCAACTTGTTTAATTTTCGGTAATACAGAATGGATAAACTTCTGTCCACCAAATCCAGGGTTTACTGTCATAAGTAATACCATATCTATATCTTCTAATACATGCTCAATCACTGAAACTGGCGTATGTGGATTTAATACAACGCCCGCTTTAATACCATGAGATTTAATTAACTGAATTGTACGATGTAGATGCGGACACGCCTCTACGTGAACAGTAATAATATCCGCTCCCGCTTGTGCGAAAGTCGGGATATAGTTATCAGGATTTTCAATCATTAAATGTACATCTAATGGTAATGATGTAATCGGACGGATTGCTTCTACAATTAACGGTCCAATCGTAATATTTGGTACGAAATGTCCATCCATTACGTCAACGTGAATGTAATCCGCTCCGCCCTTTTCTACATCTTTAATCTCTTCCCCTAATTTTGAAAAATCTGCTGATAAAATCGATGGTGCAATTTTAATCATAACTAGTACCTCGGCTTTCTCTCTCTAATTTCTTCTACGAATTGTTTATAGTTCTTATAGCGATATTCTGTAATCTTCCCTTCTTCAACCGCAGCTTTCACCGCACATTTCGGTTCAGAAAGATGTGTACACCCTCTAAATTTACAGTATTGGCTCGCTTCTTTCAACTCTGGAAAACAATATGTAAGATCTTCTACTTCTATATCAATGAAATCTAGTGAACTAAAACCCGGTGTATCTGCTACTAGTCCACTCCCAATTGCAATTAATTCTACGTGTCTTGTCGTATGCTTCCCGCGTCCTAAATGGGAAGAAATATCATTTGTTTTCAGCTCTAATTCTGGACGTAGCACATTAAGCATTGAAGATTTCCCAACACCAGATTGGCCCGCAACGACAGAAACACAATTTTCTAAGTATGGTTTTAATATATCAATACTTTCTGACGTATTAATAGAAGTAAATAAAACATCATAACCCATCTCACGATAATCATTCGCATAAGCTTCAACAGTTGCTTTCATCTTTTCATCTACTAAATCCATCTTGCTAATACAAATAATTGGCTTAATGTTATGATATTCAATCAGCACTAAAAATCGATCTAACAGTCCAGGATTAAAATCTGGTTCTACTGCAGAGAACACAAGGATCGCTTGATCGACATTAGCAATAGGAGGTCTAACAAGTTCATTTTTTCGATCAAACACTTCAAGCACATAACCTTCAGTTGGATTATCTGCCTGAAAAACAACTTGGTCTCCTACAAGTGGTGTAATTTTATTTTTTCTAAATACACCTCGCCCACGACATTGCGTAACCCCTTCTTCATGCTGCACGTAATAAAACCCACTTAAAGCTTTTATAATTTTTCCTTCTGGCATAGAATTCTCCTTTTTTGTATAAGGTGATGCTGAATTTAAAAATGAATGGATTTAAATTTTCCAAATAACGATTTCAAAACCTACCATATATACTTTCGCTAATATACATTGAATTTCCCATTAAATGCAAAAAAATATTTACAGCTGCATCACTTTACTAGCTTTTTGAATCATATATTTTTGCCTGCTATACCGTCCACTTTGTAGACAGCATAACAGGCAATAATAATAAGTAGACTTTCACTATTATTGAGTTGGATATGGTACTTCTTTATCAATAATCGTTACTCCATCCCGTACAATTTTATAGTGTCCCTTTGAACCTTCTTGAATTACAAATTCTAAAGAAATAGTCGCTGATTCAGTAATTGTTCTCGTTTCAACCGGTCTATCCATTTTTTGCTGCATGTCTTCTTTATAAATTTCTATTGTTTGCGGCTTTTTTTCACCTGTTACAGCAGGCTCATATGGGATAGAGATATTGTCCACTTTTATCGTTTTAGTCACTTTAGGCTTTTGACCATCAGAGATAATAATAGTTACTTTATCTCCCTCTTTTAATGGTGTACCTGGTTTTGGAAATTGCGAAATTACAAGTCCTTTTTCGACTGTATCTGAATACTCTCGTTTTATATCTGACGTTAGTTTTCTCTCATTCAAATAACCAGTTACACTATTTTCAGTCCACCCCGAAAAGTCACCTGGTCTAATTTGATAAGGACCTTTACTTACCCAGATTTTCAGTTCTTGCTCCGCTTCTATAACCATCTGATCAGGCGTCGGAATTTGTTCTACAATTTCACCTTTCGGCTTATCATTTTCAATATAATTTACCGTAACTTGTTTATATTTTTCTTCTAACTCAGCTTTTACACTCTCAAAGTTTTGACCTGTGAAATTTGCCATCTTACTTTTCTTTTTTCCACCTGATTGATAGATAGTAATTTTAGCGTTTTCTTTTACGACTCTTCCTGCTACAGGGTCCGTTTTTATTACATCCCCAACTTCAACATCATCTGTATATACAATATTAGGCTCCGTCACCTCAAAGCCCTTTTCTACTAATGTATTTACAGCTGTCGTGTATTTCATACCAGCCACATCAGGAACTTTCACATCTTTCGGAATAAATAATCCTGGAATAACCGTAAGTGCTAATGTTATTCCTATTGCTAAAAATAAAAATGTTGAAATTAAAACTTTAAGCCACTTGCTACTCCGTTTTTTCTTCTTATCTAACTCAGCTGCTTCTGCTCTTATCGGTTCTTCCATCTTACTCCCTTTTAAAACAATCGTTTCATCACTTACATTTTCAAATAATTGTTCTTGTTGAATAATCGGAATCGCTTTTGTCGCTTCCATATCTTCCGGTATGTAAAATGGTTGCTCATTTATCCTCTCTGGATATAGCGCAGTTTCAATATCTCGCTTCATCGCATTAGCAGATTGATATCGGTGAAACGGATCTTTTGCAGTTGCCTTTAATATAATATTTTCAACACTTTGCGGAATATTTTCATTCCATCTTTTTGGTGATGGGATTTCACTTTGTAAATGTTTTAAAGCTATGGCAACAGCAGATTCGCCAGAAAACGGTTGTCTTCCTGTTAACAATTCAAACATAACTATTCCAAGAGAATAGATATCTGATTGTTTATTTGCTATCCCGCCACGTGCCTGTTCTGGTGATAAATAATGGACTGAACCGAGCACTGAATTTGTATGTGTAATTGTTGTTGCACTTGTAGCTGTCGCAATTCCAAAATCTGTTACTTTTATTATTCCATCAGCTCGAATTAAAATATTGTGCGGCTTTATATCACGATGCACAATTTCAAAATGATGGGCATGTGCCATAGCGGATGTTAACTGCTCCATAATATCAAGAGCTTCTCCTATAGGTAACATCCCTCGCTCAATTATGTATTGCTTCAATGTTTGCCCTGGTACATATTCCATGACAAGATAGTATATACCATCTTCTTCTCCGACATCATACATATTCACAATATTTGGATGCGACAACGTTGTAACAGACTGCGCTTCTCGATGGAAACGTTTAATAAACTCTTCGTTATTTGAGTAGTCGAGTCTTAATATTTTTACCGCTACATCTCGGCCAAGTATATCATCATGAGCTAAATATACATTGGCCATTCCGCCACCACCAATCATTTTCAGCAGCTTATAACGGTCATTTAAGCGTTTTCCAATCAGCACGTTGCACTTCACCTACTTTCGTTTGTCGAACCCGCATAATCAATAAGAACAAGTGTGATATTATCTTCTCCACCGCGATCATTTGCCAATTGAATGAGACACTGCCCTTTACCTTCAAGCTGTTCATTTAACTGTAAAATTTGTCGCATATCATCAATAGAAACTTTGTTTGATAACCCATCAGAGCAAAGAAGTAATTGATCATCTTCCTCAATCACCAACGTTTTAACATCTAACCCAACTTTTTCTTCTGTTCCTAATGCTCTTAATAACACATTCTTTTTCGGATGATACTCTGCGTCTTCCTTTGAAATTTCACCATGTTTCACAAGCTCATTTACAAGTGAATGATCTTCCGTTACTAGCGTCATTTCTCCTTCTGATACCATATAGCAACGACTATCTCCTATATGCCCTATTGTCACAAAGCTTGGTGTACAAACAGCTATTATAAGCGTTGTTCCCATACCATTACATTCTGCATTTTGCTGAGCGTATTCATATATACGCTCATTAATAATCCCAACACTAGTATGTAACCATTGTTCTACTTTTTTCGGCTCATTCATATTATGTGTTTGCTTCCAATAATCATGGAATAATTGAATGGCCATCGAGCTAGCTACATCACCAGCTCGATGACCTCCCATTCCATCTGCTACTACCGCTAATACATTTCCATCTAAATTGTGAAAAACTCCTGCACTATCTTCATTATGTTGACGAACTTTTCCTTTATCCGATAGAAATACGGCTTTCATCTCGTCACCTCGTCTCTTCTTTGCGCTCCTTCGCACGCAACTGACCGCAGGCTGCATCAATATCATGACCTTGTTCACGGCGAATCGTTACATTCACTCCACGATCTTTTAACGTTTTCTCGAACAAGAAAATTTGTTCACGTGGCGTACGTACATAATCACGTTCAGGTACGTAGTTTACCGGAATCAAGTTCACATGACATTTTACACCTTTTAAGAGCGCAGCAAGCTCTTCAGCATGCTCTACTTGGTCATTTTCTCCTCCAAATAATCCATATTCAAAAGTAATACGACGCCCTGTTCTATTTACATAGTATTTAATAGCTTCCATTAAATCTGGTAATTTATAAGCACGGTTAATCGGCATTAATTTTGAACGTAATTCTGAGTTTGGAGCATGCAATGAAATCGCAAAATTAATTTGTAGATCTTCTTCAGCAAACTTATAAATTTTCGGGATAATTCCACTCGTCGAAACAGTCATATGTCTCGCACCAATATGAAGTCCTTTTTCATGGTTAATGATGCGTAAGAATCCCATTAAATTATCATAGTTATCAAATGGTTCTCCAATCCCCATAACAACAAGAGAACTTACACGTTCTTCTGTTTCATCAAGCGCGCGCTGAACTTCTACTACTTGCGCTACGATTTCTCCAGCTTCTAGGTTTCGCTTTAATCCACCAAGTGTCGAAGCACAGAACGTACACCCAATACGACAACCAACTTGCGTTGTTACACAAATGGAATTTCCATATTCGTGTCGCATTAATACCGTTTCAATAGAATATCCGTCATATAATTGGAATAAGAATTTAATTGTTCCATCCGAAGACGTTTGTTTTACTAACGTGTTTAAAGTAGTAATATCAAAGGAATTCGACAATTTATCACGCAATCCTTTAGAAAGGTTTGACATATCCTCATAATTTTTTACACGTTTTTTATATAACCAATCAAAAATTTGTCCAGCACGGAACTTCGGTTCTCCTTGTTCCTTTAACCAATCTTGCATTTCATGAAGTTGTAAAGAGTAAATTGATGGTTTCTTCGTTTCTAAATTTTTCTTTTGTTTTCTTACAGTCGTTTCCATGATGCTACACCTTCTTCCTTAAACAAGCAATATAAAAGCCATCCGTCGCAAAATAATGCGGTAAAATTTGTACTTGACCTTCATCAATATACGGAGTTAATTTTTCTGGCATACGCTCTTTAAGCGTAGTATCCCATTCAAATTCAGGATGTTCTTGTAAAAATTTCTCTATTACTTGTTCATTTTCTATTTTCTCAATTGTGCACGTACTATAAACAAGACGACCGCCTTGTTTTAATAATGGTGCTATTTTTTCTAGTATTGCAATTTGAATCGTCGATAATCTTTCACTATCGCCTTTATCTTTTCCTAACTTAATATCAGGTTTACGTCTAATTACACCAAATCCAGAACACGGTGCATCTACCAATATTTTATCAAACGTTTCATTTGCAAAGTGCTCTTGCACTTTTCTAGCATCTAGCGCTTTTGTTTCGACATTTTCTAGACCAAGTCGCTCTGCTTGCTGTTTAATTAAACGTACTTTGTGTGCATGTAAATCAAGGGACATGACCTTACCAGTTCCCTTTAATCGTTCCGCGATATGCGTTGTTTTTCCGCCTGGAGCAGCACAACTATCAAGAACTGCATCTCCCGTATTCGGTTCTAAAGCGCGTGCTACAAGCATAGAACTTTCATCTTGAATAGAAAGAAATCCTTTTTTAAACGCTTCTGTATGCGCTACATTTCCTCTTTCAATCTGAATTGCATCATCTGACAAGTCACCACGTTTTGCTTCTATACCTTCACTTGCCAACAACTCAATCGCTTCTTCTACCGTTACCTTATCAACATTCACACGTGCTGTTGGTACAGGTGGTAACATGTTTACTTCGCACATTTTCTCTGCAGTTTCTAAGCCATATGCAGAAGTCCACTCTTGTACAAGCCAAACTGGATGACTCGTCGCAATTGCAAGACGTTCTACTGGATCCTTGATTTCATCTACAGAAGGTACACCTTCTCTCTGAATCGAACGTAATACACCGTTCACCATACCAGCAATTCCTTTATGCCCGCGACGCTTTGCAATCTCAACCGCTTCATGAATAGCCGCTCTTTCTGGCACTCGGTCTAAATAAATCATTTGATATAAAGATAAGCGAAGCAATACTCTTACCCACGCCTCAACCTTCTTTTTTAAAAAAGGCTGTAAATAATAATCTAATGTGTCACGACGTTGAATCGTTCCATATACAATTTCAGTTAATAAACCAATATCTTTTCTATCAATTGTACTTTTTTCAATTAGATTATTTAAAAGTAAGTTGCTATATGCACCACTTTTTTCCACTTGAATTAAACCATCAAGAGCTAATTCACGAACATTTTGTCTCATGCATTTTCTCCTAACTTCGTTCCAATTTCAGGTTTTGTTCCACGTAAAAATTGTGAACAACTCATACGCTTTTTACCAGAAGGTTGCAATTCAGTAATTTTAACACCTGTTTCATTACTCGTTGCTACAACAAAACCATCTTCTTCGATTGCAACAATCGTACCTGCTTCAGCCGGTTCAGTTACAGGCACTTTTTCTCCCCACCATACTTTAACAACTTGTCCTGCTAAAGTTGTATAAGCAACTGGCCATGGATTCAATCCGCGAATGTGATTGTATACTTCTTCACCTGTTTTTGTCCAATCAATTTTCTCTTGCTCACGTTTTATATTGTACGCAAACGTTACTTCTTCTTCGTTTTGTTTAATCGGTTCTAACTTACCTTGGATTAATAAAGGTACTGTTTTAGATAGAAGGTGTGCTCCTGCTTCACTTAATTTATCAAATAATGAGCCTGTCGTTTCACGCTCTTCAATTTCAACTTCCACTTGCGTTAAGATATCACCAGCATCCAATTTTTCTACCATATACATAATTGTAATACCTGTTTTTTCTTTACCTTCCATAATTGCATAATGAATTGGTGCACCACCACGAAGTTCAGGAAGTAAAGACGCGTGAACATTAATACATCCATACTTCGGTGCTTCTAAAATTTCATTTGGTACAATCTGCCCAAATGCAGCTGTTACAATTAAATCTGGCTCTAATGCCAATACTTTTTCATATTCATCTTTTTCACGAATTTTTAACGGCTGTAACACAGGGATACCATGTTTTTCCGCCTCAATTTTAACAGGTGTAGGTGTTAATACTTTTTTTCTACCTACTGGACGATCCGGTTGCGTCACAACACCTACTACCTCATAGCCATCTTCAATAAGACGACGAAGCACCGGCACTGAAAAGTCCGGTGTTCCCATAAACACTACTTTTATCATTTAAAAACCGCTCCTTTTAACACCTATTCTAGTTCGTTTTCTTCATAATATCTTGTCACTTTCGATGTAAATAAAACACCGTGTAAATGATCGATTTCATGTTGAATTGCACGCGCTAAAAATCCTTCCGCTTCTAATAAGAATACTTTCCCACGGCGATTTTGTGCTCTTACTTTAATATAATCGGCACGTTCTACTTCACCATAAAGTCCCGGGAAGCTTAAACAGCCTTCGGGACCTACTTGTTCACCACGTTTTTCTAATATTGATGGATTGATTAACTCGATTTTCCCAGTATCATCATCGACATCAACAACCGCTACTTGCAAGCTTACACCTACTTGAGGCGCAGCTAAACCGACTCCGTCCGCAATTAACATTGTTTCATGCATATCTTTCAACAATTTCACTAACTTTTTATCAAAGTTAATTACTCTTTCGCATGGTGTTTCTAACACTTCATTTGGATGCTTTATTATTTCTAAAACTGCCATATTTCCCTCCGCTACATTAACATTGTTGGATTAAAATCAATTGAGATTTGTAGCTCTTTTTGCATTTCTGCTTGATAATGTTCATTTACCATTTTGAGCACGTTCTTTAAGTTTGGTTCCCGTTTGTATTTTATCATGCATTGATAACGATATCTATCTTTTATCCTTGGAATCGCTGAAGCAACTGGTCCTAGCACCATTGTTTGCTGTGAGCAATGCGTTCGTAAATACGAGGCAATTTTTTCCGTCACTTGTACCGCTTTTAATAATTCAGGATGAGATACAGTTACGAGTACAACATAGTAATATGGGGGATATTGTCTTGTTCGTCTCATTTGCATTTCTTGGTCAAAAAACACATCATATTGTTGGTTCTTCGCTAACTCTATACTGTAATGTTCTGGCGTATACGTTTGAATCACAACTTCCCCTGGCAATTCATGTCTACCCGCTCGTCCACTTACTTGCGTCAATAGCTGATATGTCTTTTCACTCGCCCGAAAATCAGGTAAGTGAAGCATCGTATCTGCAGTTAACACCCCAACGAGCGTTACTTTCGGAAAATCTAATCCTTTAGCAATCATTTGTGTTCCGAGTAATATATCTGCTTTTTCTTCCCCGAACGCCTTTAATAATTTTTCATGCATTCCTTTTCGACTTGTCGTATCTACATCCATTCGAATGACTCGTGCCTCTGGAAATAGTTTTGTAATTTCTTCTTCTACCTTTTGTGTACCTGTACCAAAGAAACGAATGTATGTACTTTGACAAGCTGGACACTCAGTTGGCATATTCTCTTCGTAACTACAATAATGACATTTTAAACGATGATTCATTTTATGATATGTCAATGAAATATCACAATGCGGACATTGAACAACATACCCACAATCACGGCACATAACAAATGTAGAATGACCTCTTCTATTTAAAAAGAGTACCATTTGTTCTTTCTTTTCTAATCGATCTGCTATTTTTTCATGCAGCGCCTTAGAAAACATTGATCGATTCCCGTCACGAAGTTCTTCTCGCATGTCAACAATCTCTATCGTTGGTAAAGCTTGTTCATTCATACGTTTTTCCATTGTTAATAGTTCATAAACACCTTTTTTCGCCCTTGCAAACGATTCAAGTGTTGGTGTCGCACTACCAAGAACGATAGGACATTTATGATATTGTCCTCTCCAGACAGCTACATCTCTTGCATGATACCTCGGATTATCTTCTTGTTTGTAACTTGATTCATGCTCTTCATCAATAATAATAATCCCTAAATTCTCAAAAGGCGCAAAAACAGCTGAACGCGCACCAACTACAACTTTCACTTCTTTTCTTAAAATCTTACGCCACTCGTCATACTTTTCTCCAACAGACAACGCACTATGAAGAACTGCAACTTGTGAGCCAAACCTACCTTTAAAACGATCCACCATTTGGGGCGTTAGTGCAATTTCAGGAACAAGAACGATAGCTTCTTTTCCTTTCTTGAGCACTGCTGCTATAGATTGTAAATATACTTCTGTCTTTCCACTTCCTGTAACACCATATAGTAAAAATGGATTATAAGTTTCATTTGTAATTGATGATAAAATCGGTGTAATAACTTGTTTTTGTTCCTCCGTAAGTGGAAATGGTTTTGTTTGTTCAAAATCATCATCGTCATACGGATTTCGGTATACTTCCACATACTTTTCTGAAATGAATCCCTTTTTAACAAGTGCTTTTATTGGAGCATCTGTTATTTGTAACTCTTCTGTAATTACTTTCAACGGTGCACTTTTATAATTTTCCACAAAATAATAAAGTACATCTTGTTGTTTTTTACTTTTCAGTTCAAATGCCGCTAATTCCAATTTATCTTCTGGCAACTCCGGCTGAACCACTCTTTGCTTCTTCTTTTGTACTTTATCTTTCACTTGATAAACGACTTCAACCGTACCATTTTTAATTTCTTGTTGAATAGTTCGGTATAAATGTGGCTGTTGCTCGATTACTTCAAAATCAATTGCTTCTTTATCCTGAAATAAATATAGTATTTCAGGTGCTATTTCTTCCTGTTTACAAAGTTGTAGACGTTTTTTATACGTTGCTTTTATCGCAGTTGGAAGCATCACTTGAAAAGCTGAAATCATGTAGCATAACGTTTCACTTGTAAGCCAATATCCAAGCTTTAATAATTCATCATTTAAAACCGGTGTTACATCTAATATTTCATGGATTGTCTTTAACTTCTTACTTTCTACATCCACCGAATCTTTAATCCCAATAATAAAACCTTGCAATTTTCTTGGGCCAAACGGAACTACTACACGCATTCCTGTCTGTACAATATCTTCCCATTTTTTAGGGATAATGTAATCAAATGGTCGATCTGTCTGACGGGCAGGTACATCAACAATTACACTTGCAAATTTCATAAACGATCATCTTCTAACATCATTTCAATTTGCTTCAATATTTCACGAGCTACCTCTTTTTTCATTAAAATTGGCAACTCAATAACTTTTCCATCTTTTCTATACATTGTTACAATATTCGTATCCGTGCCAAATCCAGCTCCTTGCGCTTTTACATCATTCGCGACAATCATATCTGCATTTTTCTCACGTAGTTTTTTCGTTGCATATTCCTCTACATTTGTCGTTTCAGCAGCAAAACCGATAAGTAACTGTTTATCCTTTTTCTGACCTAACGTTTTTAAAATATCCACCGTTCTTTCAAGTTCAATGACAGCATCACCATTTTGCTTTTTCATTTTATTCTCATGAACATATTTCGGACGATAATCTGCAACTGCTGCTGTTTTAATGACAACGTCTACGTTTTGATAATGTTGAAGAACCGCTTCTAACATATCTTGTGCAGATTCCACTTGCACTGTCGTTACATGTAACGGTGGATTTAATGCTGTCGGTCCTGAAACGAGTATAACATCAGCGCCTAAATTCGCTGCCACTTCCGCAATCGCATACCCCATTTTTCCAGAAGAAAAATTTGTCATAAAACGAACTGGATCAACCTTTTCACGTGTTGGGCCAGCAGTTATTAATATTCTTTTTCCCTGCAATGGTTTGTGTTCTGAGAAAGCTTCCTCTAACCGTGCAATAATTGCTTCAGGTTCTTCTAGTCGTCCCTTCGCCACATATCCACATGCTAAAAAGCCTTCCCCAGGCTCAATAAATGTATATCCTAGCGTTTTCAATGTCATCATATTTTTTTGAACTATTTTATTTTCATACATATGCACATTCATAGCAGGCGCAATCCATACCGGAGCTGTAGTAGCTAACAAAGTAGTTGTAATCATATCATCTGCAATACCACCAGCTAACTTTCCAATACAATTGGCAGTAGCAGGTGCGACAAGTACAACATCCGCCCAATCTGCTAAATCAATATGAGCAATAACAGCTGAGTCTTTCTCATCAAATGTATCCGTATATACATCATGGCGAGAAAGCGCTTGGAATGTAAGAGGCGTAACAAACTTCATTGCCGACTCACTCATCATTACTTTTACAATCGCGCCAGATTGTGTCAATTTACTCGTTAACGCAGCTGCTTTAAAAACCGCAATGCCTCCTGTTACACATAGAAGTATCTTTTTCCCTTTTAGCATATGACTCGTCCTCTTTCTTTTTCAAACTTATAATACTGAAATAGAATTCTCAGCTCGTCAGTACCAATATTTCATTCCTTTCGTAAAAAAATAACAACCTACTTGTAAATAGGTTGTTACCGTTACATAGAAAATTATAAAGTCTATGTTTTATTTTGTCGAAGGCAAAGGCTTATTCAGCTACTTTATCTTCACTTGGTACGTAGCTTAATGCTTCTGCATCGATTTCTTCTAATGCTTTACCTACACATTTATGAGAAACAGGTTTTTCTACAACACAGTTATTAGCAAGTTGCATTTCACGCGCGCGTTTTGCAGCTACTGTTACTAATGTGTACTTAGAATCGATTTTTTGTAGTAATGAGTCAATTGATGGATTTAACATAATTATAGACCCTCCGTCATTTCTTTATAATATTTTGCTACCCTTTCGCGGCGGCAATGTTCGCCAACCACAATTGCTTTAATTCTATCACAAGCTAATTCAACTTGATCGTTTTCTACTACATAGTCGTAAGCGTCCATCATCTCGATTTCTTCTTTCGCTACAGTTAAACGATTTTCAATAACATCTTCAGTCTCTGTACCACGTCCGACAATACGGCTCTTTAGTTCAGATAAACTTGGAGGTGCTAAGAAAATAAATACACCTTCTGGGAAAGCTTTCTTAACTTGAATTGCTCCTTGCACTTCAATTTCTAAGAATACATCTTTTCCTTCTTGTAATGTTTTTTCAACATAGTCAATCGGTGTTCCGTAATAATTACCTACGAACTCAGCCCACTCAAGTAATTTTTCATTACGAATCATTTCCTCGAATTCTTCTCTTTCTTTAAAGAAATAATCCACACCATCTACTTCACCTTCACGCGGCTTACGTGTCGTTACTGAAATAGAGTACTGAAAACGTGTATCCTCATGGCTAAACAGCTCTTTACGAACCGTCCCTTTTCCAACCCCAGAAGGCCCTGAAAGAACGATGAGCAATCCTCTTCTACTTCTCATAAATATGTAAAACCTACCCTTCCTCACTTAAATCTTCTTTATTATTCAAACGATGTGCAATCGTCTCTGGTTGAATTGGACTTAATACAACATGCCCATCATCCATAACAATAACCGCCCTTGTTTTTCTCCCATACGTAGCATCAAGCAAAGCATTATGTTCGCGTGCTTCCTGTACTGTCCGTTTAATAGGAGCTGACTCCGGACTTACAATAGCAATAATTCGATGAGCAGATACAATATTTCCGTATCCAATATTTAAAAACCGCATGGCCATAGTTTGCGCCTCCTAGTAAGTCTATCCGATTTCTCCACCACGTATAACTTTATATATTTTTTGAAAGCTACTCAATATTTTGTACTTGTTCACGAATTTTTTCAAGGTTATTTTTCATTTCTACAACATATTTTGAAATTGTTAAGTCATTTGCCTTAGAACCAATCGTATTAATTTCTCTATGCATCTCTTGCACGATGAAATCCATTTTCCTTCCAACAGGCTCTTCAATCTGCAATGTTTCACGAAATTGCTCTAAATGACTTTGCAAACGAACTAACTCTTCATGAATATCACAACGCTCTGCAAAGATTGCGACTTCTGTTAGCAATCTTTGTTCATCTAGATCTTGATTATGTAATTCTTTTAAGCGATTTTCTAATCGTTCACGATATTTTTGTGTAACAATTGGTGCATGTGGAATAATTGCATTTACACAATTGCTAATCTCTTGTAAACGATACGCTATATCTTTATGTAATCGTTCTCCTTCGCCATCTCTCATCGTTTTCAACATATGAGCAGCTTGACGAACAGCCTCATATAAACTGTTCTCAAAATGTTCATTTACATTTTCTATTTCTTCAATTGCTGTTACTTCTGGCATTGCCATTAATTGCTGAAGTGTAATAGAATCTTGTAATTGAAATTTTCCTTTTATATCTTCCATCATCGATTGGTACTGCTCAAGAAGTGACCAATTCACACTTAATTTTCTTTCAACAAGTCCTTCACCCGCTATACTAATAGACACTTCAATGCGTCCACGTCGAACTTGCTGTGCAATTATTTTACGAATTTTGTCCTCAAATACCATCATTTGCTTAGGAAGTCGAATACTCATCTCTAAAAAACGGTGGTTCACCGATTTCATTTCTACTGTAATTTGAAAAGTATCACTTTCTACTTTCGATCTTCCAAACCCTGTCATACTAGAAATCATTTTTATCACATCCAAGCCATAAAATAACTCAATGAAAAAGGTAATAGAGACAAGGCTCTACTACCTTCTGTAAATTATATCACATTTTCATAACATTGACTATTTCAAGTTTAATCCCTTCTTATATAATATCGGCTTTTTCTTCTTAGCCTTTTTCCCTGTTAATAAAGAACCTACTAGTAAGAAAGTCGGAATTGATGACAAACCTCCAATTAATAACCAATCTCTTGCTTGTATCGGCATTGTGCTAAAGATTGGTTGTAACGGTGGATAATATATAACCACTAGCATGAGTAGTAACGAAATAATAACCGCCCCTACTAAATACACGTTCCCAAATGGATTACGGTGAAAGACAGAATGCTCACTACGACAATCAAATACATGAATAAGCTGAGCAAGTACCAACGTCGCGAACGCTACAGTTTGTGCATATTTCAGTTCATTTGGATGTTGGTTATACGCAATAATAAACGCCACTAACGTCACTGCTCCAATTAAAAACCCTCGACTTATTATTTTCCACGCAAGCCCTCTAGCGAATACCCCTTCTTTCGGGTGACGCGGTGTTCTCTTCATCACATCTCCTTCAGCCTTATCCAAACCTAATGCCATCGCTGGTAAACCATCAGTAACTAAGTTCACCCATAAAATTTGAATAGGAACCATCGGCAGTGGTAATGCAAGTAACATCGCAAATAACATAACTAAAATTTCTCCAACATTTGACGCCAATAAGTAGCGAATGAACTTACGTATGTTCTCATATATATTTCTTCCTTCTTTAATTGCTGATTTAATTGTAGCAAAATTATCGTCTAGTAAAACAAGTGAAGAGGCTTCTTTCGCAACATCTGTCCCTGTAATTCCCATCGCTATCCCAATATCCGCTGTTTTTATCGCTGGAGCATCGTTCACTCCATCACCTGTCATCGCTACTATATGTCCTTGATTTTGCAGTGCCTTAACAATTTTCAATTTATGCTCAGGTGATACACGAGCGAATACATACGTATCTTCTACAACATTTTCTAATTCCTCCACATCCATATTCGCGAGTTCTACTCCTTCAACAACGCGTCCATCTGGTGGTAAAACTCCTAATTGTTCAGCAATCGCCATTGCTGTCACTTTATGATCACCTGTAATCATTACTGTTCGAATACCAGCTTCTTTACACTCTTTTACCGCCTGCGCCACTTCTGGCCTTGGCGGGTCAATCATACCTTGTATTCCAACCAACATAAAATCTTTTTCAACGTCTCTTTCATGTTCAATAGAATCCGTGACTTTTAAAGGTTTAAACGCAACTGCAATTGTTCGAAGCGCTTGACTACCTAAGCTATGAATAGCCGCCTGTACTTCTTTTCTATATAGCTCACTTAACGGCTGCTGCTTATCCCCCCATAAGATTGTTTGACTCAGTTGCAAAAGAACATCCGGTGCTCCTTTCGTAACAATAAACTTTTTCCCCTCTCGATCTCGTACAATAACACTCATCATTTTTCGAGTTGAATCAAAGGGGAATTCACGAATAATTTCAAATTTCCCTTTTAATGCCTCACGTGTTATCCCAGCTTTCATTGCTGCAGCTACAAGCGCTCCCTCTGTCGGATCTCCATCTAATACGTACGCCTTTTTCTTTTGAATAATATTTGCATTGTTACATAGTGAACCAAATGTAAGTAGCTGATAAAGTGATTTTGTCTTAGCTGGATTCACTTCTTTTTCACCTTTCATAAAAGAGCCATTAGGTTCATATCCTTGCCCTGTCACTTTCCACAATTCTCCGCCTGACCACATATGTGTTACCATCATTTTGTTTTGCGTCATTGTTCCCGTTTTATCAGAGCATATAACAGAAGCGCAGCCTAACGTTTCTACGGCCGGTAACTTCCTTACAATTGCTCTCTTTTTTATCATACGCTGTACACCAAGTGATAAAGCTACTGTAACAATTGCTGGCAATCCTTCTGGAATAGCCGCAACAGCTAGCGATACGCCAGCTAAAAACATATGATATACTTCATTCCCTTGATACACACCAGCCAATACAACGAGCGCTGTCAAAATAAGAGCTACAATAATTAATATTTTTCCGAGCTGTTCTAACCTTCTTTGCAGTGGCGTTTCCATTTGCTCTGCATTTTGCAACATATTTGCAATTTGCCCCATCGCTGTATTCATACCAGTTGCTACAACAACTCCTGTACCAGATCCTCGCGTAATCATTGTCCCCATAAAAGCCATATTTTTTTGATCCCCAATTGCAACATCTTGCCCTTGCAATGCTTCTACCTTCTTTTGTACAGGTACGGACTCCCCTGTCAAAGCAGACTCTTCAATATATAAACTTGATGCCTCAACAAGACGCACATCAGCCCCAATACGATCACCACTGGAAAACTTAATAATATCCCCTAAAACAAGTGCTTTAGATGGTGCTTTTACCCACTTTCCATTCCGCATTACAGTAACTTGCGGAGCGGCTAGTTCCTTTAAAGCTTCCAATGATTTTTCAGCTTTTCTTTCTTGAAAAAAGCCGAGAATACCATTGATAATAACAATGGCAACAATAGCAATAGAATCAATGTATTCACCTAAAAACGCAGAAACAATTGTTGCTCCAAACAAAACGAGTACCATGAAATCTTTAAACTGTGCTAAAAATACCATTAGTGCAGAAGGCCTTTTTGCTTCTTCTAATTCATTAGTACCAAATTTCTTTACTCGCCCTTCTGCTTCTTTCTCTGTAAGTCCAACCTTTACATTCGTATTCGTTCTTTCTTCCACTTCATGTGCTCGCATTCCATACCAGTTCATCCTGCTATCGACCTCCTGATTCCAGACATACTCTATTGAAAGCTTATTCAGCCTCGTCCAAAAAAATGCTATAATTAACATTTAGTTAGAAAGGAGTGTTCATTTATGGCATTCGATGGATTATTTACAAGAGCGATTACACATGAAATTGAAAATTCTCTTTACACAGGAAGAATTTCCAAAATATATCAACCTTCAAAATACGAGATTTTATTACATATTCGAGCGAATGGAAAGAACCAAAAACTAATTCTTTCATCTCATCCTACATATGCGCGTATGCACTTAACGAATCAAAACTACGATTCGCCAGCAATACCGCCGATGTTCTGTATGCTTCTTCGCAAACATTTAGAAGGTGGATTTATTGAAAAAATTGAACAAATCGACTTAGAACGCATTATTCAAATTACAGTTCGCAGTCGTAATGAAATCGGAGACGAATCATTAAAAACATTAGTAATTGAAATAATGGGACGACATAGTAACATTATCTTATTAGATACGAAAACAAACGTGATTTTAGATAGCTTAAAACACGTTTCATTAGCCGTAAACCGTCACCGAACTGTATATGCTGGTGCTGAGTACGTCGCGCCACCAGCCCAACATAAAATCAATCCTCTGCAAATTGAAACCGCAGATGATTTTATTAGACCGCTAGACTTTCTATCTGGAAATATGGATAAACAACTCGTCGGTGCTTTCATGGGAATATCCCCATTATTTGCAAAAGAAGTAGTAAAGAAAGCCGGTATGGCAAACGAGAAAGCATTATCAGAAGCATTTTTCTCTATACAAACACCATTACTATCTCATGCATATACACCTACAATGATTACTGCAAATGGAAAAGAATTCTTTTATCTTTTCCCTCTTACACACTTGCAAGGAGAAGAAAAAACATTCTCATCAGTGAGCGAATTGTTAGATCGTTTCTTCTTTGGCAAAGCAGAACGTGATCGTGTAAAACAACAAGCTCATGATTTAGAACGCTTTATGCAAAACGAAAAAAATAAAAACGAGAAAAAACTCATTAAACTCGAAAAAACACTGCAAGATGCTGGAAAAGCAGATAAATATCAACTATTTGGAGAGCTACTTACAGCCAATATGTACGCTTTAAAAAAGGGCGATAAAGATATTGAGGTCGTTAATTATTACGATGAGAATGGTGGAACTGTAAAAATTACATTAGATCCTTTAAAAACACCATCTGAAAATGCACAACGCTATTTCCAAAAGTATCAAAAAGCAAAAAATTCAGTTGTTGTTGTAGAAGAACAAATCGAAAAAACAAATGAAGAAATTCTTTATTTTGATAGCTTACTTCAACAAATGGAAGCTGCTTCTTCAAAAGATATTGAAGAAATTCGTGAGGAATTAGCTGAAGAAGGTTATGTGCGCAATCGCAAAACGAAAAACGCAAAGAAAAAGCCTACTAAACCAGTATTAGATAAATATGTAGCAAGTGATGGCACAGAGATTTTCGTTGGTAAAAACAATAAACAAAATGATTATTTAACAACGAAGTTTGCCCGCCGTGATGAAATTTGGTTACATACGAAAGACATACCTGGCTCTCACGTTGTCATTCGTTCTTTAGAGCCTGCTGAAGAAACTTTACTAGAAGCTGCCAAAATTGCTGCCTATTACAGTAAAGCGAAAGAGTCTAGCTCTGTACCTGTTGATTTCACCAAAATACGCCATGTCAAAAAACCGAGTGGTGCAAAACTTGGTTTTGTTACGTACGACAATCAGCAAACCGTATATGTAACACCAGATGCTGATATTGTAATGAAATTAAAAGCGTAAATAAAAAATGCGTTGCTTATAAGCAACGCATTTTTTTATATTCGTTCACACTAATTCATATACCCATTTACTAATTCATAACACCTTGCTTTTGTCATCTTATATTTCTCTTCTGAGGCTTCGATACGCCTCATCGTTCCGTTATTTGTATCAGTACCAATTGCTTTAACTTTACTTTCTTTTTCTTTAACCCACGCAATTTGTTTCGTTTTTAACGACTGGAACGCATCAGCTGACATCGTACTTTTTAATGTACTGTAAATTTCATTTAGTTTATTATCCCACAGTTCATAATTTCCTTCTATTTCATTTACTATATCATTGGTTGACATAGCATTCGTATGTTTTTCTTGTTTATCTATAGCAGCTAATTCGCTTAAAACATTTGCTCTATCTATCTTTGAAGAAGATTCTTTTTGCGATTGTTTCTCGTCTTTTGAGCCTGTATACGCACTGGAATCCTTTCTCTTTACTTGTTCTGTTTCTTGAATATTTCTTTCTTTCGTTACTTTTTCATACCTATTTTCATCTACATTGTATGAAATAAGAGATGTTTTCGCATTTACAGTAATTAATCCGTTACTATCTTTGAATATATATTTCTTATCGCCACTATTTTCTTCACTTACAAATGACACATTCTTATCGTCTGGCATTTGTAAAATTCTATTTGCTTCTTCTTTTGTAAGTTTTAAATCTTCAGGAAAAACGAATGACCATTTATCCATTAACCATTCCCCTTCTTTATACACCAAATGAAATTCCCATTCTTGGGCCGCATGACCTATTTCATCTTCTAAACTTAATGTATGTACCGTTAAATTTTCTTTATCTTGTGAAGAAGAAAATCTTATTTCAGATTGAAAATAATTTGGGAATGGTAACATATCAGTCTCTCTCGATCTATTAAAGTTATTAAGCAATTCAGGAAGCTGATTCTCTACAAACTTTTTTGAAACTAATCCCTTAACTCCTTTTTTAACTGTCTCTAAATCCCCAGGATTATTTCGGCTCCATCCATTTTCTTTTTCCATCTCACTAAACGCGTTTGCTATTCCATCTACACTCTTTCTTACAATCTTTTTTGCTTCTTTTTCTGTCACTTCTGGCGCTTCATCAAGCTGGTCAATCATTTTATTCACTTGAACTTTGTTTTCACTTGTTTCACACCCCGTTATAACAAGCATACTAGCGGCCAAACAAAATGACATTACTTTACTTAATTTCTTCATACATTCACATTCCTTAACCCAATTTTTTCGTTACATCTCTTTACCTACAAAAAAACGTAACAATCCCTTATTATACCAATTTTTTAATTTATTTATACAAAAAATATAATATTTAAATTAAAAAGATTTTGTTTGCAAGTTTACATTATTGTTCATTCACATAAAAACTTACTGTAAAAATTTTATATATATTTATTTTACATCCGTCTAGTTTTTTTGACACACAGCTACCCTCTTCTCTTTTATTCTAAATAAATATATTGGCACAATTCTTGCTTTATTAATGTAAAAAGGAGGAATTAAAATGAATATAAGAATAACTAACATCCAAAAACAACTACATAATTACGGAATCGACGGGTTACTTATTACAAAGAAAGAAAACCGTCAATACGCAACAGGCTTTACAGGTAGCGCTGGCGTCGTCTTAATCTCTGCCGATCAAGCTGTTTTTATCACTGATTTCCGCTATGTAGATCAAGCGAAATCACAAATAAAAGATGCTGAAATTATTATGCATAAAGGAAATTTAGAAAAAGAAATTGCACATCAAGTATCGAAATTAAACATTCAAAAACTTGGAATTGAAGAAAACAACATGACATTGCAACAATATAAAAACTTGCAAAAATACGTACAGGCGGAAATGATTCAAGTGTGCGAAATTATCGAAAATATTCGTATCATTAAAGACACGCCTGAAATAGAAACAATGAAAATTGCAGCTAATATCGCGGACGAAGCATTTCACCACATTCTTACGTTTCTAAAACCAGGAATAAGTGAAAATGCTGTACGAGATGAATTAGAATTTTTCATGCGAAAAAAAGGGGCTACATCTTCTTCATTCCAAATTATTGTAGCCTCAGGCGTTCGTTCTTCACTTCCCCATGGAGTTGCATCAAATAAAATAATCGAACGAGGGGATATCGTTACATTAGACTTCGGTGCACTTTACGACGGATATTGTTCCGATATAACACGTACTGTAGCAATAGGGGAACCATCGGAAGAATTCAAAAAAATATACAATGTTGTACGAGAAGCGTTAAAACGTGGGACTGAAGCGATTAAGCCTGGAGAAACTGCGAAAAGTATCGATGATATAACGAGGGATTACATTACAGAACATGGATACGGTCAATACTTTGGCCACTCTACTGGGCACGGTCTTGGGTTAGAAATACATGAACCGCTTCGCCTATCCCAAGAAAGTAAGGTAACTTTACAAGAAGGTATGGTTGTTACAGTTGAGCCGGGCATTTACATACCGAACTGGGGCGGTTGTAGAATTGAAGACGATATCGTCATTACAAAAGAAGGCTATGAAGTTATTACAAAATCAAATCGGGAACTAATTGTTATTCCTTGTTGAAATCATAGAAAAAAATGCCACCGAATAAGGTGGCATTTTCTTTTATTCATTAACGAATAACTTTTCGTTTACTTTTTTAACGATTACCACTACCGACATTAATATACATATTAAATACAGCATTTTCGCAATAAATAACCACCTTGAAACATTACAATTCCATCTAGTATCTCATTTCCTTTCATTAGCAAAAACGGAATTGTGCTGATTATAATGACAAATTCAATGCTGAAAACAATTTTCTTCTTTCGACTATATACTTTCCATTCCTTCCAGCGATACATAGGTGCAAAAATCAATGCTCCTATACATAATATAATCGGTATCCATTCACTTTTAAGAAATTGCCCTGAAATAACTGATAATAGTAAACAAACGAGCACACCATAATACCCTATTTTCTCTCTCATTCATACTCCCCATTCTACTTCTCCTTTAATATGTAACTTGCTATGCTTATAACAATTTTCAGAAAAATAACAACGACAATTACAATATAAAGACCTTTTGCAGACGACATCCATTCTTGAAAAATAGAGATTTTTTCCATTCGTTTCTGCCCTTCTATTAAAATAACTCCTATAAAAAATGAGCAAACAACAATGACACCTATCATAATTCCGATACTTTTCTTACTATATTGTTTCATATCATCCCAGTTATATAACAGTATAAAAACAAAGCCGAAAACAGGTATGATACTGATCCATTCATTGTTTGTAAACAAATTTAAAGTGATTAATAGACTACAAGATATGGTAAATCCCCAAAACCCAATTTTTTTGCGCATAAGTTCTCCTTCAATTCCATTTTTAGGATTTTTTGTATTGTAACACCCATTTATCATTCTTACCATTACAGTACATGAAATTTCATTTTTTCTTTTTCCTATACTCACATACTTTCACTGCTTTCATACAATACACTACACGAATGCCTAAAGGATGTGAATGTTATGGGAGTTGAATTAACGCTATTACACGCTCTCTACATTATTTGTTTACTCACTATTATTACCTTTTTTATTCTCCGAAAAGATACGACTATCATTTGTATCGTTTTTATCTTTTTATTAGCATTAACTGCAACAAGTTCTATCCCTCTTGCCATTAGCGGAATTTTTCAAAGTTTCATTTACGCCATTACTGAGCTATTACCAACTATATTAATCATCTCCATTATCGTATCAATGAGCAATTTACTCGTTCATACTGGCATAAATGATACGATGATTTCACCATTTACAAAAATGATTCGTACACCTACACTCGCCTACTGGATTATCGGCCTTTTAATGATGACCATTTCTTTCTTCTTTTGGCCTTCTCCAGCTGTCGCCTTAATGGGAGCTATTTTATTACCGGTTGCTGTACGTGTCGGCCTTCCTCCAATTGGGGTTGCAATTGCTATGAACTTATTTGGACACGGCATCGCCTTATCTGGAGACTTCGTTATTCAAGGTGCACCGAAATTAACTGCAGACGCGGCTGGTCTCCCTGTTTCCAGCGTCGTATCTGCAAGTGTTCCACTCGTTATCGTTATGGGCATTGTGACAACTTCTGTCGCTTTTTTCTTCTTACGAAAAGAGTTTCATACAGGCTTATCTATACAAGAAGCTATTCCATCAACTGAGTTTTCTAAAACGCTCACTTCATTATCTCCTCGCATAAAAAAATGGCTCGCTATTTGTATCCCTATCATATATATCATTGATATCCTTTGCATGATTCAATTTAAATTACAAGGAAGCGACGCAACTGCACTTATCGGCGGAACGACTGTTATTATGATTATCATCATTTCCCTCATCGCCTACAAAGGAAATGGACTGAATAAAACGACCGATTATTTCATAGAAGGGCTCCAATTTGGCTTTAAAATTTTCGGAACAGTTATTCCTATCGCTGCACTCTTTTATTTAGGAGATAGTGGATTTGTAAAAATTATCGGTGACTATTTACCGAAAGGTTCACACGGAATCATTAACGACTTAGGCATCGCTTTATCTCAAACTGTTCCTTTAAATCAATATGTATCGGCAGGGACATTAACCATCGTTGGTGTCATTACCGGCTTAGATGGATCAGGTTTTTCAGGTATATCACTTGCTGGTTCCATTGCCAATCTTTTTGGAACAGCACTTGGCCATGGAACAGCTACATTAACAGCACTCGGGCAAATTGCAGCTATATGGACCGGGGGCGGGACGTTAATTCCTTGGGCGCTTATTCCTGCTGCTGCAATTTGCAAGGTAGATCCATTTGAACTTGCACGCCGAAACTTTTTACCTGTTATTATCGGTTTAATTGTCACCACGATCGTTGCGATGTTTATCCTATAACGTAAGCAAGTGTTCTCTTGCTTACGTTTTTTGCTTGTAAAATTCATCATGAATTATCAGTTTTCAAGAGGGATTCGTTATTACTTAGCGAAATTATATTAGGAGAGTAATTATTTCAAAACGTTTACGAGAAACAGATTACTGCAATTAGAAAAGGGGACATACCTATGAATGAATTGATTTTCGTCTTATTAATTTGTCCATTACTTATCTTTATCGTTTCTGTTATTGGAACGCGCAAGACGAAAACGTATTACGTAATGCCGATTGTAACGTTTGCTAGTTTTTTAATAATAGGTGTTATCGCCTTTACTCCAAAATTTTTCTTTTGGGTTGGCATGTACAGCATTTTCTCATTTATTGTTTCTTATGTGACTCTATTGTTTGTAAAAGGATATAAGCTTGCAGAAAGCGCTAAGTAGTTAAGGAGATTGTAATATGATTTTCTTTGATATTGATGGAACTTTACTTGAAATTATAACAATGATATAAAAAAACGACCGCATTCCCCCGCGGTCGTCTTTTTTCGTGTTACGCTGTGATCCAAGCTTCGTTAGCTGGATTTTTACGCCACTCTTGTAATTTCTTCGTTTCAGCTTGTCCAATCATACCTTTTTCTGCTGCAACTTCAGTTAATGCACTGTAATCACTTAAAGAATATGATGCTACGTTCGCTGCTTCTAACTTTTCTTTTCCTGCTTCTAGCTCGTATGTGAAGATTGATACGATCCCTAATACTTCACAGCCAGCTTCGCGAAGTGCTTCTACACATGTAATTGCACTACCGCCAGTTGAAATTAGGTCCTCTACTACTACTACTTTTTGACCTTTTTCAGCTTTTCCTTCGATTTGGTTCCCTTTACCGTGACCTTTTGCTTTACTACGTACGTAGCACATTGGTAAATCCATACGATCGCTTACCCATGCAGCGTGCGCAATACCAGCAGTTGCTGTTCCTGCAATAACTTCTACAGTTGGGAAGTGCTCTTTAATTAACTCTTCTAATCCAGCTGCAATCGCTTGACGTACTTTTGGATAAGATAAAGTTAAACGGTTATCACAATAAATTGGTGATTTCATACCTGAAGACCAAGTGAATGGATCATTCGGTTGTAAAAATACTGCTCCAATTTCTAATAAATGCGATGCGATTTCTTTTTTCATACTGTTACACCTTCCCACTGTTGTTTTACTGTTTTATACGCTTCAAGCGGATTTTCTGCTTTTGTAATACTACGTCCAACTACGATGTAGCTTGAGCCAAGTTCCCTCGCACGTTTCGGTGTTGCTACGCGCACCTGGTCATTTACATCATCGCTTGCAAGACGAATCCCCGGTGTTACTGTTACAAATTTATTTCCGCATACTTCACGTAATTTTGGAACTTCAAGTGTTGAACAAACAACGCCATCAAGTCCACTTTCTTTCGTTAGTTTTGCATAATGAGCAACCGCTTCTTCTAACGTTTTCTCAATGCCAATCTCTTTTTTCATCATAGCTTCCGAAGTGCTTGTTAGTTGTGTAACTGCAATACAAATCGGTCTCTCTTTTCCTTCTTGCTTACCTTCCTCTAATCCCTCAATCGCAGCTTTCATCATACTGCTTCCCCCAGCAGCATGAACATTTACCATATCAACATCTAGACTAGCTAGGCTACGCATAGCGCTTTTTACTGTATTCGGAATATCATGAAGTTTTAAATCTAGAAAAATCTTATGTCCTTTTTCTTTTAAGTACGTAATAATCGCAGGGCCTTCTTTGTAAAATAACTCCATACCAACTTTGACAAATAACTTTTCCCCTTCAAAGTGGCGCAAGAATTGTTCTACATCTTGTTTCCCTGGAAAATCTAATGCAACGATTAACGACTGTGACATGTTTGCTTCCAGCTCCTTCCTTGACATTCCGAAATGTGATCAAATCCTAATTCATCTAGTAATGCTGGTAACTCTTCAATAATTGTCGGACATACGAACGGATCAATAAAGTTCGCTGTACCTACTGCAACTGCGCTTGCGCCAGCATAGAAGAATTCAATTACATCTTCCGCTGTCTCAATACCACCCATTCCGATAATCGGAATGTTTACCGCTTGGCTTACTTCATGTACCATACGAATTGCTACTGGCTTAATCGCAGGACCTGATAATCCACCTGTACGGTTTGCTAAAATTGGTTTAGCTGTTTTTAAATCTAGACGCATACCAAGCAATGTATTAATCATCGTTAAACCATCTGCCCCTGCATTTTCAATCGCTTTTGCAATTTCCACAATGTTTGCCACATTCGGTGACAACTTCACGTATACAGGTACTTCAGAAACCTCTTTTACTCGCTTCGTTAAATCAGCAGCAATTTCAGGATTTGTACCAAAGGCGATACCACCTGTTTTTACGTTCGGACAAGAAATATTTAATTCTAGTGCATGGACATTAGGCGCTTTAGAAATTTCCTTCGCAACCGCTACGTAATCCTCAGCTTGTGAGCCTGCAACGTTCGCAATAATTGGAAGGTCAAATTGTTCTAACCATGGTAATTCAGAATTCATTACTTTGTCTAATCCCGGGTTTTGAAGTCCGATTGCATTTAACATACCGCCCGGTGTTTCAGCAACACGAGGCGTTGGATTTCCATAACGTGGTTGTTCTGTCGTCGCTTTAATCATGATTGATCCTAGTACACTTAAATCGTAAAACTGTGCATATTCACGACCAAACCCAAAGCATCCAGATGCCGGTATAATTGGATTTTTTAATGATAATCCTGGTAATTCAACTTGCAATCTGTTCATAGTACAACCTCCCCGATTGGAAATACTGGTCCGTCGCTACACACCTTCTTGTAAGAATGTCCACTTGGATCTTCTTGTAAGTGGCATACACATGCGAAACAAGCTCCAATACCACAGCCCATACGTTCTTCTAAAGAAATATAAGCTTTTTTCTCTTTGTAACGTCCTTCTAATGCACGAAGCATCGCTAACGGACCACATGAATAAAGAATATCAAAGTCAATTCCGTAATTATCAATTACATCTGTGACAAATCCTTTTGTACCGTGTGTACCGTCTACTGTCGCAACGTACGTATCACCAAGTTCTGCAAATTTTTCTTCATAGAAAACTACATCTTTCGTTTGAAAACCTAAGATGTGAATTACGCGTACCCCTTTTGCAACGAGGCGCTGTGATAATTCATAAAGTGGTGGTACACCAATTCCCCCGCCTACTAGTAAAGCTGTTTGACCAGCTTCTGCTTCTTCTACAGGAAAACCATGTCCTAGCGGTCCTAGTACGTCTACCATTTCACCTTGTTTTCTAGTTGCTAATGTTTTTGTCCCTTGTCCTTCTGCACGATATAGCATTGTAAATTCGTTCTTCTCTTGATCTACATTACAAATACTAATTGGGCGGCGCAGAAGGGGCGCAATGCCCTCTGCTACCTTAATGTGTACAAACTGCCCTGGTTCGTTCATTTGCTGTACTAACGTTCCTTGAAGCACTAATTCGTAAATATTTTTTGCGATTTCTTTTTGATTAACGACGATCATATTTTGCTTTTGCATCATGCATGTACCACCTCGTGACGCTTTGTTTGCGTAATTTCTTTCATTGAATGAGCTGAGAATGTCATAGATTCTAATACTCGTAAGATTGCTCTCGTTGTATCAAGTGATGTTAAGCAAGCCACACCATTTTCTACTGATTCACGGCGAATGCGGAAACCATCACGCGCTGGTTGTTTACCTTTTGTTAATGTATTAATTACAAACTGTGCTTTTCCTTGACGGATAATATCTAGTAAGTTGTAGTCTTCAGAATCAATTTTGTTTACAACTTGTACTGGGATATTTTGCTCTGCTAACGATTGTGCTGTTCCAGCTGTTGCTAATAAGTTATAGCCGATTTCGTGGAAACGTTTTGCAATTTCCATTGCCTCTTCTTTATCTTTATCCGCTACAGTAATGATTACTGAGCCGTGCGTTGGGATGTTAATTCCAGAAGCAACTAATCCTTTATATAATGCTTTTTCAAGCGTTAAGTCTTTACCCATTACTTCCCCTGTTGATTTCATTTCAGGTCCTAATGTTGTATCAACTGAGCGTAGTTTCGCGAATGAGAATACCGGAGCTTTTACATATACTTCTTTCTCTTCTGGGTGATAGCCAGTTCCGTATCCTTGCTCTACTAGGTCTTGCCCTAAAATAACTTTCGTTGCAACATTCGCCATCGGTACGCCTGTAATTTTACTTAAGAACGGTACTGTACGGCTTGCACGTGGATTTACTTCAATTACGTACACTTGATCTTTGAATACTACAAACTGGATATTTAGTAATCCAACAATGTTTAATCCTTTTCCAAGTGCAATTGTATGTTCAATGATTTGTTCTTTTAGTTTTTCAGATAAACTTTGTGGTGGATATACTCCAATTGAGTCACCAGAGTGAACTCCAGCGCGTTCAATATGTTCCATAATACCTGGAATGAATACATTCTCACCATCCGAAATTGCATCTACTTCAATTTCTTTACCAACCATGTAACGGTCGATTAATACTGGGTGATCTGCATGAACTTTAACTGCATTTTTCATGTAGTGCAGCAGTTCTTCTTGACGATATACGATTTCCATTGCACGTCCACCTAGTACGTAAGATGGTCTTACTAATACTGGGTAACCAATTTCTTCTGCGATTGCTACCGCTTGTTCTACAGTCGTTGCTGTTTTACCAACTGGTTGCGGGATGCCAAGTTTTGTTAAAGCAGCTTCGAATTTATCACGATCTTCTGCACGGTCTAAGTCTTCAAGTGATGTTCCTAAAATTTTCACACCGTGTTCTTCTAGTTTCGCTGCTAAGTTAATTGCCGTTTGTCCACCGAACTGAACGATAACACCTTCTGGTTTTTCTAAATCGATAATGTGCATTACATCTTCAATCGTTAATGGTTCAAAGTATAATTTGTCAGAAATACTGAAGTCTGTTGAAACTGTTTCTGGGTTGTTGTTAATGATAATTGCTTCATATCCAGCTTCTTTAATTGCCCATACTGAGTGAACTGTTGCGTAATCAAACTCAACACCTTGACCAATGCGGATCGGACCAGATCCTAGAACTACTACACTCTTACGATCTGTTACAATCGATTCATTTTCGTCCGCATATGTGCTGTAGTAATATGGCGTTGCAGATTCAAACTCTGCCGCACAAGTATCTACCATTTTGAATACTGGCATCATATTATTTTCTTTACGCATATCGTAAATTTCGCGCTCCGTTTTGTTCCAAGCTGCTGCAATGTAGTGATCGCTGAAGCCCATTTCTTTTGCAGTTTGTAGTACTTCCATATTTCCTACGTTCGCTTTTACTTCACGTTCCATATTTACGATGTTTTCAACTTTTTGTAAGAAGAAGAAGTCCATTTCACACCATTCATTGATTTCTTCTTTCGTTACACCTTGGCGAATTGCTTCTGCTACAATAAACAGTCGTTCATCATCCGCTTTAATGATACGTTTTTTCATCGTTTCTTTATCAAGTTCTTTTAAGTGGTCTAATTCTAAGTGATAAATGCCAAGCTCTAAAGAACGAACTGCTTTTAGTAATGATTCTTCTAAGTTACGTCCGATTGACATAACTTCACCAGTTGCTTTCATTTGTGTTCCAAGCGTTCTGTTCGCTGATTCAAACTTATCAAACGGCCAACGTGGAATTTTTGAAACAACATAGTCTAACGCTGGCTCGAAACAAGCGTAAGTTTTTTGTGTTACTGGGTTTACAATTTCATCTAACGTTAAGCCGACTGCAATTTTTGCTGCTAATTTCGCAATTGGATATCCAGTTGCTTTAGATGCTAGTGCAGATGAACGACTTACACGTGGATTTACTTCGATTACATAGTATTGGAAGCTATATGGATCAAGCGCAAGCTGAACGTTACATCCGCCTTCAATTCCTAGTGCACGAATAATTCGTAATGAAGTGTTACGTAACATTTGATATTCACGGTCGCTTAGCGTTTGGCTCGGTGCTACTACAATCGAATCACCTGTGTGAACACCAACTGGATCGATGTTTTCCATGTTACATACTACAATCGCGTTATCATTTGAATCACGCATTACTTCATATTCAATTTCCTTACAGCCAGCAATACTTTTCTCTAATAAACATTGTGTTACTGGACTATGTTTTAAACCACTTGTTACGATTTCAATTAGCTCTTCTTCGTTATGGCAAATTCCGCCGCCCGTTCCTCCTAATGTGAACGCTGGTCGAACGATTACTGGGTAACCAATTTCATTTACAAATCCATATGCTTCATCAAGGTTATGAATAATTTCACTTGGTGGTGTTGGTTCATTTAAATCTTGCATTAATGTACGGAATAAATCACGATCTTCCGCTTGCTCGATTGCTGATAATTTTGTTCCTAAAATTTCAACTCCGCACTCGTCAAGTACGCCTGATTTTGCAAGTTCAACAGCCATGTTTAAACCTGTTTGACCACCTAATGTTGGTAGGATTGCATCAGGACGTTCTTTACGAATAATACGGCTTACGAATTCTAATGTTAATGGCTCGATGTATACTTTATCTGCTGTTGCAGTATCCGTCATAATTGTTGCTGGGTTAGAGTTAACAAGGATTACTTTGTAACCTTCCTCTTTAAGAGATTGACAGGCTTGTGTACCAGAGTAGTCAAACTCCGCTGCTTGCCCAATTACAATTGGTCCTGATCCGATTACTAAAATTGTGTTAATGTCTAGGCGTTTTGGCATAACTCTTCCCCTTCTTTCTTGAAGTTTTCAATCATTGTTAAGAAATCTTCGAATAAATCATTTGCATCTTCTGGTCCCGCTGAAGCTTCTGGATGGTATTGTACTGTAAATGCTGGGAACTTCTTATGACGAAGACCTTCTACCGTTCCATCGTTTAAAGCAACATGTGTAATTTCAAGATCTGTATTTTCAACTGATTCTTCTTCTACTGCGTATCCGTGGTTTTGAGATGTAATTGCTACTTTTCCAGTTGCAAGATTTTTTACTGGATGGTTTAAACCACGGTGACCAAATTTCAACTTACTTGTATTTGCACCTGATGCTAGAGCGAACAATTGATGTCCTAGGCAAATTCCGAATAAAGGAACTTTACCGATAATGTCTTTTAACATTTCAATTGCTTCTGGTACATCTTTCGGATCTCCAGGTCCATTACTTAACATAATTCCATCTGGGCTAAGGCGTAAAATTTCTTCTGCTGTTGTGTTGTAAGGAACTACAATTACATCACAGTCACGCTTATTTAATTCTCGTAAAATACCATGTTTCATACCGAAGTCTACTAGTACAACTCGGTGACCACGACCTGGGCTTGGGTATGGATCTTTCGTTGATACGCGTTTTACATGATCTGTAAATACTGTCGCTTTTAATTGACTTACAATGTACTCTACATCTGCATCCATATTACAAAGGCGTCCGCGTAATGTACCGTATTGACGAATTTTTCTCGTTAATTTTCTCGTATCAATCCCTGCTAATCCTGGGATATTTCTTTCTTTCAAGTAATCATTTAACGAAATTTCATTACGGAAGTTTGATGGATGATCACAAATTTCGTTTACGATTAAACCATTTACAGATGGGTGAATGGATTCAAAATCGTCACGGTTAATGCCGTAGTTTCCGATTAATGGGTACGTGAATGTTACGATTTGACCGCAATATGATGGATCAGATAATGTTTCTTGATATCCAGTCATTCCTGTTGTAAATACAACCTCACCTGACTTTTCGATTTCGCCTCCGAAACCTGTTCCAATTAATACTGTTCCATCTTCTAAGATAAGTTGTCTTTTCATACTAATGCACTCTCCTTTTGCCATGCGATCTTACCACCAACGATTGTCATTACCGGCCATCCTTGGCATTTCCAACCTGCGAATGGTGTATTTTTTCCTTTTGATAAGAATGTTGTTGGGTCAATCTCTTCTTCTTGTTCTAAATCAATGATTGTAATATCAGCTGTTCTACCTTCTTTCAGGCGACCTGCTTCTAAGCCGAATGTATCAGCTGGCTTTTCTGTTAAGAATTGAATTAATTGTTCTAATGTAATAATTCCTTTTTTCACAAGGTTTGTGTATAGAAGCGGGAATGCTGTTTCAAAACCAGTAATTCCAAACGGTGCTCTTTCAATTCCTTGTGCTTTCTCTTCCGCTGTATGCGGTGCATGGTCAGTTGCAATCATATCGATCGTTCCATCTAATAAACCTTCAATTAATGCTGCATGGTCTTCTTTTCCACGAAGCGGTGGGTTCATTTTAAAGTTAGGATCAGCTGATGGGATATCATCTTCACATAACACTAGGTGATGCGGTGTTACTTCTGCTGTTACTTTAATTCCAGCGCGTTTCGCATCACGGATTACACGTACCGAACCTTTCGTACTTACATGACATACGTGATAGTGGCAATCTGCTGCTTCAGCAAGCAGTATATCCCTTGCAATATGTACAGATTCACATACTGATGGGATACCGTTTAATCCGTGTTTCTCAGAAAACTTCCCTTCATGTACACAACCTTTATTAATAAGCGTATTCTCTTCACAGTGCGCAACTACTGCCATATCTAATTTTGCTGCACGTTTCATAGCCGCTAACATCATGCTCGCATCTTGTACGCCTACGCCGTCATCTGTGAAAGCAAATGCTCCAAGTTCTTTTAATGTTTCGAAATCTGTCATTTCAGAACCAGCTTGACGTACTGTAATTGCTCCGTATGGTAGTACGTTAACATGAGCTTTTTCTTCAATACGTTTTTGCAAGTCTTCCATATGTTCTCTGCAATCTGGTACCGGACGTGTATTTGGCATTGCGCAAATTGTAGTGAATCCACCTTTTGCCGCTGCTAGTGTACCTGTTTCAATTGTTTCTTTATGTTCACCACCTGGTTCACGAAGATGTACGTGTACATCTACTAATCCAGGTGCGATTAACTTTCCGTTCACATCGATTACTTCAGCATTATCTGCCGTAATATTTTCTGCTACCTTAGCGATTTTACCGTCTTGTACGAGAAGATCCGTTGCTACGATTTTTCCTTCTTCATTCATATAACGACCATTTTTAAACAAATAATTCATGTTTCATTCCTCCTAATACATTTGGTAAGGCGCGTTTTAGTACAGCCATTCTTACGTAAACTCCATTTTCCATTTGTTTAAATATGCGTGAACGCTCACACTCAACAAGTTCACTTGCAATTTCAACATCACGGTTTACAGGAGCTGGATGCATAATAATGCTTCCTTCTTTCATACGCTTTTCTCTTTCTACTGTTAATCCGTGTTTCTCATGATATTCTTTCATAATGTCTGTTTCATAATGATCATGACGCTCATGTTGTACACGGAGTAACATCATTACATCAACTTCTGGAACAAGTTCATCTAATGGTTTGTATGTTCCAAATGTGTTGTCTTCATCTTTCCACTCTTCTGGACTTGCAAAGTAAATTGTTGCACCAAGCTTCGTTAATGCTTCTGCATTAGAACGTGCTACTCGGCTATGACGAACATCTCCTACTATTGCGATCTTCAAACCTTCAAATCTTCCAAACTCTTGTTTAATTGTAAGAAGATCGAGTAGGCACTGCGTTGGGTGGTTTCCGCATCCATCTCCAGCGTTTAAGATTGGAATATTCACCTGATCTTTTAGTTCATCGAAGTAGCGATCTTGCTCGTGGCGGATGACCACTGCTTTTGTTCCGATTGATTCTAGTGTTCTTATCGTATCGTATAAAGTTTCTCCTTTTTGTACGCTAGATGCATCAGCTGAAAAGTTTAAAACATCAAGTCCTAATCTCTTCTCAGCAACTTCAAAGCTAAATCTCGTTCTCGTACTATTCTCAAAAAACAAGTTCGCAACAAAAGTTTGCTCTGTCGTTTTGCTCTCTTTTCCATTCGCAAAATCTTCTGCATCTTTTAGGATTTCTGAAATTTCTACTTCCGATAATTCACTCATCGTTAACAAATGGCTCATCGTCATCCCTCATCTTTCTGATTTTTATGTTACCACTTTTGAATTTTTATAACAACCTTTGCATAAAAATACCCTAGTCATGTGAGACTAGGGTGCAAGAAAGAAGCCACCCTTTCCGGTCTCACAGGACTGAATTAAAAGGTTATTATTATGAAGCAATCTGCTTAGATTGTTTTATTTGTTTCGTTTCCGGTAGTAGTAGATTTAACAGTACACCTACAATTGCTGCTAGTGCCATTCCTTCTACTTGGAATGATTCTCCTACGTGAAGTACCGCTCCACCAATACCGATTACTAATATTACTGATGCAATCATTAAGTTTCGTTTGTCACTTAAATCTGTTTTATCATCTACCATCATGCGTAATCCGCTTGATGCGATTACACCGAATAGTAAGATTGATACACCACCCATAACTGGTGTTGGGATCGAATGAATCAGTGCAGAAATCTTACCGATAAACCCGAACATGATTGCGAATACTGCTGAACCGATGAATAAGTATACACTGTATGCTCTCGTAATTGCTAGCACGCCGATGTTTTCACCATACGTTGTATTCGGTGGCCCACCGATTAGTGACGCAATTAATGTTGCTACTCCGTCACCGAAGATTGAACGGTGTAAACCTGGTTTTTCAATTAAATCTCTTTTAATAACATTTCCAAGAACAATTTGATGTCCGATATGTTCTGATATTGTTACTAGTGCAACTGGTACCATCAAGAGTACAATCTTCCATGAAAACTCTGGTGTATATGTTACAAATGGTACTGTGAAATCTGGTACAACAAACCATTTTGCCTCAGCTACCGGCTTTAAGTCTACTAGCCCTTGGAAGTAAGCGAAGATATATCCGCCGATAATGCCAAGTAACACTGGTATGATACTGAAAAATCCTCTTCCAAATATCGAGCATATAATTGTAATTGCTAATGTTACTAACGCTACTGAAAAGTGTGTAAAGCTATATTTGCCATCCGCACCGTTCATCGCCATATTAACTGCTGTATGTGCTAAAGCTAGACCGATTACCATTACTACTGGACCAACTACGATTGGTGGTAGTAATTTCATAATCCACTCTGATCCTGATTTCTTAATTCCTAGTGAGATTAAGATGTACACAAGTCCTGCTAGCAAACCACCAAGCATTGCTGCTCCCGGTCCACCTGCCGTTTTCGCTGTTATAATCGGTGCGATAAAGGCGAATGATGATCCTAGATAGGCAGGTACTTGACCTTTCGTTATAAGAAGGAACGCTAACGTTCCTAATCCACTTGATATTAATGCTACTGATGGATTCAATCCTGTTAAAAACGGAACAAGCACTGTTGATCCAAACATCGCGAACAAATGTTGTATACTTAAAAATAACCATTTTCCCGGTTTCGGTACTTCATTAACGTCTAACACTGGCTTTTGTTCCATTGTTACATCCTCCTTCAGTTTAAATCTTTGCAATAAAAAAACTCTTTGTGCCTGTGCACAAAGAGTCCTACACTTTCGTATGCCAAATTTGACATATGAAAGCCAAGACCCTTTGGCAGCCTCACAGGACTACATTTAAAAGGGCTTTACTTATCGTATATGCTTACTCGATCTTGTTGATCTGTCTCTTGCAAATCAACTTCGATACGCTCTTCACTTGATGTTGGAATGTTCTTCCCTACATAATCAGCGCGAATTGGTAATTCGCGATGACCTCTATCAACAAGAACCGCCAATTGGATTTGAGATGGTCTACCTAAATCCATAAGAGCATCCATTGCTGCTCGAACTGTTCTTCCTGTATATAATACGTCATCCACAAGGATAACTTTCTTCTTCGTAATATCTACAGGGATATCAGAACCTTTTACAAGTGGTTCTTTATTTTTCGATTGTAGTGTTAAATCATCACGATATAACGTAATGTCTAACTCTCCAACTTCCATTTCTTTTCCTTCAATTTGACCAATTCGTTCTGCCAAACGTTGTGCAATAAAAATTCCACGAGTTTTAATTCCGACAAGAACACAATTATCGACACCTTTATTTCGTTCCACGATTTCATGACTAATTCGTGTTAAAGCGCGGCGAATCATTTGGTCATCTAAAACGACAGCTTTCTCTTGCATGCTCTACACCTCCAAGCTTTTTTCTTGCGTGAGAGTAATGGTATAAAAAAAGTCCTCTCAGCGTGTGCGAGAGGACTTTTGAAAAAAGGGTACAACATACCCTAAGTATTTCAAACCGTTACCTTCTCAACCTCACGGGGCTGTGTTAAAGGATCATTATTTAACTGTTGTCAGTATCTCAGTTTTCTTATGATTTGTCAATACTATTTTCGTAAAATATTTAATACGTCTTCAAACACTTCTGGAATCGGTGCCTCAAACTGAATATATTCACCAGTACGAGGATGATCAAAGCCTAAAATACCCGCATGAAGTGCTTGTCCATTCATATCTAACGTTTTCTTCGGACCATACTTCGGATCTCCTGCAAGTGGATAGCCAATATATTTCATATGAACACGAATTTGGTGCGTACGTCCCGTTTCTAAGCGACATTCTACAAGCGTAAAGTCTTTAAAGCGTTCTAACACTTGGAAGTGCGTAACAGCGTTCTTACCATTTTCCTCAACTGTCATACTTTGACGCTCTTTCTTATCACGAGCAATCGGAGCATCAATCGTTCCCTTATCATGCGGAATCACACCGTGTACAATCGCTTTGTAACGTCTCGTTACTGTTTTTGCTACAAGCTGATTTACAAGCGATTCATGTGCCATATCATTTTTAGCAACCATTAATAGTCCAGATGTATCTTTATCGATACGATGCACGATACCTGGACGCATTACACCGTTAATGCCTGATAAGTCTGTACAATGGTGCATAAGGCCGTTTACAAGTGTACCACTTGTATGCCCTGGTGCTGGATGTACAACCATACCACGTGGCTTATTTACAACAAGCACATCTGCATCTTCATAATAAATTTCTAAATTTAAATCCTCTGGTTGAATATCTAACTCTTCTGGTTCAGGAATTGTTACTGTAATTTCATCTTCTTCTTTTACTTTATAATTCCCTTTTACCGCTTTTCCGTTTACTGTCACAACGTCATCTTTAATCCATTGCTGCACTTGCGTACGTGACCATTCGTTATTTATCCCTGCAACGAATTTATCAATTCGCTCGTTTTTTTGCTCTGCTGCAACTGTTACTTGTACTACTTCACTCATTCAATTACTCCTTCGCTTTCTTGCCTTCTAATAATGTTTGAATAATAATTAATACAACACCAATACATAATGCTGAATCAGCTATATTGAATACTGGATAGTTGTACGAGAAAATATACACGTGAATGAAATCCACTACTTCTTGTCTAAATACACGATCAATAAAGTTACCAATTGCCCCGCCCAAAATTAGGCTTAACGAAATACCTAGAAGCTTGTCTGTTTTCGCATACTTTTTCATATAAAATACAATAAACACTACAAAAACAACTGTAATAATGTAGAAGAACCACATTTTATTTTCTAAAATACCCCAAGCAGCGCCTCTATTTCGATGTGATGTTATGTATAATACATTGTCGATAATCGGAATACTCGTACCCAATTCCATGTTCTTTACAATTAACCACTTCGATATTTGATCGATAGCAATGACGAATAACGCTATTACATAATATATCATTTTCATTTCCCCCACAAAGACAGTGTACCTCAAAATTTTAGCATAGCTGCTACCTTTTCACAATGAACCTTTATAGAAGAATAAAATAAATTAAAAAAAGGTAATATAATATCGTTGTGCGTATTCATACATTTACCTTTTCGTAGAAGAATTCATGAATCGTACGGGCAGTCGGCATTGTCTTCATTTGCTTTGTCGAAATTAATCTCCCCGTCTCTTCACAAATACCATACATGTCTATTTCCATTTTAAATAATGCGCGTTCTACATCCTTTAAATCCTCTTTTATATCATGTAATAGCAATTTTTTCTTTATCTCTTCCTTAATTTCATATCCAAGCTCTTGGCTGAACTCGACATCATATTTGTGCATTACTTCTTTAGCTAGTCTCTCTTGCAACTCTTTTCTCATCAATTGCAATTCTTCTTTTATTTCCATGTAAATTTCATTCACGTGTACATTCCTCCTAGCTGTAATGTACAGTTAGTGTGTCCGAAATTTATTTGCTTACCTCACACACATTTTTCCTTCACAGGAAAGAGTCTGAAAGTGATCTTGATATACCATCAACAAAAAAACTGACCGCATCAATAGCAGTCAGTTTTTTATTATTTTACATAGTTTTCTTTAACAACTGTTGCACAACGCTCACATAATGTTTCATGTTCAGCATCTTTACCAATTGTTTCTGAAACTACCCAACAACGTTCACATGTTTCACCAGTTGCTTGAACAACAACAACCGCTGTATGTTCATACTTCGGTGCATCTGCTGGCGCTTCATCCATCATACCACCAAGTTTATACTCAGAAACGATGAATAATTGCTTTAAGTCTTCGCTAATAGACTCTAACATAGCTTTCATTTCTGCAGTTGGATATAGCGTAATGCTTGCATTTAATGACTTACCGATTACTTTTTCATTACGAGCTACTTCTAGTGCTTTTAACACGTCATCACGTAATGTCATAAATGCATCCCATTTTGTTTTTAACGCTTCCGCGTCATCTAATTGTACAGCTTCTGGCATATCAGTTAATTGTACACTTTCTTCTGTTACGCCTGGAATATATGGCCATACTTCATCAGCTGTGTGCGGTAAGATTGGTGTTACAAGTTTCGTTAACGCAACAAGAACATCATATAATACAGTTTGAATTGCACGACGATCTTCGTGGTTTGCACCTTCAATGTATAAGATGTCTTTTGCAAAGTCTAAGTAGAATGAACTTAAATCAATTGTACAGAAGTTATGAATTGCATGATACACAGCAGCGAAATCGTATGTCTCATATGCTTCTTTAACTTTTGTAATTAAGTCATTTAATTTTACTAACATGTAACGATCTACTTCACGAAGTTCAGCTACAGCTACTGCATTTTCACTTGGCTTAAAGTCGTCTAAGTTTCCTAATAAGAAACGGAATGTGTTACGGATTTTACGATACACTTCTGCTACTTGTTTTAAAATATCATCTGAAATACGTACGTCAGATTGATAGTCAACAGAAGATACCCATAAGCGTAAAATGTCTCCGCCTAATTGATCCATGATTTTCTTCGGTACGACGATGTTTCCAATCGACTTACTCATTTTACGTCCTTCACCATCTAGTACGAAACCGTGGCTTAGTACGCCTTTATATGGAGCTTTACCTGTTACAGCAACTGCTGTTGATAATGAAGAGTTAAACCAACCACGATACTGGTCAGATCCTTCTAAATATAAATCAGCTGGACGCTGTAAATCTTCGCGCTCTTCTAATACCGCTTGGTGAGAAGAACCTGAATCGAACCATACATCCATGATGTCTGTTTCTTTACGGAATTCACCATTTGGGCTACCTGGATGTGTAAATCCTTCTGGTAATAGATCTTTTGCTTCACGCTCGAACCATACGTTAGAACCGTGTTCACGGAATAAATCTGCTACATGGTTAATTGTTTCATCCGTAATAATTGGATCACCATTCTCAGCATAGAATACCGGAATTGGCACACCCCATGCACGCTGACGAGAAATACACCAGTCACCACGGTCACGAACCATATTATGAAGACGAGTTTCTCCCCATGCTGGTACCCATTTTGTTTCTGCTACAGCTTCTATTAACTCTTTACGGAATGCTTCAATAGATGCAAACCACTGTGCTGTCGCACGGAAAATAATTGGTTTTTTCGTTCTCCAATCATGTGGGTATGAATGTGTAATGAATGTTAGTTTCAGTAACGCGCCTACTTCTTCTAATTTTTCTGTAATTGGTTTGTTAGCTTTATCATAGAATAAGCCTTCAAATCCAGGTGCCTCATTTGTTAATACACCTTTATCATCGACTGGGCAAAGTACTTCTAATCCATACTTTTTACCAACAACGAAGTCATCTTCCCCGTGTCCTGGTGCTGTATGAACACAACCTGTACCTGCATCTGTTGTTACGTGATCTCCTAGCATAACTAATGAATCACGATCGTAGAATGGATGTTTTGCAACTGTATACTCAAGTTCGCTACCTTTTACTGTTTTCACAACTTCAGCATTTTCCCACTCTAACGTTTTTGCAACTGTCTCAAACAGCTCAGAAGCAATGATATATTTCTCATCATTTACTTTTACAATGCTATATTCAAGCTCTGGATGAACAGAAATACCTAAGTTTGCAGGTAATGTCCAAGGTGTTGTTGTCCAAATGATGTACTTTTCATCACCTTCTAATACGTTCTTTCCATCTTTTACAGGGAATGCTACGTAAATAGATGCTGATTTTTTATCTTGATATTCAATTTCAGCTTCCGCTAAAGCAGATTCACTCGTTGGAGACCAGTAAACTGGTTTTTGACCTTTATAGATATAACCTTTTTTCGCCATGTCACCAAACACTTTAATTTGTTGTGCTTCATAAGCTGGCTCTAAAGTAATATATGGATTATCCCAATCTGCACGTACACCTAGACGCTTAAATTGTTCACGTTGACGTTCTACTTGTTCATATGCATACTCTGCACATAACTTACGGAACTCAGCAACTGTCATTTCTTTACGTTTTACACCTTTATTTGTTAAAGCTTGTTCAATTGGTAAACCGTGCGTATCCCATCCCGGAACATATGGCGCACTAAAACCAGTCATTGATTTATAACGAACAATAAAGTCTTTTAATACTTTATTTAATGCATGTCCCATATGAATGTCACCATTCGCATATGGAGGTCCATCATGCAATACAAATAAAGGACGACCTTTTGTATGTTCTTGTACTTTTTCGTAAATATTCATTTCAGCCCATTTTTCTTGCATTGCAGGCTCACGTTTTGGTAAATTCCCACGCATTGGGAACTCTGTTTTTGGCATCAGTAATGTATTTTTGTACTCCATGCTCAATTCCTCCTTACATGTATAAAAGAAATACTTAAAAAACGGAATAAAAAAGAGACCTTCTCATCCCCAAAAGGGACGAGAAAGTCTCCCGCGGTACCACCCTAGTAGATTATATACATATGTATAGAATCCTCTTTATATTCTTAACGCGAATACACGCCTACGCTTACTCTATTTGTTCAGCGCGGAACTCCAGGGTGATATTCCCACTATCTCCTTATCCTGAGCTTACACCATCCTCAGTTCGCTATATAAGGTTTGAAAAGGTACTTATCCCTATCTTCGTTTTTCTTAATAAATATGTTGTTTAAAATTATATGTAATAATGAGAAAAACGTCAAGCTTACACTGTTTCTTCTTTTTTCAACAGTTCATCTACTTCGTCTTCTAATTCAATTAGTTTATCCCAATCATCGTTGTTTAACATCTCAAGCTGTGTTTCTAATAACATACGGAAACGAGTTCGGAATACTTTCGCTTGTTTCTTTAGCTCTTCAATATCAAAAGCAACTTTTCTTGATTTTACTAATGCTTCGTTAATAATACGATCAGCATTCTTTTCAGCTTCACGCACAATTAATTTCGCTTCTTTTTGCGCATTACGTTTTACTTCTTCCGCTGCTTCTTGTGCAACAACGATAGATTTGTTTAACGTATCTTCAATATTAGAGAAATGATCTAACTTCCCTTCTAACTGCGCAACTTTTTCTTCTAAAGCTTTTTTCTCACGAATGACCAATTCATAATCTTTGATAATTTGATCAAGAAACTCATTTACTTGATCTTCATCATAGCCACGGAATCCGCGACCAAATTCTTTGTTATGAATATCTAATGGTGTTAACGGCACAACGCCACCTCCAAGTAGTTATCTAAATTTCCTCTTTCAATTATATCTTTTCTTCGACAAAATAGGAGGATTTCCTTCTAAAAAACCAATCATTTTAGTATACCATACAAAATTCTCCATTTGTCGCGTTTTGTTCTACCTTCTACAGAAAATAATTTACTTCGGCCATATCCTCTAACAGAAAAAACATCTCCTGGATAACATTCATAAGAAGTTTGCTCCACTGTTTTCCAATTGACTTTTACTAAACCATTTTTTATGAAAGGTTGTACTTTCTGTCTAGATAAATGTAACATTTCAGCTAACATAACATCTAAACGAAGTGAAGAAACCGTTCCAGATTTCTCTCCCCACGTTTCATGTATCTGTAGAATTTGTTCTCCTTGCACTGACGCTAAAGAGACTTTTACTTTCCCTATTGATTGTAAGTTCATCTCAATATACGATACAATTTCTTTCGCAACTACAATTTGGGCACGATTTTCTTGCAGCAAAATATCACCACATTTTTCTCTTGTTAAACCAAGAGACATAAATGTACCTAATATTTGCCTATGTTCTAGCGTATAAAACTTGGAAGGATAGTCAATTTCTAATACTTCTACTTGAAATTCTTCTTCATTTAATTCTAGATAGTCTGGATAAATAAGTGCTCTTTTACGCTCTGCATTAGGCGTTGCACCACCAAATTGCACAGCAACATCACCTTGTCCTATTACCATAGAAACAATTTGTTGTTGCCTAGGATCGAGAAAATCCGTTAACTTCACTTGATGGTACTCCGCCGCTCGCTTCCACTCTAGCACTTTATCCACAAAGACCTCCTCATCAGGCCTAAAATGTTCGTAGATGCTCATGTATTTACCTTCTTACTATAAGAAATAGCTTAATAAACTGAACAAACCAGTTTTAGCAAGTTTCAACGCAAAGATCGCAACGATTGGAGAAATATCAATCATTCCAAGCGGCGGAATAAAGCGGCGGAATGGTTCTAAATACGGTTCACAAATACGTGCCAGGAACTCTCCAAAAGATGATTCCTTTGCACCAGGAAACCATGATAGGAGAATGTAAATAATAAGTGCCCACGAGTAAATCTCGATAGCATAACTTAACACTATAAAAACTGTTGTCATGGCGTATTACCACCTCTTTATATTTGTTTCTTCTTCTTCACCGAATAACTCTGAAATCGCACCAACAATATCTACATTTTCAGGTGTACACATAAATGTTTTCGGCCCTATTTTTTGAATGTCCCCGCCTATAGCGTATACAGTACCACTTAAAAAGTCAACGATACGTACCGCTTGATCAGTAGACATTCTCTGCAAATTAATTACAACAGCTCGTCTACCTTTTAAGTGGTCCGCAATCCCTTGTGCTTCCGAATATGTGCGTGGTTCTAATAAAACAACTTTTGAAGATTGTTTTGCTGTTTCAATACTCACAACATTTTGCTTCGGTTGCGCTTTCGGAAACGTAACGTCTTGTTGTTCTGGTGGATCTTGCTGCTTTTTCATGTCTGTTTGCTCCTTTTCATAACCATATTGAGCTGCTTCTTTTTCTTCCGGTGTATCAAAAAAGAAGTATTTTACTTTTGACCAACTCATAATAAGATTCTCCTTCCTTTTACGCTTTTCCTACTAAAATCGTTCCCAAACGAATATATGTAGCCCCTTCTTCAATTGCAATCTTGTAATCGTTGGACATTCCCATTGATAATTCTTTACATGGCGCATGTAATAACTCTAGCTCCTGCACCTCTGTTTGCAGCATACGTAATTCCTTAAAACAGCGTCTGATTTCTTCCTCTTCTTCTGTAAATGGAGCCATCGTCATTAGTCCAACCACTTCAATTTTATCGAATTCTTGCAAACTTTGAATAAAAGAAACAACCTCTTCTATTGCCAATCCTTGCTTCGATTCTTCAGATGAGGTTTTCACTTGAATAAAGCATTTCACTTTCTTATCAGCACGTTTCTGAATTTCTTTCGCCAGTGAAAGACGATCTAACGAATGTAAATAATCAATTTCATTAATGATTTCTTTTACTTTTCTCGTTTGTAATGAGCCAATAAAGTGCCAATTAACTTTTGAACCGAAATGCTCGTATTTCTGTAAGAAACCTTCATTTCTATTTTCACCTAAATCGATAACTCCAGCTTCAATTACTTCGTTTGTTTTTTCAATCCCTACAGTTTTTGTAACTGCAACAAGTTTAATATTTTGCAACGAACGTCCAGCTCGAGCGCAAGATTCTTTAATAGCTTCGTTTACAATTTCTAAATTTTCTTGTACTGTCACTTGCTTTCTTCCTCCTTAAAACCTATGAAACTCAACATTCTTCCTGTCTTACCTTGATCACGACGATGAGAGAAAAATAGTTGCTCTTCACAGCTTGTACAAAGAGATGACATTACAATATGCTCTTCTTTTATGCCTGCTTGTACACATAATATACGATTAATTTCTTTTAAATTAATTGCGTACTGCCCGTCAGAAATTTTTTGATGAGGAACAGCACCCCTAACTACTTCCTGTGCTGCTGTTAATACACGATCATCCACAACATAACAACAAGATCCGATCGACGGCCCAATTGCAACATGAATTTCATCACTTGAAATACCTTCTGCATTCCACTTTTGAATCATTTCCTTTGCAATCTCTTGTACAGTGCCTTTCCATCCAGCATGCGCAAGTCCTATCATACCATGTGATGGTGCATAAAAATAGAGCGGAACACAATCCGCGTAACAAGACGTTAACAGAACATCTTCATTACTCGTATAAATGCCATCTGTTTTTGAAATGCCGTCCTCATATGAATAGACACCACTTCCCTTTTCCTGTTGCCCTACTTTTTCAACATGATGAGCATGAACTTGTTCAGAGCAAATCCAATTTTCTAATGGTTTTTGTAACTTATTTGCTAAAATGCGTCTGTTTTCATGAACGTTCTCCACGATATCATTCACATGTAATCCTAAATTCATCGCATGAAAGGAGCCCGTACTTATCCCACCATCTTTTGTCGTAAATCCAGCAGTAATGTTTCCAAGTTCTTTCCACGCTTGTAAATACAGTATACCGTCCACATATTTAAATGGTTCTCTCATAATAAAGCGGCTCCTTTTAATTAAAATAACAGAAAAAAGCATGGTACTTCCTGTCTATTTTACCATACTTTTATTTTTTCATAATCCTAACAGAAAAAAAAGAGGAATTTGTAATATTCTTTATGAAATTGTCGGTGTTTGTATTGATTCTGTTACAGAATTAACAGGATTTACTCTTACAAGTATGACATCTTCCCCAATTTTCACAATTTCCTTCCAAGGAATTACAATCTCAACATCTTTTCCAAAAATACCTAGCATACGTGTCTGTTTGGAAATAATAACAGAACAAATTTTCCCTGTGTTCATATCAATTTCAATATCTCCAATATTCCCAATCCTTTTTCCATCTGAAATATTTATAACATCCTTCATCTGTAACTCTGAAATTCGTATCACCATTTTTATCCTCTCCCTTATATGACAAATTGGAAACTGTTTCTCATATTTACAGGAAGCCACCTACACGAAACACCATGCTAGTTTCATTATATGAACACAAATCCCCTACTATGAGCACAAACCATATTACATATAAAAAGGTCTCACCATAATTGGTGAGACCTTATCCTTGAATCGTTTTATTCATTTGTTTAATGGCTGACTTCTCTAAACGTGATACTTGCGCTTGGGAAATCCCAATTTCTTCTGCAACTTCCATCTGTGTCTTTCCTTGGAAGAAACGTTTTCTAATAATCATTTTCTCTCTATCATTTAAACGCTTCATTCCTTCTTTCAATGCTAATTCTTCAACCCACTGCTCGTCCTTTTGTTTTTCATCACTTAACTGATCCATAACAAAGATAGGATCTCCCCCATCATTATAAATCGGTTCAAATAATGAAACTGGATCTTGAATTGCATCTAAAGCAAATACTATCTCTTCATGAGTTACTTCTAGCACTTTTGCAATATCCATTGCTGTTGGTTCTTTTGAATTTTCTGCAATCAACTTTTCTCTTACTTGCAAAGCTTTATACGCAATATCTCGCAATGAGCGCGATACGCGAATCGGATTATTATCACGCAAATATCTGCGTATTTCCCCAATAATCATCGGCACAGCATACGTTGAAAATTTTACATTTTGGCCTAAATCAAAATTATCAATTGATTTCATAAGTCCGATGCAACCAACTTGAAATAAATCGTCAACATATTCTCCTCTGTTATTAAATCTTTGGATGACGCTCAGTACAAGACGTAAGTTTCCATTCACTAATTTTTCTCTTGCGCTTATCTCTCCACTTTGCATTTCACGAAATAATTTACGCATCTCTTCATTTTTTAATACTGGAAGTTTAGCTGTATCAACACCGCAAATTTCTACTTTGTTTCTCGTCAAAGTGTTCCCTCCTATCGGGAGTTGCTGTACAGTGTAAAGTATTTCCTTTGAAGGGGATTTTATGCATGTGGTTTTTTCACGATTTGTTATTTAAATTATCTTTCCTAATACAACTAAATAGAATAAGACCAGCCTACATAACGGCTGGTCTTATTCTTTACACCATTTTATTAAATTCTTTTCGTAATCTTTTTATAATTCTTTTTTCTAAACGCGAAATGTATGACTGTGAAATCCCAAGCATATCAGCCACATCTTTTTGCGTCTTTTCCTCTCCTCCAGCAAGCCCAAACCGAAGTTCCATAATTTGTTTTTCACGATCATTTAATTGGTGTAATGCTTTCATTAAAAGGTGACGATCTACAGTAGCTTCTAAATCTTTTGTAATAATATCATCATCTGTACCTAACACGTCAGACAATAACAGTTCATTCCCATCCCAATCAATGTTTAGTGGTTCATCAAAAGAAACTTCCGAACGATTTTTGTTATTTCGACGTAAATGCATTAAAATTTCATTTTCTATACAACGCGATGCATATGTTGCTAATTTTATTTTCTTTTCTGGATTAAATGTATTTACCGCTTTAATAAGGCCGATTGTTCCTATACTAATCAAATCTTCAATATTTATCCCTGTATTTTCAAACTTTCTTGCTATATATACAACGAGCCTTAAGTTACGTTCAATAAGTAATGACCTTGCTGCCTGATCTCCTTTTGGCAATTTATTCAAAAGAACTTCCTCTTCTTCTTTTGTTAACGGTGGTGGCAACGCTTCACTTCCACCAATATAATAAATTTCATCGGTCTTAATTCCTAATTTCAGCAATACTTTATACCAAAGGTATACTAAATAAAATTTTAATTTCATCATATTATCCCGCCTCTCATTATTAAGCGATTACCATTTTTTGCGAAATCAACATTTTTGGATGCACAATACATTGATACTCCCCATTAGTAGAAAGCTGTTGTGTATTTAATCCAATTAATACTTTGTTTACAACAATAGAACTACCTTCATGGTCAACTTGCACACTGTCAGGCTTAATTGCCCACAAAAATTGACTCTCTACTCCTACTGCACGGAAAGGAATTAAGCGTAATTTTGTCGCCCAACCAGAATCATTTTCTGGTATTTGAGGAATTTCTGTTTTGGAATAAATTTGTTCTGTTAACCAAGATGGTAAGCAATGTTCTAATGATGAAACATGCATAATCATAACGGGTGTTTTTGTTAATGGGTCATAAAGTTGGTTCCCACTGTCAATAAGACCTGCCAGTTCTAGTTCTTCTTCTGCTAATTGAATTTTTACTTTCACAATTTGATCATAGTGTATTTTCGTGACCTCTACGCTTTCAATACGCTTTTTAGAAAAATAATAAATTACTGGAAAACCAAAAATAACAAATAACCAACTAATTGGATCACCGTAAGAAATTGACTGAGATTGAACCAATCCATTTACCATTTCATTCGTTTGCAAAAAGAAATGAGTTCCAATTAATCCTCCGCCAACCATAAAGGTTACAAAGTAAAAAGTAAAAACAGTTTGTGCATAATTTCTAAATGTTGTAAACCCAAATGCTGTATACACAATAAGTAACGAGTACAGTAGTTTCATAATTGGATGTGTCATCATAGAAGCAAAAGGAGTAAAGGCAAAAATAACAATAGTTGAACCTATAAATGCCCCTAACACAAGCCTCCATTTTTTGATTTTCTTTTTTAACACGGTAGCTGTTAATAAAAGCAAAAGAAAATCAATGCAGGCGTTTAACAACCAAACAACGTCGGCGTAAACAACCAAACAATTCACCTCTTTTTTCAAGTTGAGACTAGTATAATGCATATCCAATAGGAAAGTGTGTCAATTTGCGGAGGTGTTTTTTTGTTATTTTGTGATTTCTAGACATAATCTGTCGGTAAAAAATAAAAGTACAAATTCATAGAATGATATACTCTTATTTTCACCAACAAAATATACCAAATAAAAAAAAAAGACCTGCTTAGCAGGTCTTTTCCATTTAAAAAACAAAAAAGGAGCATGAAAGCTCCTTTTTTTATCGTCTACGACGGTTACGTAAAAATGCTGGAATATCGATATCATCTGAATCTGAATGACGCTCATGTACAACTGGCTCTTCACGCTTCATTTCACGTTTTACTTCACGTTGTTTTGAAGGTTGAGCTACTGGTTGTTGCTGTTGTTGCGTGTGGTTCGCATTCGGACGAATAATTGGTTTTGGTGGTTGAGTTGCAATGCTATCATCAAAACCAGTTGCAATTACAGTTACAACGATATCATCTTTTAATCCTTCGTTAATAACAGAACCGAAGATCATATTTACTTCTGGATCTGAAGCTGAAGCTACGATATCTGCCGCTTCTTGTACTTCATATAAGCTTAAGTTAGCGCCACCCGTAATGTTCATGATAACACCTTGAGCTCCATCAATAGATGTTTCTAGTAATGGACTAGAAATCGCTTTTTTCGCAGCTTCTGCAGCACGATTTTCCCCGTTACCAGAACCAATACCCATTAAAGCAGAACCTCTATTAGACATAATTGTCTTTACGTCTGCAAAGTCTAAGTTAATTAAACCTGGCGTTGCAATTAAATCCGAAATACCTTGAACACCTTGACGTAATACGTTATCAGCTTCACGGAATGCTTCTAACATTGGCGTATTTTTATCAACAATCTCTAATAAGCGATCGTTTGGAATTACAATAAGAGTATCTACATTTTCTTTAAATGCTGCAATACCAGATGCTGCTTGCGTCGCACGCTTACGTCCTTCAAAAGTAAATGGACGTGTTACAACACCAACTGTTAAAGCACCTAATTCTTTTGCAACTTGAGCAACAACTGGAGCTGCACCAGTTCCAGTTCCACCGCCCATACCGGCAGTTACGAAGACCATATCCGCACCACGAAGTGCTTCTTGGATCTGTTCTTTACTTTCTTCTGCAGCTTTTTTCCCTACTTCAGGGTTTGCGCCTGCACCAAGTCCACGCGTTAATTTTCCACCAATTTGCATTTTTGTTTCAGCTTTTGATAGATTTAATGCTTGTGCATCAGTGTTCACAGCGATAAAGTCTACACCTTGTACACCGTGTTCAATCATACGGTTTACAGCATTGTTTCCGCCACCGCCGACACCGATAACTTTTATATTCGCTAATTGATCTTGAGTAGTATCAAACTCTAACATGTCGAAATCCCCCTAGAACCTCATTTTTCGTGTCCAATTTTAATCCCATAAATAACGGAATACACGTTTTACTTTTGACATCATGCGGTCATCATTTTGATTATTATTGTTTTGATTACGAGTTTTTTGTTTCGCGGGTTGCTGTTGTACCGGCGTTGGTGCTGGTGCTGGTGCTGGTTCAAAATGCTCTTGCTTTTCCTGCACATTTTTCCCACGTAATTTAGCTTTTTGATAAGAATGTTTAATTAATCCAACTCCACTTGTATATTGGGGCTCACGCACACCAATATAATCAGGAGTTGCTACACGAACATTTTCATGTAAAATATCATATGCAAGATCAAGAACACCTGGCATAGAAGCAATTCCGCCAGTTAGTACATAACCAGAAGCCACTTGCTTTACTCCTAACTTACGCACTTCATCTTGAACAAACATTAAAATTTCCTCTACACGAGCCTCTATTATATCCGATAATTCCAACTGAGAATATTGTTCTGTTTGATCACTTCCCATAATAGGAACCGTAAACATCTCTTCTTCAGATGCTGTATCATAAAAAGCATGTCCATATTTCAACTTAATTTGATCTGCATTTTCTGTTGAAGTTTTCAACCCAATCGCAATATCTTTCGTTATATGGTCTCCACCTAATGGTAATACGCTCGTCGCTTGTAACTCTCCATCTTTAAAAATAGATAGAGTTGTAGATCCTCCCCCCATATCAACAAGGGCTACTCCTCTATTTTTTTCATCTGAAGATATAGCAACTGTTGCAGCCGCTAAAGGTTGAAGACAAATATCAACAATTTCAAGACCTGCTTTTTCTACACAACGAAGTAGGTTATGTAGTAAAGTTCTCGAGCCTGTAATAAGTGTACCTTCCATTTCTAATCTTACACCGATCATCCCGCGTGGATCGTTAATCTCGTCAAGACCGTCTACGATGAACTGTCGAGGTACCACATCAATAAACTCACGTTCTGGAGCAATTGACACAACTTGTGCTGCATCTAGAACGCGTAAGACATCTTCATTCCCGATTTCACGATCTTCATTTGAAACAGCGACTACTCCGTGACAAGGAAGTAGCTGTACCTGGTTTGCATTGACACCTACTACAACTTGCTCAATGTGGATTCCCACCATGCGCTCAGCTTGTTCAATTGCTTTTTTAATTGATCGAACAGTCTCGTCTATATCAACTATCGATCCCTTCTTTAAACCATTTGATTTTACATTTCCAACACCAATAATGTTTAAGCTGTCATTAACCATTTCACCAATGATGACTTTAACATTGGATGTACCGATGTCAAGACTAACATATATTTCATTGCTGTTCATTCTTTGGCACCTCCTTCTTTATTTATACCATACAACTCAATATATGGAACAACAATCGCAACTTTACTATTTATAAGAAAAATATTCAACGTCTTTATACGTTTCCCTTTTTTAACCCTATATTTTTCTTATTTTTATTTAGCATTCAATTAAGAATATCGCAGTAAACTATGAATAACTGCTTATCTTGAAATAATTCTATTTCGAGTGTAAAGTTTACCGCCAAGTATAAGTCTACACTAAGATGTACTCATAGAAAAGTGAAACTTGTACCAATACTAGTATGAATCTAAGAATTTTTACATATTTTTCATCAAATGAACCATTCTTCTAAATTCGTATACATATAATAGAACATTCGTTTCGTTTTTTCTGCTATGAGCAACGAAAACTACCATTCTATTCTTTTTTTTCTTCCGCACCTAATTCTTTCGTATATGCACCTACTTCTAAGTCAATTAATACCTTCTTACCTGGCTCAATTGTTTTTAAAATAAGTGGATAGGCTTCCATACGTTTTGCGAAATTTTGAATCGTAGTGCTCACTTCATAACCTTCATTCATATATAAAGTAAGATGATCTTCATTCGCATTCGTTGGTGAATAGCGAATCTCCGAAATAGATTTTAAAATAGCTGGTGTTAATTTTTCTAGTTCAGCGATTAACTCCTTCATTTTCTCTTCTTTAAAAGGTTCGAAAATCGGTGCTGCAACAGGAAGTTTTCCATTAGGTAGTACATCAAGCGTTTTTCCATTTTCTAATAACGGTTGTAATTTTCCCTCTTTATTTATATAACCAATCGTTAAATATTCTTCGATATGAATATCAATCTTGTTTGGAAAACGTTTTTTTACATTTACTGCTTTAATTTCTTTTCGCTTCGTTAAGTTTTCTTCAGCTTTATGTGCTGTCACTCGGAAATAACTTGTATCATATGTCACGCCTGAATCCTTCATTACTTGCTCATCCGTCATATAGTGATTTCCAAACACACTAATCTTTTTTATATTACTAAGCGGAGACCGAAAATAAATTAAAAAGAGCACTAATAAAAATAAAATTGATATGTATAAAATCAATCGATGATTAACATTTTTTTTGTTTTTTTTCTTTTGATTTTTCAATTTTGGTACACGATCTTGTAGTTTAATCACTTTACTATTATTCATGTACGATCCCCCTATGTAACATAAAGAACGGCATGTTCCTCATGCCGTTCTTATCTTCTTATTATAACATAAATGATAATGAGCGGAACGAATAACCGTTATCTTCCAATGATTTCTACTTCTGTGTGCATATCTACATCAAATTTATCCTTAATTGTATGTTTTATTAATTCAATTAAAGACAATACATCTTGCGCTGAAGCTCCCCCGGTATTAACAATAAAATTGCCATGCATTTCAGAAATTTGAGCTCCACCAATCCTATAACCACGAAGCCCTGCTTTTTCTACTAAATCTCCTGCAAAATGTGGGATTGGATTCCGAAATATACTTCCTGCACACGGATGATTCCATGGTTGCGTTTCACGGCGGTAGTCTTTATTATTTTGCATGCTACGTACAATTTCTTCACGTTTTCCCGCCTGTAATTGAAACTCCGCCTCTAAAACAATACCAGGACGTTTCGTTTGCAATACAGATGACCGATAAGAAAACTCCAGTTCTTTATTCGTTAACCAGGCAATTGTACCGTCTTCAAACAGAATGAGAGCCTTCGATAATACACTCGATATATCCGATTTATGTGCACCTGCATTCATATATACTGCACCACCGACACTTCCTGGAATACCGCTCGCAAACTCCAATCCAGCTAACCCTTGACGACTAAGTAAAGTTGACAATTTAATAAGAGGATATCCACTACCAACTCTTACCTTATGTTTTTCGACCTCTAAGTGATCTAATCCTTCTCCTAAACGAATAACAACACCTTCTATGCCTTGATCAGATACAAGAAGGTTTGAACCGCGACCAATTACAGTCCACTTCGTTTTGTATTGCTTTACTAACTGTAATGTTTTTTCAATACCGGCTACATGCTTTGGCACAATTAAAATATCCGCTGGTCCACCTATTTTCATAGTTGTATAACGTGCTAACGGCTCGTTAACTAAAACACGACCAACGTCTGCTTCTATAAGCTCATTTACTAATTGTTCCATAGACAATCTCCCCCATATTAAGTCTCCTTATGACAATAATATGCAGGGCGTTCATCTAACGTTATCCCGCTATTTACGGGCAGTACAGCTCCTAAATCAAAATTCGGCGATAACAAAGAAATTAGGCGGAATCAGGATGTCAGTAAACATCCGATTAGTGAAAGATAATAATCAACGAGAGAGAATCACTCCCCACTAATTAAAGCCTCACTTTATTTTTTTACAAGCTTATTCATTACTTCATACAGCTTATTTGCTGCATCTGGAATACCTAGTTGCTTAGCCGCTAGCTTCATATTTTGTAATGTTTGTGCATTCAATAAAATCTCATCAATATCACGAATAAACGTTTCAGCTGTTAAATCTTTTTCAAGTAACATTTTTGCCGCTCCTTTATCAACAACTGAACGTGCATTCTTTTCCTGATGATTATTTGTTACATACGGACTCGGTATTAACACACTTGGTTTTCCTAACGCTGTTAATTCTGCAAGTGTTGTTGCCCCAGCCCTTGAAACAACAAGGTCTACACCAGTTAGTACCTCTGGCATATTATGAATGAACGGCTTAATAATAACATTGCTTGGGTTCCCTTTTTGCTTCACGGCTTCCATCACTTTATCATAATGTACTTCACCCGTTACATATAGTATTTCGTAGCTTTTGTTCCCAAACTGTTCAATTGCTTCAACGAAGGCATCGTTAATCGGTCTAGCCCCACGACTTCCACCAAATATAAGTACAGACTTTTTAGGAAGAGAAAGCCCAACTGAACGTTTCCCCTTCATTCCATTTTGATCCATTACCTCTGATGCTCGTGGATTACCTGTCATTACCACTTTTGACTCTGGAAAATGCTCTATAGCTGCTTCAAAACAAACAGCAACTTTATCAACATAACGGCTTAAAAACTTGTTCGTTACACCTGGTACACTATTTTGTTCATGTACAATAGTTGGAATACCTAATTTGGCTGCAGCGTATACAACTGGTCCACATACATATCCACCCGTTCCAATTACGATATCCGGATTAAAACGACGAATGTATCGTTTACTATCCTGTACACCTTTTAGAAAACGCATTACTGTTTTCACATTATCTAATGATATTTTTCGTTTAAATCCACTTATAACAATAGATTGAAATGGTATACCTGCTTTTGGAACGATTGTACTCTCTAGTCCATTTTCCGTACCAATATATAAAAATCTCGCTTCTGGATTTAACTTTTTTATTTCTCTAATTAAAGCAAGAGCTGGATAAATATGACCACCAGTACCCCCACCACTCACTAATACACGCACTACTAACTCCTCCGCTTCTCTTTTCTTATTTCCATTATACTTATTTCTATATACATATTGCATTTTTACACACATACGAAAAACCCTGTCTTATAAACAGGGTTTAGTAGCGAGAATGGCGACTTATATTTAATAATACACCTACTGCCATTAACATTAAAGTCAAACTTGATCCACCATAACTTAAAAACGGCAAGGTAATACCCGTAACAGGCATCAGTCCTGTTACAACACCAACATTAATCATTACTTGAATCGCAATCATCGCCACAATACCTACTGCTAAAAACGTACCATATAAATCTGGCGCTCCTAATGCGATACGAATCCCGCGCCATAATAATAGACTAAATAATAATAACACAAATGAACCACCAATAAAACCTAATTCCTCGGATAAGATCGCAAATATAAAGTCAGTTTGTGGTTCAGGTAAATAAAGAAATTTTTGTCTACTTTGTCCAAGTCCAAGCCCAAATAATCCACCAGGTCCAATTGCAAGTAATGATTGGATAATTTGAAATCCACTCCCGAGCGGATCTGACCACGGATCTAAATATGATGTAATGCGTTTCATTCGATACGGTGCTGATGCAATTAACCCTACAAATCCTGCTACACCAATCAAACCAAACATTGCAAAGTGAAAGACCCTCGCTCCCGAAATGAATATCATAATGATACATGTCCCAACCATTACCGTTCCTGTCCCAAGGTCTGGCTGTAACATAATCATCCCAAAAGCAAGAAACACAAAACTAAGGGCCGGTAATAAACCACGTTTAAAAGATGTAATCAATTTTTGCCGTTCTGCTAAAAACTTTGCCAAGAAAATAATCATCGCAAACTTCATAAATTCTGACGGTTGAATCGAAAATGCTCCGATTCCAATCCAACTTCGTGCTCCTCCTCGAACAAGACCTACTCCAGGAATAAGAACGAGAATAAGAAGAATGAAGCAAACTAGCAAAATCACTTTTGAATACGTACGCCACACCCAATAATCAATTTTCATAATAAAAAACATAGCTACTACACCAAGACCCGCAAACAGTAATTGTCTTTTTGCAAAAAAGAATGAGTCCCCCATTTTATAAGAGGCCCAAACTGCACTCGCACTATAAACCATAATCATTCCGATTGTCAACAATGAAAGTGTTACGATGATGAGAATAAAATCAGGCGTTTTCTTCATTACCCACAAACACCACCTCTTTAGGCAGAAACTTTTGCCCTATGTAACAAAACATCAGTAGGTGTTAGCCTACTGATGTTTTGATTTACTTTATATAAGTTTATGCACAGCTTGTATAAAAATGTCTCCTCTTTCTTCAAATGTTTTAAATTGATCCCAGCTTGCACACGCTGGAGAAAGAAGAACGACATCGCCATCTTGAGAATGAGCATAAGCTTTCACCACTGCTTCATCTAAAGTATCGACACTTTCAATTATATCTAATCCCGCTTTTTCTGCCGCTCTTACTAGTTTAGGAGCTGTTTGTCCAAATGTTACAATCGCTTTTACATTTTTGAAATACGGAATTAAATCATCGAATTCATTTCCGCGATCAAGCCCACCTGCTAGTAACACAATCGGTTGTGTAAACGCAGATAGTGCTTTCTCAGTCGCTAACATATTCGTTGCTTTTGAATCATTATAAAACTTACGGTTGTTAATCGTTGTTACATATTCTAAACGATGTTTTACACCCGTAAAACGTTTTAACACGACCGTAATTGCTTCATTAGAAGTACCTAATAATTTCGCAATACTCATCGCAGCTAAAATATTTTCTAAATTATGTTGACCAGGTAAAACGATATCGCTTACTTCAACAACTTTTTCACCTTTGAAATAAAGAGCGTTATCTTTTATACACGCGCCATCTTCAATTTCTTTCGTTGTCGAAAACAGGATTTTTTGACCTTTAGAATACGCAGACAAAGCCATCACATCTGCATCATCCGCATTTATTACACTATAATCATTTTCTGTTTGGTTTTTAAAAATATTTGCTTTCGCTAAACCATATTCTTTCTTCGTCCCATGATAATCTAAGTGGGCCTCAAATAAATTTAAAAACGCAGCAATTTTAGGTTGGAACAATTCTACTCCCATCAATTGAAATGATGAAAGTTCTGTAACTACAACTTCATTTTCTTTTGCATCCTGTGCTACTTCACATGCTACAGTGCCAATGTTCCCTGCAATTACAGGATGCTTTTGTCCTTCTTTTAGCATTTCAAATGTCAGCATTGTCGTCGTCGTTTTACCGTTAGACCCCGTAATCCCAACAAATGGTGCTTCTGAAATACGATATGCTAATTCAACTTCCGTAACAATCGGAATTTGCTTTTCTTTCGCAGCAACTAATATTGGATTAGAATACGGGATTCCTGGATTTTTTACTACAAGAGAAATATTTCTCTCTAATAATTCTAAAGGATGACCACCGCATACAACGTCCATTCCTTTTGCTTGTAATTCTGCAGCAAGTACATTCTCTGCTAAAGGCTTTCCGTCATTTACAATAACATTTGCCCCTAACTTTTGTAACAATGTAGCTGCTGCATAACCACTTTTTGCAATGCCTAATACAAGAATATTCTTATTTTGAAATTCAGTTACAGTTTTCAATTACATCCACACCCCGATATAAATTCCTAACACAGCTAATAAAAATCCTGCAGACCAAAACGTCACAACAACACGCCACTCTGACCAACCACATAATTCATAATGATGGTGTAATGGACTCATTTTAAAGACACGTTTTCCTGTTGTTTTAAATGAAATGACCTGAATGATAACCGATAAAGTTTCCATTACGAATACTCCGCCGATAATTACAAGTAGCAATTCTTGTTTTAATAAAATCGCTACAGCTGCAATGGCTCCACCTAAAGCTAATGAACCTGTATCTCCCATAAACACTTTTGCTGGATTCGCATTGAATACTAAAAATCCAAGTACAGCTCCTACAACTGCCATACAGAATATCGCCACTCCAAATTGCTCTTGTGCCACAGCAATAATACTAAATGCTCCAAATGCAATAGCAGCTGTTCCTGATAATAAACCATCTAAACCGTCAGTTAAGTTAACTGCATTTGATCCACCAATAAGCATAAATAGTACAAGTACGAAATACGCCCAACCTAATTCAAACTTAACATCCGTTCCCGGAATCATGATGTATGTGTGGAACGCTTGCCCTTTTCCAATTAAAAAGAATGCAATAGCAATAACAAGCTGACCTACTAATTTTTGTTTTGATGTTAAACCAAGATTTCTCTTCTTAACCACCTTTATGTAGTCATCTAAAAATCCAATCAAGCCGTAACCAAACGTCACTAATAGTAATAACGAAACCTCTGCACCTAAATAATTAAACTTAATCGCCATAATAAGTGAAGTTACCATCATAGATACGTATATGACGATACCACCCATTGTCGGTGTCCCTGATTTTTTTTGATGTGACTTTGGTCCCTCATCACGAATACTCTGTCCGAACTTTAATTTTCTTAAAAATGGAATAAACAATGGCGAAAGGGCAACAGAAATTAAGAATGCTACCCCAGCCGTTACTAATAAACCTTGCTCAAGCACATGTAGTCCTCCTCTCACGTTGTTACTCTTCGTTGCTTAAACGCCCTTTAATTGCTTCTTTAGCAACTTCACGATCATCAAAATGATGAACTTCTTTACCAATAATTTGATACGTTTCATGACCCTTACCAGCAATAATAATGATATCATCTGCTTTCGCTTTAGTGATTGCATGGTGTATCGCTTCTTTTCTATCAATAATCACTTCATAATTTTTCCCACTTGCACCATGTACCATATCATCTAAAATAGCCGCTGGATCTTCACTTCTTGGATTATCTGATGTGTAAATTGCATGAGTTGCATATTTTGTTGCAACACTTGCCATTATCGGTCTCTTCGTTCGGTCCCTATCGCCGCCACAACCAACGATACAATACACATCACCTTTTGCAAATTGTTTTGCAGTTTTTAATACATTTTCTAAACTATCCGGCGTATGTGCGTAATCAACAATAACTGTATAATTTTGTCCTCCATCAACAACTTCAAAACGCCCTGGAACCCCAGCTAGTTCTTTTATAACAGCAATGATTGTTTCTAATTTCACACCCGAAACAAGTCCTGCTGCTGTTGCTGCAAGTACGTTATATACATTAAATTTACCTATTAATTTCATCGTAACATTTACACTTTCATATGGTGTGACAAGCGTAAATGTAGTCCCGCCACTCGTCATAACGATATTTTTTGCCATAATGTCACTTGTTGTATCAATACCATATGTTACAACTGTTGCTGCAGTACTTCTCATATACTCTTCTGTTACATTATCATCGCTATTCAGCACAGCGTACTTTTCACGATTATGGTTATAACTATTGCCAAGCTGTGCAAATAGTAACCCTTTTGCATGTTTATATTCTTCCATCGTTTTATGATAGTCTAAATGATCTTGTGTTAAATTCGTAAACACCGCTACATCGTAATCACATCCGTGTACACGACCAAGATCTAACGCATGTGACGAAACTTCCATTACCGTGCTGTCCACACCTTGTTCAACCATTTTTGAAAACGTCTGTTGAAGTGTTAGTGCATCTGGTGTTGTATTTTTCACCTCAAATGTTTCATCACCGATTTTCATATTAATCGTTCCAATTAGCCCTGTTTTATGACCATGTGCTCGCATAATCTCATCCATAATATGCGATGTTGTTGTCTTTCCATTTGTACCTGTAATTCCGATTAAATGTAACTTGTGTGTCGGTTGACCATAAAAATAATCAGCTAAAACCGCTAACGAACGAAAAGTATTTTTCACAAGTACAACTGGAACGTCAACATCAATTGGTCTTTCCGCAACAATAGCAGCCGCTCCTTGTGCCGCTGCTTGCTTAGCAAAATCATGGCTATCAACCGTATATCCTTTCATACATACAAATAAGCTTCCCTCTTTCACTTTACGTGAATCAGCTTCTATAGATGTGATTTCTGGATTTTCTTTTGGAACAACTGGAAAATCATGCAAACATGATACAAGTGTATGCAACTTCATTTCACTAAACCCTCTCTACATTGTTTATTTATCTTTTTTCAGTAAGCAACACATTACCTCCTATATAAGGAGGTAAGTGCTACTGACCTATTTATGAATGAGACACTTACTGTCTCAAATTAAGTAACTGTTCTATAAAGAACTCACTTCCACCAATTGTACCATAAAACGTACTATGTTACCTTTAATTCCCGAAGTAAATTCTAATTTTTGAGCCTTCTTTTACTTTAGCTCCCGCTTCTGGTGATTGTTTAATTACTTTCTCTCCATCTCCACTTATATCAAGCTTCAAATCGACGAGTTGTGTTTGTAAGTCTTTCTTTTTCATTCCAATTAAATTCGGAACTTCCACAGTTGGTGTATCGCCCCATTTATATTCTTTCTCAACTTGTTCTTTTCTCGGTTTCACTCCCATAACAGGAAGCGCATCTCGAAGGATATTCCCGACAATCGGAGCTGCTACCACTCCACCAAACTGTGTAACCCCTTTTGGATTATCAACAGCTACATACACAACAATCTCTGGATCATCCGCTGGAGCAAATCCGATAAAAGATACTATATAATTATTCTCTAAATATTTACCATCCTTCACCTTTTGAGCAGTACCCGTTTTTCCACCTACGCGATATCCATCAATATAAGCACCTTTACCAGAACCTTTCGCTACAACATTCTCTAATGCATAACGAACTTTTTCTGAAGTTTCCTTGGAAATAACTTTTCTTTTCTCAACAGGTGTCTTTTTACTAACAACTTGATTATTTTTCGGATCAATAAACTCCTTAGCTATATACGGCTGATACAATGTTCCACCATTTACAGCCGCCGCTACAGCTGCTACTTGTTGAATCGGCGTAACAGAAACTCCTTGGCCGAATGAAGTTGTTGCTTGCTCTACTGGACCAACTTTATCTAAATTAAATAAAATCCCACTGCCTTCACCTTGCAAGTCAATTCCAGTCTTCTGCCCAAAACCAAAATTACGAATGTATTTAAATAATCGGTCTTTACCAAGGCGATCACCAAGTTCAATAAATCCCGGGTTACATGAGTTTTGAACGACTTCTAAAAACGTTTGACTGCCATGACCTCCTGCTTTCCAGCATTTCAATCTAGCTCCACCTACTTCAGCTGCTCCATCATCATAAAACGTATCCTTCTCTAAGTCTACTAAATTTTCATTCAATGCTGCAGCTAATGTAATGATCTTAAATGTTGAACCAGGCTCATACGTACTCCATACAGGTAGATTTCTGTTATACACTTCTGGAGAGACACTTTGAAAATCCGCTGGGTCAAAACTCGGTCGACTAGACATCCCTAAAACTTCACCATTTTTAGGGTTCATTGCAATCGCAATCATACCGTCAGGATTATAAGTTGACTCCGCAATATTCATTTCTCTTTCCATAATCCTTGTAATACGCGCATCGATTGTTAATCCTAAATTTAAACCGGCTTCTGGCTTTTTGAAATCATCACCAACATTAGGCATCCTTTGTCCTTTCGCATCTGCAAAAAAACGCACATGACCTTTGTCCCCATTTAGCTCTTTATCATAATATTTTTCTAGTCCCATAAGACCTTGGTTATCGCTACCTGCAAAACCTAATACATGTGATAAAAAGTTTCCAAACGGATAGTACCGGATAGAATCCTCTGCGATATACACGCCCTTCAGACTTAATCCTCGTACTTCTTTCGCTTTGTCATGTGATATTTTCCTTCCGCCTTTATCTAACCTTACAATCGATTCTTTTTTTGTAATCCTTTTATAAATCTCATCTTTTTCCACACCTAATACTGCAGCTAACTTCTCTGCAGTCTCCGCTGGTTTTTCAATTTGCCTCGGTACAACAAAGACAGTTGGAGCACTTTTATTCGTGGCAAGTTCCACACCATTTCGGTCTAAAATTTTCCCACGCTCGGGTTCGAAAGTAATATTACGACTCCATGAATCTTTCGCACGATCCGTTAACATATTCCCAAGAAAAAATTGCACATATCCAAGACGAATATCGATAATCGTGAAAATAAGTATACCTGATATAAGTATAAAAATAAGTCGTTTTCTAACTGTTACATTTGATACACGCATATTGGAACAAGCCTCCCTTACGCCTAGCTTGTTCCAATATATGCTTGTACTTATTTAATTAGAACTTATTCTCTTTTACCATTACGGCTTTTCTGCTTCTTGCTGTGGTTCGAGTGGCGGTACGAGTGTGACACCTAATTCTGTACCAGGTTGTAATAATGTTCCTTCCGCCACACTTTGTTCTGTTACGTATCCTGTACCAGAAGGTTTCAAGTTAAGCTGTAATGTCTTCGCTAAATTCATAACATCACGCAGTGCCCATCCTTGTATATTTGGCATTGTAGGCTTATCTCCTACCAAGAAGACTCGGTCGCCTTTTAATGTTTGTTCAGTCGCTTTTGGTACTTGTTGCTGTACTTTCCCTTCACCTAGCACGATTGGACGAAGTTTTGCTTTATCAATCGCTTTCCCCGCTTCAGCCATCGTTTTACCATTTACATCCGGAACAGTAGTTTGTTGTTCTTTCAGATGTTTTTTCGGATCTTTAACTTCATTTGGCTTAATCTTTAAATACTCTAAACTATTTTTTGTTACATATTTAAAAATATCAGCTAACGGTTGTGCACCGTTCTCATCATCTTTTAATTTAGGCTGTTTAACAGCTACATACACAACAAGTTGTGGATCGTCCATTGGTGCCATACCTAAGAATGAGAATATATAATTCTGTCTCCCTGTCATATAGCCGCCTTTTCCATCCGGAATTTGCGCTGTACCTGTTTTACCACCAACTGAATATCCATCAATTTTATAAGCTGTCCCTGTACCTTTCGGAGATGTAACAACACGTTCTAATAATTGTCTTACTTGCGCTGCTGTTTCCTTTGTAACAGGTTTTCCTACTTCTTCTGGCTTATGTTCTAATTTTACTTTGTCTGTTATCGGATCTACAATTTTATCAATTGCATAAGGTTTCATCATTTTCCCATCATTTGCAATGGCCGTTGCAGCTTGTACAAGCTGAATTGGTGTTACAGTGGAACCTTGTCCAAAAGCTGTTGTCACTTGTTGTATTTGCTGATCAAATAAAATTGTATTCGATCCTTCACCTGATAAATCAATGTTCGTTTTTTCATCTAATCCAAAACTATGAATATATTTTCGAAAACGTTCTGGACCAAGTTTTTGATCTCCTAAAATTGCAAACGCTACGTTTGAAGAACGCTCTACCCCTTCATCAAACGTGATAGAGCCCCAACCAGCACCACCGTTATGATCTTTTATTTTCCTATTTCCGACTTGATATGTCCCGGACTGATAATAATCTTGGCCTTTGTACACACCTTCATTAATAGCTGCCGCTAACGTGAAAATTTTCATTGTTGATCCAGGTTCAAATGCATTGGCAATTGCGTCATTATAAAAGTATTTATTATTCTCTATGTTCGGATCATAACTAGGTTTACTAGACATTGCTAATATTTTCCCCGTTTTCGGATCCGCCACAATTCCAATTAAACTTTCCGGCTCATAATGTTGACTCGCCGATTTCATCGCGTCTTCTAAATAACTTTGAATACGTTGATCCATTGTCAAATATACATTATCTCCATTTTTAGGTGCCTTCACATTCACTTTCCCACCGTCAAGAGATACCCCCCTACGATCGCCTGTATAAGCTACCTCTCCATTTGAAGCTCCTAAATATTTATCCAAACTTTTTTCTAATCCAAATTGACCTACTGCAATTCCATCTTCATTCGGTTTCGCATGCCCTATAACATAAGATGCGAAATCACCATTTGGATAAACTCTCGCATTTTCGGTAATAAAAGAAACCCCTGGCAATTTCAATGCTTCTATTTGTTCTTTCTTTTCTTTCGTCAAGCCCTTACCTATCTTCCCAAATTCCACTTGACTTTTATCTTTATTTAACGTCGCTAAAATATCCTCTTCGCCTTTTCCAAGTACTCCTGCAATTTTCTTTGCAGTATCTTCTTTATTCTCAACTGAGTTAGCACCTTTTAGTGCAGCTACCATTTTGTAAGAGTTTGCGTCTTGCGCTAACACATGACCGTTTTGATCATAAATGGTTCCTCGGTTCGCTTCAAGAACTCCTTTTTTACTATGCTTTTGTTTAGCAAGTGCATCTAAATCCTGATTATGAACTGTTCCTGTTGATTGTATGTAAAAAAATCGGGCTAATAACAGCAAAAAGAGCAGGAGGAAAAATATCATAAAATAACCTGCTCCCTTATTGGTATGAAATTTAGTCATATTCTTCTTCATCGTTCCTTCACACCTATTGCCTTATTTGAGGCCTTTCACATTATTCGCATTAATTTCTAGCCCGTGTTTTTTTGCAACTTCAGCGATTCGTTCATAGCGACTTAACTTCTCTACTTCAGCTTGTAATTCTTGATTTTCTTTTTGCTGCTGTACAATTTTTTCTTCTATCGTCGCTGCTTCTACATTAACTTGATAAAGGCCTGCTTTATTTCCAATAAACGCGACACAGGCATACAATAAAAAGCCAATAAACGCTACATACAACAGTTTTTCGATTCTTGTAATTTTCGCTTTAACCTTCGGCTTAGCCATCTGCTGTGGGGGCGTTTGAATTTGCACCTCTTCTTGCGCTTGTTGTTTGTACTTTACAGCTAAATTAGTCATACCTCTCTCTCCCTTTTATCGTTTTTCAGCGATTCTCAACTTCGCAGAACGCGCACGATTATTTTCTTCTAGCTCTATATCAGAAGGTAAAATCGGTTTTCTTGTAATAAGCTTTAATTTCGGCTTAAATTCATCAGGAATAATCGGTAATCCTGGCGGCAATTGTGGCGTTGTACTATTTCGCTTAAACGTTGTTTTACAAATACGATCTTCTAATGAATGGAATGTTATAACACTAACTCTTCCACCTGGCTTAACCATCTCAATAGCAGATTCCAATGCTTCTTCAAATACTTTTAATTCATCATTTACAGCTATACGAATTGCCTGAAACACTCGCTTAGCAGGATGCCCACCCGTTCTACGAGCTGGAGCCGGAATACCTTCTTTAATTAGCTCTACTAATTCTCCTGTCGTTTCAATAGCTTTATTCTCACGATAAGCTTCAATTTTTCTTGCAATTTGTTTTGAAAATTTCTCTTCACCGTATTGGAAGAAAATCCTTACAAGTTGTTCATATGACCAGCTATTTACAACATCATACGCTGTTAATGGGGCATCTTGATCCATCCGCATATCTAGCGGTGCATCATGATGATAACTAAAGCCTCGTTCTGGTGTATCTAATTGTGGGGATGAAACACCTAAATCAAATAAAATACCATCTACTTCTGTTATACCTATTTCCTGCAGTTTTTCAGCTAAATAACGGAAGTTACTCTTTACTGTTATAAACTGTTCACCGTATGAAGAGAACTTTTCTTTCGCGTTTTGAATCGCTATCTCATCTTGATCAAACGCTATTAATTTTCCACCTTCAGTTAATTGGGATAATAAATAAGAACTATGTCCTCCTCCCCCCAGTGTACAATCTACATATGTACCATCTGGCTTTATATCTAAGCCGTCTACTGTTTCCTTTAAAAGCACTGTTACGTGTTTAAACATTGTTGCACCTACTCTTTTTCCAATTAATTATGTTGAATGTATCCCTTCCTCTAAACACATATTTCACGCTTAGAGAATGAAATAATACGAAAGAACGACTCATTTAACTTACCAACAAAGGCAACATACTATACAAATCGCTATTTTCTTTTATTATATACTAAATTTTATCATCTTTTGCGGGAATTTAAATAAAAAACTGTCGAAAAAGCGAATAATACGTTTACATTTTGTGCTATTTTGTCATATATTTAAGTATCCAACACAATTGCCATATCTAACATTTTTTGATTGATAATTCAGAAAAAAATCACTTCACAGTAAATTCAACGGAATAAAAATAAAATCCTGCTCCAAAGAGCAAGATTTTATAGTTTTATAACATGATGTTTTCCGTCCCAAGAAAAAGGGTTTTCCATTACACGATCAACGAAATCCAAACCAAACTGATTTAAATAATAACATACATTCCACACACGTTCTTGCGGCGCACCTAATGGACGAAGTGCGAATTGTATACGGCGGAATTTATTTAGCTGAACCTCATACTTTTTCTCAACATTTCTTTTCAACATTCTTTCCAACAGTTCAATTTGTTCATTAATTTTCAATTCGTTTTTCCCTGCAAACGCACCTAACCCTGGCTCTATTTTCTTTACAAATTGCTGTAAAGATGTATGAATATCGGCAATTTCTTTTTTCGCCTTTTCAAAATGATCATCAATCGGTTCCTCTATTTGATTAGACAACCAGTTTTCACGCAGTTTATCGACATCATTTAAAAACGGATCAATTTCTCTCAATTGCAGATCGAATAAATCTGTCGCTATATCTCTCTCCACATAAGTAATTGTAAGACGAGGAACGACAGGTGGCATTTGAAAACCGACAGTATGGAATACTTGTTGTAATTCACTCCAATAAGCTAATTCCCCTGGACCTCCAATAAATGCGAGCGTAGGAAATACATACTCTTGCATAAGAGGACGTGTTACAACATTATTACTAAAACGTGCCGGATTTCTCTCCATCTCTTCAATCAACTCTTCGTATGAAAAGGAATGCGCCCCATCCTTTCCAACAAACTTACCTTGATGCTCTTCAAGCAATACTCGTTCATTATCTATTTCCATGAATATATGCACTGCATGAGACTTCGTTTCAATAATCGGTTTGTATCCTAGTTCTTTAATTACTTCCTGCTGATTACGAAGGCCCTCTTGTACCTCTTTATACTTACTTATAATTCGCTTGAAAAATGGAATTTCTAACTTTCTTAATTCAGGATGATGTGAATCAACAAGGATTAAACCAGAATTAGCAAAGATTTTCGTAATAAGATGAGCAAAGAAATCTACATACGTATTCGATTTTTTCAAAGCATCATCAACAAATTTTAATACATCTTTTGTAAAATTTGTTTCTGGGTATGTTTTAAAAATCTCTTCAATCCAATTTCTACAATCTTCAACAGAAAGTTCAGACTCAGAAGCACTTGCCTTTTTCGGATTACGGTCATAAAAAATAGTTTTTTTCATCTTTTTATTTTTCGCTACAAAAGTATGATTAATCTCATCCATATCATGGTCTTCACCCGCAATCCAGAAGACAGGGACAACTTTAACTCCTAAACTTTCTTCCTTTTCCTTTGCAAGCTGTAAAATTGAAATAACTTTATGAATTGTATAAAGCGGTCCAGTTAATAACCCCGCTTGTTGTCCAGCTATAACAACATATGTATTTTCATCTCCAAGCGCTTTTACATTTTGAAGTGTAGATTCTCCCGCTTGTAATTTTGTATTATATTCTAATAAATGCGCTACTAAATCTTGGCGGAAAAACTCCCTTTCACGCAAATCATGTAAACGTTGTTTAAAAGCATCTTCTGTTAACATATAATCAAAACATGACTGTATCTCTTTTTTACCGTTCATATAGTCCGCTACAATACCTTGTTGCGGAACAGAGATTTCTTTTATCTCCATATAATTCTTCCTTTCGTATCCAGTTCTCTCACCAATCCACATTGTAGTCAATGTTTCACGTAAAAGCAAAGAATAACACTTATACTCTTGTTTCTAAACCTTTTATTGCATCGAACAAAAATTGAAGTGTCGGAACTGGTCGTTGCTGTTTCTTAGCTTCTTCTAATACATATCCAACAATCGCATTAATTTCCGTCTTTCTACTCGCTCTTACATCCGCTAGCATAGAAGATGTATTACGAGACGTTCCTTCACACACATTTCGTACCATTTGCCATACCATTTCTTTTTCTCCTCTAATAAGAAATGCTGCCTCCTGAAACACTTGCTCCATCATTTGATAAAAAAAACGATTCGTGATTAATTCACCATTCTTAACTCCCAATAGTGCTGTCAACGGATTGATACATACATTTACTACTAATTTTTTATGCATAATCTCTTCCCAATCCGTTTCTATTTGAACTGGAAAATAAGCAACAGGAAAATAATTGAATATTTTTTTAAAATGTATAGATTGACCACAAACCACTCCAAATTTTGTTACCCCTATCCCAGTATGATGAACGATATGCCCTCCCTCTTTTTTCGCACCATGTTCTACAATACCAACAGCTATATTTTTACTCCCTATGTTCAGCATCTTTTGAAGATGCGACATTCCGTTTTGCAAAAAGATTAATGATGATGCCCCTTCCACAAACGGTAGTACGTCATCTATATGATATTGCTTCACAGCAATAAATATATAATCTAAATTTTGCGCTACCATACTTTCTATCGGTAAAACAGATGGATATACTGTTTCACATCTTCCATCTCTAATACAAGTTACACCTGTTTCATTTAATTCTTCAGCTTGCTTAGCTGTTCTTGTAAACAACGTAACATCTTGGTTATTTTTTTGTAAATAAAATGTATACAATAGACCAATAGCACCTGGTCCGACAATTCCAATTTTCATTTTCACACAAGGAATTCACACTAAGTGCCCTTGCCTTCCCCCCTTTATATCTTTTTAAAGCACCTGAGCACGCCCTATAATTCCGCTGTCCTCTGCCCAACAAATATACTCTCATTTTTCACTATGTATGTACCACCTATTAATACGCTTCTACTCTTAGTTTAGCAAATCCTCAAAAAAATAAAAAAAGAAATATACTATCTTCTTCATAAAAATAAAAAAATGAGTTATACTATTATTATAAATATTTTTACTTTTCTGCATTCAACGAGACAAGAAAAGGATGTGATGTAATGGGATTCCCAAAAGTTGAGCGCTTGCTCATCAATTATAAAACGTTAGATGAATTCAAAAAATTTAAAGGGTGCGGAGCCCAGGAACTATCTATGCTGGAAGAATTACAAGCAAACATTATTGAAAACGACAGTGAATCTCCATTTTACGGTATTTATTATGGCGGATCACTAATCGCACGTATGAGTCTATATATGAAAAGAAACGGCGGAGAACCATTCGAAATTACAGGTCCCTACCTAGAACTTTATAAACTTGAAGTATTACCAACTTTTCAAAAACAAGGATTCGGGCAAATGCTTGTAAATCATGCGAAACAAATGCAATTTCCTATTAAAACGATAGCACGTATTCATTCAGCTGGTTTTTGGGATAAATTAAATTTCAACCCCGTATCAGTAACTGATGGAGATTTTTATATTTGGCATCCAGAAGCAAATTTGAATGCGGTTACAAACGAAGAATCGGCTTAAGAAATAAAAAAACAGCTGTATAACAGCTGTTTTTTATTTCTTAAGCTTCTCTAACTTCTCATTCGAGCGAGCATTGTTTCTTTCCGCTACCATTACACTTCTTTTTTGATCGATATAATCAAGTAGTGTTCTATACTCTTCTTCATATACTGATAATCGCTCCAGAAGACGCTCTCTTTCTGTTTGTAATGATTCAACTTGTTGTTGCAACACCGTTAAAGAGTTTTCATCTTTATAATTTTGCAAGAAATCAATAACATCATTCAACGTAATTGACGTAGGTTCTAACACCTTTGTCTCTTTCACTTCATAATTTTCTACTTTACGAAGTTGCTTTGCTTCCTCAATACGTTCTTTATATTGCTTTCTTACGTAAGAATTCCATCTAAACCCACATGCTGCTGGTGTACGAGATAAATTTTTCCCCACTTCCTTAAAGGCAGAAAGTTGTGTTCCACCTTCTCGAATATGCCGGAGTACTACTTCTGCCAGAAGCAAATCTTCATCATCAGTCCAAGCATCTTGTCTTGTTGTCGCCATCTCTCTAGTCCTCCCTATGCATTTTTTATTAAGCATATGCAGTTACTAGAAAAGATAGAATACAACAACTAAAGATTAAGACAAAAAAAATAAACGCAGAAGATATCTTCTGCGTTTATTTTCCCGCAATTACTTGCTGATTACTTCTTTACCTTTGTAAGTACCGCATGCTTTACATACACGGTGAGCTAATTTCGCTTCACCACAGCTTGGGCACTCTACCATACCAGGTACTGATAATTTGAAATGCGTACGACGCTTTCTTTTTACTGTTTTAGAAGTTCTTCTAAAAGGTACAGCCATTCTTCCCACCTCCTTAAAAGAAATAGTTATTTTCATATGAAGGCCTGAACCAGTCTTCCGATTATTTGTCAAAAAACTTTGCAAGTCCTGCCAATCTTGGATCAACAGTCTTTTCTTTGTCTTCTTCCGAAATCACTTGCCAGTCTTGACCTTGCGTCGGTGCTCCACCAGAAACATCATCACTGAAAATTTGCATTGGAATCTCCAAAAGTATATTTTCCTTGATTACGGGCAGTAAGTCAAGTACTTCTCCTTCTAAAGAATGAATTTCAGCTTCAGTTTCAAATTCTTCTTGTGAAGTTTGGAACACCTCAGTTGTTTTAATGTCAAATGGTAATGTCACATCTACTAAAGAGCGAGAACATGGTAAAACCATGCTTCCAGTTATATGTAGATGAAACGTAAACTTACCGGAGCCAAAATCAACTCTTCCCGTTACATGAACAGGATTAATTTCACGAATATCTTTCTCGACCTCTTTTAGCTCACTTACATCTACCATCTCATCCAATGTCAATCCTTTATTTCTCAATTTATTCAATTGATGGATGGACCATTTCATATCATATCACCTCAAGGCAACAAACAAAATTATAGCTAGCCATTTTATATTTGTCAATGTTTTTTCTTTACACTATAATGAAGTCATCATAGTAAATAATATATAGAGTATCACGTTTTTCAAAAAGATGCTACATCGAAAGGAGAGATTACCATAAAAGCTGGTGGTATTGTTGTTGAATATAACCCTTTTCATAACGGTCATCTTTATCATGTGCAACAGACAAAAAAGTTAACACAATCTGATATAATAATTGCCGTTATGAGTGGTCCTTTTTTACAGCGTGGTGAGCCCGCACTCATTTCCAAATGGTATCGCACTAAAATGGCCTTAGCAAACGGCGTAGACCTTGTTGTAGAGCTTCCATACATCTTTGCAACACAAAAGGCTGAAACCTTCGCAAATGGTGCTATTTCCATTTTAAATGCCCTACGTGTTTCTGAAATTTGTTTCGGTAGTGAGGATGGACAAATCGAAAATTTTTATAATACCATCTCCGTACAAAAAAACGAAGAAGAGACTTTTAACTACCTTGTAAAACAATTCATGGACGCTGGTAATAGTTATGCAAAAGCAACATCGGATGCTTTCTCACACATTTTAACATCTGAAAAAAACATAGATATGTCACAACCAAATAATATTTTAGGCTTCCAATATATGAAAGCAATTCTGTCACAAAATAGCTCTATACAAGCTCAAACTATAAAAAGATTTGCCTCTCATTATCATGATGAAACATTTAATGACCAACATATTGCAAGCGCGACAAGCATCCGAAAACAACTCTTTAGCGAAGAAGGATCATTTACAACAATTGAACCTTTTCTCCCACAGGCAACCACTTCGCTTTTAGCAAATTACAAACAAAATTACGGGATATTACATAATTGGGAACAATACTTTTCATTTTTTAAATATAGACTCATGACGATGTCTCCAGGGGACTTACGACATATATATGAAATAGAAGAAGGTTTAGAGCATCGTATTTTATCAAAAATACAAAACAGTTCCTCCTTCTATTCATTCATGGAAGCATTAAAAACAAAACGTTATACATGGACTAGATTACAAAGAGCTTGTACACACATTTTAACAAACACAACAAAAGAGGAAATACGTAGCGCAAATATAGAACAACACGCACCATATATTCGCCTGCTAGGTATGTCACAAAAAGGACAAACTTACCTTTCAAAAAACAAGAAAAAAATCGAACTTCCAATCCTTACTCATACAAAAACATTCGACCATGCCGCTTTAGATATAGAGAAAAAAGCAAACTCTGTATATTTCTCCATCATGCACGAACCGTTACGCACACAACTATTAAAACAGGATATAACACACCATCCTGTTCGCTATGATGAAACAACTACAAAATTCCTATAAAAAAACCTCTCTATTTCAGAGAGGTTTTTTCCTTATCCATCTTTTCTAAATATGTTAACGCATCATCCAGCGTATCTACTGGTACAATTTTCATTTTTGTTTTAATATCCTTTGCAGTCTCAAGTGCATCTTTATAGTTCGATTTCTCCGCACCTTTTTCATTTGGCGCAAAGAACACTTCAGCCCCGGCATCGCTAGCAGCCACCACTTTTTGATTTATACCACCAATTGGGCCCACTTCTCCTTTTTCATTAATTGTACCTGTTCCAGCTATTTCATGTCCTTTCGTTAAGTCTTCTTCCACAAGTTGATTATATATTTCTAATGTGAACATTAAACCTGCGGATGGTCCACCAATTTCATGAGAATTAATTTTCACTTTCGGATCGACCACTAATTCTCTTTCCGTAACGATAGAAACACCTATGCCGACACGCCCATTCCCATTAGGAATCGTCTTTACATTTAAATTCTCTTTCAATTGTTTTCCATTTCTCATGTACTCAATACTTACAGCATCGTTTTCTTTTTTCCCTGTCATATATTCAATAAATTGCTCCGTCTTTTCAAATGTTTTTCCGTCAACAGCTATAATAACATCACCAAGCTTAAGCTTTCCTTCTGACGGCATTCCTTTTGCCACACCAGCAACTAATACACCTTTATTTTCAAAAGATACTGAGCGATTTGCACGTTTATATGCATTATAAATTGCTGCATTTTGCGAATCTTTCATCGCATAATTTTGGCGAAATTGATATTCTTCATCACTCTCACCTTTTTGCAATATTTCTTCCGCTTTCGAAATATGTGTATATTTATTAAACTGTGCCGCTATTAAATTCACCACATTTGCTGGTCCCATTGAAACCGTAACAAGCATAAAATCACCAGATTCTTTCGTTCCACCCTCAACTTGAACATAAGGCTCTAATTTGGCAGCCATTCCTGGTTTTGTTATATAATACGGTAAACGTACGTAAACAAGTAACATCGCCAATATAACCCCTATTAAGATTGCATATATAAACCGAAAACGCTTAAACATTATGTTTCTCCTTCCACTGCTCAATTAATAAATAAATATTTGAAACATGTTTTTCTGCTTCTACTTCTCCAACTCGAATAATGTCTTCAATGTTTGTAAAAGCACGTGAACTAAATTGCTCTACAGCTGGTCGCATCATTAAATCCGATGCAATTTGCCGATTCATTACAAGCTCATGCTGCATAATTTCAATACTTTGCATGATTACGTCATAAATGGACGTAACATCGCCATTCACCTTAATTGGAGATACATCAACAGCGATAACAATATCGGCCCCTAACTCTTTCACAACCGATACTGGGATGCGATCAATGACTCCACCATCCACTAATAATCTTCCATCTATTTTTTCTGGTACAAACACTCCAGGAACAGATATGCTAGCCCTCACCGCATCTGCAACTGGCCCACTTGTAAAAACCACTTTTTCCCCCTTCAATATGTCAGTAGCCACAACAGCCGTCGGGATATCTAACTCTTCTAAATTTTTATTATATGTAAACATTTTAATCATATCTTTGACACGTTTTCCAGCAATAAATCCCATTTTCGGTACCGTGAAATCTAAATAATACTTCCGCTTAAAAACAGATGCCAATTTATACAATCTTTCAACGTTACTACTTGCCGCATAAAACGTACCTATTAGCGCCCCCATACTACTTCCTGCAATCATGTGAATAGGGATACCAGCTTCCCTTAAAACCTTTATTACACCAATATGAGCAAACCCTTTGGCTCCTCCAGACCCAAGTGCTAAACCAATCTTTGGTTCTTTCATTTTTCTCACCCTTTAATTTTTTTCATTCCTTTTTCATACTTATGGTCTAAATTCACTACGTATCCACGTATACTGAAATGAACGTTTTTTGGGACAAAGGGGGATTTACTTACATGTATGAAAAATGGAAAACCGCTTTCCTTACCATATCAACGCTATTTTTAACCTTTTCTCTTGTACTCCACCCCCAAGCCGCTTTGCAAGCTTCTATTCGCGGGTTAAATATATGGTGGGAAGTTGTATTCCCTTCACTACTACCGTTTTTCATCATTGCGGAACTTCTAATTAGTATCGGTGTTGTAAAATTTATTGGCGTTATATTAGAACCACTCATGCGCCCACTTTTTCGCGTTCCAGGGATAGGCGGATTTGTTTGGGCGATGGGAATGGCTTCTGGTTTCCCTGCAGGCGCCAAATTAAGCGCTAGACTACGAAAAAGCAATCTTTTAACTCAGATTGAAGCAGAGCGCCTCGTTTCTTTCACAAATTCTTCTAATCCACTTTTTATTTTCGGTGCTGTGTCTATCGGTTTTTTTAATAATCCGAAATTAGGAATTATATTAGCCGCTGCCCATTATTTCAGTAACTTTGCTGTCGGATTAATTATGCGTTTTTACGGCGATAATACCGCTTACAAAAATAATACACACACTACAAAAAAACGTCGCTTTCAAAACCCTTTTTTAATTCTTCACGAGACACGCTTACAAGAAAAAAGACCAATTGGTAAATTACTTGGGGATGCCATTGTTTCTTCTATTCAAACATTACTTATGATTGGCGGATTTATTATTTTATTCTCTGTGTTAAATAAAATGATTACTGTATTCCACATTACAGCAGCTCTTTCTTTTATTATGCAACATATTTTATCATTCTTCCAACTAAGTACAGATTTTAGTATACCTATATTATCAGGTATTTTCGAAATGACACTCGGAAGCCAAATGATTAGTCAAATAAATGAAACACCGCTCTTACAACAAGCTATGGTAACAAGCTTCATTTTAGCATTTAGCGGTCTTTCTATTCAGGCACAAGTTGCTAGCATATTAGCTGAAACAGATATCCGATTTAAACCCTATTTTTTCGCACGAATTATTCAAAGTATTCTTGCCCCTATTTTTACATTTGTATTTTGGACACCATTTTATGAGAAAGTGAGTTCTTTCTCACCTATGCCAAAAGATATTCCTGTATTTTTATCCGAGCATCCTTCTATACTACATGAAATTTGGACATCTTTTATACATTATGGACCAATTTTTACATTATTTTGTCTATACTTATATGTTATTTTATTATTTTTGCGCACGTATAAAGAAAAACCCCGTTCACTTTAACGGGGTTTGAAACTTTTCTTTTAAAGCACGCTCTACAATAGGAGGTACAAGATCCACTACACTTCCTCCATACCTCGCAACTTCTTTTACAATACTCGAGCTTAAAAATGAATATTGGTTGTTTGTCATAATAAAAAATGTTTCAATATTTTCATCTAATTTTCGATTCATAGAAGTAATTTGCATCTCATATTCAAAATCAGAAACTGCTCGTAAACCACGTAATATTGCATTTGCATTACGCATTTTTGCATACTCTACTAATAGCCCACTATGCGAATCTACCTTTACATTCGGGATATCCTTTGTCGCTTCTCGAATTAGTTCTAATCGCTCTTCAACTGAAAAGAATGGTTTTTTTGATGAATTGTTTAAAACGACTACGTACACCTCATCAAATACTTTTGCTCCCCTTTTAATAATATCCAGATGCCCAAGGGTAATTGGATCAAAACTTCCTGAAGAAATAGCTATACTTGTCATTCTGTCCCCTCACCTTCATACTTATAAATCGATATTGCAGTAATCCCATAATTCTCAGCTCGTACTTTTACAAGCCTTCCTATTGAATTAGGTAAAACTACATCATTACCATGCTCTGCCATAATTAATCCATCACTATGTAGCAATCCATGTTGATCCATTACACTAATTAAAGATACAATTTTTTGCTCTTTATATGGAGGATCTATTAATATAAGATCGAATGACATTTCACGTTTTATTAACGCCTTTACTGCACGTTCAGCATCATTTCGATATACTTCAGCTTGTTCCTGTACTCTACAACTTTCTAAATTTTGATGAATTACTTTTATCGCTTTACTATCCCGATCAACAAAAATTGCTTTATCGATCCCTCTGCTCAAAGCCTCAATTCCAAGACCACCACTACCACCAAATAAATCAAGGGCGATACCACCATCAAAATAAGGACCTATCATATTAAAAATAGATTCTTTTACTTTATCTGTCGTTGGACGTGTTGTATTACCAGGAACCGCTTTAAGTGGGTGTCCTTTACATTTTCCTGAAACTACTCTCATCTGTTGTCACTACCTTTATTTCAATCTATCGAGCGATTATAGAAAGCCATTCCCACTTCGGTAACCGTTAACAAACCACATTCACCTAACTATAGAAAAACTCGGCCTCAAATAACCTCTCGTTATTTTTATGTATTCATCTCATCATTCACTAATATGAACCCAATATGTATATTAGTTCCACTTTATCTTTTTTATCCTATCACAAAATAAAAAAAAGAAAAATAAAAAGCCCAACATAAAATTTAATTTCATTATGTATATCTTCATTTAGATTGGACATAAATAATTATAACAACATCACCTTCGATGTTGTTGCCAACCGCGGAGAAGACTTACGTTTCCCCATAAGTTCTTCCTCCGGTTTCTCCTCTCCCTTTGCCTTCTTACTAGTACATGCTAGTATAAGAAGGGCCCTGCTATGCAGGGTTTTTTTTCTTTGTGTGCTTTTCATTTAAAAAGTGAAATGGTACAGTAAAAGAAAGAGGAGGAAAAGATATGATTCAACGCTTTATAGAACTTGGAGAAGGCTACTCTGATTTATATGAATTACTTGAAATTGCCAAAACAAATCAAGAACGTATAGCACATATGTTACAATTTGAAACGATAAAAAACGATAAAAAAGTGTGTTCGCTTGTTGTAATATTAAAACCAACTACTACTGGTGATTTCCAACCATTATACATATGTCGTGAAGGCATTCCTGTATTTGAAAATAAAAAAAGTAAACGTGTCATTTTATTTGAAGAAACGGCAGAACAACTCGGGAAAAAAGTGGCTACCTTTACTGTAAAACCATCTACAACTTTCCCAGAAAAAGAACTATTTTTTAATCATTTAATTGGTATTTTACGAATGAACAATTTCATTCCTCCGATGAAATAACACGTTATTTCAAGTGAAAAATCCCCCGCTAAATTTAGCAGGGGATTTTTTCTATTAGCTATAATCGTATTCTTTTGCTCGATCAGGACGGGAATTTTCAAATTCCGTTTTTAAATACGGGCGATACGACTGTTCTATCTTTTTCACAAAAGGAAGTTTGTTCAACTTATGCATCATATGCTCAATTTGTTCCATATCACAATATACTACAGCATATTTTAACCGTTTTGATATGTAATGTATGTTACCATATTTCCTTAAAATCTTGGCATGTTTCAATGAATGTAAATAAACAATCATACTTTGTCGTTGCCCGAACATAATCTTCTCCATCTTCTCCTTTTAAAAACATATATTTTATATTCTATGAAAACCAATCAGAAATTTATAACATTACAGGACAAACTCTGTATACGTTTTCTTCCAACTTCTAAAAAACGGGGTACATCACCCCGTTTTTTTACAACCACAACCTCCGCCAGTACCACAACCTCCACCACAGCCACCAGCATCAAAGAATGGATTTCCTGTTGGCACTTTAATGGAAGAAGACACTTCCGAACCGATTGCTACACTAACTTCGTCTAATAACTTCTGCAAAGCAGTTTCTGCTCTTTTAAAAGCTGCAACCTTATCATGTAAGTCCACAGAACGCTTTAATTCTCTCATTTTCATCGACACGGTAGTATAGTCAGGATGGTATTTTCCAAAACGCTGTACTTCCTCATACCGTTCTTTCATCGCTGTAAATTGCTGAATTAGCGTCTGAAGTTCCATATCTTCATGTAATTCTCTATAATACTTACGATAATCTTCTGCTATATCTGAACAGATAATCGCTTTTGCAAGCTGCTCTGCCTTATCTAATATTAATACGCTTTCTAGCGTCGCTACAATCATGAGAGACACCTCCGAGTATCCATCATACCACATTTAGATTAGAACTACTAATTGAAGTGACTTACTCAAAAGAAAGATATAACGTAACTATTTTTACACTATATCCGTACACACTTATACATTAATATGTTCCGCTATATTATATTTAAGAACATCCCATTTTCCACTATTTTGTTTCACATAACTAATACACGCATTTTTTAATGGTGTCTTAAATGTAATTTCATCTGGTTCAATGGCATGTAAAATCGCTTTTATCGCGTGTGAGTGAGCAACAATAATAATACGTTTGCCAAAATGAGTTGTCGCAACATCTTCTAAAGCAGCAAAGCAACGAGCTACAATCTCTTCATCTCGCTCCATACCTTCTACTTTACCCTCAGCAATCAACTCTCTAACAGCCGCAACCGGCTTCCCTGAAGCTTCTCCAAAATTCCGTTCAACAAATCGCTCATCTAATAAAATCGATTGTAATCCAACTGCCGTTGCGATTTCATTAGCCGTTTCTTGCGCTCTAATTAACGGGCTACTTATAATGATATCCCACGTTTCTTCTTGTAAAGCAGCTGCACTTTGACTCGCTTGCTTCTTACCAACTTCATTAAGCGGAATATCTTCTCGCCCCTGAATAATTTCTTGAAAATTCCAATCAGTTTGTCCATGTCGTACTAAACAAATTTCCGTCATGCTGCAACTCCTTTTTAAATAATCAACTTCTATTGTAACAAAAGTTCTGCATGACGGACATATTTTTCACTTCCAATTAGGTTGCGTTTTGTTGCTTCATATACTGAAACATATCAATCATGATCGAAGCAACGGCCAATTGATTTTGAAACTTTTCCACTTTATCTGGTATCGTTTTTTTGAAATGTTGCATCGCCGCTAACTCAAAAGCCTCTTTTTCTTCAGGATTTCGTGTTAATTTTCTATACCAGTACGGTTGCTCTCTAATATAACGAGATAAATCCTCATCAGCCTTTATAAACTCCATAATTTCTGCTCTCATCATCTTTCCCCCTAATCCTTTTGAAAGAAAAACGGGTTATTTTCTGAAGTACTTTGCTCTTGCTGCGTACGGTTACCTTGAAATTGCTGAATAACTTGTTGCACGCTCCCAATTGCACTCGTCACATTGGCTAAATGGTTCTGCATTTGTTCCACGTCCAACTTTTTAAAAAAAGAAAGCATTTGCCCCATCACATCAGCAGTTTTTTCCTCTTCAGTTCGATTATCTTTTTCTTTTTTATTTTCTTTTACCGAAGAAAAAGCAGGCGCTCCATCCGGTCTATAAGTTGCCCATATTGGATCTTCTTCACCAAGTAAGTACCATTCTTCATAAAATTGTTGCCATGTTTTATGACCACTTCTAACCTCATGAACCATTTTAGGGTGATGGTTTACAAATTCTTTAAACTGTTGAACCGATGGATGTAACGGTCCTTTTGTTGTTGGCATAATCCTCACCTCTCCATGTATATCTACTATATAGTAAGAAAAAAAAGGCGCATGGTTCGCCTATTTTTAGACGATTCATGCACCTTTTTTTCTGCTATTTGCATACGGTCAGATTCCCACCTACAATTCAGTGAATACGAAGTAACTAATTAGGTGATGTAACACCCCACCGCTTACAGTTTCGCTTTATTTTCGAATAAAGTTTTGTGTATAAAATTTATCGTATACACCAACACCTAATCCTGTAAATTGTTCATTTAATAAATTCTTTCTATGCCCCTCACTATTTAACCAACCTTGCACTGCCGCAATTCCATCACTATGTTGCGCCGCTATGTTCTCACCAGCAAGTTGAAATCCTACTTTCCCGCGCTGCAAACGATCTCCTAGTGTACCTAATGTAGGTGAGTCATGAGAAAAATAATTATTGTCTTTCATATCTTTACTGTGACCAACAGCAACATCTGCTGTTTCCTGATCCCATGTTAATAATGGTAATTTATGACGACTTCGAATGATATTTGTTAAATCAAAAATTTGTTGCATATTCCCATTTTCTACTTGTTTTATTTTTTCTGGAGTCAATGGTTGTTCTGCTATTAATTCACCTGAATAAACGAGCTGATACGGTCTTTGGCGTAATAAAGTTTCATCATCCATATAACGAACACCAACAAGCTCATGTGTAAATTGATCAAAATACAATTGCGCCCATCCATCTTCTACAGGTATTAACGGTTGTTCCATGACTTCGGTATCAGATAGCTCAAATTGATAACTATTTTTCCCTCTTTTTAATGAAATTTCATGCGAAAGCGGACTTTTTTTATATACTTCTTCATATTTTTCATTTATATAATAAGGTGGAACCTTAACTTGTTCACCAGCTGCGTATGCCGTTACAACTTTACGTTCAGAAACTCCAAATTGAACATACTGAGTTAAATCCTGGTTGTATACCCACCATTCATATCCGTATGCAGATGGCTCTATTCGAGAGGGTTCTCCCCACTTCGCTAATAGGTTTTCAGAGTCTTCACCAATCATATTTAAAACAGTGTCTGAGGAGTCTTCCTTAATTTGCTTTTTCTTTTTCACAATTTTATTTTCTTGCTTTGATTGAGATGGGGTTAATATATATTGTGAAACGAGTAATTTCCCGTATAAATCAACAGCTAAAATTAAAAATGTAATCATTACGATACGCAATAATTTCTTCAAACGATATACCTCCTGAACAAAACATAAAATTGAGATATACACAAATCCTTTTCTTTCTTTTTGTGTGTACCGTACTCTTTTCACTATATCATATTTTTGTGAAAAAAGTCTGGATTATCCCTTTTCTCTCAATATGAATTGCACTTTCTTATTATTCATACTATTATAAAAATAATGGTGTAACATTAAAAAAGGAGGTATTATATGCAATTTACAAATACGAAATTTAATGGAGCCGTCGTTGAATTAACTCTTTTAACTGAAATCATGGAAAACAACCACTTCGTACTTGCCGGACAGTGGGATTATGAACGAGTTACATACGATTATAAATTTGAAATATTAAAGGATGTTTATTATTTACGAGTGCAAGGAGTTGCTGTTGAAGGTGACATTGGCAGTAGACACGCTGAAGTAAAACTACTCCCCCCCTTATTAGGAAAACATTATTATCCTCACGGCGTTGAATATGGTGATGATGAGACTTTCCCAACGAATGTACTTCAAAAAAGCGAACAACTCCTACAAAATGTCGAAAAAGAGTTAAAAGAATTTCAAATTATTGATTAACAAAAACAAGCGCATCAATATGATGCGCTTGTTTCATTTCCCTTCCCTAAGAATGAATCGTTTTTTTTACTGGATATCCATAAATAGATCCATCTTTTACTTTAATCTCATCTTCCCAAGGGACCTTATATTTACCTTCAGCTAAATCTTTTACAAACGTATATGGATTTTCTTTCACCCCACCAGGAGTTGCTACATATCCTCTTGAACCTAGATTATATATATTATTTTCCAATCCCCATCCTAATCTAGCCTGATCTGCTAGTTCTGGATATACTTCAGCAGTAACAATCTCCCAAGGATTTCGATGACCCTGTACTAAAGTAGTCCCATCAAAATTACATACTTGTCCTTCACCAAAGTAATAAAATACACCATCATAACCCGCTAAGTTTACCGACAATGTATACATTAAATTTTGCCATGCATTTGAACGATTCGTTAGCATCCATTGTTCACTAACTTGTGTACTATATCCAGAAATACGAATTAAGACATTTGCACCTTTATAGGCCGCTTCACGAGCTACTTCAGGGAACATGCCATCATGACAAATACAAACAGCTAATTTACTTCCTCCAGGTCCATCACAAACAGGTAAGCCTAAATCTCCAGCTTTCCAAGGCTCGACTGGCACCCAAGGATTTAGCTTACGATACTTCAAAATCATTTCACCTTGTGGATCAATAATAACTGCTGTATTATACGGCTCTCCACCATCAGGATTTTTCTCCATTATTGAAAAAACACCATATACTTTAGATTCTTTACATGCCTCAGCAAATAAGTCTGTTTCTGGCCCAGGCACTGTGCATAAAAATTCTTCTGTAGTCCATTTTTTTGTATTGAGCCCTTGTGTACTATATTCAGGAAATACTATCAATTCTAAACCAGGGTAACCTGATTTGGTCGAATGAATTGTTTTTATGATTTGTTGAATTTGTTTATCAATGTCTGTACGCGATTCTACTACTGGTACTGGATATTGAATTAGTGCTGTCAAAAAACCACTAATCGGCTTTACCATACTTCCACTACTACCCATTTAAACTCCCCCTTAAAATAGTTCGTGTTTATTAAAGATAACAATATATATTTGTAACTCTCTAAAAAACTTGCACTACATATGGAATTATTACGCATGAAAGCTAGTAGTAAATTTTATCTCCACTTTTAGTACACGCCTACACTAACTTAACATAAAAAGTTAGAAAATTCAATCTTTTTAAGGTAACTAAAAAAGAAAAAGCGCATGGAATCCCATACACTTTTTTACTTAATCTGTAAATACGGCGGCAATTGTTGCAACTGCTCCTTATCCTTTTCACGTTCTCTACGTGCCCATCTAAAGAATACATAACCTATAATTGTACCGTACACTATTTCCTGGACAATTTTCATTATGATACCACCAGTTTGCTGATCTTGTACGACTGGCATCCAGTGCAAAAATTCTGGTCCCGTTATATTTAAATCTGATAAAGTGCCCGCTGGTACACATAGTTCCATCGCTTTCATCCAAGCAGCCGGATCCGTATACGTTGCAAATAACGGGGCTGTCGCAAAAATGATTAACGCACATGCAGGCGTTAATAATATGCCGTTAGCAAACATATAACCAAGTTTCTTTATATCACTTAACGTTTGATATTCTGGTAATGGATTTAACATCGGCCACCACATCATGATTGCTGTAAAAAACAATATAGCGAGACAAATAGGATGAGCTATTTGACTTTGTTTTACTGTATCAAAAACAACTGGTAAATGATAAAAAGAAAACAGGCCGTTAAATACAAACAACGCAATAAGTGGTTTAGCAAATGCCTTTAATATAATTTGAACGAACTTAAAAGAAGTAATGTAACGATATAACCAAATTGGTATACCAAGCAACAGTAACGGTGGAACTGCAATATACATGACTGCCATTTCAAACATATGAGCACTAAATATAATATGGCCAATTAAATCAACAGGCCCTCCCTTTACAAAATACAAAAGAACAATACCAGTCGTAAAATAAAAAATTTGCTTCTTACTTACCTTCGTCGCATTTTCAAATCGCATTCTATATGGTCCAATAATTAAGAAGTACCCAATAAGAATCGAAAGCATAAATAATAAAAAGATTGGACTCCATAAAGCCTGAAAACCAAATATCCACAAGTTACTCATTTTCACACCTGCCTTCGTAAGGTTATCTCATAATATGAAGAGGGAGCTGTGACAACACAAGCTCCCTTATTTTTCACTTTTCAAATCCACACGATTGTCATAAAAGCTAAAATTGTAATTAACCCTATTAGCAGACCAGAGTAAAGAAAGAAACTTGCTGCTTCATGTCCTTTATGACTCATATGCATAAAATAATACAATTGAAAAATTACTTGTACCACTGCTAATAGTAAAATAAACGGTACAGAGAAAATCGGACTAAAAGTTTTTGGATACGCCACTGCTACAAATGCAACTAATGTTAAAAAAATCATTAATGCAAACGTAATAACTTGATGCCTCATTTCCTCCGCACTTTTTCTCTTCCGATAAACAAGATCAACTTTAGGATTATTCGTTTGCTTTATCGCCATTGTTTATCCCACCATTCCCATTAAATATACTACAGTGAAAATAAACACCCAAACTACGTCAATAAAGTGCCAATAAATCGATGCAACATAAAACTTCGGTGCATTGTATAAATTTAGACCTCTCTTCGCATTTCTAAAGATTAATGTTAAAATCCAACATAACCCAAACAATACGTGGAGTCCATGTGTACCAACAAGAGCATAAAACGCAGAGCCAAAGGCACTACTTCTCATAGTATGCTTAAATTCATGTGTATAATGATAAAACTCATATATCTCAAATCCTAAAAACCCTAAACCTAGCAATACTGTTACTAGTAACCAAAGCTGCATTTTCTTAAAGTTAAAGTTTTTCATGTGATACATCGCATATACACTCGTTAAGCTACTCGTTAATAAAAGCATCGTCATAATGAAAACGAGTGGCATTTGGAACATCTCTTGAGATGTTGGTCCACCATTTGTAGAATTCTTTAACGCTAAATATGTGCCGAATAAGGAAGCGAACAACACTGTTTCGCCTCCAAGAAATAACCAAAAACCGACAAACTTATTTTTCCCTTCAAGGGTTGCTTTTTCAGGCTCTGCTGGAAATGTTTCATTCGTTAATTTTTCATCTACATGCATTATGCCTTGCCCCCCTTATCCTCTAAATCTTCTTTATGAATATGATACCCATGATCATCAATTACTGAACGTAGGAACATTGTGCCAAATGTAATGATTAAACCAATAATTGCTACTAATAACCAGAACTTATCTTTTCCGCCCTGCATATACATCGCACCAAATGCCGCTATAAACAATCCGAAAGAAATGACAAATGGTGAAAACGAAGGATTTGGCATATGAATATCACCAACTGGTTCCGCTGCTGTCATTTCTTTATTACCTTCACGTTTTTCAATCCAAAACGGATCTAATCCGCGAACAAATGGTAATTGTTTAAAGTTATATTCTGGTGTCGGTGCTGGCATTGTCCATTCTAATGTACGTGCATCCCACGGATCACGACCAGCTTTTTCTTTTGATACTGTCGTTTTAATTACATTGAATAGAAGAACAATCGTTCCAAGAGCCATAAACACCGCTCCGATGGAACTAATCATATTCCCCATTTCCAACCCTTGCCCTTCAAGATATGTGTAGTAACGGCGTGGCATACCAATCAAGCCAAGGAAATGCTGAATAAAGAAAGTTAAATGGAAGCCGATAAAGAATAGCCAAAACGTTATCTTTCCTAATGTTTCATTTAATACTTTATTAAACATCAGTGGCCAATAATAATGAGCTCCTGCAAGTAAACCAAATACAACACCGCCAACGATTACATAATGAAAATGTGCTACTACGAAATAGTTATCATGAAATTGATAATCAGCTGGTGCAGATGCTAGCATAACCCCTGTAACTCCACCCATTACGAATGATGGAATGAAAGCTACTGCCCACATCATTGGTGTCGTAAAACGAATACTTCCGCCCCACATTGTAAAGAGCCAGTTGAATATTTTGATACCAGTCGGAACTGCAATCGCCATTGTTGCAACTGAGAAAATAGCATTAGCAACTGGACCAAGTCCAACAGTAAACATATGGTGCGCCCATACCATAAATCCTAAAAATCCAATTAATACAGTCGCAAACACCATCGATGAATAACCAAACAATCGTTTTTTCGAAAATGTTGCGAAGATTTCTGAGAATATTCCGAAAGCTGGGAGTATAAGAATGTATACTTCTGGATGACCGAAAATCCAGAATAAATGCTCCCATATAATTGTATTCCCGCCCAATGCCGGATTAAAGAAACTTGTTCCAAATAAACGATCTAACATTAAAAGTCCTAATCCTACAGTTAACGGCGGAAAAGCGAATAATATAAGCGAAGATGTTACAAATGTTGTCCATGTAAACATCGGCATACGCATATACGTCATTCCTGGAGCGCGCATATTAATAATGGTTACAAGGAAGTTAATTCCTCCAATTAGTGTACCAATACCTGAGATTTGCAAGCCGAGTACATAGAAATCAACACCATGACCTTTAGAGGCTAAAGCTAAAGATGCATAAGATGTCCATCCTGCATCAGGTGCTCCACCTAAAAACCAACTTAAATTTAAAAATACTCCACCAAAGAAAAATAACCAAAATCCGAGTGAATTCAAAAACGGGAACGCTACATCACGTGCACCAATTTGAAGTGGTACAGCGGCGTTCATAAATGCAAACACGAGTGGCATAGCTGCGAGGAAAATCATTGTTGTACCGTGCATCGTTAATACTTGATTATAAGCATCCCCAACAAGAAAAGCGTTGTTAGGAATCGCTAATTGAAGGCGAATAAATAGAGCTTCTATTCCGCCTATTACAAAAAACAATCCACCTGCAATTAAATAGAGAATGGCAATCTTTTTATGGTCTACTGTCGTTAAATAATCCCATATGACAGCACCCATCCCCTGTTTTTTTGCTACAGAACTCACGTTTTCAACCTCCCCTTCGCGAATAGTCCCTCTTTACTTTTCAACTTTTAACGTTTGTAAGTATGCATTTAATGCATCAATTTGATCATCCGTTAAGTTGCCATATTTGCCAGTCATTTTGTTTCCTGGCTTCATATTTTCAGGATCTTTCAGCCATTTTTTTAAGTTTTCTTCATTGTTTTCGGCAATACCGGCAACCATATCGCGATCCGCAAAGTTTGCTAAGTTTGGTGCGATACGAGCGGAAGGTGGTCTACTATCATTAGATCCAACTGCGTGACAACCAATACAGCTTTTATTAAATATTTCTTGGCCCTCTTGCGCCTTTGTTGAAGCTACTTCTTTCTTCCCATCAATCTTCTTCATATCAGCAAGCCATTTTTTGTACTCGCTTTCATCTAAAGCTTTCACTTTAAATTGCATTAAAGAATGTGATGGGCCGCAAAATTCTGTACAAAAACCATTATAAGTGCCCGATTTATCTGCCTTTAACCACATTTGGTTCACATTGTCTGTATTTGTATCCATTTTCCCTGCTAAAGATGGAACCCAAAATGAGTGTTTAATATCGGCACCCTTCAAATTTAAATACACTTTTTTACCTGTGGGGATGACCAAATCTTGCGAAGTTACTATCTTTTCTGATTTATAAGAAAATTCCCACCAATAAAGATTCGCTGTTACATCAACAACGATAGTATCTTTATCAATATTCTTTTTCTCCATCGCACTTACATCAGCAAGTTTGAATGTATATGTAACTGTTGGAACAGCTAAGATTAGTAAAAGAATAATCGGAATAACTGTCCATATAATTTCTAGCTTGTGATTCCCTTCAACTTGCTCTGGAATATAATCTTCCTGACCTTTCTTTTGTCGGAAACGCACAATTACATATAAGAAAATAATAGTAACTACTAGTACTACTCCTACCATGATTGCACTCGCCAGTAGAAGTAAATCATATTGCATTTTTGCTACTTCTCCTTGCGGAATTAAAGTAGATTGAAAGGCTTTACCGCATCCCCCTAACAGTAAAGCCAGCAGTGAAACGAACGAAAGCAGTCGCCACTGTTTCTTCATACAAACAACCCCCACTTTCCTTGTGAATTAGATTGTACTTTATAGTTAAGTAAAGTAAATCTCAACGTAAAGAAATCCAATTATGTCGTTGTCTTAGAAGAATGTAACTACAATCATTGATACAAATAAGATTGTTAAATAATTTAGGGAATAAACAAACATTTGCACGGACCATTTGATGTCATCTTTCTTACGGAAGCCATAAAATCCTAAAACGATCCATCCGATGTTAAGCAGTGTTGCAATTACCATAAATGTTATCCCTAGTCCACTCATATAAAATGGTAGTGGTAATAAACATACTGTCCAAATCATAATTTGGCGTTTCGTAATTTCAAATCCATGAACTACAGGAAGCATTGGAATTCCTGCATTTCGATATTCATCAACACGTTTCATTGCTAATGCAAGGAAATGTGGGATTTGCCAAATAAACATAATTAAAAATAACATCCAAGCAATTGGATGGCCTAAAGATGGATCGATTGCTGCCCATCCAATTAAAGGAGGAACTGCACCAGATATACTACCTACAACAGTATTTAGTGTATACTTTCTCTTTGTCCATAAACTATATAGAACAACATATGTGAAAGCACCAATAAATCCCATTAAGACTGCCATTGGTGTTGTTAATAATAAAAATACAAAACCAAGAAGTAATATGACTAGTCCAAATGTAAGTGCAAATCCTGGTTTATACTTTCCAGTAACCGTTGGACGGGTCTTTGTTCTTTCCATTAATGGATCGATGTCTCGATCAATGTAGTTGTTTAAACAACATACCCCTGCCATAATTAATCCTGAACCAACGATTGTAAAGAATAACTTATCCAGATTATCCATTACACTTAATCCATTAAAGTGTAATGCCAACCAAAATCCTGTAAATACAGTAAGTGTATTTGAGTTTACAATCCCCATTTTAACGAGTGCTTTTAAATCTTGTAACCGAGTTGTTTCCGGTACACTTGTAACAGCGGACTCATCATGCAGCTCACTTGTTGCATGGTTCATCACTCTAACCCCCTCTTAAAACTTTCATCTTTCTTTTTGCGCCTATTTCAAATGAAATAATTCGCTTCTATATAGCAATATTATTACAGTAGAAACATTGTTAACTCATTCTACTACTAATCTACGCCCATACTCCAATATATTAAATCATATTTCCCGAACATTTTGTGAAGAAAACATGAACTTTTTGTGTCGAATATAAAAAACTTCATTCTGACTTGTCCTTATCATAACATGATGTTACCTTCTATAATAAACTATTTTGTCCTATTTAACACGTATTCTCCCCATTTCTTTTCAAAATAGCCTATTTTTCACCCAAAATTTTCCTTGCGAACCCTGTTTTTACACCTATTTTCTCTCCCTTTCCTTCCCCCTCCATTTCTTTGCTATTTTATTATTTTTTATATATCATAGGAACTAGCGCGTTTTATTCTATACATAATGGAATGAAAATATTTCGCAATAACTTCATAGCAGAAAGATGGTGAAAGAGATTGCAACGCTTTATTAAATGGTTAGCAGTCATTACAAGCCTTGATTTATTAATAGTTTTATTAGGAGGCGCTTTAGTTACAAAAACAGGTTCTGGTCAAGGTTGTGGTAAATCATGGCCACTTTGTAACGGTGAATTTGTTCCATCTAATTTATCAATGGAAACTATTATTGAACTTAGCCACCGATTAACATCAGGATCAGCTGGAATTCTTGTCACTCTACTTTGTATTTTGTCCTGGAAATATTATAAACATGTGCGTGAAACAAAAACGTTAGCAATTTTATCCTTCGTATTTTTAGTTGCACAAGCATTAATGGGAGCAGCAGCAGTTGTTTGGGGACAAATGCCAGCTGTACTTGCTATCCATTTCGGTATTTCCTTAATTTCATTTGCTTCTGTCATTTTATTAACGTGTCTTATCTTTGAAATTGACCAAAAATTTGATGCACGTTCACTTATTATGGACAAAAAAATGAAATTTCATATTTATGGTGTAACAATTTACAGTTATATCGTCGTCTACACAGGTGCTTTAGTACGTCACGAACGAGCTAGCTTAGCCTGTCCAGACTTTCCTTTATGTAGCAAAAACAGACCTATGCCAACTCAACTACATGAATGGGTTCAAATGGGCCATAGGGTTGCAGCGATGTTAATTTTCGCTTGGATACTATACGCCATGATTCTCGCTATTCGCCATTACAAGCAGCAACCTGTAGTATATTGGGGATGGATCATTTCATTTATCCTTGTTACACTTCAAGCTGTAGTAGGAGTTTTAGTTGTATTTACAAACGCTAGTTTAGCGATGGCATTGTTACATTCTCTATTCATTTCTTGCTTGTTTGCCGTACTATGCTATTTAGTTATGTTAGGAACAAGAAGTAAAGTGAATGCAAAAGAAGCCGAATCAACTTCTAAACAAACAAAATAATTTAAAACTAAAATCCCTTGCCAATTCGGCAAGGGATTTTTTGCAATAAAAAAGAGCTGTATTTACACAGCTCTTTTCTTATTTTAGTGATCTAATTCAATAAGTAAATCACCCGTTTGAATCGCATCACCATCGTTAACATATACTTTCTTTACTTTACCATTGAACGGCGCTTGAACTGTCGTTTCCATTTTCATCGCTTCTGTAATTGCCATAGAATCGCCTTTTTTCACTTCGTCGCCTTCTTTTACAACTACTTTAATTACCGTTCCTGGCATCGTTGCACTAATATGATTTGGATTCTCACGGTTTCCTTTCACACGTTGTGCAACTGTTGCTTTTACACTCTCGTCTTTCACGATAATTTCACGTGGTTGACCGTTAAATTCCAAGTAAAGAACGCGGTTTCCATCCGGCTGAGGTTCTCCAATTGATACTAGTTTAACCATCAATGTTTTACCCTGTTCAATTTCTACATCAATTTCTTCACCTAGTCTCATACCATAGAAGAACGTCGGTGTATCAAGTACAGATACATTTCCATAAAGCTCAGCAACTTTTTCATAATCCATAAATACTTTTGGATATAAAGCATATGCCACTACATCAAAAATCGTTACTTCGCGTCCAAGTTTATGGAATAATTCTTCTTTTAACGCTTCGAAATCTACTGGCTCTAGTAATTCACCTGGTCTTACTGTTAATGGCTCTTTCCCTTTTAAAATAATCTTTTGTAATTCTTTCGGGAAACCACCGTACGGTTGACCTAAATCACCAGAGAACATTTCAACAACAGATCCTGGGAAGTCCATCGCATGTCCACGCTCTAAAACATCTTGTTCTGTCAGATGGTTTTGAACCATAAATAATGCCATATCACCAACAACTTTTGATGATGGTGTTACTTTTACAATATCTCCAAACATGTCATTCACACGGCGGTACATTACTTTCACTTCATCGAAGCGATCTCCTAAACCAACCGCCTTCGCTTGTTGCTGAAGATTACTATACTGCCCACCCGGCATTTCATGCATATATACCTCTGTATGAGGCGCATTCATACCACTTTCAAACGGTGCATAGTATTTGCGTACATCTTCCCAATAGTGAGATAGTTTTTCTAAAGAATCTATATTAACATCTGGTTGTCTTTCATTTCCGCCTAACGCATAGTATAGCGTGTTCGCACTTGGTTGTGACGTTTGACCAGCCATAGAACTCACTGCTACATCGACGATATCAACACCTGCTTCAATTGCCTTCGTATACGTTAATATACCATTTCCACTCGTATCGTGCGTGTGCAGATGAATTGGAATCGACACTGTCTCTTTTAATGCAGAAACTAAATCATATGCTGCATTTGGTTTTAGTAAGCCCGCCATATCTTTAATTCCTAAAATGTGAGCTCCTGATGCTTCTAACTCTTTTGCTAAATTTTTATAATAATTTAAATCATATTTACTACGCAGTGGATCATGAATATCCCCTGTGTAGCACATTGTTGCTTCTGCAATTTTACCAGTGTCTCGTACAGCGTCAATTGCAACTCTCATGCCTTCCACCCAGTTTAAACTATCAAAAATACGGAATACATCAATGCCTGCTTGAGCAGAACATTCCACAAATTTTTGAATTAAATTATCTGGATAGTTTTTGTATCCAACTGCGTTTGAAGAACGAAGTAACATTTGGAATAACACGTTCGGCATTTTTTCACGAAGATCTAGTAATCGTTCCCATGGATCTTCTTTTAAGAAACGATACGCAACATCAAACGTTGCACCGCCCCACATTTCCGCTGAGAATAGGTTCGGTAACATTCTCGCTGTTGGCTCCGCAATTTGATGTAAATCTTTTGTACGAATACGAGTTGCAAGTAATGACTGGTGTGCATCACGGAATGTTGTATCCGTTAAAAGTACACGTTTTTGATCCTGTACCCATTTTACTAATCCGTCCGCTCCACGCTCGTCCAAAATTTGTTTCGTTCCATTTTGGATTGGCTCTGAATGTTTTAAACATGGAATACGAGCATCTGGGAATATTGGTTTTTCTTTTTTCCCTACTCCTGGGAAACCATTTACTGTTACTGTACCAATGTAATTTAACATTTTCGTTCCACGGTCTTTACGTTTCGGGAACAAGAACAATTCAGGTGACGCATCGATAAATGAAGTATCATATTCTCCTGATAAGAAGTTTTTATGCTTTACTACATTCTCTAGGAATGGAATATTTGTTTTAATACCACGAATACGGAATTCTTTTAAGTTACGTTCCATTTTTGCAGCAGCTTGCTCAAAAGTAAGTGCCCAAGTTGTAACTTTTACAAGTAAAGAATCGTAGTACGGTGTAATAACTGCACCTTGGAAGCTATTTCCTGTATCAAGACGTACACCAAAACCACCGCCTGATCGATACGCCATAATTTTTCCTGTATCCGGCATAAAATTATTTAGCGGATCTTCAGTTGTTACACGAGATTGAATTGCAAATCCATGTACAACTACTTCCTCTTGCTTCGGAACACCTACCATTTTGCTATGTAATGAATGTCCATCAGCTATTAAAATTTGTGATTGAACAATATCTACTCCCGTAATCATTTCTGTAATCGTATGTTCTACTTGAACACGTGGATTTACTTCAATAAAGTAAAACTCATCATCTTTTACAAGGAATTCTACTGTTCCTGCATTTAAATAGTTTACATTTTTCGTTAACTTCACAGCAGCATCACAAATACGCTGACGCAGATCATCTGAAAGTGATACACTCGGTGCAATTTCTACAACTTTTTGATGACGACGTTGTACAGAACAGTCACGCTCGTATAAATGAACAACATTGCCTTCTTCATCTGCTAAAATTTGTACTTCTATATGTTTAGGTTTTTCAACGAATTTTTCGACGTAAACTTCATCATTACCAAAAGCTGCTTTCGCTTCTGATTTCGCTCGATTATATGATTCTCCTAATTCCTCACTAGTACGCACAATACGCATACCACGACCGCCACCCCCAAGGGATGCTTTAATAATAATCGGGTAATCATACTTTTCAGCAAATTTTTTGACTTCTTCTAATGAATTTACTGGACCATCACTACCAGGTATAACTGGAATTTGTGCTAGCTGCGCTTGTGTTCTTGCTTTCACTTTATCTCCAAACATATCTAAATGCTTACTTTTCGGACCGATAAAGATAATTCCTTCTTCTTCACAACGTTTAGCGAATTGAATATTTTCTGACAAGAAACCATATCCAGGGTGGATTGCATCTACATGATTACTTTTTGCAATCTCAATAATGCCTTCAATATCTAGATAAGCATCAATTGGTTTTTTTCCTTCCCCAACTAAATAGGACTCATCGGCTTTATAGCGATGATAAGAACCACTATCCTCTTTAGAATAGATTGCAACTGTTTTTAATCCAAGTTCCGAACAAGCTCGAAACACACGAATTGCAATCTCTCCACGGTTAGCTACCAATACTTTTTGAATACGTTGCAGCTTTGTCATGATTTTCCCCCTCTACTTTCCTACCACTCTAGAGATAAAATATATACACACCTTAAAAAGCGTGAAGTTCTTCACTTTCCACATTATATTATACTTAGAAAGCTTCACTTTATTTTTATCCATCATACCTTATTTTCTAACAAATGATAAGTTTTCTGTGCAATTTGTTTCACAAAAATAGTATAGCATACCTCTTCCTTTTCTAACAACTTAATTGTATATCACATTTAACTTAATGTGATATATCTTTTGACTGAAAGAGAAATTAGTACATCATATTTAAGACTACTTAAAAATAAAAAACACATCATGCTCTAAAGCACAATGTGTTTTTATTTTACAACTACAAGATGTGGCCCATTTTGTTCTCTTTCTTTCATTACACCATTCTGTTGTTTCTCTTGTCGTTTCACGTGACTAGCAATATTGAGTAGTATTCCCATTGCAAGTAGATTAGCTATTAAAGAACTTCCACCATAACTAATAAACGGTAAAGGCACTCCAGTAAGCGGTATTAATCCAGACATACCACCAACATTAACAAAAGTTTGTACTCCTATTAAACTTGCAATTCCGATTGCAATTAAACTTCCAAAAGGATCGTTACATTTTTGAGCAATCCTGAATGAACGAATAATAATAAGTAGCAAGCAAATTAAAATAATAGCTACACCAATAAAACCTAATTCTTCAGATATAATAGCCATAATAAAATCTGTTTGAGGTTCTGGTAAATAACCATATTTTTGCACACTATTTCCTAATCCTCGACCATTTAGCCCTCCTGAAGCAATTCCAATAAAAGAATTTACTAATTGGAATCCATCATTCTGAGGATCATTGAATGGATCAAGAAAAACTGAAAAACGTGCCTTTTGATATCCACTTAATTTATAATTAGCCAAAAAATATAGAGCTGGAATCCATACTATAGAAGTTAAAACAATTCGTTTAATCCATAAATTAATCCTTACTCCTGAACAAAGAAACATAATCCCTACTGTTCCTGCAATTAACAAATCGGTACCTAAATCATTTTGCTTTAAAATTAAAAACATTGCCATTCCAACAAAACCAAGTGTAAGTCCCGACCCTTTAAAAACAGGTGTATTTGTTTCTTGTCTCCTTGCAAAAAAGCGAGCTAATATAATAATAATCGATAATTTAACAAATTCAGCGGGCTGTATACCTAATATCCAACCTTTTGCACCATTTATTTCCTTACCAAAAATCAAGGCTGCTGCTAGTAAAGCAATACTCCCTAGCCCCATCGCCGATAAAATTATTCGTTTTCTCCAAAACTTATAAGGTAACGAAGCTACAATTACTAACAATACCGTTCCAATAGCTAAAGTTATTAATTGTTTTTTAAAAAAGTAATTTGCCGGCCAGTTATGCCTCGAAATCGCAACAATGGAACTAGAACTATATACCATTATTACTCCCAGCACACATAAGATAACAAGAGGAAGTAATAATGAATAATCCATTGATTTCCATACTTTTTTCATTTCATTTCCTCTTTCTGTTTCAATTTAATTATTGTTGTATTCCATATGTACATTGATTCTTCCTGCTTTATTATACAAATAAAAAGCTCAAACTAATTTAGTTTGAGCCCCCTTATTTGAACCCGTTATTGTTGTTTGTTTGTAAATGCTTCATGAAGTGCAGATAACTCACGTTCGAGCTCACCTAACATTGCTTTCCCTTGTTCTTCTGCAATAAGACCAAGGCGAACCGCAAAATCGACCTCGCGGGATAGTCCAAACATTTGTGTGTCTAACACTTCTTCATATAATGGACATTGCGGCATTGTAAGATGGTCCATTTGCACCTTAATAAGTCTTAAAATCTTCTCTGCATCCGCTTGTAGAAGGGCTAGTGCCTTTTCCTGATGATTTGCTACTGTCTCAGACGCCAAATTGATTCCCTCCGTTTCCGTCCTACTCTCCTCTATCCTATCTATTAATATTAGCGATAGTTTTAATAAATTGCAATAGAAACATTTTTTGTGACAACAGTGTCTAATACTATTATACTGAAAAGTGGGAGTATAACACAAATGGGGGAACAACAATGAGCGAAATTTTATTTATTAACGGAAAAGTACGTTTTCCAATCACTATTGATCCAACTGTTTGGATCTTTGATGATCGAAAAGTAGATTTGACAACTTACTTTGATGAAACTAGAGAAAACACGTCTGAACTAGAAACTTATTTAAAAAACACTTCAGAACATTGGGATCGCGAAATCCGTGATGGTGCCGCTTTTCCTCCAATACAACAAAGTGTGAAGAAATATAAAAAAGAACAGCTGATTACTGGAACATTTGGTATACCATTTCATCCATTTCTTGCTAACGCTGAAATTTTAGAGGACGCTACGCAAGTTGAAATTGAAACGGTAGATCATACAATGACACTTCCATTAGAAACTGTCAAAAATGCTATACTAGGCTTTTCAAAAGAAGGAAAACCATTAAAAGAAGACGGACCTGTTCATCTCTATTTCAATGATGGATCTAATCAACAAAATCCAATCCGTAACATCCGTAAATTTACAATTATTTAAAGAAAAGGAGTGAGCTTAAGCTCACTCCTTTTTACAATAAATCTGCTGCTAGTTGAGCTAAATTAGATCGCTCACCTTTAACAAACTTCACATGACCACTAATACGCTGTTCTTTAAACTTCTCTACAACATATGTTAAGCCATTATTATATTCATCTAAATATGGGTGATCAATTTGCTGAGGATCTCCCATCAATACAATCTTACTCTTTTCCCCTACCCTAGTTAATATCGTTTTCACTTCATGCTTTGTTAAATTTTGTGCTTCGTCAATGATAATGAACTGATCTGGAATACTTCTCCCGCGTATATAAGTAAGGGCTTCTACTTCAATCGAACCCATTCCAGCTAAAATAGCATCTAACTCTCCTGGCTTTTTCGTATTAAATAAATACTCTAGGTTATCAAAAATTGGCTGCATCCATGGTCTTAACTTTTCTTCTTTTTCTCCTGGTAAATAACCGATATCTTTTCCGACTGGAACAATTGGTCTTGCCACAAGTAATTTTTTATATAACCCTAAGTCTTCTGTTTGCATAAGTCCCGAAGCTAACGCAAGTAACGTTTTTCCTGTGCCGGCTTTCCCCGTTAACGTTACAAGCGGAATATCTTCACGAAGCAACAATTCTAATCCCATAATTTGCTGCACGTTTCGTGGTCGTATCCCCCATACTTGTTCATTGTGAAAAATAAGTTTCTTTACCTTCTTACCTAAGTGATCCACAATGCCAAGAGCAGAACTAGAGCCCCCTAATGCATCTTTCATCACTACAAACTGATTTGGGTAAAAAGGATGATTCGCAATTTCAGATAGAGGCAATTCACCTTTCTCATAAAAATAATCCAATTGTTCTTTTGATATATATCCTTCTAAAAAGCCAGAATATATATTTTCTACTTCAATTACGCGATCACTTAAATAATCTTCAGCCTTCAAACCAATTGCATCAGCTTTTACCCTTACGAGTACATCTTTACTTACTAAAATAACAGACTTCCCGTCCTCTTTTTCCTGTTCTTCTAAAGATAGATTTTTTGCTACAGCTAAAATTCGATTATCATTTGTTTTTTCTACAAAAATATCTTGTAGTTGCACGAATGAACGATGGTTCAATTCAATACGAAATGTTCCGCCGTTTTCTAGCGGGATACTTTCATGCAGCTTTCCTATTTCACGAAATTTATCTATTAACTTAGATACATAACGAGCGTTTCGTCCTACTTCATCCATATAACGTTTTTTCGAATCAACCTCTTCTAATACAACTGCTGGAATCACTACTTCATTGGTTTCAAATGAAAAAATAGATAAAGGATCCTGCAAAAGTACATTCGTATCTAACACATAAATTTTATCCAACCTGTTACCCCCTGACTCCACTTTTAAATTTGTAGAACAAGGGTTTCATCCATACAATATGGACGAACCATTGTTATAATTATATGTACCGTGTAAACGAGGTAGAATCGAAAATCATAGTCATTAAACCTTTTATTTATTCTTTATTCATTTCTATTCAATATATTACTTTTTATTATAATTATTAACGTTAAATCACAATAACCGATTACAAAAGTGAATAAACGAATTTCCTATTTAGCATCTTTATAATTCTCTTATCCCTACTAACACTTCATTATCCAGTTTTTTCGCTGCCCGAAGATCATATGTTTTTTCATATGTTGGTTCAATTGCAAGTTTCGCTCCATAAAACATAACATCACGCACTTCTTGCACATTTACTTCTATTACAGTTAATTTTAAAGAAATACCTTCCATTCTATCTGTCAAAATTTCACCTGCACCACTTATAGAAAATACGGATTCATTCGCCATTATAGTCAATACCACACCTGTATTATGCCGTATATTTTCCACAATACGTGAACGTTGATCTACTGCAAATCGAATACTAGTTTTACTCACTGCATACACCCAAGAAATAGCACTTACGTTAGGAACTTGCTTTTCGAAATCTGTCGTTGCTATCATAACAATACACTCTTTACGCAACGTTTGTACTAAATCCTCTGTTAAGGTAGGCTCTACTACATTCGCCATATTTTCACCTCCAAACATACTTGGTATATCCTTATCATAACTTATTTTTTGAATTGCGAAAATATTATTTTTTCCCACTATTATTCAAAAACATTATACTTCCATGATATACTTATACTGATAGAATTCGTATTGAGGTGACGAAATGAGAGTCAAATGTATGATTTGTGATAAAAAAGATATGTTAGATGATGAAAATCCTATGGCAAAAAAACTGCGTAATCGCCCTATTCATACATATATGTGCATGGAATGTTCGGAACGAATTGCAGAGCGTACAATGGAACGTCATGCAAGTGGTAATTTCCGATTATATCGTGATAAAAAAATCGAAGATGATTGGTAAAATGTAAATAAGTCCTTACTCATATAGATAAGGACTTATTTATATTTTTCTGGTTCACGATTCATCTGATCCAAAAAACAATCAATGGCTTCTAACGGAAACCTTGCAGATTTCCGTTCTCCATTCATTTCATATGTAATTAAATACATTTCCTCGTTCTTTTCGACTTCCACATTTCTTAATTTATGTTCTTCATATATCATATTTTGAAATAACAAATATGTTTCTTTTGCAGCACTATCATCTGGGCGTGCTTCCGCAACTGTTTTAATTGTTAACCAATTATATAGTGCATCTTGTACTGAACGCATGAAAACTCCCCTTCCTTATCCTGCTTTTTGTTGTTTCGCTTGACGCAAACGCACTCTATAAATTCCAAGTACAATTGCCGCTACAACAAGTCCTTCTCCAACAGGTAAAAACACAGCAAAAAAGGTTAATACTGTGCATCCAATTGCTAATGATATGTATATCACAATATTTTTTAGTACAGACAACTTTCTAGCAAACCCTAAATTATAAACGAGAGCACTTAATATAATAATCGTCCCATAAAGTAACCACATTCCTAACTCTGGATTTTCATCTACCTTACACATTTTTGCAAAAAAAGACATCCTTTCTAACACACTCTTCCCCCCTAGCAGTAAAATGCAATTTTCTTTATACACTTAATACAAGAGTAACTCGCAAAAAAAATACTGTCCACAAAAATGAGTAAATATTCTAAAAAATAAACAAAATAAAAAAACAACGCCCTTTATAAAGGGCGTTGTTTTTTTATTTTTACGCTTCGACAGATTTCTTTTTCTTAGCAGCTCTTTCGCGCTCACTCTTATCAAGAATCTTTTTACGTAGACGAATTGATTCTGGAGTTACTTCACAGAACTCGTCATCGTTTAAGTACTCTAATGATTCTTCTAAAGTCATTAGGCGTGGTTTCTTCATTGTTGAAGTTTGATCTTTCGTCGCAGAACGAATGTTAGTTTGTTGTTTCATTTTCACAACGTTAACTGTTAAGTCATTCTCACGAGTGTGTTCTCCTACAATCATACCAGCATATACTTCTGTACCTGGTTCAACGAAGATTACACCACGGTCTTCAACTTGCATAATACCGTATTGTGATGCTTTTCCTGTTTCAAGTGAAACGAGAACACCTTGACGACGTCCACCAACTTGTCCAGCGTGTACTGGTTGGTAGCAATCGAATGTATGGTTTAAAATACCGTAACCACGAGTTAATGTTAAGAATTCTGTTGTGTAACCAATTAAACCACGTGCTGGAACCATGAAAGTAAGGCGAACTTGACCGTTTCCGTTATTCACCATATCTAACATTTCACCTTTACGTGCACCCATAGATTCCATAATAGAACCAGTGTATTCTTCAGGTACATCGATTTGTACACGCTCTACAGGCTCACATCTTACGCCATCAACTTCTTTAATGATTACTTCTGGCTTAGATACTTGTAATTCATAACCTTCACGACGCATGTTTTCAATTAAGATAGATAAATGTAGTTCCCCACGTCCAGATACGATCCACGCATCAGGAGAATCTGTATTATCTACACGTAAACTTACATCTGTTTCTAATTGTGAACGAAGACGCTCTTCAATTTTACGAGATGTAATGTATTTACCTTCACGACCTGCAAATGGGCTGTTATTTACAAGGAACGTCATTTGTAGTGTTGGCTCATCAATACGTAATAATGGTAATGCATCTTGATGTTCAACTGGACATACTGTTTCACCTACGTTAATGTCTTCCATACCAGAAACGGCTACTAAGTCCCCTGCTTTTGCTTCTTCAATTTCTTGACGTTTTAATCCCATGTAACCGAATAATTTCGTTACGCGGAATTGCTTCACGCTTCCGTCTACTTTCATTAAAGCAACTTGTTGTCCAACCTTCATTGTACCGCGGAATACGCGACCAACTCCAATACGTCCAACGTAGTCGTTGTAATCAAGAAGTGCTACTTGGAATTGAAGTGGCTCTTCGCTGTTATCAATTGGTGCTGGAATATGTTCGATAATTGTATCGAATAATGATTTCATATTCTCTTCTTGATTTGCTGGGTTTGAATCTAAGCTTGCTGTTCCGTTCATTGCTGATGCAAATACAACTGGGAACTCTAATTGATCTTCGTTTGCACCAAGCTCAATGAATAAGTCGATTACTTCATCAACTACTTCATCTGGACGAGCGAAGTCACGGTCAATTTTGTTTACAACTACGATTGGAGTTAAGTTTTGCTCAAGAGCTTTCTTTAAAACAAATCGTGTTTGTGGCATACAACCTTCATATGCATCAACAACAAGTAAAACACCATCAACCATTTTCATGATACGTTCTACTTCTCCACCGAAGTCAGCGTGACCAGGTGTATCTAAAATGTTAATTCTTTTATCTTCATAGTGAATCGCTGTATTTTTCGCTAAAATTGTAATACCGCGTTCTCTTTCTAGATCATTTGAATCCATTGCGCGTTCTTCAACGTGTTCGTTCGCACGGAAAGTCCCCGCTTGACGTAATAACTGGTCAACAAGTGTTGTTTTACCATGGTCAACGTGGGCAATAATTGCTATATTACGTAAATCTTGTCGTTTTTTCAACATGTCCAACTCCTAATGTCTTTTTAATCCTTCTCTATTATAAGAGCGAAGGGGATACAATAGCAATTAAAATAAAAGCAAGAATGAAAATATAGTTGTATTCTTACTTTTGTGAAAGTAAAATGAGATTGGAGGGTGAAGAAATGGAACACATTCAATATCGCTTTTTATTAACTGCAATTATCGGTGTTATTTTCTTAATCGGTATCGGCATTATGATTGCTGAAAATAGTCCAATCGGTATTATTATTTGCATTATCGGCACATTTGTTACAGTTGGATACGGTTTTGTAACAAAAAGAAAAATGCGCAAATCACAATAACGCTAAAAAGTAAGAAGCTTATACACAGCCTCTTACTTTTTTTGTTGCTCTCATATAAACGATAACACTTCTTCATACACTCCTGGTTTTGCAACTAACACACTGCTCTTCTCTATGATAGAAAGTGGCGCTCCAGAGAATGTCGTCACCTTACCTCCAACTTCTTCTACAATTATCTGTCCTCCGCCAAAATCCCATGGTGATAATCTCGGCGTTACATATGCATCTATTCTTCCTGTTGCAACGTATACCATCTCTAACGCTGCACAGCCATATGATCTTGTGCCTCTTGCTTTCTTAACAAGTGCCATCATACTTTCCATATTAAGCAATGGATTATCTGTAAGCCATATCGCATTTAAAGCTACAATACCTTGCTCTACAGTTCCTTTTTTCAGTGGAGGAATTGATATATCATTACAAAAAGCTCCAGATCCCTTGACTGCATGATATAGTTCATCATGCACTGGATCATATATAAGTCCAATCTTTCCGATACCGTTCTCATAAATCCCAATTGAAATCGCAAAATTTCTTTTTTGATGAACAAAGTTCATCGTGCCGTCAATTGGATCAATTAACCAAACAACCCCGTCAGAAGACGTTATCTCGTCTCCATAACCCTCTTCTCCTAAAATATTATGATTCGGGAATGTTTCTTTAATTTTCCCAATTAAAAACTGTTCTATCTCTCGGTCCATATTTGTAACTAAGTCAGCTGCATTTGATTTTGTTTCTATAATAAGTGCTTTTTTCATTGATGCCATTAAATGCTCTCCTGCATCCCGAATCCACCGTTTGGCGTGTGCATCAATGTCTTTCCATACTTCTTGCATGTTTAAACACTCCGATCTATACTGTTCACAGAAAAAACGAACCCTTTATAAGGTTCGCACCAACTAATTTTTTATACATATACTATTATTACGCTTCTAAACGAATCATTTCAAGTCTTAACACTTCTAACTTTTGTACACACTCTTCTTTTTTCTGTTTATCATCTTCCATCATCGCATCATATAAAGTTGCTAATTCATAATCTAGCTCCAAACGTAGCACCGGTATTCTCTTTTCAGCATCTGTTCTCTTTAACGCATTAATCACCTGTCTCATATTATTTGCCTCCTCCCAATATTCGTCTGCCCTCGGACTAGAATTAATTCAATTTTCTGATTTTTTGTTTTATACTATACTATGTTGGATAAATCATCTATGCAACAAAATTATATTTTTTTATTTAAATTTTTTTGTGCTGTTTTTTTTATGAATAGTACAAGCTATGCTAAAATAAAAGCAAAATAGGAGTTGGAGGAACAATCATGACAATACAAACATTCAAGTCAACTGATTTTGATGTCTTTACAGTTGATGGTCTCGAAGAACGAATGAGTGCAATTAAAACGAACATTCATCCTAAGCTAGAAGCTTTAGGGGAACAATTTGCAGAATACTTATCCAAACAAACTGATGAGAACTTTTTTTATCATGTTGCAAAACACGCACGCCGCAAAGTCAATCCACCAAACGATACTTGGGTTGCTTTTTCAACAAATAAACGAGGATATAAAATGCTACCGCATTTCCAAATCGGCTTATGGGGTACTCATGCCTTCATATACTTTGGTTTAATCTATGAGTGTCCACAAAAAGTTGAGACGGCTCATGCCTTCTTAGAACATTTAAATGATTTAAAAACAAATATTCCAAATGACTTCGTTTGGTCCATTGACCATACTAAACCAAGTGTGAAATTACATAAAACACTTGAAACCGAAGACTTACAAAAGATGATTGAACGATTAGCTACTGTAAAAAAAGCAGAATTATTAGTTGGTATTCATATATCACCAGAGGAGTTTTCAGCAATGACCAACGAACAATTCCTTGCTAAGATTGAATCTACGATGCAATCACTCCTTCCTTTATATGCACTTTGTAATCGATAGTAGAAAACGGACAATTTATATTGTCCGTTTTTAGTTGTTATCACATTATATCACTTCAGTTTTTATTTTTCAAAATATTTTTTACATTTTTACAAGCTTTTGTTCTTCGACTTCTTTTGCCCTTTGAATAGCACGATATATAGAGTATCCACTTACTTCTTCAAATTCTTTATCAATTTTCTTTTCTTCTGCTTTCGATGGAACAATCTCTTTAAAACGACGATATAAACCCATTAATTCTTCTCTTATAATCCCTTTTTCATAAGCTTTCTCAATCGCTTCATAAAACTTAACAATTGTAACCATTTCCTCATTTGACCAATCATAATCTAACGGATATTGATATTCCATTTCGCACCTCATTTATCATTTCTTCTTGTTTCATTATGCTATCTTAAAGAGAATATTTTATTCTTCATTATAGCCACTCTGCATTATACACTATTTATTCATTTTAATGGAATTGTCTTCCTCTATTCATTAATTGAGGCTAACTATTAAACATACTCACCTTAAAAACATTTTTTTCTATACATCTATAATTATTGGTGATATAATGCTTTTGTTTTATAGAAAGTAAAGTGAAGCTACCATCTCAAAAACGATTTTTTGAATGGCAGAAAAACAAGCCTTATTCTAAAAAGACTAAACTTTTTAGAGCAGGATTATATAAAACAAATTACACTAAATATTATGAAGAAGAAGGGGTGTATAGATTGTCCCAATACGAAACACCATTGTTTACCGCTTTAGTTGAGCACAGTAAGCGAAATCCAATTCAATTCCATATTCCTGGTCATAAAAAAGGACAGGGCATGGATCCTACATTTCGCGAATTTATTGGGCATAATGCATTAGCAATTGATTTAATTAATATTGCGCCACTCGATGATTTACATCATCCAAAAGGTATGATTAAAGAAGCACAGGATTTAGCAGCCGCTGCATTCGGTGCAGATCATACTTTCTTTTCTATTCAAGGTACAAGTGGTGCTATTATGACAATGGTGATGAGCGTTTGCGGTCCTGGTGACAAAATCCTAGTACCACGAAACGTGCATAAGTCAGTAATGTCAGCTATTATTTTCTCAGGCGCAAAACCGATTTTCATGCATCCTGAAATCGATCCGAAGCTCGGTATTTCTCATGGAATCACAATTCAATCTGTCAAAAAAGCACTTGAAGAGCACTCAGATGCAAAGGGCTTACTTGTTATTAACCCAACGTACTTTGGGTTTGCTGCAGACTTAGAACAGATTGTACAATTAGCACATTCTTATGACATCCCTGTACTAGTCGACGAGGCTCATGGTGTTCATATTCATTTTCACGATGAATTACCCATGTCAGCGATGCAAGCTGGTGCAGATATGGCAGCAACAAGTGTTCACAAATTAGGAGGCTCTTTAACTCAAAGTTCTATTCTTAATGTGAAAGAAGGCTTAGTGAATGTAAAGCATGTCCAATCTATTATTAGCATGCTTACGACTACATCAACTTCTTACATCTTGTTAGCATCCCTTGATGTTGCGAGAAAGCGTCTTGCTACAGAAGGAACAGCACTCATAGAACAAACAATACAATTAGCTGAACATGTTCGTGATGCTATAAATTCTATTGAGCATCTTTACTGTCCTGGAAAAGAAATGTTAGGTACAGATGCTACCTTTAACTATGATCCAACAAAGATAATTGTATCTGTAAAAGATTTAGGTATTACCGGCCACCAAGCTGAAGTATGGCTTAGAGAGCAATATAACATTGAAGTAGAACTCTCAGATCTATACAACATACTATGTCTTATCACTTTGGGAGATACAGAAAGTGATACAAATACACTTATTGCAGCTTTACACGATTTAGCAGCAACATTTAGAAATAGGGCAGATAAAGGTGTTCAAATACAAGTAGAGATTCCAGAAATTCCAGTGCTAGCACTTTCTCCTCGAGATGCTTTTTATTCGGAAACAGAAGTCATTCCATTTGAAAATGCAGCGGGTCGTATTATAGCTGATTTTGTTATGGTTTATCCGCCAGGGATTCCAATCTTTACTCCGGGGGAAATTATTACACAAGAAAACTTAGAGTATATTAGGAAAAACTTAGAAGCAGGTTTACCTGTACAAGGTCCTGAAGATATGACCTTACAAACATTACGTGTTATTAAAGAGTACAAGCCTATCAGTTGATAGGCTTTTTTTTTCACCTTTTTTCCTTTTCTTCATACGATACTTAAGAATGTAACGTATAGGTGGGGATACTATTATGATTGTAATAGGCCGTTCTATTGTACATCCTTATATTACAAATGAATATGAGCCATTTGCAGCAGAGAAACAACAAATTTTATCAATAATGGCAGGAAATCAAGAAGTTTATTCCTTCCGAACAGCTGATGAACTCAGCTTTGATCTCAATTTACGAGTTAATATTATTATCTCTGCACTAGAGCTTTTTCAAAGTGGATTTCAGTTTCGCACATTTCAACAATCCTTTTGCAACCCCCAGTATTGGAAAAGAACATCCCTTGGAGGATTCGAGCTTCTTCCAAACATACCATCTTCTATTGCCATACAAGATATTTTTAAAAATGGAAAACTATATGGAACTGAATGCGCAACCGCTATGATCATTATTTTTTATAAAGCTTTACTATCATTGTATGAGGAAGAAACTTTCAATCGTCTATTTGCAAATCTTTTACTTTATACATGGGACTACGATCAAGATCTAAGGCTCATAACAAAAAACGGTGGCGATCTTGTTCCAGGTGACCTCGTTTACTTTAAAAACCCACAAGTGAATCCAGCTACGATTGAGTGGCAAGGAGAAAACACAATCTATTTAGGAAATTTCTTTTTTTACGGACATGGCGTGGGTGTAAAAACAAAAGAAGAAATTATTTATTCATTAAATGAACGAAGAGTCCCTTACGCTTTTATTTCAGCTTTCTTGACTGATACTATTACCCGTATCGATAGCCGTATAATGAGCCAATATGCTTCTTCTAGTACACCACAGACATCCATAAGCTTTATTCCAATTAGAGATGATGCAATCGTTGCAACAGTTGGTCATACAACTACAATTTATTAAAAAAGCGCCTACACATGTAGGCGCTTTTTCTTATTATTAAGCTTTTGTATGTTCTTTATGGTCACATTCGCAATGAGATCCACATTTCCCGTATAGTACTGTTGATTTTTCATCTTCAAAATGTCCAATTGTTCCTTCACATACTTGGCATACGATTGTTCCCATTTTCATTTCCCCCTGAGTTTTAATAGTAATCTATTTATTTATCATTAAGCTTTCGCATTATCTTTTCTAGCACAGTCACAATTTGTTCCACATTTTCCGTAAAGTACCGTCGTTTTCTCATCTTCAAAATGTCCGATTGTTCCTTCACATACTTGGCATACGATTGTTCCCATTTTTCATTTCCCCCTAAGTTTATGGTCCTAAAAACTTTTAGCTGTCCATTTCCTATCAATTATTGGGCTTTTGTATGCTCTGTGTGATCACATCCGCAAGATCCACATTTCCCGTAAAGTACCGTTACTTTCTCATCTTCGAAGTGTGCAATTGTACCTTCACAATCTTGACATACGATTGTTCCCATTTTTCATTTCCCCCTAAGTTTATAATCCCAAAAACTTTTTTGTAACCGCTTAACTTTCTGTCTTTATTTTAATATGTTATACTTTTTACGTCAATAGGTTTTTAGTATAACACATTAAATATTTTTAATTTAAATTAGTATGCGATATTAAAATAAAAAACAGCCATATTTATAAGTACGACTGTTTCACATTAATTATTCTTCATATTCCGCATGTAAAGAAGTTGACGGAACTAGAAATTTGAAAAACTGAGCTAACTCCTTTGCTTCCTCTTCTGATCCTAATTTAAAAATCTCCTGTATATATTGAACATTCTCTACATCATCTCGTCCGAGTAAAGTAGACCTTCCTGTTTGCATACAAACAATGAGCGGCTTTCCAAAAAACATATTTGTATAAATAACACCAAAATCATAACGTGTATCATGTGTCATAAACCCTAAAAATCGTACCTTCACACTTTCATGCTCATCATACAATTTTTCAAACATTAGTTTCCACCTTTCTACATCACGTTTCATTAATAGTATATTAAACAAAACATGTAATACTCCTTTTAATTGTCAAAAAATTCAGTAGGATGTAGAATGATAGTATTCTACTAAGCTAGGGGGAACTTATATGCAACACGCCTTTATTACGCTTGTACCGAAATCCAACCAACAATCAGTTTCAATAGATGATATAAAACAACTTTTTCATTATTATAAAACAGTTACTTCTAAAACTGGTGCCCAAATTAATTACACGTATACAAATACCGCTTTTCCTTATGAAATTTTAGATACATCTACAACAACATTAAAACTTCAATCCACTCACGACCGGTATGACTCAATTTATATTGGTGTTGGTATAGAAAATGAACAATCTTTCATCCAAGTTTCTTTACCACCTAATGCAACATTTGGTGACAAAGGGAAAGCAAATGAATTTTGCCGTTTTTTAGCGAAGAAATTAGAAGGAGAGTTACAATTATTTAATGGAAGAACAATGTATTTTTATAAACGCTAATTTAAAAAATAGATAATATGATTAAAAATAATATACAATTCGAACATGTAAGAAATAAAGCTTGCTTTCTTACGTGCAATACAAAATATGCTATTACATAGGCTAAATATAGAAATACGAAAAAAAGAATAACTTTATAATGAAACTTATCACCATTCGATAATGTTAATACAGTGGAAAAGCCACTCCATAGTAGTAAATGATAAAATATAACATGTAATATTTTCATGGAACCTTCTCCTTTGACATGCTCTATTTTATTAATATATGGGGTTAAGTTTGAATCAATTACATATTATAGGATGATATATATTACCTTTGAAGTAAGTTAAGCCTGAATCATTTGTTAAAGTATTATATATTCATTCGACAAGTACGTTTAAAGACCTTGCAAGTCATTTGATGAAAATAAAAATAGCCCTTCTCTTATTGTAAGAGAAGGGCTATTTACATTACTTAAATTATTTTACAATGTGAATTGGCATTCCAAGAGCAACTTCAGCTGCCTCCATTGTGATTTCACCTAATGTTGGGTGAGCATGGATTGTTTGAGCGATATCTTCAGCTGTCATTCCAGCTTCGATAGCTAAACCAATCTCAGAAATAATATCAGAAGCACCTGCACCTGCAACTTGAGCACCTACAAGAAGACCATCTTCTTTACGTGTTACAAGTTGTAGGAAACCGTCAGTGCTGTTTAATGATAATGCACGACCGTTAGCAGCGAATGGGAACTTAGATACAGTTACAGTCATTCCAGCTTCTTCAGCTTGTTTTTTAGTGTAACCAACAGATGCTAGTTCTGGATCAGTGAAGCATACTGCAGGAATTCCGATGTAATCGATAGCTGATGCATGGCCACTAATTGCTTCTACAGCTACTTTACCTTCGTAAGAAGCTTTGTGAGCTAATGGTGGTCCAGGAACGATATCACCGATTGCATAGATGTTTGGTACATTTGTACGACATTGCTCATCGATTTCGATGATGCCGCGGTCAGTCATTTTAACTCCAACTTGCTCAAGACCGATTTCTTGAGTGTTTGGACGACGACCTACAGTTACTAATACGTAGTCTGCTTCTACAGTTTGGATTTCACCTTTAACTTCAAAGCTAACTTTTACGCCAGTTTCTGTTTCTTCAACGCCTTTAGCCATAGCTTTTGTATGGATATTTACGTTACCTTTTTTCTGTAGAGCACGTTTAACAACAGAGCTCATAGCTTTTTCGAAACCAGCTAAGATTTCGTCGCCAGCTTCTACTACAGTAACTTCTGTACCGAAGTTAGCATATGCAGTACCTAATTCCATACCGATGTAACCGCCGCCGATTACAACAAGTTTTTTAGGAATTTCAGGTAAGCTTAAAGCACCTGTAGAATTGATAACACGTTTAGAGTATTTGAATCCTGGAATTTCGATTGGTGTAGAACCAGTTGCAAGAACAGCATTTTTAAACGTATAAGTTTGAGCTGCATCTTCAGTCATAACGCGTAATGTATTAGCATCTACGAAGTAAGCTTCACCGCGAATGATTTCAACTTTGTTACCTTTAAGAAGGCCTTCAACACCGCCAGTTAATTTCTTAACTACGCCGTTTTTCCATTCTTGAACTTTTGTAAAGTCAACTTTTACGTTTTCTGCAGTAATACCCATGTCATCAGAATGCATTGCATTCTCATAACGATGACCTGCATTGATTAACGCTTTTGAAGGAATACATCCAACGTTTAAGCATACGCCACCAAGGTTAGCTTTTTCAATGATTGCTACCTTTTGACCTAATTGTGCTGCACGAATTGCCGCAACGTATCCACCAGGACCTGCACCAACAACGACTGTATCTAATTCAATTGGGAAATCTCCTACTACCATTGTTATTACGCCTCCATTACTAATAATTGTGGGTCATTCAATAGACGTTTAATTTGGTTTAACGCTTTTTGAGCAGTTGCACCGTCAATTAAACGATGGTCAAAGCTTAGAGATAATGCTAATACTGGAGCTGCAACGATCTCACCGTTTTTCACAACTGGTTTTTCAGCGATACGGCCGATACCAAGGATTGCTACTTCTGGGTGGTTGATAACTGGAGTGAACCATTGTCCACCTGCAGAACCAATGTTTGTAATTGTGCAAGAAGCACCTTTCATTTCAGCTGGAGCTAGACGACCTTCACGTGCTTTACCAGCAAGATCATTGATCTCGTTAGAGATTGTGAAGATAGACTTACGATCTGTATCTTTAACAACTGGTACTAATAGACCTTTGTCTGTATCAGCTGCGATACCGATGTTGAAGTAATGTTTATGAACTACTTCTTGAGATGCATCGTCTAAAGAAGTGTTTAACATTGGGTATTCACGTAATGCAGATGTTAAAGCTTTAACAACGTACGGAAGGTAAGTTAATTTAATACCTTTGTCAGCTGCTACTGCTTTGAACTTCTTACGGTGAGCAACAAGTTCTGTTACATCTACTTCATCCATTAATGTTACGTGAGGAGCTGTGTGTTTAGAGTTAACCATTGCTTTCGCAATCGCTTTACGGATACCACTCATTTTCTCACGAGTTTCTGGATATTCACCAGCTGGGATTGGTTGTGCTTTTGGTGCTTCTTCTTTCGCTGCTGCTGGAGTAGCTTCTACTGCTGCTGGAGCCTCAGTTGCTGCTACAGTTTGTCCACCATTTGCAAATGCATCGATGTCAGCTTTTACGATACGGCCATTCTTACCAGTACCAGCTACTTTATGAATGTCTACACCTTTTTCACGAGCGTATTTACGAACAGATGGCATAGCAATTACGCGCTCATTTACTACTTCTGCAGTTGCTGCTGGAGTAGCTTCCGCTGCTGGAGCTTCTACTGCTGCTTCTTCAGCTTTTGGAGCTTCATCATGATCGTCACCTTTAAATTTAAGGTTTTCGTATCCAGGAGCATCAAATTTAATTAATGTATCTCCTACGATTGCAACTGTTCCTTCTTCTACAAGTACTTCAAGTACTTTACCTTTAACAGGAGAAGGGATTTCTACTACTGCTTTATCATTTTGTACTTCAAGAAGTACATCGTCTTCGTTTACTTCATCGCCTGGTTTAATAAACCATTTTACGATTTCACCTTCGTGGATACCTTCACCGATATCTGGTAGTTTAAATTCAAATGCCACGGAATTCAGCCCCCTGATTCATTTCATTATTATGGAATATGTACAAAAGAAACCAGCATGTGCTGATTTCTTTTGCACATGAAAAGCTAAAAATTAGAAGTTCATTACTTTGTTTACAGCTTCAACAATATCTTTGTGGTTTGGTAACCATACGCTCTCTGCTTGAGAGAATGGGAATACTGTATCAGCAGCTGCAACACGTACAACTGGAGCTTCTAAGTTTAAGATTGCACGGTCGTTAATTTCCGCTACAACGTTAGCTGCAATACCAGCTTGTTTTTGAGCTTCTTGAACTACAACTACGCGACCTGTTTTTTCAACAGAAGCGATGATTGTTTCGATATCTAATGGTTGAACTGTACGTAAGTCAACAACCTCTAAAGAGATACCTTCTTTTTCAAGTTCTTCAGCAGCTTTTAATGCAGCGTGAACCATAGCACCGTAAGCGATAACAGATACATCTGTACCTTCACGTTTGATATCAGCTTTACCTAAATCAATTGTGTAATCACCTTCTGGTACCTCTTGACGGAATGAACGGTACAATTTCATATGCTCTAAGTAGATAACTGGATCGTTGTCACGAATCGCAGAGATTAAAAGACCTTTAGCATCGTATGGAGTAGATGGAATAACAACTTTTAGACCAGGTTGTTGAGCCACTAATCCTTCTAAGCTATCAGCATGTAGTTCAGGAGTATGAACACCACCACCGAATGGAGAACGAACTGTTACTGGAGCAGTCCAACGTCCACCAGAACGGTAACGCATACGAGCTAATTGACCAGAAATTGAATCCATTACTTCATAAACGAAACCGAAGAATTGGATTTCTGGAACTGGACGGAATCCTTCAAGTGCAAGACCAACTGCAAGTCCACCAATACCAGACTCTGCAAGTGGAGTATCCATTACACGATCTTCACCAAATTCAGCTTGTAAACCTTCAGTAGCACGGAATACACCGCCGTTTACACCAACGTCTTCACCAAATACAAGTACGTTAGGGTCATTTTTCATTTCAACGCGTAAAGCATCAGTGATTGCTTGAATCATTGTCATTTGAGCCATGGCTTACTTCGACTCCTTTTCTTTGTAGATTTCATATTGTTCAGCTAAGTTGTAAGGCATTTTTTCGTACATGATTTCCATTAAATCAGTTACTTTTTGTTTTGGAGCTTGGTCAGCCTTAGCAATTGCTTGTTTGATATCTTCTTTTGCTTCTTCGATTACTGTCTCTTCAACTTCTTGAGACCATAGGCCTTTAGCTTCTAAGAACTTACGGAAGCGTACGATTGGGTCTTTTTGTTCCCATTCGTTTTCGATATCTTTTGTACGGTAACGAGTTGGGTCATCACCAGCCATTGTATGTGGACCGTAACGGAATGTTAAAGTCTCGATTAAAGTAGGGCCTTCGCCATTTACTGCGCGCTCACGAGCAAAAGCAGTTGCTGCGTATACAGCTAATGGATCCATACCGTCTACTTGAATTCCGTAAATACCTGCTGCTACTGCTTTTTGTGCTACAGTTTTAGCTGCAGATTGCTTTTCTACTGGAGTAGAGATTGCATAACGGTTGTTTTGAACAACGAAGATTGCTGGAGCTTTGAATGCACCTGCAAAGTTCATACCTTCGTAGAAGTCACCTTGTGAAGCACCACCGTCACCAGTATAAGTAATTGCAACAGATTTTTTACCACGTAGTTTCATACCTAACGCAACACCAGCAGTTTGGATGATTTGCGCACCGATAATGATCTGTGGAGCTAATGCATTTACATTCTCAGGCATTTGGTTACCCATGAAGTGTCCACGAGAGAATAAGAATGCTTGGTATAATGGTAATCCGTGCCATACTAATTGTGGTACATCACGGTATCCTGGTAAGATGAAGTCTTCTGCTTCAAGTGCGAAATGACTTGCTAATTGAGAAGCTTCTTGTCCAGCTGTAGGTGCGTAGAAACCTAAACGTCCTTGACGGTTTAAAGAAATAGAACGTTGATCTAATACGCGAGTATACACCATACGACGCATTAATTCTTTTAATTGATCATCAGATAATTCAGGCATAGCTGCTTCATTCACAACTTCACCGTTTTCATTTAAAATTTGTAATGTTTCAAATTGAGCTGCGATAGCTTTCATTTGCTCATCAACATTAAATAGGGTCTTTTTTGTTTTAGTACCCATTCCGTTCACCTCTTCCTCTCTTGAACCATATTCTGAAACGCTTTCACTGGCTATTTTCCAGTTTAAAAAGCGCAACGATGTAAACCAACATGTTTGTATGTCGGTTGAGAATAATTTTGTGTACCTAACAATCTGTACTAATGTTTTTTCAGAAACATATTAATACAATCTTGATCACGTTTTTTAGTTTACAACTATTCTAATTACGATGTCAATTACTTTGAATACGTTTTTTTATAAATAATATGCAGGTTTCTACTACACAAACGTGTTTTTATTTTTTACATCTGTATTAGTAAGCATTGACCTACTGTTATATTATTCCCTTTTTCACTTATTTTTTCTCTTAGAATAATATGTAAACGATTTAATTCTCTTTAGTTTTTCTCTCTTCGTAACAAAAATATACAAACTACTCTTCCTTTTTTAGGTAAATACCTATACATTTCTACCCTCTCTTCCATACATTATAGTAACCGCAGTATTAGCGGGAAATGATAAAGGAGGTCATCTCATGTACGGATACTCATATTGCTATCCAACTTGTTCATATCCTTCCTACGGTTATGGCGGTTCTTGTGGCGGGTCTGGACGCGGCTTCGCCTTAATCGTTGTGTTGTTTATTCTTTTAATTATCGTTGGTGCTGCTTGCATTCGCTAATGTAAAACGAAACAACTATGGAAAGAAAAAGACGGCTTTGCCGTCTTTTTCTTTTTATCACATACATAACTACTCTATAATAGAACAATTTCCAAAATGCCTTCCCTTTCTTGCCGATGACTTTTTCCATCTCCTTTGGTAGACTAAAGAGGAAAGGAGAGATTACATATGCTTACAATGAAAGATGTTATTCGCGAAGGAGATCCTATTTTGCGCAACGTTGCAGAAGAGGTGTCATTACCGGCAAGCGAAGAAGATACAACTACCTTAAAAGAAATGATTGAATTCGTAATAAATAGCCAAGATCCTGAAATGGCTGAAAAATATAGTTTACGCCCTGGAATCGGATTAGCGGCTCCGCAAATCGGTGTTTCAAAAAAAATGATTGCAGTTCATGTAACCGATGCGGATGGTACATTATATAGCCATGCATTATTCAATCCAAAAATCATTAGCCATTCTGTTGAACGTACATATTTACAGGGTGGTGAAGGCTGTCTGTCTGTAGACCGCGAAGTACCTGGTTATGTTCCTCGTTATACAAGAATTACAGTAAAAGCAACTTCTATTAACGGAGAAGAAGTAAAATTACGTTTAAAAGGTTTACCAGCAATCGTATTCCAACACGAGATTGATCATTTAAATGGCGTTATGTTCTATGACCATATCAATAAAGAAAATCCTTTTGCCGCTCCTGATGATTCCAAACCTCTAGAGCGATAATAATAAAAAGGCGGAAGTTAATCTTCCGCCTTTTTATTATGAAATGGGTTCCATATTCACTTATAGCAATCCAGCCCACTTTAGTCCATGATATATACCGTCTTCATTAACATCCTTTGTCACATGATTTGCAAGTTTTTTCAAGTCTTCATGGCCATTTCCCATCACAATACCTGTGCCAACGGCTTCGATCATTTCTAAATCATTTAAGCCATCTCCAAATGCATACACTTGATCACGATTAAAACCTAACTTTTCAATGTATTTCTCAATTCCTTTTGCCTTAGAACCACCATTCGGAATGATATCCATTGAATATGCATGCCAACGAATAAAATGAAAATCTGGATAATGATTAATAAACTTTTCCTCTTCATTTACTTCACAAAAAAGTAGTGTTTGATAAATATTACGTTCCTCATAAAAATTAGGCTCATATGCTGGATGCTCAAAGTTTAAGCTTCCAAAGCCTTCTTTCACATAATCATGATATTCCACTGATGCTCTCATATCTTGATGGTCAAGATATACAAGTGGATATCCTTCTTGTTTTGCAAACTGAGTAAACCTATGTAAAGCATCTGGATGTAACGGATTATTAAATATTACCTCATCTTCAAAGACAACATATTGTCCATTAAAACTAACATAATTATGTATATTAAGTTCCCTGCGAATATCTTCGAACATAAATGGCGCGCGCCCTGTCGCAATTGCTACATGTACACCTTTTTCTTGTAACTGTTTTACTGCATCTCGTGTAGATTGCGGAATTTTTTTATCATGATCTAATAATGTTCCATCAATATCAAAAAAGACAATTTTATCATTCATTTGTCAAAATCCTTTCTGGGACTCTATATTCCTATTTTGAATATCACTTTTCAAATTCTAAAAAAAAGTATAACATATTAAACATCTGTGAAGAAAGCGTTCCCTTTCTGACCTTATTTGTAAACTTTGCATATATATATTAGTAAAACATGTAGATACTTGTTCGGATGAATTTTCTTTTCCATTCTTCCTCATACTATACCTATAACTAACGGCTACTGATCGTTACTATAGAATAACTTTCACTGTATGGGAAAGGACAAGATTCACCATTCACTTTTGTCCTATCTCTTATATCAGAGATAGAGTTTTCACTAGTAATAGGCATGTTTAAAATAAGGAAAGGAAGGAGTAATCATGCTGAAGAAGCTGAAGAAAAAGCTCAAGCGTTATTTAAACGGTCTAGTCCGTAAAAAGACAATCGCTTAAATTGTGCCCATTTCGGGCTTTTTCTTCATTCTCATTCGAAAAAACATGAAAATCGTGACTGTTTGCTTTATAATAAGTAACAGATAATGCAAAACATAGACAAGGAGAGGTTTTCCAAATGATTTTTAAAGTATTTTATCAAGAAAAATTAACTGAGGTTCCAGTACGTGAAAATACAAAAGTTTTATATTTAGAGGCTACGTCTGAAAAGGATGTTCGTACAAAGTTAAATAAGTTCGCATATAATATCGAGTTTGTTCAGTCTGTTACTGGCGCTCATCTTGAATATGAAAAAGAAAACGCTGATTTAACATTAGCGGAAATCGTATAGCGATATGAAATTTCTAAAAAACGACCAAGTTGCTGTATTTGCTCTCGGTGGGCTTGGTGAAATCGGTAAAAATACATACGCTGTTCAATTTCAAGATGAAATTATTATAATTGATGCTGGAATTAAATTTCCAGAGGACGAACTTCTCGGAATCGATTATGTAATACCAGACTACACTTATTTTGTGCGAAACGAAGATAAAATTAAAGGGTTATTCATTACACATGGTCACGAAGATCATATCGGCGGAATCCCTTACCTATTACGTCAAGTGAACATTCCAATTTACGGCGGAAAATTAGCAATTGCACTCATCAAAAATAAATTAGAAGAACACGGCTTACTTCGTAAAGCAAAACTTTACGAGATTCAAGAAGATGACGTTATTAAATTCAAAAAAACGTCTGTATCCTTCTTCCGTACAACTCACAGTATTCCAGATTCGTACGGCGTTGTTGTGAAAACACCTCAAGGTCAAGTTGTTCATACTGGTGACTTCAAATTTGACTTCACACCAGTTGGTGAACCAGCTGATTTAACAAAAATGGCTGAAATCGGTAAAGATGGCGTACTATGTCTATTATCTGATAGTACGAACAGTGAAGTTCCAAACTTTACTATGTCTGAGCGTCGCGTTGGTGATAGCATTCAAGACATTTTCCGTAAAGTAGAAGGACGGATTATATTTGCAACCTTTGCATCAAATATCCACCGCTTACAACAAGTTGTTGAAGCTGCTGTTGAAAACAACCGTAAAGTAGCTGTGTTTGGTCGAAGTATGGAAGCAGCGATTGAAATTGGACAAAACCTTGGTTATATTCGTTGCCCGAAAGATACATTCATAGATGCATCTCAATTAAACCGCTTACCAGCTAATAAAGTTGTTATTTTATGTACAGGTAGTCAAGGTGAACCGATGGCAGCACTTTCACGTATTGCAAATGGTACACACCGCCAAATTCAAATTATTCCTGGAGATACAGTTGTTTTCTCTTCTTCACCAATTCCAGGAAATACAATTAGCGTAAGTCGTACAATTAACATGTTGTACCGCGCTGGCGCTGATGTAATTCACGGGAAACTTTCAAATATCCATACAAGTGGACACGGTGGACAAGAAGAACAAAAGTTAATGTTACGTCTAATTAAACCGAAGTACTTCATGCCAATTCATGGTGAATATCGTATGCAGCGTATGCACATGAACATAGCAAATGATTGTGGCATCCCTGAAGAAAATTGCTTCATTATGGATAATGGCGATGTTCTTGCTTTACGTTCGGATGAAGCTAGCGTAGCTGGAAAAATCCCATCTGGTTCGGTCTACATTGATGGAAACGGTATTGGAGATATTGGCAATATCGTATTACGCGATCGTCGTATCCTTTCTGAAGAAGGACTTGTAATTGTAGTTGTAAGCATTGATATGAAAGAATTTAAAGTTGCAGCAGGACCTGATATCATCTCACGCGGTTTCGTTTACATGCGTGAAAGCAGCGATTTAATCAATGATGCACAAACATTAATTACAACTCATTTAGAAAAAGTAATGGAGCGTAAAACAACACAATGGTCTGAAATTAAAAATGAAATTACAGACACATTAGCCCCATTCCTATATGAGAAAACGAAACGTCGTCCAATGATTTTACCAATCATTATGGAAATATAAGAAAAAGGACAATGCCATGAAGGCATTGTCCTTTTCTTTTCTCTTATCTTAAAAAGTGTTTAAATCGATCCACTTCATCGTCATGACCAATGACAATTAATATATCTCCTGCTTGAATATTCTCCGTAGCTCGAGGGGATACGATAACTTCTTTACCTCGTTTAATTGCTACAATATTCAATCCAAACTTCGCACGAATATCTAATTCAATTAAAGAGTGCCCATCAATTTTTTTATTCGCAATAATCTCTACAATACTATGCTCATCTGAAAGCTCAAGGTAGTCTAGCACATTGCTTGATGCAATATTATTAGCAATCCTTTTTCCCATATCACGTTCTGGATGCACAATATGATCTGCACCTATTTTACTTAACACTTTTTCATGATAATCATTTTGAGCTTTTACAGTAATATTTTTTACACCCAACTCTTTCAAAATCAAAGTCGTTAAAATACTTGAATTTAAATTATCTCCAATAGCAACGACTACGTGATCAAAATTTCGAATACCAAGGCTTTTTAATACCATCTCATCTGTTGAATCTGCAATTACAGCATGCGAAGCTATATTTGCAAATTCATTAATTTTATCCTCATCTGAATCGATTGCCATTACTTCCATGCCTAATTGAGCTAGTTCTCGGCAAATACTTCCACCAAAGCGACCAAGTCCAATGACAGCAAATTCTTTTTCTTTCTCACCCACAAGAATTCCTCCAATAACTTCAAGTACTATTTATTTTCAGTGTAACACACTTTATATGCGTCACAAAAACTATGATTAGCTCTTATTTTTGTTTTTGTATATAAAAATATTGTTGCAAGTAAAAAGCGATACCAACAAGTAGCATAGCAAATACAAATATATTTCCAAAAGAACTAAATGTTTCAAAAACGAATAATAATGTTTCTTGACCAAAAAAGGCAAATAGAAGCTGTGTGAATGCAAATAACAACGCCCATATGTAATGATGTTGATGGAATAAATAATGCGTTGCACCTAAAAAAGCAATAAACGAAAAGATAAAGATCCACCAATTTTCTAAAAATAGTTGCCAATTAGAAAATTGATATCCATTTACTAATATCGCAATAAGCGCGATAACTGCCATCGTCGGCACACTCCAAAATAATGCCCGTCCTCTAAAGAAACGAGTGCCTTTAACATCTCCTTTTTCATGTGCAATATATGTTAGTACTACTGTGCTTATATACAAAACAGAAAGAATTGTTAAAACGATAATAAGCCAAAAATGTAATTGATAATATTCATGCTCTATATTTGTCACGATTGCAGCTAACATGCACGGAATTAACATTCCCGTCCAACCATCTACTTTTCTTTCATTCCAAAAGACCGTATTACCAATCCTTATTCCTAACAACATAAAAATAATGATACCCAATACAAATAACGTAGTTTTATTCCCTACTAAACTCGTTGAGAAAGCAATTAATCCAATAAATAAAAAGAGCACAAACCCATTCATAATTTCTAGTACAGGTGATAAATATCTCTTCACCCATTTGTATGTTTCGTCATATTCATTATTATCTACTAGACGATAGGCATAAAAACTTATCCCAAAATAAACCGCCGCAATAATAACATACGCATATAAGACGAAACATAAAATCGCACTGCTAATTTGCACGTAATTCCCCACCCTTTTTTCTATGTTTCACATTGATTTTACACACTTTTCATACTAAAAGTAAACATATATAAGTTAGTCAAATAATTAATAATGAGCAGTGGCTAAACCCCCTGCTCATTATTAAAACAGTACAATTAACTTTAATTCTTCCATTTGTATGTAAATGTCTAAAATCAATCTATACGAGCGTTACTTACACCTCAGAACAAAAAGTTTTTTGGAACCTTCAAGAGAGCGGAAGTTTTATTTTCTATTCCCTTTCCACTTTACATATTGGCTTAAAAATGTGATTGCCTTTTCAATCACTTCTTCGTCTGGTTTTAATTTTGCATGATGTAAACCATATTCTGAATTTACTCCAAGCCAAAACATAAATCCAGGGATTTCTCGAAGCATATAACCAAAATCTTCACCCGTCATTGCCTCAGTACATGTAATAACATTCATATCAGTTTGTTTATGTACAAATTCCATAAACTCTCTCGTTAACTCTTCATGGTTATATACTTGATGATACATTGCTCCGTAATCTATAATCGCCTCACACTGGAAAGAAGCTTCGATACCTGCAACAATTGACTCAATTCTGCTTTTCACACGCTTCATTGATTCCACTGATAATGTTCGAATCGTTCCTTCTAAACGAGATTTTTCTGCAATAATATTTTGAACCGTACCACCTGTAATTTTCCCGATTGTAATTACTGCACTATCAAGAGGATTTACATTGCGACTAATAACGGATTGAAGCTGTGTAACAAGGTGACTCGCTGCAACAATCATGTCATTTGCAGTATGCGGATAGGCAGCATGGCCACCTTTCCCTTTTAAATCAATATATAATTCTGAAGTATTGGCAAATAACAGTCCTTCTTTCGTTGCAATTGTCCCCACAGCGTATTCTGGTGCAATATGAAGACCAAGAATTATATTTGGTTTCCATTCTTTTAACTCTTCACTTTCTAACATAGGAAGAGCACCGCCTGGTCCTTCTTCTGCTGGCTGGAATAGAAATACAAGGTCATCATCTATTCTTTCGCTCACAGCTTTCGTTAGAAGGCCTAAACCGATTGTTGTATGTACATCATGGCCACATGCATGCATCATTCCTTCATGAATAGAAGCAAACTCGTATCCAGTTTCCTCTGTAATTGGTAAACCGTCTATATCTGCACGATAACCTATTATTTTTTGGGGATTTTTCCCATTTACTTTAACGATTACACCCGTTTTCCATGTCTTCACTTCCACAAATTCATGAGAAAGTGTTCCTATATAATCTAAAATATACTGTTGTGTTTTCCATTCCTTAAATCCGATTTCTGGAATTCTATGTAAATCTCTACGAATTTGGATAAATTTGCTTACTGTCATTTTTGCACCTCTATCTATAAAAAGCGTAAGAGCCCATTTACGCTCTTACGCTTTTTTTACTTTTTATTTCTCTGGGTTTAATTGACGAAGCTCTTGTTTAATTTCTGTTTTTGCTTTTGTCTTCTCATCAATTTCTTTAATTACACGTGCTGGAGTACCTGCAACAACTGTGTATGGAGGCACATCTTCTGTTACAACAGCTCCTGCTGCTACGACTGCACCTTTCCCTACTGTAACACCCTCTAAAACAACCACGTTTGCACCGATTACTACATCATCTTCAACGATAACTGGTTTTGCAGAAGGTGGCTCAATAACACCTGCAAGTACAGCACCTGCACCTACGTGACAGTTTTTACCGACTGTTGCACGTCCACCAAGTACTGCGTTCATGTCGATCATAGAACCTTCACCAATTACAGCACCAATGTTAATTGTTGCATTCATCATAATTACAGCGTTGTCACCAATTTCAACATGGTCACGAATAATAGCACCTGGCTCGATGCGAGCTTTAATACCTTTTAAATCAAGCATCGGGATTGCAGAATTACGACGATCGTTTTCTACAACGTAGTCAACGATGTGCTTATTATTCTCATCAAGAATTGTCTTAATTTCAGACCATTCTCCGAATAATACACCTGACTTTTTATTCACAAATGCTTGTACTGTTTCAGGGAATGTTACTTCTTTTAAATCCCCTTTTATGTATACCTTTACAGGAGTTTTCTTTTCACTTTTTTGAATAAACGAAATAATTTCGTTAGCGTCCATCATTTTCATTCTTGTTGCCTCCTAAATCCATTTATAATGTTACTCTACCAAACGAAAGAGCGAGTAGCAAGATAATAATCTTATTTTTCCCTTTGAATTTCTTCTATAATTTCTAAAAATGCTTGTACTTGCTTCAACTGCCTTGCCGAGTCACTTGTTAACAACCATGTTTCTCTCGTCAGTTGAACAGGTGTTTTATACATATTTTCCTGTACTTCCTTTAAAACAGTAGAAGGTAAAAGGGCATAACCTATACCATTTAAAACAAGTTGTTTACATGTTTCAATTTGGTCAACTACAATCGTTCGCTTAGGCGGATTAGAAAATAAACCATACCACCAATTTTGTATTTGTCCATAATAAGTCGAATCACTTTTAAATTGAATGAACGGCCTATTTGTTTCTTTTAACATCGAAATATCTTTTATTTCTTTATCAACTAAATACAGTTCATCTTCAAATAATTGTTGCTTCTGACCTTTATATTCTTGTGTTCCCCTCAGTATAGCAACATGAACGTCTCCTTCATAAAACTGCTTTTGCACTTCACTACTCCATCCAGTAAACAGCGATATCTTGACAGAAGGATATTTATGCACAAACTTTTTCAAAACAGGAGGGAGCCAATATTGACCAATAACTGATGCAACAGCTATTTTTAACGTTCCATGAGTTTCCGTTCTGAAAACAGCTAGCTCACTTTTTATATCTTCTTCCCTTTGCAACATTTCTTTAGCATAATTTGCAACTTTTTCCCCTTCAGGTGTAATTGTCAATCCTTTTTGTGAGCGAATAAAAAACTTCATTCCCCATTGTTTCTCCATAGATTGTAATCGTTGACTCAGCGCAGGTTGGGAAACAAATAAACGTTCCGCCGCTTTTCTCATATTTGATTCCTGAGCTAACACAACCATCATTTGAAAATCATCAATTTGCAACTTTCTCCCTCTTTCCTTAGCTTCCATACACCTTATTTCAATAAGCTTTTCATCCTTAATTTACCCGAATGCTTTCATTCAGAAAATACAATTGTCCAGCGCAAACTTTCCTTATGTTTTATGTCTTTTTAAATATAATACATACACAAGTGATATGCACGAAAAAAAAGTGACTTCTTCGTTTCTATGAAGTCACTTTTCTTACGTTATCGATTATGTTGCCTTACTTTCTTATTCAACAATTTTAAAATAGCCCGACGTGTTAAAATCCCCTCAAAATAGCCTTCTTCATTAACAGCGCAAATAAAAGGATGATCAATTGTCATTTCTAAAGCTTTTGCAAATGAATCGTCTAATTTAAGAACAGGTATATCTTCTTTCATCACCTGCTCTACTTTCATATCATCGAGTCTTTCAAACTCAATACGTTCTAATCCTAACATACCATCTAATATCATGGCAGTACTAATCAAACCATGTAGTTTATACATTGGATCTAAGACAGGTATCGCCGAATATCCAGATTTCACAAGAACGAGTAAAGCATGTTCTAAACTATTTCCAATTTGGACATGAGCTACTTTTTCCGATGAAATCATTAAATCCTTCACAAGAATTTGTTGAAATTCGTCTTTCGGAATACTAATCATATTACATCCCCCATTTTCCCTTTTTCCTGCTTATGTTCACAACTCTATTCACATTTTATGACAGCGTTTTCATATTATTATTTTGTCCTAAATTTATTTCAATAAAAATACAATCACACAGCTATTTTAGCATACAGCACAAAAAAAAGACTACCATTCCGGTAGCGCTTAATACCCTTTATTTTTTAATCTGTAAAATAACCTTGTGATTTTTTTATATTGCATCACATCTGTCTGTTTCAAACCATTCTCAATATCTGTAAGTTCCACAGCTAAAATTTCACTTGCGTAATTTTGCTGAAATAAAATATCTAGTAGTAAACTTTCTTCTTCCTTCGTTAAAACAACTTCCCTTTGCATATACCCCTCTCCTTACACTCGCATCGTTACTCTTATTATATAAAAAATTCAACCTATTTAATAGATGTAATATTCAGTTTTTATTAAAAGATATGTAGCAATCGTATACATACAAAAAAATCATTTCGTATATCGATTTGCATAGCTAAACGCCGCATAAGCATCTGGCTTAATTTTTGCAGTTAATCCCATCGCTCGAATTTTTTCTGTCATATCTAAAATAAATTCTTTTGTTAAACCATCATTCCCAATGTCTAAATGAATTTCCATTATGAATCCAGCCCCATCTTGAGCATAAGGATGCAATAACTCCCATATTGTTTGTATATGAGTAGGCGTAAATAGACATGCGATTTCTTGACTAAACTGCGTTTCTAAATATATTTTCTCACGTAAGGTTGCCGGCTTATCTTTTACTGATCTATGGTGTAAACAGCCCCAGGCACCTTTTCCAACACGATGAATATGGATTGCTGTAATAAACCTCGTATCCTTTTGATGCGCTTGTGAGTCTGTCCCAATGGATAATCGATATAAATTTCGCGGATCCTTTTCAATGAAACTACAAATACGGTTAAAGACCATATCAAAATTTAAATGTCTCTCTGAAACATTGTAAAATTTATGTGCACCGTCCACAGAGTCACGTCCTTTCAATTAGACAGACTTTTCGTATTCTCATTGTATGGGACAAAAACTAAAATTATAACTTCCTATCCTTTATTCGTTTCAATATTTCGAATTACAAAGTGACAAACTTGGCACGTATAAATTACATTTTGATTAGATTGAGCCGTTAATACATGAATAATCTCAGCAGAACTTTGACAATTAGGACAAATCACAACTGGTAAACGTTCCATACGATAACCTCCTAGTTATATTTCTCCCGCTATTTGCAGAACCCAGCGATTGTGAGAAGTTTAGCTTCACATATTCACCCGGTTGACGGGACTCATTTTCCACATGGATAAGCAAACTTGCACGGATTAAAATTTCATTTTAATACCATTGTAGGAAAAATAAAAAACTTCTATACATTCCACTAGAAAGTAATAGAACTAAAAAAGGTACTGCCACATGGCAGTACCTTTTTTATATGTATCAAGAAATGATATCGTAAATCTCAATTGCAACCATGTCGATATTATCGAATTGATACACTTGAGGTTTTTCACCTTGTTGATACACTTCTAACTCATACATTTCACTTTTATCGAAAAATTTCACGCTACATTTGCGCTCACCGTTCACTTCAAAATAGCGTTGTGCTACTTCACCGCTTTCAGCTTGTTCTTGTAGACTAACAAGTCGAGTTAAAATTCCTTGGAGTAGAGACATGAAATCTCTCCTTTCTCTGATCTTCCTACCAATAGGTTTTACAGCTATACTCATTCTATCCGTCATAACAGAAAAAATGTTCCACACTCTAGGATAAAGGTTATTGGCCAGAAACTCAACTAAAAATTTGTCGAAATGCGAAGGAAAAAACAGAAAGAACATATTTCCCCTTCTTTATTGCGGTTTTTATACTGGAAGAATATAATAAAAAACAGAAAAAAGGAGGAATAACAATGAAAAAAATTGAGGTTTATACACAACCCGATTGTCCGCCCTGTGTTATTGTGAAAGAATTTTTGAAGCATAATAACATTGCATATGAAGAATTTGACGTAAAAAAAGACGCTGCTGCTCGCAATCGTCTTTTATACGACTATGATTCTTATTCAACTCCAACAGTCGTAATTGATGGCGAAGTAGTTGCAGGGTTTCAAATTGAAAAGTTACAACAACTACTCAATATAGAATAGGAATAGGTAAATACCTATTCCTATCCTTATCCCGCTATTTGTAGGTAGTAAAACTCCTACCCCAAATTTAGCTACAGCAAAGAAGTTAGATGGAAGAGTAATCCCTCCCACTGATTAAAAGTTTCACTTTATAATTGTTGCAACCTTTTTATTTCAGTTAAAAGTTCCTGACTTTCATGATATCCTGCTAGCTTCCATTTATCTTGATCCCTTTTCAATGTTACAATTTGATACTGTCCACTTTTTGTCCGCTCATATACATATAAATTTTTATGTTCTTCATCATACGACATTTTTGTTTCTGAATTAAAAGAAAACGGTGCTTCTTTTGCCGGAAGTAAATATTCACCACTTTGTTTATCACTTCTGCTATTTTCATCTGTAAATACTTGAAGGAAATTATCTGTAAAATACGGTGATAACGTCTCTATCATCTTATTCATCGGCAAATGCTTCCCACGAATTGAAAACTGGGTTTCATAGCCTTTTTGTATCGTTGTAAATACTTCTTTCCGATCGACTTCCACTTCCTCTTTTCCTAAAACAGTCGTAACACTATAACCAACTAGAAAGGCAACACATACAAATAGAACAAGCCATATTCCATATTTCCTCATTTTTTCACCTTCCTTTTAAAAGAACTTGTCTTTGTAGTATTCATTGTAACAATGATTATGCAAAGAAAGGACAGATTTCGTTCGTAAAATCTTTACAACGATAGACAGCATTTTCATCACCATTTTCACTATTACCAATTTATGATAAAAACAAACAAAAAATGCACGAATCTCTTCGTGCATTAAAATAAAACATCTTCTTCATATAAATATTCATAAGATAAATCTATAAATAAAAAGTTGTCATCATCAATCGGGAAAGAAAATGTTCGTACCATTTCTCCCGTTTCAATATCTGCATATAAATCTGAAAGCCTCGCCTTATTCTCAAAACGCATTTTCATGATATTCTCGAGAAAATACGGGCGCCAACTCCAGTTCTTCATATAATAATCCGGCATCACAATCCATTCTCCATCTTTTTTCATAACATTTCCTGATTGTTGGAAACCATCTTCATTACAAATAAATATACGAAAACTACACTGTGATACACTTTGACTAAATTGTAATAACCAATCATTTATATCTTCATTCTTTTTTTGTTTTGATAAAACATCGCCAATGCGATCGCGTAACATCTCTGTTAAATTATAAATTTTTTGTAACTTCTTCTTTTCATGCTGAATAAACTGATGACATTCATTACCTAGTCGCTCTTTCAAAACATTCGTTTCAATAAAATCAGGTAAACATTCTTTCAAATAATTACCTTGATAATATCTTCCGCCGTTCTTCCAAGCATATTGCAGTTGATAAAAAGCATCTATTTCTTCATATAACAAAGTTGCACCAATTCTTCTAGCAAGTAATGATAAAGAATATAAAATATCTTGATAAGATTGTAAAAGTGCTGTTTGCCTTAAGTTCGTTAAATCTACTTTTAAAATATCAGGTGCTAACACGCTAATACGCTCTAAATTACTTGTGCCCGTTCCGACTTTATTAATCGAAATTTGAATACCATATGTACGATAATACATAAGCAAATGATTAAATTGCTCTATATCTTCTTTACATTCATGCTCTGTAATCTCTAAAACAATTTGTTTTAAATTTAAACCTTGTTCTTCATACCTCAATAAAAGTTGAAGCAAGCTTTCATCATCATCATTCATTAATACATTAGCATTCCGATGTATAAATAATAATAATTTTTGATCGCTTTCTAAATAACGATTTAAAGCTTTTTCTACTATAATATTATCCGCTTCCAGTTGAAATTCACTTGGAATCGAATCATCGTGAAAGAAAGAAGCTAAACTTTGTATGCCCTCTTCTGTTTGAATACGTCCTACTACTTCGTATCCAATTACAGTATGCTCATCAGCACTAAAAATAGCTTGATAATAAGGAAGGACTTTATCCAAGTTACTCATTACATCTAATGCATCTATCAACGTGCTTCCCTCCCTTTACTTTTCAAAAATTATAACATGATATTTACGGAAAAATAATAAAAAATCCCTTCAGTTTTCCTGAAGGGATTAGAGGGGTAAAATGCTAAGGGGAATTAGCAATTCTACTATGAAGAAAAAAGAGGTCTTAAATATAACGTATATATGACCTCTTGTAAACACTTTTCTTTCATATGTCACAATTCCGTCACATTTAGCCATAAAAAAATGAATCAAATATTCATTTTTTTATCCCTTTAAAATGGATATTGATGTAAATGTTGTCCTCCATCCATTGTCATGCAAGTTCCATTTATGTACGCAGCTTCATCTGAACATAAATAATAAGCTAGACCAGCGATTTCTTCTGGCGTACCCAGCCTTCCAAGCGGAACACTTTGTATCGTACGTTTAGCCATTTCTTCTGAAATCCATAATTTATCAGCACCGCCCGTACGTTCAATTGGTCCTGGCGCGATAGCGTTAACTCGTATTCCATATTTACGTCCCCACTCAACAGCGAGCGTCTTCGTCATCGCTAATACTCCTGCCTTCGCTGCAGCCGAATGAATAACTCCTGGACCAGCATCCCATGCATATGTTGCTACCATGTTAATGATATTCCCTTTTATACCTTTTTCAATCCAATATTTTCCGACAGCATGACTACAGTAAAACGTACCGTTTAATACAATATTAATGACTGAATTCCAGCCATTCACAGATAAATCTTCTGCTGGACAAATAAAGTTTCCAGCTGCATTATTTATTAAAACATCAATTCTACCAAACTTCTCATCAATCTGTTCAATCATTTTCTGAATGTCATCCGTATTTCTTACATCCATTTGTACAGGTAATACTTGCCCTGGAAATTGTTCAATTTCCAACTTTGTTTCCTCTAGTTTTTCCTTTGTACGTCCTGTAATAACAACTCGTGCCCCTTCTTTTGCAAAACGAGTCGCCATTCCTTTTCCCATTCCACTCGATCCACCTGTTATAATAACTACCTTTTCTTTCACATACATCCCCTCCAAAAAATGAATACACATTCATTTTATCACTTTATTTAATAGAAATCTTTATATTTTTAAACTTTTCTGATATTTTAGCGTAAAGAACTTTCTTTTTATTCATTTTTTTTCGTAATCTATACTACTTTTTATTATGTAAAGTATATTTTAAATAAACTGAAAGGAGATTTGAGTAGCCTATAAATGGAATGAAAACATTGAGGTATACTCATATTTTTATGAAGCACATTACAAGAAGAAATTTTTTGAAAATTGGTATGCGCACTTGTCTCTATTCATTTATAACCAGTAGCATCGGATACTACTATGCTAAATATATAGAGCCCCATTTCATTTCTTTTACACAGCACACATTAAAATCACAACTCATCCCAAAAAGTTTTCATGGTATGAAAATTCTTCAATTCAGCGATTTACATCTCGGATACTATTTCTCGCTTCAACATTTATCTAAAGTTGTTTCTAAAATTAATGCTGTAAATCCAGATATTGTCCTTTTTACCGGAGATCTCATTGATAATTATCAAACGTATACTGACACTCCTTTCGTTGCATCCATTTTAAAAAATATACAAGCCCCCTTTGGTAAATTCGCTATTTATGGTAACCATGATCACGGTGGATATGGAACTGAATACTATGAGCACATCATGCGTGAATCAGGATTTGAGCTATTGCTCAATAGTGAAAAAAGAATTCGCTTAATGGATAATAGTGAAATTTCTATTTTCGGTCTCGATGATATACTATTAGGCAAACCAAAAATAGAGAAAACATTAGAGCATGCACGGCAAAGTACTTATAACATTGTTCTTGTTCACGAACCAGATATCGCGCCCAAAGTTTCTAGATATCCAATCAACTTGCAACTTTCTGGTCATAGTCACGGCGGACAAGTACAAATTCCTTTTTTAGGAGCTATTATTACACCTTCACTCGCCAAAGACTATATTGAAGGCTTCTATACAATTCAGGATTTAACTCTCTATGTCAATCGAGGCCTGGGAAGAACACGTGTCCCATTTCGTTTTATGTCAAAACCTGAAATCACAATTTTCACACTCCAACATTCGTAATAATTCGCCTATTTTCTTACATATCCTTTCTTGTACGCGCTCATCCACGTTTTGTTTACCATATGATAAAAGTGAGTCCAATAAAGGAGGTATGTTCATGTATCCATATTATCAACCAATTCCAGTCCGTTCAGCACCTATTGGTCCAGTAGGCGACTCACGCTTCTTCCCGTTTTTTGGCGTTCCCTTTCTAGCTGGAATTGCTGGTGGATTGCTCGGCGGAGCATTAGCTTTCGGCCCTCGACCATTTTATCCACCTTATCCACCACCTTTCCCGCCGCCAGCACCTTATCCTTGTTACGGTGGACCATGTCAGCAACCATACTATTACTAAGTTAAAATAACGATTCTTTCAAATATTATTCTCTCAACGAGCCATCTCATTACACGCTTATAATAAAACTATTGTTTCTACTCATCCTTCCATTTTTGGAGCATATGAGTAGAAAAAAGTAAAAACCTCTTATTGACATAAGAGGTTTTTACTTTTTTCATTATTCAGCGTCTGTATTTTGATATGCCATCTTAAACAACTTCACTTGGCTATCAATTTCTTCTGTACTACTATTAATAACATAATAGTAATCACCATCTTTATTTTGTTCACGTGTTTTCACATTATCAGCTAATGTAAGCTGTAAAATCGCCTTAATTCGTGCCTTCATTTCAATATCTAATATCGGGAAAGATATTTCCACTCGCTTCTCCATATTTCGCGTCATCAAATCAGCTGAAGATAAATATATTTTCTCCTCCCCATTATGATGGAAATAATAAATACGGCTATGCTCTAAGTATCTTCCAACAACACTAACTACACGAATATTTTCACTTACATTTGGAATGCCAGGTCTTAAACAACATGTCCCTCGAACAATGAGCTCTACCTTTACTCCAGCTTGTGATGCTTCGTACATTTTTTTAATTAATGGTTTATCTGTTAATGAATTCATCTTAGCGATAATATATCCATTTCCATATTGCCTATGATAACGGATTTCTTCATCTATTAAATCTATAAATTGCTCTCTTATATCAAATGGAGCAACCGATAAATGATGAAAATGTGGCTTTGTTGTATAACCACTTAAATAATTAAAGAAATTGGTTGCATCAACCCCAAAGTCTTTTCTTGATGTAATATATCCAAAATCAGTATATAACTTCGCTGTTGCATCATTATAGTTTCCAGTTCCGAGATGTACGAACCTTTCGATTTTTCCGTTTTTTCTTCTTACAACTAATGTAATTTTACTATGTGTTTTCAAGTGACTTACACCGTAAATAACATGACAGCCTGCCTGTTCCAATTCTTTAGCCCAATGAACATTGTTTTCTTCATCAAATCTTGCCTTTAATTCAACTAATACTGTCACTTGTTTTCCCTTTTCAGCCGCTATCTTTAACGCCTGAATAATCGGTGAATCACCACTTACACGATATAACGTTTGTTTAATCGCAAGTACATTCGGATCGTCCGCCGCATCACGGACAAAATCAACTACCGGCTGAAATGATTCAAAAGGATGATGTAATAAAATATCATGCTCAATTGCTTTTTCAAATACATCTTCTTCATCACCTAAATCTTGAGGTGGTTGCGGAATAAGAGCCGGATATACAAGATGTTCATATAAAGGAGCTAGTTTTTTATATAAAGAAAACAAACATGTTAAATCTAATGGACCATCCATTATATATACATCTTCATCTTTTACTTCCAGAACCTCATATAATAACGCTAGTACTCTTTCATCAATGTGTTCTTTCCCAACTTCTAAACGAACAGCAGCCCCCCACTTACGCTTTTTTAATTCTTTTTCAATTACCTTTAATAAATCTCTCGCACCTTCTTCATGAATCGTTAAATCTGCATTGCGTGTAATACGGAAACGAGTAACAGATGATACTGTATATCCCGTAAATAATTTATGAGTAAAGCTACTAATTACGTCTTCTAATAAAATAAATTTATGCTTTTGCCCTTCGCTCGGTAAAATTATGAAGCGCTCAAGTAATGAAGGAACTTGCACAATTCCTAACTTCGTCCTGTTTTCTTCTTCCGCTTGCTTCTCATCATATAAAAGAGTAGCCAAATTCAAACTTTTGTTTAATAACATTGGAAATGGGCGATATGCATCAATAGCTACAGGAGTTAACACTGGAAAAATTTGCTCATCAAAATACTCTTCTATAAATTCTCGCTGCTCTTTCGTCAAATCATTGAATGTTAAACGTTCAATTCCCTCTAACTCAAGCGCTGGTAATACATAATTTTTAAATGTATCATATTGTACTGTCATTAGTGCATGGGCTTTTATCGCAATTTTATTTAATTGCTTTTTTGGTGTTAAGCCAGCTTTATTTTCTGGCTGATTAAATCCAGCACTCACTTGATCCTTTAATCCCGCTACACGTACCATAAAAAATTCATCTAAATTCGAACTAAAAATACTAATAAATTTCAATCTTTCCAAAAGTGGATTATTTGCATCTTGCGCTTCTTGTAAGACACGTTCATTAAATGCTAACCAACTTAACTCTCGATTATTGTAATAAGCTGTATCATTTAAATTTACTGCATTCCCCTTCAATAATTCCATTCTCTTCACACTTCCCCTTGAAACTTTTTCACTATAATTTAGTTACTTTTATTTTAGCAAATTACAATATTATAAAGTGTAAATTTTTTGTAAAGACATCCGTACAACCTAATGTTTTAGTTCAAATAACAAGTTAATATTCGTTTTTAATACTCTTTCTAACTGTTTTTTTTGTTTTTCAGCCTGCACTTTTTCCGCTAATGCCGATTTTTCACATAAAGCTTTAAATGTTAATCCTTCTTCGTTTTCTGTTATAGATATGGTATCAATAAGCGATCGTTGCCTTACATTTAAAGTAGCTGAAAATTGTAAAACAGCTCCTAACAGGCGGATTTTTTTTTGTTCGCTTTTATCAAACCAACCTTCAAATGGAGATAAATGTTGTTTAAATAACATTTTTGATTTATACGATGCAATAAGCGCTAGCCTTACTCGATCTTTATGCATCATGCCATCAATTGTCTTATTCGCTAATAAATAAAACGTATGTAAACGACTTGCTTCTGCGTCTATATATTTGCCTATATTAAATACTTTCGCTGCTTGATGGAACACTTCCCAGTCTTTTACTGACATAGAAATAAGCCCTATTTCCTCAAGTTGTTTGCAAATTAGTCTTCCATGTTTAATAAGCTGAATAACAAATTCCATGTCCATTTCGTATTCATGTGATAGTAAATGCAGACTTTCTTCAACTACGTTCGGATAATATGAAATCCCCAAATCTTTTGTCAACTCTTCATAGAAAACACCTTCTCTTAACCCTTTTCTACTTAATACAAATGCCGGTGCCTCTATAACATTAACAAGTGTATGAAATACTTCAACCGCTGGAATAATCGTATCTGCTCGATCTTTTGCCAATCCTTCCAATTTCTGAAGTTCTATGTACGACAATTTTTCCAATTCATCTTTTACACTTTCAATATCTTCTTCTTTCATCTTGTATAAATGTAATCCTGCTATAGGATAGCATATTAAATTTTGATGGATTTTCACTAAGTTCCTAGCACTACCACCAATTGCAATAAGAGGCAATTTCTTATTGATTAACCATGGTAACGTTCGAAATTGAAACTCTAAATACTGTTGCATTCCCTCTAACTCATCTTTAGTAGGAATATCCCCTTTAATAAATTGTTGCTTTAAAGAAAGTGCCCCAAATGGAAAACTATGGTACTCTAAAATCTCTCTATTTCTAAAGTATGTAACTTCTGTACTTCCCCCGCCGATATCTACCGTTATTCCTTCTGAAAACGATGTAGAATTCATAACCGCCAAGTATCCGTAACGCGCTTCCTCATACTCTGATAATACTCTAAGAGTAAAGTCCGTTTGTCCTTCAACAAGCTTTTTAATTTCCTCTTGATTCTCCGACTGTCTAATTGTTGCTGTTGCAACACAAAGTACATGATGCAACTGATGGAATCTTGTACTTTCTTGAAATTGAAATAATGTCTGTAATAATACTTCTATTCCCTCTTCATTCAACACACCATCAATTAAGTAATTCCTTAACCTAGCAACAACTTTCGTATTTTCAATCTCTTTATAAAAACCTCCATTTTGCTTTTCATAAATAACTAAACGCATTGTATTAGATCCAATATCTATAATGGCATACTGTTGTTTTAATATTTCTTTCAAACTTCTCACTCTTTCATTATCAAATTTCAAAAACATATTCTATTACTATTATACAAAATAGTTGTTTTTTGTAACAATATTGCTTTAATATTGAAAATATATACAATCACTTTTTGCGTATAATAAATACCTATTTTATTTATGGTATAATAATGAAAAATTGAAAGGAGATTCAATATGAAACCTTCACAACCACAATCTCAATTACAAAACCAACATTCTATTAATCGACTAGCTCAATCTATTTTCGTTGTGAATCGTCATGCTAAAGCAGCTACTAATCCTAAATATTTATACTGGTTAAAAAAGACAGCTTTAGAACGTTTGATTGCTGAAAAAAAAGCAATTAAAGAAGGATTACATTTTTCTAGAAACCCACGTTTTAGCCAACAACAATCTGATGTCCTTATACGTTTAGGCGATTATTTTTTCCACATCCCTCCTACGAAAGAAGATTTTCGAATTCTACCGCATCTTGGTCATCTTGAATCCTCCTATCGAAATCCGAAAACAACCTTATCTTTAACAGTGGCAAAAAAAACAATTCAAGATTATATTGGTCCTGAAGCATTAAAACAAGAAAAAAAATTAAGTGAACCTGTTCCATGGTATAGTCGTACTTATACAAAAAAATAAAACAGTTTGGCCAAGTGTAGGCCAAACTGTTTTATTTTTTCTCTTCTTTAATTTTAATATTTGCTTGTTTATAAAAAGCTACTTTTTCTGTATTATAAGACTTTGTGAATTCATTAAATTTATCTTTTTCTGACTCAATATCCTTATAAGATTGATTTACTACTTTTACTTTTTCACTAATATCTTTTAATTTAGTACCTTTATCTTGTAACATTGTATATAACTCTTTTTCTTGTTTTAAAGATTTGTCATAGCTGTCATACATTTTATTAAATGAATCGTGTCGTTTCTCATACGTGCTTTTCACTTTATCAGCTTGATCTTTCAATTTCTTATCTTCAATTTTCTTCACATACTTCTCAGCTGACTTCACTTCTTCTTGCGCTTTATTTAAAACTTCTTTTTCTTTTGCAAGCACTTTTTCTCGTTCAGTTGTATTTTTCACTGCTTGATTTAGTTTTTCTTTAACAGTTTGATTATTATCTTTTCCTTCTTGAACAATCTGGTTATATAATTCTTGTCCTTCTTTCTCTAAAGTCTCAAGTTTTTTTGCATCTTCAAACATTGTTTTTTCTTGTTTAGCAGCGTTTTCAAACGCTACATATAATTCTTCTTCTGGTTTCGGACCGAAACAACCGGCTAATAAAATCATTGATAATGCAGTTACAATTGCTAATTTACTATATTTCAACATCTCTTCCTCCTACTTATAAACGACCATCGTGTAATATAAAAAAGTTATAAAATATGTAATTGTTCTATACACTCGCATCTTTTTTACGAAGATCATTAATATTGTTTGTACAAATTATTACTTGATATTACATTATTCTTTTTGAATTATTTAGCAATTCCATATCCATCTTTAAGTATACTACTTCGTGTTTTTTAAGGCCTGTTCACACTATGTATTACTTTAATGTCCACGGAATTTCACCTCAGTCTTAATAAGACTATAATAGTTCACCTGATAAAAGGTGATCGCTCCGCTCTCACGTCTATCATTCCCTTTCCAGCTTTCTATCAATTAATCTCTTTGTTCATTTTACACAGTACAATCGATATCTCGCAACAACTTACAAATATTCTTTTCATTTCCTAAAAAGGAAAAGTGTAGAGCTTGCTTTCCTCTACACTTTTAAAATAAAACACACTGTGCAAATTGCATTGACACTACCATCATAATTATATGCTTATTTCATATATTTTTAAAGACTTTTATTACAAACGTGGCGTTTTTTTGTAATAAAAGTCAAAAAAATGTTACAAATAAAACATCTTCCTATCATATATCTTCAAATCAAAGCTTCACTCATTTTCTTGCAAATTTCTATACTGGTACAATTGATTTTGCGACTTTCTCAACAGTTCTTCAAACGTTTTTCCTTCTACTGGATAGCTAGCTGCTCCAAATAAAAGAGTGACACTGAGTAAATCACCTTCTATTTCACTTTCAATATTTTTCATTAATCGTTTTGTTATTGTTGATGTTTCATGACCATTATCAATTGCTACAATAACGTACTTATTTTCATCCCACTTTGTAACAACATCTCCCTTCCGAATTGTCTTTACAATGGTACTCTCTAATTTTTGTACTAACACTCCCAACTTTTTTTCTTGCAACGTGTCTTTTAATCCTTCCCATTCTTTTACAGAAAGAATGTACACTGTAATATTACGAGAATCTCTTTCAGATAAAGCAGCTACTTTCCCAAAAAAATCAACAACAAAATCATTGCTTGCCATTCCTCCTACTTCCATACCCATACGCTCGTTCGCTCTTTTATCGTACCAATGTCCAAAATAATAACTTAGTATCATTTGCAATATATAAATAATAAAGACGGTATAAAATGATCGTGAATCCAGTTTTGCAATTACATCCTGAAGTGCAATCCATTCTGTAACTGCCACAGTATTGCCAAGCAATAATCCACTAATTTTCCCTTTATGTTTCATACTTTTCCCCCTTTTATACCAATATATGTTTCTATATCAATAATGTTTTTCTACAAAATAAAAAATGTACATATGCAATGTACATTTCTGCTTAAGCTTGTATACCTTTTCTACTCTATTTCATATATATAATATAACTTTTATAGAAAGGAGTAATCTATATGCTACAAAAAGAGAATCTATCAGATGCTATGCGTTTACTAGCTGGTTTTCTATTATCATTAAAATTATTATTTACCTCTTTCGGCATACACTTTATTACAAACGATCAAATCGACGCTATTGTTAATGTTGTTTCATTTTTATTTATTCTATACTTTGGCTACAAAAATAACTATGTAGGAAAAAAAGGAATGGAGCAAAAGAAAATACTCAAAAAACACAACCTTCACTAAAAAAGGAACCTTTTGTACAGGTTCCTTTTTATCATTGACGCACAACAACTTCATTTGTTTGCAGTGGGCCATATGATATCTCTTTATCTTGAAATGTATATGTAGCCTGAAAGAATGTTTGTTTAAGAGCTTTATCTTTATTAGCTTTTATTTTACAACGTAGTTCCACCTTCTCATTCGGTAACAAATCATCAATTCGCCATCTAACAAGCTGGAATAAAAACTCACTTATCCCCTTATCAACTTTTAAAGAATTAGGAATATAAGCAAAGTAATCTCGAATCATATGACTTACAACAACTCTCGAAATCATTTCTACTCCTTTATTTTCCACTTCAATTCGCATAATAAGTATGTCGTTTACATCGTAGGTCAATTCATACGAAAACTGTTCTGTATACATACTACCAATTTGTAATGTAACGGCTACTTGAGGAAATTCGTTTTCCTTTTTCGATCCGTCAATCCACAATACTGGTTGTAGCGGTATTGAATACTTTCCTGTATCCGAAATTCGTCCCCATATTTTCATAATATATATTCACCTCATTTCAGATGTAACATACACACAATGAATTCCCCAAATTACTAAAGCTTGCTACAAGCAATGTTTAATATTTCTCTTCCTTTTATCCTATTCGACAATATGAAGAAAAAACCATTTTTCATCTATTAACAGAAGGTGTTCTTTATGAAATTTTTTTACAATTTACTTCATTTCCTTTATAGCAATATTCAGTATGGCTCACTCGTTCTCTACTCATACGAAAGAATATTTTGACGGAAGAAAAAGTTTGCCTTATAGTCAAATTTGACTATAATATTCTTTATGGCATATCAGTGCACTTATGGAAAAGAAATTAAAATCAACTATACATTAAAATTTTTTATCCACTGCACTCAAAACTTAATATAGTTTACTTATTTCTAAAGGAGGGTTATATTTGGAAACTCAACCATTAAAAAAAGACGCCAACAAGACAAAATTTGTTGTTGCTGGTTTACTGCTTGGTATATTAATGGCCGCAATGGATAATACAATCGTTGCAACCGCAATGGCAACAATCGTTGGAGACCTAGGAGGATTTGATAAGTTTGTTTGGGTCACATCAGCTTATATGGTAGCAACAATGGCAGGGATGCCTATCTTCGGGAAACTTTCTGATATGTACGGACGGAAACGTTTTTATATTGGTGGCCTCATTCTTTTCTTATTCGGTTCTGCGCTCTGCGGAACAGCTTCAAGTATTGAGCAATTAAGTATTTATAGAGCTATTCAAGGTATCGGTGGTGGTGCCCTTATGCCTATCGCCTTCACAATTATGTACGATATCTTCCCACCAGAAAAACGCGGAAAGATGACAGGACTATTCGGTGCTGTTTTCGGGACATCTAGTGTATTCGGTCCTTTATTAGGTGCTTATATTACAGACTATATAAGTTGGCATTGGGTCTTCTATATTAATATTCCATTAGGACTTATCTCCTTTTTCTTCATTACTAAATACTACAGTGAGTCTCTAGAATTTAGAAAACAAAAAATTGATTGGGCTGGTGCTATTACACTTGTCATAAGTATCGTTTGCTTAATGTTCGCATTAGAACTTGGTGGTAAAGAATATGCCTGGAATTCTACTGTAATTATTGGCTTATTTACAACAGTAGTTATTACGCTTATTATTTTCTTCTTTGTAGAACGAAAAGCAACCGAGCCTATTATTTCGTTCCATCTATTTAAAAAACCTTTATTCGCAGCTAGTCAAGGAGTTGCCTTTTTCTATGGTGCCGCTTTTATTATCTGTACAGTTTATATTCCAATCTTCATTCAAGGCGTTCTTGGAGGTTCCGCCTCTAATGCTGGATTAATTTTAACACCAATGATGGTTGGTTCTGTAATTGGAAGTCAAACAGGAGGACAATTAGCGTCTCGAACAAGCTATCGTAACATTATGATGGTATCTGGTGTCTTCTTCGTTCTTGGTATTTATTTATTAAGTACTTTAACAATGGACACACCTCGTTTACTCGTAACACTATTTATGATTCTCGCTGGGCTTGGTGTCGGTTTCTCATTCTCAGTATTAAGTATGTCTTCTATTCACAAGTTGGAAATGCGAGACCGTGGTTCGGCGACATCAACAAACTCATTCTTCCGATCACTCGGTATGACTCTTGGTGTAACGATTTTCGGTACAATTCAAAATCATATTTTTACAGATAAACTAAACTCTGTATTCCCCCCTGAACTAGCAAAATTAGCTCCAAAAGGCGGAGACACAAGTTTCTTATTATCACCAGGCGCTACCGCAAAAATTCCTGCTGAAATATTAGCGGGTATTAAAGAAGCTCTCGCTACATCTATTGCGAATACATTCTTCTGGGCACTCATCCCGGCTGTACTAAGTATTATTTGTATTTTACTTATGGGAAATGAACGCCTCTTTACTGGCCCTAAAAAGAAAGAAAAACAAAAGCAAGTTAGTTAATATAAAAAAGAAGCGGCATATTCCTTTATGAAAAAGGATATGCCGTTTATAATATGTATAAAGTGAAACTTTAATCAGTGGGGGTTGTTCATCTCCCACTGATTATTAGCCCTCACCAATCTGGTTTTTACGGGCAGTTAATCCCCACCTAACTTCTTTGCTTCCACTGAATTTTTGGGTGGGGTCTTACTGCCCGTTAATGCGGGATAAAGTTTTTGTATACAGGAGTTGAGACAGCATGAGCATGAAATTAGTCATTCTCGGCTTGCTACTCGAAGGAGATAAACATCCATATGAAGTGCAGCATATTATGAAAGAACGACAAATGGATTGTTACATTAAATATGCTAAAGGATCACTTTATTACGCCTTCGAGCAATTAGAAAAGCAAGGTGCAATTCATATTACAAATGTAATTAGAGACACAAATCGACCGGACAAAACGATTTTTCATATAACAGAAGAAGGCAAAAAACTATTCCATACTTTACTATTAAAACAATTTGAAGCCAAAAACCAAATATATAAACCTATTTATTCAGCATTATCTTTCGCTCACTTTAGCAATGATCACGAATTAGTTCCTATTTTAGAAAAAAAGAAAAACGATACTCTTCAATATTTACATACTATGCAAACGATATATGATTGTAATAAAGGAAAGGTTCCACGTGCACAACTATATATTTTGCAAAGTGTAATTGAGCATATTACAGTTGAATTACAATGGTTAAACACCCTCCTTAAAGATGCTATAGCAGGCCGACTTTCAGAAGTTGCTATAGATGAAAATTGAGCTATGAAAGAAGACATCCCTACTTCTTTCATAGCTCAATTTCTCTTTTTATACAGTACTATTATTAATTAATTCAGAATAAAAATTCAGAATAATAAGAAATAAAAACTTTAGAATTTTCTTATTTCAAAACAGTAGACAAAATTCCAAAAATTGTGTTAGAATTTGTTTCAATATCATATCGCTTGTTAAATTCCTTTCAAAAGGAAAATAGGTACACGAAAGTTTCGTTTCGTGTTTAAAAGGGAAGCTTGGTGAAACTCCAACACGGTCCCGCCACTGTAAATGCTGAGATTTCTTTTTAGTACCACTGTGAAAACGGGAAGGTGAAAGAAATTATATGAAGCATAAGTCAGGAGACCTGCCTGTTTTAACAACACTGATAGATTCACGGATGATGATGAGGTGTTAAAACAAAAAGGAAGGCTTATTTTCTATGTCTTTGTACTTTTTGTTATAGGTATTTCCTAGTAAACGGAAATGCTTACTTTCAATTAGGGAGGAATTTAAAATGGCAATTCAAACAAGTAACTTAGGTTATCCACGTATCGGACTACAACGAGAGTGGAAAAAAACATTGGAAGCATTTTGGTCCAATAAAATCGATGAAGAACAATTTTTAACAACAATGAAAGAAATTCGCCTTCAACACGTAAAAGTACAGCAAGAAAAAGGGATTGAACTCATTCCAATTGGCGACTTTACATATTATGATCACGTTTTGGATACTGCCTATATGCTAGGATTTATTCCATCACGTTTTTCTGAGTTTACATCTTACCTTGATGTATATTTCGCAATGGCGCGTGGCTCTAAAGATCACGTAGCTTCCGAAATGACAAAATGGTTTAACACAAACTATCACTATATCGTTCCTGAATATGAAGAGGGATTACAAATCTCTTTAAAAGATAATCGTCCACTTCGCTTATACGAAGAGGCAAAACAAGAATTAGGAGTAGATGGAAAGCCTGTTATTTTAGGACCATATACTTTCTTAAAATTAGCTAAAGGCTATACACAAGAACAATTTTCTACCATTTTAAAACAGTTAGTTGTACCTTACGTACAACTGCTTTCAGAACTACATGCAGCTGGGGCACAAGCCATTCAAGTTGATGAACCGATTTTCGCTTCTTTAACGAAAGAAGAAGTTCAACAAGCAAAAGAAATTTATGAAGCTATTCGTAAAGAAGTTCCAAATGCGACTCTTCTTTTACAAACATATTTTGATAGCGTAGAAGAAAACTATGAAGAAATTATTACATTCCCGGTATCCGGTATTGGATTAGATTTCATTCATGGTAAAGAAGGCAATTTAAATGCTATTTCAAAATATGGGTTCCCAGCTGATAAAACTTTAGCTGTCGGTTGTATAGACGGCCGTAACATTTGGAGAGCTGACCTTGATGAAGTACTTACGTTATTTACAACGTTACAAAAACAAGTCCAAACGAAAGATATCATCGTTCAGCCTTCTTGTAGCTTATTGCATACACCAATCGATAAAACAGAAGAAACTCACTTATCGACTGAGCTGTTTGATGCGTTAGCATTTGCAAATCAAAAATTAGAAGAGTTAGTTCTTATTCATTCCGCTCTCACTCAAGGTACAGAAAGCATTAGTAATAAGCTGGAAACATATCGAAACGTACATCATACAATTCGTTCATCTGCTGCACGTAACCGAGAAGATGTCAAAGCAGCACGAACAGCACTAAAAGAAGAAGATTTTTCACGTCCTCTTCCATTTGAAAAACGATACGAATTACAACAAGCTGCCCTGGAGTTACCGCTATTACCAACAACGACTATTGGTAGCTTCCCGCAAACAACTGAAGTTCGTCAAACGCGAAAAGAATGGCGTAACGGTGTTATTTCAAATGAACAATATGAACAATTTATTGAAAAAGAGACAGAAAAATGGATTCGTTACCAAGAAGAAATTGGGCTTGATGTACTTGTACATGGTGAATTTGAAAGAACTGACATGGTTGAATATTTTGGTGAGCGCCTTGCTGGTTTCTCATTCACTAAAAACGGTTGGGTACAATCTTACGGTTCCCGCTGCGTAAAACCACCTGTTATTTATGGTGATGTAGCCTTTATTAACGGCATGACTATTAAGGAAACAGTTTATGCACAAAGCTTAACGGAAAAAGTTGTAAAAGGAATGTTAACCGGACCTGTTACAATTTTAAATTGGTCCTTCGTTCGAAATGATATTCCAAGAAAAGAAGTTTCGTATCAAATTGCACTAGCTCTTCGTCACGAAATTGAACTACTTGAATCTTCCGGAATTAGAGTAATCCAAGTCGATGAGCCCGCACTTCGTGAAGGAATGCCACTAAAAGAAAAAGATTGGGATGCTTATATTACATGGGCAGTACAATCCTTCCTTTTAGCAACTTCTTCTGTAGCAAATGAAACACAAATTCATACTCATATGTGTTACAGTAACTTCGAAGATATTGTTGACGCGATTCGCGCATTAGATGCAGATGTAATTTCTATCGAAACATCAAGAAGTCACGGAGAATTTATTGATACATTAAAACATACAACATATGAAAAAGGCATTGGCCTAGGTGTATATGATATTCATAGCCCACGTGTACCGAGTAAAGATGAAATGTATAAAATCGTAGAACAATCTTTAGAAGTATGTGATCCTAAATATTTCTGGATTAATCCCGATTGTGGTTTAAAAACGAGAAGAACAGAAGAAGTTATTCCAGCTTTAGAACATATGGTGCAAGCAGCGAAAGATGCTCGTTCCCTTTTAAAAACAAACGCATAACAAAAATGGGTTATCCTTTTCTCAGGATAACCCATTTTTTATTCTTTACTTTCAAAAAAGAATTCATATTGTATTTTATATAATTCATCATCCGTTGGCTCTTCAAGAGGAATTGCTTGTAATACAACTGTATACTCACCATTTGGAATAGGTATTTGAAATTTATTAGAAAGAATACTCGTTATAACGATACTTTCATTTTCAACTGTAAAAGGAACCGTAATCGTTCTAACTACTTCTTCTTTTTCAATATGTTTCCCTGGGGTCACTTTCACTTCACAAGTATAATCAGAAAGTGCTTCAAAAATAACAGTTCCATCTGCCTTAGCATAACCTCTTTCAAAATCTTCATCAGTCCAATCTACATAAGGCTGCTCACCGTCATAGTTCATCAACATTAATTGCGAATAAGAAATCGTTAACTCCATAGTTCCCCTTCTCCTTCATTATGAAATATACAACTACTACTTCACTTCAAATTTTACTCGCGTACCATCTGGGTATTTATCTAACTTATTCCCTACCCAAGAGCCTGCTCCACGGTTATCCGCCGGACTTATATATTCAATATGTGCTCCTTTTCCGCCTTCCTTGCACATCGCCATTGGCCATTCATCACGATCATACCCTTTTTTTGATGGATATGGTGCTAACGACAATTTCCTTCTATCTGCAGCACCACCACGATCGATTGTACAAACTTCTGAATGCCCTTCTTTTATAGCATCCGTAATATGTTTTCCTGCCTCTGGATAACGTTCTTTCGGAAATTCTAACACTTGATCATACGTATTCGTTTTCTTTACACTTGTTTCCTCTGGCACAAGTACTTCATAAACTGCTACTAAAATAGACAGAATTGCGATAATTGAAATGATAATACCTTTTAATTGCTTCATGTATACCTCCATGTTTCTACCAGTTTCTTTTCCTCCGTTATTATAACAAACTTCTCCTGTATATGTTTTCAGACATTATTTTAGTTATTCCTTGCCATTCCGCCAAAAATTTTCATTTTTTCACTAATGCTGTAGAAAACTAATAGCCTTCCGACATTCTTTTTCAAAGGAAGTCCTCATAAAAGATTGAAATGATATATACGATACTTTTTGGGGAGGAAATATGATGGAAGCTACCTATAAAACGAAAGATGTCACGAATAAAACAGGCATCCCAAAACATATAGTTCGCAAATATAGTCAACTGTTAGAGGAACATGGTTATATGATTTCCAAAACAGCTGATGCTCGTATTTATAAACTTGATGATTTAAAATTATTGAAATCTATACACGAAAGAGCTGCTACATTACAAGAAGATATTTCAGAAACGATACCGATTATTTTAAAAGAAAAAGAGGCCCCACCTGTACCAGTTATACAAGATAAGCAAGAGATACAAACGAAAGAAAAAGAAGATGGGCGTAACTTTGAGGAGTTCATGTTAAAACTTGAAATGCTAGCTCAATTAAATGAAGCAATTATTCATCAAAATTCTACTCTAATTACACAAAATCGTTTAAAGGATGAGAAACTAGACGAATTGATGCAACAAGTTTATGTAAAAGAAGGCTCTCAAGAAAAAATGCTTCAAGAGTTAGTCGACCACGCCGCTCAAACAGATGCACTGCAAAAAGAAAAGATGGACTTATTAATGAATCATATGTATAAACGAGAATCCAAACAGGAAGAAAAAATGAATAAACTTGTTAGTCAAATTTATAACAAAGACAGTAACCGTGATGCACAGCTTATGCAAGTTATTCGAGAAATTCAAGAAACAAAAAGAATGGTTGCTGCCTCAAAAGAGCAAAGCTTCTTTCAATCATTTAAAAGTTTATTTAGCCGAGCAAAACAAGAAAAAACAAATGAATAAACAATATAAAATAAAAAGTTACCTTTCATCGGTAACTTTTATTCCTTATTTTGTACAGCTGGTAATATAATAATTGCTTCAGTGCCTTTTCCACTTTCACTCTTATATTCCAATGTACCATTATGCGCTTGTAAAATACTAAATGTTACCATAAGTCCTAATCCTGTCCCTTTTTCTTTTAAAGAATAATATGGTTGCCCAAGCCTTGCTAACTGTTCTTTCGTCATACCAACACCACTATCTTTAACTCTTATTATGATTGTTTCATCTTTTTGAATAGCTGTTACTTTTAAATATCCTTTATTTCCTTGAATTGCTTCAATACCATTTTTAACAACATTCATAATAGCTTGCTTCAATTTTGTCTTATCACCAATCGTATAAAGACTTTCTGAAATTTCAACTTGTAAATATACACCTTGCATCGCTGCAAATGACGACATAAGAGTGGTCATTTCTATTAATTGGGCTGATAAACAAATGTGTTCTTTTTTCTCAATTTGCGGCCTTGCTAAATTTAAGTAATCTGAAATAATTTGTTCCGCCCGATCCAATTCAGCTAATACGAGACGCATATAATCCTTATTCTTCACATCTTCCGTACTTTCTAGCAATTGGATAAATCCACGAACAACAGTTAGTGGATTTCGAACTTCATGTGCCACACTTGCTGCTAACTCACTTACAATATTAAGCTTTTCTGATTTTTGCATCTCTGTACGTAGCAATGCATTTTCATTTAAATATTCAGTTAAATACACCTGGAATACCATTGTCATGACCATGATAAGCGAGGCAAATATAAATCCGCTATATATTTGCGAAATATACGGTGTAAATCCTGCTTCCAAAAGAACATTAATCATGCCTAATACTAAAGAAACAAGCACATAAAATGATGAAATCATAAATGCTAAAATTAATTTCTTATCCCTTGAAAAAAGAGACCATTTCTTTGATAAAAATAGCGGAACTATCAATAAAAATATTACTTCTAAAACTGGAAGAAAGCTCATTCCCTTTAGTAACCATTCATATGCAACAAAAATAACCGCTGGGATTAAACCAACAATCCCACCATATAAAAAACCACTGACAATTGGAATGGGGTGAAAGTTATACCCACACACATTGCCAAAACAAATAGAGTATGTCATGGAGAGAACGAGCGTAACGCTAGATAAAAACATAATAAAGTAACGATTTGGCTTCGGAGGCATTTCTTGATAGCGATTTAAACGAATCGCTTCATATAAAAATAGTGGCAAAATTATGATGGCAATTTGAATCAATAAATCACGGATAAGCTCCATAACCTCTCATCCCCTATATGTATTTTGATATGATTATATCATTTTATAGGTGTATTTGTTTTAAAATTTTGATTTTTCTTAACATATTTGTTAATTCTTTGTTAACAACTCATAATAATTGTTACAGATTTTCGAAATGATTGTAAACCCTGTACCAAATTTCCTTCGTGCAGTATACAATGAATACGGATTACAAAGAAAATATAAAAATACTTTTTTAGACGGACAACTATAGCAAAATACAGCATATAATCCATACTATCTATGTTTACAAATAAGTGATCATTACTTTAGTAGGAGGAAGATAAATATGGCGGGTACTACGCTTGTTTTAAAAGAAGAAAATTTGGTTGTTCTAGAAAATGTTGAAAAATCAGTATATGAAGAGTTACAGCATAAAGCGGGAGAAGAAAACTGCACATGTGCTGTGAACGAATCAGTTGTTCACCTTGGCAAGGTATCCTCTGTACTCTGGAATGAAGATGAAATAGATTGGGAATACGGATATTAAAAAGTCGCTTATAGCGGCTTTTTTTCTCTTTTCTCTCTCTTTCTAAATAACATATACAAAGCGTAATCATAGAAAATATGATAAAATGAACTTAATTTTCAAACGGAAGAAAGGGAGATACAATGGAACAATTCATTAACCCTAGAGTGAAGGATATCCAAATTTCTGGAATCCGTCAATTCTCTAACATGATTCAAAACTATGGTAATTTGATTTCTTTAACAATTGGACAACCCGATTTCCCTACACCTTCTCTCGTGAAAGAAGCGGCAAAACGGGCTATTACAGAAAACTATACAAGCTATACACATAACGCTGGTTTACTAGAATTACGTAAGGCAGCTTGTAACTTCGTAAAAGATAACTACGATTTACATTACTCACCTGAAAACGAAACCATCGTTACAATCGGTGCTAGCGAAGCAATTGATGTTGCATTCCGAACGATTTTAGAGCCAGGAACAGAAGTAATTTTACCTGCTCCTATTTATCCAGGCTACGAACCTATTATTCGATTATGCGGTGCAACGCCTATTTTTGTAGATGTTCGTGAAACTGGATTTCGTTTAACAGCTGAAGCGCTTAAAAATGCTATTACAGAAAAAACAAGATGTATCGTACTACCGTATCCTTCTAACCCAACCGGTGTAACTTTATCAACAGAAGAGCTAAAAGATATTGTAGATGTTTTAAAAGATAAAAATATTTTCGTCCTTTCAGATGAAATTTATAGCGAGCTTGTATATGAACAAAAGCATACATCTATCGCTCATTTCCCAGAAATGCGTGAAAAAACAATTGTCATTAACGGTTTATCTAAATCACATTCTATGACTGGCTGGCGTGTTGGACTTTTATTTGCACCAAGTTATTTAGCAGGACACATATTAAAAGTTCATCAATACAATGTAACGTGTGCTACTTCAATCGCTCAATACGCTGCAATTGAAGCATTAACAGCAGCTAAAGACGCACCAAAAATGATGCGCCACCAATATAAAAAACGCCGTGATTACGTATATAATAGACTCACTCAAATGGGATTAACAGTTGAAAAGCCAACAGGTGCATTTTACTTATTCCCATATGTTGGTCATTTGACATCTTCATCATTTGATTTTGCACTTGATCTTGTCAAAGAAGCGGGACTAGCTGTAGTTCCTGGAACAGCATTCTCTGAATACGGTGAAGGCTACCTTCGCTTGTCCTATGCGTATAGTATCGAAACTTTAAAAGAAGGCTGCGACCGATTAGAAGCCTTTCTAATGAAAAAAGCTAAGAGTTAAACTCTTAGCTTTTTTATGCATAATGATCACAAGTTTGACGTTTTAGTAATTTATGAGGAATAATGATACACTTTGCAGTGGATTCTGCATTCTCTACTTTATCAACTAAAGCTTTTGCTGCCTCATATCCTAGCTGATAAATATTCACATCAACTGTCGAAAGTGGAGGGCTCGCAATTTCTGATAATAAAGCATTATTAAAGCTTACAATAGAAACATCTTTCGGTACAACGAATCCTTTTTTAGAAAGAGCACTTAACACACCAAGTCCAATTAAGTCATCCGTTGCCATAATTGCCGTTGGCGGTTGCTGCAGTCCCATTAATTCCTCAACAGCTTGTTGACCACTTTCCCTCGAAAAATCAAAATGTAAAATATATTCTTTTGGTAATACAATGTCTGCTAATTTCAAGGCATCACTCATACCAGCTAAACGATCTCTCGTTACAAGTAAATCTGATCCACCACCAATGAACGCGATTTGCTTATGCCCTAATGAAATTAAATATTCTGCCACTTCTCTTGCAGCTGTATAATTGTCATTATCTACATATGTAATTTCATCTTTTCGATCATATGGTTTTCCTATTAAAACAAACGGGAAATTTTGTTCATGTAAATATTGAATAATCCGATCATTCTCCCTTGAATATAAAAGAATAATGCCACCAATTTGGCGTCCCTGTACCATCTTTACGACACCATTAAAAATTTCTTCTTCCGTTTCACCTGTCGACATGTAAAGCGCATAACCTTCTACGTGTGCAAATGAACTAATCCCTCTTATAACTTCTGGGAAAAATGGATTTTGAAAAGCTTTACTTGCAGAACTTGGCATAACAAGACCAAGTGTTTTCGTCGTTTGGTTCGCAAGATTTCTCGCATTTAAATTGGGATGATACCCTAATTCACTCATCACTTTCCTAACACGGCGCTTTGTCTTTTCACTTATACTTGGATTATCAGCAATTACACGAGAAACTGTTGATGGTGCAACATTCGCTTGCTTCGCCACATCTTTAATTGTAACTGTCATAAAAATCCCCCTCCTCTCATTTCTCTGCCATTTTTCATATATTTTATCTCGCACTCATTGCAAGTCATAAACTTTCATTTCTTATATCTTGCAAAACTAATCCTATTCTCCCTCTTCATGTATTGTAAGGGATATAGCTATTTTTTCCTATACTATAATATACTATTTATTTCACTTCTTTTCACATGTGATGTCAAATCTCTTTTCATCTCCCTATAAACTTATTTATAGGGAGATGAAAAGAAAAATGGGACGTAATGTCCCATTTTTCATCCTTTTGTACCTCCAGCTGTTAAACCAGAAATAAAGTATTTTTGTAGTGATAGGAATAAAATTGAAATTGGGATCGCAATTAACACAGAACCCGCTGCAAACGTTGTAAATTCATTACCGAATTTCTTCGCAACCATTTCATATAATCCAACTGCTAAAGTATAATTTTCTGGTGTTCGCAAAATAATACTCGCTAAAATGAAATCTGTAAATGGACCAATGAAAGTAAATAACGCTACAACCGCTACGATTGGCTTTGCAAGTGGCATAATGATTTGCCAAAAAATACGAAAATGTCCTGCTCCATCCATTCGAGCTGATTCATCCAGTTCTTTCGGAATCGTATCAAAATACCCTTTCATAAGCCATGTATTCATCGGAATAGCCCCGCCTACATAAATTAAAATTAATGCAAGGTGTGTATCAATTAATCCTGTTAATTGAGCTAATACGTATAAAGCAATTAACGCTGCAAAGTTTGGAATCATTTGCAGAATTAAAAATGTTAATAAACCATTTTTTCTTCCAACAAAACGATATCTCGAAAATGCATAAGCGGTAAAACTAATTGCTAACACTGAGAAAATCATCGTTAAAACACTTACTTTTAATGTGTTTTTATACCATAGTAAGTAATTACTATTCTCTAGATCTAATAACTTACGATAATGATCTAACGTTGCATTTTGTGGAATAATACTTGATCCAGATAAACTATCACCTGGATTAAACGATGAGCCAATAATCCATAATAACGGATAGAAAATGATGGCACACATTACGAAAATAACTAAATAACTTAATGAGAGACGTAACATCTTCTGTCTTTTAATATTCATTTACATCATATCCTCTTCTTGGAATGATTTTGTTCTCTTAAATTGCCATAACGCAACTGTAATAACAATTAACGATAATATCATTGTAAGAGCTGCTGCTTTTCCGTACTGCGCTGAAGTCATCGTTAACTTATAAATCCATGAAATTAAAATATCCGTTCCACCTGCGTCTTGTCCAGCTACAGCAGGACCTCCACCATTAAATAGATAGATGATACTAAAGTTATTAAAGTTAAACGTATATTGCGTAATTAATATTGGTGCTGTTGCATATAACACCAGTGGCAATGTAATTTTACGAAACTGTTGCCAAGCTGTCGCTCCATCTACTGTAGCCGCTTCATATAATTCTCCCGGAATCGATTGCAGTATACCTGTTGTCATCGCAAAGATAAACGGGAACCCAAGCCACGTTTGAATCATAATTAAAGCAATCTTCGCCCAAAATGGATCTGTCATCCAAGCAATCTTTTCAATTCCGAATAAAGCTAATACTTGATTGTTAATCGCTCCGAATGTTTCATTAAACATACCAGAGAAAACAAGAATAGATACGAATGCTGGAACCGCCCACGGTAAAATGAAGATTGTTCGAATAATCGCCTTTCCTTTAATACCAGGCTGATTTACGATAATCGCTAAGAAAATACCAAGTGCAACTTGTAATGTTGTTGCAACGAATGTCCAAATGACAGTCCAAGAGAATACACTTACAAATGTCTCTCTCCACATCGGTAAAGTGAAAATATCAATAAAGTTTTTAAAGCCCACCCAATCTACTAATTTAGCTGGAGGAGAATGATATAAATCATAGTTTGTAAATCCAATTAAAATTACGAAGATGATTGGAAATACGACAACAAAGATAAGTAGTAGAAAACCTGGTGAAACCATTAAATAAGGAAAACCTTGATCTAACAAATTACGATATTGCTCTTTTACAGAATTTAACGGTGTTCCGCTATCACGTTTCTTTCCATTTTGGTATGCATCATATAAGTTAAATGCATATACGCCTAGCCCAAAAGCGATAACGATAAGGGCCAAGATTCCTTCTACTAATAGAAAGACAGAATGGTCACGTGGAACTTCTGTACCAAGCGTTACAATACCCCATAATCCCATATTTAATAAATCAGCAAAGGCTACAATAAAAGAACCTGTTAATACTAGAAAAATAAGACCTTTTACAAATTGTTTATTATACATTTGGCCCACGCCTGGAATGATTGATAACATGGTTGCCATTTTCCTATGCTTTGAACGGTTTAACCCATTTGCTGGTTCCATAGATGTTTGCATGTTCCTTCCCCCTTTTTTCTTCCTACATGGAAGGGAGAGAATTCGTGCCTCTCATATTAGAGGCACGAATTTCACCTTATTTTTTCTTGTTATGATTTGCCTCAATATTACCTTTAATTTGTTTCACTGCACTATCAAGCGCCGCTTTTGGTGCCTCTTTATCTGTAACAACTAATTGAAGCGCATCTCCAGCTGGTTTCCAAACTTCTTGCATTTCTGGAATGTTTGGCATTGGAATTCCATTTTCAGATTGCGTTGCAACTGCTTTTGCAGCTTCGTTATCTTTAATAATTGGATCTTCCATTACTGATTTTACTGGAGGAATTTCTTTTGTTTTCTCAAATCGAATTTTTGCGTTTTCTTCATTTGTTACCCACTCAGTGAATTTTGTAGCTAAATCATTTTGTTTAGAGAAACTTGTTACATGCCATCCTTTAACCCCAACAAACGTTTTCATTGGTTGACCATTTGGTAATTTCGGCATTGGAGCAACGCCATAATCAATCCCGTTCTTTTCCATTGCTTGGAACGCCCATGGGCCATTCATGATAGAAGCTGCTTTTCCTTCATTGAATAGTCCATCAGCAGCAGGCCCACCTGATTCACCGATAATACCTTTTGGGAATAATTTTTCCTTGTACCATTTTTGAAGATATTCAGCACCTTGTACTGCTCCACTATTATTTAATCCAACATCACTTGCATTTGGCTTTCCATCTTTTTCACCAAATACATAACCGCCCATACCTGCCATGAATGCATTAGCAAAGTAGAAGTTATCTCCTAATGCTAAAAATCCGTACTTGCCATCTTTCGTAAATTCTTTTGAGAAGTTAAACAGCTCGTCCATCGTTTCTGGCGCTTTTGGCATTAGTTTTTTATTGTAAATAAAGACTGGTGTCTCAATTGCTTTTGGTAAACCATATAATTTTCCGTTATATGTCTGTGCTTCTATTGATGAATTAGTAAATTTACTCTTTACAGCATCATCTGCTTTCACTTCAGAAAGTAAACCTTCTGTTACTGCATTTCCGATTTGATCGTGTGGCAATGTTACAACATCTGGTCCAGTCCCCGCTGGCCCATCAAGGCGTAACTTCTTCACTTGATCTGTCATTTGCATTTCAACAACTTTTACTTTTACTTTATATTTTTCCTCAAAGCTTTTCACTGCTGGTTCTAAACCAACACCTTTTTTATCATCTTCCCAAACAAGAAGATCATAGTCTTTTTTCGCTTTACTTTCCTCTTTTTTCCCTGAATCTTTCGGTCCACATGCAGATAACATACCAATAGATAATGCTGAAACCGTTAATAATGATAATGCTTTCTTCATCCCAAAAACCTCCCTAAATTGTCTATGTACCTCAGTAACTGAAAACGTTTGCATTTGATAGTTTAATTGAAGCGCAAACAATATCTCAATCTATGAAAACGTTTGCGCTATTTGTCTATCATTATACATTCTTTTATTCATTTTGCAAATATTAATTTAAAAATTATGTCATTATACTCTTTATACATTGACTTTATATAAAATGAATACTACTCTTATAAGCAATATTAAAGCTACGAGAAAGGCAATCGTTTGCAATACAGGCTTTATTATTACACTTAAGGGAATACTATGTATAGAGATATTGAAGGGGGATTTTGTATATGTTTAAAGAAGCCATTTATCATAGGCCGAAAGATAATTATGCATACGCTTATGATGAACAAACAATTCACATCCGAGTACGTACTAAGAGAGATGATATTCAAAGCGCCGATCTTATTTACGGTGATCCTTACGAATGGAAAGACGGGAAATGGATATCAGCAAGTACACCCATGAAAAAAACGGGTTCTACTGCATTATTTGATTATTGGTCCATTGCAATCGAACCAAAATTTAAGCGCTTACGTTATGGGTTTGAATTAAAATCTGAAACAGACACTCTTATTTATGCAGAGCGAGGATTCTTTTCTAGCATTCCAAATGATGATGTTGGTAACTTTTTCTGTTTTCCATTTATTCATGCAGATGATGTATTCAAAGCACCATCTTGGATTAAAGACACCATTTGGTATCAGATTTTCCCTGAGCGATTCGCTAATGGCGATAGTACGCTGAATCCAGAAAACACCCTTCCTTGGGGAAGTGCGAATCCAACTCCAACTAATTTTTTCGGCGGAGATTTTTCTGGTGTTATTCAAAACCTTGATTACCTTGTTAAGCTTGGCATTTCCGGAATATATTTCACACCTATTTTCAAAGCTCATTCAAACCATAAATATGACACAATTGACTATATGGAAATTGACCCACAATTTGGGACGAAAGAAACTTTTAAAGAGCTCGTTGAAGAATGTCATAAGCACGGTATAAAAGTAATGCTCGATGCTGTGTTTAATCATAGTGGATACTTTTTCGAGAAATTTCAAGACGTACTAGAGAATGGTGAGAAGTCCGCATATAAAGAGTGGTTCCACATTCATGAATTTCCGATTATAACCGAACCACTTCCAAATTATGATACTTTCGCCTTTACACCGTATATGCCTAAATTAAATACAGCTCATCCAGATGTAAAAGAATACTTACTTGAAGTAGGACGTTATTGGGTACGAGAATTCAATATAGATGGCTGGCGCCTTGATGTCGCCAATGAAGTCGATCACAACTTTTGGAGAGAATTCCGAACTGAAATAAAGACACTAAATCCTGAAGTATATATTTTGGGAGAAATTTGGCACGATGCCCTTCCGTGGCTACAAGGCGATCAATTTGATGCTGTCATGAGCTATCCTGTTACAAATGCTCTACTTTCTTACTTTGCTAACGATTCCATTAAAGCAAGTGAATTCATGAAGCAAATTACAGAATCTCTACATTCCTACTCTATGAATGTAAATGAAGCAGCATTTCATTTATTAGACAGCCATGATACTCCAAGAATTTTAACAACATGCAACGGAGATAAAAATAAGTTGAAATTGCTCTATGTATTCCATCTTTCTTTCATCGGCTCTCCTTGTATTTATTACGGGGATGAAATTGGTATGGATGGCGGCATGGACCCTGATTGCCGTAAATGTATGATTTGGGATACTAAAGAACAAGATCATGCATTATTTACCCATATACAAACATTGATTTTATTACGTAAACAACATAAAGCATTTGGAGGACATGGTACTTTTCAATTCATCGAAGCAAATGATGAACATAATTATATTTCTTATACGAAAACATATGAGGATGAAACTATCTTTTTCGTTTTAAACCCTACTAATAGTGAAGTTACAGTTTCACTCCCTCTTCATGTTACTGGTAAGAAAATAATTAACATTTATACAAACGAAGAATTTTCAGCGGAAGCAAGTGTATTACAAGTTACACTTCCTCCATATGGATTCTCCATATTAAAATGGTAATCCAAAAAAGCCTTATGCCAAGTTCGAAATGGCATAAGGCTTTTTCTTATTTCAATTTGAACACTATCGCTTCATACGGACGTAATGGAATGTTATCTATTGATCCGATTTCTACATCGTAATTGTGTATAAATAACTCTGATTCACTATAACTAATATCCTTAGGCATTTCAAATACACTTTCATCCGCAGTAAAGTTTGCAATGACAAGTAGTTTTTCATCTCCATATGTTCTTACATAAGCAAAAATAGAAGGGTCATTATCTAATATTAAATCATATGATCCATACACAACTATTTCATTATTTTTGCGTAGTTCAATTAATTTCTTATAGTAATAAAAAATTGAACCTTCATCTTGGATTGCTTGTTTCACATTAATCTCTTTATAGTTAGGATTTACAGTAATCCAAGGTTCACCTTTTGTAAATCCAGCGTGATTCTGATCATTCCACTGCATCGGAGTTCTAGCATTATCACGACCCTTTATATAAATAGATTCCATTACTTTTTCTATATCTTCACCATGGTCTATCACTTTTTCTTTATACATATTTAACGTTTCAATATCTCGATATTCATCAATTGATTGGAATCGAACGTTCGTCATTCCAATTTCCTCTCCTTGATAAATATATGGCGTTCCTTTCATCATATGAAGAACTGTCGCTAACATTTTTGCTGATTCAATGCGATACATTCCATCATTACCAAAACGAGATACAACGCGAGGCTGATCATGATTATTCCAATAAAGGCTATTCCATCCGGTATGCTCTAATGCTTTTTGCCACTTTGTTAAATTCTCTTTTAAAGTAAGAAGTGAGCATGGTTTTACATCCCACTTTCCACCTTCTCCTGAATCTAAATCCATATGTTCAAATTGGAATACCATTTGCAACTCTTTTCGTTCTTCTCCAGTATACAATTTCGCTTCTTCTGTCGTTACACCAGGCATTTCACCAACCGTCATAATATCATAATGCGATAATACTTCCTCATTCATTTCATGTAAATATTTATGAATGTTTGGACCGTTCATAAAATGCTTATGACCTGAAACATACCCCTCTTCTTCTGTTTCAACAGCTGGTAATCCCTCTTCTTTAGAAATAAAATTAATAACATCCATACGGAAGCCATCAATTCCTTTTTCTAACCAAAACTTCATCATTTCATAAACATCTTGTCTTACCTTTTCATTATCCCAATTTAAATCTGGCTGTTTTTTAGAAAACAGATGTAAATAATATTCATCCGTCATTTCATCATACTGCCATGCAGATCCACTAAAAGCAGCTCCCCAGTTGTTCGGTTCTTTCCCTTCTTTTCCAGGGCGCCATATATAGTAATCTCTATATTTATTATCTTTTGATTTACGTGATTCAATAAACCAATTATGTTCATCCGAAGTATGATTAACAACTAAGTCCATCATAAGTTTCATATTACGTTCATGCATTTCATATAATAGCTCATCCCAATCTTCCATTGTTCCGAACTCGTTCATAATTTTACAATAATCGCTTATATCATAACCATTATCATCATTTGGAGATTCATAGACTGGTGATAACCAAATCACATCAATCCCTAACTCTTTTAAGTAATCTAGCTTTGAAATAATCCCTTGAAGATCTCCTATACCATCACCATTACTATCCATAAAGCTACGAGGATAAATTTGATATACTACACTTTCTTTCCACCATTGTTTTTCCATTATGCTACCCCATTTCATTCATCATTCATTTTTCTCTTTTTTAAGGCGCAAACGTTTTCATTAATGAATGATAACAGATTCTATCTCAATTTAAAATAGCGCTTACAATTTTTATTGTTCTTTTTCTAAGAAAACATATGAAAACCACTAATAAATCTCCAATAAATGAAAACGTTTTATTTTTTTATTTATTTTTTGAATCTATTCGTTTATAATGAACTCAAAGAAAACGTTTGCATAATTATTTCTAGGGGGAAATACCATGGCAGAACTTAAATTAGAAAACATTTATAAAATATATGATAATAACGTAACAGCTGTAACTGATTTTAATTTACACATTCAAGATAAAGAATTTATTGTATTTGTCGGTCCTTCTGGATGCGGAAAATCTACAACATTACGAATGGTAGCTGGACTTGAAGATATTTCAAAAGGCGAGTTTTCAATTGATGGTAAACTAATGAATGATGTTCCTCCAAAAGATCGAGATATCGCTATGGTATTCCAAAACTACGCTCTTTATCCACATATGAGTGTATATGATAATATGGCATTTGGATTAAAACTTCGAAAAATACCAAAAGATGAAATCGATCGTCGTGTGAAAGATGCAGCAAAAATTTTAGGACTTGAACAATATTTAGATAGAAAACCGAAAGCATTATCAGGTGGACAGCGCCAACGTGTTGCGTTAGGTAGAGCAATCGTTCGAGATGCAAAAGTTTTCTTAATGGATGAACCATTATCAAACTTAGATGCTAAACTCCGTGTTGCAATGCGCTCAGAAATTTCTAAGCTACATCATCGCCTTGGAACAACAACAATTTATGTAACACATGACCAAACAGAAGCAATGACTATGGCTTCGCGTCTTGTCGTTATGAAGGATGGAAAAATCCAACAAATTGGAACTCCAAAAGAAGTATACGAAACGCCAGAAAACATTTTCGTGGGTGGATTTATCGGCTCACCAGCGATGAATTTCTTCCGTGGTAAATTGACTGAAACCGATTTCGTTATAGACAATACTATAAAAATTAAAGTATCTGAAGGAAAAATGAAGATGCTACGTGAACAAGGCTATGTAAATAAGGAAATTGTTTTAGGTATTCGCCCAGAAGACATTCATGATGAACTACTATTTTTAGAAGCTTCGCAATCTACTGCCTTCACAACAAAAATTGAAGTCGCTGAATTATTAGGTGCTGAATCCATTTTATATATGAAACTTGGAAATCAAGATTTTGCAGCACGTGTAGATGCAAGACATACATTTTCACCTGGTGATCAAATTAAATTAGCATTTGATATGAATAAAGCACATTTCTTTGATAACCAAACTGAACAACGTATTCGCTAAAAAATTTATCTTTACTATACACATACAAAAAAACCGTCCACATATATTGAGGGCGGTTTTTATTATTATACTAGGGCTTCTACTGTATGAAATGATTGTCCTTTTGTGCTAATAATACCGAAAATCGGTAAATCACTAAGCACCACTTCTTCTTGCTGTTTCATAAAAGATGACGTTAATTGTTTTATCTCTATCCAAACGTCATTAATACAAAGTACATTGGAATCGTTCTCTTGTTGGCGAGAAAAAATAGAATCTATTTTATATAAACCTGCATTTTGAAAAAGCATATCAATGCGACTGAATGCATTCAAAGTAATGCTAATAACGCGTTGCCAATCTCCTTGCTTTCCCATATCATAGGATACAAAAAGTGCCTCTCCGCCTAGATTCATAATTTCCTCCACTGTTGCTTGTCCACTCTCTTGATCAATGTCCGTCACAATAACTTTTGCGCCTTGTTTAGCCAACAAAAGAGCTGTATTACGTCCAATACCGATGCCACCGCCAGTTACGATAGCAACTTTTCCTGCAAGCTTCATTTTCATTACCCCTTCTATAAGTCTTACCGTCATTCAGTATACTCCTTTATAAGATTAATCTGCAAGCAAGAAAATTGCTATCTCATTTGTAAACGTTTACTTTTCATCCTTCTTTTTTCTTATTATTACGCTGGTCGAAAACTAAACCGATGAAAATTAAAATCCCCCAAAAGATTACACTACCTCCAGTCATTTTAATCTCCCCCTTATTATATAAAGTGAAATTTTAATCAGCCCCAATATGGCGGAATAAAGATATTATTTTTAATCATTATATAATTTTCTTAATTTTCAATCTATTATAAATAGAATTAACACATTTTAGCTTTTCCTTACTGTAAACATTCCCCATATACTTATAAAATCAAAAAGACCCTTTTATATATAAAAAGGTCTTTTTTTCATTATACAAGACTTATTACTTTCGTTTTTGTAATTAAATCCTGAAAACCACAATTATCTTTGCGGAACAACATCATATATATATTACATATTAATGGAATTCCTAATAGCAATACGTTCGGTAATAACACTACAAAAAATCTTATAATTAATATTTGCAACGTTAGCTTTTCACTCTTCAATGAAATTAATTTTATTCTCGTTACCTTTTTTCCAAGTGTAACACCGTTCCAAATAAAGGGTAACACAATAAAATATATCGCCATTAATATAAAAACTACTGCGAAATCATATCTAAAATCACCTAAGCTTATATTAAAGCGCTTAAACATAGCACTATAGTTTCCGGTCATAACAGCTACTACTGCACCATACATAACCGAGATTAAAAACATGTCAATTAGGGAAGCACCTATGCGATTCATTACAAGCGCTGGACGATGCATCTTTAACTTCATTTTATGTCGACTCCTTCATATCCTTCTTTACCCGTCTCATCGTACCACTTCTAAAAAACATTGTAAACTAGCGTTTCTCTTACTTTTCTTGTACAATTTGTTACAATAGCATTATAAAGGAGGTTCCCATATTGAAAAAATGGATAATCCTATTCGTCGCCTTCCTATTAACTGGTTGTGCAGGAAACACAGGTCACTTAACTTATACGGTTAACGATGAATACGAACTCATACGTACTTCTGGAAATGCATTTGAACTTTTCCCCTCGCAAGATGCTGTATATGCCACACAATACATCCCTGCAAAAATTACAGACATTGCTTGGGATGATAAATACATTATTGCAAAACAAACCGAGGAAAAATCAGATCCGAATAACCCTGACGCAGCAATTGCAAATAAAAAAAGTGAACATTATTGGATTATTGACGTAAAGCACAATAAACGTTTCGGTCCCTACAATGAAAAGCAATTTAATGAACAAAAAGATGCGTTTAAAATTAAGGTACCTTTTCAAAATGTAGATTCATACATAAAAGAAATAAAAAAACAGTCAGCATAATATTTGAATGCTGACTGTTTTGTCTTACATTATTTTAGTGAGATGTTAAACGTTTGTGGCTCTTTTACAACATCTTGTGTTTCTGAATCCCCTGCAAGTAAATCATCAGTTGTAAACTGAATATCCTTTACCTTGTCTTTTCCATCGTCAAGTATTAAACCAATAATACCATCTCTTGTTTCACCAGGCTTATAGTCTTCTCTTGATACATTTTTTGTACCAACTAACGTATCTTCGTCATATAAAAAGTTTTGAGTGGCTACTTTAAAATGTTGCTTACCATTAATCATAACATCATTCATAGAGAAAAATTGCATATTTTTATTTCCGGTATTCTCCACTTTATATGTAATCTCAACGTAACGAATTGTATTACTAATCTCTGTTCCACTTAGCGATGCATATAATTCTGCATCTTCTTGGCTTACTTTATCCCCTAATCTCCGTTTTACTTCTTCAGGGGTTAGTGCCGTGTATACTTTCAATGTTTTTTTTGCCTTTTCACTCATCTGTGATAAAGAAATTACTTTCACATCTTGTACGTGAATTTTCATTGGCGCTACTTCAAATGTTTGATTCACAGAATGCATCTGCTCTAACTTGAAAGTACCCCATCCTGTTTCTTTCACTTTTTGTCCTACTTTTTTCAGCTCACGCCCACCATATTCTTTTGTTTCAGGAATAGATTCTTTCTTCTTTGGTTCAGCTTTCTTTTCTTCTTGATGGAAGCAACCACTTAACATAAGAAGAAAACTACATAAAACAAAAATACTTTTCCATGCTTTCATCATTTCATTTCTCCTAACGCTATCATTCATGAATATAAAATTAGTCCCTGGCTTTGTAAACTATAGAAACAATGACAAGTCCACAAAATGAACTTGTCAGTCCAGATACTATTATACCTCCAATTTGGAAAATATGAAAATAGGGATCTAGGAACGCGTGCACGATAAATATAATAGTTGCTACAACAATTACTGAAACCCAATACTTTCTTTTTTCCGAAGCTAAAATAAGATCTTTACCCATTTCATTTCTATACTTCCATAAAACGTATACTAATAGTAGAACACCAATACATGTACTTCCATGTTGCATATATTTATAAACAGAGATACCGTACCATTCTCTTTGTAATAATGGTATTTTCATAACAAAATAGCCTGTATTATGAGTAAATGCATCCCAAACGACATGCGTGAGCATACCGAATAATGCAGAATAGCAAAATACAAAGAATTCTTTCCATGTATATAGCCCCCACCTCTCATCTATTGCATATGAATAATAACCAGCAAACGGTTTAGGCAAATGCGTTATAAACGGCTTTTTTAAAATGTAATGATATATGTATGCTAACAAAAAGACAAGTGGTAAATTGAAATATAAGAATCCAAGCCACGTATGCCCAATTACACCATACGGTCTAAAGTGTAAGAAATATTCAAAGTCAGGCGCCATACTACCTAATATAAGAGCCGTTACTGAAATATGTTTAGAATGCTTTTTCGCAAAAGGAAGAACTGCTGCTGGATGTGCAAATGTAAACGGCATACTTTAACTCCTTCTCACATTTTCAATAGAATACCATATATCATAACGAGAGAATGGATCTTCATGCAATATTTATTTTCACATTGGAATATGATAGTTTAAATGATATAATCCACATAAAATATTCAGAAAATAAGGAAGGGATTCAGGTGTCATTAACACTTGTATTTTCTGCCTTTTTAAATTCAAAATCCGTTATGAATTGAGGTTTATATATTGATTGACGTACCTTTTTTACAAAATGTCACATTAAAAAAAGAAAATATCCCTAGTTTTTCCGCATATCCTTACTGCTTACCTGCTATCCGAACATTACAATCACTAGCTTTCCATCCAAATGTAACATTCATTATTGGAGAAAACGGAACAGGTAAATCAACATTACTTGAAGGAATTGCAATTGCGTTAGGTTTTAATGCAGAAGGTGGAACGAAGAACTTCCGCTTTAGCACAAACGATTCCCATTCATCTTTACATGAATACCTTCGAATTTCAAAAAGTTTCAATACACCAAACGACGGTTTCTTTCTTCGCGCTGAATCATTTTATAACGTTGCTTCTTATATTGATGAAATAGATGCTATAAAATCTTACGGCGGCGTTTCACTACACGAACAATCACACGGCGAATCGTTCTTCTCATTATTTATGAATCGTTTTTCAGGACAAGGTTTATACATTTTAGATGAGCCTGAGGCAGCTTTATCACCAATGAGACAACTTTCCATGCTCATTCGAATGCACGAGCTAGCGGAACAAGGTTCACAATTTGTTATTGCGACGCATTCTCCTATTTTAATGGCCTACCCTGAATCCACTATATATTCTTTAACACAAGAAGGGATTCACGAATCCACATTAGAAGAAACTGAGCATTACCAAACGACGAAACTTTTCTTTGAAAATCGTGATCGATTATTTCATCATCTATTTGAGTCGTAAAAAAAGAAGCAGCAATAGCTGCTTCTTTTTTATAGTGCTTCTATAAATAAGGCAACCCCGATACCGCCACCGACGCATAAAGAGGCAATTCCTTTTTCTAACCCACGTCTTTTTAATTCGTGAATTAAACTTACTGTAATACGAGCCCCTGTACAACCAATTGGATGCCCAAGTCCTACGCCACTACCGTTTACGTTCACTTTTTCACGGTCTAAGCCTAACTCTTTCTCTACAGCTAAATATTGAGCCGCGAAAGCTTCATTAATTTCAAGTAAATCTGCATCTTCCAATGACCAATCTACTTTTTCTAAACCTTTACGAATTGCTGGTGCTGGTCCAATACCCATAATTTTTGGATCTACTCCAGCTACTGAATATCCAACAATTCTAGCTAACGGTTGTAAACCTTTTTCTTTCGCTTTTTCTTCGCTCATTAATACTAGAACTGCACTCCCGTCATTAAGGCCAGATGCATTCCCCGCAGTCACTGATCCATCTTTACGGAATGCCGGCTTCAATCCAGCTAATTTTTCAGCTGTAATATCTGCACGTGGATGTTCATCCTTCGAAAATATAACTTCTTTTCTACGCTCTTTTATTGTAATAGGAACAATTTGATCGTCAAAGTATCCAGACTCGATTGCCTTCAGTGCCAATGTATGACTGCGAAGAGCAACTTCATCTTGTTCCTCTCTTGTAATTTCATATTGTTCAACTAAATTTTCCGCTGTTTCACCCATCATAATATGGTGAATCGGATCTTCTAACACTTCCCACACCGTATCACGAATTTCTCCGTGCTGTAGACGTTGTCCCCAGCGGTGCTGTTTCAATGCATAAGGGCTCGAACTCATCGCTTCTACTCCACCTGCAACAACAACATCACTTACACCTAATTGGATTTGCATTGCAGCTGACATAATTGCTTGCATACCTGAAGAACATTGGCGTTGGATTGTATATCCCGTAACTGTGTCAGGAAATCCTGCCGCTAATGCAGCTGTTCTCGCCGTATTTGCTTCATCAGTTCTTTGAATACAATGACCTAAAATTACTTCATCAACTTCATGTGGTTCTACCCCGCCTCGTTTTACAGCTTCCTGAAGTACAGGAACAGCTAATTCTACTGGCGTTACATTTTTTAGCGCTCCTCCAAAAGTTCCAATTGGCGAACGAACTGCAGCTGTAATAACAACATTATGCATTTTGCACTTGCCCCTCTCTTATGTACCCTAGTAAGTTTTTAGGTGAAATTCCATAAGATGTATATCTATAACTATCATACTATAAACATACTAAAAAATCAAAATATTTGATATAATAAAAATAGAAGGAATTAACCTTCTATTCTGTTAGTGCATATAAAAACTTTTGTAAAATTTTCTCTGTTGTTTCATTCAATTTTGGCAACTTATCTACTGGAAAATATTGAAGTTTCAACCCTTCATGATCGAGCTTTAATTCCCCGCTCACATGATGTGCCTGATACAGATGAATGACATTGAAAATTTCATCGCCATTCGGATAACGGAAATATACTTCTTTTCCTGATAGAACACCAAGAAATTGCATTATTTTTGCAGTTAACCCCGTTTCTTCAAATAACTCTCTACGTGCAGTTTCTTCTGTCGTTTCGCCCAGTTCCATCGCCCCACCAGGTACACCCCAATCATATGTATCTGAACGATATTGAAGCAATACTTCTTGATTATCGTTTAATATAATAATTGCTGATCCTACGAGAATAAGCGGCCTTGTACCAACGACTTTTCGTAACTCTTCAATATACCCCATATGTAAATTCCCCTTTCCCTAACCTCCCTTATCATAACAAAATTTTGCTCTTTTTGTTCATGTAATTTTAAAGAAAAAAAGAAGCTTTCGCCTCCTTTTTTTCACCTTTATTTCTTAAAACTTTCATATTTTACAGCTTCAAAAGCTTCCTCAATTTCATCATTACGATAATGGACATATGTAAAACGACCCAACTCTACTAATCTTGCTATTTCCTGTAACGCTTTATGCTGCTCATATGTTTCTTTCAGCTTAATATGTACATAAAACTTCATTAAAGGATGTTCATATAAAGGTTCTCCCACCTCTACATATACATCTTCAACCCCTTGTACAACTCTTACATAACTCGCAAATTGATAAAGTGCTTCTCTGTCTGAAACGATTTTTAATGTATACATATATTCTCCCCCTTTCCTTTACTATATCAAAAAGACGACCACACCATGTTATAGAACTATGAAATTTTTTCGACTTGTCATCTATATATTCAATAAAGAAGGCGTTTATCCATACATGACATCTTTTTCCCACATATATTATAGGAAGAACTTTTTTTCATTTGAGGTGTTCCTTATGGATCCATACGTCAATATATGTATTTGCATTACTCCCGGCGCCGATATTTCTGATGACCGCATCGCAAAAGATTTAGCTGTTGCAGAATCAATTTGGCACCCCATTACATTTCAAATTCAAGAAGTAATTGTATTAAATGAAATTTTCCGTTTTTCCGATCGTGAAATCAGTTATAAAAATTCCATTCAAAGTCAAGAAAAGCTGGCATCCTTTTTCCAAACATGTGTAAATGAAGCTCCTGAATGCGACCTTTATATTTGTTATATTGGCAGTGATTATTTCAAAGAAACAGCAGTAATTGCCTGCGCTTATTCTTTAGCAAAACAACAGCAACTTACCGGTTATATCGTTTTAACAAATTCGGCTGCTCCTATGAAAAATATATATACGCTCGCTCACGAAATTGGTCATATTTTATTTACAAGACGTATTCATGGAAAACTTACTCATGCAGATCCTCATTCTCCAACCGGCTCGGAGCACCACCCTTCTCCAACAAATCTTATGTATCCGATAGTCCCTCGTCCAGAAAACGTTCATATTCATTCCTTATTAACAGCAGAACAAAAAACACTCTCTTTACAAAGCTCTTTATTGCAAAGAAAAAAACAGTAACCCTCATGTTACTGTTTAAAACAACTTATTCCAATCAACAAAACAAATCCCGGCTGCTAGAAATAAAAATAGACAACTAAATGTAAATGTAATCCCTCTAAAAATCCCTATATAATATTTCTTTGGAAATAATTTTTGGTATATCCAGAGCAGCCGCTTTTTATTGAATTTCTAGTTCATACTTTTTCTTTCTTCAATTTTTAAAGACCATTTCATTAATCCATATATACTTCCATACATAAGTAAGACCTTTGCAATTCCCCAAAATACATTACTTTCTTCTAAGTCTTTAAATAAGAACATAATCATAAGAGGAACAATTAGTACAAAAACACCCATCCAGCCAAGAACATATACTTCACCAATAAGAAGTAATAAAAAGATAATTGCTGCTAATATATATGTTTGCATTGTCGCCAATTGCAATACAGGTGTCCCATACCATTTATTCATAAACATCAATAACACCAATAATAAAATAGGAACCATTACTATTACATAAATTATTCCAAATTCTACTAATTTACTTTTAAAAGAAGACATTCTAAATGCAACAATCGTTCCAATAATCGTAATGATTAAAACGATAGGATAACCAATTAACTGTATATTTGTTAACGTAAATTGTTGATCTGGACTTCCAAATAAAATATTTGTCAGTAACCAATATCCACCAATAGCAATAATCATCCCTAAAATACTTTTTATGCTCCCACTTTTATCCTTCTCCATCTCTTTCGCTAATTCTTCCGCATACTCTTTTGGTGAGTCACCAAATATGTCACTTACTGTCTTTCCCTTTTTTTCACCTTCTATTAAATGAAGCTCTGCATCTTCTAGAAAAGCGTCCACATCTTCTTCTTTAATACCTTTTGTTATTAAATATACTTTCGTATCGATTAAAAACTTTTCACCTTCTTTAGAAATCTTCATTATAACCCCTCCCTTATTTAATCATTTCTCTTCTATTCGTCTTTATCATAATTTCAACAAAAATTAAAATGAATAAACTTCCATATAAACATATAATTTGAAATAAAATTGGCACGAGATCTTCCGATGTAAATGTTTTAAACACTAACATAATTGAAAGTGGAATAATTAAATATAAGTTTTTAAACCATCCATTAAAATACATATTTACCGCTACTGTAATAATAAAAATACCACCAGCCAATAAATAACTTTGCATTTGAGTGAATATAAACATTTTTGTAGGATATATCACATCTAGTACCATAATAACTCCCATTAAAAACATTGGCGCTATCATTACTAAAAACCACATAGAAAACCACGTTTTTGAAAAACTTGTTACAAAAGTCATTTTGCGAAGTAGAAAATTAGGACCTATAACAACTAAAATAAATGAAAAACTATAACCGATACACTGAATAAGTGAAATCTGTAACATTCCATGATTCACTATTAAGATAGAAGCAATAATCCAAAACGATACGATATTCATTACTGTAAAACCAATTTGCTTCCACGTTTCCTGTCTATCTCTTTCCATCACTTTTACAAGTTCATTTGCATATTCTTTCGGTGAGCTTCCGAAAATATCTTCTACACTTTTCCCATCACTCTCACCATCAATTAAATGGAGTTCCGCATCTTCTATAAAATTTTCAATATCGCTTTCTTTCACACTCTTTGCCGTCAAAAATAATCTCATATCTAACAAAAACTTTCGCGCTTCACTTGATAGCATTATTTTCTCCTTCCCTTCCCTTCAAGTAGACGTTCTACACTACTTTGCATCGTTTCCCAGCGATCCATAAATTCATCAAGTGCTTCCTCGCCTTTTTCTGTTAATGTATAATATTTTCTCTTTGGACCAGATGGAGATTCCTTCATTACGCTTGTTATTAGTCCTTCTTTTTGCATTCGTATTAATAACGGATAAATACTTCCCTCACTCGCCATTGTAAAACCATACTTCGCTAGCTTTTCACTCATTTCATAACCGTATATTTCGCCTTCAGAAATAATAGCAAGTAAGCATCCTTCTAAAATCCCTTTCAGCATTTGACTTGTCGACATAATTCAAATCCTCCTACTATCTTGTTTTACAAGATAGATAAGCGTAAGTATCTTGCTTTACAAAATAGTATAGCAAAGACTATTTTGCAAAACAAGATAGCTAACAATATTTTTTTCCAAATGTTTGCAGGAATTTCATTATAGCTTCTCTAAATAGAGCACTATGAAAACTTTATTATGAAGGGATGTTTTTCATCATGGTTACAAATCGAGTTGTCTTTTTAACAGGTGCTGCAAGTGGTATTGGTTATGAAATGGGAAAGGCTTTTGCAAAAGAAGGTGCAAAAGTTGTGATTACCGATCGACTTGAAGAACGTGCAAAAGAAGCTGCTGAACAATTACAAAATGAAGGTTTTCAAGCTATCGGTTTAAAATGTGACGTTACATCTGAAGAGGAAATTACAGCAGCAATTTCTCAAACAGTTGATCATTTCGGTTCATTACATATATTAATTAACAACGCAGGAATGCAACACGTTTCACCCATTGAAGACTTTCCAACTGAAAAGTTCGAGCTACTAATTCAAATTATGCAAATTGCTCCGTTTATTGCAATTAAGCATGCCTTTCCGATTATGAAACAACAAAAATATGGTCGTATTATTAATGTCGCTTCTATTAACGGCCTTGTCGGGTTTGCTGGAAAAGCTGCCTACAATAGTGCAAAACATGGCGTAATTGGATTAACAAAAGTTGCTGCTTTAGAAGGTGCTACGCATGGTATTACTGTTAATGCCCTTTGCCCTGGTTATGTCGATACCCCTCTTGTACGTAATCAACTACAAGACTTAGCTACTACACGAAATGTACCACTTGAAAATGTTTTAGAAGATGTTATTTATCCACTCGTCCCACAAAAGCGCTTATTACAAGTACAAGAAATCGCTGATTATGCGATGTTTTTAGCGAGTGAAAAAGCTAAAGGTATAACGGGACAAGCTGTTGTTATAGATGGTGGTTATACCGCTCAATAAAAATAAAGTTTGCTCAAGAAGAGCAAACTTTATTTTTATTCCCGAGGATCTTCGTACTTTAGTAATTGCCGCGGGAGCTTCTCAATTGCAACAATTACCCCCTCTAGTTTACTTTCAATACGGTGGAGTAAATATAATGTTACAACAATCGGAAACCCTACATTACCTATCATCTTGATCCACTCTTCCATCCTCTTCCCCTCCTTTCATTATATAAGTAAGAGAAAACACTGCATTTAGGCATAAAAAAACAAGCTATTATGTATTAGCTTGTTTTTCAAATAATGATGCAATTTCTCGTTTATAGTCCCCCCGTATAATACCTTTCTCAGTAATAATTCCTGTAATTAATTCATTCGGCGTTATGTCAAATGCTGGATTATAAACATCCGTTCCAATTGGTGCTACTTGTTTTCCAAAGATTTTCGTAACTTCTGTTTCATCTCTTTCTTCAATAATAATTTCAGCTCCAGTTTCTTTCGTAACATCAAATGTTGACAGTGGAGCAGCAACGTAAAATGGGATATTAAAGTGCTTTGCTAAAATAGCTAAATTCATTGTCCCTATTTTATTTGCCGTATCTCCATTTGCGACAATTCGATCCGCCCCTACAATAATTGCATTTATTTCTTTCGTTTGAATAGCATGAGCTGCAGTATTATCTGTAATAAGGGTCACATCAATATTTGCTTGCTTCAATTCCCAGGTCGTTAAGCGACCACCTTGTAAAACTGGTCTCGTTTCACACGCATATGCATGTAAACGCACACCTTCCTCTTTTCCAATATAAAAGGGAGCTAATGCAGTTCCATATCTGGCAGTTGCGATACTTCCAGCGTTACAGATTGTTAAAATATTATCGCCATCTTTAAAACATGTTAACGCATATTCCCCAATATTTCGGCACACCTCTTCATCTTCCTGCTGAATGCGAAGCGCTTCTTCTTCTAATGTTTTTTGTGCTTCTTTTATTGTAGTAATCTCTCGAATAGATTCTCTCATACGATCAATTGCCCAAAATAAATTTACTGCTGTCGGGCGTGACGTTCCTAAATAATTACAATCTCTATTAAACTTCTTTTGAAATTCTTCAATATGTACAGTGTTATATTTTTTTGATGCAAGCGCCAAGCCAAATGCAGCTACAATTCCAATTGCAGGCGCTCCTCGTACTTCTAACATTACGATGCTTTTCCAAACCTCTTCAATAGTCGTCAATGTTTTGTATTCTGTGCTATGCGGCAATTTCGTTTGATTTAATACCGCAATTGCATCACCTTTCCAGCTTACAGATCTCGGAACAGTAACAATTGTACTCACGCTTTTACGCCCCCTGAAACTGTCTGTTGAAATAATGTTCGAAACAGTTGAATATCAGCACTTTTAGATTCATATTTTATTAGTTCTTTACCTAAGGATAGCACTTGTTTCTTAGCTTGAATTCTTGTTTCTTTATTTTCTATTTCATCTAAATCTGCTACATGAGCTAAACCAATTGTTCTACGAATCAGTTCACATCCGGCAAATCCAACTGCATCAGTAAAGATATTTTGCAAAATAATTGGTAACCATTGTTTTTCTTTCGTATATGCTTCTACACCTTCTCCAATCCATAACTTTGTAAAAGTTTCTACAAAATAACTCCACGTCTTTTCTATATGGAAAAATAGTACACTTCTTTTTTCTTCTTCTCTAGATAAAGCATTTAATAATAGATTTGCAATAAATTGACCTATGTCAAATCCAAATGGGCCATATGTCGCAAATTCTGGATCAATCACCTTCGTTTCAGAAGGTGACGAAAAAATACTACCAGTATGTAAATCACCATGAATAAGAGTTTCTTTTCTTGTTAAGAACTTATATTTATATTGTGCTACTTTTAGTTTTAAAGTTTTATCACTCCAAAGTTCATCAACCACGAGCTGTAAATCTGGCTCATAATCATTTGTATCATAATGTCCAAACGGATCTGTAAACACTAAATCCTCTGTAATTTTACAAAGGTCCGGATTTACAAAGGTACCTTCTAGTACCCTCTTCTCTTCTGACTGTAAACCAAAATCTGAAGTATAAAATAAAACATGTGCTAGAAAACGGCCGATATGCTGGGATAAAAGCGGATATTCTTCTCCGTCTATTAATCCTTTTCTTGTAATTGTTAGTCTTGATAAGTCTTCTATTACCGTTATCGCTAACTCTTCATCATGACTGTACACTACTGGAACATAATCCGGTACATACTGCGCAAAAATTTGTAATGCCTTGCTTTCAATCGTTGCTCTTTTTATAGACAATGGCCAGCTTTCACCAACTACTTTCGCATAAGGCAGTGCTTGTTTTATTATAATTGATTTCTCTCCATCATCTAATTTGAACACGTAATTTAAGTTTCCGTCTCCAATTTCATGACAAACGACATTTGCCTTCGCTTCAAAATAGCCATGATCTTTCGCATATTGTACAGCTGTTATTTCTGTTAATGAATAATATCCCATCGTCTTCTCCCCCTTTTTAAATTCAGAGGTTTTTCTAACATAGAAAAACCTCTTTCCACTAAGAAAGAGGTTTGAAGTTTATCTTCTCCCCTCTTATCTGCCAGAAAGTTTTACTTTCTGCTGGAATTAGCACCGTGCCTTTTGGCGTAATAAACGCCCCATTTCACAATGGTATTACGGTCGGTTGCTGGGCTTCATCGGGCCAAATCCCTCCACCTGCTCTTGATAAGAGTTGTATAATTTTTTGAATTTTTAACTTTATGTTGAAGACTATACCAAGAATAAAAATCACTTGTCAACATTTTATTTGTATAATTCTGGACGGCGATCCGCAAAAACCGGAATTCCTTTACGTACTTCTTTAATTTTCTCGAATTCAAGCTCTCCAAATAAAATTGATTCCTCTTCATTCGCCTCTACTACAACTTCACCCCAAGGGTCCACAATTAAAGAATGACCCGCAAATACATTATTTGGATCCTTTCCTGCTCTATTACACGCAACAACATAACACTGATTTTCAACTGCTCTTGCTTGCAATAGCAAACGCCAATGTGCTAAACGAACTAATGGCCATTCTGCTACAACAAATAATACTTTTGCCCCTTTAGCAGTATGGACACGCATCCACTCTGGAAAACGAATATCATAACAAATTGTTCCAGCGCATTCGACATCATCTAGCTTAAATTCGCCCGTACCATTACCGGCTATTAAATATTTATGTTCATCCATAAGCTGAAATAAATGTACTTTACTATATTCGTTGACTAGCTGTCCTTCATTATTTACAACATACATCGTATTTGTAACACCTTGCTCTGTTTGCTTTGCTATAGAACCACCAACAATATGTATATCATATTGCTTCGCCCATTCTATTAACTTTTCTTTCGTTTCCACTCCATCACTATCTGCAATTTCAGAAAGTCTCGTTAAATCATATCCTGTTGTCCATAGTTCTGGTAAGACGATAACATCTGGCCTTTCCTTCATAGCTTCGCTTATTTTATTTTTAGCATTCTCAATATTTTTTTCTACATCTCCAAAAACAATATCCATTTGAATACATGCGACTTTCATTTTTTCAGCCCCATTCTTATTTTTTTCTTTACAAAATACTGGAAAGATTATATCATTTGTCACTAGAATTGTAACAACTTTCAAAAGAGGTGGAAAGTATGAAATTATTTCAACCTTCTGAGATAGTAACATCATTGCCAACACAATTTTTCGCTTCACTTGTTGCAAAAGTTAACAAAGTCGTTGCAGCTGGTCACGATGTTATTAATCTAGGTCAAGGTAATCCAGATCAACCAACACCGCAGCATATCGTAAAAGCTTTACAAGATGCTGCCGAAAAGACCATTCATCATAAATATCCGCCATTTCGCGGACATGAAAGCTTAAAGGAAGCCGTGGCTACATTCTATAAACGTGAATACGGCGTCGAATTAAACCCAAAAACTGAAGTTGCTATTTTGTTTGGCGGGAAGGCTGGACTAGTAGAATTACCGATTTGTTTTACAAATCCTGGTGATACGATTCTCGTTCCGGATCCAGGTTATCCAGATTATTTATCCGGGGTTGCTTTAGCAAAAGCACACTTTGAAACAATGCCGCTTATTGCAGAAAATAACTTTTTACCAGATTATACAAACATTGATGACTCTATTGCAGAGCGTGCAAAATTAATGTTTTTAAACTATCCAAATAATCCTACCGGTGCTACTGCATCAAAAGATTTTTTTGATGCAACCATTCACTTTGCTAATAAACATAATATATTAGTTGTTCACGATTTTGCTTATGGCGCTATCGGATTTGATGGTCAAAAACCTGTTAGTTTCTTGCAAGCAGATGGTGCGAAAGATATAGGAATTGAAATTTACACATTATCAAAAACTTTCAATATGGCTGGCTGGCGCATCGCTTTTGCTGTAGGGAATGAAAGTGTGATTGAAACAATTAACCTATTACAAGATCATATGTATGTTAGTATATTCGGTGCAGTTCAAGATGCTGCTCGAGAAGCGCTATTAAGTTCACAGTCTTGCGTAATAGACCTTGTAAATAGTTACGAATCTCGAAGAAACGCTCTTATTTCAGCCTGTCACTCAATTGGTTGGAATGTAGACATTCCAAAAGGATCATTCTTTGCATGGCTTCCCGTTCCAAAAGGATATACCTCTGAGCAATTTTCTGATATTTTACTAGAAAAAGCACATGTCGCAGTTGCTCCTGGTGTTGGATTTGGTAAGCATGGGGAAGGGTATGTCCGTGTTGGTCTCTTGCATGCAGAAGATAGATTACGGGAAGCCATTAATCGAATTGATAAATTAAATTTTTTCAAAAAGTAATTGACAACACGAAAAATATCTGACAAAATTCAGTTATCTTAAAAATTTAAACATTTCTAAATACTTCTTATCAAGAGCAGGTGGAGGGACGAGCCCGACGAAACCCGGCAACCGATCTACAATTGTAGACACGGTGCTAATTCTCGCAGCATTACGCTGACAGATAAGGAGCTGGTTGTAAAAAAACCTCTCCTTAGCTGAGAGGTTTTTTTATTTAACTAGGAGGTTATAACAATGAGCGGAATTATAGCGACGTATTTAATCCATGATGATTCACATAACTTAGAAAAAAAAGCTGAGCAAATTGCACTCGGTTTAACAATTGGCTCTTGGACTCATTTGCCACACTTATTGCAAGAACAATTAAAGCAGCATAAAGGCAACGTCATTCATGTTGAGGAATTAGCTGAACATGAATATACCAATTCGTATTTACGTAAAAAAGTAAAACGCGGAATTATTAAAATCGAATATCCGCTATTAAACTTCAGTCCAGATTTACCAGCGATTTTAACGACTACATTTGGAAAGCTATCACTTGATGGCGAAGTAAAACTAATTGACTTAACTTTTTCAGACGAGTTAAAAAAACATTTTCCTGGTCCAAAATTCGGGATAGATGGTATTCGAAATCTTTTACAAGTGCATGATCGTCCCCTTTTAATGAGTATTTTTAAAGGAATGATTGGACGAAACATTGGGTATTTAAAAACGCAATTACGCGATCAAGCAATTGGTGGTGTAGATATAGTAAAAGATGATGAAATATTATTTGAAAATGCATTAACACCACTTACGAAACGCATTGTATCTGGAAAAGAAGTTTTACAATCTGTCTACGAAACATACGGTCATAAAACGTTATATGCCTTAAATTTAACAGGACGAACTTTTGATTTAAAAGAAAATGCTAAACGTGCAGTGCAAGCTGGAGCTGATATTCTATTATTTAACGTATTTGCTTACGGACTAGATGTACTACAATCACTTGCAGAAGATGATGAAATCCCAGTTCCTATTATGGCACATCCTGCTGTAAGTGGTGCTTATTCAGCATCCAAGTTATATGGAGTTTCATCACCATTATTACTTGGAAAGCTACTACGTTATGCTGGGGCTGACTTTTCATTATTCCCATCTCCATACGGAAGTGTTGCGCTAGAAAAAGAGGAGGCTCTTGCTATCTCAAAATATTTAACTGAAGACGATGCATTTTTCAAGAAGAGCTTTTCTGTTCCGTCTGCTGGTATTCATCCTGGTTTCGTTCCCTTTATTGTACGAGATTTCGGTAAAGATGTTGTTATTAATGCTGGCGGCGGGATACACGGACATCCAAATGGAGCGCAAGGCGGCGGTAAAGCTTTCCGTACTGCAATTGATGCTACTTTGCAAAATAAACCACTCCATGAAGTAGACGACATAAATTTGCATAGTGCACTACAAATATGGGGAAATCCCTCTTATGAGGTGAAATTATGAGTATTCAAGTATTTTGTGATTTCGATGGCACGATTACAAATAATGATAACATTATGTCCATTATGGAAAAATTCGCACCACCAGAAGCCGAAGAAGTAAAGAATAAAATTTTATCACAAGAACTATCCATTCAAGAAGGTGTTTCTCGATTATTTCAATTCATACCTACTAATCTGCACGATGATATTATTCAATTTTTAATAGAAACTGCTGAAATCCGTAGTGGTTTTCATGAGTTTATACAATTCGTAAAGGAAAATAACATTTCTTTTTACGTGATATCAGGTGGAATGGATTTCTTCGTCTATCCACTCTTACAAGGAATCATTCCAAAAGAGCAAATTTATTGTAATGAAACAGACTTTTCAGCAGAGTTTATTACAGTTAAATGGCCTCATTCTTGTGATGATCATTGTCAAAATCATTGCGGATTATGTAAATCATCATTAATCCGTAAATTAAGTGATACAAATGACTTTCATATTGTAATTGGAGATTCTATTACTGATTTACAAGCCGCGAAACAAGCTGATAAAGTATTCGCTCGCGATTTTCTTATTACAAAGTGTGAAGAAAATCATATTGCTTATACACCGTTTGAAACATTTCAAGATGTGCAAGCTGAATTAAAACTTTTGTTGGAGGTGAAGGCATGAAACAACTTTTTCGTCAATGGTATGACTTAAGCGAGTTAAAAAAAGAGTTAACAACACGAAATTGGTTTCCAGCAACAAGTGGTAATATTTCTATAAAGGTTAGCCATGAACCACTTACTTTTCTTATTACAGCAAGCGGTAAAGATAAAACAAAAACCACTCCAGATGATTTTCTATTAGTAGATCATGTAGGAGTTCCCGTTTTAGAGACTGAATTACGCCCTTCAGCAGAAACAATATTGCATACACACATTTATAACAATACGAATGCCGGGTGCGTACTTCATGTTCATACAACTGATAATAATGTCATCACAAATTTATATAGTGATGCAGTCACCCTTCAAAATCAAGAAATTATTAAAGCTCTCGATATTTGGGAAGAAGGTGCAACAATTCAAATTCCTATTATTGAAAACCATGCCCATATCCCAACGCTTGGAGAAAACTTCCGAAAGCATATACAAGGAGATTCGGGTGCAGTATTAATCCGTAACCACGGTATTACCGTATGGGGTCGAGATAGCTTTGATGCAAAGAAGAGATTAGAAGCTTATGAGTTTTTATTCCAATTTCATATAAAACTATTATCAATTCAAGGAGGCGTTTCTAATGGCGCAAATTCGTATTCATGAAGTAAATACTCGTATTGAAAATGAAGTGGAAGTATCTAAATTTCTACAAGAGGAAGGCGTTTTATATGAGAAATGGAATATTTCTAAACTTCCTACTCATTTAAATGAAAATTATTCTTTAACAGATGAAAACAAAGCTGAAATATTAGCTGTGTTTTCAAAAGAAATCGCTGATGTTTCAGCACGCCGTGGTTATAAAGCACATGATGTAATTTCACTTTCAAATAGCACCCCTAACCTTGACGAATTATTAATTAATTTCCAAAAGGAACACCATCATACAGATGACGAAGTTCGTTTTATCGTCAGTGGTCATGGCATTTTCGCTATTGAAGGTAAAGATGGGAAATTCTTTGATGTTGAACTTGAGCCAGGCGATTTAATATCTGTTCCTGAAAATGCAAGACATTATTTTACCTTGCAAGATGATCGCCAAGTTGTAGCTATTCGTATTTTTGTGACAACTGAAGGCTGGGTTCCAATCTATTAAGGTAGTTAGTTGAATAAAAGGACTTGGACCCCCTTTTCCAAACTTTTATTCACTCTACATATATACATCCTCCTATGGAACAGGCTTATTTCATTTTGAAATAAGCCTGATTTTTTATTTACTTGAAAGTACCATTTCATCACAAGTTTAACACCTTGATTTTTCAAGTGCATTTTTTGAACATTTTTTGAACATTTTTTGAATTTTTTCTGAAAATTCTGTTTTATATGTGATATACTACAATTAACTAAGAAGGAAAATAATATCGCAAACAGAGGGGGATAATCATGAGCTTACTTATCGCACTTATACTTGGAGTTACATGTGGAGCATTTCCTGTTATTTTAGGAGCTATTATGGAAGAGTTAGAAATTGGTGTTTTAGGATTTGTCGCATCTTGTGTAAGCGCTTTATTTTTTGGTTTATTCGGCGCTATTCCTGTTTCAATTCTGTGTGCTTTTTATATAATACGCCATGCTCGTACAAAACAATTTGGCCCTAATCACATCGCACAAATTATCCCGTTCCCGGTTGAACGATGCCGCCGGGCTTCTAACTTATAATTATAAAAATTAAAGATGACTAAATAAATAAAAGTCCTCATTTGAGGACTTTTATTTATTTTCTTCTAGAAATTGAAACAATTCTTGTAAATGTAGGGCATCTTCACCATAGCTAACAGATACATGAAATATGCCGTCAATCTCAGCTTGCATATAAAGATCCACTCCATCACGATCATATTTCAATGCTAAATAAAACTCCATTTCTTCTAACATCTTTTTTGAGGTTCGAATTACATAATGCCCCTTCTCATCTCTTCCATATTCAAATTCTGGTTCAAAATCATATTTTTGTTTAAAAGCTTCTTTTTGTCTTTCATTAATTTGCATACAAGTAGCTCGCTGTACAGTATCAATCATCTCATCAAACTTTTGAAGGTCCACCTCGTTTACCCCCTTATATATTTTTTATATAATACTTGTGTTCCACTATTTTCTTCGCCATCCTTAATTAACTCTTCATACAATTCTTTCGCCAAACTTAAGCCTGGGACTGGTAATTGTAATTTTTCTGCTTCCTCTAAAGCAATTTTCATATCTTTCATAAAATGCTTTACATAAAATCCTGGCTCAAAGTCTCCTTTTAACATTCGAGGAGCTAAATTACTTAATGACCAGCTACCTGCTGCCCCTGTTGAAATACTCTCTAACACTTTATCTGGATTCAGTCCAGCCTTCTTCGCGTAAGCAACAGCTTCACATACTCCAATCATATTGGAAGCAATGGCAATTTGATTACACATTTTTGTATGTTGTCCACTCCCAGCTGGTCCTTGTAATTGAATGTTTGTTCCTAACTTTTCAAGTAAAGGTAAGCATCTATCATATATTTCTTTCTCTCCACCTACCATAATTGCGAGTTTTGCTTCTTTCGCGCCAACATCTCCTCCTGAGACAGGTGCATCTAACGTATATATTTTTTTACTTTTTGCAACTTCATTAATACGTTTTGCTAAAGTAGGTGTAGATGTCGTAAAGTCAATTGCTATCGTACCTTCTTTTGCATGTTCTATAATTCCTTCTATACCAAAATACACTTCTTCTACATCATGTGGATATCCAACCATTGTCATTACAATATCAACTTGCTTCACTAACTCTTTTGGCGTATCACACCAATGTGCACCAGCTTGCACTAAAGAATCTGTTTTTGCTTTCGTTCTATTATATACATATACTTTATGACCATCTTGCATTAAGTGATAAACCATACTTTTTCCCATTACGCCAATACCAATGAAACCTATTGATACAGTTTTATGTTCCATTTTCTCATCCCCTTTGTTCTAATAAATCATTTACCATCTTTCGGAACTCTTTATTAAAGTCATCATCCATACTATTTTTCACATTTGAAAATAACATAACAAAAATTCCTTTTTCTTTATTAAAATTATTGAAAGTGTTCCAACCAGATAATACACCATGATTATGAAAATAATCTGGATATATATAAAAACTAAATGCATATTTCCGTTCTGCTGAAGGCGAAAACATTGCTTGTATACTTTGTTCAGAAAGAAGTTTTCCATTTATAATAGCTTCGTCTAACTTCTTCATATCTCCAACTGTCGTATACATCTCACCACAACCATATAGCCAATCCATGCCTAACTTCTGCGCTGGTACAAGCTCTTGATTTTTTTTCACATAACCCTTTGCAAAATTTTTATCTCCAGGTACCATATTTCCCATACCGGATTCATGCATATCTACTTTTAAAAATATGTTTTCTTTTATGTAATCTCCTAAAGGTTTTTTGGAGATATGTTCTATTATATAAGCAAGAACCATATAATTATAATCTGTATATCTCCAACCTGTTCCTGCAGGAAATTCTAAATTTTGACGTCCAATCCAATTAATTAACTGTAAACGGGAAGCAGCATTCACATTTCCTTTCGCATGTTCAGGTAAACCAGAGGTATGCGTTAATAAATGATATAGTGTAATATTTTTATTCTCCGGAAATGAAGGAATATATTTATTTACATTATCTTGAATATTCAATTTACCTTGTTCTTGCAACTGTAAAATAGATGTGGCAACAACTGTTTTCGTAATAGAACCGATACGATATTTTGTTTGAGGGGTATTTTCTATTTTATTTTGAACATCAGCATACCCATATCCTTTATTCAATATAACACGCTCTTTATCTGTTACCAAAACTGTTCCATTAAATTGCTTTCCGACTAAATATTGATCTAATTTTTGAGATATACTAGCATAATCAATTTGTTGCTCTTCTTTTTCTTCTATATTCCCTTGTACTTCCGATTCAATAGTAGGATTCACTTTAGTTGTTAATACAGTGTTTTCCTTTATATTGGGGCTAACAAGAAAATAGTATACTCCGCTGCCAACTATAGCAGACAGTGAAGCCATCACCATTACTTTTTTTATCATATTGATCCTCCATAATTCCTTCGCTAAAAATTATCCCCCCTATTCTATTATCAAACAATAAAAAAAAATCGCAACAATTTGTTGCGAAAAATTACATTTTTTCTTTTCTATACACACATACTTGATTCTTTCCATTTTTTTTCGCTTCATATAATGCAATGTCCGCTCGTTGCATTAATTCTTCTCTTGTAGTTCCTTGTTCATATAACGCAACTCCAAAGCTAGCTGTTAACTTCGAAATTCCAGTAAATTGCTTTGTTTCAATAAAGAATCGTAATGACTCCGCAACTTGAAATGCTTCCTTTTCTACTGTATTTGTCACTAATATAATGAATTCTTCTCCTCCCCATCTTGCAAATACATGTTGCTGCTCCACTTTAGATTTCATAAGCTCTGCAAGTTGTATTAATGCTAAATCGCCAAAATCATGACCATATGTGTCATTAACTGTTTTAAAATTATCTATATCAAATAAAATGATTGCTATTTTCTCATCACTACGTATTACCTTTTCCCATTCTACCTCTAGTATTTGTTGAAACTTTAAACGATTATAAATCTCTGTCAATGAATCTATCATAGCAAGTCTTTCTTGTTCTTGATAGATTTCATCTAATTCTGTAATTTCCGTGCACTTTACAATAAATCTTGATAAATCTTCTGGCAATGGTGTCGCACGTAATAGAAAAGTAGATACTGCCCCTTCATAATTTAACATCTTAATTCTTCTACCACTAGATAAAGTATCGTCTAGCCATGTTATATCATGCGTCGTCGAGTAGTATCCATTTTCTCTAATAAAATGTTCAGCAAATACTAAATGTTGCTCACGATAGGCAAACAAATTTTCATATCCGAAAAAAGCTAAAAAATTTGTATTACAATCAACTATTTCATCATCTTCTACTATAAATAATAGATCATTTTGAAAATCAAACATCGTTTGAAGCAATTCCTGCTGCAAACTAACTTGCCTTACTAAAGAAAGTTGATACAAACTCTTATTCACTTCCTCTAACACTGCTTGCGGAGTTACAGGAGCTATTACAATATTACGTATTCCTAATGCAAGTACATCTGTGAATTCTTTTGTTATTTGTTGATCCCAAATGACAATGAATGTACTGTGCGGAGTATACATATTCTTTATATATTTTATTTGAGAATAATCTGTTACATACGTAATGATAATGTGTGGTTTCGTTCTTTGAAATAATAGTTCGCCCTCTTCAAAACTATTTGCTATAAACATACATTTGGGATGGATATTTTCTACCGTTTGTTGATGCTTACATCCATTTTCTATATAAAGGACATTTAACTGCAGATCTTGTAACACATTTTGGAAAACCGTATTCTCTAATAAAAAATGTAGTATGTTCATCACTAGTCTTCACTCACTTCATATATCTTGTTCTACTGAATTCCTCACAAACTTTTTTAAAAGACTGGTCTCCAATAAACTTTAATTTGTGAGAGATACATATTAACAAGCTAATTGAGAATGTTATCTTCGCTTTTCACTCTATAAATTCCTTTTTTAGTGTATGATTGTAGGAATTGTATCGTTTGTATGAATGCCCTAGCTAATTTTTAAAACTTGACAATTAAAATAAAGATATTATATTCTTAAATTCGATAACTTACAAAATGTAAGTAATGTATATTATTTTTTTGAAGATAATTCGATATACAATTTGGAGGATATACAATGACAAACGACAACTTTTTTGATGTTCTATATGAACGCACATCTACACGTGCATTCAACCCAAATAAAGAAATCTCATCTACAGAATTACATGAGATTTTAAAAGCCGCAGCACAAGCACCTTCCGCTTGGAACTTACAACACTGGAAATTCCTTGTTTTTCAAGGTGAAGATGTACAAAAACGATTACACCCAATAGCTTATAACCAACAACAAATTCTTGATGCTTCTGCAGTAGTCGCTATTTTAGGCGATTTAGAAGCTTATAAAAATGTTGAGCCGGTATATGGTCCAATTGTAGAACAAGGATTTATGAAAGAAGAAGCAAAAGAACGCTTAGCTAAAAATATTGAATCTGCATATGCTCGTGAACAATTCCCAAGAGATGCTGCCTTTTCAAATGCATCTTTAGCAGCAATGCAACTTATGCTTGCAGCTAAAGCAACTGGTTGGGATACTTGTGCTATTGGTGGCTTCAATCCACAAGCACTGACAGACGAATTTAACGTTTCATCTCGTTACGTTCCAATTATGCTTATTACAATTGGTGAATCAACTTTAAAAGGCCACCCTGCACCTCGCATGAGCGTAGAGCAAGTGAGTGAGTGGGCAAAATAATAAAAAACGAAGGTAACTACGTTGCCTTCGTTTTTTTATTTCCTGTCATACTTTTGTAATATTACTACAAATCATTCGACATTTATACTTATGGAAAAGTATATTCTATTCCCTCCTCATAAATAAACGTGACGTTTCGTGTCGAATTTTGTTAAGGTGTTGAAATATACCCGTGTATTTTTGTTACAATTGTGATACAATGATAACAAATAGATAACAAGAGAGGGATTTTCATTGAGTTCATACGGAAGCTTTATCGCACTTTTATGTTACATAGTAACTGTACTGCTTCTATATTTTATTGGTGATGCCGCAAACATCTCCATTTTACAATTTCCAAAAGAAGAAGCATTCCAATTAGAATCAGAAAAACATACTGCACGATCCATTGTGCCACTACTCCTAGCTCTTCCTGTATATATCATCGTTTTATATAAAAGTAAAAAAGTGTAAAGGCTACCCATTTCATTTATTTCGGTGGTTTTTACATTTTTTTGTTATATTCCTCCTATTTTAAACATCATTCCATACTAAACACCCAGCTAGTCATTTAAAATGAGAAAATCCCCTAGAAAAAATTCCACTCTCTGTCCAGTCACTAACTACCGAACTTACATAGATTATAAGTGTGAAGGGGGTGATGAGGATTATGTTTGGATCATTTGGATGCTGTGATAACTTTAGAGACTGTCATCATCGTGAAAGAGAGTGTGACCATCGCGAACATCGCGAGAAAGAGAGAGAAGTAGTTAGACCACAACAACCAGCTGTATGTAACGTGCTTGCTAGCATTTCAGTTGGAACAGAGCTTTCTCTTTTAAGCATTAGAGGTAATGGCACTTTCAATAATGTAATTTTTGAAGGTTTCGCTAACGGTGTTGCTCTTTTCTCTGCTTTAGCTCGTAATAACAAAGACGACAAAGATAACAATAAAGACGATAAGAACAATCAAAATCGAAATACTTTTACTGGTATTTTACGTGTATGCCCAACTGATATCGTTGCAATCGCTATCTAATTCTGTCTCTTATCCTCAATAGTAAGCAAATAAGATTTACTTTTCTCATAGAAAAAACCTGAGACCGATTTCAAATCGGCTCAGGTTTTTTTATTGTTTATATGCTTTTAACTAGTTCAACAACTTCTTCAGCAGTTGACATCATTAATGCTTTTTCTGCTAATGTTTCCATTTCTGCTTTTGACAACTTGCTTAGCTGTGTTCTTGCAGGAAGAATAGATGTTGCACTCATACTGAACTCATCTAAACCTAATCCTAATAATAATGGGATAGCAAGTGAATCGCCCGCCATCTCACCACACATACCAGCCCATTTGCCTTCTTTATGAGCAGCATCGATAACCATTTTTACAAGACGTAAAATAGATGGGTTATATGGTTGGTATAAGTAAGATACTTGTTCGTTCATACGGTCTGCAGCCATTGTGTATTGGATTAAATCATTTGTTCCGATAGAGAAGAAGTCAACTTCTTTCGCGAATTGATCTGCTAATACTGCTGAAGCTGGGATTTCAACCATCATACCAACTTCAATAGAATCAGAAACAGTTGTACCCGCTTCTACAAGTTTCGCTTTCTCTTCTAATAAAATCGCTTTCGCTTGACGGAACTCATCAAGAGTTGCAATCATTGGGAACATAATTTTTAAGTTACCGTATACGCTAGCACGAAGTAATGCACGAAGTTGTGTACGGAACACATCTTGCTCATCAAGACATAAGCGAATTGCACGGTATCCTAAGAATGGGTTCATTTCTTTTGGTAAATGTAAGTATGGAAGCTCTTTATCTCCACCGATGTCAAGTGTACGAACAACGACTGGTTGACCTTCTTTTACACCTTCAAGAACTGCTTTATACGCTTCGAACTGTTCTTCTTCTGTTGGAAGATTATCACGGCCCATGTATAAGAATTCTGTACGGTATAAGCCAACGCCTTCTCCGCCATTATCGATAATACCTTGTACATCATTTGGTGTTCCGATATTTGCAACAAGCTCAACGTGATGTCCGTCACTTGTTACAGTAGCTTGGTCTTTTAATTTAGCCCATTCAGCTTTTTGCTCTTCAAATTTCGCTTTCTTTTCTTCAAACGAACGAAGAGTTTCTTCTGATGGATTTACAATTACTTCTCCATCTAAACCGTCAATGATAACGATATCGCCGTTTTGGATTTTCTCCATAACAACTTTCGTACCAACAACAGCTGGAATTTCCATAGAACGAGCCATAATTGCAGAGTGAGATGTACGTCCACCGATATCAGTAGTGAAACCTTTTGCATACTTACGGTTTAACTGAGCTGTATCAGATGGTGTTAAATCTTCAGCAATGATGATTACCTCTTCAGAAATTGTACCAGGATTTGAGAAGTTAATTCCTAGTAAATGTGCAAGAACGCGTTTTGTTACGTCACGAATGTCCGCAGCACGTTCTTTCATATATTCGTTATCCATGTTTTCAAACATAGAAATAAACATTGATGCAACTTCATCCATTGCAAATTCAGCATTTACTTTTTCGCTATTTACTTTATCTTTTACTGGGTTTACTAGTTCTGGATCATTTAACACTAATAAATGTGCTTCAAAGATCGCAGCTTTGTCAGCACCTAGTTCAGCAAATGCGTGGTCCTTAATAGCTTCTAATTCAGTTTTTGCTTTCTCAAGCGCAGCGTCTAAGCGTGCAATTTCTGCAGCTTCGTTTGTAATTGATTTCTTTTCGATGTTAAATTCAGGATTTTCAAGTCTGAAAGCCTTTGCAATAGCAATCCCACTTGATGCAGCGATCCCTTGAATGTTAAGAGTCATTATTCTCCTAATCCTTCATTTTTCATAGTTTCTTCGATAGCTGCTAGTGCTTGAGCTGCATCATCACCATTTGCAGTGATTTTAATTTCTGCGTTTTGTTGAATGCCTAAAGACATAACGCCCATGATTGATTTTAAGTTAACGTTCTTTCCGTTATACTCTAAGTTAATGTCAGAACCGAATTTGCTTGCAGTGTTTACAAGTAGAGTTGCTGGACGAGCATGAATTCCTGAGTCGCTAGTTACTTTAAAGATTTTTTCCATGATAATTTATCTCCTTTAAATTACAGTATTTTTTAGTTGTATAGACGTGAGTACTACACCATCTATTGTATATAATAGGCGATGTTCGGTCAACCACATCGCCTATTATAATTATAAACATTTTGCGTCAAATTCCTACTGAATGTCAATAATAGCGGTTTCGCCCTTCTTAACATTTCCATCTTTTTTCAATTCGACTTGTTGCCCTTGTTGTAAGTTTGTAAAGACAATTGGTGTAATGATAGATGGTGCATTTTCTTTTACAAATGCAAGATCTACTTTTAATAATGGTTGGCCTTGTTTCACCTTGTCGCCTTGTGCTACAAGCGCTTCAAAACCTTCACCATTTAATTTTACAGTATCAATACCGAAGTGGATTAAAATTTCTTTTCCGCCTTCAGATTGAATGCCAATCGCATGTTTTGTAGGGAATACATTGACAATCTCACCGTTCACTGGAGAAACTACTGTTCCTTCAGTTGGTTCAATTGCAAATCCGTCTCCCATCATTTTTCCTGAGAATACTTGGTCAGGTACTTCTGTAATTGGTAAGATTTTTCCTTCGATTGGTGATACAATTGTTTCATTTTCATCAACTTTTTGAGGAGTTTCTTCCACTTTTACAGGTTCTTCTTTTTCAACATGAGGTGTACGACCTGACATAATATCATGAATTTGTGATTTTAATGTGTCAGATTTCGGCCCGAAAATAGCTTGAATGTTATTTCCAACTTCAAGTACACCAGCTGCTCCAAGTTCTTTTAAGCGGTCTTTGTTTACATTCTTTTGTTCGTTAACTTGAACACGTAAACGAGTAATACAAGCATCTAAAGAAGCAATGTTTTCTTTACCACCAAGTGCTACTAATACTTCACGAGGAAGTTCGCCTGCTTCTGCTTTTCCTGCGCCGTCATTTGCATTTGCCACTTCACGACCAGGTGTTTTTAGATTCCATTTGCGAATTGCAAAGCGGAATCCGAAGTAGTAAATAACTGCTAGTACAAGACCAACAATAATTACCCACCACCATGCTGTACGGCCTGGTAATACACCGAATAATAGGAAGTCAATTAAACCACCAGAGAATGTCATACCAATTTTAACACCTAAAATTTGCATTGTCATAAATGATAGACCAGCAAATACAGCGTGAATTCCGAATAATACTGGCGCTACGAATAAGAATGAAAATTCAAGTGGCTCTGTAATACCTGTTAAGAAAGATGTTAATGCTGCAGAACCTAAAATACCTGCTGCTAATTTTTTATTTTCTGGACGTGCTTCATGGTACATTGCTAAAGCTGCTGCTGGAAGACCAAACATCATGAACGGATACTTACCAGTTGTAAATGTACCTGCTGTTAATTCTACACCGTCTTTTAACTGTGCCATAAAGATTTTTTGGTCACCACGGATTAATTCGCCAGCTGCATTTGTATACTGACCGAATTCGAACCAGAACGGTGAATAGAAAATGTGATGTAATCCAAATGGAATTAATGAACGTTCAATTAAACCGAATATAAATGCTGCGATTGTTCTATTTGCATCAATCATTTGATGTGAGAACGTGTTTAAGCCACCTTGAATGTATGGCCAAATGAAGCACATGATAATACCTACTATTAAAGAGAATGTTGCAGTTGCGATCGGTACGAAGCGCTTACCTGCAAAGAAACCTAAGTATGATGGTAATTCAATGTTGAAGTATTTATTATAGCAATATGCCGCTACTATACCGACGATAATACCACCAAATACTCCTGTTTGTAGCGTTGGAATACCTAATACGTTTGCATACGCTGGATCTGCAAATCCAATTTTTACTGGGTCTGCTCCAGAACTTGTTACTTTCACTAGCTTATCTACTTCTAAGAACACACTCATCGTTTTGTTCATAATTAAGTAGCCGACGAATGCTGCTAAACCAGCTACTCCGTCTCCACCAGCTAAACCAATTGCTACCCCAACTGCGAATAATAATGCAAGGTTAGCGAAAATAATATCACCAGATTGTTCCATAATTTTTGCAACCATTACGAACCAATCTGCTTTTAAAGCAGGAATAACATTTGTTAACTGTGGATTTTGAAATGCATTACCAAATCCAAGTAAAATACCTGCCGCCGGTAAAATCGCTACTGGAAGCATTAACGCTTTTCCGACTTTTTGAAGAACACCAAAGATCTTCTTAAACATGGAAACCCTTCCTCTCTTATCTATATTGATACCTTCCGACAAACGCCAAAAAGACATGAGGAAAAAAAGATAGAACGATAGCTATACAAAGGGTAGTATATCCCTTTCTCTAGCTTACATTCCTTACTTTTCTCCACTCATGCCTGATCGAATCAGTAACACGTGTCAAAAATAGGTTTACGTATAAGTTCACTATAATTAAGGCAAACGTTTTCGTTACTCACCTTAATGTGTTTGTCGAAATTTGTATAACTTTGCAATAGTTATTATACATAACTATTGTAAGCGATTCAATCATTTTTTTTAACGTTTTCATTTTAGACAAAAATATATGACTTTTTACACATGCTCTGCCTTCACTAAGCGTTGCAAGTGCATCGTTAAATAAATACTTTCAGCTTCATATACAGGTAGTTGCAACTCTTTTTGCATGACCTTAACTAGCTTCCAAGCCAAGTTATAGCAAACTGGATACTCCGCCTTTAATAAATCAGCAAAACTTTGCGATTCTTCTACTTTTTCTCCTTTTTTCACCCTCTCAATAGCATATTGAAGATGACGAATAAGGCGTAAATAATGAATGCTCTCTTGGTCTAATGTAATTTGTAAGTTTGTCTCAATTAAAGATACAAGTTGTGCAATGAGACGGGAGTTTTGATTAACTGAAGATAAATCAGAATTTGTAAGCGAACTGTAAATGTGAAGTGCAATAAAACCAATTTCTCCTTCTGGCAATGTAATTTGCAAACGAGAATTTAAAAGTTGTACAACACCTTCCGCAATTGCATATTCCTCTGGATAGAGCATTTTTGTTTCAACTAAAAAAGGGTTATCAATTGTAAGTCCTTGTTTTAACCTTTTAATCGCAAATGAAATATGATCCGTTAACGCAATATGAATATGTTCATTTAGTGGAGATTTCGCTTTTTCTTGAATGTACAGCATAATATCGTTCATCAATTCAATTAATTTTTCACTAATATGCGGCACTAATAATTTATATTGTTCACGATCACGTTCATTTTTTAAGACAAACATTTTTTCGATTTGTTCTTGCTCCAATACATCTTTCGCTTTTTTCCCAAATCCAATTCCTTTTCCAATCACTACTACTTCCTCGTGTTCAGGATGGCTAGCAATGATGACATTATTATTTAAAACTTTTTTAATTTCTAGATAATTATTCATATAACACCACCCTCGTACTTAAATAGCCTACTTTCATGTTACAGAATATTCTTCTTTGTCGTCAATGTAAAACATCTGCCATTTAATAAAAATTCATTTTTTAGACATGTTTATATATGATGCGTATAATGTAAGAGCAACTGTACATAGAAAGGAGATAACAGCATGATTAAAATGTTTGTAAGTGATATCGATGGTACAATGATGCAACACGGAGGTCTTATTGATGAACAAGATGTTGCGGCACTACGCAGCCTTGCCGAACAAAATGTTATTCTTTGCTTCGCTTCCGGAAGACTTGATAATGAAATTGCAGACTTAATGAAAGCTGTAAATACAAATTTTCATCGCATTAGTGTAAATGGTGTTTTTGTATATACACATGAAAATAAACAACTATTATCTGCAACTTTTGATTCCAGCATACTTCCCGATTTGTTAGCTATGACGAATGAAGATCCTTATTTCCGTTATGTAAGTGATGAGCATAATTATTACATTGAAGAGAAAACACCTTTTATTCAAGAACTTGAACAACAAGTAACTATGACTTCTGTTGAAGAACCAAACTTACTACAGAAGATTGATGATACAATTTTCCCAAATAAAATTTCTGTCGGTGGAACAAAGGAGAGCTTGCAACTCCTTCAGAAAAAAATTGATGAAAAATTCCACGGGAAAGTTAGTACTTTCATCTCAGCAGAACAATGTTTAGATGTAATGCCACCGAATGTTAGTAAAGGCTCTGCCATTTCTGTTTTATTAAATGAGTTTCAAATAAAACCTGAGGAAATTGCTTGTATAGGGGATTCTTACAATGATATTCCTATGTTTTCTTTAACTCCTCACAGTTTTGCTATGTCACAAGCAGATGATGCAGTAAAAAATCACGCTCACTATGTAGTAAATCACGTCAAAGATGCTGTTAACCACGTAATTGCTCATAATAAAAATACGACTCATTCCTTATAAGGATGAGTCGTATTTTTATTTCTTTACATGTTAACCATTTTCAATTCCACTGTACTTCACAAACTGAAATATACTATTTGTTACGTGCGATATTCGTAATAAATTTATAACGATCTCCACGATAAATACATTTCACGTACTCTAGCGGTACCTCACCTTCTGAATATGACCATTGACGCATTACAAGTACAGGCGCCTTTTTAGGAATATGCAGATGTTCAGCTTCATTTTCCGTCGCAACGGAAGCTTCAATTGACTGAGTAGCGCTAACAAGTTTAAAGCCCAGTTTTTTCTCTAAATGTTCATATAAAGATTGTTGCAATATCTCTTCGTTAATATCTTTTACAAGAGCTGGCGACAAATATGTCGTCTCAAAAGCAATCGGTTCATCATCAGCTAAGCGAATACGCCTCACTTCATAAACCGATTCCCCCTCCTGTATTCTCAACCGGTCTGCTATTTTCGCAGTAGCTGGAACTAGGCGGAAACTAAGTAATTGACTACTTGGGTTCATCCCACGAGAAATCATGTCTTCTGTGAATCCCGTCATTCCTTGCAATTTTTGTTCCACTTTCGGAAGTTGGACAAATGTTCCAATTCCACGCTTCCGATATAAATAGCCTTGTTCCACTAAATTATTAATCGCCTGTCTGATTGTCATTCGACTCACTTCGAACTTATCACAAAGTTCATTCTCAGATGGGATTTTATCTCCCGGCTTCCATTCGCCGTCCTCAATTAGCTGTTTCACCCACTCTTGAATCTGATAATAGATCGGAAATGGTGAATACTTGTCGATGTTCATCAGCAATCGCCTCACTGCATAAAGATAGAGCTTCTTGATCAGCGATTACGGTTACATTCGGATGACGTTGTAAAACTGTAGCCGGACACTCTTCACTATATTCACCTTGCAATAATTCTTTAACAGCTTCTGCCTTTTTAGAACCCATAGCAACTAGTAGAACTTGTTTCGCTTTCATAATGCTTCCAATTCCCATTGTAATCGCATGAGTTGGCACATCTTCTTCTTTTTCGAAGAAGCGAAGGTTTGCTTGGCGTGTAGATTCTGTTAATTCAACAATGTTTGTTGGAGAATTAAACGGTGTTCCTGGCTCATTAAATCCGATGTGACCGTTTTCACCGATTCCAAGAATCTGTAGGTCAACTGGGTTAGCAGCTAGAATGCTCTCGTAACGTTTGCACTCTTCCTCTAAATCACTTGCCATCCCGTTTGGTACATAAGTTTGTTTAAATGGAAGATGATCAAACAACTGTTCTTGCATGAAATAATGATAGCTGTTTTTATCTTCATGTGGTAAATTTACGTACTCATCTAAGTTTACAGTGGTTACACGGCTTGTATCAAGTTTATTTTTTCGCATTTCTGCATAAATACCTAATGGAGAGCTTCCTGTAGCCATTCCTAACGTTGGATTTTCTTTTGTTTTTACAACTTCTTCAATTAATTTATAACCTGCTTCTGCTAGTTCTTCTGGAGTTTTTACAACAAGAATATTCATTTAATTACTTCCCTTCCTTCATATGAATTCCTAAACGAACCGTATCATATACATGTAAATCTTCATTCATCACAACAAAGTCTGCATCTTTTCCTACCGCTAATGCACCTTTATTATTTAATCCAAACTCTTCTGCTTGGTTAACTGATGTCATCAGTACTGCATCTTCGATTGAACAACCTGTAAATTCAATTACATTTCGGAAAGCTTGATCCATTTTTAAAATACTACCAGCTAATGTTCCATCTTCTAATCGAGCACTACCATCTTTTACATGTACTGGCTGTCCGCCAAGCTCATATAATCCATCTTCAAGACCCTTTGCACGCATTGCGTCAGTGATAACACTTACTTTTTTTGGTCCTTTTAACTTATATGCTAATTTCACCATATCAGGGTGAATATGAATGCCATCTGTAATTACTTCAACCATTACATCTGGATTTAATAACACATGACCAACAACTCCTGGTTCACGGTGATGTAATCCACGCATTTGATTGTATAAATGTGTCGCATGTGTAATCTTTCTATTTTTTAGTTGCGCATCAATTGCATCTGTATGCCCCATTGTGCCAACTACACCAGTTTCAGCAAGATATTGTTCAAACTCTAACGCTCCCTCTTCTTCTGGTGCATATGTTACTAATTTAATTAAATTCCCACTTGCTTCTTGCCATTGTTTAAATTGCTCAATATTTGCAGGAACGATATGTTCAAGTGGTTGTGCACCTGCACGTTTCTTTGAAACATAAGGTCCTTCTAAGTGAATATATTCGAAATGCGCTCCTTTTTCTTTTGCTTCTTTTGCAGCAGTTAACGCTGCTTCAATTGCCTCTGGAGCTTGTGTCATTGTTGTTGGGAAGTAAGTTGTAACCCCTTCTTTTAACATTTCTTTACCTAGAGTTACTAACCCATCGCTATTTGCATCCATCGCATCAATATCGTATCCACCATGAATATGAACATCGATCATACCTGGAATTACAATCTTCCCTGTAGCATCAAAAACAGTTTCATTTTCTTGTGGTACATATTGAGCCATCAAACCAATTTCTTTAATGGTTTCTGCGTAACGAATAAATCCGTTTTCCACTATTTCTTGACCTGTGTAAATTTTGGCATTGATGACAATTTGCGTTTTCATTTTCATCGATCCTTTCCCATGAATTACCTACTTGTTATTATTACCTTATTCGCCTAGTTCCATCTTAATATACGCACGAGTAGTTGTCTATACATTCTAATGAAATTTCCTTTTTATTCAACAGAAAAGGAAATTTCTTACGTCTCTTATAATTATAATATATATTATTCATTTTTCCAAAAAGGGACAGTATCGCCCCCTAATCTAGAAATCACTTCAATAATGGCATTAACCCGCTAGATTCTAACATAATATGTTCACCATCTGTTTCCATTTCTACTGTACGTTTATTCGTTCTATATACCATTATACCGTGCCTTTTTAAGCGTTTCACTACACTTTGGTGAGGATGTCCATACGGATTACTACTCCCGTACGACAAAATAGCAAACTGCGGTTCCACTTTTTTTATAAACGTTTCACTTGTTGAAGTATATGAGCCGTGATGCCCCACTTTTAACACATCTGCATGGACATCAAATTGTTTTAATATTTCATGTTCTGTCCGTACATCCGCGTCACCCATTAATAAAAAATCCGCTTTTCCATATCGCACCTTTAAAACAATTGAGGATTCATTATTTTCATCTTTTGATTTCCCGTTGTTTAATACTTGTATAGAAACATGTGGATCCAGCGGTATATATTGTCCTTCCTTTACTGAAACGAAAGGTATCCCTCTTTTTTTAATATTATTCCGATACGTATGATAAGTAAGAGAACTATATGTTTTTCCGCTATCTAATATAAGCGATACCGGCATTTGCTCTACAATTGGAATTAACCCCCCTATGTGATCCATATCGGGATGCGTACTGACAATTACATCTAAATGATTAATCCCTTTCTCAATTAATTTCTGAATAATAACCTCTCCTGCTTCATAAGGTCCTCCATCAATTAACATTGTTTGTCCATTTGGCATTATAATAAGTGTTGCGTCACCTTGCCCCACTTTTAAAAAGCTCACTTTCATTTTACTAAGATGTTGCCGATGCATATGTAAAGGAGACGTAGTATGAATGGACATCATATACCTTTTAGCTGATGCGCTATTTAAAGAAAAACATAATAAAACAGAAACTAATAATAAAATAATCCGCATACCTCTCATAACTCGTCTCCTTTTTTCATTTAGTATGGCACTGTAAATAATTGATATACAAAAAAAGCTTAGCAAAATGCTAAGCTTTTATTTCGATATCTCTTGTAAGGAACCGAAGAATAAATCTGCTTCATTCATTTGTTCATTCTCTTCAGAAAGCAGTGGTAAATCATCTAATGTTTTCAATCCAAATGTGTCCAAAAATTCTTTTGTTGTTCCGTATAAAATAGGACGCCCTGGTCCTTCTGCTCTTCCCATTTCTTTTATAAGTAAATGTGAAACCAACGTTTGTAACGCCTTATCGGTTTTAACTCCTCTAATCTCTTCCATTTCAGTCCTTGTGATTGGTTGGCGATATGCAACAATCGCTAAAGTTTCGAGGGCAGCTTGTGAGAGTGAAGCAGCTGTTGGTGTATCTATTAATTTTTGATAATATGAAGCATGTTCTTTCTTTGTAGCAAAACGATATACTTTTGCATACTGTACAATTTGCAAACCACGGTTTGCACCTTCACATTCTTGTTGCATTTCTTCTAAAATATTAATTACTTCATTCATTTCAATTTCAAGAACTTTTGCTATTTGTTCTGGATAAATCCCTTCATCACCAGAAACAAATAAAAGGCCTTCAATAATTGACTTTTGTTCTTTCCTATCCATTTCACGAGCTCCTTCCTTCTATTTTCCCATAAAAATACACATCAAAAAACCGAATCACAATTAATGCGTTCGGTTCAATATTTTTTCTCTTGTTCCAAACGATACATTAAAACATAGCATGAGATAAAATGTTTCTATCCCATTTTCACATACTTGCTCTATGCAGATTTATTAGAGCTTGATACGAAAATTTCATCAAAATTATGTTCTTGCTCAATTATGATTTGTTGATTTTTCATAAGTTCCAGAACTGCTAAAAATGTTACAACCATTATTTCACGTTCATCATCAACAAACAAATCATAAAAACTTTGGCGACCACCCTTTATTTTTAACTGCTTTAAAATATCAGTCATTCGCTGTTCAATTGGTATTTCTTGACGAGTAATACGTGTTGTTACAGGTTTTTTTGCCTTTTTACGGCGCATTAATTTTTGAAATGCTGCTAGCATATCATATAACGTAACATCAAGAGGTAAGCTTGTCTCCTCTTCTTGTTGCAACGATGTAAAGTCAATTGGTGGACGTGTATATAGCTGTGCTCTTTCTTGTTCTCTTTCTTTTAACTCAGTAGCAACTTGCTTATATTTCTTATATTCAATTAACCTCTCCATCAATTCTTGACGAGGATCATCTATAAAATCATCACCGTTATCAAGTACATCTTCTTCATGTTTCGGCAACAACATCTTACTTTTAATTTGTAATAACGTTGCAGCCATTACTAAATACTCACTTGCAACATCTAATTGAAGTTCTTTCATCGTATGCACATAAGATAAATATTGCTCTGTAATATCTGCTACAGGAATATTATATATATCAATTTCATAACGATGTATTAAATGTAACAATAGATCTAACGGCCCTTCAAAAGCCTCTACTTTAAAATTATATTGCACAAAGCATCCCACCACATTTTTTCTATAACAACATAAGTATAGAGCATACTCATGTTCTATCCAACCTTTTTAAGAAATTTAATTAAAAATAGACCGATGCCTATGTCATCATGCCCACCACTTCATATGATAACAGTGTAGTAAGAACAATGTAGGAGGTCAAAAAACTATGGGTCACGTTGATTGTGGTTTTAGCGGTGGGTTCGCATTACTTGTTGTACTGTTTATTTTACTAATTATTGTAGGAGCAGCTTGCTTCTGCTAATATGAACAATAACGGCTAGGGGGAAACCTCCTAGTCGTTTATTGTTCATATTTCTATGATACACTTATATGTATAACCGTTAGATAGGAGCGAGAAAACATGTATCCTACCGAATACATACAATTTTTAATTCATTTCCATGGAGATTATGACTATTTTGAATGCCACGAAATACTAGAAGAGTATTGGAAAACAAAACCAAGAGGTAATCGTGATCATTACTTAGTTGGTCTCATTCAAATCGCAGTTTCTTTATACCACCAAAGACGTGCTAATTGGAATGGTTCCACAAAAATGATGAAAAGCGCAATCACAATTTTAGAAAAAAGCGGTGTGCCTTTACAACGTTTAGGAATTAATCAAGTACAACTTCTTTCCTTGCTCAATGAAAGATTGCAATCTATCCATAAAAAAGAACGTTTTGTACCTTTATTTTTACCCTTATCAGATCCATCGTTAGAGAAGCAGTGCATAAAGTTATGTCAAAAACAAAACCTCTCTTGGAAAGACTTGAATGCTATCCCAGGTGAATATATTATAAACAAGCACACTATGCGTGATCGCACAGAGGTCATTACTGAACGAAACGAACAATTACAAAAAAGAAAGCAGAGATAATAAACTACTTATCTCTGCTTTCACGAATGTATATTTTGTTCTAGCCCTTTACATTTTTCGCAAAAACTTGCCGTTTGCTCATTTCCGCAAATTGTAAACTCAAGAAATTTACTCTTTAACTCTTGAACCATCTTCGTCCCAATCCCCACATGACGGTGAGACGGGTTCACACTCAAATGCTGAATTTCTAATACTTGATTCTCTTTTTTTACAATCCCCATTATTCCAACAAAATCTTCATTTTCTTTCCACAAATACAATTGCCAATCATCTTTTGCTTCATATTCTTTCATTGTCAATTGTAATGTTTTCACATCTTTTTCAGTTGGCATAAACGAAAGAAGCCCCATTGCAATTTTTTCATAACTTTTTTTAAAACGAATTAACATAACCCTTATCCCTTCTTACAAAAGTTACAAACTAGTAATCCCCTCAATCACTCTTTTCATATCACATTCATTTTACAATATTTTCAACAGAGTGAGAAGAGTCTAAAACAACTTGATAATCATACAAAGCGAAAAGAAGAAAGTCAAATCTATGTTTCAGCACTATTCCTTTAATAAATAGAGTTAAAAAAAGAAAATTTTATATGGAATGGAAAGAAACATATCATTCAACAGCACTTCATTTATAGTTACCCTAAAGCAGCACAATTCTAGCAAAATTAATATAACAAAAAATATTTATTGAAACATATAATGTAATGTATTGTATGTAATTGGTTAAAGGTTTGTTCTCACAAGCAATATATTTTAGCAACAATACTACTTGTATGATGAGCTGTAGAAGAAGTACTCAATCTCATTAAAAATAAAAAAGAGAGCAAAAGCTCTCTTTTTCCTTACCTTATTCTTCCCAAACTTTAACTTCTTTCATTACATCGCCTTGACGCATTTTTAATACTGTTTCAATACCGCTTGTTGCTTTACCAAATACAGTATGAACACCATCTAAATGCGGTTGTGGCTCATGAACGATAAAGAATTGGCTACCGCCTGTGTTACGGCCAGCGTGAGCCATAGAAAGTGACCCTACAAGGTGTCTATGAGGGTTTCCATCAGTTTCACATGGAATAGAGTAACCTGGGCCACCTGCACCTGTACCTGTTGGGTCTCCACCTTGGCTTACGAAGCCAGGAATAACACGGTGGAATGTAACACCGTCATAAAATCCTTGCTCTGCTAATTTTTTAAAGTTTTCTACTGTTTTCGGTGCTTCTTCTGGGAAAAATTCCAAGTCGATTTTTTCACCGTTTTCCATTAATATGTATCCTAAAGTTTTCATGCGTATATGTCTCCTTTCAATTATCTCAGCACTATATTACCACATTCATGACTAGAAACAAAAAGAATCCGACAATCTAGATACTTCTTTTTTGAAATGTGGAAAAAGCTAGGTGACAAATAAGAAATATATACTATAATAACTTTGTTGCCCGAAAATTTTAGAAAGAGAAAGGGAGCGATTTTTCGTGAAAACGAAATTATTAGCTCTGCTATTAGCTGTAACGGTATTTATGATGCCAACAGCTTCATTTGCAGACATCATCGAGGGAGAATCAATTGTTACATTAGGAGAGAACTTATCCGAACAACAAAAACAAGATCTGTTAAAAGAAATGAAAGCACCAAAAGATGCTACAATTATCACTGTATCTAATGCGGAAGAACATAAATTTCTAGAAGGCATTGTTCCAAAAGCACAAATTGGTACGAGAGCAATTTCTTCTTCTATGATTACATACACAAAACCAGGATCTGGTCTTATTGTACGATCAAAGAACATTAACTGGGTAACAGATGCAATGTACACTAACGCTTTGATTACAGCAGGTGTAAAAGATGCAGAAATTCAAATTACTGCACCTTTTAAAGTTTCAGGAACTGCAGCTTTAACTGGATTAATGAAAGCATACGAAACTGCGTCCAATAAACAAATTCCTGAAGAAGTTAAAAAAGTAGCGAATGAAGAAATGGTACAAACAGCCCAGCTTGGTGATAAAATTGGTGAAGAAAAAGCAGTTCAACTTGTTGCAAAAATTAAAGAAGAAATTGCAAAAGAACAGCCAAAAACAACAGAAGATTTACGTTCATTAATTAAAAAAATTGCTGACCAACTCGGCATTACATTAACAGATGAACAGTTAGATAACTTAGTATCGTTATTTGATAAAATGAAGAATCTTAATATCGATTGGAATCAAGTTGGTAGTCAATTAAACAAAGCAAAAGAACATGTTTCTGCCTTTTTAGGATCTGAAGAAGGGCAAAGTTTTCTAGATAAAGTGAAAGATTTCTTCTCAAGTATCATTGATTTTGTTAAATCTTTATTCAAGTAAAAAAGAAGCCCGCCAATGACGGGCTTCTTTTTTATACAAGTAACGGTAATTTCATAACAGCCTCTTCAACCGAACGCACTATATGATTTGCTTTCTCCTTTACATATGGATGGGCATGATGAAGAGTAAATGAATGCGGGGTTACTTCAAACATAGAAATATCATTGAAAGAATCTCCAATACAAGCAACTTCATTTGCTTCAATTTGCAAATGATCCATTAGTCGCTTTAGAGCACTCCCCTTACTCACGCCTCTTGGCATAATATCAACATAGCGTTTACCTGATATAAAAACTTCCGCTTCGCCTTGAAACGTATCTCGTAGCTCTTGATCTAACGTCACAATTTTCTCTTCTTCTCCAAAAACAAACAATTTTGCAGGGTGTACAGTCTTACCAAACTCTTCTTCTAACGCTTCAATTTCAGCGATATGCACGCCCATATATGCTTCAAAATTATGGTGATGTTCATTCTTCCTTTTTGTATATCGCTGCTCATTTGCACAAACAATATCCGCTAGTCCTTTTTTATGTATATATCGATATATTTCCTGGGCAACCACATTTTCAAAACTCGATTCATGAAATAAATTTCCATCTGGAAGTAACATTGTCGCTCCATTTAAGCCAGTTGTGTAATATGGGAATGCAAACCTTTTTACAACTTCATCAATTCTGTGTGTAAAGCGGCCAGAGGCAAAACAAATATTTGTCCCTTTCTCAGCTAACCAACACAGCGCACGTTCATCTTCTTTTTGCATATGATTCACATCGTAAACGAGCGTGTCATCTAAATCACTTACAAATAATTTAATCATGTCCTCTTCCCCTTTCATACACAATATCTACTCTAAGTGTACACAAAAAATGTTTGATTTTTGTTAAAAAATAATAAATTTTTGCTAAAAAAAATAAACGGGTGTATAATCCCGTTTATTTTTGTCTTTTTACATTTTGAGGTCTTACAATACTTGGTCGTACTTTTAAACTAGACATCGTTGGACGGAGTAAAATTTTTGTTAACGCGCCCCAATCAAATGGTAAAAACGGCCATAAATAAGGTGTTTGTAAACTTTTTATAGACGTTAAAAATAAAATTAATATCGTCATACCAATTACAAATCCCATCTCATGGAAGAGACCTGTTAAAATAATAACAAACAATTTCCCAACCTTATTCCCTAATCCTAGTTCATAACTCGGTGTTGCATATGCACCAACCATCGAAACTGCTACATACAAAATTACTTCTGGCACAAACAAACCTACATCAATTGCAATTTGACCAATTAATATAGCGGAAATTAACCCTGCTGCAGACGATAACGGCGTTGGAGTATGAATGGCTGCCATCCTTAAAAACTCAAGTCCGACCTCTGCCATTAACACCTGTAATAAAATTGGTAAATGCGTCATCTTAGTCGGTCCAATAAAAGCAAGATTTGCTGGCAAAAGAGTTGGATCAAATACAAACACTAACCAAAATGGTAATAAAAATAACGAGAATATAACACCTAAAAAGCGCACCCAGCGTAAAAATGTACCGACAGCTGGATTTTGTCTAAACTCTTCCGCGTGCTGTAAATGATGAAAATATGTTGTCGGTGTAATCATAGCACTTGGCGATGTGTCAACAAGTACTAACACATGTCCTTCTAGTAGATGATTTGCTGCTACATCTGGCCTTTCTGTATATCGAATAAGTGGGAATGGGTTATAGCTTTGCTTTACAACAAATTCTTCTACTGTTTTATCCGCCATCGTAATTCCATCTACATCGATGTTATTTAATTCTTGTTTTATAATCTTTACTAAATCTGGATTTGCAACATCTTGAACGTATGTAATACAAATATCCGTTTGCGATCTATCTCCTACTCGAACCATTTCATTTCGAAGACGTGGATCTCGAATTCTCCTACGAATTAACGCTGTATTTACAACGATATTTTCAACAAATCCATCCCTCGCACCTCGTACTACCTTTTCGGTATCCGGTTCTGTCGGTGTTCGCCCTGGATAACTACGAACATCGATCGCGAACGCTTCCGTTTCACCTTCCACAAATATCACGATCAGTCCTGATAATACTTGGAGCATTACCTCATCCATCGTTTTCACTTTACTTACTTGTTGATGGATTAAGCGATTCTCTAAAAGCTTCACTGTATCTTCTTCTACATCCCTTATCTCATTTGTATCCACCGCTTCTTCTAAAATAGGGATAATATAATTTGTATCACAAAGTCCGTTTACAAATAACACACCAATTTCTTTATTCAAAATTTGAAATTTACGAATGCCGACATCGTATGTAACGCCTAGTCCAACTGTCTGCTTTAAATAATTTTCATTGTCACTTATGAAAGTTGATATAGGGATATCCACTTTTTTAGGCTTCGTCATAAAAACCACTCCTTTCCAAAATTAATTGAATTGCTTTCTTCGTAATAGGTGATCCCCTCTCCCATTCATCATTTCCACACATCTTACCAATGTCACCGACTCCAACAATGACAGGAACATTTAAATCGTCTAAACAATATATTGTATCTCCGCTAATCCTGCCAATTTCACCATCTGGAAGTCCAAATTTATCAACACCGTATTCGGTTAAATTCCCGTTCCGATCTACACTTACATCTACACGTGCCCATTCCCAATGATGCGTATTAGACGCTACTGCTAAAATACCGAGCACATCAATTTGTTTATGGGTAGCCACATATTTTAATGCCTTTTCACCAGATCCTTCTCCAATAAATCCACTGTCATCAAACATGACAAATACAGGGTCATATGGCGTTTGCATAATAAGCTCAACAACTTTTTTCCCTGTCAATTTGGTTGGATTACTTTGTGATGCTGAAATACACCTTCCCCCAAATTCCTTCGTTAAAAGCTCAATTGTCCGCTTTGCATATTCATCTCCATCTGTGACCAAAACAACCCTTCGTCTCATTTGATTTATCCTTTCGGTTTACATATAAGTGCTATAAAAAATGAAAACAATATCGCTGCGGAAATGCCCGCAGACGTTAAACTAAACATGCCAATACCAATTCCTAAATATCCATGTTTTTCTGCTGCATGCATTGCTCCGTGCAATAGTGAATGTCCAAAACTTGTGATAGGGACTGTCGCTCCAGCACCTGCAAATTTTATTAGTTTATCGTACAATCCAAATCCATCTAAAATTGCTCCGATGACTACAAAAGTTGCCATTAAATGAGCTGGTGTTAACTTTACGAAATCTAACAATAGTTGCCCAATTAAACAAATAGCTCCACCTACAAGAAATGCATATATAAAATCCACAATTCACTCTCCTTTAACTCTCTCAAATACGACACCATGTGCAATTGTTGGAATCGTTTCCTTCTGTTGCATCATCATCGGGCTTAATAATGCACCAGTCGCAACGACAAAAATTCGTTGTAAATTCCCTTTTTGCATCTCGTGTAATAAATGGCCATACGTAACAACTGCTGAACAAGCGCAACCACTACCACCTGCAAACACTTCTTCTTGACTTGATTCATAAATCATCAATCCACAATCATTGTATATATGCCCAAGATCATAACCTTCCTCAAGTAAAAGTTGTTTCGCAATCGGCGTCCCAACAGCTGATAAATCACCCGTAACAATCAAATCATAATCATCGGCACTTCTTCTTAAATCTTCAAAATGTTGTTGAATTGTATGAGCTGCTGCTGGAGCCATCGCTGCCCCCATATCCAAAGGATTTGTAATTCCTAAATCTTGCACTTTTCCGATTGTAGCTGACGTAATTTTAATTGCACTTTTTTCATTGCTAATTAATATAGATCCTGCACCAGTCACAGTTGAATTTGCTGTCCCTGGTTTTTGCCCACCGTACTCTGTTGGATAGCGAAATTGTCTTTCAGCCGTTGCATTATGACTGCTTACTGTAGCTAAGACACGATTTGCAAATCCACCGTCTATAAAAGCTGAGCCAACTGCTAAAGTCTCCATAGACGTTGCACAAGCGCTAAACATTCCTAAAAAAGGAATGCCCCACTTACGCGCAACATAATTTGCTGTCACTGTTTGATTTAATAAATCTCCCGCTAAAAAGAAATCAATTTGCGATGTTTTTATATTCCCTTTTTGCACTGCTTGTTGAATTGAGTCTGACATTAATCTTCGTTCGGCGAGCTCCCAATTTTCTTCTCCACAATGCAAGTCATCATATGAAATATCAAATTTTTTCCCAAGAGGGCCCTCAGCTTCTTTCGGACCGACAGCAGTACCCGTTGCATTCACATATATATCATTTTGAAATACCCACGTTTGTTTTCCGGTCAACCTCATACTAGCCCCTCCTTTAAGACATAAAAATTTTAAAGGTATACCTTATTAACCCAATGATATATGCACCAACAACCCCAAATACAATCACACTTCCTGCCAGTTTAAACATATTTGTAGCAATCCCTAGAACAACCCCTTCGCTCTTATGTTCTAAGGCAGCGCTCGCCATAGAATTTGCAAATCCTGTTACCGGTACCGCTGATCCTGCTCCAGCAAATTGACCGATTTTATCATATACACCACACCCTGTTAAAATCGCGGATAATAAAACAAGGGTTGCAACAGTTGGGTTTCCTGCCTCTTGTTCACTGAAGTGAAAATAATGTATATAAAATTTCATCAATACTTCCCCAACTGTGCAAATGAGTCCACCTACAAGAAATGCTTTGATACAATTTAGTAAATAGTTTGGCTTTGGATGATACTCCTTCACTTTATTTATGTAATCATCCTTCAATTTCTGACTTGTCATTTATATACTGCCTCCTACTTTACGAAATAAATCCAGTGAAACAACGATCCTATTACTTTCCCAAGTACAAGAGCAACGAGTAAAACAATAATCTTCCCCTCTACCCCTACTCGTTTCGCTAAAATAGGTAGAACATTTAACACCTCTGTTAATGCCGCAGCAAGCATTCCAATGAACGTGCCACAAAATATCCCTAATATAACGAGCCAATATTGCGACGTTTGAAATGTAATGTTTTTCAAACTGCACCAAGCCCCTGTTAAAGTACCTGCAATGACTGCCCACTCAAAATATTGAATATGCTTTCCACTTCTCGTTAATTGGGCTAAACGGGGGATTATACCAAGTACAGCTAAAAATGCGACATATCCGCTACCTACCGCAATCCCTCCAGCTAAACCAATTAAAATAACAAATCCAGACTCAATCATCGGTAAGTTGTTTCATATTATCCTTGTTTTCATTAACGATTACATACTGATCAAGTGACTGTTGGTATTGAAACATCTCAACTTCTAGCGGACTTGGCTCTTCATTAATTCGCTTTTGAAATACATGATTAAAGAATAAAACCATCCCTAAACCAAGACCTAAAGAATAAGGAATTTGAAATAAAAGTGGTTGCGCATTAAATTCTCCAGTAATCATGTAATATAACCGTTGATGTACTTGTTGCATACTTACATCTTCATGGAAATAAATGATCGCAAGGGCCGCTCCAATGAAAAGTAACAGCCATACAAGCCCGAAAAAAATTGGGTGCGCCTTCTTTTTTTCGTATATAATTTCAACAAGAGTTTGTCCAGAACCGAGTAAATTAATTTGTAGATGAGATGCTTTCTGTTGAATAATCTCAATTACTTTCATAACATCAATTACAACATGCGTCTTATCATGCGCTGTTATTTTGTAAACTATCTCATTTTGTAACAACTCAACTACGGAAGAATCTCCGGCAAGTTGAGCAACATCGCCCAGCTTTACTTCATAAGTAGGAGAAACTTTTAAACGATTGCGCATTTTAATATAAATCGTTTGTTCCAACTTTCATTCACCCCTTCACTCTTCCTCGTAGTTGTAGTATGGTTATTGAATTTTTTTCTAATACAATTTTTTCATAAAAAAAACATCTGCACCATTTCGGTACAGATGTTTTTTACTTATGCCTTTTTCTTAAATAAGTTTGCAATACTTAATGCAAGCCCTCCCCAAATGACTACTATTCCAATAACCATCATCATAATTGCTGATCCACTCATTATGAAACACCTCGATCTTTCCATTCTTTTTCAAGCTTGGCAGAATCCGAATGTATTTGTGCATTCCATTTCTTTAGACTAATAATTAGCGCAACGATAAGGAAGGCTGCTGCTATCGACCAACCATACGTTACAACAAACTCAGTCGGATAATCTCCATAATTCTTTTTAATGTTTTGGATTGTACCATCAATTAGCATATACCCTAACATAAGCGGAGTAATAACGAGTAAACTTACTCTCCAAAACGTTCCTAATTTAATATCAGATACAAAGTTTGCATGATTTTGATAAACTGGTAAACGACGTAAAATGAGCCCTATCGTCACTACTTCCGCAAGTGCAATTGTAATTAATCCGAAATTATTAGCGAAATAGTCGACAACATCTAAGAACATAAGCCCACCACGTGTTGCAAATACAAGAGAAACTAACACGAGAAGGGTTCCCATAATTCCAATGGTTTTTTCCCGACTTAAACTGAATTTTTCAGATACAGCGGCAAAACATACTTCCGCGAGTGAAATAAGTGATGTGATTCCAGCAACCGTTAACGATAAGAAAAATAATACACCAAACAACGGTGACATCGGCAATTCATTAATAATTTGCGGAAATACTACGAACGCAAGCCCAACGCCAGCACTTGCTACTTTATCAACCGGTACTCCCATATTATTCGCCATAAATCCAAGAGCTGCAAAGACCCCAATACCTGCTAATAATTCAAATCCTGAGTTTGCAAATCCAGTAATAAAGGCATTATTTGTTGTATCCGAGTTTTTCGGTAAATAACTAGAATACGTAATCATAATTCCAAATGCTAAAGATAAACTAAAGAATATTTGACCATAAGCAGCAAGCCATACTTTCCCATCAAAAATACGACTCCAATCTGGTTTAAAGAATGCATCTAGTCCTTGCATAGCACCTTCCATCGTCACTGCACGAACGACGATAATAAGGAACATAACAACTAATAAAGGAATAAATATACGGTTAACAACTTCTATTCCTTTTTTAACTCCTTTAAATGCAACGCCAAGCACAATAATCCAAACGAGAGCTAATGGAATTAATACTTCCGGTACAAGTCCTCCAAATTGCCCTGGCTTATCTGCAACATGTAAGTACTCTTTAAATAAAAATGATTGCGTGTCTTTTCCCCATGCTCCAGTAATTGCAAAGTATGTATACGATATAGACCAAGCAATAATCACTGCATAATATGTTGAAACGATAAATGTTACGCACATTTGCCACCATCCAATAAATTCGGCACGCGGGCTAATACGGAAAAATGTAAGTGGTGCTGAACCACGATGACGATGACCAAGGGCAAACTCAAACGCTAACAATGAAATACCAGTCGTTAATAATGCAAATAAGTACGGTAAAAAGAATGCTCCTCCTCCATTTTCATACGCTGTATAAGGAAAACGCCATATGTTTCCTAATCCAACGGCAGATCCGACCGCTGCAAAAATAAATCCAGCTCTCGTTCCCCATTGTTGCCTCGTTTCCATGTTTCCTTCCCCCTTTATGACAAGTTCATACTTGGATTATATTTTAAATTGACTAAATTATCAATAAATTCTGTTAATTTTTGCGAAAATTAACATCTCTCTCCTATTAACGGCATAAAAAAATCGAATAGACAATTATTCGTCTATTCGATCTTTCATCTGTTTTAATATTTTCTTTTCAAGTCTTGAAACTTGTACTTGCGAAATGCCTATGCGCTCTGCTACTTCTGACTGTGTTTGATCTTTATAGTAACGCAAGTATACAATTAAGCGCTCTCGTTCATCTAGTTCTCTAATCGCTTCTTTTAAAGCAATTTTATCGAACCATTTCGCTTCAGATTGATCTGCAATTTGATCTAAAATAGTGATTGGATCTCCATCGTTTTCATATACAGTTTCATGTATAGACGAAGGGGCCCGGCTCGCTTCTTGTGCTAGAACAACTTCCTCTGGCGTTAGTTCTAGTGCCTCTGCCACTTCATTAATCGTTGGAGCCCTTCCGAATTCTTTCGAAAGCTCATCTCTCATCTTTCGAATTTTGTTTCCTGTTTCTTTTAAAGACCTACTAACTTTCACTGATCCATCATCACGTAAGAAACGTTGTATTTCACCAATAATCATTGGAACTGCATATGTTGAAAATTTCACGTCGAAAGATAAATCAAATTTATCTACCGATTTCAAGAGCCCAATACATCCAATTTGAAATAGGTCGTCTGGTTCGTATCCTCGATTAAGAAACCGCTGTACAACCGACCAAACGAGGCGCATATTACTTTGAACGATTGTATCTCTCGCTTGTTGATCTCCATCTTGACTTTTTTGAATTAACGCTTTTAGCTCGTGGTCCTTTAACTGAGGTTTCTTCTTCTCATTTTTGACCTCTATGTCCATAGGCTATTCTCCTTAATTGCATAGAGCGTTACTATTTGATAAGTATTTTGTCAAATGGATTGTTGTCCCGAAAGATTCGTTTGAAATAACTTCTACTTCATCCATAAAATTTTCCATGATAGTAAATCCCATTCCGGAACGCTCTAATTCAGGTTTAGTTGTAAAAAGGGGTTGTCTCGCTTCATCTAAGTTAAAGATTCCAATCCCTTCATCTCGAATCGTGAGTTTCACCATTGCTTCTTCCAAAATTACAGAAATATAAACAATACCTTCTGCATTTCCTTCGTATCCATGAATAATTGCATTTGTAACCGCTTCTGACACAACTGTTTTAATCTCCGTTAATTCTTCCATCGTTGGATCTAGTTGTGCAATGAAAGCCGCTACTGTAACGCGAGCGAACGATTCATTTTGACTTAATGCTGAAAATTGAAGGTTCATTTCATTTCTCATCTATGCCACCCCCAACGTCGCGAGCGCGTGCGCTTCACTTTCTTCTAAGCGAACGATTTTGAATAAGCCCGACATTTCAAATAAACGCTTAACAGGCGGTGAAATTGCACAAACAACCATTTCTCCACCTAATCCCTTTACGTGTTTATATCGGCCTAATATAACACCTAGACCAGAACTATCCATAAAAGATAAGTTCTCTAGGCTCAAAACAATATGATGAACACCATGTGTCTCAATCATATCTGTTACTTTCGTTCGCAACTCTTCAGCCGTATGATGATCTAATTCACCCTCTAGTCTCACACATAGGACGTCACGTTTTACTTCTAATTGCATGGAAAGACTCACACGATTTCCTCCTTATGCTCAAACTTTACTTATTCACATACATAAAGATTTTCGTGATACAAAATAAGAATCCTTCCTGCTGACAAAAGAAGAACTATTTCGTCATAAAGTGAAACCTTTCAGCATTATTCACTTACATACGAATAGAAAAGCGGCAAAATATTTGCCGCTATTTTGATGTTGAAAACATCCCAAAACTTCTTTTAAATAACTCCCACCAGCTCGCTGCAGCAACATCTTCTTTTGCTACAATTGTTTGTTTTAATAAAACATCTTTATCTTTTTTAATAACAAGTGTACCAAGCGCGTCACCTTTTTTAATCGGTGCTTTTACTTTCTTTTCAGCAATTACTTCTTGTTTTACCTTGTCCATATTCTCGCCCTTCTTCATAAGAAGAGAAACATTATCTGATGCAACTAAATCTACTTTTTCTTTTTTCCCTTTCCCTACTTGAACTGTCTTAATTTTTTCGCCGCGCGTATACAATTTCTTTGTCATATATTGACCAAATGCGTAGTCAAGAAGCTTCGTCACTTGGTTGTTCCGTTCTTTTGATGTTGGTGCTCCCATGACAACTGAAATGACACGCATGCCATTTTTTTCAGCCGATGCTGTTAAACAATATTTCGCTTCTGTCGTAAAACCTGTTTTTACTCCATCTACGCCAGGATAAAAACGTACTAGCTTATTCGTATTAACGAGCCAAAACTTTTTATCCGTATCTTCACGTAAATAATCTTCGTACTTACCTGTGTATTTACGAATAAGTGGATACTTCATCAATTCTCTCGCCATTATAGCCATATCATTTGCTGTCGAATAATGGTCTTTGGCCGGAAGACCTGTTGGGTTTTGAAAATGTGTATTTTTCAGCCCTAGATCTTTCGCCTTTTTGTTCATCATATTTACAAATCCTTCTTCTGAACCTGCGATATGCTCGGCTACTGCAACAGATGCGTCATTTCCAGATGCAATTGCAATACCCTTTAACATCTCGTTTACAGTCATCTCTTCCCCAGGTTCTAAAAAGATTTGCGATCCACCCATTGAAGCTGCATGTTCGCTCGCTCTAACTTTATCGGTCAGTTTTAGTTTTCCTTTTTCAACTTGTTCCATAATTAAAAGCATTGTCATAATCTTTGTCATACTAGCAGGTGGTAATTTTTCATTTGGGTTTTTATCAAATAAAACTTTACCTGTATCTTGCTCAATTACGATTGCTGACGACGCTTGTTCCGCTAACTTCGGTGTTGTTTCTTCTGTTTTCTCCTGCTTCGTTTTCTCAGATTGTGCGAAACTCACTGAAGTTCCAGAAAGCAATAACATGAAACAAACAAGTATTCCAAAAACTCGCTTCATGACTAACCCTCCATTCTATATCAGACCTATTTTTTCCAATTTACCTTTTTTTAATACCAAATTTTTCTAACATTTTCAGTTGACAAATACATTCGTCCCCTATATTGTATTAAGTGTATTACATACAGTAGTACACTTAATACATATGAGGAAGGAGACATTGCTCTTGCATATTCAACTTGACCCAAGAAGCAACACTCCGATATGGGAACAAATTGTTCAAAATATAAAAGAACTCGTATTGAAAAACATGTTGGCTCCAAGTGATAAACTTCCTTCTGTACGCGAACTCGCTTCTTTACTCGTTATAAATCCAAATACAGTGAGTAAAGCGTATCAAGAGTTAGAGCGACAAGGAATTATTGAAACGTTACGAGGAAAAGGAACATTTGTATCCCAATCGATTACCCCAACATTAGACGAAAGGAAAATCGCTATGGTTGAAAAGCAATTTCATCAATTACTATTAGAAGCCTCTTATCTTGGTATTACGAAAGATAAAATTCATGATTGGATAGATTCATACTATAAAGAGATTGGAGGGAATACGGATGTTGAAAGTGACAAACTTGAAGAAAACAATTGATAATCAAACAATTTTAGACGATGTTTCTTTCACATTGCAAAGAGGGAGTATCATCGGATTACTCGGAAGAAACGGTGCGGGGAAAACAACTTTATTGCGAACGATGGTCGGTATTTTAGACCCAGACGAGGGAACTGTTACATATGAAGATACAAACATTCATCAGTTTCCTGAAATAAAGCAAAGAATTGTATATGTTCCTGATTCTACTAATATACTGAACGGCTATACGATAAAAGAAATCGTAAAGTTTTATAAAGAAGTTTATACCGCATTTGATGAAACACATTTCTATGAACTGTTAGAACGTTTTAACTTACCAAATAAACGAATTCGTAGTTATTCAAAAGGAATGAAAGCACTGCTCGCCATCATTTTAGCCGTTTCTACAAAGGCAGAATATATCATTTTAGATGAACCGACAAATGGACTTGATCCTATCGTGAAAAGGAAAATTTTACAGTTTCTCGTTGGAGAAGTTGCAGAAAAAGAGATTACCATTTTCATCTCCACTCACCATTTAGATGAAGTAGAACAAATTGCAGATACAATTATTATATTAAAAGGCCATACTATCTCGTCTATTACATCACTAGACGATGCAAAATCACGATTTGCTAAAATACAAGTTGCTTATGAACGTTCACTACCTCAAAAACTAGAAAACTTAAGCAATATTAAAATATTAAATCAAACAGGAAAAGTATATACAATCTTAATTGAGGGAAATGTGGCAGCTACATTAGAAAAGTTTCATAAAGAACAGCCACTGCTCATTGAAGAATTAGCCATGTCGCTCGAAGATATTTTTATCACAACGTTTGAGGAGGATTCGCATGTTTCATAAAGCTTTATGGATAAGGCAATGGAAGCAAGGAAAATATATAATTCTATTATTTTGGTTAACTAGTTTATATCAACTACCTTATAAATATTATCAAGAAGCGCAAATGCAACTAAAACTATCAAAAATGAAGTTTGGTGACTATGCATATTACTACTCCTACTATTTTCAGACATCTGATGGTGCCGTCTTCTTTCAAGGAGCTACTCTAATTGCACTCGCTTGTCTTTTAATTGGATGGGAACGTAATAATCAATCAACTGATTTTCTATTCTCGATGCCTTTTAAACGAAAGGATATTTTTTTAACAAAATGGTGGCTTGGTGTTTTGAATATTATTACAGTACAAATTGTTTGCTGGATTAGCATGTACGGAATAAAGAACATGTCGTTTCACAATGAGTATCAAACCTTCGCTCCGTTCTATAGTTACTTTCTATATGCTACCGTTGTACTTATCGCTATTTATACATTCGCCTTATTTATCGGGACTCTTACTGGACATATATTTTCTCAAAGTATTTTAACTATCATTCTATTATTTTTACCATACGGTTTTGGATTGTTAATTTCCGGATTCATTTATTCACACACACAATGGTCTGTAGATGCAATGGGAGAAATAGAGCACCATACTCATGAGTACTTACAACATATAGGTATCATTTCACCATTAGAATATTTTTCTATTACTTATGATTACCACCCGATAGAAACATTTGATGACTATGGCAATAAACTTCCCAGTGTATCACAGGACAATCCTACGGAGCGTATTTCTGTACCTTCTCCTTGGACACTATTAACACCATTTGCTTACATCATTACCTTTTTATCAATAGCAACCTTTCTATACACACGTACACCGAACGAACAAAGTGGAAAAATACTATTGTTTCCTAACTTGCAAAAATGGTTCATAATTTGCACTGTTCTATGCTTCGGACTACTTGGTGGTAGAATATTAGGCGGACGAGATGCACTTCTGTCTTATTATGTTGGATTTTTCCTATTCGCTACCATAAGTTACTTCATTTTTACACGTCTATTAAAATTGAAGTTTGCTTTTGTAGGGAAATAAATATGCATTAAGGTGGTGGATACATGTTTCCAAAAGCATCATAGATGTGAAACTATAAACACGGAACAATGGCATTAATAGAAGCTGACAAAAGAAAGATGTTATGAATTATTTAACTCTTATATGAACTAAATAAAAAGGCATTGCACAAGAGCAATGCTTTTTATTATATATGTCCCTATCTAAATAAAGAGGTTATTTCACATTCTCTCTCCTATCTCCGTACACCATCTCTTCTTTCATCCCAAATCCATCACCATTTTGCACAATTTGCTCTGTCGGTGCAACTACACTTTCAGCAATTTTCCATTCCCCACGCTCTTTCACAAATACTTGTAGAAAATAGTTCATGCCATCTAGTTGATATGCATTTTCTTTTTTCACATTATAGTGAATCGCAATGTAGTATACTTGAATGTTTTCTTTTCCTGCTTTTGATACGTATTGCGATAATCTCGGTATATAGAGGGCCGCTTTCTGAAAAGGTAGTTGTTTCGCTTTAACAAGCGATGAACTTGTTACATTACGTAATGTGTCCTGATTACGAATATTATCGCTATGGTGGAATAATACTGCGTTTTGCATAGAACGAACCCATAATTTCGAATATAAGACTGTATTATCGTTTTCAATGTACTTCACTTCTTTTCGTACCACTTGGATAGGTGTATCTGCGTACGTGAATGTTTGAAAATAGAAAAAACCACCAAATAAAATGGTAAGTGCAGCAATATATTTCATAATCTTTCCTCCGATCTTTTAATTAAAGTATCGGAGTTTCAAAATATTTTTATTCAAAAGAAAAAGGATAGGAATGCTTTCGCTTCCTATCCTCATTTATTATAATACGCGGCCAAATAGTTCTAAGACCATTTCTATTTCTTGGTCGCTCCAACCTTTAAATCTCTCTTTATAATATTCTTTACGCACAGCTTCAAGTTTTTCAGTTACTTCTCTTCCGTGCTCTGTAATTTCTAAGTACACGATTCGACGATCTGAATTAGAACGTTTTCTTTCTACTAATCCTTTTCGTACGAGACGATCTGTAACAGCTGTAATATGACTGGAGGTTACGTTTACTTCACTCGCAATTTGCGAAGCCATCTGTGGACTCTTTAAAAATAACGCACGTAATACAGAAAATTCATTATATGGCATATGTTCTGCAAAACGTGTATTAATATCATTTTGTAATAAACGTATCATTTTTCGAAATGATGCAGATAAATCTAAAATCAGCGTTTCTCTTTTTTCGTTCAATAGCCTCGTCCCTTTTTTATCATATTTACACATATTATAATCTATAAATACCTATGTTGTACATGCTTTCTTTCCTCAACATTCTCATTTCTGTAACTTTTTTCATATAAATTTCTTTTTTGTTCACACATATACATATAAAAAGGATGGTGATGGAAAATGCAGGGTGGAATGAATCCTTATTTACACAACGTACGCACAACTAATACTGGTAAAGAAGCTACTATTACTGTACAAGGCGAAGGCGTTGTCAAAGCAAAACCGAATGTTGTCATATTAACGCTTGGCATTCGAACAGATGATAAAAATGTAAAACAGGCTCAAGAAGAAAATGCAGTGCAATCCAAACAATTGCTGGATGCACTTAAACAGCTTGGTATTGCCGATAAAGATATAGAAACGATTTCTTATACGATTACTCCTCAATACGAATATGTAAATGATAAAGCATTGCTACAAGGATACCGTGTGGAGCATTTGTATGAAATTACCGTTTTAAATGTACAAAAAGCTGGGGAAGTATATGATATAGCCGTTTCAAATGGCGCAAATGTAGCAAAAGGGTTACGTTTCCGAGTATCTCATCCAAATAAATATTATGAGCAAGCTCTCATTCAAGCTCTGCACCAAGCAGTAGAAAAAGCTCGTGCTATTGCGAGTACATATAATTTAAATATTAATCCTGTTCCCCTCTCATTCGTTGAAGAATCTGCCCAATTACCACGGGAGGTTACGTCTTATGCTACTTTACATGCGCAAGCGGCCCCACCCATTCAATCGGGTGAATTAGAAATCATTTCATCCATACGGGCTATTTTTACGTATTTATAACGAATTCTCTTTACAAGTAAACGTTATCATTTTACTTGTTGTAAAAACATGATGTTCTGATATAATAAAGAACGGTGAGCTCTTACAAAAGAGATATCACGGGTGGGAGAGGGATATGAAAAAGAAGGTTTAACATGAAAGGAATACTTGAAAGAACATTTAAATTAGGTTTACACGAAACATCACCAAAACAAGAAGTTTTAGCTGGAGTTACGTCATTTTTCACAATCGTATATATTATGATTGTAAATGCGTCAATCTTATCAGATGCTGGCATTCCTCTTGAAGCTGGAATTTTAGCAACTGTTTTTAGTTCATTTGTCGGATGTCTACTCATGGCATTTTGGGCAAATGCACCTGCTATTCTTGTCCCGGGTATGGGTGTAAATGCATTCTTCACGTACACAGCTGTGCATACGCTTGGACTAACTTGGCAAGAAGCATTGGCTGCTGTCTTTATCTCTGGTATTATTTTTGCAATTGCCGCTTTTACACCAATCGCTCGCGTGCTATCAGTATCAATTCCAAAGTCATTAAAGGAAGCGATTACTGTCGGCATCGGATTATTTTTAGCGTTTATCGGATTGCAAAAAGGTGGTTTAGTCGTTTCGAACCCAAATACTGCTGTGGCAATGGGGAAATTAAGTAATCCTGTCGTTCTTGCGACATTACTTACTCTTATCATTGCACTTGTATTATTTATTCGTAACGTACGTGGAAACTTTTTATGGACGATTGCAATAGGAACTGGTATCGCATGGCTATTTGGTCTTGTGGATACGAGTCAAGTGGGAAATAGTTCATTCTCATTCGCTAATTACGGTGATGTGTTTGGAGCTATGTCATTTGGGAAACTTTCTTCCTTACCATTTTGGATTGCAACATTCTCTTTAAGCATGGTGCTTATTTTTGAGAACATGGGACTTCTGCACGGTTTATTAGAAGATGATCGTAAATTCCCACGTGCTTACCAAGCCAATGCAATTTCAGCAATGACATGTGGTCTATTTGGCACAAGTCCTACCGTTTCAACAGTAGAAAGTGCCGCAGGTATTACTGCAGGTGGTAAGACAGGTCTGACGTCTATCGTTACTGGATTGCTATTCTTTGCATCACTGTTTGCTCTTCCATTTGTCAAATTAATTCCTGATAGTGCCATTGCACCAATCTTAATTATTATTGGCGGTCTGATGATTACAAGCATTCAACAAATTCCTCTGAATGACTTTTCAGAAGGATTTCCAGCATTCTTAATTATCGTTATGATCCCGCTCACATATAGTATCGCTGATGGCATTGCGTTCGGATTTATTGCTTACCCTATCTTAAAAGTTGCTCTTGGAAAGCGTAAAGAAGTCGCACCATCTATGTATATCATTACATGCTTATTCTTAGCTATGTTTGTATTACATGCTATTGGTTAAAAAAACACCGAGGAAATCCTCGGTGTTTTTTTACTTAAACCATCCTTTTTTATAAAACCAGGCCATCATTCCGCCGCCAATTAGTGCCATAATAAGTAGACAAATAAAATAACTATATTGTCCACCAAGCTCTGGCATATGCGTAAAGTTCATTCCATATACTCCCGCAATAAATGTTAATGGCATGAAAATAGTCGAGAATACAGTTAATGTTTTCATAATGTTATTCATATGATGTGAGTTTAATGAAAAATAACTATCCCGAATATCTGCTGTTAACTCTCGGCTTGCCTCAATCATTTCTGTTAGTTTAAGCAAATGATCATGTATATCTTTAAAGTAAATTTCATGATCGCTTATACCGTAAAAACGAGTCGAATTTAAAATACGATATAATAAATCACGCATCGGAATGATTGTACGCCTTAGCTTTGATAAATCTGTACGTATATCAAATACCTCTTCTAATACACTTCCTGCTGTCTCCCCCGTTAAATTATCATCAATTGCATTTAAATGATCCTCAATGTAATATACAGGCGCAAAATAGTCATCTACAATTTGGTCGATAATTGTATGAGCTACGTGTAAAGGACTATTTTTAATACGCTTCTTTTCTCCAAGTGTTTTCCATACTCTTTCGATTGCATTGTTATGAGAAAAGTGGAAAGAAACAATATAACGATCACTAATAAATAAATCGATTTCGTGCGGTTCTAGTCCATCTTCCCCAAATGCATGAAGTACTAAAAAGTTATATCCATCATAAAAATCAACTTTTGGCCTCTGTACATATTCTATACAGTCTTCAATTGCAAGGGGATGGAACTTAAAATGGTCTTGCAGAATATATGTATACTCTTCTTTCGTTGGCTTATATAAATCTAGCCAATACCATACAATATGGTCTTTCTTTGTTTCTTCTAGAGAAACATCATATAATACTTCATCTGTTTTTGTTACTGCACAAATTCTAATCATAATTTCACCCATTATTATTATAAACAAAAAATAGTAAAAAAAGCCAAGGAGAAATCTCCTCAGCTTTTTTATTACTTCGTTACGATACCGTGTACTAAAGTTGGTGCATCTACATGTTCTTTAGAAATCTTCATGTTCTCATAAATTTTCGCTTTTACATCTTCAACATTTTCGCGGTTTGCGTAAATTGTAACAAGGGATTCACCTTGCTTCACGCTATCGCCTACTTTTTTGCGCAGCATTAGACCAACTGCTAAATCAATTTCAGACTCTTTCGTTGCACGTCCTGCTCCTAAAAGCATTGCTGCTGTTCCGATTTCGTCTGCAACGATTTCTGATACATATCCGTCTTCTTTCGCTTCCACTTCAATTTTAAATTGTGCTTGTGGCAATTTAGAAGGATCATCAACAACAGATGCGTCGCCGCCTTGCGCTGATAAGAACGTTTTAAATGATTCTAGCGCTTTTCCGTTGTTCATTACTTCAATTAGCTTTTCACGTGCATCTTCTAAAGATGAAGCTTGTCCGGCAAGGTACACCATTTGACTTCCAAGTGTTAAACATAGCTCTTCTAAATCTTTCGGCCCTTTACCTTGTAATGTATCAATTGCTTCTTGTACTTCTAGTGCATTACCAATAGCTTCACCAAGTGGTTGACTCATATCCGAAATAACTGCCATCGTGTTACGACCAACGTTATTACCGATACGTACCATTGCTTCTGCTAAACGTTTTGCATCTTCATCCGTTTTCATAAATGCACCTGCTCCAGTTTTTACATCAAGAACAATTGCATCTGCACCAGCAGCAATTTTTTTACTCATAATCGAACTTGCAATAAGCGGAATTGAGTTTACTGTTGCTGTTACATCACGAAGTGCATATAACTTTTTATCAGCAGGCGTTAAGTTACCACTTTGGCCGATAACTGCGATTTTGTTTTCATTTACAAGACGCATGAATTCATCGTTTTCAATTTCCACATGGAATCCTGGGACTGCTTCTAATTTATCAATTGTACCACCAGTATGTCCTAAACCGCGTCCAGACATTTTCGCTACTGGTACATCTAAAGCAGCTACTAATGGACCTAATACAAGTGTCGTTGTATCACCAACACCACCTGTTGAATGCTTATCTACTTTTACACCTTCAATAGCTGATAAGTCGATTGTATCACCGCTATTTACCATTGCCATCGTTAAATCAGCACGCTCTTGATCGTTCATATCTTGGAAGAAAATTGCCATTGCAAGTGAACTTACTTGATAATCAGGAATATCACCATTTGTATATCCTTCAACAATAAAATTAATTTCTTCTGTCGTTAATGCATGTCCGTCACGTTTTTTTGCAATTAGGTCCACCATTCTCATTGTGAGGTCACCCCTTCATTTGTTTTACGATTGCTTTTACTAATGCTAAGAAGTTCGCTTTAACACGTTCTGTCGTTTCAATTACTTCATCGTGGTGAAGTGGCTGATCTAAAATACCAGCTGCCATATTTGAAATACAAGAAATACCTAATACTTTCATACCAGCATGACGCGCTACAATTACTTCAGGTACTGTTGACATACCAACTGCATCTCCGCCAAGTGTACGAAGCATACGAATTTCAGCAGGTGTTTCATATACAGGACCTGTCATTCCTACGTATACACCTTCTTGTACTTTAATATTTAAGTCTGCTGCAACTTGTTTCGCCATTTCGCGAAGTTCTACCGTATATGACGTAGACATATCAGGGAAACGTACGCCCATTTCAGAATCATTTGGTCCGATTAATGGATTCGTACCCATGAAGTTAATGTGGTCTGAAATTAACATAAGATCGCCTGGCTCAAATGATGTATTTACACCACCAGCTGCGTTTGTTACAACAACTGTTTCTACACCTAGTTCTTTCATAACACGAACTGGGAATGTTACTTTTTGCATGTCGTATCCTTCATAGAAGTGGAAACGTCCTTGCATTGCTACTACTGTTACACCTTGAAGTGTACCGAATACTAGTTGACCTGCATGGCCTTCTACAGTTGATACTGGGAACTCAGGGATTTCACTGTAAGGTACTGTTACTGCGTTCTCAATTTCGTCTGCTAATACACCTAGTCCTGATCCAAGGATTAGTCCTACTTGTGGTGTCTCTTGAAATTTCTCTTTTAAGTATGAAGCTGATTTTGTAATAAGTTCACGATTCATTTGTTTATCCCCCTATTTCTTTAGCTCGTTTAAGAAGCTTGTTCCGTATTCTGGCATTTTCACACCGAAGTTTTCTGCTACTGTTGCACCAATATCAGCAAATGTTTGACGAAGTGGTAACTCTTGTCCGCCTTCTTTCATGCTTGGGCTATATGCTAATAATGGTACATATTCACGTGTATGGTCAGTACCAGGATGAATTGGATCATTACCGTGGTCTGCTGTAATTAGTAATAAATCATCTTCTTTTAGTTTTGCGAATACTTCTGGAAGACGTGCATCATATTCTTGCAGAGCTTCTCCGTATCCTTGTGGATCACGGCGGTGGCCGAATAATGCATCAAAGTCAACTAAGTTTAAGAAGCTAAGACCTGTAAAGTCCATATTTAATGTATCTACAAGCTTATCCATTCCATCCATGTTAGACTTCGTACGAAGTGATTCCGTTACCCCTTCGCCATCATAAATATCAGAGATTTTACCGATAGCAATTACATCGTAGTCACTATCTTTTAATTCATTCATTACTGTACGGCCGAATGGTTTTAGTGCATAGTCATGACGGTTTGGTGTACGTGTAAAGTTTCCAGGTTCACCAACGAATGGACGAGCAATAACACGACCTACCATGTATTTCTCATCTAATGTTAATTCACGTGCAATTTTACAGATTTTATATAACTCATCAAGTGGCACTACTTCTTCGTGTGCTGCAATTTGTAATACGCTATCAGCAGAAGTATAAACGATTAAAGAGCCTGTTTCCATTTGCTCTTGACCAAGTTCATCAAGAATCTCAGTTCCTGAAGCTGGCTTATTACCGATAATTTTACGGCCTGTTTTTTCTTCTAATTCATCAAGTAATTCTTTCGGGAATCCTTCCGGGAACACTTGGAATGGTGTATCAATGTAAAGGCCCATGATTTCCCAGTGACCTGTCATTGTATCTTTACCAGTAGATTTCTCTTGCATTTTTGTGTAATATCCAAGTGGTTTCTCTACTTTAGAGATACCTTTCATTTCTCGAATGTTACCAAGACCTAATTTCACCATGTTAGGCATTTGTAACCCATTCATATGTTCAGCAATGTGACCAATTGTGTCAGATCCTAAATCACCAAATTGCTCAGCATCTGGTGCTTCACCGATTCCCACAGAGTCCATTACGACTAGGAATATACGTTTATATTTATTCATAACTGCGACCTCCTATAAGTTCAGTTCTACTTCTTGTAGTATGTTCAAAACGCTATAAAGTGAAACTGTTATCCAAAAGAATTCTCATTGTCAAACAGTACTTCTTTAAATCATTTTCTAACCTATTTCGTTTACTTGAAACGATTCAAAAACATTTCTAGTTTTTTCTAAGTCAGATGTCAGACATCTGATACTGATATCATAACATGTTTACGCTTTCTTTTTAATACATTTTCGTAGAATTTCTCATTTTCTTCACACTTCTATTGTAATCCATTCTGCAACGAAGTGCTAATTTTTTTATGATTTATTTCTTCATATTAAAAATAAAAAGTAGCTCTAAAGAGCTACTTTTTATTTTACTTCTATTGTTTCTTCTTTATGTTCATGCAATTCGCCTTTTCTTACATGTACTTTCACTTTGTAAGCACCATTCTCTTTGAAAGTATGTTTTGTTTCATACTCTCCTTTATTCCCTTCTTTCGCTGGAATAAATTCGTGTTTTTCAACACCATCTTTCCAAATCTCTAGTTGTACTTCAGCACCAGTTAGGGCTTCTTCTTTTTGTTTTAAATGAACTTTCATTGTAGATTCAGCATTTGCCTTTATGTCTCCAGCCATAAGATGGATCATTGTGTCACTTTTATGATCTCCATGTCCTGCACTGTGATCACTATTTTCTTTTTTTGCATCTTCTACTTTCGCATTTCCTACAGCAACTTTTACTTCTGGCATAACGTGCATTTCACGTGCATTTGTGTGAGCGATAATATGGTATACTCCATCCGTTTCGAATGTTTTCTCTACTGCATAAACACCTTTTCCTTTATGCTTACCATCTAACATCTCGTGTTTTTCGTCGCCATCTTTCCAAATTTCAAACTTTACATCATCGGCATCCGTTACTTTTTCTTTCCCTTGTGTAACAAGTGCTTGTACTTCTGTTTTTTCACCTGGTTTAATTTCTTTCGGATTTGTTTGTACTGCTACTTTTACAGCTTCAAGTTTCTGTTCTTTTTTCGGTTCTTCTTTGTTTGTATTACAGCCAGCCAACGCTAGCATCGCGATAAATAAAGTTATAATCAGTTTTTTCATCATCATTTCCTCCTTTATACTTTATTTAGTATAGAGGAAATACATTGTAATATTCCAGTCTTCTGCTGAAAACAATATACGAAATGTTTGTGAAGTTTCTGTGAAACGCTCTTCCCCTCTTAATCTATGAAAAAAAGAGCATAGTAACTATGCTCTCGGATGAAACTGTTTATATACATCTTTTAATCTAGTTTTTGAAACGTGCGTATAGATTTGCGTCGTTGAAATATCTGCATGTCCAAGCATTTCTTGTACAGCACGTAAATCTGCTCCATTTTCTAATAAGTGCGTAGCAAACGAATGACGCAACGTATGAGGTGTAAGCTCTTTTTCAATATTTGCTTCTTTCGCTAATCGTTTTAATATTTTCCAAAATCCTTGTCTTGATAATCGATTACCATGATGGTTTAAAAAGAGTGCATCTACTACTTTTTTCCCCATTAATTCTCTTCTTCCTTTTTCAATATACTTTTGAATCGCTTCCGTTGCTAAACTTCCTAGTGGAATAATTCTTTCTTTATTCCCTTTCCCTATGCAACGAACAAATCCCATTGTTAAATGTACATCTTCTAAATTGAGTGCAATCAATTCTGAAACACGAAGTCCTGTCGCATACAGTAACTCTAGCATCGCCTTATCACGAATCCCAAAAGCACTTGTCATTTTTGGTGTTTGAAGTAACGCCTCTACTTCATCAACTGATAATACTTTTGGTAATTTCCGTTCCCCTTGTGGCGTTTCAATATGTACGGATGGGTCGTGTTCTACCGCTCGTTCACGAAGTAAAAATTGGTGGAACGAACGAATTGATGCGATATGACGCGCCAATGTTTTCGAAGATTTTCCGTTCTCTTTTAAATACTGCAAAAAGTTAACAATGTGTAAACGGGTCACTTCATGAAAAGTTTTCGTCTGTTCCACATTTTGCAAATACTTTACGTAGCTTTTTAAATCCCGTTCATAAGATACTACTGTATTCTTTGCTAATCCTTTTTCGACAACCATATAATGAATAAAATCTTTTAATTGATCTTCCACTCTACACTACTCCCCATTTTCATAGAAAAACATCATTCTATTTACGAAAGCATCCTTTGCCGGTTCTTCATTCCCTGATACTTTTTCTACAGTCTCTTCTTTAGGTTTTTCATAACGATGATAGCTTTCATATTCTTCATTTATCCATAGTATAGCGAAATAAAACAAAATCGTACAACTTGTAAATAATAAAAATACTTTTATTCCATCAAAAGTTAATTTTAAAGCTCGGCGCATTGTAAATTCCTCCAAAATATAAGTTATTACAACATATGCCAAGCTTTCACCAATTTATACCTTATTCAAATAAAAAACCTCTTCCTAGATAAATAGGAAAAGGTTATTTTTCATCCGTTTCATTTTCTTGACAATTTTTACAAATCCCATGGAATGTTAAACGATGATCTTTCACCTTAAAGCTCCAGTCTCGTTCTACTTTCCTTTCCACTTCACCAAGTAAATCTTCTTGTATTTCTTGTACAGCACCACATTGTGTACAAATCAAATGATGGTGGAAACGCTGCGCACCTTCTTGGCGTAAGTCATAGCGTGAAACACCGTCTCCGAAGTTAATCTTATCGACAACTTTTAACTCAGATAATAGTTCTAAAGTTCGATAGACGGTTGCTAATCCGATCTCTGGCGACTTTTCTTTTACAAGGAGGTAAACATCTTCTGCGCTTAAATGATCTTCTTCATTTTCTAGCAGCACACGAACTGTTGCTTCACGTTGCGGTGTTAATTTGTAGCTCGCTGCATGTAATTGCTTCTTAATTCGTTCAATTCTTTCTTCCATTCGGTACTACTCCCTCCTCGCCACTCTTACACCATTATATCAGAAGAAGGGCTTCTGTCAAAAGAAAAAACAATAAAAACAAATTGATAATTATTCTCAAAAAGTATTTATTTTTTATTAATAGCCTCAACGACTTCTTTCATTAAAACTGGTGATGCGTAAGCCTCCACACTAGAAGCAAGTGCTAACACTACTCCAATTACGAGAAAGAAGCATGTATAACGGATTAATAATGGTAATAGTGGCTCGGTTATTTTTCTAATAAATTGATGCCTAATCATCCGTAAAGAAAAACTTGCAGCAATAGTTGTCATAACGAGAAAGACTGGAATGATAATTAAATTTTGTGGCAAAACAGATACAAATGCTAATAATAGTCCATTCCATCCATGCTGACTTACTAAAAAACCAACTGTAAATCCAACGACAACTCCTTTTACAAATAATAAAATAAAAATAAGTGGTAATCCAATAATTGAAATCCCTAAAATCCAAATAAACCCGATGTATTTTAATTGCGAAAAGTAACTTTCTCGAAACATTTCGCCCGCAATAGCAAATTCTCCTTTAGAGACTTGTCCAAAAAAACGTTGTAAATAAAATGATAAATCTTGTTTTTGATTGATTTGTAAACTATTCACCAGAATGGCTCCGAATATTACTCCCATCAATAATAAAACGGCGTTAAATATATATAATGAAGAGTTTTCCTGTATGTGAGACATTACACGGTCTTGCCAATTTTTTCGCCACATTTTTCTTCCCTCCGTTCACACTCTTATTAAAAATGTATGAAAGAAAGAAAAAAGTATGACGAATTAACATTGAAATTCCGCTCTACTTTGCTAAACTAAAAAGTAGAGAATAGGAGGGATTTCTCTTGAAACCATTATTATTAGATTTTCCAACATTATTTCAAACTGAACGCTTGCAAGTTCGTAAACCATTTCCAGGTGATGGTGCAGAAGTATATGAAGCAATCCAAGCTTCTCTAGAAGACTTAGTACCGTGGATACCAATTAACGCTGAAACAGAAGAGAGTGCTGAAGAAATTGTTCGCGAAGCTCACGGACAGTTTTTACTTCGTGAAACACTTGATTTTCACTTATACGATAAAGTATCTGGTACATTCATCGGAGCAATTACACTAAAGCCTGAAAACTGGGATATTCCAAAGTTTTCACTTCACTTCTGGCTACATAGTGCCTATACAAAACAAGGCTATATGACCGAAGCTGTTAAAGGTGCAATTCAGTTCGCCTTTGATAAACTAGGCGCTAGAAGAATTGAAATTCGTACTGATGCAACAAATATAAATGCATGTAGCTTAGCAGAACGTCTAGAATTCATTCTAGAAGGTACAATGGAAAATGATTTCCTAGCACCAGATGGTAGCTTACGTGATGCACGTGTATATGCAAAAATCAATTAAAAAACACTCGCCTTTGGCGAGTGTTTATTTTTGTAGTTGTAAATATTGTACTGCAAACATCGTCTTCGCATCATGAATACGAAGATCTTTCATAAGAGTAATCGCTTCTTCTAACGATACTTCCATTAATTCCACAAACTCATCTTCATCTAACTCAGCTTTATTTTCTTTTTTTGTCAAACCTGTCGCTTTATATACATATAAAATTTCATCTGCGAATCCTGGAGATGTATAGAAAGAAGTAATGAGCTCCATATTTTCACATACATATCCTGTTTCCTCTTCTAATTCACGAACTGCTGTTACCTCAGGTTTTTCACCAGGTTCTAACTTGCCAGCCGGAATTTCTATAATCGCCTTTTCAAGTGCTTTACGATACTGCTCAACAAGCACAATTTTCCCCTCATCAGTAATAGCAATAATAGCAACTGCACCAGGGTGATTTACAATTTCACGTTTACTCATTGCTCCATTTGGTAATACTACATCATCAACACGAACTTTTATAACTCTACCATCAAAAATCGGCTCAGTTTTTACTGTTCTCTCTGCAAGATTACTCACACTACTTCATCTCCCTGTTCTATTTCCTATTCTTTCCTCATACATTTTACCACATTGAAAGGAGCGTGATAGAAATGAAAGTTTATATTTTACCAAATCGCGTCACTTTAGTCGGAAAAGCATGGCAAATTCGCCATAAGCTAAAGCAATATAGCAAAGAGTATACAACTGTACAAGAGTGGATTACAGCAAATAAAGTGAAACATTAATCATGCTTTTACGGGCAGTTAATGCGCAGCGAAAAGTAAACGTTTGTCAACCTCTTTTCCCTCTCGTACAATAAAGGTAAGGAGGTTGACCTATGAAAAAACGTCAATTAGGAAACTCAGATTTGTTTGTTACAGAAATGGGCCTTGGCTGTATGTCTCTCGGTACATCTGAAACAGAAGCTATGCATATTATCGATGAAGCGATCGATTTAGGAATTAATTTTTTTGATACAGCAGATTTATATGATTACGGATTAAATGAAGAATTTGTTGGAAAAGCCTTGAAGGGAAGAAGAGACCAAATTGTACTTACAACGAAGGTTGGAAATCGTTGGACAGAAGAAAAAAATGGCTGGTCTTGGGATCCTTCTAAAGCTTACATAAAGACTGAAGTAAAGGAAAGTTTACGTAGACTTCAAACTGATTATATTGACCTTTACCAACTTCATGGCGGAACGATTGAAGATCCAATAGATGAAACAATTGAAGCTTTTGAAGAATTGAAAAAGGAAGGTATTATTCGCCATTACGGTATTTCTTCTATACGCCCAAATGTCGTTCGTGAGTATGCAAAACGCTCAAACATCGTTAGTGTACTAATGGAATATAGCCTTTTAAATCGTCGCCCTGAAGAATGGTTCCCACTTCTGAATGAACACCAAATTAGCGTGATTGCCCGCGGGCCACTTGCAAAAGGAATTTTAACTGACAACAATGCAAGAAAAATAGAAAGAGTAAAGGAAAAGGATTATCTTTCTTATTCTTACGATGAATTACATACAACTCTAGCGAGTGTAAAAGAAACGATTGGAGAACGCTCTTTAACAGGAACAGCTATTCAATATTGCTTACATAATAAGACTGTTGCAGCTGTTATACCTGGTGCAAGCTCGCTTCAACAATTACAGGAAAATATACGAGCTAGCCAACAGTTACCTTTAACGAAAGAAGAATATATACAACTTCAAAAGATTGTTAAATATGACACATATGCTTTGCATCGTTAAAAATATCGAATTACCGATAAATAGAAGACTGTCTCCAGTATCAGGAGACAGTCTTTTTTATAACGTATCATATTTATCAGGATTCGTTCCTACATGTAAATCACGATTCAACGTGTTAATTTGACGTATCTCTTCTTCAGTTAGTGCAAAATCAAAAATAGTAAAGTTTTCTTTAATACGAGATGGTGTAACAGATTTAGGAATTGTAACAATCCCGCTTTGAATATCCCACCTTAATATAACTTGTGCAGGTGTTTTTTCATATTTGTTAGCAATAGCCTGAATGATTGGATGCTGGAATACTTCTCCGCCCCTCATTAACGGACTCCATGCTTCCATTTGAATTTGCTCATCTTGACAATAATTGCGCAACTCAAATTGCGTCAACATCGGATGAAGTTCCACTTGGTTTACCATCGGCTTCACTTTGCAATTTGGTAATAATAGTTCTAAATGATGTTTATGAAAATTAGAAACACCAATCGCGCGCACTTTACCTTCTTCATACAATTTTTCCAAAGCTCGGTACGTATCAACATACTTCCCTCTTACCGGCCAATGTATTAAATATAAATCTACATAGTCCATTTGTAATTTTTTTAAACTCTTTTCAAATGCCTCGAGTGTCTCCTCATATCCTTGATCGTCGTTCCATACTTTTGTTGTAATAAATAGATCTTCTCTTGGAATTCCTGATTCACGTATCGCCTCTCCGACACCGCTTTCATTTTCATATACAGTTGCTGTATCAATCGAACGGTATCCAACTTCTAACGCTGTTTTTACTGCTTGCTTTACTTCGTCTCCTTCTTTCGCTTTATATACGCCTAGACCAATCATCGGCATTTTCACGCCATTATGAAGTGTAGTTGTTGGAATATGCACAGTCGTCTCCCTTTCATTGTTACATTTTTTATAAGCCACAACTTTATTTCAACAAGATTCATCCCAAAAGTCAAAACATACGTACAGTTTACATAACACTTTTATATAGTTAAAAAATAACGTGAATTCATTCATTCACGTTATTTTTTCTCCATTCTTTCGCTTTTTCATCCACATTGCGCACAAACTCATTTTTTCCTTCCGTATATAACGCGCCATCATATGTATACTTTTCGGCTAATTCTTTCTTTAAGGTTGCATATGTCTCTGCTTCTTCACAATGAGCCATCATATAATCACGAAATGCTAAATGCCTTACTATCTCTGGATTTCCTTTTTCAAACACGTGTAAATGATACGAACGTTTTTCTTCAGTTCCATGAATAAAATATCGGCGTCTTGAAATACCATTTTCCCCTTTTACGATGTAACCAAGCTCTATAAATCGTTCATTCCACCCATCTACTCTTTCGATATTTTCTACTTCCATGATCATATCAATAATAGGTTTAGCTGCCAGTCCAGGAACTGACGTACTTCCAATATGATGAATTTTTACCGTTTCTGGCATCGCTGATTTTAATCTTTTAGCCTCCATTTGAAATTTTTCACTCCAATGGTTTTCATGTGGAACAACGACAATTTTTCTCATTCTAACTCCCCTTTTCTTACAAGCTCGTCAAAAAATGATCAGTGGTATTTCACTGATCATTTTTTATTATTTAAAGTCTTTCCAAGTAAGGTTACTTTCACTTAGCAGTTCTTCAAATGATTTATTCTTTTCACGTTCTTTTTGTTCTTGGCGCTTTCTTTCCAGTTCAGCTGCCTCTTTTTCCTCTTCTCTCACTTGCAACTCTTTCTTCTTACTCTTTAATTGTTGCATGAGTGAATCATTTAATTGATCGCCTAATGTAAGTGTTTCTTTCTTTGGTTGATTCACTTGCGATTGTCTTTGCATTTGTCTTTGTTTCTTTTTCTTCATGCTACTCACCTTTTACTTTTTTCTCCATTATAGTAGATACACGATGAAATCGACAATAAAAAAGGGTCTTTACTCTATTATTCACTTTTTGTAAATATGTTAATTTTTCGAAAAGACTAAATTTTTGTGTAGCTATAATCCTATGAATCTATTAAAATTATGTCGTATGATGTCAGATTATAAAAAAAGGAGAATTATATTATGTGGAAAAAAATTATTCCTGCCGTTGCTGTTTTAAGCACCATTACTTTTTCAAGCGTATTTGCCGCTCCCCCATCTCAGAATCCAGCTGAACAAAACCGCTACATAGACGTACAAATGCTTGGTATTAATGATTTCCATGGACAACTAGATACTGTTAAAAAAATCAATAATAAAGAAGCTGGTGGCGCTGATTACTTAGCTACTTATTTAAAAGAACGTAAAAAACAAAACCCTAATACACTTCTCGTACATGCTGGTGATATCGTCGGAGCTAGTCCACCAGTTTCAGCATTATTACAAGATGAACCGACAATTGAATTTTTAAATGACTTAAAATTTGATGTTGGTACAATCGGAAACCATGAATTTGATGAAGGTATTGATGAAATGCAACGCCTCATTTACGGTGGATATCATGAAAAAACAGGAAATTTCAAAGGAGCTAACTTCCCCTATGTAGCTGCTAACTTCTACAACAAATCAACTGGCCGCTTATTTTTACCACCGTTTACTGTAAAAATGGTAGATGGTGTTCCTGTAGGATTCATTGGGGTTGTTACAACTGATACACCAAATGTCGTTATGCCTACGATGCTTAACAATGTACAAATTACTGATGAAGTAGAAGCAATTAATAAATCAACACAACAATTAAAACGTCTCGGCGTTAAATCTATCGTCGTTCTTGCTCATGTCGGTGGAACAACCGATGAGTCTGGGGTAACAAATGGCGATCTTACTCGAATTGCAAATGAAACAGACCCAGAAGTTGATGTTATTTTCGGTGGACATAGTCATACGTATGTAAATGGTACAGTAAATAATAAACTAATTGTCCAAGCAAATTCATACGGAACGGCTTTCTCAGACGTGGATGTAACAATTGATCGTAAAACAAAGGATATTGTAAAGAAAAAAGCTGAAGTTGTTACAACGTATCATGAAGGTGTAGAACCTGATAAACAAGTAAAGAAAAAACTAGATCAATATAAAGAAAAAATTGCACCACTTGTAAATGAAGTAGTCGGAAAATCTACAGCACCTATCGACCGTAAACAAAATGATGCTGGTGAGTCCACTCTTGGAAATTTAGTTGCCGATGCTCAGCGTCAAACAATGCAAACTCAAATCGCCCTCATGAATCCTGGTGGCATTCGTAATGACTTAGATGCTGGTGATATTACGTGGGGTGAGTTATACGGCATTCAACCTTTTGGAAATCAATTAATTAAAGTAGATTTAACAGGTCAAGACATTCGCGATATTTTAAATCAGCAATGGCAAAAAGGAACAACAAGAATGCTTCAAATTTCAGGTATTCAATATACGTGGGATGCAAATAAACCAAACGGTGAAAAAGTTACAAATATACGTTTAACAAACGGTGAAGAATTATCTCCATCTAAAATGTATAGCGTAGTTGCAAATGCCTTCTTAGCTTCTGGCGGTGACGGATTCGTATCATTTAAAAATGGTAAAAATGCAGAAACTGGTCCAAACGACTTTGAAGCGTTAGTCGATTACGTAAAACAATTAAAAGAACCAATTCAGCCAGTTATTGATGGAAGAATTCAAAAAGTAAATTAAGTGTTTCTCTAATAATAAATTTCATTTTTCACGCCATAAAGGATTTATACTGATCCTCTATTTTATATGTAATATACATCATAAAAAGGATACTCGTTCTTCCAATGAACATAGTATCCTTTTCTTTAGTTATCAAAATGTGATGTTTTGTCAACTTCATATTGCTGTAAAAATTGGTGCAACGCCTCTTCTACAAGTTTAGATTTTTGAACTCCTTTCGATTCTGATATAAGGTCCAATTGTGATAATATTTCTGTATTAATAGAAAAGGTTCGTCTCTTCTTCTCTGTACTTTTACTCATAATTGGTACAATTACTTCTTCTCTTTTTCTTAATAATTCATAAATGCTTTGTAATTGCTCATAAATTAACAATTGATAATCTGTTTTCTCATATTGAAGGGCGGTCGCTTCTTGGAGTTGTAAGTGACGTGGTTCTTCTCCATCTCCTACAAAAATACGTTTCTTCTGCTCTCCATCATATTCGTATCCAATCAATCTTAATTTCTTCGATAATGTATACGGGCTTATTTCAAGACGTTTTGCTATAATAGCGATGGGTTCACGTCTATTTAAACCATCTATAATTTCTCCAATCGTCACAATTTCCCTCCTCCCGTGTTGAAATGACACTAGTATGGTATGTTACAATGATTTTCTAACAGTATATGCAAAATGAATAGCCTGTGCGATTCATACGATTTCACAAAAGGAGGTTTTCAATATGCTTTTTCGTAGCTACACCCCTCAGTTCTATAATGAAAACAAACAACTCATTCCTAATAGTATCGCTACGATAGAAAGCGTTATGATTAATAATCGAAAACAAACTCTCCTTATGCGTGGACAAAACGTAGAGCAACCTATTTTATTATGCTGTCACGGCGGACCTGGGATGGCACAAATCGGATTTATTCGCCATTTTCAAAAAGAATTAGAGAAGCAATTTATTGTTATTAATTGGGATCAGCGCGGGGCTGGTAAATCCTTTTCACTGAAAGATTTCGGAGCAAATTTCACAATCGAACAATTCGTTTCCGATGCAAAAGAAGTGATTCAATATGTACTTAAAAGGTTCAACAAACAAAAACTATTTCTCGCTGGTCATTCTTGGGGAAGTATTATTGGGCTTAACATAGCACATCAATATCCAAAGTATATCGAGGCTTACATCGGTATTGGGCAAATTGTACATATGAAACAAAATGAAGAATTGCTATATCAACATTTAATTCATTCTGCAAAAAAACATGATCATAAAAAGGCATTAGCTTCCCTTTTAAAATTAGGCAAACCACCATTTTTAGATACGAGACGTCTCATTATTCAAAGAAAGTGGCTTGGCACATTTGGAGGCGCAATCCAAAACGGATCTTCCTTTTCTTTCATACGAAAAGGTTTCTTTTCTCCTGAGTATACGCTATTAGATTGGTTCAAGTTTCTCGCAGGAAATTTAAAATCTGGCGTTTTATGGGAAGAAATGCTGACAATCGATTTCTTTTCTTCTATCTCAAGTTTATCTATTCCAGTTTATTTTTGTTCTGGTCGCTATGATTATCAAACTCCTTATGCACTCGTTCAAGAATATTGCGATATTATTGAAGCGCCTATAAAAAAGATGATTTGGTTCCCAAATTCAGCACATTCTCCTGATTTAGAAGAACCAGAATTATTCGCTAATTCTTTGCAATCAATTAAACAAGAGCTAGCTTTTCAGCATTAGTAACAAAAGGCTCTTTTACATTTCATAGAAAACATTTTATAATAATATGTCGCAAGTATGTATAAACATAGCAAAACATTTCATATTTACTTGTCTTAACAGAATAAATATTTAGGGAGATTACATTTATTATGAACGCTGTACTCGTCGCAGTAGCAATTATGCTATTGCTTAGTTTGTTACGTGTCCAGGTCATTGTCGCCATCATTGTTGGAGCTTTAACAGGCGGAATTATCGGCGGACTCGGTATTTCAGAAACGATTAACACTTTTACAACTGGTCTTGGAAATAGTGCTCCAATCGCTTTAAGTTATGCAATGCTTGGTGGTTTCGCTATTTCCCTTTCCAAAACAGGACTTCCAGATGCTATGATTCAAACTGCATTAAAATGGATTGGCAATGAACAAGACACGAAAAAACAAGTTTATTCTAAAATACTTATTTTATTCATTATTTTAACGATGGCTTGTTTCTCACAAAATTTGATTCCTGTTCACATTGCTTTCATCCCCATCTTAATTCCAGCACTTTTAAAAGTATTAAATGAGCTGAAAGTGGATCGCAGACTTGTCACATGTATTATTACATTTGGATTGATTACTCCTTATATGTGGATCCCTGCAGGATTCGGAAAAATTTATCATGACGTATTACAAACCAACGCTGCGCAAAGCGGCCTTACATTTGATGTCACACTTATTCCAAAAGCAATGACTATTCCAGCAATTGGTATGATTATTGGATTATGTGTAGCGGTATTCATTACGTACCGAAAACCTCGTACGTATGAAACAGAACAAATTCATACTACCGAAAATGAAATCGTTCCCTATACAAAACGTAGCATTACTTTCGGGTTATTATCTATTATTGCTACATTAACTGTTCAATTAACAACCGAATCAATGATTTTCGGTGCTTTAGCAGGTATTATCGTCTTATCAGTTAGTGGCAGTCTACCACTTAAAGAAGCAGATGCGATATTAACAAGCGGAATGCGTATGATGTCCTTCATTGGCTTTGTTATGATTGCTGCCGCTGGATTCGGCGCTGTTCTTCGAAAAACAGGACATGTTGAATCTCTGGTGCAAACGAGTGCACATATAATCGGAAATAACAAACCACTCGCTGCATTTCTTATGCTCGTTATTGGACTTCTCGTTACGATGGGAATTGGTTCATCCTTTTCAACCATCCCTATCTTAACAACCATTTTTGTACCTCTTTGCATTCAGCTTGGATTTAGTCCAATGGCCACAATTGCAATTATCGGTACAGCCGGAGCACTAGGTGACGCAGGATCTCCAGCATCGGATAGTACCCTTGGACCAACATCCGGTTTAAATGCTGATGGTCAGCACCATCATATATGGGATACATGTGTACCCACTTTTCTACATTACAATATACCGTTACTTATATTTGGCTTTATTGCCGCAATTACATTATAAAAAGGTGCGTATAAAACGCACCTTTTACTTTTTTATTTTTCCTTTTAATTGTTGAAAAGCTACTTTTCCGTTATCTTTGACATAGCTTTCAATTGTCGGTAGTGATGAACCTATCCATTCACACTCTATACTCCCGTTCGGTCCAACAATTTTTAATTTATCTGGTATATGTATATTTAGAAATCTCGCTGACCGAATTAACTCAATAGCAATCTGATCACTTGAGGCTACAATTCCATCTACATACGGATTGTTTTGCAATAATGTAATAAATTGTTTATTTGTATACCCTTGTACACATTCTTCTCGATAAGAGATTCCTTCATCCCAAACAGCGTCTAAAAACCCTGCTATATGATCTTCCATTTCTTCACTTTCTTCTCCCTCACCGAAATATGCAAGAAAGTGACACCCTTTCTCTTTTAATAAAGAAACAGCTCTCTGTCCACTTTCATAATAATTTCCATGTGATTGTTGCTCATCGATCACAACAAACGGAAATGGAATTTTTCCTACACTTTTAAAAACTGCTCTTGTCAAAATAACACCTGCAATGTTATTTTGCTTCAGCATATGTATGTATCTATCTTTATTCTCTATATTACAAATAATGATTTGATAACCTTCTTTATATGCTATTTCCTCAATACAATGTAGCAAAGTGATGTTTGATTGGTTACATAAATTATCTACAAGTAATGCAATTATCGTTGAATTCTCTTTAAATAGTGGCTTCGCTGCACTGTTTGGCCTATAACGTAATTCTTCAATTGCTTCCTTTACTTGTTTTACTGTGTCCTCATGAACGTATCCTTTTTCATTAATAACTCGTGAAACGGTTGCGACTGAAACACCTGCCAATTTTGCAACATCACGTATAGTTGCCACATCGTCACCCCTTAATATGGTAATAGATTACAAATTTACGGTAACCTAAATTACACTATCCGTCAAGATTAATAACTCACATTTCTGAAAATTGTTACATCATTTCACTAAACGATACTCCAACTGAATTTCATGTAAAATTGGGATATTATCATATCCAATACGTGGAATTTCTTTCTTTATTTTTCGTGCCTCCTCTACCGCATTCACATATAAATTAGTCATTACAAAATTACGTTTTTGGTAAAATCGTAACGCATTCATATTATCATTTGTTGTAATAAGCCAAACCTGTCTGCACCGTTCTTCTTCTGCAACTTGTAATACACAATCCACAAGTTTCGTCCCTATTCCTTTTCTTTCTTCAAAGCTATCTAGCGATACAATTTCGCACATATTCCCGATCACTTCATACGTTATAATTCCGATTATTCTGTCATCTAAGAGCGCAACAAATCCTGGCAACTCTTCTAACTGATGTCCCTTACCACGTGAAACCATCAATGAACTTCCCCAGTTCTCACACATGAACATTCGGATTGTTTCTTTCATCGCTGGCGTAATTTTTTGTATATGCAGCATTTCCTATTTCTCCCCTTTTATATCATTGTGATACAATATAAGTGTATCACATGTAACGGTATTTGGAGGATGAGGTAAAGTATGAAACGTTTTTTTGCAGCATTGTTTACTATACTAGGTGCAATAACTGCCCTTGGGATTTTCTTTACAAATAAAGTGATGTACTTAAAGAAAAAAACAGAGGAAGAAGTACTCGAAAGAGAAACGAAAAAACATTTTCGTATAGAGGATTTTGATGCTCTTCATAAAGAAGAAATTCATATCCCTTCACAATTCGGATACGACCTTCACGGATATTACATTCCTGCTGGTCATTCCACCAATAAGTTTATGGTTTTTTGCCACGGTGTAACTGTAAATAAAATAAACTCTGTAAAATATGCAAACTTATTCTTAAAAAGGGGATATAACGTCCTCATTTACGATCATCGTCGTCATGGTAAAACTGGCGGAAAAACAACAAGCTATGGATACTATGAAAAACATGATTTAAAATCCGTAGTTGACTGGCTAAAAAACCGTTTTGGCACCAATATTACACTTGGTATTCATGGTGAATCTATGGGAGCTGCAACACTTCTTCAATACGCAGGACTTGTAGAAGATGGTGCTGATTTCTATATTGCAGATTGTCCTTTCTCTGATTTTCACGGACAATTACAGCACCGTTTAAAGGTTGAATTCCATTTACCAAAATGGCCTTTATTACCTTTAGCAAACGCATTTTTGAAAGTTCGTGACGGTTATACAATTCGTGAAGTTTCACCAATCGACTGTATAAAAAACATTAACAATCCCGTTCTCTTTATTCATAGTAAAGATGACGACTATATTTTAGCTGATATGACAAAAGCGTTATATGAAGCGAAAGAAAATAATAAGCAGCTTTATATTGCAGAACACGGTGCACACGCTTGCTCTTATAACGAAAATAAAGAAGAGTACGAAGCAGCCGTCGATCAATTTTTAAACACATATGTGAAAGAAACAAAAAACAGGCTTGCATAAGCCTGTTTTTTATTGCGCTAAAACGTCTGTAACTTGTTCCATATTTTCAGAAATCCATTGCATTGCATCATCTAACGTTGGGAATTCTGTCGTTTGAAATGTTACTTCATCTTGAAGTAACCAAACATCCTTTGCCTCTTGCCCTACACCTGCAATGGACCAATGTAACAAACTATATGGATGATTATCATTCAAAAATGATGCCCACGTGCGCTCATTTGCAATGTTTCGTAATGTATGTAATTGTTTATCCATCTCTCGTCACCTTACTCTAGTCAGTTATGAAAACTATTATAACACTCTCTTCTTTCTCAAACAAAGTGCTCTTTTTTCTCCGCTATTTGCGGGCAGTAAAACTCCCACCTCAAAATTCGGCTGAAACAAAGAAGTTAGGTAAGAGATTAACTGCCCCTAAAAGCCCGATTGGTTCAACTAATAATTAGTGGGGGATGCCTCCCTCACTAATTAAAGTTTCACTTTATATTGCCAAGCACTTCCCTTGATTATATGATGAAATTAAGCGTTTGGGAAGGAGGGATAACGTTGGCAAAAGTACAAATTAAAGTAAATGATAATGGCTCTTTTCGCGTTACAGGGGACGTGGAATTAGTCGACTCACAAGGGAATGCATTCCCAGCAAAACCGGCATTTTCTTTATGCCGTTGTGGTTTATCAAAAAATATGCCTTATTGCGACGCTTCGCATAAAGGTAAATTCGAGTCTGTTGTTAGAGCACCAGAGGCAGAATAATTTTACATGTGACATGCACATTTTTTTGTGCATGTTTTTTCTTTTTAGCAACTCCGTTATATCCCTTCTCTTTACAACATTTCTAATACTTTTATTTCCATTCCAGCCTGCATATATTTTCACACAATTCTTCACATTCGAATATTTTTTACTAGCCTTTTATTTTTTTTGTGCTATAATTTGAGCAAACAGCATCCTTCGGGGTCGGGTGAAATTCCCAACCGGCGGTGATGAAGTGAAAACTTCTAAGTCCGTGACCCGTTTTCAACTCGAAAACGGTGGATCTAGTGAAACTCTAGGGCCGACAGTATAGTCTGGATGGGAGAAGGATATGTTTCTAGTTTTTTATATAGTGAATACACTTTTATTTCAGTATGCATATTTTTAAAGATTCATTTTGATTCTTTATATATGTTTAATTTTCTATACTTATTTTTTATACTGAAATAAAAAGAGACAACTAGCGTTTAAAAATTCGATATTTTGCTAGGTTTTTTCCTTATGCAAAAATATCAATTATCGTTAGGTTTCTTTCCTATGCTTTCGTATTCAAACTATATTTCTAGAAATCACGTCTCCCAAACCCCAAGGATATTAAATCCTTGGGGTTTTTTGATTTTTTTTGGAGAGGTGAAGAAAATGACAGATCAAGAATATATGAGGATTGCCCTGCAGTTAGCAGAAGGAACATCAGGACAAACAAGTCCAAATCCTATGGTTGGTGCTGTTGTTGTAAAAGATGGAAACATCGTTGGTATGGGCGCTCATTTACGAGCTGGTGAAGAACACGCAGAAGTTCATGCCCTTCAAATGGCTGGTCAGAACGCCAAAGACGCTACCGTTTATGTAACACTGGAACCGTGTAGCCACTTTGGAAAAACACCACCTTGCTGTGAATTGCTCATCGAAAAAGGAGTTAAGCGTGTTGTAATTGCTACTCTCGATTGTAATCCGCTCGTTTCTGGTAACGGAAAAAGAAGATTAGAGGAAGCTAGAATTGAAGTAACTACTGGTGTTCTTGAAGCAGAAGCAGTTTTATTAAATCGCTACTTTTTTCACTACATGAAAACGAAACGCCCTTTTGTAACAATCAAAACAGCGATGAGCTTAGATGGAAAAACAGCAACTGTAACTGGTGAAAGTAAGTGGATTACAGGTGAAGAAGCACGTGCTGATGTTCACCAATATCGCCATACACATGATGCAATTCTTGTTGGAGTGAATACAGTTATAGCTGATAATCCTCATTTAACAACAAGAATTCCAAATGGTGGGAAACATCCTATTCGCGTTGTTTTAGATACCCATTTACGAACGCCACCATCTTCTCATGTTATAACAGATGGTTTAGCACCGACATGGATTATTGTCGGTAAGGATGTAAAGAAAGAGAAGATATCTTCTTATGAATCTAAAAATATAGCTATATTCCAAATGGAAACGAAGCATATAGAAATCGAGGACCTTCTTTCCTTTCTTGGAGAGAAACAAATTCTTTCTCTATTCGTTGAAGGTGGCCAATCGATTCATGCAAGTTTCTTAAAAACAAACAATTTTAATGAAATTGTAACCTATATAAGCCCGAAATTAATTGGTGGGAAAGATGCTCCTACTTTATTTGGAGGAAATGGTTTTTCAAAATTACAAGATGCGCTTTCCTTGAAAATTCAAGAGATGAAACAAATTGGTGATGATATAAAAATCGTTGCGAATGCCCGAAACGAGGTGACGAAATGTTTACAGGAATTGTAGAAGAATTAGGAACGATAGCAAACATGCAACAAAGCGGAGAAGCGATGAAATTAACGATTCATGCAAAGAAAATTTTATCAGATGTTCACTTAGGTGATAGTATCGCGGTTAACGGTATTTGCTTAACTGTAACAAACTTTACAACTACTTCATTTACAGTTGATGCAATGCCCGAAACGATGCAGTCGACATCACTTCGTATACTTAAACCGCACTCTAAAGTAAATTTAGAGCGAGCAATGGCTGCAAACGGACGATTCGGTGGACATTTCGTTTCAGGACATATTGATGGCATCGGAACGATTTTAAATAAAAAACAACATTACAATGCCGTCTATTACAAAATAGCAATTTCTGATGAACTGCTGCGCTATTGTTTGCAGAAAGGGTCCATTGCTGTTGATGGAACGAGTTTAACGATATTTGCTATAGACGAATCTTCCATAACGATTTCACTCATCCCGCACACAGTAAGCGAATCTGTCATTGGGGAAAAAAATGCCGGAGATATCGTAAACATTGAGTGTGACATGATTGGTAAATATATCGAACGCTTTATTACTAAACCTACAAAACGAGTAGGTTCAATGACTGAAAGCTTTTTACAAGAAAACGGATTTCTATAAGGGGGAAGCACAATGTTTCATCGTATTGAAGAAGCTCTAGAAGATTTAAAACAAGGTAAAGTCGTTATCGTATGTGATGATGAAAACCGAGAAAATGAAGGCGATTTTATTGCTTTAGCAGAGTACATTACACCAGAAACAATTAACTTTATGATTACACATGGCCGTGGTCTCGTTTGTGTACCGATTACAGCAGGGTACGCAGAACGTCTACAATTAGAACCAATGGTATCTCATAATACAGATTCACATCATACTGCGTTTACAGTGAGCATTGACCATGTTTCTACAACAACAGGGATTAGCGCTCACGAACGTGCAACTACGATACAAGAATTGTTAAACCCCGCATCAAAAGGCGCTGATTTCAATCGACCTGGACATATCTTTCCATTAATTGCGAAAGAAGGCGGTGTCCTGCGTCGTGCAGGTCATACAGAAGCTGCTGTTGATTTAGCAAAGCTATGCGGTGCCGAACCAGCTGGAGTTATTTGCGAAATTATAAATGAGGACGGCACGATGGCACGTGTACCTGATTTAATAGAATGCGCAAAACAATTTGATATAAAAATGATTACAATAGAAGATTTAATTGCTTATCGCCGCCATCATGAAACACTTGTGACGAGAGAAGTGGAAATTACATTACCTACAGATTTCGGTACTTTCCACGCAATTGGCTATTCTAACTCATTAGATACGAAAGAACATATCGCACTTGTAAAAGGTGATATTTCAACAGGTGAACCGGTACTTGTACGTGTTCATTCTGAATGCTTAACAGGAGATGTATTCGGTTCACATCGCTGCGATTGCGGACCACAACTCCATGCAGCACTTGCTCAAATTGAGCGTGAAGGAAAAGGTGTTCTTCTTTATATGAGACAAGAAGGAAGAGGCATTGGGCTTCTTAATAAGCTTCGCGCTTATAAATTACAAGAAGAAGGATTCGATACTGTAGAAGCAAATGAAAAACTCGGCTTCCCTGCTGATCTTCGTGATTACGGTATCGGTGCTCAAATATTAAAAGATTTAGGTTTACAAAGCTTACGATTATTAACGAATAACCCAAGAAAAATTGCTGGCTTACAAGGTTACGATTTAGAAGTAGTCGAGCGTGTACCGTTGCAAATGCCGGCAAAAGAAGAAAATAAATCATATTTACAAACGAAAGTAAATAAATTAGGACACTTACTAAACTTATAATTAAAGGAGAGATTTATTATGGTATTCGAAGGTCATTTAGTTGGTACAGGATTAAAAGTTGGAGTTGTTGTTGGACGTTTTAACGAATTTATTACAAGTAAGTTACTTGGCGGCGCTTTAGACGGATTAAAGCGTCACGGTGTAGAAGAAAATGATATTGATGTTGCTTGGGTTCCTGGTGCATTTGAAATTCCTTTAATCGCTAAAAAGATGGCTAGTAGCGGAAAGTATGATGCTGTTATTACACTAGGTACTGTAATCCGAGGTGCTACAACTCACTACGATTACGTTTGTAATGAAGTAGCAAAAGGTGTTGCGTCTTTATCACTACAAATGGACATCCCAGTTATTTTCGGCGTATTAACGACAGAAACAATTGAACAAGCGATTGAACGCGCAGGTACGAAAGCTGGTAATAAAGGATATGAATCAGCTGTTGCTGCAATTGAAATGGCTCACTTATCAAAACAATGGGCATAAAAAAAAGAGGCTGCGGCCTCTTTTTATTTTTTCACCTTTTTTTGTACATCTTTTATTAATTCATTCATCGTTTTTCCTTCTGTTTTTATATGAAGAGCTTGTGCTGTTCTCCATACATTCTCTCTTTTTTTCGCTTCTTCTATAATAGTAATTTCTTTTCTAACTTCCTTTAAATCTTTTCCTTCCGTTTTCAATCCAAAATGTTCAGCTTTCGTTCGAAAGTGTTGTTCGATTCTTTGTTGCATCTCTTTTTGTTCAGGATTTTCAGCAGCCTTAACTGGATCAGAACTTATTGCTTTTATTAAAATTAAACAAGTCATAATCGCTAATATGTATTTGTACATGTAAAATCCTCCAACCCAATATAAATTACATATTTACTATGTACAACTAGGGCTTGGAAAATTCGTCCACAAAAATTCTTTTTTTCGTTCAAAAACCAATAGTATCAAGCGTTCACAACTATTTATTACATTTTATTTACAAAAAAGCAAACTCTTTTACAAGTTTGCTTTTTCATCTATCTTATAATGCACATTCTTCAATCTCAAATCCTAAATCTGCAATCATACCCCAGTCCGCAGTCGGCTCTTGCCCAGCTGTCGTTAAGTAGTCCCCGACAAAAATAGAATTTGCTGCAAATAAACCGATTGGCTGTACAGAACGTAAATTGATTTCACGTCCTCCTGAAATACGAATTTCTTTTGTTGGGTTTACAAAACGCATCATTGCAAGTACTTTTAAACATTCTACTGGCGTTAACTCTTTTTGCCCTTCAAGAGGTGTCCCCTTTACAGCAACAAGGAAATTACAAGGGATAGAATCTGCATCTATACGTTGTAATTCAAATGCAATTTCAGCACGCTCTTCAATTGTTTCTCCCATGCCAAAAATTGCTCCAGAGCATGGTGAAATACCAGCTTGTTTTGCTTTTTGAACTGTATCAACACGATCATCATACGTATGAGTTGAACAAATACTATCGTAATTATTTGCATGTGTATTTAAGTTGTGATTATAACGGTGCACGCCTGCTTCCGCTAAACGTCCTGCTTGATCTTCATTTAAGAAACCTAAACAACAACAAATCTTCAAGTCTGTCGTTTCACGAATTTCCTTAACTGCTCCAATTACGTGATTTACCTCTTTATCCGTCGGACGACGACCAGACGCTACAATACAATATGTACCTGCTTTACGGCGTATTGCTTCATGTGCCCCTTCTACAATCTTCTCCTGCGTTAACCATGCATATTTATCAATCGGTGCTTCTGAAATAATAGACTGTGAGCAATATCCACAATCTTCAGGACATAATCCAGATTTCGTATTAATAATCATATTCAATTTTACTTTCTTACCAAAGTGATGATGGCGAATAATGTAAGCTGCATTCATAATTTCTAAAACTTCTGTATCATCAGCTTCTAATATCGCTATTGCATCTTCTTTCGTAATCATTTTCTCTTCCACTACGTCGTATGCAAGTTTTTTCCAATCCCTTTTTGTTTGTACTTGTTTCATTTCATCTCTTCCCCTTTTTTGTTATATGTATAAATAAAGCATGATACGTTGCCATTATCCCTTCATTTCCCGTGAAGTCTCTTTCGTATATGCGTAGCATCGCACGAAAGAGTGAGGGACTTTGACAATATGATCCTTCATTGCTATTAGTTGCTCCTACTTTTCGAATAGAATGCAGAAACTCCTTAACTTCTGTAAAACTCTCTATGTAACATGTTTCAGAAACATGCACATCCCCTGTTTCTATCTTACATATATGAAGCAACTGATCTTTTGAATAAAAACGTTGACCAATCGATATTTCATTTTTTATATTTCTTTCTTCTTTCGCACGTTGGAACGAAGCATGCAATTCTTGAAATGTTTCATGTCCAAACGTTGAAAAGAGTAATATCCCATCTATAGACAAATGTTGAAATAAATTTCTTAACACTTGTTGTAAATTATTTAACCATTGAAATGTAGCATTTGAAATAATGACATCATATGATTCTTCTAATCGTAATTGCTCAATATCTTCACAGTGAAACGTTACATTTTTTACATTTTGTCTAGTTTGCGCAATCGCAATCATACTTTCAGCAAAATCAACTGCTGTAATATGTGCTTTCGGAAATAACTTTGATAATTGTTCTGTTACATACCCCGTCCCGCATCCCAGTTCTAAAATACGTATTGATGCCGTTTCACTATATCGTTCCTTTAAGATTGAAAGTAATGAATGTGCCATCTTTTTTTGTACATTTGCATATCGATCGTAAGATACGGCTGCCCCATTAAACCGTTTTTGTAGTAACGTTTTGTTGATCATGTCGTATCCCCTCTACAAATTGAATTATCTCATTTGCACAATATTCAAAATTCGTTACACATAATGCATGCCCTGCTTCACTTACTACTTTCAGCTCGCTGCTGCTATTCTCCGTCATACTACGTGCCGCAGACAATGGGCATATTACATCCTGTTCTCCGTGAATAAGTAGTATAGGTACTTTAATTTCTTTTAGTTCTTCTCTCATATCTGTTTCTATTAAATAATCCAAACCTAGTTGTAAAGACTGAATAGAATCACCTTTAAAACGGTCTACAATGTCTTCAAAGTTTTTATTCCCTTTTAGCTCATCTTTCGTAAACATATTTTCATAAAAACGCTTGAGCGTATCCTCTCTCCTTCTCGCCAAATTCCTTTTCAGCCGTTCTATATGCAAAGCATTCCATCCATTACTATAGTCGCTCGTATTTGTAAATTTAGCAGTCCCACCAATTAATACGATGCCTTTTGCCTGAATCTTTTTATAAGCTTCAACTGCTGCTAACGCTCCTAGTGACCATCCAACTAAAATTACGTTGTCGTTATGCGCTACATCTATAATTCGTTCCGCAAATTCACTTCGTTCTTTCACATTACGCCAATCTACGCATTCAACAGGATATCCTTTAAAATACGGAAGTACTAAATCCCAAATATTCTCTTCCATTCCCCATCCGGGGATAAAAATAATCTTTAGCTCGTTCATACGAAAATCTCCTCTTCTTTCGCAATGTGAATAATTCGGTCAATAGCCCATTTTAAATCAGCTATTGTATGTTGCGATGTAACTGCAAAGCGAATTCGAGAACTATGAACCGGCACAGTTGGCGGACGAATTGCAATGGCCGCAATCCCTGCCTCTTGCAACCTTTTACTAAATCGTAAAGCATGTTCATTTGAACCGACTACAATCGGTACAATATGAGTTGAACTATTCCCAATATCAAAACCAGCATCCCTTAATTTAGTTCTGAAGTATTCTCCGTTTGCTATAAGGTTCTCTCTTCTTTCATTATCTTCTTTTACAATTTCAATTGCTTTTTGCACTGCTCCTAACGTACTTGGTGGTAAAGCTGTAGTAAAAATAAAGCTTCTCATCATATTTTGTAAATACTCTATATAAATTTCATCACCTGTCAAATACGCACCATAACACCCTAAAGCCTTGCTAAACGTCCCCATATGTATATCAATTTTTTGAGCAAGATTTTTTTCTATATGAGATAACCCAGCTCCGCCGATTCCATATATTCCACTCGCATGTGCTTCATCGACTATAATGATTGCCCCGTATTTCTCTTTCAGCTGTACTAAATCTCTCAAATACGCAGTATCACCATCCATACTAAAAACGGTATCTGTTACGATTAATTTTCTGCTTTCAGGCGAAGCCATTTTCAACAGCTTCTCTAAATGATCCAAATCATTATGACGATACCTTTTATGCTCTGCCCCGCTTAATATGATTCCATCAACAATACTTGCGTGATTTAACTTGTCACTAAAAACAATATCGTGCCGAGAGGCCAAAGAAGATATGGCACCTATATTTGCCGTATACCCACTATTTACGATTAAAGCTCTTTCAGTACCTTTCCATTCACATATGCTTCTCTCAACCTCTTCATATAATGGATGATTTCCTACAACGAGACGAGAGGCAGTCGCTCCAGTTCCATATCTTTTTGTACAGGCAATAGCAGCTTCTTTTAACCTTTCATCTCCAGCTAACCCTAAATAATTATTTGACGCTAAATTTAACATCCTTTTTTTATCTCGAATAAGCCAAGTCTCTTCTGCCTTCTCTGTTACATGCAAATCACGATACTGCCCTTGCTCATGTAATTGTTGTAATTTACATTGAAGGTGCGCCCGCCACGTTTGATTCATTTTGGATAAACTCCTCTAATTTTGAAATCATAATATGTTCTTTTGCAGATTCTAATACTTCTTCTTTCGTAAACTCACCTTCAAAGAATGGTAATAATCCTAAAACTGGTACCCCGCTCAGCTCTTCAATCATCTCTTTATTTTCTTGCACTCTTTCCATTTCACATTCTTTGCAACCTGATAAAATGACACCCGCTACGGTTAAGCCATGCGCCTTTGCGTAAGCAATCGTTAACACTGTATGATTTACTGTTCCTAATGTAGGACGAGCTACTACAATAAGAGGCAACTGTAATTCTTTTGCAAAATCAATTACTAAAGCATCTTCTGTATATGGGACAGCAAGCCCACCTGCCCCTTCTACAAATAAGCTATTAAACTCTTTTAATAGTTCATTATAGTAATCAGTAATTTCTTTTAACTTTACTACTCTTCCAGCTCTTTTCATGGCAAGTCTCGGAGCAAGTGGTTCTTCAATAGAATAAGGGCAAATTTCATTTTCTTGTGTCGGCACACCTGATAATGCTTTTAACCTTGCCGCATCTCCCTCAGGGTTTGATGCAACATGCCCACTTTGCAACGGTTTATATACTCCGATGTTATATCCCAATTCTCTAAATACACCGGCTAATGCACCGGCAACGACAGTTTTCCCCACTTCAGTATCTGTTGCTGTTATAAAAAAACCGCTCATTATTCTCCCTCCGTAACATCCGAGATTGCTTTATACAAAATACGTAACATATCATCAATCTCCTCAATTGTAGAAGCAAGAGGTGGCATAAATACAATCGTATTACCGAGCGGTCGTAAGATCATACCCAGCTCTCTTGCGCGTTTACATACTTGAACACCGACTCTTTCTGTCCAGTCAAACGCTTCTTTCGTTTCCTTATTCTTCACAAGCTCAATACCAACCATTAATCCGCACTGACGAATATCACCTACATGTTTATACGCAAAGAGCTTTTCTAATTGCGCTGCCACATAATCCGTTTTACGTGCCACTTCTTCTATTAAATTTGTTTTTTCATATAGCTCTAAATTCGCGATTGCTACGGCACACCCTAACGGATTGCCTGTGTAGCTATGTCCATGGAAAAATGTTTTTTGTTCTTCATATTCTCCTAAGAAGGCATTATATATTTCATCCGTCGTTACCGTAACTGCAATTGGTAAATATCCACCTGTTAAACCTTTCCCAGCAGTTAAAATGTCTGGCGTCACATTTTCATGTTCACACGCAAACATTTTCCCTGTACGCCCAAATCCAGTCGCTACCTCATCTGTAATAAATAATACATTGTACTTAGTACATAAATCGCGCAGTCCTTTTAAATATCCTTTTGGCATTGTAATCATCCCGCCAGCACCTTGCATTAATGGCTCCACAATGATGGCAGCTACTTCTTCATGCTTTTCTTTCAACAATTCTTCCATTTCTTCTAAATGGCTTTTTACAATTTCCTCCCTATTATTCCCGTAAGGAGAACGATATGTATATGGATACGGCATTTTAATCGCATCAAATAAGAGCGAACTATACACTTGGTGAAACAAGTCTATTGCTCCTACCGAAACAGCTCCAATTGTATCACCGTGATATGCTTCTTTTAATGTAACGAATCTTTGTTTCTTTCGTTTCCCTTTATGCTGCCAATATTGGAAAGCCATCTTAATTGCAATTTCAACAGCGGTAGAACCTGAATCAGAATAGAATACCTTCTTCAATCCATCTGGTACAACCTCAATAATTTTTTCTGCTAATAAAATAGATGGAACGTTAGCAAGTCCTAACATAGTAGAATGAGCAATTTTATTTAATTGCTCACGAATTGCTTCATCTAATTCCGGTACTTGATGTCCGTGAACATTTAACCATATAGATGAAACACCATCCCAATATTCATTACCATTTACATCGTATAGCTTTCTTCCCTCTCCACGTTCAATAATGACAGGATCTTCTTCTAAATAATCTTTCATTTGTGTAAATGGGTGCCATACGTAAGCTTTATTTTTCTCTGCTAATTCTTCATATGTATAAGATGATTTTTCAATCGTTTTACTATTTATTGTCACAATTGTCACCCCTAATGTCAACTTGTTTATAAATATAGTTAACATTAAATCTGAATGACTGTCAATTATTTTAAAATCAAATAGTTCTTAAAAAAGAACAACTTATCATACGATAAGTTGTTCTACTTTCCATGCTGTATCTTTCCAATTTCTAAAATAATTTCTTCATCTTTTTTCCCCTCTGTATCAATTCCAAGTTGCTTAGCGTGCTCAATTAATAAATCATGACGCTTCTCAAACCTAGCGGTATTTACTTCTTTCGTAACCTCTTCTTTTGTTTTTCCCTCTGTAGAAACTCCTAGTTTCTCTGCTGCTTTTTCCATTGATTTCTTCTCTTCTATTTCTTTTACTTTCTTCACTTCTGATTGTTGTATTTGCTTTTGTTTCAGCTGCTCTGATTCAGCCGCAAAAGCTGTGTAAATTCCAGCACTTCCTCCAATAACTAATAAAGTGGTAAAAAGAATTATTTTTTTCTTCACTCTTTCCTCCCCCTTTCAAATTCATTATAACGTACATTTTTACAGCATTAAAAACAATTATCCTTTATTTCCCTAAAAAAACATTTAATATTTTTATTGACATGTAAGATGAAAATATGATAAAAATTTAACTAACATCATATGAATCGGCGTTGATAGGATTTAGTAGTATTTCGATTTCTGATTTCAGAGAGCTGGTGGTCGGTGCGAACCAGTACAGAGCGAATTATGAATTACCCCCTGGAGCTTCTTTTACGAAACGTGAGGAGTAGTGAAAGACGGTTATAGACCGTTATGTCTAAAGAGTGGTGAAACGACACTGTTTCACAATTTAGGGTGGTACCGCGAATTTTTCGTCCCTGCATATATTGCAGGGGCGTTTTTTATTTTATAAGCGCATATCATATGACCCTTTATTTTGTGATACATTCATTTCACAAGCTAGGGTGGTACCGCGATTTCTTCGTCCCTGCATAATTATATGCAGGGACGTTTTTTTATCCAATCTTTTCCGTATCATATAGAAGAACAAACAATTACCGGTAATTTGTCACAAAATTCTAAATTTTAGAAGGAAATATACAATATTGGCGAATTTTATATAAAAAAGAGCTATTTCATATTACTTAGGAGGGGAAAACAATGGTTTCAAAAATTGAGTCTGTTCTTTTAACAATTTTTATCTTTTTCTGTATTGGTTTTAGTGTTATTCAATTAGAAGTTTCACCACACATCCCAATTTTATTTGGTATCGTTCTTTTATTAGCATTTGGATTCTTGAAGAGAATCTCTTGGTCTACTATGGAGAAAGGGATGATTAGTAGTATTTCAGCTGGTATTCCATCTATATTTATCTTCTTACTTGTAGGCGTATTAATTAGCGTTTGGATCGCAGCTGGAACTATTCCGACTTTAATGGTATACGGCTTCCAACTTGTATCTCCAAAAATTTTCGTTCCAACTGTTTTTGTTGTTTGTGCAATTGTTGGAACGAGTATCGGTAGTGCTTTTACAACTGCTGCAACTGTAGGACTTGCCTTTATGGGAATGGGTACTGCCCTTGGATACGATCCAGCTCTTATTGCTGGTGCAATTATTTCTGGTGCATTCTTCGGAGATAAAATGTCTCCTTTATCTGATACAACAAACTTAGCGCCTGCTGTAACGGGTGTAGATTTATTTGAACATATTCGTAACATGCTTTGGACAACAGTGCCAGCTTTCATTATTGCTTTTATCGCATTTTTCATTTTAGGAAGCGGATCTGATGGAAACGTTGATTTCTCAGCATTTATTAACACATTAGAAAAAAATACAACGATTTCTATCGTTACACTGATTCCTATTTTATTACTGTTCCTATTCGCATTTAAAAAGGTACCCGCAGTTCCAACATTACTTGCAGGAATTGTGGTAGGGATTATTATTCTCTTTATTTTTAAACCTAGCACTTCTTTAGCTGATTTAATTAAAATTATGCAAGACGGTTACGTTTCTAAAACTGGTATCAAAGATATTGATAGCTTATTATCTCGCGGTGGCCTGCAAAGTATGATGATGTCAATTGCTCTTATTTTTCTAGCTCTTTGTATGGGAGGATTATTACAAGGAATGGGTATTATAGCGCAGCTGATGAATATTATCTCTAGCTTCGTAAAAACTAGTACACGCTTAATTATTTCTACTGCTTCAACTGCAATTGGTGTAAACTTCTTACTCGGTGAGCAGTACTTATCCATCGTTTTAACAGGACAAGCATTTGCTAATAAATACGATGAAGTCGGTTTAGAACGTCGTAATTTATCACGAGTATTAGAAGATGCTGGTACAGTAATTAATCCACTCGTACCATGGGGTGTAAGTGGCGTATTCTTAACAAACGTTCTTAGCGTTCCAACATTCGATTACCTGCCATACGCAATCTTCTGTTTAGCGTGTCCAGTCGTAACCATTATCGTCGGCTTTACTGGATTCGGTCTTTCATGGAAAAAAGAAAAAGCAGTACCAGTTTCATAATATAACAAAAAGGATTACCAAATTGGTAATCCTTTTTATATTTCTCTACTATCTATTCGCTTTCTTTTTTCTAAATAACATAAGTAATCCCGCTCCAACAAACGCAAGACCAGCTCCAATTGTAGAAGCAATACTTGCACCTGTTTTCGGTAAATCACGTTCATCTTTTTCAGCTTCTTTATTTTCACTTACAGTTGTTGTTGTTTCTTTTGTATTTTGATCATCTGTTGTAGTTTGTCCAGATCCAGTATTGTTTCCATCTTGTTTTGGTTCATTACCATTATTACCTTCTTCTGTTGGTGGTGTTGGGTTTTCTCCATTACCTGTTGGCGGTGTTGTTGGATTTTCTCCACCACCTGTTGGCGGTGTCGTTGGATTTCCTTCACCAGTTTCTTTATCATCATTTTTCTTCGTTATATCAATTGCATATTTCGCAAATTCATTTTCAGATGGTCCAACATATGAAATCTTTCCATCTTTCTTTATATACTTTTGTGCATTTGGTGAAGAATCAAATGTTGTATTTAATTTATCTGCAACAATCGGTTTAAATGTCCAATTTTGATCAGCTGCTGGATCAATATCTTTTATTTTTTGCATATACTTCACAATGATTTGACGTGTTTCATCTTGTGATTGGTATACAACTTCCCCTTTACTTACACCTGGGAACGTTTGGCTACTTCCACGATAGTTATTTGTAGCGACGATGAACTCTTGATCATCAGCTACTAGCTTACCTTCATATGTCATATTTACAATACGATTAGCATTTGCATTTACAACTTTTCCATCTTTATCGTATTTCGCCGGTTGTGTTACATCAATTTCGTATTTTAAGCCATCTAAAATATCGAAGTTATATGTAGGATAGCCTATATTTACTAACGGCTGTTCTTCTGTTTTCTTTGGATCAATTTGATTAAACTGACCTGCAGACATTTCAAGCCATTCTTTCACTTGTGCCCCATTTACTTTTACAGCATATAACGTATTTGGATACACGTATAAATCTGCAACGTTTTTAATCGCTAACGTTCCAGCTGGAATATCCGTATAATATGTCGCACCGTTTCGGCCACCTGCTTTAAATGGTGCTCCTGCAGATAAAACTGGAATATCTTTAATCTTTTCGTATTCTGGTTTTTTAAGTTCTTGTTCTACATACCATTTTTGCGCATTTGTCACAATTTGTACGGAAGGATCATCTTGTACTAATGAAAAATAACTATTAATTGGTGCTTTCGTTTCACCTACATGTGTATTTACATATTCGATTGTCTTTTCATGTTCATCTTTAATTTCATTAACTAATTTTTGATCAGATTCTACTAATGGATTACCTTTACTATCAGCAATCGGACGAAGTTGCGGCTTAGACTGATCTTTTTGCACTTCCCATTTTCCGTTTACCTTTTTCAATTGCATATCAATAATACCTAAGTTACTACCAAAAACACCCGGCATTACAACTGGAACACCATTAAATACATCCTTCACTTCAGTATGTGAATGTCCCATTAATACTGCATTTACGCCAGGAACCTCTGTTAAATAATACGACGCGTTTTCCATACCAACGTTGTATCCACTTTTATCAACACCGGAATGAGCTAGTGCAACGATAACATCTGCACCTTCTGCTTTCATTTTTGGTACCATTTTCTTCGCTGTTTCAACTATATCTTTCGCTTTAACTTGTCCTTCTAAATTCGCTTTATCCCAATTCATAATTTGTGGTGGAACAAATCCCATTACACCAATTTTCACTATTTGTTTTTGGCCTGCTTCATCCACTACTTCTTTCTCTAAAATATGATATGGTCTATCAAAGTAATGCTCGTCATTCTCATCATTACCATCATGGTCATCTCTGTAGACATTCGAGTTAATAACCGGAATTTTTGTTTTACTAGTCACTTTCTTTAAATAATCTAAACCGTAGTTAAATTCATGATTCCCAAGAGAGATGACGTCATACTTCATTAAATTCATTACACGATATAATGGGTGTGTATAACTAGGATCCACACGATTCTTCTGATCTTTTATTTTATTTGCTACATAATCTCCAAGCGGTGTCCCTTGTAATGCATCTCCATCATCAAATAGGACAGAGTTTTTCGCTTCTTCACGTGCTTTATTAACGAGTGTTGCAGTTTGCACGAGACCTACTTTATTATCTGTTTTCGTTTGATAATAATCGTAATTCATTAAGTTAACGTGAATATCTGATGTTTCTAGAATTCGTAAGTTAACTGTACTCTCCCCAGTTTGCTCATCCGCATGAGCTGTTGCTGGCAATACTTGCGGCGCTATAACACCAATAGCAAGAGTTGCTCCAGCTAGCATTTTTTTTGACTTTTTCACAAAAAATCCCCCTTATACAATTACCAGAAATAATGAAATGAATCCCTATCTGTCTCTAACCACATACCTTTTTTCTTCTATTAGAGACACAATTTTCATTTCACCCTGCGCTAACGAGTAGTCCCCTTAAACGCCCGATTGATGAAGACTATTAATTAATAGGAAATAAAGCTCCCACTCATTAAAGTTTCACCTTATCTGACATTATCATATATAAAGTTCTTTCCTATCGTCAATATTTTTTGACAAACTTCAACAAATTTTCTGTAAAGTTATTATAAACTTTTCATAAACATATAATATGCCCTTACATTGCTAATACTGCTGAATATGATACAATTACCAATTACAAGGAGGATGAATTTATGAAAAAAGTCATCTTAACAATTGTTTGTCTCCTCCTTCTGATCATTTCTTATTCTTATTTTGAAAAGAACGACGAGACAAAACAAAATGAATCTGAAGAAAAAACAGAAAAAACATCTGCCCCAAATTGGATTGATAAGCAAACAAACGAATCTTTTTATCATCTTGTATTAGGTGATTCACTCGCTAAAGGATATGGATCGACACAAGGTGGATTTGCTGAATTAGCTTCTAAGCAAATAGAAGCACAAATTCATAAACCAATTACAGTAGAAAACCTTGGGGTAAACGGTCTTACAACAGATCGTCTCGCTAAAAAAGTTCAATCAGAAGATGTAAAGGAAAAAATTAGAGCAGCAAATATAATTACAATTAATATTGGAGGAAATAATTTATTTCGTTTAAATCGTGATGTTGGTGTTATAGATGGTATAAAAATGTTAAATAAAGAAAAAGCCCATTTTGAAGCGGATATAAAAAGTATTGTAAAGACAGTTCGAGATCAAAATCCGGACGCTTTACTCATTCTCTCAGAACTCTATAACCCGTTACAACTCGATGACTCCATCGCAAGTTATGCAGATATGTTTTTAGATGGCTGGAATGAATCTGTTTATTCCATTTCCAAAGCAAATCAACCATCTATCGTTTTACCAATTCGCAAATTAATATCGAATGATAAAAAAGAGTTATTATTTGACCAAGTACACCCAAATGATAACGGCTATGCAATTATTGCCAACACATTTACAAAGCAAGTGTTATCCTACAAATATTAAAGCGACCATGAAACAATTCTATTTTTATAACATGTCTTTTTTGTTACAATGATAGTGGAAGGGGGCCTTTATATGGAATCACGCGAGTGGGAACGTATTGTTGATCATCTTCTTTCGCTAGTGCCTCTTTTTTATCGCAAATTTATGCTTCCTGGAGAATTTTCTTCTCAAAGACATATGCCGCCATCACATACACAAGTATTACTGCTTTTGCATGAAAACGGCACATTAGCAGTTTCCGAAATCGGCAAGCGGCTAGCGATTTCACGGCCTAACATGACACCTCTATTAAACAAACTTATTCAAGAAGAACTAATAGAGCGTCATTATAGCGAAAAAGATCGACGGGTCATTTTAATTTCTCTAACAGCTGAAGGGAAATTATTAGTAAATCAGTATCAGCAATTCATTTTAGACAAACTAAAAGAAAATTTCCAAACATTATCTGAGGAAGAGCGCGAAAAGCTCATTCATTCTCTTCAAACCATTCAAAATTTAATTTTGAAAACAAACGTATAAAGCTGCTTCTAAATAGAAGCAGCTTTATGATTCGTAATAATTACCATAGTATACATTGGAATATGGCCATGTTGTTAAATATGGTTTTTTTTCCTGTGTAGGCTGTTGTGTTGGTATTTGTGGTATTTGTGATAATTGCTGTAATTGTTGTTGCCGATATAATTCGTATTGTCTACTCGTATCATAAACCGGATAATAATTTACATATGGATATACTTGAGGCACGTAATAATAATACATTATCCTCTCCTCCTTTTTCTTAAACATATTCAAAGGAGAAAATGAATGTGACATTGTTTATAATTGTACAAGTGGTTCTCTCACTCGTTTCTTCCTTTTCTTCAAACGTAACTTACGGTTCTTTTCGTATAAATAATGCACAACGAAATATGAAATGAGACCAAACACAACTCCTAAAATCGTCATTCCAATTAATACATACACTTCACTTTGTAATAAGCTCTTTAATATCGTAAAAATGTGACTTGAAAACAAGTCCGATATCGTAAATGGTTCATGATGAATTTTCTGTACATGAAATGGATAAATCATTTTTCCTAGCGCATACGCAAGCGGAAATAAAAATACTGGGAGAAACGATATTTTCCCAATAATATTGCCAATAACTGCCGCAGGAAAAGATCCCTTTGCTAACCTGACGATTGGATAAAATATTACATATACGAGCGATGCCGTATAAATGACTAACATTTCTAAGCCGAATCCTATAGCAAACCCTAACGATACTTTCTTTGCGCCTTCTGGCGATCGAAGCAACTTATAATATTGAAACTTTAATATTCTCCACATCCGCTGGAAAAACGAATATGTTTTCTTAGTTGTTTTCACCCTCATCATCTCTTTAACTATATTTTTATATGTAGTATGTCCTTACACACTCTGAAAAACAAATTTAGTTTTCTCTTTTATTATAAATGATATCGAAATGGTTAACCAAATATACATCCGACATTTTAATATAAAAAAACCTCCCTTTTAGGAAGGCTCTTCTACATTTTTAAATAAACTCACTAATAACGCTTTTTGAGCATGCAATCGATTACCAGCTTGCTCAAAGACGATAGACTGCGGTCCATCTATAATTTCTCCTGTTACTTCTTCTTCACGATGGGCAGGTAAACAGTGTAAGAAACGATATGTTTGCTTCGCATGCTTAACAAGTTCGTTATTGATTTGGTAAGGTTGAAATAAAGTATACTTCTCTTCTTCGCCCTCTTGCCCCATGCTCATCCAAACGTCAGTATAAATGAAATCTGCTTCATTCACTGCTAATTCAGGATCATGCAAAACTTCAATTTCAGCTCCTGTTTCCTTGGCAATTGCTAACGCTTTTTTTACAATCTCTTCATTCGGTTCATACCCTACAGGCGTTGCCACAGTCATATGCATTCCGACTTTTGCACTCGCTAGCAACAATGAATGACATACATTATTTCCGTCACCTACGTAAGCCAATTTTATTCCTTTAAATGTATTTGTTTCTTCGTATATCGTCATAAGGTCTGCCAATGCTTGACAAGGATGATGATCATCCGTTAAACCGTTAATAACAGGAATACTCGATTCTTTTGCAAGCTCTTCTACATCCGCGTGTGAGAATGTACGTATCATGATCCCGTCAATATACTGCGATAATACTTTCGCAGTATCTGAAACGCTTTCTCCTCTTCCCATTTGCATCTCTTTCCCACTTAAAAACATACCATGTCCCCCGAGCTGTACCATTCCTGCTTCAAAAGATACACGAGTACGAGTGGAATGCTTATCAAAAATAAGCCCTAATATTTTGCCTTGTAATAAAAGCTCTTGCTTATTCTTTTTTAAATATATAGCGAACTCAATTAAAGAAATAATTTCTTCTTTCGTTAATTCTTCTAGTGTTAAAAGATCTTTCGTATTTAATTTCGGTACTTGTACAGTTGACATGAAACTTCCCCCTTATATGATTGATACGTTTTTTGTACAAACTACTTTTTTTATTATATATACTGCCTGTTCTAACTCTTCATTCGTGACAATGAGTGGCGGTAATAGTCTTATCACATTAGGACCTGCTTGTAATACGAGAAGTCCTTCGTTTTCTAGTTGTTCTATAAAACTTGCAACTTCATGCTTACACTCAATCCCAATCATAAGCCCCTTACCACGTATATTTTGAATACATTCGACATGCTGTAATTCCTCTTGCAACTTCTCTAATACGTACTCGCCTTTTTCTTGTACTTCTTTTAAAAACGATGGTTTTTCACTTACTTGCAATACTTCTTTCGCTGCAGCCATCGCGATGTAATTCCCGCCAAAAGTTGAACCGTGTGATCCTGCAGTAAACGACGCTCCGAGCTCTTTCCGGCCAATCATCGCTCCGACAGGAATCCCATTCCCAAGCGCCTTTGCAACGGTAACGATATCAGGCTCTATTCCCACTTGTTCATAAGCGAATAGTGTTCCAGTTCTTCCTATCCCCGTTTGTACTTCGTCTATAATAAATAAGGAACCGAACTTATTACATAATGTTTCAATCTCTTTCAAAAAAGATAGATCAGCAGGTATTACTCCTCCCTCTCCTTGAACAACTTCTACCATTACCGCCGCAACTTCTTCATTCATTACTTCCTCTAATGCTTTAATATCGTTAAAAGGGATATGTAAAAAAGATGGAAGTAATGGACCAAATCCTTCTTTTACCTTATCTTGGCCCGTTGCACTCATCGTTCCAAATGTTCTACCATGAAAAGACTGCTGGCATGTTACGACGAGAGATTTTCCAGTATGCTTACGTGCTAACTTTAAAGCCGCTTCATTTGCCTCTGCCCCACTATTACAGAAAAACACATAATCTAATTCTCTATTTTCTGTTAATAATGACGCAACTTCTTCTTGCAAGCTGTTTGTAAACAGGTTAGATATATGCCATATATCATCAAGTTGCTCTTGTACACCTTTGAGAACAGTAGGGTGACAATGTCCTAGATTACATACGCCAATTCCTGATGTAAAATCTAAATATTCCTTACCGTTATTATCAATAACTTTCGTTCCAGTTCCCTTTACAAACTCAATAGTTCTTCTGCCATACGTTTGAAAAAGATGACTCGTCATGCAATACTCACACCTTTCGTTACCGTCGTTCCAATACACTCTCCCGTAACCTCAGTAAAATCTTTTGTACCATTCACAATACTTATCTTTTGCACTCCCATTTTTAATGATGCTAGTGCCGCCTGTACTTTCGGAATCATCCCACCTGTAATAACACCTGTTTCTATAAAAGTAGCAATTTCAGATTCATCCGTTTCCTTTACCAAATTCCCTTCATGTAATATTCCATCTACATCCGTAATAAAAATAAGCTCTTTTGCCCCTAACGCAGCCGCAATCCCAGCTGCAGCATTGTCCGCATTTATGTTATAAATTTCATTACCATTTATCCCGATTGGAGCAATAACAGGAATATACTCCATATTTATTAATCCTTTTAATAAGGCTGTTTCTACATAACTTACTTCCCCCACATATCCTATCTCTTCGCTGACAGGTTGAACTTGAAGTAAATTGCCGTCACACCCTGAACAACCTACCGCAAGTAAATTATGCTTTTGTAAATTCATTACGAGTTTTTTATTCGTACTTCCGCATAGCACCATTTGAACAACATCCATAACTTCTTTTGGTGTTACGCGTAATCCATCTCTTTTTTCTACGTTGATGTTACAATCTTTTAATTTGGCATCAATTTCTGGCCCACCACCATGGACAATCACTACTTTATACTTCTGCTGTAATTTCTTTATACAATTAAAAAACACATCATTTAATTGATTCAACATACTACCGCCGCATTTCACTACAATATATTCGCTCATCTTCTCTCTCCTTATGTACGATAACAAGCGTTTATTTTCACATATTCATAGCTTAAGTCACAGCCCCAAGCTGATCCTGTCTCTTCTCCTAAGTGTAAGTACACATTAATGACTATTTCATCTTCTTGTAATCTCTCTTTCATTTCTTCTTCAGAAAATGTTTGAGGCTCACTATTTTTTAATACCAATATAGATTGAAGAGTAATGTCAATTGTATTCGGATTAATAGCTACTTCACTTTGTCCAATACTGCTAATAATTCGCCCCCAGTTTGGATCTTCACCATGTATTGCTGTTTTCACAAGACTCGAACCGACTATTTGCTTTGCAATTTTTTTTGCCTCTTCATTCGTTTGAGCTCCTAGCACATTTACTTCGATTAACTTTGTAGCGCCTTCACCATCTTGCGCAATTTTCTTTGCTAAATCTTCACATACCTTCTGTAAAGCACATACGAAAGTTTCCCAATCTGTATGTTCCATATTTATCGGCCTTGTTTCTGATAATCCACTTGCCATAACGATGACCATATCATTCGTAGAAGTATCTCCATCTACCGTAATTTGATTAAATGTATGATTCGTAATTTGGGATAATGCCGTTTGCAATACGTCATGCTCTATATGAGCATCTGTCGTAATAAAACTAAGCATCGTTGCCATATTCGGATGAATCATCCCTGAACCTTTTGCAACACCCGCAATCGCCACTTTCTTCCCATCAATAATCATTTCATAGCAAGTTTCTTTCGTTATAAGATCCGTCGTTAAAATTGCTTCAGAAAAAGAATATGCTTCACTTTCTTCCTTCGTCGGTATAAGAGTTGCAACTCCCTTTCGGATTATATCCATCGGCAGCGGAACACCAATTACACCTGTTGAAGCTACTGCAACGTAATTTTCTTTCAATCCAAAATGTTCCGCCCCTAATGCGCGCATCTCGTATGCGTCTTGTAATCCTTTCATTCCAGTACAAGCATTTGCATTTCCACTATTAACGATAATTGCTTGTAACTTCCCTTCTGCCGTTATACTATCCTTCGTTACTTGTAAAGGGGCTGCTTGTATTTGATTCGTTGTATACACAGCGGCACATGATGCTGGTACGTCACAAACGATTGCCCCTAAATCCTTTTTCTCCTTTTTCAGACCATTTGCAGTACCAATTGCCGAAAAGCCTTTCGGCGTTACAATCGAACCATTTTCTAATTTTGTAATAGACGCTACTTTAATCATCATGTCCCCCTTATAGATAAAGCGGCATATGTTGTAAACCTGTTGTCTCTTCTAGTCCCGCTATTATGTTTGCATTTTGAATCGCTTGCCCAGCCGCGCCTTTCATCATATTGTCTATAACAGAAACGACCGTAACTCTTTCTGTTCTTTCATCGTAAGCTATGCCAATATCACAATAATTTGAGCCTCTCACTTCTTTTGGACTTGGAAATTTCCCTTGCGTACAAATTCGGATGAAAGGCGATTGTTCATACGTTTCTTCATACAATTTTTGAAGTTGCTTTATTTCCATCTTTTGTTTTACTTTTGCATAAAGTGTAATCATGATTCCTCGTGATATCGGTATTAAATGTGTGCTAAATGTAATTGGCTGTAATTCACTATTCCATTCTGTAAGCATTTGCTCAATCTCTGGAACGTGCTGATGCTGGTTTACTTTATAGATGTGTAAGTTATCGTATAGCTCAGGAAAATGAGTCATTGTTGTTGGTGTTTTACCTGCTCCTGTTACCCCTGATTTCGCGTCAATAATAATCGAATCTTCTTCAATCATGCTACTACGTACTAACGGTGCTATCGCTAGCAATGTGGCTGTAGCAAAACATCCTGGGTTTGCAATTAAATTTGCCTTTTGAATCTCAGTCCTTTTCCATTCACTTAACCCATACACTGCTTTTCTAAGAATTTCTTCTTTCGCTGCTGGCCTTTTATACCACAATTCATATGACGAAGGATCTATCATACGAAAGTCTCCAGATAGGTCAATTACTTTTAAACCTTCAGCTAATAACTTGGGAGTTAACTCCGCCGATACTCCTGCTGGTGTTGCTAGAAATACGATTTCTGCTTCTTTCCCTATTGTCTCCACATCAATTTCTTGTAACGTATGAACGAGGACATTTCGAAGATGCGGATATACATTTGTTATACACTCACCAACTTGTGAAAAAGAATGAAGAGATGCTATAGAAAAATATGGATGTTGTTCTAATAAACGAATTAACTCAATGCCCCCATATCCAGTGGCTCCAATAATTGCGACTTTCATAAGTTCCTCCTCAAATCGATTCTTTAAATTAAGTATGATTATAATATTGTATATTTATAGAGTCAATTAAATATTTATAAATTTTACAAACTTAAAAAACTTAATTTTACTAGAAAAACAATATACACAACCGAATTTTTATACAAAAATAGTGCATGGTAGTTTTTTTATTTCACTTCAAGTACAATAAAACAATACATACGTACATACAGGCGGGAAAAAATATGAACGAAAAATTAATTGAGAAAATGATTATAAAAAGTTTTCAGCAATATCAATGCAGTCCAATATCAAAAGAAGATCAGGAAATGCTAGTGAAACATATTCAAACGGTGACTCATTCAAATATTGAAATTGATTTATACGAGGAGATTGAGGATATTGTTTATGATTATGTGACTGGAAAACAATAAAAATAGGAGATTTCCATGTGGAAATCTCCTATTTTTTACTTAATGATTTACCTGCTACACGTTCAAATAAACCTGGGAATAAAGCATAAAGTTTCGGGCCAATTCCCATCCACTTCGGTAAGTTTACTTCACGTTTTTTCGTGTGCATCGACTTTACGATTTGTTCTGCTACGTATGTTGGTTTTAACATGTAACGTCCCATATTCTTTACATATGTACCAGATTGATCCGCTATTTCAAAAAAGTTTGTATCTATCGGACCTGGATTAATTGCTGTAACATAAATATCTGTATTCGCTAATTCCATGCGTAAACTATTCGTAAATCCTAATACAGCATGTTTCGTTGCTGCATACGCACTTGATTTCGGAGTTGCAATTTTTCCGGCAAGGGAAGCAATATTAATAATATGTCCTTCGTTCTTGTTTACCATATAAGGTAGTACCGCTTTCGTACATGCTACTAATCCAAATACATTTACTTGGAACATATCTTTCACTTCATCCATTGACGCATCTTCAAACGTTTTAAAAATACCAAATCCCGCATTGTTTACTAATATATCAATACGTCCCACTTCTTGTAATACCTTTGAAAAAACAGACTGTACTTCCATCTCTTCACTTACATCTAATACATAATAATAGCAAGGCGTATTATAAGTTTCTTTAATTTTGTCTACTAACGCTTGTAGTTTCTCTTCTGTTCGAGCCATTAATACTGGAGTCGCTCCCTGTGCTGCAACTTGCATTGCAACTTGCTCACCAATCCCACTAGAAGCACCTGTAATGACGATTACTTTATTTTGTAAACGTCCTGTCATTGCTGTCACCTACTTTGCATAATAAATCAATTGTTGCGATGACTCATCAATCATCACTTGTTGATTATATGCTAAATAGTCCAATTGTCCAACCGTTTCTGAAATAGTAAGTGGTAATTGTTCTTTATATAATACCGGAAATAGTTTTACACATACTTCAAATGCTGTCATTGGTTTTTCCTTTAATAACTCAAGCACTTTAAAAGCACGTGTTTCTTGCTTTTGTAATCTCGTTTCAATAAGTTGTTTCACATTTAGAACATCTTCCCCATGCCCTGATAAAATACGTGAAATATTCATTTCGCTTAAACGCTGTAATGTTTGATTATATTGTAGTAATGGGCGTGCCCGTTCTGTTTGCCCTTCATATGGTGGTTCTAGTATTGGATTCGAAGAAATATGACTGATGAGAGCATCTCCACCAATTAATATTCCATCAGATTCTCTATATAAAGAAATATGAGTAGAAGCATGACCTGGTGTTTCAAGTACTATAAATCCAGGCAAAGAATCAATACGATCTCCTTCTCTCACAGTATGCGTTAACGATCTATTACAAGAATATTTAAGTGTCCTCGTCGTCAATAACGACTCGTCTTTCAAAAATGCTGCTGGCACACCAAACTGTAAGGCCGTCTCTCTAAAAAATTCATGATACCGCTTTAAAAATTCTGGATTTTGTGTGATCCAAGGCTCATTCCAAGGATGTCCAATAATATTCGTCTTCTCAGAAAATATATTTAAAAGTCCACAATGATCTGCATGATGATGCGTAATGACTACTGTTTCAATATCTTCTAGCGTATGTCCTAATGCACCTAATTGACTTTCTAACGCATTCCTTGCCTCTTCTGTATTCGTCCCTGTATCAATTAATGTTAATGTCTCCCCCTCAACTAAAAACACATTCACAGTTTCCACTGCAAATGGTACAGGAATCTCCATTCGGTGAATCGCCGTCATGCTTAGCCCCCCTGTCTCTTTCCGGTTCAAAAATGAATACTTCTTCAGTTTACAACTTCTATATATATTTGTCATTATTTTCAGATAAAAAGAGGTGTTTCCTATAAAAAAACGAATGTATGTACATTTATAAGAATTTCTAACCAAAATTAAAGGAGGAACATCATGTCTATTCAAAACATTTCCTTTCTCGGTGCAGGCTCCATTGCCGAAGCTATTATTGGTGGCTTGTTACATGCAAATGTTGTTAAAGGTGAACAAATTACTGTAAGTAATCGTTCTAACGAGACAAGATTACAAGAGCTACATAAAAAATACGGTGTCAAAGGTACTCATAATAAAAAAGAATTGCTTACTGATGCAAATATTCTTTTTCTAGCAATGAAACCAAAGGATGTTGCAGAGGCGCTTACCCCTTTTAAAGAATACATAAATAATAACGTGCTTATTATTTCATTACTAGCAGGTGTTTCTACTGACTCAATTAGAAAACTACTTCAAAAAGACGTTCCAATTATTCGTGCAATGCCAAATACATCCGCAGCCATTTTAAAATCAGCTACCGCTATCTCCCCTTCAAAACATGCAACAGCGGAACATATTCGCACTGCAACATCTTTATTTGAAACGATTGGTCTCGTCTCTGTTGTAGAGGAAGAAGATATGCATGCTGTCACTGCATTATCCGGAAGTGGACCTGCTTATATTTATTACGTAGTGGAAGCTATGGAAGAAGCTGCAACAAAAATTGGTTTAAAAGAAGATGTTGCAAAATCACTTATTCTTCAAACGATGATTGGTGCTGCTGAAATGTTAAAAGCAAGTGACAAACATCCTTCTATTTTGCGAAAGGAAATTACTTCTCCTGGTGGAACTACCGAGGCAGGTATTGAAGTATTACAAGAACATAAATTTCACCAAGCACTTGTTTCTTGTATTACACAGGCAACGAAACGATCACATAATCTTGGAAAAACATTAGAACAACTAACAAAAGAAAAATAGAAAAAGGAGCTCAAGTTTATTTGAGCTCCTTTTTCTATAATTACACTTAGTTATTGTTCTTCCCAAAAATCTCTTCTTGCAGGCGACGACCAGTCGGCGTTGCTGCAAGTCCACCTTCTGCTGTTTCACGAAGTGCTACTGGCATCGTTTGTCCGATTCTAAACATTGCCTCAATTACTTCATCACATGGAATTGTACTCGTTACACCAGCTAATGCTAAATCTGCTGAGATCATCGCATTTGCAGCTCCTGCTGCATTACGTTTTACACAAGGTACTTCTACAAGTCCTGCAACAGGATCACACACTAAACCAAGCATGTTCTTTAATGAAATTGCCATCGCTGTAGCTGCTTGATCTTGTGTTCCACCAGCCATCTCAACTGCAGCTGCAGCCGCCATTCCACTTGCTGAACCAACTTCAGCTTGGCATCCTCCTGCCGCACCAGAAATACAAGCGTTATTCGCAACAACCATACCGAAAGCTCCTGCTGTAAATAAGAATTCAATCATTTCTTCACGTGTAGGCTGCAATTTTTCTCTTAGTGCAAATAGTACACCTGGCACTGTTCCAGCAGACCCTGCTGTTGGTGTTGCACAAATAATTCCCATCGCTGCGTTTACTTCATTTGTTGCAACAGCTTTGCTTACTGCATCCAAAATCGTATCTCCAGATAAGCCTTTTCCACTCTTCATATACGCTTGAACTTTTACAGCATCTCCACCAGTTAAACCAGTTGGTGATTTCACGCCGCGAATACCACGTTCTACTGCTTGCTCCATCACGACTAAGTTCTTTTCCATACCAGCAATTACTTCTTCACGTGAAATACTTCTTGTTTCCATTTCACATTGAATCATAATTTCTGCGATTTTTACATTTTGTTCTTTAGCTTGCGCCACTAGTTCCGCTGCGTTCCGAAACATGGTGTGTCCCCCCTGCAATTATTCCATAATAGTTACTTGACAAATATTTTGTTGCGCTTTTATTTCTTCAATTACTTCATCTGCTAATAATTCATCTGTTTCGATGACCATAAGCGCTCTTCTTCCTTTTTCTTTACGAGATACACTCATTGTACTAATGTTAATCTCATGTTTCGCAAGGATTGAAGCTACCGCTGCAATAGCACCGAAGCGATCGTTATTTACAATAAGTAGTGCTGGGCTCGTGCCTGATAATTGAAGATCGAATCCGTTTAATTCTACAACTTCAATTTTACCGCCACCAATTGAGCAAGCAACAACTTCAATTTCATCTTCACCTTTATACAAACGAATTCTCGCTGTATTTGGGTGAGGTGCATTGGCATCTTCTTCAATGAATTCTACTTCAATTTCGCGCTCTTTTGCTATTTCTAGCGCCTCTGGAATACGTAAGTCATCTGTTTCAAATCCTAATATCCCACCTATTAGCGCTACATCCGTACCATGCCCACGATACGTCTTTGCAAATGATCCATATAATGAAATGCTTACTCTTTCTGGTTCATGACGAAACAGCTGGCGAGCAACTTGCCCCATTCTTGCCGCGCCTGCTGTATGTGAACTTGATGGTCCAATCATAACTGGACCGATAATATCAAATACTGAGCGATACTTCATCATAACTCCCCCTAAACCTCTATGAAAAAATTTATTCTACTATTCTATTAAGCTGCTACATCTGTCGCTTTTCAAGTTGTACCACGAATTTGTTCTGCTGTACGAATTGGATAGTTTTTGAATAAAAGTAATCCAATATAACCTGAAATAATGCCAGTTATCATAATACATAAAATTCTTAGTATTATTTTTATTAAAAAATGATATAAGATAATCCACAATAAAGTCTGGTAGCAATCCAAAGTTTAACACAGAAGCCATTGCAAGCATAGCATAAACAAGTGATATAACCATTGCTAATGCAACTAAATTTGCACCCGCTATTCCGCCTAGACTACCTGCTGATGTTCTGAACTCTTTTAAAGAGTGGTGTACCAATTAAATCTCCACCACCTTATTAATAAAAAGCTTCTACTAAGGAACTTGCAATAGATACACTCGCTAATCATATCGTTTAGCTAAAAAGTGAAAAAGACTTATGACAAATAATAGTAATATCTTTCCTATTATAATTCTCGTGTTAATCTCTCATGATTTAGTCAACTTCACTTGTTACGATAATGACTAAAATACATGTGACTTATCATAAATTATAATCTGCCCTCATTATAGCTTGTTTTTTATAAAACGCTTACTTTTGTTGAATTTTAAAAGTTCTGAATAAAAGTCCATTTCTGCTATTTGTATCACTTGTATGTCATCTGACTTATATAACAGTTTTTCTAAATAATCATTATTTCGTATTTTTATCCTATATATTCAAACCATCCTAATTTTCTGTATCATCCAAGTATAAGTATAAAATAATAACAGTTTTATTTTTAAATTTTTTTAGACATAAAAAAATGGTAACCCGCCGTTACCATTTTTTATAAAATTATCATTTTTCTACTGGGAATGATTTCAAATCCGTCGCTATTTCTGTATTAGAAAACAACTCTCTAGCCTCTTTCAATAATTCCTTATATGTATCTCCTTGATAGCGAGAACTAATGTGAGTTAATATTAGTCGCTTCGCATTTGCCTGAAGTGCAATGCTCGCAGCTTGCTTAGATGTAGAATGAAAATAATCATACGCTTGTTGCTCATCTTCTGCTGCGAAAGTCGCTTCATGGACAAGTACATCTGCATCTTGCGCAAGCTCCCTACTCGCTTCGCAATATCGCGTATCACCTAAGATAGTAATAATTCTTCCTTTTTGAGGTGGGCCGATAAACTCATTTCCATTTAATATCGTGCCATCCTCTAATTCAACTGCTTCACCATCTTTTAAACGTTTAAAGATTGGACCTGGTTTCACACCCATCTCAAGCAACTTATCAACTAAAAGAGCACCTTGTATATCTTTCTCTACAATACGATATCCAAAACATTCTATACCGTGTGACAATCTTTTCGTTTCTACATAAAATTCATTATCTTCAAATACGGTACCTTCTTCTGTTATCTCCACAACTTCAAGTGGATATTTCACATGTGTCGTACTTACCGATAATGCCACTTCAATAAATTGTTTAATTCCTTTCGGTCCATACACCGTTAAAGGCGTAGTTCCTCCTTGAAATGAACGGCTACCTAATAAACCAGGCAATCCAAAAATATGATCGCCATGTAAATGCGTAATAAATATTTTTTCAATGCGGCGCGGACGTACAGATGTATGTAATATTTGATGTTGCGTGGCCTCGCCACAATCAAATAACCAAGTTTGTCCTCGTTCTTCTAACAATTGTAAAGCAATTGCTGAAACGTTCCTTCCTTTTGAAGGAACACCTGCACCAGTTCCTAAAAATACAAATTCCACTTTCTTTCCTCCAGCTCTAAATATACTCTATCTCTCATCTTACGGAATGTTATTTCAAATGGCAAATTGAATTTACATAACCAATCATCTAGACAACTATATAACACGAACATTATACTTAAAAAATTTAGCTATCGTTCGTGTTTTATGGTAAAATGATTATACTACATTTTAAGGGAGCGTTTTATTATGAAAGAAGTATTTCGTTTACAAACTGATTTTTCATCTTCATTTGATCGCTGGGTAAGTTCTTTCGTGTCTGATCACCCAGCACAATTAGAATGGACAACTTTAAAGGAATTAATCCATGAATATACAACATCACATACAAATGATACGTTACCAGCATATATTTCTTCAGCTTTAACATATTACGCCCAACGTGTTTCAACTACAAACAGTTCAGAGATTGTTATTTTTGAAAACCCTACAATCTCGTAATCTATAAATAAAAAAGCACTGGTTACAGTGCTTTTTTATTTATACTTATTTAGTAAATCGTCATATTCCGTCCAAAAGTTTGTATACATCCTTTGATCAAACTCATCTAAAATTATCTTGTCACTTGATTTATTAAATAATTCTTTTGCTTGTAGTGCAAAAGAAACAATTTGTCTTCTATATTCATTTTCATTCAATTCTATATGAAGTCCTTCATAGTATATAGCCTTTTGATCAGTAGAAATAACTTTGACAAAGTCCTTTAAAATCACGTTTTTACCTATATGGTTTATAGTCCAATGAATTGAAATTGGGCATCCTAACATTAGCATAGTGCCACATCCGTGCAAAATAAGCCCCTCTTCATTTTCAATATCACAAATATATTCTTTATCTAAAGTTCGTAACAAAGCTAAAGCTGATTCACTTATTCCCCATTCCTCATCCATACCTGCCTGCGTAATAATCGTTCCAGCCATATTTAAATATATTTCTCCATGAGAACATAAATCTTCCTGCTCATTAAACAACCATTTTTGATTCTCAATATTTATAATAAAATTTTGTGGTACCATTACAAATTCCCCTTTTATAAAAACATTTATTTTCCATATTATTTATAATCAATATCATGCATTTCATCCCATATATCTATTATAAATCCATTTAATATTTTAAAAACACAGATAAAAAAGATATTGACACTAAGATTTTACAGTGCTAACATCAACATGTAATTGAATATGGTCTCTGTTAGGTGAGGCTCCTGTATAGAGAAACGCTGCTGCCCAAAAATGTCGAGAGACGCCAATGGGTCAACAGGAAAGGTCGGAATGAAGGCCTTTTTTAACGTAGCTGGTTTCAGTACCTATGCTATACAGTGCTAAAACTCAACGAGGGAGAGGTGCATGTATTTTGTCATACACAAAAACTGTTTTTATTTATATCTACTAACAGTCTTTGTTGTGGACTCTTTTAACTGCGAATTCAGACCTTTACTCGTTTTGAGTAAAGGTCTTTTTACGTCTATATGCACCTTACTATGAAACAAACATAGCATATTCAGAAACTACTAAATTGTACGGAGGTGAGGAACAGTTGGCAATTGATGATTCGGCCCAGATACCCATACGTTTTACATTCATATTTCATCATGTAGGTAGGAAAGAAACTGTTCCTCACCATTTCAAATAGTTAGGTAACAGATTGTTTCCTCCTTCATGACAGAGGAGGAACTACCGATGTTTAATTTACAAAGACAAGAAACAAAGCATGCTTATGAGCAAGATAGCATGAAAACAAATAACGAATTATTAGTGGAGGTTGCAACACAAGATGTAAGCTCTGCGTTAAAACTTTTAGAAACAACACAAGATGGATTATCTAAACAAGAAGCGTCTCGTAGACTTTCTTTATATGGTCCGAATGAAATAGCTCATAATAAAATGGCGCCGTGGTACATTCAATTTCTATTGGCATTTAAAAATCCATTTATTTTCGTTTTATTAGCTCTTGGAGCACTCTCCTTTTTCACAGATGATATGCAAGGAACGATTGTCGTATCTGTAATGGTCCTACTTAGTGCAACGATTCGGTTCTCCCAAGAATTTCGTTCTCAAAAAGCTGCCGATAAGTTAAAAGCTATGGTTCGAACAACTGCGAGCGTATTTAGAATAAATGGATTTGTACATGAAACAAAAAATGTAAAGAATTTAAACCGAAATTACACAACAGAAATTCCAATTGAGGAACTTGTACCTGGCGATATTATTTCCCTTTCAGCTGGTGATATCGTTCCAGCTGATGTGCGTGTTGTATCCGCTAAAGATTTATTTGTTAATCAATCTTCTTTGACAGGGGAAGCACTTCCTGTAGAAAAATACGAACACTGCTACCATACAGAAAATAAGCATATCTTACCGAAAAACATGAAAAAAAATTACAATCCACTCGATATGGAAAACCTTTGTTTCATGGGAACAAATATTGTAAGTGGCAGCGCAAAAGCTGTTGTCATCTCAACAAGTACCGATACGTATTTCGGCTCTTTAGCAAATAAGGTAATTGGAAAGCGTGTAGAAACAAGCTTTGATAAAGGTGTAAACAAAGTAAGCTGGCTCTTAATTACATTCATGCTTATTATGGCACCTATTGTCCTTCTCATTAATGGATTCACAAAAGGAGATTGGCAAGAAGCTTTCTTCTTCGCTATTGCCGTTGCTGTTGGCCTTACACCTGAAATGTTACCAATGATTGTAACTGCTAATTTAGCTAAAGGTGCCGTTAACATGTCTAAACAAAAAGTAATTGTAAAACAGCTAAATTCTATTCAAAACTTAGGTGCTATGAACATTCTTTGTACAGATAAAACCGGAACTTTAACAGAAGATAAAGTGGTCCTTGTTCGTCACTTAGATCCCAAGGGAAATGAATGCAATCGCGTCTTGCAATTTGCCTATTTAAATAGTTTCTATCAAACTGGATTGAAAAATTTAATAGATAAAGCTGTTATTAAGCATACAGAGGAAAACAATAAATTTAATCCATCAGCTTTTCAAAAGCTAGATGAAATTCCATTCGATTTCGCCCGCCGGCGTATGTCAGTTATCGTAAAGGATATTTCAGGTGAACATACAATGGTTTGTAAAGGTGCCGTAGAAGAAATTTTATCAATTTGTAACTACACTGAAGTGGATGAAAAAATCGTTCCACTCACCGAGGAAATACGTTCAAATGTCAAAAAACTAAGTGAGACACTAAATAGTGAAGGTATGCGAGTTATTGCTGTGGCTTATAAAAAAGATAGAAGAATAAATGATACAGAGTACGCAGTAAAAGACGAAACTGATATGATTCTCAGTGGATATATCGGCTTTTTAGATCCACCGAAACCATCTGCAGCAGCTGCAATTCAAGCATTACAAAAACATGGTGTACAAGTGAAAATTTTAACTGGCGATAACGAAATTGTTACAAGAAAGGTTTGTAAAGAAGTTGGATTAGATATCGGCGAACCAATCCTCGGTTACGAGATTCATTCTTTACCAGATAAAGCATTAGCAAAACTTGCTGAAGAAACGACTGTATTTGCGAAGCTTAATCCAATGCAAAAATCTCGTATTATACACGCATTACAAGGAAATGGACACACTGTAGGTTACATGGGAGACGGCATTAACGATGCTGTAGCATTACGTGAAGCTGATGTCGGAATATCTGTTAATACTGCTACTGATATTGCGAAAGAAGCTTCCGATATTATTCTACTCGAAAAAAGTTTAACTATATTAGAAGCAGGTATTTTAGAAGGACGTACTACATTCGGAAATATTTTAAAATATATTAAGATGACAGCTAGCTCTAACTTCGGTAATGTGTTTAGCGTGTTAGTAGCAAGTGCTTTCATTCCTTTTTTACCGATGCTTGCCATTCATCTTTTAATTCAAAACTTACTTTATGATATTTCACAACTTTCTATTCCATGGGACAAAATGGATAAAGAGTTTCTAGAAAAACCACGAAAATGGGATACTGCAAACTTACGAAGCTTCATTATTTCTATCGGCCCAATTAGTTCCGTATTTGATATTATCACATACGTAGTCATGTGGAATGTATTTGGTGCAAATACACCGAGCGAGCAATCATTATTCCAGTCCGGTTGGTTTGTCGTTGGATTGTTAACACAAACTTTAATTGTTCACATGATAAGAACACAAAAGATTCCATTTATTCAAAGCACTGCATCAACACCAGTCGTTTTATTAACCGCTCTTATTATGGCAATCGGGATTTATATTCCATTCTCACCACTTGGTGCAGCCGTTGGTTTGCAAGCATTGCCACTTAACTACTTCCCTTGGTTAGTAGGAATACTATTAGGCTACGCTTTTTTAACACAGTTCCTAAAAAAGCTTTATATTAAAAAGTTTCATAGCTGGTTGTAAAAATAAGAATGAGTGGATATTCCCCGCTCATTCTAAAAAACATAACACATATTTATATATGGAGGTGACCATGATGGTATGGTACGACATTGTATTCAGATTAGTTATCGCAATTATTGTAGGAGCTTGCATTGGAATGGAAAGACAATGGAGACACCGAATGGCTGGGTTACGGACAAATGCTCTCGTATCACTTGGTACCTGTATAATAGGAAAGGTGTCATGATTTTACTACTTCATGACACCTTCTACATAAATTTATTTTCTAACTTTTGTTGAAACGACTTCTCTTGCTTACGTAGTAGTTGACTACCTCGTTGTAAAATCGGTGTTCCATACTTATCATTAATTTGATCAATGACAGCAAGTAGTGGTTCTTTTTTCGCATCCTCTTCAAATGAAAACAAATCTAATTGTTTCACCGATTCTGTCTTCCACTCTATTTCAGTAGCTGTAACACCTAGTAAACGAACGGAATCACCATCCCAATGTTGCTTCCATAAACGGGATGCTGCTTGAAAAATATCGCGTTCTTCCCAAATTGCATTTTTCAATTGCTTACTCCGTGTTACTGTTCGCCTATCATGGTATTTAATCATAATTTGAATATTATAGCTGACAAGGGTTCGCTTTTGTAATCTTTTACTCACTGATTTTGATAAACGTTCTAACATATCAAGCAATTCTTTCTCTTCATCCATATCCTTTGAAAAAGTCATCGAGTTACCGACACTTTTATGTTGGCCCATTTGACTCGGATCCACTTCCCTATCATCCGTACCTTTTGCACGCTTTTGTAAATCAATACCGTGCTTCCCAATTTTAGCGCGAATGATATGCTCGTCTCCCTTCGCTAACTGTTCAATTGTATGTATATGAATTTCATTTAATTTTTCAGCTGTTTTTTCTCCAATCCCATGCATTGCTTCAACTGGAAGTGTCCAAATCATTTCTGGAATATCACGTTTTCGAAGTACGGTAATACCGAGAGGTTTTTTCATATCAGAAGCTGTTTTTGCTAGGAAAAGATTTGGAGCAATTCCGATACTACACGGAAGCTGCAACTCTGTTAATAGTGCTTGTTGAATCATCTTTGCTATTTCAAGAGGCGAACCAAGTGCGTAGCAATCTGTAATATCTAAATATCCTTCATCTATTGAGACTGGTTGTATCTTTTCTGTAAAACGGGAAAGGACTTGAAACATTTGAAATGAAGCTTCGCGATATAATGTGAAATTAGGACGCCTTACAACTAATTGCGGGCATAACCTTTTCGCTTCCCAAAGGGGCATCGTCGTACGTATTCCGTATTCTCTCGCCTCATAACTACATGTTATAATAATTCCTTTTCTCTCTTTTTCATTTCCAGCAACCGCTAATGGCTTTCCTTGTAATGATGGATCATGAGCAATTTCAACAGATGCGAAAAAGCAATTCATATCTACATGTAAAATAACACGACCATTTTTCGGATACATTTCTCGCATAGTACTCACTCCCTAATCAGAACGTTCGTTCTTTCATTATATCAAATTTTGCACAATAGTTATAATAATTACTTGTTCTTTTTTATAATCGATATAAAGAGGATATATATGTGAAAGGGTCTGATTATGATGAGATCAACTAATAAAGTGAAACTTTAATCAGCCTCACCAATCGGGTTTTTGCGGGCAGCAGGGCCCCCACTTAACTTCTTTACTTTCGCAGAATTTTGAGGTAGGGAGCTTACTGTCCGGCAAATAGCGGGATAAACTCAACTATACATGCCTTGTAGTTATATTAATCATTGCAATTAATTATTTACTACTTCCGATTTTCAATATGAATACGTTAGGATTATTCCTTCGTCTAGTACATGTAGCAACAACGTATATACTTCCATAGGTTTTCTTATATTGGCTTATACGTCTTGTCAAAGCAATCGAATCAAAATAAAAAGCGTGTAAATCACAATTGATTTACACGCTTTTTCTATTTCATTACTTCGCTACTTCTTCAATAATTGCAACAACTAATTCTGCTGTTTTTGCTAATTCTTCAACAGGAATCTTCTCGTTTGTTGTATGAATTTCTTCATAACCAACTGCTAAGTTAACTGTTGGGATACCATGTCCTGCAATTACGTTTGCATCACTTCCGCCACCACTTTGGTGAAGAGAAGGTGTACGACCAATTTTTTCAGCTGCACGTTTTGCAACTTCTACAACGTGATCGCCATCAGCAAATTTAAATCCTGGGTACATAACGTTTACTTCAACGTCTGCATGCCCGCCCATTTCTTTTGCAGTTGTTTCAAATGCTTCTTTCATTTTCGCAACTTGTGCTTCCATTTTCTCATTGATTAAAGAACGAGCTTCTGCAAAGATTTGTACATGATCGCAAACGATATTCGTTTGTGTACCACCTTCAAAACGTCCAATATTTGCAGTCGTTTCAGAGTCAATGCGACCAAGTGGCATCTTCGCAATTGCTTTCGCTGCGATAGTAATTGCAGATACACCTTTCTCCGGCGCTACACCAGCGTGAGCTGTTTTTCCGCGAATAATTGCGTTCACTTTCGCTTGTGTTGGAGCTGCAACAACGATTTCACCAACTTTTCCATCGCTATCTAATGCGTAGCCATATTTCGCTGTAATACGCTCACGGTCTAATGCTTTTGCACCAACAAGACCTGATTCTTCTCCGACTGTAATAATAAATTCAATTTTACCATGAGGGATATTTTTCTCTTTTAAAACACGGATTGCTTCGAACATTGATGCTAATCCAGCTTTATCATCCGCACCTAAAATTGTTGTACCATCTGATACGATATATCCATCTTTAATAGAAGGCTTAATTCCATTACCAGGAACTACTGTATCCATATGAGAAGTAAAGTAAATTGTATCAACACCATCTTTTGTTGCTGGTAAAGTACAAATTAAGTTACCTGCACCATGACCAGTTACAGCCATTGTGTCATCTTCAAATACTTCTACACCTAAATCTGTGAATTTCTTCGTTAATACTTTGCAGATTTCTGCTTCAAATTTCGTTTCAGAATCTACTTGTACTAATTCCATAAATTCATTTACTAAACGTTCTTGATTAATCATAAGACTGCGCCTCCTGCACTACCATTATGTATGTAACACTATTAATTATAACAGAATTTCGCAAAAGTTTCGAAATACAAGACAAAAAACAGATGGTTTACATGTCTAGATAACCATCTGCTTTCTATTACTCATTTAACAATACCCAGCGCATATGATCTTCCCACACGCCATTTACCATTAACATCTTCCTAGACACGCCTTCATATTGAAAACCTATCTTCGTTACTACTTGTATAGATGCTAAATTACGAGGCATAATCGGAGCTTCTATACGATGTAACTGAAATTCCCCAAAAGCAACTTGAATTGCTTTTCTAAGCGCTTCTGTCGTATACCCTTTGTTTAACTCTGCTTTATCTAATTTATAACTGAGTACACAAGATTGATAAATGCCACGAACGATTAAATTAAATGAAATACACCCAATTATTTTCGTATCATCACCCTTTTTAAAAATCCATAGTCTGATGATTTTCCCTTCTTCGAACTCTTTTCTATCCTTTTGCAACTTTTTCTTTTGATAATCTAGCGTAAAAAAATCATCCGGTCTATACTCTTCCCAAGCTTTTAAAAATTCACGATTTCTGTCGTAATATTGAAGAACTGTTTCAGCATACGACTCATCAATTTCCCTTAAGTATAAACGATCTGTTTCGTATATTTTCATCATCGTATCTCCATTCTTCAGCTTGCCCAACTAAAAATTAACAATATACCCTTTTACTATATTCTCTACACACTCTCAAATTTCCTGTTATATTTTGCAATCCCCTCCCGAATTTTGTCCTCACTCTCCCCTTGTCCATAATTTCATTTCTCGTTACAATGAAATTGTACTGATTTGCAAGGAGGTATAACGATGCATAAAAAAGCTCAAAAAGTTATGGTTTATGTGATGCTAATTTCTATGCTTGTAACAACATTACTTGCTGGCGCGAGTATGTTTTGGTAAAAAGGGCGATGTGTTCGTCCTTTTTTTACTTTTTACACATAACAAAATAAACCATCTCGACATCGAGATGGTTTATTTTATATAAAACACAATCGCTACAATACTAAAGGAAAATGACATTACAAGCGCTATTACAAAACTTGTATATTGTTTCTGCTGAAATGCCCCAATAACAAAAGTGAGATTAAGTAATGCCATACATACAATCGCTACAAGATAAGAACATATATTAAAAGTTGCCAATATGAATGTAATAACAAATAGAAATCCCATAAAAAACTGCATATACGAAAGTTTTGGATTCAAGTACATATGAGCAACCCCTTTATCTAATTTTATCTTTCTATACTCTCATTAACGCACGGTTATGTACACATGTCAAGACAACTTATTATAATAGAAAAAGCCAACCTTTTCGTTGGCTTTTTCATATGCAACGGCTCCTTTTTCTTTTGCCAATTGCTGAAATGATTTTTTCGATTTCACAATCCATACTTTCGTTCCAATTGGAATGCGATCAAACAAATATTCCACATCGTTTTTCTTCATTCTTATACACCCTTGTGAAATATACTTTCCAATTGAACTCGGTTGGTTTGTTCCATGTATTCCATATTTACTTCCATCAGTTCCTCTTGCATTAAATCCAATCCACCTTGACCCAAGTGGATTTTTTGGCGATCCACCTGGAATATCCTTCGCAATGTAATACGGATCCTTTGCTTTCATTACAACATCAAAATTTCCTTCTGGAGTTAATTCATTCGTTTTCCCTGTCGCTACTGGAAAAACCTTTTGAATCTTTCCATCGTCAATGTAAGCTAATTTATTCGTTGCTTTATTTACAATAATAAAAGGATCTCCGGCACGTGGATTATCCCCAAGAGGCCAAATCGGCGATAAAGAAAGACATAATATGATAGAGAGAAGATACGGCATAGATAATTCCTACCTTCTATATAAGTTCTTTTATATTATCCTTTCCCTTAAAGCGACTTTTAATGAGTAAATATTGTTCCATTTCATACACAAGTTGAACAAGTTTCGCACGTATCTCAAATTCTTCGCGTGTAGCTGGCAATGGCATGTCTCTAAATAATCCCCTCATTTCTTGAAGCTGCCTTAAGGAAATAACGCCAGTACTCTCAGGGCTAATAGCATTACCAATGTTTTCAACAACATCTGCAATCATGTCAGCTTGTTCATATGTCCACGATAAAGAAGCTGCTAGTGGTATCATTCGCTCTAAAATTTCGAATTGTTGCATACGCATATTAAAATAACGATAGTAATAATCATCTTCTCGCATAAATGCATTCTCAAGTTTTTTAAACGATAAATCTCTTGCTTCATTTAACATATTCTCGGTTTCAATGAGTTCTGCTCCACTCCAACTACTTTCTCGATTTCGTAAATACACAACCATTTCAAACAAAATCGTTTTAAAATTATTCTCTATTTTATCCTGATACTCTTTTAGCTTATTTTCACTACTCGGCATATACATATTTACTAATAACGCCACGCTAATCCCTATCGTTAATATAGCAATTTCATTTCCAACTATAAGCCATGTAATTTGCTTCAATGAATATAGATGCATAACAATAACTGAACTCGTGACAATACCTTCTTGAATTTTAAGCATTACTGCAGTCGGAATAAATGTAAGTAACAATATGCTAATTGCAAGTGGTGTATAGCCAATCGTTTCAAAAATACAAAACGCGAATGCCATTGATAATACACACGCTAGAAAACGATGTAACGACACTTGAAGTGATTTGCGCTTCGTATTTTGTACACATAAAATAACTAAAATACCTGCTGAACTATAAAATTCTAACCCTAATAACTGAGCAATAAAAACTGCCGCACCTGTCCCTATTGCTGTTTTTACTGTACGATATCCAATTTTAAACATATCATTACTCCTATATGTATAAACGTATTTACAGCTAGTATAAAAAAAGGATGACACAATGTCATCCTTTTCTACTTATTATTCACATAACCTTTTCATATTACAATATTTTTTGTAAAAATTGTTGCGCACGTTCACTTTTCGGCGCTGCAAAAAATTCTTCTGGCGCACTATCTTCTACAAGCTTTCCTCCGTCCAAGAAAAGAACACGATCTGCCACTTCTTTTGCAAAGCCCATTTCATGTGTAACGATAGCCATCGTCATTCCTGTCGTAACTAACGATTTCATAACTTCTAACACTTCTTTCACCATCTCTGGATCTAGCGCCGATGTCGGTTCATCAAATAACATAACTTCCGGTTCCATCGCTAACGCTCTTGCAATTGCTACACGTTGCTTTTGTCCTCCCGAAAGACGATTGGGATACGTATCTTTTTTATCTACTAATCCAACCTTTTCTAAAAGTTTCTCAGCTTTCTTTTCAGCTTCTTGCTTCGTTACCCCTTTTACATTGATAGGAGCATACGTAATATTTTCTAATACAGTCATATGAGGAAATAAGTGAAAATGCTGAAATACCATACCGACATTTTCACGAACATGCATAACATTCGTTTTCGGATTCGTTACTTCTTCCGTCCCAATCCAAATGTGACCATCCGTTGGTGCTTCTAACATATTCATACAACGTAAAAATGTTGATTTTCCTGATCCAGAAGGCCCTATAATTGCGACTACTTCCCCTTTTTCAATTGTTGTTGTAATTCCTTTTAATACTTCGTTTTTACCAAATGATTTATGAAGGTTTTCAATTTTAATCACTTTTCTTCATTCTCCCTTCAATTGCCTTCCCGACTAATGTAAGAATAATGACTAACATATAATAAATCAGTCCAACAAAAAGTAATGGTTCAAGATATTTAAATGTCTCACCGCCTACAATGTAAGCACGACGCATTAAATCAGTCGCGCCTATTACTGTTACTACAGCCGATTCTTTCGTAAGTGTCGCAAATTCGTTCACAAGCGCTGGTAATATATTTTTTAATGCTTGAGGGAAAATAATATTTCTCATCATTTTTCCGTACGGTATCCCTAAAGCCATTGCTGCTTCTGTTTGTCCTTTATCAACCGCTTGAATACCAGCACGAATTACTTCTGACATGTATGCACCTGAATTCAAGCTAAATGCAAGTACAGCAGCTAAGAATGCTGGTATTTCATAACCAATTATTTGTGGGACGCCGAAATAAATAATCATTAATTGCAATACAAGGGGTGTACCACGAAAAATTGATGTATAAAAATCTGCTGCTATATTTAATGCTCGTATTCTAGCAATTTTACAAAGTGCTAATAGCGTTCCTAAAATAAATCCTGCTAAAGCTGATACTGCTACAATTTTCAAAGTAACTTCTAAACCTTTTAGTATATATGGTATCGAAGGCGTAATCGCCGAAAAATCTAAGTTCATTCTTTTCATTCCCCTCACAGAAAAGTGAAAGGCAGCTTATTTTCCGCTGCCAAACCATTTCTTCACTAATTTATCCATTTCTCCACTTTCTTGCATTTTTTTAATTACTTTATTAAATTCAGCTGTTTTATCACTGTTTTTCGGAAGGGCAATTGCTGCTCCAACTTCTTCTGGTGCTTCTTTAATTTCAATTCCTTGTAAATCTTTCATTTTCTCTAAATAATTTTTAGCAACTGTATCTTCTATAATTGCAGCGTCAAAACGACCAGCTTTAATTTCTTGTACGATTTCTGGTATACGGTCACGTCCCTCAACTTGGAAATCTACTTGTTTTTTAAATTCTGAAGCTTTCTCTTCTTGAATAGACCCTGTTTGTACCCCTACTTTTTTCCCTTTTAAATCCTCTACAGATTTAATGTTAGAATCCTTTTTAGAAACGACCATATTTTTCGCAACAAAATAAATATCTGTAAAATCAACATTATTTTTACGCTCTGCAGTTGGCGTCATACCTGCCATTACGAAATCAACTTTTCCTGAACTAAGAGATGCTAATAAACCACCAAAATCCATATCTTTCACTTTCACTTCATACCCAAGTTCTTTTCCGATATATTTAGCAACATCAACATCAAAGCCAATAATTTCATCGCTCTTTGACGCATCTACATATTCATAAGGTTTATAATCTGCTGAAGTTCCCATTACGAGTACTTTTTTATTTCCTTTTGTTTCTTTCGATTCCCCATTACTACAAGCGCTGAATATACTTACAATTAAAATAAGTGCAAACGATATTGATACTAACTTCTTCATCTTTCTTCCCCCTAATAATGTATATTTAAAAGTTTAATAGAATATTTATTCGATGTTTGTATTGTATCAGCACTTTTATTTTTATGCAATATATAAAATAAAAATAAATAATAAAACAATATAAATGCTGTTTGTTATGTATAAAATGATGCATAAAACAACACAACTATGCATATCTCAGAAATTTTAATAATAAATAAAAAAGGCGGCACATCCACTTGATTGTGGACGTGCCGCCTTTTCTCTTATTTTTTATAGTTCTTCACAATTCTCTTCGAAATATGATTGTAGTTTCGCAATAACTTGCATCGGTTCATGACCTTCAATTTCATGACGCTCTACCATCGTTACAATTTTTCCATCTTTTAATAAAGCAAATGATGGAGAAGAAGGTGGGTACCCTTCGAAATATTCACGCGCTCTTGCTGTCGCTTCTTTATCTTGACCTGCAAACACCGTTACAAGGTGGTTAGGACGTTTATCATAATGTACGGAATGCGCAGCAGCAGGACGAGCAATACCACCTGCACAACCACATACAGAGTTTACCATTACAAGTGTTGTTCCATTTCTTTTAAACGCTTCTTCTACCGCTTCCGGCGTCGTCAATTCTGTATATCCAGCAGAGACAATCTCTTCACGCGCTTGGCGGACAACATCATTCATAAAAAAGTTAAAATTAATCACTCTTTTCCCTCCTCTAAAACTACCTATTTGTATCTTACCAGTTAATGTTTATGAAATACAAGTAAGTTTACTTGTATTTAAGTATAGAAAAGGTGTTAGAGCTCTTGCTCTAACACCTTTTCTTTAATGACCACGATGTTTTTGCTTTGCTTTTTGTACTTTCATTAAACGTCTTCTTTCTTTTTCAGCTTCTCGCTTCTCTTTAGACTGCAGTTTCTTTTCTTGTTTATGCAATTCATAAGATAAACTAATCGCCTCTTGCGCCTTAGTAAAACGTTTAATAGTTGTTTCTTTTGCTGCTTGTCGTATGATACGCTTTATGTTTTTAGGACGCTGTTTTTCTTTAACTTCTACACCACATTTTGCAAAGTGCTGAAAATGCTCTAAAAGTGAACCATTCACAAACATAAGCACTTCTTCATCTGACGGTTCCGCCCCAAAAATATACCTCGCCCCATACAATTTCCCTTTTTCTTTACATGTAATGATTCCAACAAAAAATTGGCCATCGTGATATACTGTCAAATCCATTGACAGCCCCTCCTTTAAAAGATTAGAAATACGGGACATCCCGGAGGGGAAGGTTACTGACATGAAATCATGCGTCTGGACTACCAACCAGAGCTGTGTTTTTGTATTTCTTTCACTATTATTATATCTTTTTTTCCATAATCTTCATATATTCAGCAATCATTTTTTTATGCGATCCTACAATATAGTCAGGTAGTTCTGTTACTGAAAAGAATTTAAGCTGAACTGCTTCTTCTTTATTCATAACAAAATCCCCTTCGTATTCATCCGTATAATAGGCGGTTGTTACAGATTGAAATTCATCACCGTTTTCTAATTTTGTAAAGTAGTTCGCTCCAGAAAATACATTGATTAGTCGCAAGTTCTTCACTTTTATTCCTGTCTCTTCATATACTTCACGATAAGCTGTTTCTTCTGGTGATTCACTAAGCTCCATTAGCCCGCCAGGTAGCCCCCATTTTCCGTACGGCTCTGTCCGCTGCTGCAATAAAACATATCCATTTTCATTTATAACGAGTACAACAGCACCAACTAAAATTAAAGGGCGATGACCAACTATTTTTCGTAATTCTTCTACATATCCCACCGTATCGCCTCCTTTTTCGTTGTCCACACTATTGTATCATATGTTCGAAACGACAAAATGCGTATATTTTTCATTTTTTTAACAAAATATTTATTTTATGTGATTCATCTACTGTAGCTAACATAATAGATTCCACTTCTGTACTCTCCTCTAGAAATTCTCTCGCCCACGCTTCTGTTTTTCCTAATAATGCAAGAACATCTTTCTGTATCCTCCCATCCTTTACTAATACAAAAGAAACTGGAGATTTTTTTCCCGCCACTTTAAGATCAAGCCGCGAAACTGCTTCATATTCTGGATACCGAAATATAGAAACGACACCGTTTGCTTCCCATAATGCTAATTTAATCGTTTGAATATCGCTCACATTTCGCATACGAAGTTCCGAAAACAAATATTCTACGGTAATTCTCGCCTTTTTCAAATTGCTAAAATCAATGGAACCATTATGTATAAGAATAATAGGTGCTGGCTCTAAAAAACGTCTCCATCTATCCCATTTCAGCATTAAAACTGAGCTTATAATATGAAGTACAACAAGTATGAACGTTGTAATCATCGAGCCCAGTAACCCTACTTTTTCATCAGACAATGCGTTAGAAATATTCCCACCAAGCAATAACACTAATACAACATCTAAAAAACGAAGTTGTGCGATAGACCTTTGCCCCATCGCTTTCGCAACTAATATTAAAAATATGTATGCTATAATAGCCCGAATAACCCATTCACTATTAGAAAGATGCCGTGCTCCTTCAAAAATATGCATATGCATCACTTTGCACTCCTTACCCGTCTCAAACTGCTATCCTGTTTTAGTTTGCAACGTTTATGAGCATATATGTAAAAAAGCTGGTTCGTTTAAAAACGAACCAGCTTTTTTTACTTAACTGAAAACATATATTTTTTATACGTTTTCCGTACCGATAGTATGAGCCCCATCATAATCATATTTGAGAATAAGGAACTTCCCCCATACGATAAGAAAGGTAATGCAATACCTTTTACAGGCATTAATCCAACGATCATACCGATGTTTTGGAATATTTGAACTGTTAATATACCGATTGATCCAGCGCATAATAATGTACCAAATAAATTATCAGCGGAATAACCAATAATAATTGTTCGATATAGTAGTAATAGGAACAAGAAGACAACTAAGGCTGCTACGATAAATCCACCTTCTTCGGCAATTGTAGCGAAAATAAAGTCAGTATGCTTCTCTGGGATATAGACGCTTCCTCCACCGTATCCTTTACCTTCCATTCCTCCACTACCTACAGCTAAAATCGATTGCTGTGTTTGATAACCTTGATCTGCATTTTCAAATGGATTTAACCAACCTACAATACGCGACTGTTGGTGAGGTTTTAGTAAAGTAACTAACTTATTATAGAAAAAATCTGGATACTTAAAGAAAATAAATATTAAAGCAGATAATATGGTCAACGGAATAACTGTACATAATGCTATCAATTTCTTTTGAATACCTGACATAAATAAAATACATGCAATAGCAGCAGCATATAAGAACACCATACCTGTATCCGGTTGGCTATATACAACAGCCATAGGCGGAAGAGAAACTAGCATAATTTTACCTACTAATTTTAAATCCGTTTGGAATGTCCTCGCCATATACTGCGCATTATGTTTCACAGCTATGCTTGCTACTACAAGAAGCAATGCAATTTTGAAAAACTCAGACGGCTGAATTTGTCCAAGTACTGGAAAAACGAACCATCTTTTTGCACCTAATTTTTCAGGTGTGAAGGTGGAAACCGGTAGTATTTTCAAAAGAATAAGTGAACCAAACCCGGCAATATAAAGTGGCCAAGATAATTTTTGCAATTGATCTAAGTCGATGCTTGCAACAAGAAGTAACAATACAACCCCAATTATGTAGTTAACACCTTGTTTCATAGCAAAGTTTGCAGCTCCATACTGTCCCGTTTGCTGACTGCTATATATAGCAGCTATACTCGTCACACATAGTGCACACAAAATTAAAATTAATTTTACATCTAAACTTTTTAGAAACTCGGTACTTCTTTTCATGACATCCTCCTGAAACATTGTTACGGCAAAAATAAAAAACCAGGAGTCAACATTCTTCATGTTTTGACGACTGATTACACATTATCTATAAAACACTTATATAGAATAACTCTCTTTTTCATACAATACAATATATTATACTACAGTTTCGTCAGTAAGATTTGCCAAAAAAATTATTCTTTTCTTATTTTATATCCATATACCATATATCAGCAATGTATTTTCGTAAATTCCTAATACATAATCGTTTATTGTAAGATTACTGGGAAAGATATTTATACATATAGTAGGATGTAGATGAAGAAATAAGATAATAAAAAGCTCGCATAAGCGAGCTTTTTATTAATATACAGATGTATTATTTTCTGACATGTTTTCTAAAATTTCTTTAACACGTCCTAAGAACTTACCACAAATTAAACCATCAAGTACTCGGTGATCAAGTGATAAACATAAGTTAACCATATCACGAGCACCGAACATACCGTTATCCATAATTACTGGGCGTTTTACAATTGATTCAACTTGTAAAATAGCTGCTTGCGGGTAATTAATAATACCCATAGATTGAACAGAACCGAATGATCCTGTGTTATTAATTGTAAATGTTCCACCTTGCATTTCGTCTGCTTTTAACGATTTCGTACGTACTTTTCCTGCAAGTTCTGTAATTTCACGAGCGATGCCTTTAATTGTTTTCTCGTCCGCTTGCTTAATTACTGGTACAAATAGTTCTTCCTCTGTTGCAACAGCGATAGAAAGGTTAATATCTTTCTTCTGAACAATTTTATCGCCAGCCCACATTGAATTAATTTGAGGATACTCTTTTAACGCTTGTGCTACTGCTTTTACGAAGAAAGCAAAGAACGTTAAGTTAAAGCCTTCACGCTTCTTAAAGTCACCTTTAATTGAGTTACGGTATGACACAAGGTTTGTCACATCTACTTCAATCATCATCCAAGCATGTGGTGCTTCGTGTTTACTACGTAACATGTTTGCTGCGATTGCTTTACGCACACCTGTTACTGGAATTTCGATATCTCCAGGCATTGTAGGTACAGAAACTGGTTTCGCAGCTTCTACTTTTTGCGCTACTGGTGCTGCTTTTGGTGCTTCTGGGCGAGCTTCTACTACTGCCGCTACAGCTTCCTCTTTCTTCGCCGCACCTGCTTGTGGGATATTTCCAGATTCCACTAGCTTTAAAATATCTTTACGAGTGATACGGCCATTTGCTCCCGTACCTTCTACTAGATCTAAATCAACGTTATGCTCACCTGCAAGCTTTAACACAGCTGGTGAAAAACGTGGTTTTCCATCAGTTGGTTGTTTTACTTTCGGTGCTTTTTCAGACGTAGCTACTTCTGCCTTTGATTCTTCTTTTGTTTTTTCCTCAACAGCTGTTGCTGCTACTTCATCTGCGCCTTCTACTTGAATAACACAAACTACTTCACCTACAGCTAACGTATCACCTTCACCAGCGATTAACTCTTTCACAACACCCGTGAAAGAAGATGGTACTTCAGCATTTACTTTATCAGTCATTACTTCTGCAAGCGGATCATACTTATTTACGTGATCGCCAACATTAACGAGCCATTTACTAATTGTGCCCTCTGTAACGCTCTCCCCGAGCTGAGGCATTGTAATATTTTCTACAGCCATGTATAGTCCCCCCGATTAAAATTCCGCAAGTTCACGCATTGCTTTTTCAACTTTATCTGGATTTACCATAAAGAATTTTTCCATTGTTGGTGCATATGGCATTGCTGGAACGTCTGGACCTGCAAGACGTGCGATTGGCGCATCTAAATCAAATAGACAGTTTTCAGCGATAATTGCTGCCACTTCACTCATAATGCTTCCTTCTTTATTGTCTTCTGTTACAAGAAGAACTTTACCTGTTTTAGAAGCTGCTTCAATGATTGCTTCTTTATCTAATGGATATACAGTACGTAAATCAAGAATGTGTGCAGAGATGCCATCTTGTGCTAACTTTTCAGCCGCTTGAAGAGCAAAATGAACACATAATCCGTACGTGATAACTGTAATATCATCACCTTCACGTTTTACATCTGCTTTTCCGATTGGTAATACGTAGTCATCCTCCGGTACTTCACCTTTAATTAAACGATATGCACGTTTATGTTCAAAGAATAATACTGGATCTTCATCACGAATGGCTGCTTTTAATAAGCCTTTTGCATCATATGGTGTAGAAGGGATAACGATTTTTAAACCTGGTTGGTTTGCAAACATCGCTTCTACAGATTGTGAATGATACAATGCACCGTGAACACCCCCGCCAAATGGTGCACGGATTGTAACTGGACAAGTCCAATCATTATTAGAACGATAACGAATTTTTGCTGCCTCAGAAACAATTTGGTTTACTGCTGGCATGATGAAATCAGCAAACTGCATTTCAGCGATTGGACGCATACCATACATTGCTGCACCAATTGCTACCCCAGCAATTGCAGATTCTGCAAGCGGTGCATCAAGCGCACGATCTTCACCAAATTGATCATACAAACCGTGTGTCGCTTTAAACACGCCACCTTTTTTACCAACATCTTCTCCTAAAACGAATACTTTCTCATCGCGTTCCATTTCTTCGCGCATTGCTAATGTAATAGCATCAATATAAGACATTACAGCCATGAAACGTTCCCCCCTATTCTGCGTATACGTGCTTCAATGCATCTTCAGGTGCTGCATACGGAGCATTTTCTGCATATTCTGTTGCTTCATTTACGATATGCATAATTTCGTCTAACATTTGTTTTTCGGATTCCTCAGTTAACACACCAGCTTCTTTTAAATAAGCTGCGAATGTTATAATTGAATCTTTTTTCTTTGCTTCTTCTACTTCTTCTTTATCACGATAAACACGATCATCATCGTCACTAGAATGTGCTGTTAAACGATATGATACTGTTTCAATTAAAGTTGGTCCTTCACCACGACGACCGCGATCTGCTGCTTCTTTTACAGCTTTATATACTGCAAGTGGATCGTTTCCGTCTATTGTATATCCAGGCATACCGTAACCAATCGCACGATCTGATACGTTTTTACATGCTAATTGTTTTTCGACTGGAATAGAGATTGCATATTTGTTATTTTCACACATAAAAATAACAGGTAGTTTGTGTACACCAGCAAAGTTTGCCCCTTCATGGAAGTCACCTTGGTTTGAAGAACCTTCTCCAAATGTAACGAACGTTACTAAATCTTTCTTCTCCATTTTTCCAGCTAGTGCAATACCAACTGCATGTGGTACTTGTGTTGTTACTGGAGATGAACCTGTAACAATACGATTTTTCTTTTGACCGAAGTGACCAGGCATTTGACGACCACCAGAGTTTGGATCTCCAGCTTTCGCAAAAGCAGACAACATAAGCTCTTTAGCTGTCATACCAAATGCTAGTACAACACCCATATCACGGTAGTATGGTAATGCATAATCTTTCTCTCTATCAAGAGCGAACGCCGCTCCAACTTGTGCAGCCTCTTGTCCTTGACAAGAAATTACGAATGGAATTTTACCAGCGCGGTTTAATAACCACATACGTTCGTCAATTTTACGTGCAAGTAACATCGTACGGAACATTTCTAATACTTGCTCATCACTTAAGCCAAGCTCTTCATGGCGCTTTTCTTTTACTTCTGCCATTTTTCATAACCTCCTAAATCCACATTTTTATGCGTGTAACGCTCTTCCATCTACAGCAAGTGCTGCTTCACCAATCGCCTCAGATAATGATGGATGCGGATGAATTGTATGTGCTACTTCCCAAGGTGTTGCATCAAGTACTCTTGCAAGACCCGCTTCAGAAATCATATCTGTTACATGTGGTCCAATCATATGAACACCAAGAATGTCATTTGTCTCTTCATCAACTACAAGTTTTACGAAACCATCTGATTCTCCGTATACAAGTGCTTTTCCGATTGCGCGGAATGAGAACTTACCTACTTTTAACTTATAGCCTTTTTCTTTCGCTTCTTGTTCTGTTAAACCGACAGAAGCAACTTCTGGACTGCTATATACGCATTTTGATACCATAGAGTAATCAATTGGTGTAACTTCTTTCCCTGCAATATGTTCTACTGCAGCAATTCCTTCATGAGAAGCAACGTGAGCAAGTTGCAGGCCACCGATTACATCTCCAATTGCGTAAATATGCGATTCTTTCGTTTGATAAAACTCATTTGTTTGAATGTATCCTTTTTCCACAACGATATCTGTGTTCTCTAAGCCAATATTTTGCGTATTCGCTTGTCTTCCTACAGATACAAGCATTTTTTCTGCTTTAAATTCTTTATTTTCACCGTTGTGTTCAGCTTGGATTGTTACTCCATTATCTTTTACCAATGTTTCTGGTAATACTTTTGCACCAGTTACCACTTTAATACCTTTTTTCTTAAATAGACGTTGCATTTCTTTTGAAACGTCTTGATCTTCTAGTGGTAATATTGTTTTTGCATACTCTAATACTGTAACTTCTACACCGAAGTCAGCAAGCATAGATGCCCACTCAATACCGATTACACCGCCACCAACGATAATAATCGAACTAGGAAGCGTTTCCATTTTTAGGGCATGATCTGAAGACATTACGTACTCTCCGTCTAATTCTAAACCTGGTAATGAATTTGGACGAGAACCTGTTGCAATAAGTACATTTTTTGGAATTAACATTTCATTCTCTTCTCCACTTGCAAGTTCAACTGAAATTGTCCCTGGCATCGGAGAGAAAATAGATGGGCCAAGAATACGGCCAATACCTTCAAACACATCAATTTTACCTTGTTTCATTAAGTGTTGAACGCCTTTATGAAGCTGCGTTACAATCTTCTCTTTACGCTCTTGTACTTTCGCAAAGTTTAGTTCTACATTGCTTGCAATAACTCCGAACTCTTCGCTTTTTTTAGCAGTTGCATATACTTCCGCACTACGTAAAAGAGCTTTACTAGGGATACATCCTTTGTGTAAACAAGTACCACCAAGATTTTCTTTTTCGACTAGTGCAGTTTTTAACCCTAGTTGTGATGCACGAATTGCAGCAACATATCCACCAGTACCGCCGCCAACGATGACTAAATCATATTCTTTTGCCATTATCTCAACCCCTAGCTACCGTTTCTTTTTCACGTACAACGTATTCTTTTGGAGCTTCTTCTTCACGTAATACACGAAGTGCTCCTTCTGCTAACGCTTCTAACTCATCTTCGCCTGGATGTACGATAACATCTGCAATCCAGTCCACTCGCTCTTTTATTTCATCGACAAGAATTTTACTGTATGCCAGTCCACCAGTTAATACGATTGCATCGATTTTCCCGTGAAGTACAGCGCTAGCTCCGCCAATCTCTTTTGCAACTTGATATGCCATTGCTTTATAAATAAGAGTTGCTTCAGGATCACCTTTTTCAACCATTTTCTCTACTTTAATCGCATCATTTGTACCGATTAAACTTACAAGTCCACCTTGTCCGACAAGCTTTTTAATCATTTCATCTCGGTAATACTCACCAGAGAAACACATTTCTACTAGTTGCCCTACTGGCACTGTACCAGCACGCTCTGGACTAAATGGTCCTTCTCCGTTTAAACCGTTATTCACATCGATTACTCTTCCTTTTTTATGAGCACCAACTGTAATACCACCGCCCATATGTGTAACTAATAAATTTAAATCCTCATATTTGTGGTTTAACTGTTCGGCTACTTTACGAGCAACTGCTTTTTGATTTAATGCATGGAAGATACTTTTACGTTCCATACCAGCAATACCACTTATACGAGCAACTGGCTCCATCTCATCTACAACGACAGGATCCACAATAAATGCAGGAATGTTTAATCCAGAAGCAATTTCATATGCTAAAATGCCTCCAAGGTTTGAAGCGTGATGACCGCTAAACCCATTTTTTAAATCTTCTAACATCGCATCGTTTACTGTATACGTACCGCCTTCGATTGGACGAAGTAATCCACCACGTCCACAAACAGCGTTTAATTTTGAAATGTTAATACCATGAGAATGTAGAACTTCTAAAATCGTTTCTTTTCGAAACTCATATTGGTCGATAATTCGCTTGTATTTCCCAATCTGTTCTACGTCATGACGAATCGTTTCTTCTAAAACGGGTCTTTCATTATCAAAAACACCAATTTTTGTGGATGTACTACCTGGGTTAATAACAAGAATTCGATTTACAGACAATGTTGCTACCTCCACTAATAAATTCAAAAGGAAGTGGAAACCTCATAAGAGGTAACCACGCCTTTTGTAAAAGTTATATATGAATGATTAGCGACGGCTAATAATATCGTGACCGTTGCGTAAGTAAGTGCTACGAGAATTTTTCAAGCTTGCAATGCGCTCTTCAGCTAGACGATCTGCCGCTACATAAGTTGCTATGCCATCGCGTTTTGAAATTTCGATTACTTTTGCAATTGTGTCATAAATAGACTCAACACGTTTTAGTGCACGTTCTCTATTGTATCCATATAATTCGTCTGCTACGTTAATTACGCCACCTGCATTAATTACATAATCTGGTGCGTATACAATACCCATTTCATGAATGATGTCACCGTGACGATTTTCTTTTAATTGGTTATTTGCAGAACCTGCGATTACTTTTGCTTTAAGTTGTGGAATAGTTTCATCATTAACTGTTGCGCCTAATGCACATGGTGCGTAAATATCGCATTCAACACCGTAAATTTCATTTGGTTCAACTGCTGATGCACCGAATTCTTCTACAGCACGTTGTACAGCTTCTTTATTAATATCTGTAACGATTAATTTTGCTCCTTCAGCGTGTAAATGTTTGCATAGGTGATATGCTACGTTACCAACGCCTTGAACAGCAATTACTTTTCCTTCTAAATTATCAGTACCGAAAGCTTCTTTTGCAGCTGCTTTCATACCACGGTAAACACCGTATGCAGTTACTGGAGATGGGTTACCAGAAGAACCGAATGATGGTGAGATACCTGTTACAAAGTCAGTTTCTTCATGGATAATATCCATATCATCTACTGTTGTACCAACATCTTCAGCTGTAATGTAACGTCCGTTTAGTCCTTGGATATAACGTCCTAGTGCACGGAACATTGCTTCGCTCTTATCTTTACGAGGATCACCGATAATTACTGTTTTCGCACCACCTAAGTTTAAACCAGCTGCTGCGTTTTTGTATGTCATCCCTTTTGCAAGACGCAATGCATCTTCAATCGCCGCTTCTTCAGAATCATATGTCCACATTCTTGTTCCACCAAGAGCCGGTCCAAGTGTTGTATCATGAATTGCAATAATTGCTTTTAAACCAGATTCTTTATCTTGACAAAATACTACTTGCTCATAATCATATTTTTCTAAGTATTCGAAGATTTCTAATGTCATTGTCGTTTCCCCCTAATGTTTTACCCTTTTTGGTTTATTTTGAAGCAGTCGCAACTGCCAATGCTAATGAATATACTTTTGTTTCTGCTGAATCAGCACGAGATGTTAAAACAATCGGTGCTTTTGCGCCAGCAATCATTGCTCCTACTTTTGCATCCGCAAAGTATACGAGTGATTTATATAGCACATTTCCAGCTTCAATCGTTGGGACGAGTAAAATATCTGCCTTACCTGCTACATCACTTACTATGCCTTTATGCTCTGCTGCAATTTGTGATACTGCATTATCTAAAGCAAGTGGTCCATCAACGATACAATCTTTAATTTGTCCGCGGCGATTCATTTGTGTTAACATCGCTGCATCAATTGTCGCCTGCATCGCTGGATTCACAACTTCTACTGCTGCGATTGGTGCCACTTTGGGCAAGTCGATTCCTATTGCCTGGGCAACTTCTACAGTATTTTGTATAATAGCAGCTTTTTGTGTTACGTCAGGTGCGATGTTCATCGCTGCATCTGTAACGAAAATAAGACGGTCGTAATTTTGAACTTCAAATGCTGCTACATGTGAAAGTACGCTACCTTTACGTAGGCCCCACTCTTTGTTTAACACAGCCTTCAAAATATTCGCTGTTGGGATGTTCCCCTTCATAAGCACATCTGCTTCACCATTTCTCACAGCTTTAACAGAAAGTTCTGCAGCTTCAGCACTAGACATTGCTGCAATCACTTCAACATGTTCTGAAGTTTGTAAACCATGTTCTTGTAGCATCCCCATTATTTTTTCTTGATTTCCATATAGACGAAATTGAGCTAGCTGTAATTTAATTGCTTTCGCTACAGCTTCAATTACTTCATGATCTTCAGCTACTGCTACAGCCACAGTTTTTTTAGGCTTTCCTGCTGCTTGATCAATTAAGTATTCTAACTTCATATTTTGTAATCAACCCTTTCCGTCGTCCCTCGTCTATTTATAAAGCAAATACCGTGCCAACTTTTAAAAGTGGTCTTACCAATAATGAAAACGCATTCAAAATGCAGTAAAATCAATACTTTGAAAAATAACGAAAGATTCTGTCTTATTTTGTCGCTTTTTGTATACCATGCAATAAATTGCACGGTGCGCAATTTATTGCATGCTATTTTTTGCATAGTCATACTTTTCTAGCTTGTAATATAAATTTCGAACGGAAATTCCTAACGCTTTTGCAGTTTGTGTTTTATTCCCATCAAATCTCTCCAAATATTCATAAATAATATTCCCTTCAAACTCTGTCACTAAATGTTCAAGTGGCTTTTCTTCTAATTCAGGTAATAAATGAGATTGCTTTGACTCCACCTGCTCTTCGTTATGTAATGGCGGTAAATGGTGTACATCAATATAGGTCTCGTTATAATTCATAAAGATAATAGCTCTCCCCAAAATATTTTCAAGTTCCCTCACATTTCCTGGCCATTCGTATGATTGTAAATATAAAACGGCTGAATCAGTGAGCCCTTCTACATTACGACCGTAATCTTGATTAATTTTTTGAATCAATCTGTCCGCAATTGTCGGTATATCTCCTTTACGTTGACGAAGAGATGGAATTTGAATTGGAATTTTATTTAATCGATAATATAAATCCTCCCTAAACTTCCCTTCTAGAATAGCCTTTTCTAAATTCACATGTGTCGCTGCAATTACTCGAACATTAATAGGTATCGCTTTCGTTCCACCAACTTTTACAATTTCTTTTTCCTGCAATACACGAAGGAGTTTCGCTTGTGTATTTGCAGACAACTCCCCTATTTCATCTAAAAAAATACTACCGTTATTCGCTTCCTCAAAGAACCCACGTTTCCCGCCTCTTTTCGCTCCAGAAAACGCCCCTTCCTCATAACCAAATAATTCACTTTCTAACAACGTCTCCGAAATGGCCGCACAGTTTACACGGACGAACTTATTGTATTTTCGATTACTTCCATTATGGATTGCATGTGCAAACAATTCTTTACCAGTCCCAGATTCCCCGCGTAACAGTACTGTTGCTGGTGTATTCGCTCCTAGCTTCGCCTGTTCGATAGCTGCCGTTGTTTCATCTGAATTTCCGACAATATCATCAAATGAATATTTCGCTTCTAATGTACGAATAATTTGCCTTGCTCTATTCAATTCATTTGTTAATTTTTGAATTTCCGACACGTCACGGATAACACCGACGCTTCCTTTCAATATTCCATCCACAATAACTGGTGCTACGTTTACAATTACATCTCGCTTTTTTTGCCCAATCTTCATATGTATTCCGCGCACCGCACGACGCGTTCGAAGTACTTTCATATGCATACTTTCGCCTTCTACAATATCAGTTGTAGCAGGCTTCCCAATAATATCTTCTTCTGTTAAACCCGTTAATTTCGTATATGCTGGGTTAATGACTAAACCTCTTCCTTTTTCATCCACAACCGAAATCGCTTCTTCAGATGAGTTAATAATTGCCTCTAATAGTGTTTGAATTTCTTTTAAGTCTGTAACTTCTTCCGCAAGATCTACAACTTCTGTTATATCTTTAAAAATTGCAAATGCCCCTTGTACCTCTCCTCCTTCTTTTAATATTGGAATACGCGTTGTAATAATTTTCTTTCCATTCTCTAATGTCAGTTCATAATTTACTTCTATTTGTTTCGTACGTATAATGCGAAGTAATTTACTAGTTGGAATGACTTCTAAAATATACTTTCCTATCGCCTCTTCTTTTTTATATCCGATAATACGCTCTGCACTTTTATTAAAAAGACGAACTTGTCCCTCTCGATCAATTACAATCATGCCGTCATGTGTAGAATTTAAAATTAATTCTCCTTGTTGCGTCTGTTCCTCTAACCGCCCAATTAGCTCTTCCTTCTCATGCGCTAATCCTGTAACAATTTTTGCGATATCACCTGGTATAAGAAGAGTGTCTTTTTTCTTTTTTTCTAATAAAACTTTATGTACATCATCTTCACCTGTCATATCAAATATTACATCGATATGCATAGAAAGAAATGGAGTTACACTTTCTCCAATTGCAATCCCGTATTCCTTAGCAATTTGTAGTCCTTTTGCCAACGGATTTATATCAATAATCCCTATAATTTGAAATATATTCGAACTTTGTAACAGATTCAGCAGCGCGCTCCCGCCTTCACCTGCACCAACAATTAATACTTTTTGTTTCATATATTACACTTCCTCTCGAAGTAACTCTGCAAATTTTTTCACACCCTTATCTTACTCGTTCAGCACCCTCTTGACAAACCCCCTTTCCGTATAACATCATTAAAATATACGAAATAATCTGAAAAGGAGCGTTATGTATGCAGCGTTACGTTGCTCTACTATTAGCACTCATCCCTATTTCATTAGCTGTGTTTGGTATAAAGTTAATGAGAGATACTGTATTCGGGATTCTATTTCCACCAATTTCTATACTGTGGTTACAATTTTTAATCGGCGCTCTCTGCTTCGCGCTCGGGTTTTATATCTTTGGTGGCTTCGTCTTGCACCGAGATCGCAAACGAAATAAAGTACAAGCTCGCTTTAGAAGATAGGAATACCCCACTATTTATAAATAAAAAAATGAGACCGTTACACGCGGTCTCATTTTTTTATTGGCAATAACGTTCTTGCCGTTTCAGGGTAATCAGTAATAATCGCCGATATATTCATATCAAAATATTTGCGCATAAGCGTTTCTTCATTAATTGTATAAGGGCGAACTTCTACACCACTTTCCATCGTTAGTTCGGCAATAGCATCTTGAAGATAACGATAATTCGGATGTACTGCTGTAGCCCCCATTTTTTTCGCGTATGCCCACGGACTATGCAAACCTTCGCGATATAAAATTGCTGTTTGAATATCAGGAGCCATCATATGGCACCGTTTCATACTGTAGTGATTAAACGAAGAAAATATAACACGATCCTCTAGACTAAATTTCCGTACAAGCGTTATAACTTCTTCCTCTAAACCTCTGTATGGAATTTTATTATTTTTAAGTTCAATATTAAGTAGCAAACTCGTTTGTTCAAGCCATTCTAATACCTCTTCTAAAATTGGTATTTTACAAAAACCTACTTTATCACCAAATTTATAACTTGCATCTAACTTGCATAAGTCCTCATATACATAATTCCGAACCGCACCTTTTCCATTTGTTGTCCGGTCCACCGTTTCATCGTGAATGACGACAACTTTTCCATCTTTCGTTAATTGAACATCAAGTTCAATTCCATCCGCTCTAAAAGACTCAGCTGCTTCAAATGAAATCATTGTATTTTCTGGGTACGTTCCAGCCGCACCACGATGTGCAAATATAAGAGTCATCCTCACTCCCCCAATCTTATGCTATACTATACGAAAAAGGAGGTACTTCTATGAGACCATTACAAATCTCTCCAGATACTGCAGTCCGCTTATCAAAAGCACTAGGTGTTCCACTTGAACAACTCATGCATATGCCGCAGCACATTTTAATTCAAAAACTAGTTGAATTAGAAAAACAAAATAAAGACGAAGAATAATACAGTCCTGTTTTTTGCAGGACTTTTTATTATTTTCTATTATATCACGGATGCCTTTCCTACTAAAATCCTTTAACAGATGTACTACGATGTGATTTAGCCGTTCCTTCATCATTTAATAATGAATCACATCTTTTCTTTTTTGTTACACGTCATAAAGAAAGCAGACCATTTATTTATAAGTCCCCATTGCGTCCTAAAAACACGATCATAAAAAAACTAGAAGCCCTTTATATTGTTTTTATTGAACGTGCGGAGCATCCCCTGATTCGTATAGTTCTTTCGCTTTTTCCTCCCCGAATGTAGTTAAAATATAATGTTGCTCTTCTAACGCATCCATTGCTCTAGTTGCTTTACAAACGCTATCTTCTTGAGCATCTGAGAAATAATTGTGATCTTCTACAATTTTACTAAAATCTTTTTTCGCCCATCTATCAGCAATTGCTAAAAGTTCATTTTTCTTCGCAAAGCTACTCTTATTTATAATTTCTTTTAATTTTTTAGTATTACTTTGAATCATTGGGATAGAGCCCGATTTTCGTTCTGCCACCACTTTTTGATGAGTCATGCGATGCATCGCTGTAATGACTTCGCTTTCAGTAGAATTTTCAGTAACATACACATCAACAAAGACCCCATCTACCTCTCTACCTACTATTGTTTGGTCTTCTTTTTTATCTATTTGAGCACTCACTTCTTTATCTACGGGATTATCTGCAAGTTCTAACATTCCAAATGTAACTGCAATAGCAAGAACTCCCATAGCTGCTACTATTCCTAGCCAAGTTGAAATTTTATTTTCCATTCCCCTTCTCCCTATCTATATCTATTTTATTGCCTTATAAAAAACTCACTTACATGTAATATTACTAAAAATAGGTTTTATTTTCCATACTATCAAATAATCTCTTTTTCTCAACAAAATAAAAAGACCAACGAATTATAACATTCATTGGTCTTTAAATAAAAAGTTCATTGGTTTTAAATTTGATATCGAGTATCAATTTCAAGAATTATTAAGCTTTACTAAAACTTAAATCCCTTACTACTTTTACTCTCAACTAGCTTTATGTTCAAGTCTCAGCTTATCCGCAACCATTGCGATAAACTCAGAATTCGTAGGTTTTGCTTTTGACATGGATACTGTATAACCGAATAAGGACGAAATAGAATCAATATTCCCACGGCTCCAAGCTACTTCAATTGCGTGACGAATTGCGCGCTCCACACGGCTTGCTGTTGTATTATATTTCTTTGCGATATCTGGATACAATACTTTCGTAATCGATCCTAATAATTCGATATCATTGTATACCATGGAGATTGCTTCTCGTAAATACATATATCCTTTAATATGAGCGGGTACACCAATTTCATGAATGATACTCGTAATACTCGCATCTAAGTTTTTCGGTTTTCCATCTACTGTTGTGGCTGATCGGAATGATGGTAGTGGACGCTTAATCATAGTGTTTGCTTTACCACTCACTTGACGAATATGACTCGTTAAATTCTCCATATCAAATGGTTTTAATATGAAATATGAGGCACCTAAGTCAACTGCTTTTTTCGTCACATCTTCTTGGCCAAATGCTGTCAACATAATTACGCTAGGCTGTTTTAACCTTTCAATATGTCGCATTTTCTCCAATACAGCTAAACCATCTAAGTGTGGCATAATAATGTCTAAAACGAGTACATCAGGTTGCTTATCTGTTAATAAGTTTAAACACTCTTGACCATTATAAGCAGTACCGATTACTTCCATATCATCTTGAGCGGCTACATAGCTCTCTAACATTGATACTAGTTCTTTATTATCATCCACAAGACATACTTTAATTTTCTCCACAGCTTTTCCTCCCTTACCGAATCGATTCTCCGACATGTGTATCCTTCTAGGCTACATGAATTGTTCGACAATTGTGTGAAAATTCCCTTTTAAAGTTTCTTACTTTCCGATAAAATCACAAAAAAATATGTTTATCGTTCATTTATTCCCTTTCGCAACACATTCCATCATAGAAATACAACGAAACGTTCAACCCTTTCCTTTTATTTTACAACAAAAAACACCTCTTGCGGAGCTTTTACAAAATTTCAACGAATTTTTCAACAGAAAAAGCGAGCTAATAATATATATTAGCTCGCTTTTTTCTCTTGATCATAAATATTAATTCCAGCTTGATGTAACATCCATTCAATATGAACACCATATCCTGATGTTGGATCATTTACAAATACATGCGTAACAGCACCAATTACTTTTCCATTTTGTACAATTGGACTTCCGCTCATTCCTTGTACGATACCGCCCGTTTTCGCTAATAGACGTTTATCTGTTACTTTTATTACCATACCCTTTGTGGCTGGGAATTTTTGCTGCACTGTACTAACAACTTCAATATCAAACGCTTCTACTTTATCTTGATCAATAACTGTTAATATTTTTGCCGGTCCTTCTTTTACTTGATGAGATAATGCGATAGGCATTGCTTTATCCATTATACCGTTTTTCATATTCGTATTTAATTTTCCAAAAATACCATATGGACTATTAATTGTAATATTGCCAATCACTTCACGGTCTGGTGAGAATCTTGCTAATTTCTCCCCTGGATTCCCATGACTACCTCTTTCAATTGATGTAACTGTCGAGCGCATAATTTGTCCATCTTCGACTTGAATCGGCTTTTTCGTATCATTATCAGAAATAACATGACCAAGTGCCCCATATTTCATAGAATCTGGATGAACAAATGTCATCGTTCCAATTCCAGCTGCCGAATCACGGATATACAAGCCAATTCGATAAGACGATTCACCGTTGTCTTTTTGTGGAGTTAGCTTCGTACGAATATATTTTCCATCTCTTAACAATACAAGATTAAGCGGTTCACCTGTTTCTCCACTATTATGAATAAACGGTGCTACATCACTCATTCTTTCAATTGTTTTACCATTAATTTCAGTAATCATATCTCCAATTTGTACACCTGCTGTTTCACCAGGAGATATTTTACCTTTTTCAGTTTGAATTAAATGATGGCCTACAACAAGTACACCTTTTGTATTTAATTTCACACCAATTGATTGTCCACCTGGAATCACTTTAAAATCTTTTAACACTTTCACATTTACTTTTTTCACTGGAAAACCAGCAAGCTGAAATACCATATCAGCTTCACCATTTTGATGAGAATTTACCATAAGTCCTTGTTTTTGTTCATTCGAACTCACTGTAAATACATGACGATTTGTGGATGAAGCTTTGAAAACTGGTAATGATGATATTTCTGATTGTTGTCCTTCAAAAACAACAAGTTGTTTCGGTGATGAAATAAACGTTCGAAGCGGTTTAAAACATCCAATAAAAACTAAAGAAACAAGGAGACAAAGACCTATTATTTTTCGAAATTTTTCTAATTTCAACTTGTTCACTCTCCTCGCTCCTACCCCACATTCAGCCTCTTGGCTTCACTTTTTAATCTCTCCTTGCAGTGCTTTATTTATAACCGGAAGAATTAAGAAATCGTCATTTGAGAAAAAAAGCTATCCATTACTGGATAGCCTCTGCTGTCTGTTTAAAATGATGCGCTTGCGTAAGTAATTCTTTCGCATGCTCTGTCGTTAAATCTGTGATTTCCACACCAGAAATCATTCGAGCTATTTCTGTTACTTTATCCTCCATAGTTAAAACAGTAACTGATGTAATTGTCCGATCATTCGCTACTTGTTTTCGAATAAATAAATGTGAATCCGCCATTGAAGCTACTTGAGGTAAGTGCGTAATACAAAGTACTTGCGAGTTTACTGATACTCGATAAATTTTTTCCGCAATAGCCTGTGCGACCCGGCCACTTACACCCGTATCCACTTCATCAAAAATAACAGATGCAACCCCTTGATGCTTAGAAAAAATGCTTTTTAAAGCTAAAATGATACGAGATAACTCTCCGCCAGAAGCAACCTTTGAAAGTGGTTTTAGCGGCTCTCCTGGGTTCGTTGAAATATAAAATTCCACATGATCGTAACCATCCGCCGTAAGTCTTACCGGCGCACCTTCCACAAGGGGCTCTTCTGCATTTCCTTCTCTCTTCATAATTCTCACTTCAAATTTCGTTTTTTCCATATATAATTCTTTTAATTCCTGATGAATTGCATTTGTAAGGTGTTCTGCAAGCTCATGACGCATATTACTTAACAACGTTGCTTCTTTCATAATAACACTTTCTAATTCCTTCAACTGTTTCTTCGTCGTTTCAATATGAACGTCTTTATTTTCAATCGTAAAAATTTCCTGTTCAATTTTATCAGCATACGCTAAAATCTCTTCTACATTATTTCCATATTTTCTCTTTAGCATACGAATTTCATTCAAACGTGTTTCGATTTCATCTAAACGATTTGGATCATATTCCATCATATCGAGCTTTTCCCTCAGTTGATAGGCAACCTCTTCTAATAAGTAATAGCTATTTGCAATTGAATCATGATTCTCTTGATACACATCATCTAAATGTGTAATACTTTCCATTTGCCCCATTGCACTTCTTACATTATCTAATCCTTGTCCGTCGGCACTTAAAGAACGATATGCATCACCTAACGCTTTATAAATCTTTTCAAAATTAGAAATTTGCAATCGTTCCTCAGTTAATTCATTTTCTTCATCCATCTTTAAATCCGCCTTGCGAATTTCCTCGTGCTGAAATTGAATTAAATCTAAGCGATGTGCCATTTGTTGCTCATTTTCACTTAACGATTTCAATTGTTTTTTTAATTTTTCATAGTCAGCGTATACGTTTTGATATATGTCTAATTGTTTAACGATTCGATCCCCATCAAAGTGATCAAGCATAAACAGATGTCGTTCTTCATTCATTAAATCTTGCGTTTCGTGCTGTCCATGAATATCAACAAGTGTTTTCCCAATTTCTTTTAATATGCTAAGTGTAACAAGCTTCCCATTTACACGACATACACTCTTCCCGTTCGCAGCAATATCACGCTTTAAAATAATCATACCATCTTCTATTTCTATATCTAACTCTTCTGCCTTTTCAATACATGGATGCTTCTCATCTTCAACATAAAATAGCCCTTCAATCTCAGCCTTTTCTGTTCCATATCGAACAAATTCTGCTGACCCACGGCCACCTACAAGTAAACTAATTGCATCAATAATAATCGATTTTCCGGCCCCTGTTTCACCGCTTAAAACCGTTAAACCTTTTTGAAAAGAAATATTTAATGCTTCAATAATAGCAAAGTTTCTAATCGATAATTCCGATAACAATGCCCCATTCACCTCGTTATAAAATAATCCCTTACTAAAGGATTTTCTCAGTTCTTCATTCAAATAATCATGCTATATATTTGTATGTATATACTCTTCTAACCCGCTTCATTGTACCAAACATTTGTTTTACGGGTCAATCCATCTATTTTTTAACTTTATGCAAACAAAATATTATATTACAATTGAAAATTCATATTTTTAACCAATAAAAATATCTTGTTCACTTTCCACTTTACGATGGAAAGCAAACAAGATTTTTTGTTACAACATATTTAAGAAACGATCAGAGACAACACCTGTATCGTCAGGTGTACGGCAAATAATTAAGCAAGTATCATCACCACAGATGGTTCCGATGATCTCATCCCACTCTAAATGATCAATAAGTGCTCCAAGTGAATGAGCGTTACCAGGCAATGTTTTTAGCACAAGCATATGTCCTGCCGTGTCTAATTTTACAAATGAATCCACTAGATTTCGTTTTAATTTTTGTAACGGGTTAAATCGTTGATCTGCTGGCAAGCTATATTTATAGCGCCCATCATGTAATGGCACCTTCACTAAGTGCAGTTCTTTAATATCGCGCGATACTGTTGCTTGCGTTACATTAAATCCCTCATTACGTAAAATATCAACTAATTCATCTTGTGTTTCAATTTCTTTGTTTGCAATAATTTCCCTGATTTTAATATGGCGCTGACCTTTATTCATACATTTGCACCTCACACTATCTCTTACCATAGTTTAAACATTGGTATACTTCACTTATTTATGTTAACTTATAATTCGTTTCTTGTACACAATTGTTTTTACAATCATTATACAATTACAGCAAAAAGAGGAACAACATATGTTATTCCCCTTTCCCTTTTTGTTTTAGAACGTCATGCGCTTCTGTAACAACTTGCTCTATAGAAATCGGAGAATGATTTTCGCCATTCTCACGTTCACCATGCCATTTCAGATGAATTAAAAATTCAATATTACCATCCCCACCCGTAATTGGTGAGAATGTTAAACCTTCCACATCATAGCCTTCTTTTAAAGCAAACTCGACAATCATTTCTACAACAGCTTCATGTACTTTTCTATCACGAACGATACCTTTTTTCCCAACTTGCTCTCTTCCAGCTTCAAACTGCGGTTTAATTAACGCTGCTACATCTCCGTTAGGCATAAGCATTGTTTTTAAAACTGGCAGTATAAGCTTTAATGATATAAATGAAACATCAATACTTGCAAATTGAGGTAAACCACGTTCTAAGTCTGCTGGTGTCACGTAACGGAAGTTTGTTCGTTCCATTACAACAACACGCTCATCTTGACGTAATTTCCACGCTAGTTGATTGTATCCTACATCTAATGCATAAGATAATTTCGCTCCATTTTGAAGCGCGCAATCTGTAAAGCCACCAGTTGATGAACCAATATCTATCATAACTTTATCTTGTAAATCAAGATGAAATGTCTCTAATGCCTTTTCAAGTTTATAACCACCACGACTTACATACGGCATAACTTGTCCCTTCACCGTAATCTCAGTATCTTGCGAGATTTTCTCTCCTGGCTTATCAAGTCTCATCTCATTTGCATATACGAGTCCGGCCATAATGGCGCGCTTTGCTTTCTCACGCGTTTCTATAAGTCCTCGCTCTACTAATAGTACATCTACTCTTTCTTTTTTTACGCTCATTTGTTACGCCCTTTTTTGTTTTGATGGAATCATTGTATGAATACGGTCTACAACAGCATCTGTCGTTAAACCAATTTCTTCTAATAATTTTGTTACACTTCCGTGCTCTATGAAGCGGTCTGGAATACCCATTCGTTCAACTAATGCACTATGGTAACCATTTTCAGATGCAAATTCAACTACTCCTGTTCCAAAACCACCGATTAAACAAGCTTCTTCAATCGTTAAAATCGGTATATTCTTTCCTAGAAGATCATGTAAATATGCTTCATCCATTGGTTTAATAAAGCGAGCATTCACTACTTTCACTGAAACCCCAGCTTTTTCAAGACGCTCAGCTGCTTCCATTGCCATTGGTATTGTCGTACCAAACGTTAAAATAGCTGCTTGTGTACCCTCTTTTAACGTCTCCCACGTACCGATTGGAATCGCCTTTAATTCTTTATCCATATGAACGCCAAGTCCATTACCGCGAGCATAACGCAATGCGATTGGTCCATCTTCATATTGCATCGCCGTATAAACTAAATGTTGCCCTTCATTTTCATCTTTCGGCATCATAAGCACCATATTCGGCAAGTGACGTAAGAATGAGATATCAAATACGCCTTGATGCGTTTCACCATCTGCTCCTACTAATCCCGAGCGATCTATTCCGATGAAAACATTTAAATTTTGGCGGCATATATCATGAACAACTTGGTCATATGCTCTTTGTAAAAATGTTGAATAAATCGCTAAGAATGGCTTCATTCCTTGCGTTGCCATACCTGCTGCCATTGTTGTAGCATGCTGTTCTGCAATACCTACATCAATCATACGATCTGGGAATTCTTTTTGGAATTTCTCAAGTTTTGATCCAACAGGCATTGCAGGTGTAATTGCTACGATACGCTCATCCGCTCTCGCTAGCTTAAGTACTGTTTCACTAACAACAGCACTCCATGCTGGTGCAACTTCTTTCGGCTTAACGAAGTCACCTGATTCAATTTTATAAGGTCCTGTTCCATGCCAAGTTCCAATAACGTCACTCTCAGCCGGTTTATAACCTTTTCCTTTTTTCGTAATAACGTGAACAAGCACTGGGCCTTTTGTTTTCTTTGCATATTGCAACGTTTCGAATAACTTTTCATAATCATGCCCATCGACTGGACCTAAATATGTAAAGCCTAACTCTTCGAAAAAGACACCAGATACTAGTAAATATTTAAGACTATCTTTTATTTTCTCTGCTGTCGCAGCCACTTTCCCGCCAACTGCTGGGATTTTCTTTAATATATACTCTAATTCATCTTTTACCCAGTGATATTTTCCTGCGGTACGTAAACGACCGAGCACATTATGAAGCGCACCAACGTTTGGTGCAATTGACATTTCATTATCATTCAAAATAACAATCATGTCTGTTTTTTCATGTCCAATATGGTTCAATGCCTCTAAAGCCATTCCGCCTGTTAAAGCACCATCTCCAATAATTGGTATAACATATTCTTTCGTTTTCTTTAAATCACGTGCCAGAGCCATTCCCATTGCAGCCGATAACGAAGTCGAGCTATGACCAGTTTCCCATACATCGTGCTCACTCTCGCAACGTTTCGGGAAACCACATAGACCTTGATATTGCCTTAATGTACCAAACTCTTTCGCACGTCCAGTTAAAATTTTATGTACATAGGATTGATGTCCTACATCCCATAAAAATTTATCTTGCGGGCTATCAAATAATTTGTGCAGAGCAATTGTGAGTTCTACTACACCTAAATTAGGTGCAATATGTCCACCTGTTTGAGAGAGCTCTTCAATTAAAAACTTACGAATATCCTCACTCAATCCCTCTAGTTCACTGATAGACATATCTTTCAAAAAACTAGGGTTTTGAATTTGCGTTAGATCCACATGGATCACTCACTTTCATTTCATAATCTGTCAACATGTCAAATATTATAAAAAACATTTACACAAAACAAGAAATTCTCTTTTCTATTTTTCGTCTTGTCCCGCTATTAACCAGTCTATTGCGCCCTAATCCTATTATAAACCATATTTCTTTAGGCGATGAAAAAAATAGCCGCTAACACGAAGTGATAACGGCAATGTAATCTACATATATTTTTGCCAATAACAAGAAAAGAAAAACCTTTTCCTACATTTATATCATAAAATGATGAATGACTCAACAAATGAAAACGCTGTTATATTAGTTATTACGTTTTGCAATCAAATCACAAATAGATAGTAAATATTCATCTTGTAATTGCAAGGAACTAATCGCACCTTTTGCTTCTGCAATTGTTTCTTCTAAAATATCTTTTGCTCTATCTACAGTAAACAACGTTGTATATGTGCTCTTTTCATTAGAAAGATCGCTACCAATCGGTTTTCCAATCTCTTCTTCAGTTCCTTCGACATCTAAAATATCATCTCGAATTTGGAAAGCTAGACCGATATATTTGGCAAACGTAAGCAACTTTTCTTCTTGCTCTTCTGTCGCATCAGAAAGTATCGCACCCGCAAGTACAGCAAATTCAAGCAGTTTTCCGGTCTTATGTTTATGGATGTACTCCAATTCATCAATCGTAAGGCGTTTCCCTTCAGCTTCCATATCTGCCACTTGTCCGCCAACCATTCCTTCTGGTCCTGCTGCTTTTGCAAGTTCAAGTACAAGTCTTACTTTTTTTTCGGCAGAAATTTCTTTTTGCTCATATGCCATAATAACTTGAAAAGCATACGTCAATAAGCCATCTCCTGCTAAAACTGCCATCGCTTCACCAAATACTTTGTGATTTGTGGGCTTTCCTCTTCTTAAATCATCATCATCCATACAAGGTAAATCATCATGAACTAATGAATATGTATGAATCATTTCAAGAGCACAAGCTGCACCTACTCCAAGATTTCTTTCTTTCCCAAACGCTTGTAATGTTGCAAACAAAAGTAACGGGCGGAGACGTTTTCCACCCGCTTCCAAAGAATATGCCATCGCTTCACGAAGTACATTTGGACATTGTAATTCATTTGCATAGCTTACAAGTTTTTCTTCTACGAAAGTTTTACTTTCTTTCAAAAAAGTATCAAAAGCAATCGTCACTATGCTTCATCTCCTAAAGCAGTAAACGGTTCAAGCTCTCCATCTTCCCCAAGAATAACTGCCATTTGTTCTTGTACATTCTTCAGCTTCTCATCACAAAGCTTAGATAATTCCATACCTTCTTTAAAATAAGAAATCGCTTCTTCTAAAGGTACGTCACCTTGTTCTAGCTTAGAAACAAGATGCTCAAGTTGCGAAATTGCCTCTTCAAAGCTTAATTTATTTTCCATTATTCAATTCACGCTCCTCTATGCCTGATACGCTACAATCTAGTATTCCATCTTGTAATTGAACTGAAACAGCATCTCCAAGGCTTACATCTTTCACACTTTTTAACACTTGCTTCTCTTCATCATATACAAGCCCGTACCCTCTCATCATTACTTTAAGCGGACTTAACGCTTCAAGTTTTTGAGCAGCTCTTACAAAGGCAAATTCTTTCGTTTGAAGTAACGTTTGCATTTCACGTTGTAATTGCTTTTGCAACGTTTCAACAGCTACCTTCGTTTGCATAATTTTTTGAGATGGGTGGTGCTTCTCTAAATAAAATGAAAGTTGCTTTAACTGATTCACCTTTTTATCAATATAGCGCTCTTTCGCTAAAACAAGCTGTTCTAGCGCTCTATCTAATTGCTCTTCCTTTTGCTCATATACTTGTCTTGGATAACGGAACGCATACGATTTTTGCAACACTTGTAGTTTTTCTTCTTTTTTATGTACTAACTCTCTCATTGCTCTTTGCAATCTCAGAGTTCTTTGTAATACCTTTTCTTGTAACTCTATAATGTTAGGTGCTGCCAGCTCAGCTGCTGCAGTCGGTGTTGGCGCGCGTAAATCTGCAACAAAATCTGCGATTGTAAAATCCGTTTCATGGCCTACTGCCGAAATAATAGGAATTTCACTCTTAAAGATTGCTCTTGCAACCATTTCCTCATTGAAAGCCCATAATTCCTCAATAGAACCTCCACCACGACCAACGATTAGTACATCTATCTCTCCCATTTCATTCGCTGTACGAATCGCTTGTACAATCGAGGGAGCCGCTGACTCCCCTTGTACAAGTACCGGAAATACAATAACATTCCCAATTGGATAACGACGTTTAATCGTTGTTATAATATCACGAATCGCTGCTCCTGTTGGCGACGTAATCACACCTATTGTTTTAGCGTAAGGAGGAATCGCTTTTTTATAAACTTGAGAAAAAAGTCCTTCTTCTTCTAAACGAACTTTTAACTGTTCGTACGCTAAATGTAAATTCCCGACTCCGTCAGGCTGCATGTCTTGAATATAAATTTGATAAGAACCACTCGCCTCGTAAACAGAGATTTTCCCTTTCACGAGTACCTTCATCCCATTTTCAGGTTTGAATTTAATATTACGATTATGGCCCGCAAACATAACCGCTGCGATTCTTGCATTTTCATCTTTCAATGTAAAATACATGTGGCCACGGCTATGATTTTTAAAGTTGGAAATTTCACCTTTTAACCAAACAGACTGCAAATGCGGATCATATTCTATTTTTGTTTTTATATAGCGTGTTAACGCTGTAACGGTTAAATATTGCTTCTCCATTTCTCTCTCCTCATAGCCGACTCAAATTATTTACAAACGACACCTGCACGTTTGGCAGATTCAACAGTATTATGAAGAAGCATTGTGATTGTCATTGGACCAACACCCTTTGGCACAGGTGTAATGTAACCCGCAACATCTAACACATTGTCAAAGTCAACATCACCACAAAGTTTTCCTGTTTCTAAACGGTTAACACCAACGTCAATTACAACCGCTCCTTCTTTAATATAATCCGCTGTTATCATTTTAGGTCGTCCAACAGCTACGATTAAAATATCAGCTAACTTCGATAACTCTTTCATATTTTGCGTCTTAGAATGACAATATGTTACAGTGGCATTTTCATTTAAAAACAATTGTCCCACTGGTTTACCGACAATATTACTTCTTCCAATTACTACTACATGTTTTCCAGAAATATCAAGATTTGTTTCTTTTACTAATTCTACAATACCATGCGGTGTACATGGAAGGAATGTATCTTGTCCCGTCATCATACGTCCCACGCTGATTGGGTGAAATCCGTCTACATCCTTTTCTGGTGAAATTCTTTCAATGATAGCTTTTTCTTCAATATGTTTTGGTAAAGGTAATTGCACTAATATGCCATTAATACGGTCATCTCCATTTAAGCGATCGATTTCAGCAAGCAAACGTTCCTCAGTAATTGTTTCAGGAAGTTCAATTAGCTCTGAGTAAATCCCTACTTGTTCACAGCCTTTTTCTTTTCCTTTCACATAAGAACGAGATGCTGGATCTTCTCCAACTAAAATAACTGCTAATCCTGGTACAATACCTTGCTCTTTCAACTTCACAACTTCTTCTGTTAATTGTGCTCGTTTTTTCTCCGCAACTTCATTTCCTTTGATGATTACTGCTACCATTTTAAGATTCCCCCTTAAAGAATTTACAGTGTATCTTTTATATTAGATAAAACGCCGTTAATAAAACGACGAGATTCCTCATCCCCAAATGTTTTTGCAATTTCAATTGCTTCGTTAATTGTTACGTTGTGTGGAATTTCTTCCATGTACTTCATTTCATACACAGCTACACGTAAAATACTGCGATCAACAATACTAATACGCTCAAGCTTCCACTTTTTTAAGTTTTGACGAATCGCTTCATCGATTGCTTCTTTATTTTCTACAAAACCTACTACAAGTGACTCTAGAAACTCATTTGTTTCTTCGCCTTCATCCAGCGTGTTTTCCACTGCTACTTTCGGTTCTAATTCACCTGTAATATCCATTTGGTATAATGCTTGCATTGCTCTTTCTCTAGCCGTCCTACGTTTCATTGTAACTCTCCTTTATGCTTCAAGTCTTTCCTTATACTTTGTTATATTATTATAATTTATAAGCCGTCAATTCACTTACTCTTACAGTTTTCATTGATTTTCCAACCTTATAATACAATGATAATAACACAATTTATCGTTTCACACACGGGTTACAAGGCTGAAAAATAATAAAAAGATTAACTTCAAGTTCCATATCTTATCACAATGTACGTTTTTTGGAAAAACGACACATTTTCTTGTTTATTTCTTATTTTTTGAAATAGTATAATAATTAGAGGGTTGTAATTTGTGAAGAAATGAAACGATAAAAAAGATGCCTATGTTACTAGGCACCTTTTCATTCTTACACTGGTTCGATTTCTGTTTTTTGTGTTTCGAATGTTACGCCAACGATGTGAACATTCACTTCTTTTGGCTCAAGTCCTGTCATTGTAAAGAGTGCTTGGCGAATATTGTCTTGAATCTTTTGTGCAACAACTGGAATTGCTACACCAAAATACATTACAACATAAAGGTCAACGATAATATCTTCGTTTGCTAATTCAACCTTTACACCTTTACCATGATTTTTCTTACCTAACTTCTCAACAACATCTGTAGCAAAATTACCGCGCATTGCCGCTACACCTTCTACTTCAGCAGCTGCAATACCTGCAATTACTTCAATTACTTCTGGTGCAATTTCTACTTTACCAAGAGTTGTATCTTGACCCATATCTAACATATGTTCAGCCATGAAAAAAACCTCCTTTAATGTATCACTGCGTCACAAGTTCATGCTCTTCCAAAAATTTCGTATTAAACTCACCTTTTACAAAATCAGGATGATCTAGCAATTGCAAATGGAACGGGATTGTTGTATGTACGCCTTCAATGACAAATTCACTAAGTGCGCGCTTCATTTTTGCAATTGCCTCTTCACGTGTTTTTCCGTGAACAATTAATTTAGCAACCATCGAATCATAGAAAGGTGGGATTGAATATCCCGGATATACAGCTGAATCGACGCGAATACCAAATCCTCCTGGTGGTAAGTACATTTCTACTTTACCTGGAGATGGCATAAATTTTTTGGCAGGGTTTTCCGCATTAATTCGACATTCAATTGCCCAACCATTAAATTGTACTTCTTCTTGCTGTAACGATAACTTTTCTCCTGAAGCAACAAGAATTTGCTCTTTAATTAAGTCCATTCCCGTTACCATTTCAGTAACCGGATGCTCAACCTGAATTCTCGTATTCATCTCCATGAAATAAAAGGTTTTCGTTTTATATTCATAAATAAACTCAACCGTACCAGCACCTGTATAATCAACCGCTACCGCCGCTTTAACTGCCGCTTCACCCATCTGCTTGCGAATATCTTCATCAAGTGCAGGTGATGGACTTTCTTCTAATAGTTTTTGCAAACGGCGCTGAATTGTACAATCACGCTCTCCTAAATGAATGGCATTTCCGTGTGTATCTGCCATTATTTGAATCTCAACATGGCGGAAATCTTCAACGTACTTTTCTAAGTATACACCAGGGTTCCCAAAAGCGGTACTAGCTTCTTGCTGTGTAATTTGAATTCCTTTTATAAGCTCTTCTTCATGGCGTGCAACACGAATACCTTTTCCACCGCCACCTGCAGTCGCTTTAATAATAACTGGATATCCAATTTGATCAGCAAGCTCGATCGCTTCTTCGGTATTTTTAATAATCCCTTGTGAACCTGGTACAATCGGAACCCCTGCTTCTTTCATTGTATCACGAGCAACGTCTTTTGTGCCCATCTTTGAAATAGCTTCTGGACTTGGACCGATAAAAATCAAGTTACATTCACGGCATAACTCTGCGAAATCTGCATTCTCTGCTAAAAATCCGTATCCCGGATGAATAGCATCGCAGCCTGTTAACTTCGCAACGCTAATAATGTTTGTCAAATTTAAATAGCTTTCTTTCGAAATCGTTGGTCCTACACAATACGCCTCGTCTGCAATCTGTACGTGAAGTGACTCTTTATCTGCTTCTGAATAAATTGCAACTGTTTCAATATCCATTTCTTTACAAGCACGAATAATTCGTACAGCAATTTCCCCACGATTGGCTATTAATACTTTTTTTATCATCACAAAGACTCCCTTATTACGCTTTTACAAGAAATAGCGGTTGTCCATACTCAACAAGCTGTCCGTTATTAACAAGAATTTCAACAATTTCGCCCTCTACATCAGCATCAATTTCGTTAAATAACTTCATAGCCTCGACAATACATACGATAGAATCTTTCGATACTCTATCCCCAACACTTACATATGGAGGTGTATCAGGCGAAGAAGAAGAATAGAATGTACCTACCATCGGTGATGTGATTTTATGTAGGTTTTCATTTTGAACAGCCTTCTTCTCTTCTTGTTTTGGCGCTTCTGCTTGTGCTGCTGCTACTTTCGTTTCAACTTCAACAGGCGCTACTGGTTGCATAGCTTGTTTTGCTGCAGGTGCTTGCACAGCAACAACTTCATTACCACGCTTTTTCATTTTGATTGTTGTACCGTCTTTTTTGTATTCAAATTCATCAATATTAGAGCTATCAATTAATTTAATTAATTCGCGAACTTCTTGAATTTTAAACATGTAAAATCCACTCCCATACTCTTGTTTGTCCCGTTTTTACAGATTCTCGTCACGAAAACTAGATTGACTGTAAAAATACGATGTATTCTATTAGAAAATATATTTCATTAACTAATAGAAATATTTACTATTTCCATCTTACGATAAATTTTTTAAACATTCCAATTTATATTTCTTTATAATAAATCGAAACTCCTGTAAAAATATTATTCCAATAAAAATTTAATACCTAGTAATAATACCAAGTTTCACACGAAATTGGCAAGACCACTTCTTAAAAAACATTCACTACTTTTTCAAAACGTTACACAGCAAAAATGCCATCCCCTCTCCACTCTTCACCACATCTATAGTCAACAACATATTTTTACCAAATATTATTTTTTTGTTTACACGCCATTCATCATTCCTTCATATAAGAATAGTATGTTCAAAGTGTAGAAAATATATTGTGTCGAGGTGTGGAAATATGATATGGCTCATTCTCTTTTTACCTGCCGTAATCGTTTGGGCATGCGTTCTTTGCATCCACGTCAAATCCGGAAAAAGTAATCATCAGTACCATGAACCATTAATCTTTTACTCACAACGTGTTTCTCCATTCCGAGTTGAACATAGTAAAAATAATTACAAAGACGAAATAGAAAAAAGCTATCGAAAATGATAGCTTTTTTCTATACACACGTTTACTTACATACTCTATTTTACTATTTGCATACCCTTTGCTTAGTAAAAGATAATAATCCGTAGGGAAATCCCTACGGATTAAGGTTTCACTTATTTCGCTGGTGGATCAAATTTCACACCTACATCTTTTGATCCGCCTTCACTTCTTACAAGTTGAATAATTTTATTTGCTTCTTTCTGTGAATGTTTTGCCGCTTTAACCGTTACTCTAATATCAGTACCATCAGCTCTTACAAGAGCATCTGGATATCCTCCTTGAGATTTAATTACTGTCTCAAGTAATTCTTGCTTCGTTTCCATTGTCGTAATGGCATCAAAATTTTCTTTCGCTTTATTCTTTTCTGTTGCTGAAGCTTTTGTTGAACTCATCACTTCTTGTAATTTTGCTTTTTGTTCACTACGCTGATCTTCCATTTGCATACGTAAAGCTGTGAAATTCTCATCACTTGATTGAACTGATACATTGCCCTCTTTTTTACTTGTTTCTTTTTTTGCATTTTCTTTTTTGTCTGTTTCTTTATTTATTGTTTCTTTGCTTGTATTTTCTTTTTTCGGAGTTTCTTTAGGCGCTTCGTTTGTTACTGCTTTATCAGTACCTTGTTTTTCTTGTCCAATCTTTTCACCTGTTGCTGGCGATGCTGTATTCATTTTGTCAGGAGTTGTCACGTAATACACAGATAGTACAACAACTAAACTTAACATCGTTAATAACCAAACTGTTTGTTTTTTTAACACTTTATTTCCTCCCTATCAATTTTTCGGTGAAACTGAAACGCGATGGGCCGGTACATCTAGCAGCCTTATCACAGCTTCTTTTACCATTGCTTTAACTTGTATATTATCCACTCCCTTTGCTACGACAAGAACACCACGTACTTTCGGCTTCTCTGTTCGTAAAACAACAGGAGTTTCTTTATCCCCTTCACGTATAATGACAGTCTTTTCATCAAGAGACTCGTCCTCTACTTCTCTCTTACCGCCTGTTTTATCTGTTTCACCTGTTGTTTGTGAGCGTTTCACTGTATTTTTTTCTAAAATTTTTTCTTCAGATGAATCTAAATTCACTTTAATCGTTACGTCTTTTACTCCTGCTATTTCTTCTAAAGCAGTTTTTAATTCTTGTTCATACGCTTTTTCATATTTTTCTACATTTGACATACTATCATTACTTTTTTGTCCGAAAGTTGGTACGTCTTTTTCTTGGTTTTGAGTTTTTTGTTCTTTAAATACAGGTACTTCTTCTTTTTTACTTGAAAAGAGACTACTAGAAAACATAAGCAAAATTCCAAGTATGAGTAGGACAAGTAAAAACTTAGGTGTTACCTTTTTACCCTTCTCGTTGCTTTCTTTTTGATCCCCATTCAATAAGTTTCGAAAAAATGAGAACTTCGAATTTTTATCTTTATTGTCCATTTACTCTACCTGTCCTCCCTTCCATTTGAACTTGGATTTGTTTACCCTCTAGTTGCCACCTGCTTGAAAAGAAATCTTTCATTTCTCCATTCGTTTCTTCCACTTTTTTTGGAGGCTCTTTCGTGTTAATTTCAATTGGCTTTACTGTTTCGATTGCATCATTTTTACTACGTTCTTTTTCTTTCAACGTCACAACAACAGATTGAATATCTTTCGCTGACTTTACTTCTTCTATATTTTCTGCTGCGACTATTTGTATTTCAGAGACAGCCATACCATACTTTTTCTCAAACTCTTTTCCTACTTCTTTTTTCATTTTGGTAGCCATCTCTTCTAAACTATATGCACGTGTTAGAGCTTGTATTTCTTTTTTCTTCGAATCTATTGAATTTTTTACAGATCCTTCTGCTACGTACTTTTCTTCATTAAAATTTGCAATTACTTCATTTACATCTGTCTGCAATAGTTTAAAAAGGGGTGTTAAAATTAATACGACTAACAAAAGACTTACAACAAATTTAACGTATTTTTGCAAATTCGAATTTGGAAGAATAAGATGAAGCATTGTCGCTAAGAGCAAAAAAACGATAATATTTCTGATCCACTCTGTAACAAATTGCATACTCTTCACCTCCTACCGCATCATAAGTGTAATATTCCCCGCAGCAATAATAATTGTAATACTTAAAAAGAACATAAATGATACGATAGCTAAGCAAGCAAATACGTAAATGATGCTTCTTCCAATAATGTCTAAACATTGAATAATTGCTCCGCCGCCAACCGGTTGTAATACTGCTGCTGCGAATTTATAAATAAATGCAATACAGAAAATTTGAATCGCAGGAAAAGCAACAATTAAGCATAAAATGACGAGCCCAATAATTCCGACTGTGTTTTTCAATAATCCTGATGCGCTAATAACAGTATCTGCCGCTTCCGTAAACATCCTTCCAACTACTGGAATGAAGTTTCCTGTTACAAATTTAGCAGTTTTCACAGCTATGCCATCAGCAACGGCTGTCGCTGTTCCTTGTACAGATAATACCCCTAAAAAAATCGTTAAGAAGATACCGATAATCCCAACGCTAACGTTTTGCAGAAGCTTGGACAATTTTGTAACTTTATATTGATCACTCATTGTACTTACAATACTTAATATCGTTGCCAGTAATAAAAGCGGTAGAACGATATAATTCATAAGAAGCCCGCTTGTATTCATTAAGAAAATGATAATCGGATGAAAGAAAGATACAGATACAACCCCGCCACCAGTCGCTATAAGCGCCAATAAAATTGGCAATAGCGCTAATATGAAATCTACCATTGTTTGTATCGTTTCTCTTGCATATGTCATAACGACATAAAAACTATTTAAAGCAAAAATAATAAGTACCATATATACAACAGCATCAGCAATTTTACTTACACTACTTTTTGAAAAAGCGGATTGCAGTGATTGCAACAATGCACTAAAGATTGTGAGCATAATGAGTGTGCCAAGCAGTTTTCCATTAGCTGCAAGCTCATGAAATAAATATTTTAATAACCCTATCATCCACTCTTTTAGAGAGAATTCTTTTTCTCCCTTTACAAACTCCATAAAACTCCCTTTTTGACTCTCTGGCAAATAGCCACCATATTTTGTAACAAGCCCGTCCCAAAATTGCTTCACATCTTCAATTCCGAGCTTATCCAATTGTTGATCAACGACGTTTGTTTCTACAGGAGAAGCTTGTACAACAACCGGTAAAGAAAAGAAAAGGAAGCAAGCAAATAGCAGCTTAGCTCCAAACCTCCTCAACATTCACTCCCCCTTATCCCGTCGGTAAAAATCCGAGAATAGTTTCAATTACAACCGTCAAAATAGGAATTGCCATAACGAGAATTAAGATTTTCCCAGCAAGTTCAATTTTCGAAGCGATGGCACCTTGACCAGCATCTTTTGTAATTTGAGCTCCAAACTCGGCAATATAAGCAATTCCAATAATTTTTAGTAACGTTTCCACGTAGACGTTGCTAACTTTCGCTTCACTCGCTACTCTCTCAATCATTTGTAAAATAGAATGAATTTGATCGATTAAAATAAGAAACATCACGCTACCTACGAACACAATAAATAAAGATGTAATACTAGATTTATGCTGGTTCAAAACAGCAGCTAAAAACGTAGCAACGAGGCCTAATCCGACAATTTGTATAATTTCGATTCGAACCGCCTCCTTTACTGGAAGAGAAAGACACTTTTAATCTTGTCGAATAGCGTATTAATTAAAAATGCAACATGAAATAAAATGACGACAAAACCGACAAGGATAACCCAATTTGCAATATCCTCACGCTTCAATTCTTTTAGTACAGTATGAATGAAAGCTAAAACAATGCCGATTCCGGCGATTTGAAATATTAATCCAACATCAATGGACATCGCCTTTCTCCCCCCTATAGCAGTAAAATTACAATAAGTAGCCCTGCTAGTACCCCTAAGCTCTTAATCATTTTTTCGTATTGCAGTTGTAAAGCTTTCGCTTCCTCTTCTTCTCTCTCCAAATGTGTAATACATAAGCGAATATGTTTTTGTTGTGATTCACGATCATGTTGCCCGAGCGTTTCACCAAATTGCTGCAGTATTTCATACTCGGTTTGTTGAAAAGCCGTCAACTTCCAATTCTCTTTCAAACTATCTATCCAAGCTTCCCTTACTGTTTGTTCTCCACTTTCTAGTTTTTTAGCGAAACTTTGAAATATCCAATTTAATGGCTTTGGCATTTGTTTAACTAATCGCTCGGCAGCCTCAGATAAAGGTGTGTGTCCATACATAATTTCTGCCTCTAATGATTGAAGTGCTGATTTTAATAACCTAAGTTGCCTCGGTCTCTCACTGTATCTTTTAGCATACGAAAACCCGAAAAAGGTGCTGACCGCAACGATTAACACTGCACCAAATATTTTCACCATACGCCCTCAGCCTTTCTATTTGATAACACTGGTTTTCCATATTTATCTTTCACCTGCATAACCGTTCCTGGACCCCTCGCTTTTGACAACTCCACAAACCTATCAAATATACCAAGCTCTAGCACTGCCTTGAGCGATGGACGTCTCACAACATCCTCATAGGAAAATCCGTGTGCGCTTATAAAAAGCTGGACACCTGCATGCACTGCCTCCATAATTGCTTCACTATCTTCTTTACGGCCAATTTCATCTACGATCAAAATATCAGGACTCATAGAACGAATCATCATCATCATTCCTTCTGCCTTTGGACATGCGTCTAACACATCGACTCGGGTACCAAAATCATATTGCGGGATCCCTTTCACACAACCAGCAATTTCTGACCGTTCATCAACGATCCCCACTTTACAGGAAGGAATTTCCGAAGCACTTACCCCTTGACTCATGCAACGTGCTACATCTCTTAAAAGTGTCGTTTTACCCGTTTGGGGAGGGCCAATTACCATCGTGTTTAACCACCTTTTTTCATACAAATATGGCAAAAGCGGTTCAGCAATCCCTATTTTTTGACGAGCAATACGAATATTAAAGGAAGAGACATCACGAATCATTTTCACTGCGCTTTTTTCTGTAATAACTTTTCCTGCTAACCCGATTCTATGCCCCCCGCGAAGCGTCACATACCCACGTTTTAATTCCTCTTCCATCGTATAAATTGAGAATTGACTTAACTTATTCAATAAGTAAATAGCATCCTCTGCAGTAGTGATATAGTCATAAAAAAACACCTTTCCGTGTGCAATACACTCTAGCGGCCTTCCAATTCGAACACGAATTTCCTCTAAAGCATCGTATTGCTTACATTCTTCAATTAAGTACTTCATCGTTTTTGGTAAAACTTCTAATACCTCTTTCATCGGCTTCTCCCCACTATACTCGACTTACTATTTCAGTAATGCGATAAAAATACAGCAAATTCCAAGCGCTAGAAAAAAGAGCTTCAAGAAAGAAATTTCACTTGCTACACTCGCTATCCCAATTGTCATTGTTAAAATTAATACGGTAGGTCCAACAAACGCCAACATACCATTTATAAACAACGCTTTCTTCGCATCATTCACATAAAGCATAAGCAAAGCAGCAAATATCTCCGCACTACCTGAAAATAATCGAAGTGCCCCCATAACAAGCACGGATGTTTCCATTGCCGCTAGCCACTGTTTCATTCTTCCACCTTCTCCCGTAACAGTTACTAACTTCGTATTCTAAAAAAGAATATATTTGTACAACCATATGCAGAGGTTGTCTATTTCAGAAGTAAAAACATAATTTTTCTCTAAATTCCGAATTACAATCTGAATATTCATATTATTTCATGGTATATTATGGTATATTTAGTTTAAAAGAGGTTTAAACCATGCAGCACGTCACTTTATTACCACTAGATTTATGCTATACAAATGTGATTTTCGAGCTATCAAGTGATCCACATATAAAAAATGCATTGGGGATAACGGTAGAAAACATCGAAGACACGAAAACATTTCTTCTTTTCGCAATAGACGAAGAGCGTCAAAAGAAATCCTTATCGAGAATGATTGTGAATGAAGAAAATGAAATAATTGGCCTCACCACACTTAAACATATTAATAATGAGAAAAAGCAATCTCACATTGGTAGTTGGCTCGGCTATCCGTACTGGGGAAAAGGCTATAACGAGGCTGCTAAAAAAGAAATCTTTAAAATCGCCTTTTTAGACTTACAACTTTCCTACGTATTTGCTGGTGCTAAAACGAATAATATCCGCTCTTTAAAAGCACAAGAAAAACTACCTTATATTTCATTGCATGTGGAAAACAAGTTTCCAGACGAACACGCTGCACTAGAGAAAGAAGTAAAGTCACCTTGCTCTCTGCATGTCGTGTCACGTGAAAATTTTTTAAACTGGTTGAAATTACAGAATGAGGGGGAAAAATATGAAGGCATTGAAAGTTAGTTTAACCGTTGTAGTAGAATTAGCTCTTATTTATCTTTTTTCATTATTGGTCGGTTGGTCATTTATAGAGACCTTTTTCCTTGGTAGTTTAGCAATATTTGCAATTATGTGGTTAATTATTATGAGTAACCATAGAAATAACATTACAGATCACGCAATAAGTAAAACATTAACTGGCGTTGAGACTGGCGAAATAAAACCATTTCAAATTGTTTTGACTCCATCTATTATGGGTACTCTTTCACTTGTTTTAGTCAGTTTTATAATAACAGCTATTTACTATCTACCCTATTTCCTATAAAAAAAGCACTCGTGAATTATCACGAGTGCTTTTCTACTATGCACGAGAAACGTATTTACCTTCACCAGTGTTGATGATAAGCATTTCGCCTTCGTTAATGAAGATTGGTACTTGTACAACAAGACCAGTTTCTAATGTAGCTGGTTTTGTTACGTTAGAAGCAGTATCACCTTTAATACCAGGCTCTGTTTCTGTAACTTGTAATTCAACTGTGTTTGGAAGTTCAACACCAAGTACTTCGCCTTGGTAAGTCATGATTGCTACTTCCATGTTTTCTTTTAGGAATTTAAGCTCGCGCTCGATTTGTTTTTCACCAAGTTCGATTTGCTCATAAGTTCCGTTATCCATAAATACGTGAGCCTCACCGCTTGCGTATAAGTATTGCATACGACGGTTTTCGATGTGTGCTTTTTCTACTTTCTCACCTGCACGGAATGTTTTCTCTTGAACAGAACCTGTGCGAAGATTACGTAGTTTAGAACGAACGAATGCAGCACCTTTACCTGGCTTTACGTGTTGGAAATCAAGTACTTGCCAAAGGGCATTGTCCACTGAAATTGTTAAACCTGTACGAAAATCGTTTACTGAAATCATGTAAAAAAATCCTCCTGTGTATTACAAAATAATAAGTTCTTTTGGTGATTTCGTAATTACTTCATTACCTTCACTTGTCACAATGATATCATCTTCAATACGTACGCCGCCAATACCTGGAATATAAATACCTGGTTCTACTGTTACAGCCATACCTGGTTCAAGTACTGTATGAGAACGGAACGCTAAACCTGGTGCTTCATGGATTTCAAGACCTATTCCATGACCAGTAGAGTGTCCAAAGTATTCACCATATCCTTTTTCCGTTATGTAGTCACGCGTTAGCGCATCAGCCTCGCGACCTGTTAAACCAGCTTTAATACCGTTCACACCACGTAGTTGTGCTTCTAAAACGATATTATAAATTTCTTTTAATTTATCAGATGGTTCACCGACTGCAATCGTACGAGTAATATCAGAGCAATATCCTTTGTAATAAGCGCCGAAGTCTAATGTAACGAAATCTCCTGTTTCTATCACTTTTTCAGATGCCACGCCGTGCGGTAATGCCGAACGAAGACCTGAAGCAACGATAATATCAAACGAAGAAGATGTTGCTCCTTGTTTTCTCATGAAAAATTCAAGTTCATTTGACACTTCAATTTCAGATACTCCCGGGCGAATGAATGATAGAATATGCTCAAAGGCAGCATCTGCAATCTGTGCAGCTTCCTTTAATATCTTAATCTCTGAATCAGTCTTTATCAAGCGTAACTTTTCTACAAGTCCAGAAGTCGGGATAAATTCAGCATCAATCGCTTCCTTATGCACTGAATAAGAACTATATGTAAGAGTATCTTGCTCAAAACCAAGCTTTTGAATTCCAAGCTCTTTCACTTGCTTTGCCACTTCATCAATGATCAATCCTGCGTGCTGTACAACCTCATATCCAACCGCTTGTTTACTTGCCTGCTCGACGTAACGGAAATCTGTAATAAATTGAGCACGATCTTTTGAAATAAGAACAACGCCTGCTGTTCCTGTGAAGTTAGCCATATATCTACGACTATGTTCATTTGTTAACAAAATACCGTCAATACCAGCCTCATCAAATGCACTTCGTAATCTTTCAATTTTCTCCATTACTTTATGCCTCCCTCAATTTCTCCATTAATGCAAATAACGCTAACTTATAGCCATAAAAACCAAATCCTACAATTTGACCTGCACAAACAGCTGCCGTCACAGATTCATGACGGAACGATTCACGCTGATGAATGTTAGAAATATGTACTTCAATAACAGGAATCGAAATGCTCGCAATGGCATCACGAATCGCATAGCTATAATGCGTAAATGCTCCCGGATTTAAAATGATCCCTTCATATATATCTTCCGCTTCATGAATAATGTCGATAATGGCACCTTCATGATTCGATTGGAAACATTCTAACTCCACTCCCATTGTTTCTGCTTCTTGCTTCATATCTGCTTCAAGTGTCGTTAGCGTGCCCTTTCCATATACATTTACCTCACGAACACCGAGGCGATTTAGGTTAGGACCGTTTACGAGGAGTAACTTTTTCATATTCTTAAAACTCCTTAATATTAAATATCTATACAATATTTTAACATAGGAGTTACTTATTTGAATAGTTCGTCTTCTCTTACCCTTCTTGTTCTGCTTTATTGCTATTTACTGCGTAAGAAACAGAATATGCTATAAACACACCATACAATATAAAAATACATATTGTCGTCACAATTGTCTCTTTTGGTAAATGGAGCGCACTTTTAATAACAGGAGCCATTAAACCCATCCCCAAAAACAGTAGTGCCCACCAAAATAGCCCATAAATAATTCCCGCTATAATCCCTTCAAACTTTGCAAAAAATGCTTTATACAAAAAGGCAATCAAAATTGAAAGAAGTCCCATACACACTATTCCGAACACATTGCCCCATACACCCTCTTTCCAACTTCCAAACGCAAATGGTAAAAGGAAATAATTCGGGCCCGCCTCCGTGAATGAAAATATATGAAGGAAATACCATACCCCGCCCCAAAAGATTCCACCAAACAAACCAATCTGCACAAAATTCCTTGTTCCTAATTGTTCTTGACTCACATCGACACCTCCGCTCAATAGTATGCCCGAAACTATTTTGAAGCATGTTTAAATCCTGCGAAATTTGTCTATAAAAAGAATAAGAAATGTCCGACTCTCATAACATTTTCCCTTGTCATCTACTTGTATTTGCCGATAAAATAAAGGAAACTCGGTGATTGTCTTATTTCAAAACGACAGAACCCAGTATGACAATTGCCTCTTTTTCTACATAAGAGAGAAACAAATACAGGTTGGTGTTAACATGGCAGAAGAGTCAAAACAAATATATGGCGGGCAAGCGGTCATAGAAGGAGTTATGTTTGGCGGTAGAGAATATACTGTTACAGCGGTTCGTCGTAAAGATAAATCGATTGAATTTTATCGATTACCACGCGTTCGTAATAAAGTACTATCTACCCTAAAAAAAATTCCATTTTTACGAGGGATTGCCGCTATTGTGGATGCAAGTGCGAATGGAGCAAAGCATTTAAACTTCGCTTCAGAACGATTTGACGTCCACCCAGAAGATGATGAACAAATTGCAAATAAAAAAGAAGAACAATCAAAATTAACGATGGTATTAGGAGTTGCAGCTGTTGGCGTTTTATCTTTTATATTCGGTAAAGTCATTTTCACAGCAGTTCCTGCACTATTAGCTGAATTAACAAGACCGATTTTCCCGTCTCATACTGGGCAAATCATTGTCGAAAGTGTCATTAAGCTCATGCTATTATTGAGCTATATATACTTTATTTCTTTAACCCCACTTATTAAGCGGGTATTTCAGTATCACGGTGCAGAGCATAAGGTAATCAATGCTTACGAGAATAACCTTCCTCTGACTGTAGAAAACGTTCAAAAGCAAACTCGTCTCCATTATAGATGTGGCAGTAGCTTTATTATATTTACAGTCATTATTGGAATGTTCGTTTATTTCCTAGTCCCTACAGATCCTCTTTGGGCACGAGTTATAAACCGAATTTTATTAATTCCAGTTGTACTTGGTATTTCTTTTGAAGTATTACAATTTACAAATCGATTACGAGATATTCCCGTATTACGCGTACTTGGATATCCTGGATTATGGCTACAACTATTAACAACGAAAGAACCAACAGATGATCAAGTGGAAGTAGCAATTGCATCGTTTGAAGAATTATTACGTTTAGAGAACAAACAATAATTATTTAAAAATGGTGTTCAACTCCTTTCCTCATCGTTAATATACTAATTTTAATATACGTTTTTAGGAGGTGTCCCTTATGAACGGTCGTTCGTTTACTTTCGCTATATTTGTGCTTATTATCGGATTGGCAATATTCGGCCTTGTTTCATCTGTTATTACAAATCCCATGGGTGTATTAAGAAATATCGGGTACATGTTACTTGTTGTTGGTATCTTTTACTTGCTATACAAGATGTTTACAAATTCCAGTGGTTCTGCAAATTCACAAAGCTCATATAAGCGTGCGGCAAAACAATCGAACCGCAAACATGGGAAACAAAATGTAGCACCCCTAGGCAATTCTTTCTTTAAGTCAAATACTTCTAATGACAAAAGTAAAAAAGGGAATTCTTCCACTTTGAAACGAAAAAGAAAACAGTCTCATTTAACTGTCATTGAAGGCAAAAAAAGCAAAAAGAAAGACCGTGCTTCCTTTTAGGAAATACGGTCTTTTTTTATACTTTGAAGCACTTCTTTTAAACTTTTCTCTCTCATACTTTCAATTCGAAGATGATGATTTTCAAATGGTAAATTCCGTGTCACATCATTAGGTACCACAACGCACGTTAATCCCGCTGCAACTGCTGCTCTCAATCCATTTAATGAATCTTCAAATACAACAGCTTCAGACGGCTTAATTCCTAATTCTTCTATTGCAACTCGATAAAGAGCTGGATCTGGTTTTACCTTCTCAACATCTTCTCTCGTTTTAATTACTTCAAAATATTCTCGAATTTGTAGCTCTTCTAAAAAATGAATAACCCATTCTCTAGAAGAACTAGAAGCTAGTGCGATTTTTAATCCCATTTCTTTCGCTTCTTCTAAATATTCTTTTACCCCGTCACGAGCTTCTGGTATTCTCATTTTCTCTTTATGTAAAGTTGCCACTTTTTCTTTTAATGCACTTTTGTTAAACTTCTCTTTTAATTGATCATTTAAATATGTATAAAGTACCTCATCTGTTGTTCCAATGCATTTCGCAAATTCCTCTAAAGGTAGTTCCCCACCGTATTCACGAACAGCATCTCTGAAAGAGTGAAACCATATCGTTTCTGTGTCCACAATTAATCCATCAAAATCAAAAATAATTGCTTTCATAATTCTCCCATCCTTTTCGAATTGAAATAAAAAAGGAAACGCCATACGTTCCCCTTAATTACTTTTCTCTTCATTTGCTCTTTGAACACCACGAAGTGTTTCCACTCGGACTGCATCTTGTTCAAAGTATTCCACTAAATCACCAATGCGATCAATTGCTTCCCAACTTAAATGATGTTCAATTCCTTCTACATCATTGTAAATTTTACTTTCATCCACACCGATAATACGCATAAATTGCTCTAGCAAGTCATGACGATATACGAGACGTTCTCCGATTTTTTTACCTTTTGTTGTTAATACAAGCCCTCTATATTTTTCATAAATTAGATATTCATCTTTGTCTAATTTTTGCACCATTTTTGTTACAGAGGATGGATGTACACTAAGCGCTTCAGCAATATCAGATACGCGGGCGTAACCCTTTTCATCAATCAACAAATAAATTTGTTCAATATAATCTTCCATACTAGGGGTAGGCATCGGTTTCCTCCATCCAAGTTCATTTTGCTTATTCCGTACGAAGCAATCAATAAAATGATACACCAGAAAGAATAACGTGACAAGTTGAAAACGAGCCTAAATATATAAAACAAAAAAGAATCTATATTTGCATACAGACTCACCTTAAGTAAAATATTGTATTTCTGCATTAAGAAAAAACTCATTTCTATAACCTCTTATCGTTTCTTTTAATACTGCTGCATCATCTTTTTTATATACATATTTTCCGATGGTTTCGGAAAACAATGCTGAATCAATTCAAACGTTAAATTTGGTATCGTCATATCTTTGTCGCTCAAATAGTTTACGGTATCCTTCTTCCCATTCTTCATGCATTTAAATTGGCGCAACTATAAAACCAAGTGGATATTCAAGTGCCTTTCGTTCAAAGTAAACGAGCTTTGGCGTAAATGGTCTCATATGCTTTTCGCCCTCTCGTTAGTATGGGGGACATTAAAGTTTTCCACCCCAGTAACTTGCGTTGCAAGTTACTGAATGTTATAATTTGGATACCAGCTACCTTGCAACGCAAGTTACCTGGATAAAAGGTGGTGAAATCATGCACAGCCAAATGTTAAAAGGTGTACTAGAAGGTTGCATCCTATACATCATTTCACAAGAAGAAGTGTACGGATATGAACTGAGTACAAAATTAAATAAACACGGATTTACATTTGTAAGCGAAGGAAGCATATATCCATTATTGTTACGTATGCAAAAAGAAAAATTGATTGAAGGAACATTAAAAGCTTCCTCACTCGGTCCAAAGCGAAAATATTATCACGTAACCGATAAAGGGCTAGAACAACTTGAAGAATTTAAAAAAAGCTGGGGAATGGTTTCTACTACGGTAAATAACTTATTACAGGGGGAGTGATAGGGATGAATGCACAAGACATGATTGAATTGAATAATAAAAAACGTGAGCTTCTAACTTCCGAAAACGAAATTGCTTATGGTGATATGTTAGTATATCTTCGGTTATCTAATGTACCCGAACATCAAGTGGAAGAACTTTTGTTAGAAATATTAGACCACCTTATCGAAGCACAAGCTGAGAATAAAAATGCTTATGACATTTTCGGAAATGATTTACAATCTTACTGCGATGAACTTATAGCTGCTTTACCCGCCCAAACAAAATTAGAAAAAACTTCTTTAATTGGTTTTGTTATTAGTTTACTCCTTGCTATACAGTTTGGAATGGATACCCTTGCTTCTCTTTTCATTTTCCTGTTTGAAAAAGATACCGATATAATAAGTCCACCTTTTAGCATCCCTGGAACTACTTTGTCTATTTCATTAATTGTACTAGGAATACTGCTTATTTTATATTTATTAAAGCGTTATTCTTTTAATAAAAAGATAAATTGGAAAAAACGAATTCTATTCGGGTTCGCTTTTGCTACTCCATTTTGTTCAGCTATATTCGTAAATATTTATTTCAGAAAACAACCTTATTTCATTTACCATCTAACTTTTTGGCAAAACGCCTTAATCGCAATCTTATTTTTTATTTTATATAAACTACTATACAAAAAATCAAATTTTTAACAGCCCTTCAAAAGGCTGTTTTTTCTTCTGTCTAATTTTACAAATTGAAAAATTTCATAAAGAAAATAAGAAAAATGCAAAATAATTAAAGTTAATTGTTGACGTGATGCTTTTATTATCGGTATCATAAATCTTCGTGAGCAATTATTTTTCGTTATACGATTTTTTATTATTACTGAATTTTTGAGAGGAGAAATTAGATGTCAGTTAAGAAGAAAACGCAAGTACGCACCGGCAAAATGGTACGTGAACTAATGTTAGCAGACGAAGATGTAAATGCTTCGCTAATTATGGTATATAGTGAAAACGGTGTAAACGCAGAAATTAAAATCGAGGGCTTAACGCCGAAATGTAACGAAGAATTATTTTTGAGCGGAAACGTGGATTGGAACAAGAGTGTTATTTATAAAATTGTTGATTTCACTGGAAACGCTGAAGTTGGTAAAGTTACATTAACAGCGATGAACAAAAACAATGTTTCTCTAGAAATTGAACGCGTTATGTGGAGTAAAGAAAATAAAGAAGCTGCCGAGCAAGAAGAAATACAGGTAGAAGCAGCACCGAAAAAAGAAGTAGTTGTAGAAGCTCCAAAAGCAATTACGCCTGCTCCTAAGCCTGTTACGCGTGTGGAAACACCTGCTATGGCACCTAAGCCTACTCCGGTACCGACACCGAAGCCAGTAAGCGTAGAAGCAGCTGTAGAACTAGTTACTCCAGCGCCTGTGAAAAAAGCAGTCCCTACTCCAGTTACAAAGCAAGAGACAGCACCGGTTGCTCCTGCAAAACCGAAGCAGCCTGCTTTGACTGAAACAAATTCAAAACTACAAGAAAATTATGTTAAACTCGTGAAAAAGACAATTGAAGTTTGTCAAGATTACGAGCTTGGCATCGACATAGATGATTCTATTGAAAGCTTAAAAGAAGAACTACAAAGCCAAGGTATTAGCGTTACATTTGACAAAGAAATTATGGACGTTGTAAGTCGCCTTCGTTCTTTACAAGATAAAGGAATCAAAGTAGAAAAAGTACTTAATTTACTATAAAAAAATAAGAGGTGGCTATCGCCACCTCTTATTTTTTATAATTCCACTCATTACTTTCATACTTTTCTTTCGCTAACGTTTGAACTTCATGTAACTGTTCTTCTGTTAATTCATATGGAACAAGTTCTACATCCAATCCTTTTTCAAAGCCAACTTCAAACGCTTTAATTAACTGTTCTATCGTAAATGTACGGTCTGTTAATTCATTAATTGCTACTGCTTTAGAAGAGAACATACTCTTCATACGTTCCTTCACACGTTCATTTGGGAATAAAAATAGATCATATAGTTCATCTAAATCAATTTCTAATGGAATCGATCCATGCTGTAAAATAACACCTTTTTGACGTGTTTGAGCACTACCAGCAATTTTTCGTCCTTCCACTACAATTTCATACCAAGATGGTGCATCAAAACATACGCCTGAACGTGGATTTTTTAAATTTTCACGATCTGCTTCTGTTTTTGGAACTGCATAATATGCTTCTAACCCTAATGCCTTAAAACCATCTAATAAACCTTGCGAAATAACACGATACGCTTCTGTAACTGTTTTCGGCATATTCGGATGATCTTCAGACACAATAACACTATACGTTAACTCTTTGTCATGTAGTACACCCCTGCCGCCTGTTTGACGACGAACGAATCCATATTTCTTTTCGTTAACTACATCCATATTAATATCTTTTTCAACACGTTGAAAATACCCAACTGTTAATGTTGGTACTTCCCATTCATAAAAACGAATTGTTGGTGGCATTTTCTTTTCACTTTGCCAATTTAATAAACATTCATCTAACGCCATATTAAATGCCGGTGAACATTGACCAGAGTTAATATAACACCATTTTTCTTTTCCCATCCTGCACCTCATATAACCAATTATTTTTCACATTCTCTAGTCTACCAAATTCGACAAAATTTGTGAAAGAATACGAAATTTCTTCTTATATGCAAATGAATCTGTTGCATAAATACATAAGGGCATTATAATATTGAAAGTAGGATAAGAAAAAAGGGAGCGATAGAATCGTGTCAACAACTTGGATTATTTTATTAGCCGTAATCGTAGCATTTATCGGCTACACTGTATGGATGTACTTCTATCAGAAAAAATTAATTAAAACTCTTACAGAAGAAGAATTTCGCGCTGGCTACCGTAAAGCACAGCTTATCGATATTCGTGAAGCAGACGAATATAACGCAGGGCATATTTTAGGTGCACGTAACATTCCGTTATCACAAATTCGCCTTCGCCATAAAGAACTTCGTCAAGATCAACCTGTTTACTTATATTGCCAAAGCGGATTCCGTACAGGTCGTGCAGCGCAATACTTAAAAAAACAAGGCTACAAAGATTTCTACCAATTACAAGGTGGATTTAAATCTTGGACAGGCAAAATTAAAAAGAAATAATAACATACAAAAAACTAGCTGAATAAATCAGCTAGTTTTTTCATTTCATCTTATTCGCAATGTATAATAAATTCTGCTTGATTACCTTTTCATCGTTCTCTTCTACATTCCGATACAGCAGTTGATATTCAATTCCTTTCTCTTTCCATATAAACGTAGCAAATTCGTCACCACGTTCATAATCATCTTTATTTTTAAAATAAGCAGACGTTCCATTATTCAGTTTCATTTGTTCTTGAAATCGCTTCTCTTCCACAAGATCCGGAAAACTATAAGGAAAGTTCGCGACATTTAACTCAATATACTCATTTCTACCTGACTCCTTCTGTTTATATTTAATCGTTAAGACAGTGTTCTTTTTCCCAAGCGTTCTTACTTCCCCCTTCACATCACTTGTAATGTCGTACGGTAAAAACGTTGGAACTTTAAACTTCACCGGAAAATATTTTGGAAGTTCCTTTAGCGGAATAGGATCCGTAACACGATCCATAGCTCCTCCTGTTGTTCCCACAAAGTGTTTTTCTTCTTGCATCGTTTGCTGAAACGAACACGAACTAAGCATGAAACTAGAAAACACGAAACAAATGATTCTTTTTTTCAATTTGTTTCCGCCCTTTCATACCGCTCTCTTAACGAACGAAGCGTTGATATTCTCTTCATATTCGCTTTGTCACCAAACTCCACCTTTGAAAACTTTCCACGTTATTCTCACACATTTTGACAACACTTTTTGCAAACAAAAAAGACCCCTATCATTCTTACGCCCAAGTGAAAAGGTTACGCGAATAAAAAGAAGTCTTATTAATACCATAGTTTGTGAAAAGCTTTTCAGGTCAAGATTTTTTCTTTCTTATTATTTTCCCTTTATAATAAGGGAAAGAGGTGATACATATGGCCAATATAAAACAAATTGCTAAAACTGCTGGTGTATCGATATCAACTGTTTCTCGTGTCCTGAATAATCACCCTTACGTAAAAGAAGAAAAGCGTAAGCGTGTTCTAGATGCTGTTGAAGAATTAAACTACGCAAAAAATATAAATGCTGTCCATTTAATAAGAGGGAAAACATATACAATTGGCGTTATGCTTCCTTTCATTAACCTCCCCTACTTCAGTACGATTATTGAAGGAATCGGTAACGAAGCGTTAGCTGCCGGATATCACATTAATTTATGTCAAACGAATTACGATAGCATTGAAGAAATTCGTGTTCTTGAAATGATGAAAATGAAACAATTTGATGGGATGATTATTTGCTCCCGAACGAGCTCTTGGGAACAAATCGAACCTTTTGCAAAATTTGCCCCTATTATTTCATGTGAAAAAATGAAGCATCCCCTCATTTCATCCATCTACGTAGATCATTATGAAGGTTTCCGTCTCGGTACTGCCTATTTACTAAGTAGAGGCCATGAAAAAATCGGAATTTGTTTAGCAAGAAAAACAAGTGTAAATTCCATGGAGCGCGAAAAAGCGTTCGCCGATACACTTCGTAACGAAGGGAAAACGTTGCATCCTGAATGGATTTTCCACCAATGCTATACAATGCAGGACGGAGCACAAATACTCCATCGTATTTTAAATATGAAAAATCGTCCAACTGCTATTTTCACAGCGAACGATCAAGTTGCAGCTGGTTTATTAACAGAGGCTCGAAAACATGGTATTCGAGTACCTGAAGACCTTGCTATCCTTGGATTTGATAATCATGAAATTTCAAAGGCATTAGAAATTTCCACAATTGAACATCCCGGTCTCGCAATGGGCTCACATGCTTTTTCTTTATTCCATAAGCAGATCCAAAGCGAGCAAATTGTCGGCAGTGCAAAAGAACTTTCATTCCATTTAATTGAGCGAGAGACTGTCTAAAAAGAGCGTTACTTATAACGCTCTTTCTCAGCTCTTCACCTATTGACTTTATATTTCCCATCTCATATAATGAACCTAACGAACGGTAGGTAGGGGATGAAAATGACAGCAAACCGCATTAAAGCTGTAGCACTTTCTCATTTCGCACGCTACGGCTATGAAGGAACTTCATTGGCAAATATTGCTCAAGAAGTTGGGATTAAAAAACCATCGATTTACGCACACTTTAAAGGAAAAGAAGAGCTATATTTCATATGCTTAGAATCTGCTCTTCAAAAAGATTTGCAGAGCTTCACAGGCGATATCGAAAGCTTTTCCAATTCGTCCACTGAAGAATTGCTTTTAAAATTATTAAAAGGGTATGCAAAACGATTTGGTGAAAGTGAAGAATCAATGTTTTGGTTACGAACTTCTTATTTTCCGCCTGATGCATTTCGCGAACAAATTATTAATAAAGCAAATGTACACATTGAAAACGTCGGAAAACTTTTATTCCCTGTATTTAAAAGAGCAAGCGAACAAGATGAGTTGCATAACATTGAAGTAAAAGATGCCTTAGAGGCTTTTCTATGCTTACTCGACGGTCTTATGGTTGAACTATTATACGCAGGTTTAAATCGTTTTGAGACACGTTTAGACGCTTCTTGGAAAGTATTTTGGCGCGGACTTTCAAACTGACGGATTGCCCTTTGCAATGCGTCGTTTTTAAGCCCTTTACCTAACGACTGGTAGGAAGGAGAAATGACATATGGCATGGATTTATGTAATCATCGCTGGTATTATTGAAATCTTTTGGGTGATTGGACTAAAAAAAGCAGAGGCACCACTTGAATGGGCTGGTGTTGCTCTATTAATTACAATTAGTTTCGTCTTATTATTTAGAGCTTATAAAGATTTACCTGTCGGCACTGTATACGCAGTCTTTACAGGAATCGGAGCTGGTGGAATCGTTCTTACAGAGATTTTCATTTTCGGAGAACCTTTCTCTATCGTAAAAGTTTTATTAATCGGTTTAATCTTCTTCGGAGTAATTGGTTTAAAACGAGTAACAGAAGAAAAAGAAGCGAAGGAGGCTGCATAAAATGGCTTGGGTATTTTTAATTCTAGCTGGTATTTGTGAAATTATTGGTGTACTCTTTATGAAAGTAGCCACTGAAAAGAAAGGCTGGGCACCAAAAGTTATTTTAATCGCTAACTTCGGCGTAAGCTTCTTCTTCTTATCTCTTGCGATGAACACATTACCGATGGGAACTGCTTACGCGATTTGGACTGGAATCGGAACTGCTGGAAGTGCACTTCTAGGCATTCTCATTTTCCGAGAATCAGCGGATTGGCGTCGTCTTGCTTTCTTAAGCTGCATTTTATGCGGCGCTGTTGGCTTAAAACTATTAAGCTAACGTGAGGTGAATGTCATGCGGAAAGAACAAGGAAAGAAAATATTAGCATGGATCACACTTTGTATCGTCATTCTATTACAAATAAGTTTTCATATAATAGAATCATTGTTTCATAAAGTATTATCCATTCTCACATTCCTTCCTAACATGACACTTGAAATTATATCGATTGTTTGGTCCATTATCGCCTCCATTGCAATCGTCATTATATGGAGTATCACCAAACTATGGAATAAGTTATTTAAAAAGGACAGTATTTCTGAAAAAGAATAACTGTCCTTTTTTATATTCATTCAGACTTTCTGTAGAAGTTACATGTGATAAGACAAAACAGACCAACTATGGAAATATTTATACCACCCCCTTTATGTAAACTTGGAAATAACGGTGGTATATTCGAGTAAACATTTGCTAATATGAGACCGATTGAAAATAAAAATATTCCTATTCTATATAACCATTTTCTTTTGTTCATCATTCTCCCCTCCTAAAATTTTTCATACACTCCTTTCTTTTGGACATACTACCCTAAAAAAGGAGTGGATAATATGCAAAGTTCTATACATAAGCAAATCCTATTTTTATTTTTCCTATTTCTTATTCTCATCATCGTTTTCAGCTTTATATTACATACTCCAAAAGATGTACCAAATAGCGTTTCTTTTTATAAACTACTGCTCTCGTATTGTCGTTATTGAAGAAGGTGCCTTTTTTTAAGGCACCTTTTAAAATTCTCTTTTTTTATATATTTTTACTGAAACAAAGATAGATATTATGAACATGCATATTGAACTAACGAATAACATGCTGTTATATAGTTGAATTTGTTCTAGGTTGATTCCAAAGAAAATAGAAGAAACGGCCATAGGTGCTATTAGTATAAAAATCGCAATAAAAATAGTTTTTTTATAGGCCAACCAAAACGATATCGGTAAAACAAAGCTTAAATACACTAAAATAAAGCTAATACTAGCAACCATTGTCGTTTCAATAAATTCAAATAGGTTAACCCCATTCTTCATTCCCATCGTAAAACAACCGACCATTACACTTATAAAAAGAATAATAATTGCTACTATATATTTTGCAAATACAATTTGTTTTCTCAATATTGGTAAACTATTTACTATAACTTCACTCTTATTTTTACTATCTGCTTCAAACGTTTTTACTGTTGCCCCAATTGTAATAATTACTGACATAATTATGAACAGATTTTCCGTATCTGTTAAGGCCATATAAAAGAAAACAGGATACAGTATGTACCAAATTAAAAATTTCCATTGAATAATGAAATCTTTTAAAATTAGTTGCTTGATCATGTATTGCACCTCCTAATATGAAAATGTCCCTTCTATAACTCTGCCTGCTGAAACATTTTCATTGAGAGGAACATTGATATGAATATACTCACTAATACTCCAATACTAAGAACACCCATTGCTAGTGTAGCCTCTTGAGAGTGAAGTACTTTTAACATAATTGTTTTATCACCAAAAATATTGCACATAAGACCAATCATACCCATTAAAGGAAACAGCATAATCAAATTCAAGACTGTAATAACTTTATATCCCCCAATGTAATTAGTCGGTATCGTTACTACACAATAAATCAAAGTTGCTACTATCGCTGAAAACACTGCATATCCAGGCATGACTATATCCCTGTCCAATAAAATATTTCCTAATATTACGACTATAAAAGTTACACTCAAACCAGCCATAATAAATAATGTGCTTGAAATATATTTAGCTATAATTATCTCTTTTCTCGTTATAGGTAAACTCACTAATACTTTTTCCGCTTTACTTTTCTCGTCATAATAAAAAGAAATATATATAATCGTACTACATGTTATAAATAATCCTATTGCAATCCCCATTGGTTCGACGGAATTCTTAAAAATAGATAAAATAGGGATTAAAAAATAGAAAGGAAACATCTTCTTCTGTAAAAAAAACTCCTTCAAAATCAACTGTTGCATATGAATTCCCCTCTCTATAAATCACGCGTTTTATAAATTTTAATTGTAAGAAACATAGAAGCGATATAGGCACTAGCTAATATCATTCCTCCAACTGTAAATACACCAATATGTACTGGATTCATAATCCACTCACTGAATGAAGATGTTGTTTCATTCAGCCCATCACTAATAAATATCCAAAGAAGTACACCAATCCCCATTGCTGCGGCTGATACTATACTTCTCATGCCCTTTGATTTTGTACCATAATAACTAGGAAAAAATGTCGCCACAAATACTACAGAATAAATCACTCCACTTACCACTACATACCATGGAATTTCAATATAAAAATTAGGATGGTATACACCAATATCATCAATAACAGCAATACCTCTTAAAAGGAATACAATTATCATAGTTGAAGCCATGGCACCGACAATAAATATTGCACAGGAAATATATCTAGCAATAATGATATCCTTCCGACTTACTGGTAAACTATTTATAATAATGTCACTTTTATTTCTTTCATCCATAAAGGTTAACGTCATAACGGAGGAGAGGGTTATAAATAGACAACTCATCGGAAATAAAAATTCACCACTTGGCTCTAACATAAAAAACAAAAGAGGCATAACAAAATTCACTAACCACATTACCCGAAAAAAGAACAAATCTTTATATACAAGCTGACGCATAGGCACCTCTCCCTTTCGCAGTGTAAACGATAATGTCATCTAATGTAGGCTTTTCTAGTACAACCTCATTTCCAAACCAATCGATAATTCCTTGTTTATCCTTCGCTAAACCTTCGAAACCAAATTTATTTTTTCGTAATCCAACAAATAGTTCTTTTCCTTCTTGGTCTAATAAATCATTACTTCCTTTTACGATTACGTAGTTCTCCATTAAGTCTTCTTTTTCACCAGTAAATATAATTTCTCCATCATTGATGAACGTAACATAATCTGCAATGCGCTCTAAATCTGTTGTAATGTGCGTTGAGAATAATACGGATACTTCATCTTCCATTACAATTTCTTGCAACATATCAAGTAATTCACTTCGAACAACTGGATCTAACCCTGCTGTCGGTTCGTCCATAATAATAAACTCTGCGTGGTGCGAAAGTGCGATGGCAATCGCAAATTTCATTTTCATTCCTTTTGATAATTCTTTAATTTTTTTATACTTTGGAACTTGCAATCTATGCATATACGATTGATACTGCTCTTCGTCCCACTTTTTATATAACGGTGCAATAATACGCTTCATTTGTTCACACGTTAAATCTTCGTAATAATGATTTTCATCATATACAAAGCCGATATTTTGTTTTATTTCCTTTTCAGCTTTCTTATTGTCCTTGCCAAAAATTTTTATATCTCCGTTATCTTTTTTAATTAAATTCATAATCATTTTGATTGTCGTACTTTTCCCGGCCCCATTCGGTCCGACAAACCCCATAATATATCCGCGTGGTAACGTAAAACTTATATTTTTCACTGCGAAACCTTCATAACTTTTACAAACATTTTTTAACTCTAACATCTCTCTCATTCCCCCTTATATAAAAACGCAATCATCTGCTGTAATTCTTCAAGTGAAAGCTGCAACGCTTTACTTTCATTCACAATCTCTTCCGCTTTACTTTCCAATAGGCGAAGCCTTTGTTCTTTTAATAGTTCATTATTTTTACGTGAAACATAAGTCCCCTTCCCAGCAACAGTTTCTATATATCCTTCTTTTTCAAGCTCCTCGTATGCACGCTTCGTTGTAATGACACTAATTTGTAATTCCTTCGCTAAGCTACGAATAGACGGTAATTGATCTCCCCCCTTTAAACCGCCATTTAAAATAAGCTGGCTTAATTGTTTTCTTATTTGCACATAAATAGGGTCTTGGGAAGAATTCGAAATAATAATATTCATGTTTCCCTCCAGTGTGTGTATATACTGTGTATACCTTATATATACAGTATATACACAGCATCCTATTTTTGGCAAGAAAAAAAGACCAACATTTTCCTGTTGGTCTTTCGTATATGTATCACTTTTCAAAGCGATCTAACATCTCGTCTCTCATTCCGAAACTTACTACTGCAATTCCTATATACATAAACAGAAGGAATGCCGGATGAACTGTATTGTACCAGCTGCTGTCAACAATTAAGTAAATCGTTAATGCCACAACAAGAACAAACGCTAAGATAAACATATAAAAGTGTCTTGTACTACCCATGATAAACTCCTCTCTTCTCACTTCACCATTCAACAGTTTATTTTATCGAATAATTCGATATGACTCAAGGTTAACTTTCTGTTATGTAATCAAGTTCTACCTTTACAATGTCCTCACATGCTATTGAAATGATTGTTCCTTGTTTATCAATCGCCGTCACTTCTCTATTATCCATTACACGATTTGCTACTCTTTCTAACACTTTTCCTTGGTCCCGATAGCAAAATTCTTTTACATCTTTAATTGTTTCTCCATTTTCTAAATGGTATACCATTCTATAACATCGATATCCCACACTTTCACCCCCGTCTTGTTCGTTTTTTCACATATACATAAAAATGAGTAATCTTTGCCTCATCACATCTTCTTAATTTCAATAAAATTCTAACAAAAATAAATACTTTTATCAAACCGACTTTTTCAACAAAACTACCTATAAAACTACACCTTTACACCATTAGGAAACAAAAAACATATTTTTTTAACATTTTCTTCACTATTTCTGCATAAAGTGAAACTTTAATCAGTGGGGATTTTTGTTCATCCCCACTGATTATTAGTTGAACCAATCGGGCATTTACGGACAGTTTATCTCCCACCTGGCTTCTTTGCACCAGCTAAGTTTTGAGTTGGGAGTTTACTGTCCGTTAATGCGGGACAAATTCTCCATACAAAAAAAGAACCCGCCTCAGCGAGTTCTTCCTTTGTTATTTTAATCAAACTTGTACAGGAGCTGGCTTCGCATAACGTAAAACTGGTTTACGTGCAGCCATCGTTTCGTCTAAACGTTTAATGACTGTCGTATGCGGTGCTTCTTGTACAACTTCTGGATTTTCTTCTACTTCTTTAGCGATTTGAATCATCTTATCAATGAAACCATCTAATGTTTCTTTTGATTCTGTTTCTGTCGGCTCAATCATAATACATTCTTCCACATTTAATGGGAAGTAAATTGTTGGTGGATGGTAACCGAAATCAAGCAGACGTTTTGCAATATCTAATGTACGTACACCAAGTTTCTTTTGACGACGACCTGATAATACAAATTCATGCTTACAATGTCTATCGAATGGAAGATCGTAGAATGGCGCTAATCTTCTCATCATATAGTTCGCATTTAATACAGCATACTCCGTTACTGCACGCAAGCCATCTGGACCCATAGAGCGAATATACGTGTATGCACGAACGTTAATTCCGAAGTTACCATAGAATGGTTTCACACGACCAATTGCTTCTGGACGGTCGTAGTTGAAGTGATAACCATTTTCCGTTTTCTCTAAAATCGGTTTTGGTAAGTACGGAATTAAATCAGCTTTCACACCTACTGGACCAGAACCTGGGCCACCACCGCCGTGAGGACCTGTAAATGTTTTATGAAGGTTTAAATGCACAACGTCAAATCCCATATCTCCTGGGCGTGCTTGGCTTAATACCGCATTTAAGTTTGCACCATCATAGTATAATTTACCGCCTGCATTATGGACGATTTCTGCCATTTCTAAAATATTTTCTTCGAATAGCCCTAATGTATTAGGATTTGTTAACATAAGTGCTGCTGTTTCTTCGTTTACAACACGTTTTAAGTCTTCTAAGTCAACAAGGCCATTTTCATTTGATTTTACTGTAATTGTTTCAAAACCAGCTACAGTTGCAGATGCTGGGTTCGTTCCGTGAGCAGAGTCAGGCACAATTACTTTCGTACGGTTAAAGTCACCATTCGCTTCATGGTATGCACGAATTAACATTAAACCTGTCCATTCTCCATGTGCACCAGCTGCTGGTTGTAAAGTAACAGTATCCATACCTGTAATTTCAATTAAATGCTCTTGTAAGTCGTACATTAATTCCATTGCACCTTGTACTGTCTTTTCATCTTGCAACGGATGAATATTTGCAAATCCTGCGAAACGAGCTACACTCTCATTAATTTTCGGATTATATTTCATCGTACAAGATCCAAGTGGATAGAATCCAGAATCAACACCGTGGTTACGGTTTGAAAGTGCTGTATAGTGGCGCATAATATCAAGTTCAGATACTTCTGGTAGCTCTGCATCTTCTACTCGAATATAATCGCTCTCAAACACATCTTCTAGTTTCACTTCTTCTACATCTAATTTGGGTAAGCTATATCCTATGCGTCCTTCTTTACTCACTTCAAAGATAAGTGCTTGATCTTGGTTCTTCATTGGATAGCCCCCATTTCGTTTACAAGTGTGTCAATTTCCTCTTTTGTACGAAGCTCAGTTACTGCTACAAGCATATGGTTTTCATGCTCTTTATAATCACGGCCTAGATCATAACCACCGATAATATTCTTTTGTAATAATGCATCGTTTACTTCTTTCACTGGACGTTTGCAATCTACAACAAACTCATTGAAGAATGGTCCAGCAAATGTTACTGTGAAGCCTTTCGCTTCAAATTGACGTTTTGCATATTGTGCTTTAGAAATGTTTTGACGTGCCATTTCTTTCACACCTTGTTTGCCAAGTGCCGTCATTGCAACAGAAGCTGCTAATGCATTTAACGCTTGGTTTGAACAAATGTTAGATGTCGCTTTATCACGACGAATATGCTGTTCACGTGCTTGTAACGTTAATACAAATCCACGTTTACCATCTGAATCTACAGTTTGTCCAACAAGACGTCCTGGAATTTTACGCATAAATGCTTTCGTTGTTGCAAAGTAACCACAGTGCGGTCCACCAAACTGCGTTGGAATACCGAATGGTTGTGCATCACCGATTACAATATCAGCACCAAATTTCCCTGGTGGCGTTAATGCGCCTAATGATAATGGATTTGAAGAAACGATAAATAATGATTTTTGTTGATGAACGATTTTTTCAATATCAGCTAATTTTTCAACTTGTCCGAAGAAGTTTGGATATTGAACGATTACACAAGCAACTGTATCATCTACTTCACTTTGTAATACGTCTAAATCTGTTACACCATCTTTATGATTAATTTCAACAACTTCAAGATTTTGTCCTTTTGCATACGTTTCAAGTACTGCTCTTGATTCTGGATGAACCGCGCTAGATACAAGAATTTTCTTTTTGCGAGTATGACCAGCTGCTAACATTGCCGCTTCAGCTAAAGCTGTACCCCCGTCATACATAGAAGAGTTTGCTACATCCATTCCTGTTAATTCACAAATCATTGTTTGGAATTCAAAGATTGCTTGTAATTCCCCTTGTGAAATTTCCGGTTGGTATGGTGTGTAAGCTGTATAAAATTCTGAGCGAGAAATAACATGATCTACAATTACTGGAGCATAATGATCGTATACGCCTGCTCCTAAGAAAGAAGCGTATTCTTTTAAGTTAGCATTTTTACTAGCCATTTGAGATAGCTCTTTTAAAAGCTCTGGCTCTGATTTTGCTTCTTTAATTTTTAAATCCCCTTTAAAACGAACACTCTCTGGAATATCAGAGAATAATTCATCGATCGTTTGAACGCCGATCGTTTGTAACATTTCTTTTTTGTCTTCTTCTGTCATTGGAAGATAACGATGCAACATGAAATCTACCCCTCTCCCCGTTACTTTGAACGTTTGTAAAATGGTGTTGGAACAACTACTGCTTTGACGCGTTTATTACGAATTTCAATTTCTACTTCTGTATCAACTGCTGCGTATTTTACATCAATTAGTGCTAAACCAATGCTTTTCTTTAACGTTGGAGATTGTGTACCACTCGTTACTTCCCCAATTTTTTCTTCACCAATAAATACAGGGTAATGCGTACGAGGAATTCCACGTTCGATTACTTCGATGCCGACTAATTTACGAGGCGCACCGTTTTCTTTTTGCTCTTTTAACGTTGCTTTTCCAAAGAAGTCTGCTTCTTTATTTGTTTTTACCGCAAAGCCAATTCCAGCCTCAATCGGTGTAATATCTTTTGATAATTCTTGTCCATAAAGTGGTAATGTTGCTTCGAATCGAAGTGTATCACGAGCACCTAAACCACATGCTTTTAAGCCCTCTTCTGCTCCAACTTCAAGAAGTTTCTCCCAAAGTTTTGCAGCATCTTCACTCTTACAGTAAATTTCGAATCCATCTTCACCTGTGTAACCTGTACGAGATACAAGTGCTGGAATTCCATCTACAAGAATATCGTTTTTAAATTTAAAGAACTTAATTTCTTTCAAATCTTCTGACACAACTTTTTGTAAAATGCCTTCTGCTTTTGGTCCTTGAATTGCAAGCTGTGCAACTTCACTAGAAACATTGACTACTGTCGCATCGCCAATTACATGACTTGCTAACCATTCGTAATCTTTCTCGATATTTGATGCATTGATTACTAATAAATAGTCTTCTTCACCACGTTTGTAGATTAATAAATCATCTACTGTACCACCATTTTCGTAGCACATAGCTGTATATTGTGCGCCCCCTACCTTTAAGGTAGATACGTCATTTGTAACAACACGTTGTAAAAATGCTAAACTATCTACACCTTTTACTTCAACTTCTCCCATATGAGACACATCGAACAAACCTGCAGCTGTACGTACAGCTTCGTGTTCTTCTTTAATGCTTGAAAATTGAACTGGTAATTCCCAACCACCGAAGTCGATTGTTTTTCCACCATACTTCGCGTATACATCAAATAACGGTGTACGTTGTAATGTAATCATGCTCTCTCCCCCTTATGCTTTGACAAATCAATAAAAGTTGCTTCCCTTTTCTAAACATTTTCATTCTGAAAAGATAGGATATACGGAATCTCATTATATTTTTTTATGAAAGCGTAAATAAAAAATCACTTTCTTGGATAAAATACGAAAGATTCCACACATTTCACACCATTATCCTAACATCATTCGCTATATTTCATCAATATTCTAGCATAAAAAATAATTTAGAATTTTTTATGTTAAAACACAATAAATGCAGCTTTTGAGATTTAATACTTTATTATTGTCTATCATATAGCCTTTAATAACGATAATTATGCCTTCTTTTCAGGCAAATCATCATACATTAAAAAATAATTACTTTAGTTTATAAAAGGTGGGAGAGTTGTAATGAATGTCGATATTTCCGTAGATCGGACATGGCAAAACAATTTTTTAAATAGAATTGACGAAGATGGTCCTTGGACAAACTGGGATTTATATCACTTAGCTTATGAAACAGAAAAATCGTTACTTGTTCCTACTTTTGATGGACTACAAGCACCGAAACATTTATCCCATTTCACACCGCTTCCGCATCAATTAGAAGTCGCTCAAAATGTGATTAAACAAATGAACGGTAAAGCGATTCTAGCAGATGAAGTAGGCCTTGGAAAAACAATCGAAGCTGGACTTATTTTGAAAGAATATATGGTCCGCGGGCTTGTGAAAAAGGTACTTATACTTGTCCCAGCTTCTCTCGTATCACAATGGGCATACGAACTGAATACAAAGTTTTTCATTCCCGCTGTAGCACAAAAGAAAAGCTACTCATGGGAACAAGCTGACGTAATCGTATCATCAATTGATACTGCGAAACGTTCACCACATCGCGATATCGTGTTGAACTTGGAATATGACCTTATTATTATCGATGAAGCACATAAACTGAAAAATAATAAAACAAAAAACTATGAATTTGCACAACGATTAAAAAAGAAGTTTTGTTTATTACTAACCGCTACTCCTGTTCAAAATAAGATTGATGAAATTTTTAACCTTGTTTCTTTATTAAAGCCAGGACATTTAGGCAATCAATCCAACTTTGAAGAATATTACGCTTCCAAAAATCGCTCAGCCGAATCAGATGAAGACTTAAAAGCTCTCATTAATAAAGTAATGGTGCGAAATAGACGACATAATACCGGTATCGATTGGCCGAAGAGACATGTACGTACAATTTTTGTTGAGTTTAATGAACAAGAACAAGCTCTATATAATGATATCGAAAATTGGCGAGGACAAGACGCCTTCACATCTGCTTTCTCATCGTTAACTTTAAAACGGGAAGCGTGTAGTAGTCGTGAGGCTGTTTACTATTCATTGAAAAAGCATGTAGAAAAAAGACAGAAAGAAAACGAACATTATATAAAAGATCCACATATCGATGTGCTAATGGACAAAATTAATCATATTCCTTTCAACTCAAAAGCAAATAAAGCTCTTGAGCTTATAAAAGAAATTGACGATAAAGTCGTTATCTTCACAGAATATCGAGCGTCACAAATGTACTTACAATGGTTTTTACAACAACACGGTATTTCTTCCGTCCCATTCCGCGGCGGGTTTAAACGCGGGAAGAAAGATTGGATGAAGGAGCTTTTCCAAAACCACGCACAAGTATTAATTGCAACTGAAGCTGGTGGTGAAGGGATTAACTTACAGTTTTGTAGCCATATGATCAATTATGATTTGCCATGGAATCCAATGCGTCTTGAGCAAAGAATCGGACGTATTCACCGTCTCGGTCAAAAAAATGATGTTCATATTTATAACTTAGCTACAAAGCATACTGTTGAAGAACATATTCTGAAACTGTTATATGAAAAAATCAACTTATTCGAGCGTGTTATTGGTGAACTCGATGAAATTTTAACGAGAATTAATATGAAAAACATCGACGCGCACATTCAAGAAATTTTCGCGCAATCAAAAAGCGAAGGTGAAATTAGAATTAAGATGGAAAACTTAACATCTATTATCGACTTTGCGAAACGAAATGAAGCTGAGGTGCAAGGCTATGCAGCAACATGAAATTCATAATTACTTATACAATTTCTTTGAGGCGAATAACTGTGAAATTTTAGAACGTTCTCCTCATTTATTAGATGTACAGTTAACAATTGAGATGGATAAATTATTAATGAATCGCCCTTTTTATTGGCACTATCTTGAGAAAACAGGAGGCGTACCGAATCCGATGCGCCTTACTCTTATTACAAATCCAGAAAATGAAGAAAATGATGGTGAGCTTATTCACTACGGTTCACCACGTCTACATCAAATTTTCCAAACGACAAAAGAATTAGGCTCATACATACGTTTATATGAGGATGTAAGACATAATGGAGCAACACATACACCGCTCCACCCTTGGCTCGGTATTAATATAAAAGTTTCCTATCAATGTGATCGAAAAAAAGACATCCTTCACTCGATTGGTATTCATCTCATTTCTGGAACAATGATGGCAAACTTTCATGAAACATTAACAAACATTAAACTTACACCAAAAATACCTGATTTTTGTTTTACGCTCTCGCCCATCATTAAACCTCAAAGTGGTTTACAACGCATAGAAGACGCTTTAAAAAATATAATTGCAGAAGATGACCATACGTGGGCAAAAGAAGCAAGAGTGCGTTGGAATCATGATTTAGACCTTTTAAACCGTTTTTATGAAGAAAGTGACGAACTTCCTGAGAGCTATGAAATTGAAAAACAAGCTCTGCAAGAACAGTATGAACCACGTATTACAGTGCAAATTATTAACGGTGGACTCTTTTATGTTACCGCGAATCATTTTCTATCAAAATAAAGCTCCTTCTGCTTTAGAAGGAGCTTTATTTCGAGTTATTCTCTATCCTCATTACGCTCTTGTTGTTTTTGCTTTGCCATGCGTTTTTGATACGCACGATCCTTCGCGCTCACATGATTTGCATCAGTTGGAAGATTTTCTTTCGAACGTCCAATTCCATTGCTCATCTTTCCCACTCCTTTTTACGTTTTTCAGAATACATGTTTATTTTCAGCTAGAGTTACAATCCTTATACAAAAAAATAAGAGCAGCCATTGGCCACTCTTACTCGCTCACATATTTTTGAAACATATCATGGATGCCTTTATTTACTAGGTTCGAGATCTGCTCGTCAGATTTATTCGGATAACGATCACGCAATCTGATAGATGCCTTCACCATTAAATTTTCTAATACAGAACGGCCACCTTCTCCATAAATAATTTCAGCATATTTAACAAGCCTTCCATCCTCTACTGTTGCTGGATTATGATTGAAGAAAAATTTACTCATTGTCTCCACCTCTCTCTTTTGATAACGTTTACATTTATATAGATTATTTATGTTATTTATTTCACAATATTGTATGCATGTATATTTAATTAGTTTCATTATAAAGCAACATATCGATAGTAAATATGTGATTTTCCGTCCATTTTGTGAACAAATTAAAAATGAAAGCGTTTCCTTTATTATATACTAAAAAAACTTACTACGCTAGGGCAATTTTTTTCAATCTACTCCCCCCTCGAAAATTGATATATTTTTTCTTTTCCCATTAAACCTTATACAATTTTCAGAAATTATATTATAAAATATATGTATGACTTAAGGAGGCTTTGTATGAATCAAAATAAAAAAGCTATATTAGATCTTGTCTTTTATCTCGTAATCCCATTCCTCATTTGGAAATTTGCAAAACCTTATATCGATCCTTATTACGCGATGTTACTTTCCTCTGTTCCGGGGATTATTTATACACTGTATACCTTTAAAAAAGAAAAACAGTTTAACGTGACAGGGTTCTTTATTTTAATTACACTCATTTCTAATACAACGGTAGATTTATTATCTGGGTCAGCTGAACGAATGTTGTGGAATGATGCATATTATCACATCGTACTCGGTATTATCGTCATATGTACAATTTTTATAAAGAAACCACTTATGTTATATTTCGCTGCGGATATTGCCGCACTGCAAGGCCATGACCGTGATAAAAGTCGTGAGCTTTATCGTGATAGTCGTATTTATCCAGCACTACAATATTTAACGCTATTTTTCGGTCTACAATTCATATTAAAAAGCTTCTTAAAAATTTATTTCATCTCTGTTTTCGGTGTAGATGGCTATGGTGAAATGAGAGCGATTATGACCGCTGTTGGATGGGGCATTTCCATTTGTATCGGAATTGGGTTCGTATGGGTGAACAATAAAATACATGCCGTTACGGAAGAACAAGAATCCGTGCAGTAAATAAAAATCCCCTAGTGTAATACGACACTAGGGGATTTTGGGTTTGCTAAACATATGACTAAAATTTAACTTGATTTTTTTCTTTTACTTTTTACATTTCGGTAAAACAAAGCAGCACTCAGCGGCATAACACCAAACCACTTATTCATAAATGGCTCTTTTTCAGCACGGCGTTGTTCTTTCTTTTGTTTTCGATCTTCTTTTGGAGCATCCATATACGACACAAACTGCTGCGTCACAAAGCGAACATAATCATTAGTAGACATATTATCATCACCTCTACTTGATTAGTATGTCCACTTTTTTATACATTAATCTTTTCCTTTAATTCATTCATAATTTGCTTTACAGACTTATTTGTCGTATCGATATGAATATGAGCCTCTTCATAATAAGCTCGGCGTGATTCAAATTTCTTTACGAATGCATCTATATCTTTCTTTTGAAATAGTGGACGTGTCGTATCTTCACGAAGCCTTTCTGCAATTACATGTGGATCACAATATAAATACACGATGGTGCCATTTTCCTTCATCCACTTTCGGTTTTCCTCTCGTTCAATGATGCCGCCACCAGTTGTAATGATTACATTACGACTCGGTAGTGAACGTAACATTTCGCTTTCATATTCGCGAAAAGCCATTTCGCCTTCTTCGGCAAAAATATCACGAATTGCCTTCTCTTGCTTCTCTTCGATTTTTTGATCAGTATCTACAACATCCATATGAAGTTCTTTACTTAATGCTTTTCCAATTGTTGTTTTCCCAGCTCCCATGTAGCCGGTTATGTATATAGATTTCATTTCTTGTCCTCTCAATCGTCATTTATTAATTGTTATTATAACGAAAGATGCTACTTTGTTTAATAAAAAAACGTTTTGTTCTTATACTATGAAGAACAAAACGTAACACTCGCTTTTACTTATAAGTGCCTCTTCTCACCCACTGCGTTGCAATCCATTTCTCGCCTTTCGTTACAGGTGCCCCTCCGTGTAACGTAAGCTCGTTTAATGATTGATCTTGATAAAAATACTCAAAGTATACTGCCATTCCCTTTCTAGGGTGTACAGAAAGATTTAATTTTGGGAAGTACGTTTCTCCGCCTTCTTCTACATCATTTAAATACATTACAAGCGTACTAATACGATTGTTAGCAGCTGATCTACTATGTTCCGCAAAATAATCATAGTGTGCTTTATATTGTTGATCCACTTCATAATTTAAAATGTGCAATCCTTCTCCGTGCGCCACCGGAACATTCATGATAGATGAAATTCGTTTTTCAATCTTTGAAGTAAGTTCATTGTCTTCCAAAAATGCACCGCTACTTGTTCGAATATCATTTACATCACGTGATGAACCAATTTTAGAACGCTCCATTTTATTTTTAGACATTTCAATCAATTCATCACACTCTTCATCACTTAGTACATTTGCTAATACGACAATAAGAGGTTCTTCGAATTTTGAAATAATGTGTATTTCTCTATCTTCTGTCATAATCGTATTTCCTTTATGATCAAAAATAGTTTGTTCCTTATTTTCACCTATTTGATTGTTGTTTGTCATTTCCCTATTCTCCCTAAAAATAATGATTGGATAGCATGAATATATCATATTCTTTCTACCTTTCTCTTTTTTGAGAAAATTTAAACTTTTGATCATTATATTTGTCCATTTCTTCTAAAAAATCAATTCAATTTACAATAGGAAATCCTGGTTTATCTATATATATATTTTACATATTATCCTTCTATCCAATCGACTATTTTCCCATCCTTTTTTCTATACCGAAAACTCACCGTATAGAAAGCTTCCTGTTTGAGTGTACACTGCAAAGCAACGAGAATTAAATCATTTTCAAAGACATAATTTCCACTCGCTTCTCCCTTTTCATACTGAAAGAAAAACGTACCTTCTTTTTCTTTTTGCTGTAAGTCTTTTTTTATATCTGTAATAGATCGGTTAAGTAATTCATCCAATAAAAATTTTTGTTCTATTCCTATATAAAAATTTTTATCTGTAAACAACATATTTGTTTCGTATATAAAAAAAGAAGTTAATAAAATAAGAAAGATAATCGTTCCAGGCATTGTAAATCCCTTTTGCTTTCTCATACGTTTATTCCTATTTCGCTATATCGCATAACTACACCTTCATATATTTTCCCACTAGTATCTTTCACATTTATAATGAGTACATGAGGTGTTAGTTTGTAAGAAACCGTTCCAATATTTTGTAAAACAACTTCCCTCCCGCGCCTATCTACCTTTCTTATAAGACGACTATTCTCTTTTTCATACGATACTTCACTCCCATTACGCGATCGGAATTGTAAAATACTTTCTCCATTTTCAAATGCTAGCTGTTCTCCAGATGATACTTCACGAAACTCCAATTGCATTTGCCCTAAATACACATCCCACTCCCAATCATTTAACCCTTTCGACTGTTTATTTTCCATTTCAATGAAATGTAGGCGGGGAAAGAGCAAAAAAAATATTGATAATAGAAACAGACATACAATCATTTCTATTAATGAAAAACCAAATTCTAATTTATTTTTTCTCCTACATAAAAGCATTGTTCCATCATTCTGTCTTTCACATCTTTCCACATGGTACAAACTTCATTGCCTCCCCAATATGTGTAATACCCAATTCCATTTATATTCTTTTCTATTATTCGCTTTTCTTCATTTCCATACATATATATAGCTGCTTCTTTTTTTAATAATCCAGTTGCCTTATAACGAATTTGTATATTTTTTCTTTCTTGCATAACTAATACTGTTTGCGGTAGTAGTAACGATACAGCCATCATTAAAACACTTAACGATACAATCATTTCAGCCATTATGGATCCTTTTTGACATTTCACGATACGTAAATCTCCCTCTTCCAAGCTGAAATACAATTTCATATTTATAATTTCTATACGAAATTATAATCGTACCACCTCTATTAATATTTCCACTTGGGTTATATGTCATCGGATTTGGAAACGTATGCAAATCAATTTGTATATCTTCTTCATACTCTCGCTTGACGATATAATACTTTGTACCTGACTCTTTTATAGCATACATATTTCTATCTTTATGCCAACGTAATGTGTAGTGCTTTTGATGGTTTATCGCTAATTGCTGCATATACAAAATATCATTTGAAAACTGTCTCAAAAATTGTTCAACTTTTTGTCGCTCGTATAAGGAATGAACACTAAAATACGTAACTATACTTAATACAGAAATAACAAATAAAACGAGTAACATTTCTAAAAAAGTAAACCCTTGTTGTTTCACAATGCCCTAATTGATACTGTGCCATCATCTGATATATGAATAGATTCGCCATTCGGACACTTATCAGTTGTAATATACTTTTCATCTGCCAGTTCTTTTAACGATGGAATTTTATTATGTTGTAATTGATATACTTGTATTTGCGCTTCTATAGATTTCACGTAAGCTGCACACCCTTTTCCTTGGACCGATGAACGCTGTGTAACTACATTTGGAATAATTAATAGTAATAATATAGTTATGACAACCATTACTAATAGCATCTCTAACAGAGTAAATCCTTCCTCATTCTGCATACAAATGCCCCCTAAATAGAATTCATCATTTGAAACATCGGCATAATCATCGCTAAATACATAAGGACAACGATTCCTCCAATACATGTAAATAAAATAGGCTGAATGATAACTAACATATGTTTAATTTTTCGTTCCATCTTTTCCATAATAAGATCGCTATAGTCACCTAATTCAATCCCTAAATTGCCATTTGCTTGTCCATGCGTAATAACATAAGAAAGTTCTTTCTCGTAATACCCACTTTTAGCAATGATAGATTGTAACTGTTCTCCTCCAATTAATTGTCTTTCAATCCGATTCGCTTCATATTGAAAGAACGGATGATATCTTTGCTCCATCATTATTGTTAAAGCTTCGCATACTGATAGTCCACCATTTAATAAACCACTCAACTGAGTAGCAAAATAATGTGAATGCTTTAAAATAAGAAATGTTTTGATGAGAGGAATACGAAGCATGATTTTTACCTGTCTAATATGTGGAAGTTTCCTAAAATACAACATATATAAACTACATCCAATAATAACAGTTAAAATAGCGGTTAAAATAATGTATGGTAGCAGTTTTATTGCACTTAAAATTTGTTCTGTAAGTAGTGGTGTATTAGAACCGAACGAACTATAAACCATTTCAACCTGAGGTAATAAAATGAGGTTAAAAATAAAAAGCATGATTAGTAGAAAAAACATCAAGAACATAGGATACTGCATTATTTTCATCATGTCTTTCCTATACTTATCTTTCTTATAAAGAAGTGCACTTCCTTGTTGCAAAGCAAAAGAAATATCACCATGTTGCTCGGCATAAAATAGATAACTTAACATGTCCTGATGAAACTTTAACTGATGAAAAGAATCGTGTAGACTTTTCCCATCTTTTAACCCCTCAATCATGCGCTGCAATTGTACTTTCTTTTCTACAGGTAATTGAAACTGTAAAAATTCTAATGCTTGTAAAAGAGAGTAGCCTTTTTCTAATAATTCTCCTAAACGTTTCAACAATACTACTTGATCACTTAAACTCCAAGTTTTCTTAAACATAAACATCTTCTTCTAAAAAACCTAAAGCATATCCTTTTCGTATTGACGATTCTAAAGTCTCATGTTTGTAAGTAACACATTCTCCATCTGCTTCTTTAAGTGCTTGTTTTAACTCATGTCCATATAGTAGCTCATAAATGCTTGCTTGCCTTACTTGCCTCATTGATTTACATAAAGTTGAGCACTTTCCTCTGCAAAACGGACACTTCAATTCGACAAGTCGCTGTGCAGCTACAGCCAATAAAGACTGTTCAATCTCTTGCCTCGTTATACCATAATCCATGAAACGAATGATTGCTCCTTTCGCATCATTCGTATGCAGCGTTGTCATTACTAAATGTCCTGTCAAACTTGCCCTTATAGCTATTTTTGCTGTTTCCTCATCCCGGATTTCACCGACTAAAATAATATCTGGATCATGACGTAAAATAGCCTTTAATCCTGTTTCATATGTGAGACCCGCTTTTTCATTTATTTGAATTTGTAATACATCGTCACTTCTTTTTTCAACCGGATCTTCAAGTGTAATGATGCGACGTGTTTTCTTTTTTCTAATTACTTCTAATAATGCATACATTGTCGTCGTCTTCCCAGATCCAGTCGGTCCAGTAAATACGAGTAGCCCCTGTGAATAGCGTAAAAACGAGAGTAGTTTTGCTGCCGTACTTGGAAATAACGAAAGATGTGATAAGGGCTGAACAGATGCTTGTAAATGAAGGCGAATAACGAGACTTTCTTGATATACTGTTGGAAGTGTTGAAAGGCGTAAATACACTTCTTGTCCATCAATTTGCAAATACAACGAACCATTCTGTGGCTTCCGTTTCTCTCCTATGTCCATAGATGCTAAAAATTTGAAATGTGAGACAAGTTTTTCTCCAAACTCCTTTTCAATACACTGTCTCGTCATTAAATCTTTTCCTATACGTAGTTGCACTGCTACATCCTTCTGCCGGGGCACAATATGTAAATCTGACGCTTGTACCCTACACGCTTCTTTTAAAATTGTATTCGCAAAAATTTCAATCCCATTCATTACTTTTCCCTCCTCACTATGTATATAGCATGAAAACATTCGCAATAAAAATTTGGACTTTTGTATTTTCAATAGAGGAAAAAGGAAAAATATGTTTGTGAAATTATGAACAATTTCCGAATTATTGTCTGAAATTACCTATACTCATGTTTATCTGTATTATAATGTTATTATCTTGGATAAAGTGATAAAGGTGGAGATCCTCATGGAACAAGCTTTAAAAATTACAGGTGTATTATCTGACCCAACTCGTTATTACATTTATAAATATATTTCGCAAAAACATAGTTACGTAACGGTACAAGAAATTGCAGATGAATTCGATATTCATCCAAACGTAGCGCGTTTACATTTATCTAAATTAGAAGATGTTCATATGCTAAAATCGGAAACGAAGAAAACTGGAAAAGGCGGACGACCGAGCAGATTGTATGTCTTATCTGAAGATGTTATCCAATTACAATTTCCATTCCGTGATTATCAATTGTTAGCAAGAATCGCATTTAATTCTTTACTTAGCCTTGGCGCTGCTGGTGAGAAAGCGCTATACGAAACAGGAAAACAATTCGGAGCTGAATTAATGCAACAACATATGCAACGTTTAAATGTGAGTGAAGATGCTTTAACAGTGGAACAAAAAGTTCAAATTGCAAAAGAAGCTTTCTCAACAGCTGGCTTATCACCTGCATTTGAATTAAGTGCAGATGGAACAAAAATTTTCTATGATGTACACAATTGTCCATTTAAAGAAGTTGCTGTTCATCATCCAACTGAAATTTGTAACATGCACGGAGATATGATGAAAGGAATTTTTGAAATCCTATTCCCTAACATGGAATTAACTCGAAATGATAGTCTATTAGATGGATGTAAATCTTGTAATTATAAACTAACAATTTAATTTCTCATATAAAAAGAAGCCAATAATAATTGGCTTCTTTTTATATGAATGAATATTTACAATAGTAAGAAAAATAAACTATAATGAGGTGAAGTTTACTTTTTTTAGAAAAGGAGGGAGATGGCATGGAGCGCATGTTTCGCGTTCTCGGCTTTTGGACTGGAATTTTCTCGGTTATGTTTTACGTAGGGGATATGCAACAGACCGCACTACTATTTTTAGGACAAACAGGTTTCTTCGTACTTTTAAGCTATTTAAAATTAACAGAGCGTATGTATATATACGTATTTGGGGCATATTTAACTGTTTTCTTCATAGGATTTACATACTACACGACGTTTTTACTTGTCCCTGGGGCTGGACATTAAAAGATGGCATTTTGCCATCTTTTTTTAATTCCGGAATTTCCTAGTTGACTTATAGGTTTTATTGCCTTATATTCTATATAACAGATTGGAATTAGGGGGAATCAACATGAATACACTGCTTGTCGGAATTAACGTTGCAGTCATGCTCATTTTAGTTGGCGTATTATATTATATGCAACGTAAGCATGTATCTTTTAATAAACGTGTATTTACTGCTTTAGGAGTCGGAATTATATTCGGTCTTATATTACAATTTATTTATGAACCAACTTCTAAAATAATTATTGAATCAAATACTTGGTTTGGCTTAATCGGTAACGGTTATGTGAAATTACTTCAAATGATCGTTATGCCACTTATTTTAGTATCTATTATTTCAGCCTTTACAAAATTACAGTTAACGAAAAACCTTGGTAAAATCAGTGGTCTTATTATCGGAATTTTAATTCTTACTACAGGAATCGCTGCAGCTGTCGGTATCGCTGCAAGTGCAGGATTTGATGTATCTGCAGCAGGCTTGCAACAAGGTGATGCAGAATCTGCTCGTCTGAAACTAGTTGAAGAAAGATTTACTTCTATTGAAAAGACAACAATTCCGGATAAATTATTAGAGCTATTGCCTACAAATCCGTTTCTTGATTTAACAGGCGCTCGTCCAACATCAACAATTTCTGTCGTAATATTTGCAGCCTTTATCGGCATTGCCTTTATAGGTGTAAAACGAAAATATCCAGAACAAGCAGAACTATTTAAGAAAATGCTTGATGCTGTATATGCAATCGTAATGCGTATGGTAACATTAATTTTACGCCTTACTCCATACGGCGTATTAGCTCTTATGGCAAAAACAGTTGCTGGTAGCGATATAAATGCTATTTTAAAACTTGGTAACTTCGTGTTAGCCTCTTACGTAGCACTTATCGTAATGTTTATCATTCACTTATTATTAATTGCATTGTCTGGTTTAAATCCAATTCAATATTTGAAAAAAGTGTTCCCTGTACTAACTTTTGCATTCACATCTCGCTCTAGTGCTGGTGCGATGCCATTAAATATTGAAGCTCAAAAAGAAAAGCTTGGTATTTCCGAAGGAATTGCAAACTTCGCAGCTTCATTTGGGGTATCTATCGGACAAAACGGTTGCGCAGGTATTTATCCAGCAATGCTTGCAATGATGGTCGCTCCAACTGTAGGAATTGATCCATTACAACCACAATTTATTTTAACTTTAATCGCTGTTGTTGCTATTAGCTCATTCGGTGTTGCCGGAGTTGGTGGCGGCGCAACATTCGCAGCTTTAATCGTACTATCTACAATGAACTTACCAATCGGTATTGTTGCTCTAGTTATCTCGGTTGAGCCATTAATCGATATGGGGCGTACAGCTCTTAACGTAAGTGGTTCTATGACAGCAGGTCTTATTTCAAGTAAATGGCTTGGTGAATTAGATCAAGATACGTACAATCAAGATGATACAAAAACTGGTGAAATTGCTTCATAATGAAAAAAAGACGCTAACATACAATTGTTAGCGTCTTTTTTATTCCGTTCCCTCTTTATAGATTTTATCTTGAGAATTCTTACTCCAAGTATTCTTCTAGTTGCTCTTTTAACTCCTCCTCAATCTCATAACAAGATTCATCAACAAGTTCCCCCTACTTTCTTACTCCCAAAAATGTTTGATTGAATTGACATTCCTAAAAAGATTCTTTCGCATTTCCAAATTGGAATATAGTGAAATTCAATCATCTCTTTTTCTTCATCTAATATAGCTATGGCAACTGATGAATAATAACCCACCTCAAAGGGATTCTCTTTTTCTCTTGCAAATCCCATATCTAATTCCATGTGTTTTTCTATGTATAAATGCGCATACTCTTTATGCAGTTTAAGTGATATTCGCTCTATTTCCTTCTCCATACATTGAATGTTCTCTTTTAACTCCAACGTAAACTCCTGTTCTTTATATTTCATTTTCGCCTCCTGAAACATAGAAAAAGAGAATATGATAACATATCCTCTTTCCTCAAATATATTTCATTATCTCACAGCCCGTCCTTTTCACAAATAACCATTTTGTTCGCACCATTTATGAAATTGTCCTACGTCTACTCCAACTAACACGATATCCTTTAGCTCTACATCAATGATTTGTTCTCCAATTACAATAGCAAACTGCGATGCTAATTTTGTCTCGTTTTTCTTTACAATTCCAATTCGGTTCCGATGCGGTCCATCTTTTATATATGCTTTTTGTCCTACAATATCAAAGTTCAAAATTCTCACCTCTTTTACTGCGCTCAAATTGGAAATACGATCTCCACCTCGGAAAATTTCCTTTCATTGCACTATTTCTCTATATATATGACGAAACAATAAAAGAGTCCTTCCTTCTTTACAATTATTTTTTCTTTGTTTCATTTTTGTGATTGAAACGTAAAGTTTATAATAAAATACACTTGGAAGCGCTTTCTATGTAATTTTTTATGTTATAATATATAAGTAGAACTTCGTAAAGAGGGTTAAAAAATGAATACAAAAATGATTAAAAAAGTAATTGAAGCATTAAAAGTATATGGCTTTCAGGATGTATCATTCTGTGACAAAACGAAGCAATTTTTATTTCATAACGAAACCGATATTATGAGCGGCTATGCAGAAATAACATATAGTAGTCAATTTGAAAAATTCAACGTACAAATTCATCCAATTGAAACGCATCACCAAGCAGAGTTACAAGAGATTGAAAGACATATACAAGCTTGTATAAGAAAAGTGGAATATTTAAACGCACTTCTTACCGGGCAGACAAAACTAGATGATAAAATTATTATTATGTAAAAAAAGAACGTGATCCAATCACGTTCTTTTTTCATTATACGTTCATCTTTTCCTTTAGTTGTAATCCTGTAACAGATTCTAATACATCCATCGATTCTCCAAATGTCATATCAAAAATTGTCTTGTCCTCTATGTATGGAAACTGTCTGAAACGCTTTTCTAACAACTTCACAGCATCTGATGTAAAGTTTGCACTATCAATGCCAAATTCTGTTTCAAGAAGAACGATCCAATCTAGCACATGAAAACCTAATCCATTGACGAATGAAATAAGTTTTTCTTCTGGATTTGAAGATAAGAATACTTGGCGTTCCATCTCACTAAAAAGTTCTTCTCCTAAGATTTCAGCTAACTCATCATCATGTTCACGTTCAACAAGTTCTTCGTAGCCGTAATCATCCACAAGCTCTTCTACTTCTTCACTATCCTGACAAAGCAATTGACTAAGAAGTGCCTCTTTCTTAAATTCACTATTTTGTACGACTTCTAAAAAGCTCGTTTCCCATCCATTTTCTAATTTCATATTATGTACTCCTTTATATACGTTTCTTATCATCACTGTACCCAAAAGATCACTTTTATAACCTTTTAGGTAGTTACTATTATTTCACATGATTCATAACAAAAGATGCAAACTCAGCTACATCTCCTTCAAAAATATTTATTTCTGGCAAGTGATAGAACGTTGTTTGGAGCGGGTTTCCTGCATGATATACATATATCGTTTTCTCTAGTGCAATCGCCATTCCAAACTCTGTATGGCTCCCGTTTCCACCATCTAATATAAGTAAAAATACATCCGCTTCTTTTACAGCATTTCGTTCTGCCTGACCAATTTCTCTTAATTGTTCTTCATTCGCTGCTCTTTCGTTTTTGGTCCAATCATATGTATGGTGCCATCCTGCATGTTTCAGTTCATTTGCTACGGAATGTACAAGATGTTTATTTTGGAAACCTGAGGCGATATAAAAATTCATTTATATACACTCCTTCATTATGTATGGGGAAACTCCTTTTTAGCGTTATTTGTTATAGCTATAATAAAGAACAACTTCAAAAAAAATCCCCATCTTTAAAACTTATTTGCGTTTAAATGATGGGATGCTTCATGGTCTTCTTTTATTTTTTGTTTTTTATAACTTTCATCAGCTAACATTTCTAGTTCAGCTGTTATCTCTGACTTTTCAAGCTCTCTTTCTTGCGAAAATTTCCTTGAAATATAAACAATAACACTACCAACGTACAACACAAAGCATATAATAAGTGCAGTATTTTCATAGAGACTTAGCTCCAACACAGTCACTCCTAATCCATTCGTATTTTCACGCCTCATTAATTGGAATTTCCCTATTAACCCATTTGTTATCCCGCTATTTGAGGGCAGTAAGACTCCCTCCTCAAAATTCAGTAACAGTAAAGAAGTTAGATGTGGGATGAACCCAACTGATTAAAGTTTCACTTTATTGTAACATAAAAATATCAATTCTTGGAATCTTTCACCCTACTAAAAGAGGCATGATTGTTTCATCATGCCTCTGAAATATTTTGAATGATTGTTTTAATTGCTTCTTTTCCATTATATTTTTTTAGTGCTGTTTTATACTTCTCATTATTTTGATTCAATTCTTCGACATACTTTATAAGAGATTTTACAGTTACATCTTCTTCATATAATACGGAGGCATACCCTTGCCTTTCAAAGGACTCTGCATTTAATATTTGATCTCCACGGCTTGCAAATTTCGATAATGGAATTAAAACCATCGGCTTTTGTAATGTTAAAAATTCAAAAATTGCGTTGGAGCCCGCGCGTGAAATAACAAAATCTGTTACCGCTAATATGTCTGGCAGTTCTCCATGTACATATTCAAATTGTCTATATCCTTCTTTATTTTGTAAACTTTCGTCAAGGTTACCTTTTCCGCAAAGGTGAACAATTTGATATTTTTTAAGAAGTTCTGGTAATGCTTCTCGAGCTGTATCATTAATTTTTTTCGCGCCCAAGCTGCCTCCCATAATCGTAATAACTGGCTTTTTACGTGAAAAACCTAAAAACGCTAAACCTTTTTCACGATTTCCCTTCAGCACTTCTTCACGTACAGGAGATCCCGTATATATTACTTTTTCTTTCGGTAAATGTTTCGCTGCTTCTTCAAATGTAACAAATATTTTCGAAGCAAAACGAAGCGCAATTTTATTTGCTAGTCCTGGTGTCATATCAGATTCATGTAATAAAACTGGTACTCTATTTAGCCATCCTCCAATTACGACTGGTACAGATACGAAACCGCCTTTTGAAAAAATCACATCTGGTTTTAGTTTTCGAATCCTTACATACGCATCCATAACACCCTTCATTACAAGAAAAGGATCTTTTATATTTTTCAAATCAAAATAACGACGTAGCTTTCCACTCGAAATACTATAGTAGGGAATGCCTTCCTTTTCTATAATCGTTTTCTCAATACCTTGATGAGAACCAATATAAGAGATATCCCAGTTGTCTTCCTGTAAATATGGGATAATGGCTAAATTAGGTGTTACATGTCCTGCCGAACCGCCACCTGTAAAGACTATTTTCTTCATACGTCTCCCCCTTCTAGACTATAATACACTAAAATATCTTGCCTCAGGATGAGAAAATACCATAGCCGTTACGGACGCTTCTGGCTCCATCATGAATCCTTCTGTTAATGAAATACCTATTTCCTCTGGATGAATTAAGCGAAATAGCTTTTCTTGATCTGCAAGTTCTGGACACGCCGGATAACCAAATGACACTCGTATTCCTCTATATTTCGTACGGAAACGTTCTTCCATCGTCAGTTCAGGTGAGTCCGGAATGCCCCAGCGGTCACGAATGAGCATATGTGTTTTTTCAGCAAGTCCTTCCGCTAATTCAAGCGCTAACGATTGAATGGCATGACTACGTAAGTAATCACCTTTCGCCTTCCACTCTTCAGCAATGTCCCGAACTCCTTCCCCAACCGTAACAGATAAGAAAGCAACATAGTCCATCTCATCTCCTATTGGGCGCAAATAATCACCTAAAGTACGATAGGGAGCCTTTCCTTGTCTAGGGAATGTGAAACGCTCTATAACACGCGTATGATCTTCTGGATCATATATTACAATGTTTTGTCCGTCGCTTTGCGCTGGGAAAAATTGATACACTGCTTTCGGCTTTAACCAAGATTGTCCTTCCTGCAATAATTCATCTATTAAATCATTTAATTCATGTGCTCTCTTATCTCCCTCTTTCAAAAGCTTCTTCACATTTCCTTTTAATCCAAGGTGATGCCCAAGTAGCATTTGTCTATTTAAAAATGGAGCGAGATGAAGGGCCGGAATATCGCGTAATACAATTCGTTTTGTTGAATCAGGCACGATAACTTCAGCCTTCGGTAATGGCTCAATTACTGCTGGAATTTCTACTTTCTTCTCCTCTTTTTTTACGATATGAAGATGACGTTCTTTTTTATCCTGTTTCATCTTCTCACGCTCTTCTTCTTTTTGAAGCTTATTAATAATATCGAGCCCCGTCATCGCATCACTCGCATAACAAACGAGCCCTTTATATGATGGTGAAATCCGATTATCTGTAAACTTTCTCGTTAACGCTGCACCACCTACAACAATGGGAACATCAATATTTGCTGCTTTTAAATCTTCAGCAGTCGTTACCATTTGTTGCGCTGATTTTACTAATAAACCGGAAAGGCCTATAATATCCGGCTTCTTTTCTTGTACTTCTTGAACAATTCGATCCGAACGTACATTAATTCCTAAATTAATAATCTCATATCCGTTATTTGCTAAAATAATTTCAACGAGATTTTTCCCAATATCATGCACGTCACCTTTTACAGTTGCTAATAATACTTTCCCTTTTTTCGCACTATCACTAGATTCCATATGTGGCTCTAAATAGCTTACAGCAGCTTTCATACTTTCAGCACTTTGCAATACTTCAGCAACAATAAGTTCATTATTATTAAATAGTCGTCCTACCTCATCCATCCCTGTCATAAGCGGACCGTTAATAATATCAAGAGGTTTTCTTCCTTCTTCAAGCGCAAGACTTAAATCCTCGTGTAATCCTTGTTTCGTACCTTCTACAATATAATTTGCTAGTCTTTCATCAAGCGTTAACGTTTCTTGCACAACGATATCTTTCTTTTTAGCAACTCGGTAAAAGTTTGTAAATTCTTCTAACGTCTCTTTCGTCGTTTCAAACAGTAGTGCATCTGCAAGGCGTTTTTCTTCCTCTGGAATCGACGCATAGCGTTCTAATTTTTCCGTATTCACAATCGCATAATCTAACCCTGCTTTCGTAGCATGATATAAAAAGACTGAATTTAATACTTCACGTCCAGCCGGTGGTAAACCAAATGATATGTTACTTACCCCTAAAATCGTTAAACACTCTGGTAACGCTTCTTTAATAAGGCGAATTCCTTCTATAGTCGCTGCCGCTGAACCAATATATTCTTCATCACCTGTCCCTACCGGAAACACAAGTGCATCAAAAATAATATCTGACGGGCGTATCCCATACTTCTTTGTAAGTAATTCATAGCTTCTTTTCGCAATTTCTATCTTTCGCTCCGCACTAACCGCCATACCGTCTTCATCAATTGTTCCTACAACTATAGCAGCACCATACTTCTGAAGAAGCGGTGTCACTTTTTTAAATCGTTCTTCTCCATCTTCTAAATTAATTGAATTAATAACAGCTTTTCCTTGAATATAAGTAAGAGCTCGCTCCATCACATTTTCATCTGTTGAATCAATCATAATCGGTACTTTTAAAACTTTCATAACTTCTGCTAAGAAGTTTTCCATATCTTCTATTTCATCGCGATCAGGATCTGCCATACAAATATCAATAATATGAGCATTTTTCTTCACTTGCGCTCTTGCCACTTCAGCAGCCTCTTCAAATTTCCCTTCTGCTACTAATCGTTTAAATTTACGTGACCCAATAACATTCGTTCTTTCACCTACAAATAACGGTCTCATAGACTCATCATATTGCAGTGCTTCTAATCCACTAATTCCATGTCCTTCTCTCTCATGATGGTCACGAGGCTTAAGAGATGCTAGCGCGGATTTCATTGCTTTTATATGTTCTGGTGTCGTGCCACAACAACCACCAATAATATTAACCCATCCTTCTTCAGCAAATCGCTTCACCTTTTCAGCAAGAGAAGATGGAGATTCATGGTAATGTCCATCTTCATCAGGAAGACCTGCATTTGGATAACAAGAAATGTAACACTCCGATAAATCAGATAGTGAACGAATATGGTCCCTCATAAACTCCGGACCAGTCGCACAGTTTAACCCAACAGATAATGGTTTCATATGTTCTACTGATAAATAAAAAGCTTCAATTGTTTGCCCAGCCAGAGTCGTTCCCATTGGCTCAATCGTACCTGAAATCATAATAGGAACCGTTTTTTTCAGTTCTTCAAAAGCAGCTTGAATTCCAATATAAGCTGCTTTCACGTTACGCATATCTTGACTCGTCTCAACGAGTAATACATCAACTTCTCCTTTTAATAATCCTCGTGCCTGCCTTGTATAAGCTTCAATCAATTCTTCAAAAGTCACACCACCAGTAACACTAATTGCTTTCGTTGTTGGTCCCATCGCTCCCGCAACATATACTTCATTCCCGCTTTCTTTAACAGCTTGCTTCGCCAAAAGTGCTGCCTTTTCATTTAGTTCTTCATCTAAATGAGACAGCTCATAATCACTTAGTACAATATTCGTTGCCCCAAATGTATTTGTTTCAATAATATCCGCTCCAGCTTCAATATAAGCTTTATGAATCTTTAAAATAACGTCTGGTCTTGTTTCCACTAAATATTCATTACAGCCCTCGTACTCTTCTCCTCCGAAATCTTCAGCAGTTAAATCCTCTTGCTGAATCATTGTCCCCATTGCACCATCTAATATTAAAATGCTATTTTTTAATTTTTCTTCTATACACTTCATCAATTAATACCTTCTTTCACTTCTTGCTTTTCTCTTACATATTTAACAAGATGTTCTGTAATTTCATACTTTAAAAATGGTGTAATAAGATAAATACCATTAAAATATTTCATCGCTGCGTCGACCAATTCTTGTGAAATGCGAATCCCTTCCTCAATTGCTGCCTCTTTCGTTTCATGTCCATCCATTCTCTCTCTTATTTCTTCAGGAAGAGTAATACCCGGCACCTCAAAATGAAGAAAATCTGCATTCCGCTTACTTACTAACGGCATAATTCCAATAAAAATAGGTTGTTCCAAATGCTTTGTCGCTTCATACACTTCTTCAATTAACTTGATATCGTAAATTGGCTGAGTTAAAAAATACTCCGCTCCAGCATCTATTTTTCGTTCCATTCGCTTAACCGCTGCTTTTAAGTGCCTCACGTGAGGATTAAATGCGCCGCCTACAGAAAACCTTGTCGCCGGTCCAATTGATTTCCCTAAAATTGAACGTCCATCGTTCATTTCTTTAATCATTTTAATAAGCTCAATAGAGGATAAATCATATACAGAAGTGGCACCGGGAAAATCACCAACGCGCGCTGGATCACCAGTTAAAGCTAACACTTCTTCCATCCCTAACGCCGATAAACCTAACAAATGAGATTGTAGTCCAATGACGTTATGATCTCTACACGTTAAATGCGTCAATACTGGGATATCATGCTTCGTTAATAACGCACCCATCGCCATATTAGAGACACGAGGCGATGCTAATGAATTATCTGCTAGAGTAATAGCATCTGCTCCCGCTCTTTTTAACGCTCTTGCTCCTTCAAAAAAACGCTGTGTATCTAACGTTTTCGGTGGATCTAATTCCACTACAACTGTCGTTTGTTTTTTTGCTTTCTCTGCTAGAGTGACGTGAGCCTTCGAACGTTTCTCATGCGTATGAACGACTTTTGGCCTTTGAATCGTTTCTTTTTCGATTACAGGGGTAATATTCGCAACAGCGCGCTTCATACTTTGAATATGTTCTGGAGTCGTACCACAACAGCCACCCAATAACCGAATACCTTGCTCAATAAATTTCGGTGTCATTGCTTCAAAATAAGCTGGACTTCCCTCATATACGTAACGTCCCTCTACATAATTCGGGAGACCTGCATTTGGGTATGCTGATAAATAGCCATTTTGCGGAATCGATATCATTTTGAAAGCTTCCGTCATATGAAGCGGCCCCAGTTGACAATTCAATCCAACAACATTTGCACCGTAATCTATAAACTGCTTTAATATTTCATTGACATCATTTCCATTTTGAGTCGTACCTGCTTCATGTAACGCTAATTGCGCAACAATCGGAATATTCGTTTGCTTACGCAACACTTTAACAGCATGAAGTAATTCAAATTCATCATAAAAAGTTTCTAATAGTAATCCATCAACCTGTTCTTCTAGTAAAGCCCCCGCCTGTTCAAGTAACATAAACTCCCTTTCCATATCAGTCGTTGTAACAGCTCCGATATGTTTCATACCACCAATTGTTCCTAAAATTGCATTTTTATCTGTCACAGATGCTTTCGCCAATTTCACTGCCGCTCTATTAATTTTTGTAACTTGATTTTCTAAACCATACATACGTAATTTCGCCTCATTTGCTCCATACGTATTCGTTTGAATTACATCTGCTCCAGCAGCTACATATTGTTTATGAATGGATATAATTAGATCTGGATCAGATACGTTCAATTCTTCAAAGCTACTTTGCAAACCATGTGAATGCAATAACGTTCCAACCGCACCATCACCTATTACAATTCCTTTTGATAATAAATCTAGTAATTTCACGAATCTCCCTCATTTCTATCAATATAAAAACCCCCTCTTCACTTTGAAGAGGGGGACATAATTGTTCCTCCTCTTATTATGCAAAACATTCGTTTTGCAGGTATTAGCACCGTTTCAAACATTTCGTTTGAAGGTTGCCGGGTTTCACAGGGCCTTTCCCTCCACCGCTCTCAATAAGAGTTGTCTTTATTATTTTATTTATGTAGCTAAAAGGAAATGCGTTCCCCTTTTAACAATGTTTGTTAATTTTTTAATAAATTTAGCATGCACAAAATTAAAAGTCAATGACACTTGCGGAAAAATAAAAATTATTTAAAATAAAGTTGCAATTCAATTATCTTTTATTGTAAAGTTAAAAACATAATAAAAATTTCATACGAACATTCTTATCTAGAGAGGTAGAGGGACTGGCCCTGTGACGCCTCAGCAACCATTAACATTTTGTTAATAAGGTGCTAATTCCAGCAAATTGTGAAAGATTTGACAGATGAGAAGAAGACTCTATTCAAACCGAAAGCCTTCTTCTTAGAAGGCTTTTTTTATTTTATATTCACTTAATGTTTCAATTTAAAAAGGAGGAATTTTCACATGTCAACAATCGAAACAAAACTAGCACAAATCGGAAATCGTAGTGAAACTACAACTGGAACGGTTAATCCACCAGTTTATTTCTCAACCGCTTATCGCCACGAAGGAATTGGTAAATCTACTGGCTTTGACTATTCACGAACTGGTAATCCAACTCGCTGTCTTTTAGAACAGGCGATCGCAGACTTAGAATATGGCGAACAAGGTTATGCCTGTAGTTCAGGGATGGCGGCTGTTCTCCTCGTCCTTTCTCTATTCCGCTCTGGAGACGAACTTATTGTATCTGAAGATTTATACGGGGGAACGTATCGATTATTTTCTGAGCATGAAAAAAAGTGGAATGTTCGATGTAGATACGTAAATACACAGTCTATTAAACAAATTGAGCAAGCTATCACAACTGAAACGAAGGCTATTTTCATAGAAACTCCAACTAATCCATTAATGCAAGTTACTGATATTGCTGCTGTCGCAACTGTAGCGAAAAGGCACGGACTACTTCTTATTGTAGACAACACATTCTACACACCTTATATACAGCAACCATTAACAGAAGGTGCTGACATTGTACTTCATAGCGCAACGAAATATTTAGGGGGACATAACGATGTACTAAGCGGGCTTGTCGTTGCAAAAGGAAAGGAACTTTGCGAGGAAATCGCTCATTATCATAATGCATCAGGTGCAGTTTTAAGCCCATTTGACTCATGGTTATTAATTCGCGGTATGAAAACGTTAGCGCTTCGCATGAGACAACATGAAGAAAATGCGAAAGCAGTTGTTGCGTATTTAAATGATGAAGACGGGGTGACAGATGTATTTTATCCAGGAAGAGGCGGCATGATTTCATTCCGCCTTAAAGATGAAGCTTGGATTAATCCATTCTTACAATCTTTATCCTTAATTACATTTGCCGAAAGTCTTGGTGGTGTAGAAAGTTTAATGACTTATCCAGCAACGCAAACACATGCTGATATTCCTGAAGAAATTAGAACAGCAAACGGCGTATGCAATCGTCTTCTTCGATTCTCAGTTGGCATTGAAAATAGTAACGATTTAATTCAAGACTTAAAGCAAGCCATTAAACTCGTAAAAGAAGGTGTAAGAATATGAGCTATTCTATAGATACACTCTTACTACACAACCAATATAAACATGACTCGCAAACAGGCGCTGTGAACGTTCCTATTTATAACACATCAACTTTTCACCAGTTTGATGTAGATACGTTCGGAAAATATGACTATAGCAGGTCAGGAAATCCAACTCGTGAAGCTCTTGAAGATATCATTGCTTTATTAGAAGGCGGAACAAAAGGATTCGCCTTTGCATCAGGCATTGCAGCGATTTCCACTGCATTCCTCCTTCTTTCACAAGGTGATCACGTACTCATTTCAGAAGATGTGTACGGAGGCACTTACCGAGTGATAACTGAGGTACTCTCCCGTTACGGTGTTTCACATACATTTGTTGATATGACCAATTTAGAAGAAATAAAACAAAACATGAAACCAAATACAAGGCTCTTTTATGTAGAAACACCTTCTAACCCACTTTTAAAAGTGACAGATATTCGCGAGGTTTCTAAACTCGCAAAATCTATTGGCGCTCTTACTTTTGTTGATAATACATTTTTGACACCACTATTCCAAAAACCACTTGAACTTGGAGCTGATGTCGTTCTTCATAGTGCTACAAAATTTATTGCTGGTCATAGTGATGTTACTGCCGGATTAGCAGTAGTAAAAGATGCAGAACTCGCTCAAAAGCTTGGATTTTTACAAAATGCATTCGGTGCTATTTTAGGACCTCAAGATTGTTCTCTCGTACTTCGCGGTCTAAAAACATTGCACGTACGCCTCGAGCATTCAGCTAAAAATGCCAATAAAATCGCACATTATTTACAAGAGCACGCTAAAGTACAAAATGTCTATTATCCGGGATTACAAACACATCTCGGATTTGATATTCAACAATCTCAAGCAACATCAGCTGGAGCGGTCTTATCGTTTACTTTGCAGTCAGAAGATGCACTCCGCCAATTTTTATCAAAAGTAAAATTACCTGTTTTTGCAGTTAGTTTAGGAGCTGTAGAGTCAATTCTTTCTTATCCAGCAAAAATGTCACATGCAGCACTGTCGCAAGAAGCTCGTGATGAAAGAGGAATCTCTAATTCATTACTTCGGTTATCAGTCGGTCTTGAAAATGTTAACGATTTAATATCCGATTTTGAAAATGCCCTTTCTTATGTAGAAGAACCTGTAAATGCATAGAGAAAAAGAAGATATGAGATTAGGTTTTCATATCTTCTTTTTCTGCGTTTTAGTTATATTCATTTGAATTTCTTCTTTTCTTATAGTCCATAAAAAAATAAAAGTATATCATCTATTTCTAAATAATGGATTAATTGATATATTAAGAAATAAAAAGGGGTGAAAATAATGGATATTTGTTCAGATATTTTAATCGTTATCGATTTACAAAATGGCGTATGTTATAGCGAGGAGCATTTATTTGATTTACAGAACTTACTAACAAAAGTAAATAAAAGAATTTATTCATACAGAAAATTAAATAAACCAATCCTTTTTGTTCAACATTGTGATGATGATTTAGTACCCGAGAAAGAACTTTGGGCTATTCATACCGATTTAGATGTTCAAGAACAAGATTTTTTTGTAAGAAAAACACATGCAAATTCATTTTATAAAACAAACTTAAAAGAAATTTTAGATCAATTATCTGTAAATTGCATTGAATTTTGTGGCGCCCAAACAGAGTACTGTATGGATGCTACGATTAAGTTTGCCCACGGACTAGGATACGAAAACTTTATGGTACAGAAAACAACCTCTACGTTGAATAATCCTTTTATGTCCGCAAAAGAGACAATTGATTTTTATGAGAACATATGGAATCACAGGTTTTTAACGTTGCTAAAAGATGAATTTTAGAATAAATGACTAATGACTTGATCATCCTAAGATTTATCAGCTGTAAGCAAATATTTCATTATCACCATAAAGAAGCGAATTACATTCAGCTTCTTTTCTTTTAACCTGTTTTATATTCTATATATATCATTATAATTCCTTTGTCATATTATTTTAAAAATTTCGTATATTCATTTGAAAGAATAAGAAAATCATGATAAAATTGTGTTACAAATATATCTATATCTTTCAATTTTTAAAACGCATCGAAATTTTCACCCAAAAATGTCATTTTACAAAAACATGCTAATTTACCTATTTTATTTACATCAGGGTCTCTTTTCTTACAATTTCTTTACTTTAGGACTTTTTTTCTGCAACAACTATTTTCTTTTCTTTAAATTTTTGGTATGTATAGTATGGTATAATAGCTCACACGGAGGTGGAAAAGAACATGTTAGAAACCTTTCAAAAAGAATTAGAACTATATGAAAGTAATGCAGAATTATTAAAAGTGCTAGCTCATCCTGTTCGTTTATGTATCGTAAAAGGATTAATCGAGCGCGGTCCAAGCAACGTTTCTACAATGTATACTGGCTTAAACATGCCACAATCTACAATTTCACAGCATTTAGCAAAATTAAAAAGCGCTAAAATCGTTTCTAGTGAAAGAAAAGGATTGGAAATTTATTACAAAGTAGAGAATGAAACAATCATTCAACTCGTTCGCGTATTATTAGGTTAGGGACTAATAATCGAAGAAAAAGAACGTATTCTATATTTTTCATCTCATATCTTTAATATAAATATATATCATGAGAGGAAATATATAATACTACATAAGTCGTATTAAAAAACAAGACACAGTATATACTGTGTCTTGTTTTTTATATTGTTACATACCGATCCAAATGTAAATGTTGCATATCTTTTGTATGTATAACAACATCAAATGCACTCCCTACTCCTCCATTCAAAATCATAGAACGAACGGCTCGATTTTGTTTTTGCGTTTCAGAAAAAGGATTCATATCTTGATGGCTCGTAAGCTGTTCTAATATCCCTGCAGCTAACAAGAACTCAGATTGTTTCTTATGCCATACTGCACTCATTCCTTGCATACTAAACATCTCCTTTAGCTCGTCCCAATGAATATGAGTAGTAAGATCCATTTCACCTGGATGCGCTAGTGGGTTACGTATTAGCTTATGCTGATAATACCCTCGCAAACTTCCTTCACGGTGTGCTGGATGCATCCATTCTTTTTTTGTGTATCCGTAATCAACTGTAATACATATACCTTTTTGAAACCATTTCGCAATTTCTTTTATATACTCCTCCATCACAATTGGTACTTCAAAACGTTGCCCTTCAGCAATATGAATATTATATTTTAATAAATAGCGACCAATTCTTTTATCTAACGGCCTACATACTTCTGAAAGGTTTCCTTCCTCTGTATATGTAATACGTACTTCATACAACATACCATTTCTTTTCTCAATTATTTCAACAGGAAATGCATCAAACAACTCATTCGAAAAAAGAATTCCCTCGAAAGAATCTCCCATTTCACTATAGGAGGTATAGTACGATACATTAGAAAATGAGCCAAGGTGCTCCTGCTGTAATTTTCTATGAAAGGGGCTCACTTCAATCATTGAATAGTTTAAATCAATAAAGGTTTTTGGAGATACTTGCTTCCATTCTTGTAAAACATCATAGGCAAACTTCCCTGTTCCTCCGCCAATTTCACAAATATTCGGAGCAACTTCACCATTTTCAACAAGACGAATAAAAAGTTTAGCAAAAGTTTTTGCAAACACAGAGGATACGTTGCTACTTGTAAAAAAATCCCCTTGTCTTCCAATCTTTTCACGTTCTTTCATATAATATCCATGACCTTCTGTATACAATACAAGGTTCATATACGTACTATATGAAATTGAATAATCCTTTTCTTTCCCCATCCATTCTCTTAAAATGAGCTCCATTCCCATAATGACTCCTTATTGTAAAAACGGATTATTTTCTTTTTCAAAGCCAATGCTTGTTTCTGGACCATGTCCACATAAAACCGCTGTTTCATCTGGTAATACAAATAATTTCTCTTCAATACTTCCAATTAATTCAGCGAAACTTCCACCAGGTAAATCTGTTCTTCCAATGCTCATTTGGAACAATACATCTCCTGAGAATACAGCATTCGCCTCTTTACTATAATAAGAAATACTTCCTGGAGAATGTCCTGGTGTCTCAAAAATTTCAAAATTAAATGATCCAATTGTTAATGTACCTTCTGCATCAATAATATGATCCGCTGGTTTTGCTGTAATACTGCGGTTCATCATAAAAATTTGAGAGCCGTTTACAGTTGCATCTCCTAACCAATCTGCTTCTTCTTTATGTACGTACACAGGAATATGAAAAGCGTCTCTTACCGCATCAACAGCACCGATATGATCAAAGTGAGCATGTGTTAATAAAACAGCCAATGGTTTTAATTGTTCTTCTTGTACATATGTAACGAGCTTTTCACCTTCATGACCAGGGTCAAAGATAATGCACTCTTTTTGATCGTTCATTAAAATATAAGCATTTGTTTGTAATGGGCCTAACGGCATTTGTATCCATTTCATATGAAAATCTCCTCCAGTTATTAAACTTACTTTTAATGATACAACATTTCTTTCTCTGAGGAAAAGAAAGGATGCTATCTCGACAATCATTTTTAAAACATGTACAATATAAAAGAGTAAATATTCCAAAAACTCATAATAAGAAATGGGTAGACAGAGGAGGATATTGTATGGGCCTTGTTATTATTTTTACACTTGTCACTCTGTTAGCTGTATTTGCTACGCTTAGAACACTTCGTGAAAAAAACTTTTTCGCGAGCGGCTTTGCAATTGCAACTGTACTCGTTTTCGGATGGTTTACAATCATGACTGTTCTATATAACGGGTATCCACCAGCAGCTTAATTCGTTTACACTTTATTCTTCATCGAGATTTCACACAAAAAGAGGAAGGGCTCCCCCTTCCTCTTTTCATATTTCACAACTTATATCATCTTCGCTTCGTATTTGTGCTTTTTTACAAGCCAAGCTCCTCCGATAACACCTGCATCATTACCAAGTGTTGCAATAGCTAACTTCGTGCTCTTTACAGCACGTGAGAAAGCATATTGCTCGAAATAGCGTTGAATTGGTTCTAATAGCGCATCTCCAGCTTTAGACACGCCTCCACCAATAACAATTTTCTCTGGGTTCAATGTACTAGAAAGGTTCGCTACAGCTAATCCTAAATAAGAGGCTACTTTTTCTACTACTTCACCTGCTAATTCATCACCTTGTCCAAGTGCTTCAAAGACATCTTTTGATGTAATACGTCCTTCTTCAGCTAACATAGAACGCAACATGCTCTCTTTATTAGTCTCTTGTATTTTTTGCATAGCAACACGTACAATACCTGTCGCAGATGCTACTGTTTCTAAGCAACCAGACTTTCCGCAATTACATGGGAAAGCATTTTCTGTAACGACTGTAATATGTCCAATCTCACCAGCAGCACCACTCACGCCGTGTACAATCTCACCATTGGCGATTACACCACCACCAACGCCCGTACCAAGTGTCATACAGATTAAATCTTTTGCACCTTCACCAGCACCTTTCCACATTTCACCAAGCGCTGCTAAGTTTGCATCATTATCAATAACAACAGGTAATCCTGTTTCTACTTCTAATAAATCTTTTAGCGGATAGTTTTTCCATCCTAAATTAACCGCTTCATAAATCATTCCAGACGCCACATGTACAGGACCAGGAGCTCCCATACCAATACCAATTAACTTGCTCTTCAATTCGCCTAATTCTTCTAGCTTTTTATCAATTGCTTTCGCAACATCAAGTGTAATATGTTTTCCTTGCTCACCTGTATTCGTAGGAATTTCCCACTTATGTAAAATTTCACCGTACACATTAATAAATGCTAATTTAATCGTTGTACCACCAAGGTCAACACCAACTAACCATTTCTCTTCCATGTTACTTACCTACCTTTATCTAATTCTTATTTAGCTCTTTTTGAATTTCTTGCTTCAATAAAAATAAAGCTGTTTGATAGTCTTGTGGATCGATTAGCTGTGATTGATTTAATTCACGCAATTCATCTTGCATTAATTGTAAATCTGCAATTCGATCTCCCGTATAAATAATCGTACCAAATTTCTTTAGCAATTGCTGAATATCATAAATAGATACCATTTCATCACCCTCTATGCTCACTTACTATAAAAAATTATAATAAGAAAACGTTCACATATTTTATTATAATCAAGAAGAAAAAGTCTCGTCAATTTTTATTTGTCTATACAAGCTTATTTGTAAGCAGTGTTCCTTTTTCTGTAATAATTTTTTCTATGTTTTTATCAAATGGCTCTACCGGAATGTGTTTTACCATTTGAAAATCATACGCTAATGACAGCGTTTTCCCTTTATAATGCACGAGATAACGATCATAATAGCCACCGCCGTACCCAATTCGCTCTCCTCGTTCTGTATAAGCTACGCCTGGGACAATTTGAAGATCAATTTCATCCATATTCACTTCTTCCGTAAGCCCGGGAATCGGTTCACGTAAATTCATATACACCGTTTCTAATTGATCAAAATTATTAATTTGCCGGAAGGACATCGTTCTTGTTCCTTTATTACACTTAGGAACTACAACTTTCTTTCCTTCTTCCCAAGCTTTTTCGATAATAGGATATGTATTCACTTCATTTTCCATTGAAAGAGTAATTCCAATTGTTTTAGCTTCAATCCACTCTTTTTGCGCATACAACGAAAATGCAATCTGTTCTGATAAAGTTGTATACTGTTCTTCTGATAAAGAATTCATGTGTTCTATTATTTGTTTACGCAAACGTACTTTCTCTGCTTTCACACACTCTCCCCCTTACAGTGACACTTTACTCTATGCTGATAGTGTATCACTTTTAACATAGGAATCGAATAAAAAAAAGAAACAGTAGGAAAATATTCCTACTGCTTACTTTGTTTCACGGTGTAACGTAGACTTCTTGTCACGCTTGCAATACTTTTTAAGCTCGATACGCTCAGCGTTGTTACGTTTATTTTTCTTTGAGATATAGTTACGATCTCCGCATTCTGTACATGCTAGAGTAATATTCACACGCATTCTTATTTCCCTCCAGTACTAATAACTTAAATCAGACTATACTATAATACCACTTTTAAAATAAAAATTCTACACCTTTTGATATTGTCTAATTTTTTCTATAAGATTTTTCATGTTTTCCCTTGCTATTACTGGGTTTCTAGCATGTGAATACACTAAAAATTTTGGTTGTTTTGTGTCAGAAACGATATAAGACCACTCTTTTTCAGTATATTTGAACTGTACTCCTTCAAATATACCTTCTCCCTTCCTTTCTATATCATCCAATAATTTCCTCATAATTTCCCCTTTTTCATTCCATGAACATACCACTTCATCATAAAGTAAATAGAGCGGAGGTGATTGCTCCACTATGCTGAGAAACGTTTTTCCTTGCAATGCTATTAGCTCAAATAATTTTCCAATCCGATATAAAATATCTCGCTTCCACCTTACTTGAAACGCCTTTCTTTCATCCTGCGTATAAAATAGAAGATAACATTCCCCTAACTTCAAAGACATTGGGTAAATATTTCCTGTCGATTCGAGTAAGAAATCTGGAATATCTACCTCTTCCAAATCTGTACCTTGGTAAATATTACTATGTTTATCGTATAACTCGAAATGATTTCCTTGCTCAGAAAATATAAGAGCCATATTCGCTTTACTTGATTTCATCAAAGCTTTCACATGATCTTTTTGTTCGCTTGCATAAATCCATGTAACTGTACAACCAAGTCTTTGCAGAAAGAGCATAAGTAAATGTTGCAACGTATCATTTCTCTTATTAATAAGAAGATGAAACTTCTGCATCTGTATTTTCTCGATATCAATATGCTCCAATATAACTTCTATATACTCATTCATAGAAACATGAACCAGCTTATTACGCCCCATTTCTTTCTCCATCACGTAATAAAACAATTCGGACATATATACTTGTTCTATCTCTTTTTGCTGCTTATACGTTAACGGCATGCCAGCTTGACCGTATAACTTTATAACAATCTCATTCTCATTCTCTACTTGAATGAAAACACCACCTGCACATTGCAAATGATGAACACTATATTGAAAAAGTGACTCGTTCATTTCTTTACATTCCATCGTATGAATCCCTATACCATGAATAGCATGTAAAAATAAATTTTTATAAGAGGTTGTTTCTATATTTTCTTGACTTCCAATTAATATACTTTCTCCTTTTTTAAAAAGAGAACCATACGCCATCGCAATCTTCACGATAAACTGGGGAGTAATTTCAACATTCCCTCTTCCTACAATGCGGCTTTTTTGTAACCACCCTGCACTCATTTCACTCTCTTGAATACCAGCCGCTCCTACTATCGAATGACTATCAATCGCCTTATAAGGCCATACTTTTCCTTTTTGCTTAATTACCGTACTTCTCCCGATATGACAGTGATCCGCTACAACGCTTTTTTGAAACAGTGTAACATCATCTTCAACTATTGTACGCTCTCCTATTGTCGTTTCTAATAGTTCACAATACTTCCCAATGTGGGCATTCGCAAAAACAATACTTTTTTGAAGATGAGAATAACTTGAAACGATACTATTTTTCCCAATAATAGAATATGGCTCAATTACAGCTCCTGTACCAATCTTTACTCCTTCTCCAATAAAAGAGGGGCCATGAATTTTCGTCCCTTTACCAATCGTCACCCCTTCTCCCATCCATACCATCGGTAATACTTCCGTATAAGGAATAGGTACTTGTAACTTTTTCGTTAACAAATCAAATTGTGCTTGTCGATATTGATTAAATGTGCCGATATCTAACCAATAACCTTCTGACAAATATGCGAATAATACATTTTTGTTTGCCAATAACGGAAACACATCATGACTGAAATCACAAAATTGTCTAGGCGGTATGTAAGAAAAGATTTCTGGCTCCATAATATATATGCCTGTATTCACAACATTAGATACTACCTCATTCCAGCCCGGCTTTTCTATATATCGTGTAACCTCCTGGTCTTTATTTATTACAACCAATCCAAATGAGAGTGGATTTTCTACTTCTTTCACAAACATTGTTACCATTCTTTTCTTTTGTTCATGAAACCTAATTCCTTCTGATAATTGAAAGTCAGTTAATGCATCCCCGCTTATCACAACAAATGTTTCATCTAAAAATTGTTCTGCTTGTTTAATACTCCCTGCTGTGCCAAGCGGAGGAGAGTCTTCAAAATAATACAAGTTAACTCCCCATTTACTACCGTCACCAAAATATTGCTTAATGGTCGTACTCATATATTGAACAGTAATTGCAATTTCACGAATACCATGCTGGCGTAATAACTCAATATTATATTCTAAAACTGGTTTTTCTAATAATGGTAACATCGGCTTTGGAGTATTACATGTTAATGGTCTAAGGCGTCTTCCTTTTCCTCCAGCTAAAATAACCCCCTTCATATACTTCAGCCTCCACTTATATAATGTTCAGTAACTTCATATACCATATGTATATTCCCTATCCCACATGAACTAGCAGCATAAACTTGATTAGTTAAACAAATCCTCATTTAGAAGACCATATAATTAAATTTCTCACCTATAAAAACGTACATTTCAAACAACAAGAAAGCGCTTACTATTAATTATTAAATAATACTTATTAACGACCAACATATATACTAATTTTCCCATTACATTATGATACATCTTATCATCATAAACTAAAGGAAACAACGAGCTTTTTTTGTCATGTTTTGACTAAAAAAAGCAGGTGATTTCCCATCACCTACTTTAATTCCTACTCATTCAATAAATAATGCTTTCCTTTTACTAAATAAAAGACATTTTCAGCAATATTTGTAATATGATCTGCTACACGCTCAATATATCTCGCGACAAATGATAATTGTGTAATTTGCGTAATTGCTTCTGGTTGTTCCGGAACCGAAGATATAAACTCACGAATTGCTTTTCCATATATTTCATCAACGGAATCATCCATTTCAGCAATTTGTTTCGCAAAAGTTAAATTTTCTTGTTCATATGCTTCTAACGCTAAATGCAACATCTCATTTGCAACCGCAAACATTTTATCCAGGTTGTGCAAACTAACAGCCACTTCTTTTTCCCCAAGACGAATTGTAGCCTTTGCAATATTAACAGCATGATCTGCAATACGCTCTAAATCTGTCGCTGTTTTAATTGAAATAAAAATCCTTCTTAAGTCACTTGCTACAGGTTGCTGCTTCGTAATGAGCATAAGCGCAAGATCGTTTATTTCCTCTTCTAAATTATCCATGCGGTAATCACCATCAATGACCTCTAACGCTTTCTCTACATCCCTTGTATGCAGACCTTCCATAGCAATCAATAAAGCCGCATTTGCTAATTCTCCAAGCTCGATCACCTTTTGCTGTAACGCTTTTAAATCACCTTGAAACTGTTCTCTTACCATTTTTCTTCCCCCTCAATATTATGTGCCATTATATAAAAGTGAAACTTTAATCCCCCCTCATCAATCGGGCTTTTATGCTTGTAATAAACCTTAAGATAAGGAGAAGTATTACTTCTCTATTAACAGTAAGATAAAATAAGAAATGCCCTCTGTTAAGAGGGCATTTGCTCTTAGCTTTGAAACGATATCAACCAAAGCGACCTGTAATATAATCTTCTGTACGCTTATCTGAAGGAGTCGTAAATAATTTGTTTGTATCTGTATACTCCACAACTTCCCCGCTTAAGAAGAAAGCTGTTTTGTCTGAAATACGCGCTGCTTGTTGCATATTATGCGTTACGATAACAATACTAAAATCTTTCTTTAGCTCTTGAATTAATTCTTCTACTTTTAATGTTGAAATTGGGTCTAATGCCGATGTTGGCTCATCCATTAAAATAACGTCTGGCTCAATAGCTAAGCAGCGTGCGATGCATAGACGCTGTTGCTGTCCACCAGATAAACCGTATGCATTATCGTGCAAACGATCTTTTAACTCATCCCAAATCGCTGCTCCACGTAAACTTTTTTCAACAATTTCATCTAATGTCTTTTTGTCACGAATACCATGGATTTTTGGACCGTATGCTACATTCTCATAAATAGATTTTGGAAATGGATTTGGCTTTTGGAACACCATTCCTACATGCGTTCTTAATTCTTCAACTGGATATGATTTATCAAATATATTGCGTTCTCTATACTCAATTACACCTGTAGTTCGAACGATCGGTACTAATTCTACCATGCGATTTAATGTTTTTAAGTAAGTTGATTTACCACAGCCACTTGGACCGATAATGGCTGTAACTTCATTCTCATGAATACTTAAATTAATATCTTTTAAAGCATGGTCTTCCCCGTACCATAAATTTAAGTTTTTCGTATCAAATACTACCTTCTTTGGCGCAGTCTCGATTTTCTCTTCATTTTTCACCTGTACATTTACTACTGTTGCTACCATTTGAATTCCCCTTCCATCCATTTCCAACTTATTTTCGATTTCGTAACCATAAAACAAATATATTGATAAATAGCAACAAACCTAACAAAACAATCATCCCAGCTGCTGCTACATACTGAAATTCTTCTTGTGGCCTACTCATCCAATTAAAAATTTGAATTGGTAGAACTGTAAATCTATCAAACATACTAAATGGAACATAATTTGCAAACGCAAGTGCCCCAATAACTAATAGTGGTGCAGCTTCTCCAATTGCTCTTGATATCGCTAACGTACAGCCCGTTATAATCCCTGGGAAAGCATATGGCAATACAATTTGATACATCGTTTGCCACTTCGTAGCACCTAATCCGTAAGAACCCTCTAATAATACACTTGGTACTGATCGAATTGCTTCTTGACTCGCCACAACAACTGTTGGTAAAACGAGTAAACTCATCGTCAGCGCTGCTGCAACTATACTCTCTCCTAAATGAAGAGCATATACAAAAATAGTTAAACCAAGCAATCCAAATACAACGGATGGTACTCCTGCTAACGTTTGATTATTAATCTCTATTATTTTTTTAAATAGAGATTCCTTCGCATATTGCTCTAAATAAAGTGCTGTTCCAACTCCAAATATAAAAGAAACAGGTATAACAATACTCATAAATAATATTGTCCCTGACAAAGCTGCAGCAATACCAGCTTCTTTCGGATTACGTGAAGCGAAATTTGTAAAGAAATCTATTGAAAGATAACTTATACCTTTTTCAACAATTTGAAACAGTAACAAAAACAAAATTACGATTGAAAATAAAATTGCTATATAAAATAACAATTTGTAAATTCGATCTTTTAAAAAGCGTGATGCCATGTTTTTTTGTATTTTTTTATGATTCAACATTCGCATATTATGTCATCCTCCTAAAACGGCGCATAATAGACTGCGAAATGATGTTCATAATAAAGGTAAACAAAAATAACGTTGCACCTACAGCATACATGCTGTAATACGTAATCGTTCCATGCGGAGCATCACCTAAACTTACTTGCACAATATAGGCTGTTAACGTTTGAATTGAATGTGTCGGATCAAGCGATACATTTGGTGTGGATCCTGCTGCAATTACAACAATCATCGTTTCACCAATTGCACGAGAAGCCGCTAATATAATTGCTGCCATAATCCCTGTAAAAGCGGACGGAAACACCACTTGTTTTACCATTTCAAACCGCGTCGCTCCGAGTGCTAATGAAGCTTCTTTCGTCCCTTTCGCCACAGCTCTCATCGCGTCTTCAGATAGAGATGCAACGGTAGGCATCATCATAAATCCGATAACGATTCCTGGACTAATCGCATTAAAAAACTGTAAATCTGGTATAAGCCTTTGTAAAAGCGGCGTAACAATTGTTAATGCAAAAAAACCATATACAATTGTCGGGATACCTGCTAATAGCTCTAACATCGGCTTTAATATTTTCCGTGCACTATTTGAAGCATATTCGCTTAAAAATACGGCACACGCTAAACCGATAGGAATTGCTACAAACATAGCAATTGCAGTTATAAGGAACGTTCCACATATGAGTGGTAATATACCGAATTTAGGGTCTTCAAAAAATGGTAACCATTCTTTCTCCGTCAAAAAGGAGTATAATGATATTTTTTGAAAAAACATGATTGTTTCATTAGAGAGCGTAAAAACAATTCCAAGTGTCGTCACAATAGAAACGCTAGCAATTATTTTTAGTAATAAAGGCACTATTCGATTGATTCGCTGCGTTTTTTTTCTTTGTTTTGTATTTCTTTCAATCAAATGTTGTACAGAAAATGTAATTTGACTTTTGTCATTATGAGCCAAAGATGAAAACCCCTTTCCACCCTGACATTACCTTTTTATTTCTGTTAACATACGCAGCTGTTCATTGTATTTTTCTTTTCGTAATTTTACATACCCGACCTCTTCAGCGAGGTTACCGACATGCTGAATCATAAACTCAACATAGTTTGCTACATTCATTTTATTTCGGATAGATGCATTATTCACATAAGCAAGTAGCGGCCTAGATAACGGCTTATACTTACCTGATTGAATGGTCTCTTTCGTCGGAAATACACCATTTACTTTTATTGCTTTCACCTTATCTCGATTAGCCATATAATAAGCATATCCTACAAAAGCAATGGCATGTTTATCATTCATTACCCCTTGCATAATAACTTGATCATCTTCAGACAAAGAGACTTTTTTTATAATGCGATGATTTTGTAAGATGACATTTTGAAAATAATCATACGTACCAGAGTCTACGCCTGGTGCATAAAACTTCACTTGTTCACGTGGCCATGTTGAATGAATTTGTGACCATCGCTTCTCTCTTCCATCTTCACTCCAAAGTAGTCGTAACTCGTCTACTGACATATCGTCTACCCATGTATTATGGCGATTCACAACAATCGTAAGACCGTCGTTAGCAACCTCAAAAGGTGTGAACTGAATAGAGTTTTTCTTCATTTCATTTTTCTCGACTTGTTTCATTACTCTCGAAGCATTATTTATATCTACTTCTCCTTTACTGAAACGATTAAATCCTCCCCCAGTTCCAGAAATACTGATGGAAATTTTCACGTCTGGATGCACCTTTGTATATTCCTCCGCTACTGCTTCTATAATAGGAAAAACCGTTGAGGATCCATCAACTCTCACTTCTCCCGTATCATTTAAAGCAAATGCAGTAGACATTTCAAAACAGAGGAACCATATTGATAATACGAAAATCTTAATCGGTGTACGCATCCATTTCACGTGTTCTTCCTCCTAGAAGTAACCGGAAATAACAGGATTACAGATATAAGAATACTGCTAAACTATTAATTCGGTTTTAATTGTTTGTAAAAGTTTTGTAAAGTTCCACAAAAATCAACATACGATACAATTTTAATTCAGTAGTAGCTATTCATTTCCTCTGATGATTTCCCTATAAAATATTTATCCCCTATCCCACCATATACAAGTATCATTTATAGGGCCGCGTTTTTTCAATGTTGTATACTTGTCCACATTTATTACACGATATGCATAAACCATAAAAAAAAGCACACTATCTTTTCATATAGTGTGCTTTTTTACAACTTTTTTATTCATCATCTTGATCTTTGTTTTTATTGTCTTTATCATCTTTTGGAGCTTCACCATTTACTTCTTTGTTTTTCAAATCAAAGTAAGCGTCCATAATTTCACGACCAATATATCCATTAATACCAGTCTTATCATCATGTACCCATGGAACGACAACAGAGAATGCTACTTCTGGATCTTCAAGTGGCGCATAACCTACTAATGTTAAGTTATATGTTTCCACACGTTCACCTTTTGCATTTCTACCAATCTCTTTATCTCCACCATACACAGTTTGAGCTGTACCAGTTTTCCCAGCAGCTTTATATTTTGCACCTGTAAAGTACTTTGTAGCTGTACCACCTGAATCATTATACACTTGTCTAAATCCTTCTTGAACGCGTTTAATTTGCGATTCCGGCATATCAATACGATTTAATACTTTCGGTTCCATAGATTGAACAACTTTCCCAACTTCATCTGGTTTCACTGCCGGTTGACGAATTTCTTTTACAACTTGTGGTTGCATACGATATCCGCCATTGGCAATCGTCGAAATATATTGCGCTAATTGAAGCGGTGTATACGTATCATACTGTCCAATTGATAAATCTAGTAAGAAACCTGGTTGACTACTTCTACCCATCTGACCAGCAGATTCATTCGGTAAATCAATTCCTGTTTTTACACCAAGTCCAAACTGTCCGAAATAATAACGCATCGTATCAAATGCTTTTTGAGGTATATCTAACGTACCACCTCTCACATACTGAACACCGGCGATATTCATCGCTGTTTTAAACATATAAACGTTAGAAGACATTTTTAAAGCTGTAAGGTCATTAATATATCCCATCGTTTTCCAAGACGACTTCGTAGGTGTACCTTTTAATTTAATTGGTTCATCCAATTGTACTGCCCCTGGTTGAATCGCACCAGTTTGATATCCAGTAAGTACTGTTGCACCTTTTACAGTTGATCCCATCGGATAAGAACTTGTCATGGTACCTAATGCAAAGTCATTTACTTTCGTTTGGCCATCTTCGTTAACTAATTGTTTCCCCGCCATAGATAAAACTTCACCATTTTTTGGGTTCATCATTACAACAAATGCGCGATCTAAAAGAGGTTCGCTTCCTTTAAACCTCATTAAATTCTTCGCAAGAATATCTTCCACGCGCTTTTGTAATTCCATATCAATTGTTAAGTTCAGGTCATTACCACTTTGTCCTTTTGATACATTAATCGTTTCTAAAATATTACCGTTTTTATCTGTAACATTTCTAACTTCTGCTTTCGTACCGTGCAGACTATCTTCATACTGTTGTTCAAGATAACTTTTTCCTACTCGGTCATTTCGATTGTAATCACGAACAAGATAGTAATCTAGTCTTTCTCTCGGTAAGCCTTCATCAGATGTCGACACCCCACCAAGTACACTTCGGAATAAATCATCGTACGTATATTTTCGCTCCCAATCAACATTCGTATCTACACCTGGTAATGCTGCTAGGTTTTCACTAATAATCGAATATTCCTTTTCTGTAGCATCCTTTTTAATAACTTGAGGTGTCATTGCATATCCGCCGTCCATCTTACTCTTAATCGCTAGTATTTCTAGATCTTTTGCGGATAATTGATTAATCTCTTCTTCTGTTACACGACTTCGCTGACGCTCGTCTAATTCTTTATCATCAATTTTTTTATCTTTAAACTCTTGACGATCTTTATTCGTAATTTTTTCTTTAGCTTCCTCTTTATGCATAGCAAGCCAATAATCTTTTTTATCGCGATCTGTTAATTTATCTGTCGGTACTTCAATCAAATCTGCTAGCTTTTTCGCTGTTTCTAAGCGATCCTCTGCAGTTGATCCCTTCATTTTTGTAAATGTAATAGTACGAATGGCTGCATTATCTACTACAGGTCGCCCATAACGGTCAAATATTTTCCCACGCGGTACAGGATTACTTATCGTTGAGTTTTCTTTCTTCTCCACTTCATTCTTATATTCTTCACCGCGAACAATTTGTACATATCCGAGCCTTACAATAACCGCGGAGAACATTAAAAACACGCAGAAAAACAACACGTTTAATCGAAAAGGAACGTGGGTCTTTTTCTTATTTTGCTTCTGCTTCTTGCTCATACAAACCCCCTCTACCAACAGCTATGTAATGTGAAAGGGACACCCTCATACAGGTGTCCTCACTGCTGTCTTACATCTTTTTCTATTCTAGCATAAAACAAACGAGAAGTTAACCTTCTGGTTCAGTTTGGTTTTGCGCGTTCTCTTGCGTTACAACACTTGTTTTACTCGCATTTCCCTCATCATATTTGACATTTTTAACTGCAAAATAAATAAGAAAATGTCCAGCACCTAAAATACATAATAAGTAAGGTAAACTTTTTTCAGGTGGAAAGAATAGTACAGCACATAAAAAACTTAAAATGGAACAGATTCTTCCGGCGTTTAACCATAACTCCCGAACAACGACATATTCCACACGCCATTCTCTCGCATTTTTCGCTCTACCAATTACGTCATATGTCATTGATCCGTACGGAACAAGTAAAATAGGATATGCAATCGCAATACATGCCGCATAAATAAGTAATTTCGTGTATGTAACATTGAAAATAACTAAAAAGACGACAGCATATAAAATAATGCCCCCAAGTAAAATTGCTTTTTTTCGCCACTCCTTCTTTAACATACGAGCAACTAAGTAATAACATACAAAGGATACAGCAGAGTTCACTAAACTGTATTTCCCTAATGCGAACTCACTATTAGTTGCTAAATAAACATATACTGAAATGACAAAAATAAACGTCCCTTCTCTCAATCCTTGGAAAAAATGAGCTCGTGTAATCTTTCCCCAATTTTTATCAATCCGTCGTTCTTTCAATACTTGCACGATTTCATAACGCCCTTCACATTCTCTTTTAGATAAAAAGAAGCTTAAGACGACAGCAATTGCAAATAGAACTAATGAAAGAAAGAATATAACAGTATAGCCACTCCATTTCTCCATACGTGAAATTGTGTATCCTGCTGCTATTGGTCCAATCATCCCAGAGAAGGATGTAAGAAGTCCAAGAAACCCATTAAAGAAATCTCTTGTTTCTGGTTCTGTAATTTCAAATGTCAATAAGTTAAAAGCCAACCAGTAAAAACCGTATCCTACTCCTAAAAGAGCCCCCATTAATAGAATATACTGAGAAGCACTTTTCCCTGCTACTAAGACAACGATAAAAAAAATTGCGAGCGTTCCTACCCCTATTCGTAATAAAATCGAGCGATCGATACGTTTCGCTAATTTCCCCCCTACAAGAAATGTGAGAGGCTGTAATACCACGCTGGCTAAATTATACAAGCCAAGATTCACATAATTTTGTGTTTGTTTCCATAAATAAATATTTACAAACGTATTCGATAAAGAAATTGCGAGCGTGTATAAACCTCCTATAAGGAGCAATAACACTAAATCCCGATTCACTTCAACGTCACCAATTATATGTTTCCATTTCATACACAACTCTCCTTTACTTCATGTTCTAGTCTTCCAAAGACAAGCCCAATTATGTAAAAGGAAAGCATAGAAAAAAGCTAGGGGCTCTCCCCTAGCTTTTTCTATATTTGTTACAATTATTTTGCTTCTTGGTAACGTTTTTCAGCAGCGTTCCAATCTACAACGTTCCAGAATGCACCGATGTAGTCTGGACGACGGTTTTGGTAGTTTAAGTAGTAAGCATGCTCCCAAACATCTAAACCGATAACTGGCGTTTTACCTTCAGTTAAAGGAGAATCTTGGTTTGGAGTGCTTGTTACTTCTAACTCACCATTGTTTACTACTAACCAAGCCCAACCAGAACCGAAGCGAGTTGCGCCAGCTTTTGCGAATTCTTCTTTGAATGCATCGAAGCTACCGAATTTTGCTTCAATTGCAGTTGCAAGATCACCTACAGGTTGTCCTCCGCCGTTTGGAGATAGGATTGTCCAGAAGAATGTATGGTTAGCATGTCCGCCACCATTGTTACGTACTGCTGTACGGATTGCTTCTGGTACTTCGTTTAAGTTTGCAACTAATTCTTCTACGCTTTTGTCAGCTAATTCTGCATGACCTTCTAAAGCAGCGTTTAAGTTTGTAATGTACGTGTTGTGATGTTTTGTATGATGGATGTTCATTGTTTCTTTGTCAAAGTGAGGCTCTAAAGCATCATACGCATAAGGTAAATTTGGTAATTCGTGTTTTGCCATTGTTATATTCCTCCCAGTTTATGTATTGCCACTTAAGTGACATACAACTTCATTCTACCCTAATTGCCATAGGGTGCAAACAAATAAATCACATTGTCTTGCTATCATTAAAGTAGCAAAATTCCCACTTCTTTTCAATTAAAATGCTCATATATTCCGTAAAAAAAGCTTCCTTCTACAAGGAAGCTTCCTGCTAACATAATAAACATGTGAAATGGATATGGACCCTGTAGGACTCGAACCTACGACCGGACGGTTATGAGCCGTCTGCTCTAACCAGCTGAGCTAAGGGTCCACAATTATGTATGTAACAACATATCAAATAAAGGAATTCCTATCGGATATGCTCTTTAAGAAATGTAAGATAAATTTACCATATAGAAAAGAAAAGTGTCAATTGTATTTTTCTTATTTAAAAGAAGAAAGTTAATAAAAGAAATTTAGTTATCTCCACTATATGTAAATATAATATATCTTGAGATTCTCTAGATTACTACGTTACAATGATTTTATACATACATAAAGGAAGTGAATCTATGTCCATATTTACCCAATTCGTAAAAAGCATATACTCGCCTAAAGATATGGCGCTATTCCGTTTTCAAAAAATCGGTAAAACCATTTTGTATATTATGCTACTTTGCTTAATTACTACTATTCCAAGAACTTTTTTGTACGGTAGTTTTATCCAAGATGGTGTAAGCATGGTAAATCAAGTCATCGATAAAGATTTACCTGATTTTAAAATTGAAAATGGCGAACTAAAAGCCGATATTGATCAACCTATTGAAAAAGAAGAAGGAAATGCACTTTTCATATTTGATCCAAATTCAACAGACCTAGAAAAATATCAAAATAAAACAGGTTTATTTGTTTTAAAAGATAAAGTAGTCTCTATGGGAAATGGTCAAATACAAACGTATTCCTATAACGATTTGTTAGGTGCATCTCTTGAGAAAAAAGATCTACAAGAATTTATTTCTTTATTCGATAATATTTATCCGATTTTATTATTTGTTATTGGATTCTTAGTGTACCTATTCCAATTATTCATTACTTTTGTAGGCGTGACTTTACTTGCGTTCATCGGTTCTGCTATGAGCGGTCAACGTAAACTATCCTATAAACAAGTTTGGACACTAACTGCATACAGCTACACAATTCCAACAATCTTCTTTATGATTATGGACGCATGTAAAATTGTCGTACCTGGATCAACATTCATCTATATCGCAGTTGTTTTAATTGTTCTGTACTTAACGATTAAAGAAGTTCCAAAACCGAAAGAAAAATAAGAACGAAAAAAATGCCTAAATAGGCATTTTTTTTTTGGACAAGCATATATTCCTAGCAAAGGAGTGAAGAATATGAAAAGATTAGGTATATTCCTATTCGTGCTTGTTCTCGGTTATATATTTTATTACGATATAAAAATCGGTACTTTACCGATGTTAAGTTCATATAAAAAAACAACTGCTGCTCAAACGATTAAAAAAGAAAACACAGACAGTCAACAAAATAAAGAGAACAAAACAGAAAAAGAAACAGATGTATCTTATAAAACAATTGAAGTAAAAACTGGTGAGACAGTTCTTTCTATTACAGAACAAATTAACAAGAAAAAAATTCCTTCCATAGAAAAAGTCATTGACGACTTTAAACAATTAAATAAAAGTACATCTGCTACAAAAATACAAATTGGAAAGTCTTATAAATTCCCCTTATATCAATAAGCTATCACTTAATCCTTGTCAATTACATAAAGGCGCTGATACAATAGTAAAAGTGAAACCGAGTACTTCGGTTTCTATAGCCCTATATCACGTATACTATCATTGATATGAGGGACTAAATAAGAAACTTCTTTTATAAGGAGAGCGATCTATTCGTGAATGAAATGACTCATCGTACAAAAACACGTCCAGTTAAAGTCGGTAATTTAACAATCGGCGGTAATAATGAATTAATTATACAAAGTATGACAACAACAAAAACACATGATGTTGAAGCAACAGTTGCTGAAATTAAGCGTTTAGAAGAAGCCGGCTGTCAAGTCGTCCGCGTTGCCGTTCCAGATGAACGCGCAGCAGATGCTATTGCTGATATAAAAAAACAAATCAACATTCCACTTGTTGCTGATATTCATTTTGATTATCGCCTTGCTTTAAAAGCAATTGAAGGTGGCATTGATAAAGTACGTATCAATCCAGGTAACATTGGTCGTCGCCATAAAGTAGAAGCTGTTGTAAATGCAGCAAAAGAGCGCGGTATTCCAATCCGTATTGGTGTAAACGCTGGTTCATTAGAGCGTCACATTTTAGAAAAGTACGGGTACCCAACTGCAGATGGTATGGTTGAGAGTGCGCTACATCATATTAAAATTTTAGAGGACTTAGATTTCCACGATATTATCGTATCTATGAAAGCCTCTGATGTTAACTTAGCAATTGAAGCATACGAGAAAGCTGCTCGTGCTTTTGATTATCCATTACATTTAGGTATTACAGAGTCCGGAACATTGTTTGCCGGAACTGTAAAAAGTGCTGCTGGTCTTGGAGCAATCTTAAATAAAGGCATCGGAAATACACTACGTATTTCATTAAGTGCTGATCCAGTTGAAGAAGTAAAAGTTGCTCGTGAACTATTAAAATCATTCGGTCTTGCGTCTAACGCAGCAACACTTATCTCTTGTCCAACTTGTGGTCGTATTGAAATTGATTTAATTAGCATCGCTAACGAAGTGGAAGAATACATCTCTACACTTCAAGTACCAATTAAAGTTGCAGTACTTGGTTGCGCTGTAAATGGTCCTGGTGAAGCTCGTGAAGCTGATATCGGTATTGCCGGTGCACGTGGAGAGGGATTATTATTCCGTAAAGGGCAAGTCGTTCGTAAAGTACCAGAAGAAACAATGGTAGAAGAACTGAAAAAAGAGATCGACGTAATTGCTGCTGAAATGGCTGCTGAGCGAGAAAAAGAAAAAGAGACACAAGAACAATAAAAAGAAGGTTGCCACAATATTTGTGAGCAACCTTCTTTTCTACGTAAAAAAGCTCGTCAGTTTAACCGACGAGCTTTTACTTTGCACATTTTGGACAACGACCATATATTTCAAACTTATGACCCGTTACTTCATAACCGGTAAAATCTTTATTCATAAAATCCATTGGGCAGGAAGTAATCTCTTTCGTTCCCCCACAATCCAAACAAATAAAATGATGATGATGTTCCATAATAGAACAAGTAAAACGAAAATGTTTTTCACCATTTAATTCCGTTTGTTCTAAAACACCAATCTCAGCAAAAACTGTTAAGTTACGATAAATCGTATCAAAACTAAGCCCTGGATAATCGTCCTTCATATGCTCTAAAACGTCTTTCGCAGTTAAATAACGATTATGTGCTGCAAATAATCTGAGCATCTCTTCTCTTTTTCCAGTATGTTTGTATCCTTTTTCTTTCATTAGGCGTAAAGCTTCTGTTAGATTCATACCTATCCCTACTTTATGCAGTTTTTTTCTTCTTCCATAAAATCGCACCGATTAAAATAAGAACTGCTATCATAACAATTGTACCACCTGGCGCTAGATCAAGTTGATACGAAGCAAACATTCCACCAATTACTGCAATTTCACCGAATAAAATGGAAAAGAAAATTGTTTGTTTAAATCCTTTAGCAATACGAATACTTGCTGCAACTGGTAACGTCATTAATGATGATACAAGAAGAACCCCCACTACACGCATTGATACTGCAATGACAAGAGCAACTAATATAATGAAAATAAAGTGAATCCATTTCGCTCTTAAACCAGTTGATACTGCGTATTCCTCATCAAATGATAATAGAAACAGCTCTTTATATAATAAAATAATTGTCGCAACAACAACAATTGCTACAATACCAATAATAATTAAATCTGTACTTGTTACAGCACTGACACTACCAAATAAATAACTAAATAAGTCTGTGTTAAATCCATTTGCAAGTGAAATGAAAATAACTCCAACCCCCATCCCTGCCGAAAGGATAATTGGAATTGCTAATTCTTGATAGTGCTTATATACAGTTCGTAACTTTTCGATTAGTAGCGCTCCACCAATCGAGAAAATCATCCCCATATATAAGGGGTTTAAAAACCCACCTGTAAAAATGGTTTTTTCAAGTAATAAACTTGCTGCAATACCCGATAACGTCACGTGACTTAATGCATCCGCAATAAGAGATAAACGACGAATAACAACAAACACACCAATTAGCGGTGCAACAAGTCCAATTAAAATACCTGCGTATAAAGAATTACGTAAAAAGTCATATTGTAAAAAATCTTGTATCATTATATCCTCCCGTGATGCTCATGTTCGTGTTCTAAACGATGAACATGATGTCCATATAAGACGGACATTTCTGCATCTTCTAACTCTCGGAACTTCTCTACATTTCCATGGAAATGTAGATGTTGGTTTAGGCATGCAACATGTGTTACTTTTTCAGTAACAGCTCCCATATCATGAGTAACAAGAATTAATGTGATCCCGAGCCTTTTGTTTAAATCCTCTAATATTTCGTAAAAACTTTCCACATTTTTTACATCGATTCCAACAGTAGGCTCGTCCAAAATAAGCAATTCAGGATCACTAACGAGCGCACGAGCAATAAATACACGCTGTTGCTGTCCACCAGAAAGCTCTCCAATGTTACGACCTTGAAACTCACTCATTCCTACATCAGCAATTGCTTTTTCTACCTTTTTCTTATCCTCTTTTGTGAAAAAGCGAAAAAGCCCTTTTTTCGAAACAAGTCCCATTGACACAACTTCAGAAACAGTTGCTGGAAAACCAGAATTGAAACTATTTGCCTTTTGGGATACATAACCAACTTTGTTCCATTCCTTAAACTTCTTACTATCAACGCCAAACACGCGAATGCTTCCTTCTTTTGGCTTTAAAACACCTAATAAACACTTAAGTAGAGTTGATTTACCTGAACCATTCGGTCCCACTAAACCTAAAAAAGCTCCCTTCGGAACTTGCAAATTAATATTTTCTAACACATTCCGATCTTCGTATCGGAATGTTAAACCTTCAATTTCTAATATATTATTCATAGCATCTCACCTATTTTAATTCAGAATGATTCCGATTTATATCTATTTGAATTATAGTACAGCTTATTATAGTTGTAAACCAATCTGCCTAAAATATATCTATTTTTTCAAGAAACCTTACTATTATAACAAAAAGCAGAGAAAAATTCTCTGCTTTCGAAAAATATTCCTATAAACTTTTTAGTGAATAGCCGATTTAAACTTACCACCATTTGTCTCTTGCGTGCTCATAATCGTAACAAACGCATTTTCATCAATTTCATGCACAATTGATTTTAACTTCGTCACTTCTAGACGCGTTACAACTGCATAAATAACTTCTTTTTCTTTATCCGTGTAACCACCTTTCGCTACAAGCTTTGTAGTTCCACGGCCAAGACGATGCAAAATCGCGTTTGATACTTCCTCATATTGATCAGATACAATTAAAACCGCCTTCGTTTCATCTAGCCCTTGAATTACTGTATCGATCGTTTTAAATGCGATATAGTACGTCATAACAGAATACATCGCTTGTTCCACACCAAACACAAATGCTGCCCATGCAAAAATAAATAAGTTCACAAACATTACGAATTCACCAACAGAGAACGGTAATTTCTTCGTTAATAAAATCCCCATAATTTCAGTTCCATCTAGCGATCCACCATGACGAATTACAAGTCCTACACCAAGACCTAAAATAAGACCACCAAACACTGTCGCTAAAATAGGTTCTGTTGTAAATGGTGGTACCGCATGTAACGTTGACTCAATGAAAGCTAACGCTACAATACCAAATGTCGAAGATAACATAAATGTTTTTCCAATTTGCTTATAACCGGAATACATAAATGGGATATTGAGAACAACGACTAAAGTAGAAAAACTTAACCACCAAATGTTAGGAGTAAGATAATCTAATATAAGAGAAATACCAATAATTCCACCATCAATAATTTTATTTGGCATTAAAAATAGTTCAATTGCTACCGCCGCGCATGCTGCTCCAAAAATAATCATAACTAAACGATAAATGAGATGAATAACACTTTCTTTTCGATGTTGCTTTTGCTCCATAAGTCCTCCCTTTACTCTTTTTCTGTAGTTTTGTCCTTATATTATAACATACGCTTCTTTTCCTCATGAAAAAAGAAACTCCATACGAATATGTACAAGCTATATGCTCATATATTTCGATAGAAGAACGCGTGAAGGAGGATAATAAGATGAACCTCATTAAACAAATTGTTAATAAAAAATTAAATCATATTTCTACAAAAGAGTTATTAAAATATAGCAAAGAATATGAAGTTCCCATTACAGCCGCACAAGCTGATCAAATCGTTTTACTTATGAAGGGTAAAAATATTAATATCTACGATAACAACGAGCGACTAGAGCTCTTAAAACAAATCGCAAAAGTAACTTCCCCTGCCACTGCCCAACAAGTAAATACATTATTTCAGCAACTACTAAAATAAGGAGGGGATTTCCCCCTCCTTATTGCGCTTTAATTTTTTCAAGAAGCCCTTCATCAAAAGTGCCGTTTTTCAGCATTTCGATTTCCAATTTGTATGGTGGCTTCTTATCTTTTTTATCTTCCCCTACATACGGTGTTTCAAGAATTTTTGGTACATGCATTAACTGTGGATGATGTACAATGTGATGCAATGCTTTATACCCAATGTGACCAAATCCAATGTTTTCATGACGGTCTTTTCCTGCTCCGCGTACATTTTTACTATCATTAATATGAAGTACTTGTAAACGATCTATACCAACGATCTTATCAAATTCGTTTAATACGCCGTCAAAGTCATTTACAATATCATATCCTGCATCATGCGTATGACATGTATCAAAGCATACAGATAGCTTTTCATTATATTTTACACCATCAATAATTTTTGCAATTTCTTCAAAGCTACGACCGCATTCTGTTCCTTTTCCTGCCATCGTCTCTAACGCAATGTTAACCGTCTGTTCTGGCGTTAATACTTCATTAAGCCCTTTAATAATTTGTTGAATACCAGCATCTGCTCCAGCACCAACGTGCGCTCCTGGGTGAAGAACAATTTGTTTCGCTACACCTAATGCCGATGTTCTTTCAATTTCCATGCGAAGAAAGTCTACTCCTAATTGGAATGTTTCTGGCTTCGTCGTATTCCCAACATTAATAATATAAGGGGCATGGACGATAATTTCCTCAATTCCGTTCAGCTCCATATGTTTTCTTCCTGCTTCTATGTTCAATTCTTCAATTGGTTTTCTTCGTGTATTTTGTGGTGCACCTGTATAAATCATAAACGTTGTTGCACCGTATGAAACAGCCTCTTCACTTGCTGCTAATAACATTTTCTTACCACTCATGGAAACATGAGATCCAATCTTTAACATACAATCACCTCTTCAATATACAATAGATATAATGATAGCATAATTTGTAGAAATATGTAGTGAATTGTTTGTTCACAAAAGATGCACTACACAAATTTATATGACTATTTATACAGACTATACTTTTCATTTAAATTAGCTGGATTAAGTGAAACTTTAATCAATACTTTTCTATCCATATTGATTACACCTCCCACAAATAGCGGGATAAAAAAAAGATAAGGGAAACCCCTTATCTTTTTTTATTGCCATATTTTTTCTTCACTTTGTCACGTTCTGTTGCAAGTTTACGTTTATAGTTTGGTTTTACTTTTTTGGGTTTTTTAATAACTTTCGTTGCCATAACATCAAGTTCGTCATTTGGTTTTTTACGGCTCTTACGACGACGACGCTCACCTAAATCGGCCCACTCATCTCCGCGTAAATCTACATGCTTGAACTCAATATGACGTTGTTTTTCTAAACTATCTAACGCTTCTTCGTTTGCTGGATCATATATCGTCACTGCAATACCAGAATGCCCCGCACGTGCTGTTCTTCCAACGCGGTGAACGAAGAAATCTAAATCTGATGGTAGCTCATAGTTAATAACATGGCTAATCCCTTCAATATCAATACCACGTGCTGCTAAATCAGTCGCAACAATATATTGGAATTCAAGGTCACGAATTTGTTTCATCATTTTTTTACGATCACGTGGTGATAAATCCCCGTGAATTCGTCCAACTTTTAAGCCACGTTCCATTAATCCATCAGCAACTTGGTCTGCCATCTTTTTCGTATTCGTGAAAACAACTGCTAAATACGGTTTAAATTGAAGTAGCATTTTATGCACTAAATCAATTTTATTACGATGTTTAGAAGGCACTAAATAGTGTTCAATGTTTCCAGCTGCAACTTGTTTTGGATTGATATGAATATGCTCTGGATTCTCCATATACTTCTTCAGAAACGGTTTTAGTTTTTGAGGAATTGTTGCAGAGAAAACTAACATTTGCAAGTTTTTAGGCATGCGTGCTGCAATTTTATCTACATCATGAATGAATCCCATATCAAGCATTAAGTCTGCTTCATCGACAATAATCGTATTTGCTTTATGAACAAATAATGCTTGCTCTTCTACTAAATCTTTAATACGTCCTGGTGTTCCAACTACGATATGAGGTTGTTTTTTCAACTTTTCAATTGAGCGTTGTTTATCAGTTCCACCAATTAAACAACGTGCTGTAATCATTTGGTCTTCCGCACAAAACTTTGTTAACTTCACGATTTCTTCGTAAATTTGTTGTGCTAACTCACGAGTAGGCGCTGTAATAACAAGTTGTACTTCTTCACGACTTGCATTAATTCTGTTTAATGTAGGAAGTAAGTATGCATGTGTTTTCCCAGAACCTGTTTGGGATTGTCCAATTACACTTACACCTTTTTTCACGACCGGGAAAATTTTCTGCTGAATTCCTGTCGGCTCTGTAAAGCGTAGTTCACGAACTGCATCTATTAAAAATGGTTTAAAATCATACTGTGTAAAAGTTTGTTGTGTCATAAGTTACACCTTCTTTCTAAAATTTCTACTGCGCGCACAAATCAGTCAAGTCTACATTATATCGAAATCTACAAGTAAAATCCATCTTTAGTTTAGGTTTTCACTTCAAAAACTAACCTTCTTCCCTTTTATTGCATATTGTATGTGTATATACCTAACTGAAGAAAGGAGGATTTCTCACATGTTTCCGAAATCCCCTACAAGGCAAATGTATCCGAATCCAGGGCAGCAACCTTATACACCATATCCAATTCCACAACTACCACCAATGGCACAAAAAAAGAAAGGTTTTCTTGCTAAGCTTTTTAAAAAACACGATCCAACCGAGCCTTTTATGCAAATGGTTCCACCTTACCGACAAATGGAAGGGCAACTGATGATGCATCAGCAACCACCACCGCCGCCACAATATCAACAGCAATATCAGCAGCAATACCAGCAACAATATCAGCAGCAACATCCACAATATCAACCATACATGCAGCAACATCCTGAGCAAATGATACCGCCTCAAATGTATGAATCAAATGAAACGCGCGGCGGCGCAACTACAGCTGCCGCAACAGCAAGCAGTGGCATCGGCAGTTTCTTTTCGAACTTAATTTCGAATCCTACTAATATGATAAACAACATCGAAAAAGTATCCCAAGTCGTTCAATCTGTAGGTCCTGTCGTCGAACAGTATGGTCCTATTATGCGTAGTCTACCAAGCATTGTTAAAATCCTCACCTCTGGAAAAAGTACGGAAGAAAATCAAACGGAAAATGTAACAGAGCCAGTTGAGGTAGAAAGTCCGCCTCCTGCACCTCAAAAAAAGAAACGAAAACGAAAGAAAATAGTGATTGAACCTGTAATAGAAAAAGAGTTACCGAAAGAACCAGTTCAACAAACAGCAACAAAACCAAAACTATATGTGTAACAATCCTTTGTTTTCTATCCACTCCTCCTTTATAATGTAAAAGACTATGCACAAAAGTATCCCTTGTTTAGAAGGAGAGGATTACTCATATGAAAATTGTTAAAATTTCCCCTCGTGGTTATTGCTACGGTGTTGTCGATGCAATGGTAATTGCACGTAACGCTGCATTAGATAAATCATTGCCGAGACCCATTTATATTTTAGGTATGATTGTTCACAATAAACATGTTACAGACGCTTTTGAAGAAGATGGAATCATCACATTAGACGGTCCAAGTCGCTTAGAAATTTTAGATAAAATTGATTCTGGTACTGTTATTTTCACAGCACACGGTGTTTCTCCAGAAGTTAAACAACGCGCAAAAGAAAAAGGTTTAACAACAATCGATGCCACTTGCCCAGATGTTACCAAGACGCATGACCTTATCGAAGCTAAGAAAGCGGAAGGGTATCATGTCATTTATATCGGTAAAAAAAATCATCCAGAGCCAGAAGGCGCAGTTGGTATTGCACCTGACATCGTTCACCTTATCGAAAGAGCCGATGATTTAAAAACATTAGAAATTCCAACAGATAAAATTTTAGTAACGAATCAAACAACGATGAGTCAATGGGATGTTCAACATTTAATGGAGGACATTCAAAAAAAATTCCCAACAGCAGAATTCCATAAAGAAATTTGTTTAGCTACTCAAGTTCGCCAAGAAGCTGTCGCTAAACAAGCTGATGTTGCAGACTTAACAATTGTTGTTGGTGATCCGAAAAGTAACAATTCAAATCGCTTAGCACAAGTATCACAAGAAATCGCGGGTACAAAAGCATATCGAGTTGCTGATGTAAGCGAAATTCAATTAGAGTGGCTACAAGGTGTAGAAAACGTAGCTGTTACAGCAGGTGCTTCTACTCCAACGCCGATTACAAAAGAAGTTATCGCGTTCTTAGAGCAATATGACCCAATGAATCCAACAACGTGGGAGAGAGTTAGAAAAGTACCACTTCAAAAGATATTACCTCGCGTAAAGGTGAAGAAAGAACAATAATAAAAACCGTTGCCCTAATGGAGCAACGGTTTTTATTTTTCTTATACAAATGTGAATGGATCTGTATGTAACTGCGAAGCATGAATTTGAACATTTAATTTCTTTGCATCTACTTTTTCTTGCAGTTGCTTTTGTACACCTTGTTTCATTACTTTTTCAACATTATGTCCTGGGTCAACTATATTTAAACCGAGCATCATCGCATCATGAGCAACATGATAGTACATGTCACCAGTTACATATACATCTGCTCCTTTAAATTTCGCTTGGTTTATATATTTATTACCATCTCCACCAAGTACAGCTACTTTACGCACTTTATCATCTAACTTACCGACAACTCTTGCCCCATTCACGTCTAATGATTGTTTCACATGTTCTGCAAATTGACCAAGCGTCATTTCTTCTTGTAAGTATCCTATTTTCCCCAGGCCTAACGTTTCACCTTTATTATCAAGCGGGTACACATCGTATGCTACTTCTTCATATGGATGTGCCATTACCATTGCTTTAATCACTTTCCGCTGTAATGAAACTGGAATAATCGTTTCGATTCGTACTTCTTCTACACGTTCTAACTGTCCAGTTTCCCCGATATAAGGGTTTGTCCCCTCTTGAGGTACAAATGTGCCTGTACCCTCGCTACTAAACGTACAGTGGCTATAATTGCCGATATGACCAGCACCTGCGTCTCCTAATGCTTTCCTTACTTCTTCTGCATGAGTGACTGGCACAAACACAACAACTTTTTTCATTTCTTCTGCATATGTCGGTGCTAGAACTTCTGTATTTTGCAATCCTAACGCCTCAGCAAGTAAATCATTTACCCCGCCCTTAGCAACATCCACATTTGTATGCGCTGCATAGATTGCAATATCATTTTTAATACACTTTTCAATAATTTTCCCATACGCCTTATCTGTATGAATTGCTTTTAACGGGTTAAAAATTAAAGGATGATGAGCAATAATGACATTTGCCCCTAATTGAATTGCTTCATCCACAACTTCTTCCGTTACATCTAACGCAATCAATACGTGCTGCACGGGTTTATTAAGCGCTCCAATCTGCAGGCCAATCTTATCTCCTTCCATCGCCAAATGCTTCGGATACATACTTTCAAATAAAGAAATAATTTCATGGCCGTTTGGAATTTTACTCATGATAAAACCTCCCCTATCATTTTCATTTTCGCTTCTACTTCCCCACGCTTCGCTTTTGTTTCTTCAGAATCAGCCGCACGTTCCAACTGTTTTAAAATATTTTGGAAGTTTTTTAATTCTCCTTCCCATTTTTCAACGAAAGCCTCACTTTTTTCTTTTATTAAAAATGGTCCCATAAACAATTCAGCTTGTTTATTTTCAGAGTAAGGCGCTACAACATTTCCTCGCTCCCCTACTAAAATTTCGTAAATTTTCCCATCTTCTTTTACGATTTTTTCATGGATAAGCTCCCAACCATTCTCAATAAACCATTCACGAATATGATGCGCTGCAATATTCGGCTGTAAAATTAAACGTGTTACACCTTCTAATTTTTCTTTACCACTTTCTAAAATGTCACGAATTAACGCTCCGCCCATTCCAGCAACCGTAATTACATCTACTTCTCCTGGCGCTATAACAGCTAATCCATTCCCTTTACGCACATCTACTTTATCTTGTAAACCACTTTCAGCTACAGTTGCTTGCGCAGAGCGAAATGGTCCATCTACAACCTCTCCTGCAACTGCTTTTGTAGCAATATTATTTATAATTGTATAACACGGTAAATACGCATGATCCGATCCAATATCAGCAACTGTAGATCCTACTGGTATTTCACGTACAACTTCTTCTAATCGTTTTGAAAGCTTTACTTCATTCATGTATTTCCATTACTCCTTCTCTTGTCAGTCTGTCTCCATGATAATGAATTTATAGTAGTTGTTGCAAGCCCATAACAACAATTCACCGCTCTATCATTCATCGTATTTTAGAAAATATAGAAAAACAAGCCCTTTGCATAAGCAAAAGGCTTGTCATACGGAACTTTATTTTTTCTTCGATAACCAATCAGCTACTTTAGCGGCTTGATCAGCTGGAACTATATTGGCAGGCATATTGCCTTTTCCTTTCGAAAGAATTTCTTTAATTTCATCCTTTGAAAGTTTCCCACCAATTTTTTGTAAGTTAGGTCCAACTGCCCCTTGTAACTGATCACCATGGCAGCTCGTACAGCTTTGCTTCACAATATCCTCTGGCTTTGATGCTGTTTGTGCTGGCTTCCCGCCATTTTTTGCATCAGCTAACTCTTTAGATTTATTTAGCCCCTGAAATGAAAATACAAACATAACGATAATACCCAATGCTGCAATAAGAGCGAACGGAATCAGCGGATTACGTTTCATATCTCTTCTCCCCCCTCTATACCCCTAAATAGTTAGATGATTCAGTCATTTCCATTGTACTTGAAAACACTCTATCAGAAAAGAGTAAACTACCACTCGTTAAAAATATTCCATAAATTCAGTTTATTGTTTTTTATTGTCATATCGCTTATTATTTCGATAATTATTAACGTTTCTCATCATATTTTTCGCTTTTCTACATATATTTTTGTATATAATAAACAAAATTAATCGAAAAATCGAAAAATGAGCATTTGCAAATCAAAAGACAATTCTGTAAAATAAATTACAAGAAATTGTAATCGTTGCCGATAGCTAAATTTTAACAAAAATTAACAAAATAAAAAAGTTTACTTCACAAAGGTGAAGTAAACTTAAAAAATAACCTATTCTAAGAAATCCTTAAGACGCTTACTACGGCTTGGATGTCTTAATTTGCGAAGTGCTTTTGCTTCAATTTGACGAATACGCTCTCTCGTTACGCCGAATACTTTCCCAACTTCTTCAAGCGTACGAGTTCGTCCATCATCTAAACCGAAACGAAGACGTAGAACATTTTCTTCACGATCTGTTAGCGTATCTAACACATCTTCTAATTGTTCTTTTAGCAATTCATAGGCCGCATGGTCCGCAGGCGATGTTGCTTCTTGGTCTTCAATAAAGTCACCTAAATGGGAGTCATCTTCTTCACCAATTGGTGTTTCAAGAGAAACTGGCTCCTGTGCAATTTTTAAGATTTCACGTACTTTTTCTGGAGCAAGATCCATTTCTTCACCAATCTCTTCAGGAGACGGTTCACGACCTAAATCTTGTAATAATTGACGTTGTACACGAATTAACTTATTAATCGTTTCAACCATATGAACTGGAATACGAATTGTTCGTGCTTGGTCTGCAATGGCACGTGTAATAGCTTGGCGAATCCACCAAGTTGCATACGTACTAAATTTGAAACCTTTACGATAATCGAACTTTTCAACAGCTTTAATTAGACCCATATTACCTTCTTGAATTAAGTCTAAGAAAAGCATACCACGGCCTACATAGCGCTTTGCAATACTTACTACAAGACGTAAGTTTGCTTCTGCAAGACGACGTTTCGCTTCTTCATCGCCTTCTTCAATACGCGTTGCAAGTCGAATTTCTTCTTCTGCAGATAGTAAGTCTACACGACCAATTTCTTTTAAATACATACGAACAGGATCGTTGATTTTAACCCCAGGTGGTACACTTAAATCATTGAGGTCAAACTCTTCTTCTGTTTTTGTAATTTGGCGATTATTAGGGCCTTCTTCGTTGTCATTATCACCAACTAAATCAATGCCTTGTTCACCTAAATATTCATAGTATTCATCCATTTGATCGGATTCAATTTCAAATCCATTCATGCGTTCTGCAATCTCTTCATATGTAAGAACGCCACGTTTTTTTCCGAGCTCAGTGAGTTGTTCTTTCACTTGCTCAAGGGTCATTTCAGTTTCAATTTGTTTAGAACGAGCTGGTTTGTCAGCCATCTGTTCCCCTCCTTACGCGAGATACAAACATTCATTATACTAAAACTTTATCAAAAAAGCTATTTTCTCGCTTTTTGATTTTGTAAATATGCTACATAATATTTAGCAGCCTCTACAGGATCTGTTTTTTCCATTTGTTTCACTTTAAAGATGATCTCCATCTTTTCAAGTTTTTCCTGATGCCGTCTAAGCGTCTCCAAATGGCCTTGCAACACTTCTTCTGTGTATTCTGGATTAATAAATTCATCCGTCGAAATATCAGTGATAATATTTTTCAACTTTTCATCAGAGAGCCAACTTAAAAATGTTCCGACTGAAGGTTCATTTCCCTTTTCATAATATGCGTATAGTTCATATAAAATCCCTTTATGTTCTTCTGTATGAAAATCTTCTATATGGGATTCCATACGAACAGCTACTTCTGCACTTTGCAACATATGGTAAATAATTTCTCTTTCCGCTCTTTCAAAACCTGTTAACTTCGGTTTTGTTTGAACGACTTGAGACGGTTTAGCAACCTGCTTTATTTGTTTTTGCTGTACCTTTTGTTCTTTGCGATATTGGTGCAATTGGTTCAAAAGTGTTTCCATTGAATACGAAAATTCTTGCGATAATGACTTCAAATATGACTCTGCCTGCATCGCATCTTGTAACAACGATAACTCTTTTAAAACACTCTTCACATATTCTTCTTTGCCAGACTCATCTTGCAAATTTTTCCCTAAACGCAAATAATTTATTTTAAAACCAACAAAACTCACACTTGATTTCACAAGATTTTCAAAAGCAGTAGTCCCATATTGTTGCACATATTCATCAGGATCAAGCTTATCTGGCAAGGATGTGACTTTCACTTGGCAACCAACTTTTAGCAATAATTGCCCTGCTTTCATCGTCGCTTCTCGCCCTGCTTTATCACCATCATAGCAAAGAACAACAGTTTCAACGTTACGTCGCAGAAGTTTTGCTTGTTCTTCAGTTAAAGCTGTTCCCATTGTCGCAACAGCTTCTTCCACACCACTTTTTACCGCAGCTAGTACATCGGCATATCCTTCAAAAAGAACCACTTGCCCACGCTTTCTAATAAACGGTCTTGCTTGGTGGAAGTTATACAACAATTTACTTTTGTGAAAAATCGGTGTTTCAGGGCTATTTAAATATTTCGGAGTGTCATCTCCTAACGCCCTTCCACTAAACGCTATCACCTTACCTTGTAACGTATAGATCGGGAACATAACTCTTCCACGGAAGCGATCATAATGACTACCATCCTTCTCACTTCTTATTAGAAGGCCAGCTTGTTCCATACTAGACAGCGATAAACCTCTTTTTTGTAAAATTTTCGTCGCTGCATCCCAAGTAGGTGATGCATAACCAATTTCAAACTTCTCAATCATCTCTTTCGTAATACCACGGTTTAATAAATATGAAAGTGCTTCATTTCCCTCTTCCGTATTTACTAATAAATGATGATAATACTTTTTCAATAATTCATGAGCTTGTTGCATGATGACAGTGTCATCAGATATGTCTTCTTGTTGTCCTTGCCCTGATGTATACTCTGCAACCGCAATTCCATTTCTTTCGCCTAGCTTTTGAACAGCCTCGGTAAAAGCCAGTCCTTCCATTTTCATTAGAAAGGAAAATACATTTCCACCTTCTCCACATCCGAAGCAATGAAAAATTTGCTTATCAGATGAAACAGAGAATGAAGGAGAATTCTCACCATGAAATGGACAAAGGCCGAAATAGTTACGCCCCTGTTTTCTAAGTTGAACGTATTCACCAATGACTTCTACAATATCGGATGATGTCCGAATCTGTTCAACAACTTCTTCGGGAATTCTGTTCCCCATAACTCCATCTCCGTGTCGTATTTTGTATTCGATATAAATTAAAAAATTCCTTTATAATTCGACAATATTTTTCTAAACTTGTTAGAAAGTGTTGCCGATTACATTGTATAAACGATTTTAAACCTTTCCTATAGGTCCTTTATCTGCATAAATCGCATATACATACTTGCTATATAAAATTGTATACATTTGCTCATCTGTTACAAATGTATCTCTTAGAAACAATACATATACACCTTTTTATAAGAAGAGTAGCAAGCCACATATACTGTTTGATCTTGAGATTTGTAACTTTTTCATGTTGATCCATATAACGATCAACTCCATTTTGTTCAGTATCTACAAAGATCCAATGGCCTTGCTATTTCCTTAAAGGATGAGCATATGATGCGACAAACAAAATTCCGACATGAAATTCCGCTCCAACTTGCACAATTTCAGCCTTCACGGGATATACATCCACACCAACTAATATGTTGTCAATGCTTTGCATATTTCTGTATTCTACATCCCTTCTGTGAATCCTTCCATAATGTGCGTTTTCTTGTATAGATTTTGTCGATTTAACGTAATTACATGTCTTTTTCGTAAATCCTATCCCTAGTTTATTCTGAAAAATTAAAGTCTAAACGTAAAATATAGGTTTTTATCACAATTTTTTATTATAATATATTTTCTTCAACTACGCTACATATCCCTTTATTTTTTCATCTTACATTTCAGGATGACAAACTCACACCTTGAATATACTAAAAGATAAAGGAGTATAAGTATAACCATTACACTACAATCTATTACAAAATCCATAGGTACCATATTTCACACGAGCGAAAAAAGCACATTCACCTTTGGTAAATGTGCTAAAACATTTTTTGGTTTTGCACTGCATTCACAATAATATTTGCTGTTTCTTCAATTGCTTTATTCGATACATCGATTACTTGACAATTTATTTTACTAATTACTTCCTCAAAGTGATCAATTTCTTCTTGAATACGATTAATATTTGCATATGTTGCTCCATCACTTAATCCAAGTGATTTTAATCGTTCTTTTCGAATATGATTTAACTTATCTGGCGTAATTTTCAAACCGAAACATTTTTCTTTTGCCACTTGATATAGTTCTTCAGGTGGGTCAACTTCTGGCACGAGTGGTACATTCGCAACTTTCAAGCGTTTATTATGAGCTAAATATTGAGAAAGTGGTGTTTTTGATGTACGCGAAACACCAATCAACACGATATCCGCTTTTAAAATACCTCGTGCATCTCTGCCGTCATCATACTTCACAGCAAACTCAATCGCTTCAATCTTTTTAAAGTATTCTTCATCTAACCTACGGACAACGCCTGGCTCATATCTCGGCACTTGCCCCGTAATTTCTTCAATTTGATCAATAAGAGGGCCGATAATATCGTATGCCTCTACCCCTTCTTTTGCAGCCTCTGTTACTAAATATTTGCGCATATCAGGCTTAACTAACGTAAAACATATAAGTGCTTGATTACTCTTAGCAATCGAAATCACTTCTTTTAATGTCCCTGTATCTTCTACATACGGTACACGTCTAATATCAGGAGCAAACGGGAATTGCCCCATTGCTGCTCGAACAACCAAATCAGCCGTTTCCCCTACAGAGTCAGATACGACATATACGATTTTATTATCCATTACATTACCTCACTTTAAACAAATTACACTTATTCGTTATTTACTAAATTTACAAACGCACGTGTAATATTTGTTTTTGTAATTCGCCCAATCACTTCTAAACCTTGTTTCGTATCTTTTACAACTGGCATTGCATCAATCTGTCTTTCTATTAATTCCATCGCAATATCATATAAAGAATCCTCTCTACGACACATCGCAATGTTTGGCATCCTTGTCATGATAATATTAACCGGAAGAGAGGTTAAATCCTGCTTTCCTAAGCTCGCTCTTAATAAATCTTTACGAGACACAACACCAACTAATAGAGTCATCTGATCTACAACGAACAATGTACCAACGTCCTCTAAAAACATCGTACAAATTGCATCGTATACGGAAACATTTTTATCAATTACAACCGGTCTAGATTGATAATCTTGTACTTTAATTTTCTTAACAGCTTCAGATAATAACTGCCCCCCAGTTTTACCCGTATAAAAATAACCTACGCGTGGACGTGCTTCTAAATAACCAGCCATCGTTAAAATTGCTAAGTCTGGTCTTAGCGTCGCACGTGTTAGACCCAATTGCGCTGCAATTGATTCCCCTGTAATAGGACCGTGATCTTTTACAATCTGAATGATATGTTCTTGCCGTTTATTCAGCTCTATGATAATCACCACCTTTAATGCACAACGAAAAAAGTTATACTATCTCTTAAATATTATATACTAAATATGCTATTCGAAAAAGAAAGTATGTAAAAAGGACCGTATACGGCCCAAAATTATATTTGAAACTTATCAAGTTGTTCTAAAAAACGTCTTGATTTCAAATAAATTCCGCAATATTCATCATAATATGTATTCAATACTAAACGCATTTGTTTTTTTGTGCTATCCTTTACCGATACATTTCCGAGCCTATGTAAATCGAAATGGAAGAAAAGACGTAATAATTTATGAACAGCTTCTCCTACCGGTATACGATACGGGTCTTGCTCTGCATGACGTGAGCACAGAAAACCGCCTTCCCTAACGGAGAAGGCGACAAAGTCTGTTTCTTGATGACAAATCGCACATGTATCAAAGTACGGGCGCATCCCTAATACCGGAAGCATTTTCGTTTGATAAATTAATGATAATACTTCTGGATCAACACCCTCACACATATAATGCAACGTTTGATATAACATTTCAAATAAATACGGATTATGTTTTTTATCTTCTGTTGCTTTATCAGTTAATTCAACAATAAATGATGCATAAGCAGTTAAAAATATGTCCTCGCGAATTTCTTTCATAGTTGAAATAATCTCGCCTTGTTGCAATGTTCCAAGCCCAGATCCCATTTGAATAAGAAACTGGCCATGTGTCATTAATTGCGACACAGATGCTAATCGGCTTTTCGGTTTTTTTGCCCCTCTTGCCATTGCACTTACCTTACCAAGTTCTCTTGAGAATATTGTAACAATCTTGTTCGTTTCTCCGTAATCTGTCGTACGGATAACGATGCCCTCAACTTTTTGAAACATGTTCGTCACCATCCAAGGTTTGAACAAAACGGGTCAAGAAATTGGAGAGTCTAGATGCGCTAGCTCCTCTTCATGTTGATCCATCTCATCGTTTACGTCTTTTTCCATTTCTTTCAAAAGCAAGTACGTTTCAATGCTTCCTGTTTTGGAGAAAAACTTCCAGGTAAAATCTAGCATAAGAATCCACCTTTCTCAATAAGCGTAGCCTATAAACCAATTTCCTTTGTTGTTATTAAATTGACCCATTTTGTCCATTTTCATGTGAGAAAAATTTTTCCTAATTTATCAAAGTTCATAAAAACCAATAATCAGTGGATGAACCAACCATCCACTGATTACAGCTTGACTCTATTTTAGTACTCATCCTCGCGGAAACCTAGGTCACGAAGCTGAGACATTTTATTACGCCAATCTTTTTGCACTTTTACCCATACTTCTAAAAATACTTTAGAACCAAGTAGCGCTTCAATATCAAAACGAGCTCGCTTACCAACTTCTTTTAACATTTTCCCTTGTTTTCCGATGATGATTCCTTTTTGTGATGCACGTTCAACAACAATCGTTGCATTTATATAAACTGCCCCGCCCTCACGCTTTTGAATCGCATCGATAACAACAGCCACAGAATGCGGCACTTCTTCACGTGTTAAATGTAGTACTTTCTCACGAATAAGCTCTGCAATAATAAATCTCTCCGGATGATCCGTTACTTGATTATCTGGATAGTATTGTGGTCCTTCTGGTAAATACTTTTTAATTGTTCCAATTAAAGCGTCCACATTATTACCGTCTAACGCAGAAATTGGTACAATTTCTGCAAACTCATGTAGTTTACGATATTGATCAATTAACTCTAGTAATTGCTCTGGATGAAGTTGGTCAATTTTATTAATTACTAAAAATACTGGTTGTTTCGTTTCTTTTAACTTCTCGATGATGAATTCTTCACCACGACCAAAGCCTTCGACAGCATTAACCATAAACAGAACGATATCAACTTCTTTTAATGTCGTTTGCGCCATCTTCACCATGAAGTCGCCTAGTTTATGTTTAGGTTTATGTATTCCTGGTGTATCAATGAAAATAACTTGTGCATCATTTTCTGTATATACACCTTGAATTTTATTACGAGTCGTTTGTGGCTTATCACTCATAATAGCAATTTTCTGGCCGATAATACGATTTAAAAATGTAGATTTCCCAACATTCGGTCTGCCAATAATAGAGACAAAACCTGATTTATAACCTTTTCTATTCATGTAAATCCTCCGCTAAAAATGCTCCTGGTAACAATTCTCCGACTGTCGTCTCTTGAACGTCACCATGTAAATTTGTTAAGTATACTTTCGTATCCTGTTTACATAATTCTACCATAACTTGTCGACATGCTCCACAAGGAGGTACTGGGCGCTTTGTATCTGCTACAACCGCAATGGCTACAAATTCTTTATCTCCTTCAGAAACCGCCTTAAATAAAGCTGTTCTTTCAGCACAATTACATAAGCCATATGATGCATTCTCAACATTACATCCACGATATACTTTTCCATCGCGCGTTAATAGTGCTGCACCTACTTGAAATTTAGAATATGGTACGTACGCTTGTTTACGCGCTTCGATTGCTTCTAGAATTAATTGTTTACTATTCATATTCCCGCATCCTTCCTGTTCACAGCTATGAAGAGGTACACTCTCTCATTAAAGCCCCTTACGGCACTTCCAAAGCTTAATAAAAGCTTCGGAATGCAACTATACCATATACGGTAAAAAGATAATAGCACCAATTATAACAGCTATAATTGCAAACAATAAAACCGCTCCTGCCGCAACATCCTTTGCAATTTTTGCAAATGGATGAATATCTGCAGTCGCTAAATCTACTGTTTTTTCCACAGCCGTATTTACCATTTCTAAACTCATTACACTCCCTATTACAATAAGTAATATCATCCACTCTGTTCTCGTAATATGGAAATAAAAGCCGCAGCATATAACAATGACTGCGGCTAAATAATGGATTTTCATATTTCGCTCATGACGAAAACAAAAGAATATACCAGCTATAGCATATCCAAAACTATCTATAAGTTTTCCTTTTTTCATCGTCCTAATCCAAAAGCTTCTAAAATTTCTTTTTGTCTTCCGAACATTTCTTTTTCATCTTCTTCTGTCATGTGATCATAACCAAGTAAATGTAAAAAGCCATGTAATGCCAAAAATCCAAGTTCACGATCGAAAGAATGTCCGTACTCTTCAGCTTGCTCTTTCGCCCTTGGAATAGAGATAATAAGATCACCTAACATGCGTGGCATCTCTGCACCAACAATCTCCATTTCTCCTTCTCCCATTTCTTCCATCGCAAAGGATATTACATCTGTAGGTTGATCTTTATCTCGGTAATCACGATTAATTTCTCTAATGCGCTCATTATCTACAAATGTCACCGATACCTCCGCACCATCCTCGATATTTTCCATTTGAGCTGCTTTTTCTAACACTTCACGAATTAAACTCATATACGCTTCTTTTACTTCTTCTGTTTCATCAATAAAATCAATTAACAAACTCATTCTTTCTCCTTTTCTTCCGGAAGTTCCGGATATGTAATACGCGAATGGAAAATACCATTTAACGTTTCACACAACGTTTTTCCAACGATTTGTAGTTCCTTAAACGTCAAATCACATTCACTAAATTGACCGTCTTGTAGTCGATCTTTAATAATACTTTGCACCAAATTATTAATTTGTTCTGGCGTTGGGTGATTCATAGAACGTACCGCAGCTTCTACACTATCAGCAATACCAACAATTGCCGATTCTTTCGAAGTTGCTTTTGAACCTGGATAACGGAACATCTCTTCTGTATATTTTTCTTTATCTTCTTTAATAGCTTTATAATAAAAATATTTCAGTAACGTTGTACCGTGATGTTGCCCAGCGATATCAATAATTTCTTGTGGAATATGATATTCTTCGAGCATTCTTACTCCATCCGTTACGTGAGCAATTATAATATCTTTACTCGTTACAGGATCTAATTTATCATGCGGGTTTTCAATTCCCATTTGGTTTTCAATAAAAAATTGCGGTTGTACTGTTTTTCCTACATCATGATAATATGCCCCTACACGCGCTAATACACCATTTGCCCCGACTGCTTCACAAGCAGCCTCAGAAAGATTCGCTACCATTACACTATGATGATATGTCCCTGGCGCTTCTAACAAAATTCTGCGTAAAAGCGGATGATTTGGACTTGATAGTTCCATAAGCTTCATGCTTGATACGATTCCAAGTCCACTTTCTAAATATGGTAAAATCCCCATAGCCAAAACGGATGATATAATCCCTGAAAGTGAAGCCATTAATAATTGCGTACCAATTTCAAGAGGCGAAAAATTCCCATTACGTAATAATAAGAGCGCCGCCAATACGACTACATTTAATACAGAAACGAGTATACCAGCTTGTAAAATCATTGTACGACGATTTTTTTCTCGCAAGAAAATACTAACCGATAATGAACTTAACAATACGTAAATCCCTACACTATAATTTAATGTACTCGTTACTCCTTCATTAAACATAATACTTCCGCATACAGAAAAAATCATACTCGTTAAAAAGACAAATCGATCACCAATCATTAGTTTTACAAGTATTGTTCCCATCGCAACTGGGACAACATATGCAATCCCCGCGTATTCAAGTTTTTGAAACAAACTAATGATTTTCATTAAGACGATTGTGATAGACAAAATTGTAATATACGCTAAAACATACGGTCTATCTTCTCTTTTTCTCTTTAAAAATAATTCAAATTGTTTATGCATAAAGTATAGTAACACACCAATGAGTACCGCTAATCCAACATAAGGTTGAAAGCCGTTCCCTTTTTCTAACAAACCAACTAATTTCAACTGATTATACACATCACTTGAAATTGTTTCACCTTCTCTAACAAGAACTTGTCCTTGAAGAATATAAACAGGTGGAACTAAATCTTCCTCTGCTTTTCTCTTCTCTTTCGTTAAGATCGGGTCATAAAAATAGTTTGCTGAAATTGCATATCTTCCTAGCGCCTTAATTGACTCTTTTAAACCATTATCAACATTAACACTATTCATCTCACTTACATATCGTTCTTTCGCATCTTTCAATTCGTCCATTTTAATATGCTCAGTCATGATACTATTAATCGCTGTGACCGCAGCATCTTTCGCTAATACTAATTGGCTCGAATCTGCATTAATCAAACTTAGTAAGTTTGAATCAGATAATTCTTTCGTTAAGTCAGCGGGTAGTTTCTTTTTTAACTTCTCCACTTTCTCAGCATCAGTCATCTTTTTTTGATCATCCGGTCCAACAGCTTTAATCTCTTGCACCACTTCATCCACTTTAGCAAAGACGTCATTCACAATATCAACTTTGTTTTGTTTATACTCACTTTTATATGTATATTGATCTTCAACTTTTGTAGCGGCTTCTTTTTTCTTTTTATCCGTTGTAACTTTATCTTCAATTTTTATAGGAGAATGGATTGTCTTTTTCGCAATAGAATACATATTAACATCTAATTGCTCTGGTTTTACATTATTCATAAGCGCAAAAAACAGCACTGCTCCTAATACAACGTAAGAAATCCAACTTAGTTTTTTCGAATGTTGTAAATTACGAAACCACTTAGAAATTTCTTGAGATCTTGACATGATTTCAATACCTTCTCCTCTCCAGAAATAAAGTGAAACTATTTATAGCTTTCATTTCTTCTACCAAACGATACTTTGAGGCAACATTTTATACACTAGTACCTATAGTTTATTTTCCTTATCTTTCATGATAGTAAAAAATATGACGTTCGCCAACCTTATCATACAAAAAGAAATGATCCTGACAAATAGGATCATTCCATTTTATCATATGCCTCAATAATACGTTGCACCAATGGATGTCTCACAACGTCCGTTTGTTCTAATGTAATAAATGACAGACCTGATACACCAGATAAAATATTAGCAGCTATAGATAGCCCTGATTTTACCCCTTTTGGCAAGTCTACTTGTGAAGGGTCCCCTGTAATAACCATTTTAGAACTAAAACCTAATCTTGTTAAAAACATTTTTATTTGAGCACCCGTTGTATTTTGAGCCTCATCTAAAATAACAAATGAATCATCAAGCGTACGCCCCCTCATATAAGCAAGCGGCGCGATTTCAATTACTCCTCGCTCCATCATACGCTGCGTATATTCTTGTCCAAGAATATCATGTAAGGCATCATATAATGGGCGTAAGTATGGATCTACCTTCTCTTTCAAATCCCCTGGTAAAAAACCTAAATTTTCTCCAGCTTCTACCGCAGGTCTTGTTAAAATAATTTTCTTTACATACCCTTGTTTTAAAGCCCTCACAGCCATTACTACAGCTAAGTATGTTTTTCCAGTTCCTGCAGGCCCTATCCCAAAGACAATATCATTCTTCTTCATCGCATGAATATATCGTCTTTGCCCCATTGTTTTTACACGAATGGATTTACCTTTTGCAGTCTTGAAAATTTCTTCTTCATATAACTCTTCAAATTGAGCAATTTTCCCTTGTTGTGCAAGCTGAATTGCATACGCAACATCTCTCTCTGAAATTGATATACTTTTACGAATTACAACAAGTAATTGCTGTAAGATTTTTTCTACGAGTGTCACCGTTTCAACTGCCCCAGATACATGAACAGTTTCTCCTCTAGTTACGATCGATACATTCAGTTCTCGTTCAATTACTTTTAAATGTGCATCATTGACTCCAAAAAGAGCGATTGCTTCGTTAGTATTTTCCAATTGTTGGTTCATTTCTACTAATTGTTCTGCCATTACTCAGTCTCCTTGAATATCGGATTCGGATATTGGTTGTGGCTCTGCAATATTTTCAACCACAGTATAATGCAATGTGACCTTTAGTTGACCCGCCTCAACCTCTTTACTCAAAATCTTATCACTTACAATCATAGCATGTTCATCCAATTTTTTCTTTAGTTCTTTTTCGGCCATCTCTTTCGCTACTTTCAGCGCTTGCTTTTCTGTATATTCTCGATTCGCTTCTTCCTCTTCTCTCACAACATCTTTTTCATATGCAATCGGCAGTGTAAAACCAAATAATTTCACATCATGCTTTACACTTTCAGTACGAGAGCGTTTATACTTATCATGCTGAAATCCCCATATTTTTATTTTCGTATCCCCAAATTTAAGAAAATGTTCATTGTATACATTACCAGTATACACTTGGAATTGCGTCTTTAACGGGACATCCACCTTAGATGTATACCACGTTTCTCCATACACAATACCTTTCGCTGAAACAATCGTCGGACTTTCCTCATTACCATATATTCCTGATACGAGAATCTGCCCTTTTTCTACATGATCATTTTTCAGTACAACCGGCTTTCCAACTTCTACGAACGTCTTTGTAATAATCGCTTCTTTTTTTGCTACTAAATTTTGCGGCCTTTGTTCCTTTTCTTTCTTCGGTTCGTTTTTTTCAACAATTTTAAAATGATACGTCGTTCCTCTTACTTCTAGTCCCGCCCAAGTAATGGCATTAATATTATCTGTCAAATGGCGTTGTACATCTTCTACATTCGGCATTTGAAATTGTAGTTTCCCTTTTTTAATACCCATTTTATCCAATTCTTTCATCAATATATATTCCGTTTCAGGTTTTGCTCCTGTAATTTCAATTTTCCAAACCATATTTGACATTGCAATCACACCAAAAAAGAAAATTAAAAAACCAATTAAAAATCCACTATTTTTAATTAAACGCTTATTCCAAAAAGGAAAACCATAACGTCCAATAAAATATAATTTACATTCATTTTTTCTATAAATTGGTTTTATTTTTTTCACATCGCGTAACAACATACAAAAAACTAACGTTTCATCAGCTATCTTTTTAACATCCCAAACTAATAAATTCCTCCGTACACATTCATTAACAAACCGTTCCGCTCCTCTACCTTCAATTCGCACTTTTACATATCCAAGCCACTTTATAAACCATTTATTTTTCATTTACCACCTTCACTACCTTTCTAAAAGTAGATATACTACTTTTTATTTGAAACATTAAAATAGCTCGTACTAAAATGAAACCGAGTAAAACTGTAATCAGTCTCTATCAACGGAACTTTTACAGGATAAAGAAGAAAAACTTCACAAATGGAAGTTTCACTTCAATCACCTTTTTTTTCATTTTCTAAAAATGTTACTTGCTCAATTATCCCTTCGAGCAAAAGCTCTTCTGGAAGAATCGTTTTAATAACAAAGGATTGTCCTTTAATTAATAATTGACCGTGTTTTAAAAGCAATCGTACTTCTTTATCTGAAAACACTAATAACCCCCGATGATTTTCTATATAAATATGTATTTGCCCAACAAGAGTAATCCGAGGTAGATCCATTAATACATCCACTGGTAGGTCTACTTGTTTTGTCAACCAATTTTTCATTTGTTCTAATTTCTTCATCTCGAAAGACCCCCTCTCATCCCATATATATGTATTTCTTCACAAGTGCCTATCGTGTTATAACGACTTCACTAACATAACTATATTCTGTAAGAGTTCATATCATGTTAATTAAAACAGTCGCTATATGAAATCATATTTGTCAGGACAATGATGGATCAAAGGATGTTACCTTTAATAATAGAAGTATTAATACAAGAATATGCGCCCCTACAGGATATCAGTACAAGTTACATTAAGAAATTGAGCCTAGCGAGAAGTTAGAAACTTGAAAAAAACTGTTACAATTCGTTCTGGATGTGACATACTGACCATAGAATAAGTAGTTGTCATTTATTGGGCAAATGAGATAAAGTGAAACTTTAATCCCCCCTCACCAATCGGGCTGCCCGTTAATGAGGGATAAAATCAAAAAAAAGAAAATTTCTCCACTCTGAATGTTACGTTGTAAGTAAGAATATTTTATAGATGGTTGTTATATGAATTTCAAAAAATATTAGGGTTCATTAAAAAATGAATTAATAAACGAGGAAATACGAAAGTAAATTGGCTTTAGTCAAGAAATTTCGAATGTTATAAAACAAATTATCGACAGTAATATCCGGCCATTTTATGCAACTGATGCAAAATCTAAAATAGTTAGAATCTCTTTCGTTACCTTTGAGGATTATGCTGAAGAGCAAGCTATAAAACTTCAATCTGATTTTCAGAAGGTTCGGTACTTAGCTTTTATTTGCGAAAGAAGTTTTAGTCAAGGAAGTAAGAATAGGTGTAGAATCGGAATTATACAAGGAAATAATAAATTGAAACTTTAACTAGAGGGGTTTCTATCACTTATAGAAACCCTTTTTAAACAATATAGCGTTTCTCCTTAATAAGAACAATAAAAAAACGTCTCATACGAAATGAGACGTTTTTTTACGCTAATAGCTGGATAACCAGCTTATTCACAAGTGATCCGTCTGTTTTACCTTTTACTTTCGGCATAACAGCAGTCATCACCTTACCCATATCTGCTTTAGAAGTCGCACCAACTTCAGAAATAACTTGCTTGATTACATCAACTAGTTCTTCTTCAGTTAATTGCTCTGGCAAATATGCGCTTAAAATCTGAATTTCACTTTGCAGTTTATTAACAAGGTCTTCACGACCAGCTTTTTTAAATTCAAGGAGGGAGTCCTTATACTGTTTTACTTCACGAGCTAAAACTGTTATTTCCTCTTCTTCAGTAAGAGTATGTTGCAGTTTAATACCTTCATTTTGTAAAGCAGCCTTAACCATACGAATAACGGTTAATTTTTCTTTTTGTTTATTCTTCATCGCTTGTTTCATATCATCGTTTAAACGACCGAGAAGACTCATAACTTACACCCTCTCTTAGAATTTACGCTTTCTTGCCGCTTCAGATTTCTTCTTACGTTTTACACTTGGTTTTTCATAAAACTCGCGCTTTCTTGCTTCAGCAAGTGTACCAGTTTTAGAAACCGATCTTTTAAAACGGCGAAGTGCATCCTCCAAAGACTCGTTTTTACGAACGACTGTTTTTGACATTCTCTTTCCCTCCCTCCGAAACATCACACTTACATACTAACTTCAGCATGCAAAAAGAAACACTTCTTCAGCATGTCTTTTACGATTATAATACATTTTATCACTTCAGGTCAACTATTTGGCAGAATAAAAGAAGAATAGAAGCATTTCCTTTTCAAAAGTTATGCAAATAGCTAGTATCCTTTACTGATGAAGACAACTATATTTTTATCATTTCATCTTTTTTCATACAGGGATGCATGAAACGCCTCCCCACCTTATAGTACTTAACCGCTTCAAACAAAGAAAGCATGCAAACCGTTTCCGGTTGCACGCTCTTTTTATGCGCTAGCTGATTCTTTTTTTACATCATCTTCAAGAACACGAACAAATTGCGCTTCGTTATATGGATAACCAGCTTTCGTAATTTTCACTTTCACTAGCTTACCAATTAATTCTTCTGATCCTTCAAATACAATTTTCAAGTAGTTATCTGTATAACCTACATATAAGCCTTCACGGTCGCCCTCTTTAAATTGCTCTTCCGGAATGATTTCAAGCACTTCACCTTCAAACGCTGATGCGTACTCTTTCGCTAATTGATTAGATAGCTCAATTAAACGATGAACACGATCGTTCTTCACATCTTCAGGAACTTGATCTTCCATGCGTGCTGCAGGTGTTCCTGTACGTTTTGAGTAAGGGAACACATGTAACTCAGAGAAGCGGTTCTCTTTAATGAAATTGTATGTTTCCATGAATTCTTCTTCTGTTTCACCTGGGAAACCAACGATTACGTCAGATGTAATCGCAAGGCCTGGTAACGCTTCTTTCAAACGATCTAAACGCTCTTGGAAGAACTCCATCGTATATTTACGACGCATACGTTTTAATACAGTATTAGAACCAGATTGCAACGGAATATGCAAGTGGCGTACAACTACTTCAGATTTATCTAACACTTCAATTACTTCATCTGAAATTTGACTCGCTTCAATAGAAGAAATACGAAGACGTTTTAATCCGTCTACTTCCGCTTCCATATCACGAAGTAATCCAGCTAAGTTATAATCTTTTATGTCTTCGCCGTATCCACCTGTATGAATACCCGTTAATACGATTTCTTTATAGCCTGCATCCACTAATTGTTGTGCTTGTTTAATAACTTCTTTTCCATCACGAGAACGCATTAAACCACGCGCCCAAGGAATGATACAGAATGTACAGAAGTTATTGCAACCCTCTTGTATTTTTAAAGACGCACGTGTACGATCCGTGAAATAAGGTACATCAAGTTCTTCGTACACACGTGTTTTCATAATATTACGGACAGCATTAATTGGTTGACGCTCTTTACGGAATTCTTCGATGTAACCTAACATCTTTTCACGATCCTGTGTACCAACTACAATATCTACACCCGGAATCGCCATAATTTCAGCTGGAGATGTTTGTGCATAACATCCCGTTACGCAAATAACTGCATCTGGATTTTGACGCACAGCACGTCTGATTACTTGACGGCTTTTTTTGTCCCCAGTATTCGTTACTGTACATGTGTTAATAACATATACATCAGCTTTCTTTTCATATTCTGTTCTTTCATAACCACCTTGTTTAAACAATTGCCAAATGGCTTCTGTTTCATAGTGGTTTACTTTACAACCTAACGTATGGAACGCAACAGTTGACATTGATCATCACCCCATCAATTCAAAATGATACGAAGCAGCACTTAACGCGTATAACGGCGCCGTTTCTGTTCTTAAAATTCTTGGTCCTAAACTACATGGTACAAATTTATGTTCACGAAGCGCTGTAATCTCTTCCTCAGCTAAACCGCCTTCTGGGCCAAATACAATCAATAGCTTTTGACCTGGTTTCATTGTCGTTAAAGCTTTCGCAAAATTAGATTTCTCCCCTTGTTTTGCTTCCTCTTCGTAAGCAACAAGACAAACATCATACTCACCACTCATTGAAAGCAATTGCTTAAATGATGCCGGAGCATGTACTTCTGGAATTTCACTTCTATGTGATTGTTCCGCAGCTTCTTTCACAATTTTTCTTAAACGCTCAACTTTTTTATCAGCTTTTTTCGCATCCCATTTTACGATAGAGCGAGATGCTTGAAATGGTAAGAATGCAGCTGCCCCAAGCTCAGTTCCTTTTTGAAAAATTAACTCTAGCTTGTCTCCTTTTGGCAGTCCACTTGCAATCGTCACGAAAACAGGAAGTTCACTTGACGCCTCTACCCATTCTACAATAGCCGTATTAATAAATTCACTGGTAATTTCATCAATTGAACATACTGCTGTTTTTCCGTTTACACAGCAATAAATATAATCACCAGCTGACATACGCATCACTCTTGCGATATGATGTACGTCATCACCTACAATGCGAATACTTGTCTCATTTACATATTTCTCTTCTACAAAATAACGTTGCATATAATCACCTTAGTAGAGTTTCGTTCCTTTCGTAAGTCAACACTTACGAAAAGAACGAAACGTTATCATTTTTCATATAACAAACGGCAAGTCTCTCACCTTATAGTGAGAGACTCCCCTTTTCATTATAGACTAAAATCTATATTACGCATTTCGTGCAATAATTGCTACCCAATCTTCCATTCGTAACACTTCTTCAATTGTAAATCCAGCTTGTTCTAACGCCTCAGAAATTACTTTTTCCTTCGCAGCAATAATGCCCGATGTAATAAATAATCCACCTGACTTCACAACTCTTGCTGCATCTTCAGGGAATAATAGAATAATTTCTGCTAATAAGTTAGCTACGATTAAATCAACAGGACCTTCAATGCCTTCTAAAAGACTATTTTGTCCAACAGACACGATATCATCTGTTTTATTTAAACGTACATTCATTTCTGCACTTTCAACCGCAACCGGATCTAAATCATATGCTTGAACAGAAGACGCACCTAATTTTGCAGCCGCAATACTAAGTACACCAGAACCTGTTCCTACATCAATAATAGTGTCACCTGGCTGTACTGTTTTTTCTAAAGCACGGATACACATCGTTGTTGTTGGATGAGTTCCTGTACCAAACGCCATACCCGGGTCTAATTCAATGATTTTTTCATCAGGAGAAGATGGTGTATATTCTTCCCAAGTCGGTACGATTGTGAATGTATCAGAAATTTGTACTGGATGGTAATATTTTTTCCAAGCAGTAGCCCAATCTTCTTCATTGACTTCGTTAACGGTAATATTTCCAGTACCAATTTCGATGTCGTAAGATGGAAGCACATCAATAGATGATTTTACACCTGCAATCGTTTCATGTAAAGAATCCGTTTGCGGGAAATACGCTTTTATTAATACACCTTCCGCCGGATATTCATCTGGGTTCAATGCATAAATTTCACCATATTGTTGCTCGCGCTCTTTCGTTAACTCCGCTGGATCCTCAATCGCAACTCCACTAGCACCAGCTTCATGTAAAATATGAGAGACAGCTTCTACTGCTTCTTCTGTTGTATGAATACTAATTTCTGACCATTTCACAATTTACCAACTCCATTTTTTATTTCCATTATTCCCCTTTGAAAGCACGTTTAAGCTTTCCGAATAAACTATCATCCTGCTCTTCTTGTCCTGCAAATTCACGTAATAAATCTTTTTGCTGCGAAGTCAATTTCGTCGGTACAACAACACGAACGACTACATATTGATCTCCTTGGCCGTATCCACGTACGTTCGGAGCACCTTTTCCTTTTAAGCGGAATTCTGTTCCAGTTTGTGTTCCTGCTGGAATTTTCAGCTTCACTTTACCATGAACAGTAGGAACTTCCACTTCATCACCAAGCGCCATTTGCGCAAATGTTAATGGCATTTCGCAAATAATGTGATCTCCTTCACGCTCGAAGAATTCATGATTTCTTACATGAACGACAACATATAAGTCTCCTGCTGGTCCGCCATTTACGCCGGCTTCACCTTTTCCAGACACACGAATTTGTTGACCATTATCGATACCCGCTGGAATTTTAACATTGATTTTTTTACGTTTACGAACTTTACCTGAACCGTGACATGTCGTACATTTTTCTTTAATAATTTGTCCAGTTCCTGAACAATGACCACAAGCTTGACGATTTACGATACGACCAAACGGTGTGTTTTGTTCTACACTCACTTGACCAGAGCCTGAACAATGTTTACATGTTTCTTTTGAAGTTCCTGGTTTTGCTCCACTACCTTTACAAGTATCACATGGATCTTCTACTGGAATTTCCACATTTAATTCCTTACCAAAAATAGCTTCTTCAAAATCTAAAGTGACTTGATATTGTAAGTCAGCACCTTGGCGCGGAGCATTTGGATCACGACGTCTGCCGCCGCCACCGCCAAAGAAAGAACTAAATATATCTTCAAAACCGAAGCCACCGCCGAAGTCTCCTCCGCCGCCAAATCCACCGAATCCTTGATTTGCACCAGCATGACCAAATTGATCGTACTGTGCACGCTTTTGATCATCACTTAACACTTCGTATGCTTCTTGTACTTCTTTAAACTTTTCAATCGCATTTTCTTCTTTGCTTACGTCTGGATGGTATTTTTTAGCCAAACGACGATACGCTTTTTTAATTTCATCTGTTGAAGCGCCCTTGCTAAGTCCAAGGACCTCATAATAGTCTCGTTTACTCATAAATTTACAACCCCCGAATCTTTCACATAAACGTAATTTTAACACCGAAAGAAAGTGCTTTGCAACAAAGTTTCCTCACTTACAGTATGCAAAGCGAAAAACTTAAGATCCTCACACATCGCTTCTCATTCGTGAAAAAAGCCAAAGTCAAGGCACGCTTGACTTTGACTTTTTGTCATCTTACTTATTATGTTTACAGTTGAATTACTTGTCTTCTTTTACTTCTTCAAACTCAGCGTCAACTACATTGTCTTTCTTTGCGCCAGCATCTTGTGCACCTTGCGCACCTTCTGCTTGACCAGCAGCTGCTTGAGCCTGCTCGTATAATTTAACAGTTAATTGTTGTACGATTTCTTGTAAGGCATCTTTTTTCGCACGAATTTCTTCAAGCTCGTTTTTCTCAATTGCAGCTTGTAATGCTTCTTTCGCTTCTGTTGCTTTTGCAACTTCAGCTGCATCTACTTTACCTTCTAAATCTTTTACAACTTTGTCTGTTTGGAATACAAGTTGGTCAGCTTCGTTACGAAGTTCAACTTCTTCCTTACGTTTTTGGTCAGCGTCAGCATTTGCTTCCGCTTCTTGTACCATACGTTCTACTTCTTCATCAGAAAGACCTGAAGAAGATTGGATTGTAATAGCTTGCTCTTTGCTTGTTCCTAAGTCTTTCGCACGTACGTTAACGATACCGTTCGCATCAATATCGAATGTTACTTCGATTTGTGGAATACCACGTGGTGCTGGTGGAAGGTCAGTTAATTGGAAACGACCTAACGTTTTGTTGTCAGCCGACATTGGACGCTCACCTTGTAATACGTGAATGTCTACTGCTGGTTGATTATCAGCAGCTGTCGAGAATACTTGTGACTTACTTGTTGGAATTGTAGTGTTACGCTCGATTAATTTCGTGAACACGCCACCCATAGTTTCAATACCTAAAGAAAGTGGAGTTACGTCTAATAATAGAACGCCTTCTACATCACCAGTAAGTACGCCACCTTGAACTGCAGCACCTAATGCTACAACTTCATCAGGGTTTACACCTTTATATGGCTCTTTACCAGTTTCACGTTTAATAGCTTCTTGTACAGCTGGGATACGAGTAGATCCACCAACAAGAATAACTTTATCTAATTCGCTTGGAGCAAAACCAGCGTCTTTTAATGCACGACGAGTTGGCTCTAATGTTCTTTCAACAAGACCTGCTGAAAGCTCTTCGAATTTCGCTCTTGTTAACGTTAATTCTAAGTGTAATGGACCAGCAGCTCCAGCACTAATGAATGGTAATGAAATTTGAGTTTGTGTTACACCAGAAAGATCTTTTTTCGCTTTTTCAGCTGCATCTTTCAAGCGTTGAAGCGCCATTTTATCTTGGCTTAAATCAATGTTATTTTCTTTTTTGAACTCAGCTACTAAGTGATCGATGATAACTTGGTCAAAGTCATCGCCACCAAGACGGTTGTCACCAGCAGTTGAAATAACTTCGAATGTACCGTCTGCTAACTCAAGGATAGATACGTCAAATGTACCGCCACCTAAGTCATATACTAAGATTTTTTGTTCTTCGTCTTGTTTTTCTAAACCGTAAGCAAGTGCTGCTGCTGTTGGCTCGTTAATGATACGCTCAACTTCTAAACCAGCGATACGACCAGCATCTTTCGTTGCTTGACGCTCTGCATCGTTGAAGTATGCAGGTACTGTAATAACAGCTTTCGTTACTGTTTCACCTAAGTATGCTTCAGCAGAAGCTTTTAAGTTTTGTAAAATGATTGCAGAAATTTCTTGAGGTGTATACTCTTTACCTTCAACTTCTACTTTGTAGTCTGTACCCATATGACGTTTAACAGACATGATTGTATTTGGGTTTGTAATTGCTTGGCGCTTTGCAACTTCCCCAACTTGACGTTCTTCATTTTTGAAAGCTACAACAGAAGGTGTTGTACGGTTTCCTTCTGGATTTGGGATAACCTTTGGTTCTCCACCTTCCATAACAGCTACACAAGAGTTTGTTGTACCTAAGTCAATACCGATAATTTTACTCATGGCGAATCCTCCTAGTTTTATGTAAATTATTGATTTACTTTTACCATTGATGGGCGAATCACACGGTCTTTTAGTTTATAACCTTTTTGGAATTCTTCCACAACCGCGTTTGATTCAAATTCACTATCTTCCACTTGCATAATAGCTTGGTGTTCATTAGGATCAAACTGTTTACCAACAGCTTCAATCACTTCCACACCTTCTTTAGTCAGCGCTTCTAACAATTGACGATGCACCATTTCCATACCTTGTAACAAGGATTTCGTTTGCTCATCAGTCGCTTCCACTTGCATTGCTCTTTCAAAATTATCAAGAGCTGGCAAGATGTCTGAAACTAGACTTTGTGCTCTATATTTTTCAGCAGCCTGTTTATCCATTTGGACACGGCGCTTATAATTTTCAAAATCAGCTTGTAGACGTAATGTGCGACCTTCCGTTTCCGTTAGTTTCGCTTGTAGCTCATCTACTTTTTCTTGTAAAAGAGCAGCCTCACTTTTTTCTTCTACAGTTTCTTCACTGTTTTCTGGCGTGACAGCTTCTTCAACTTGCGCTTCTTTTACTTCTTCTACCACTTGTTCGTTACGCTCTTCCACAATATTCACCTCCTTAAAAGGTATTAGGTATCATGCATAGCATGATTACCTAAGCATTATATATTACACACAGCAATGAAAATTTCATCACTTGAGCGAATGTATTACTCTCATTTACTTTTTAAGTCCATCAGTAAATTGTCTCGTAAATAACTGTAACAAACTAATTACACGAGAATATTGCATTCTCGTAGGACCTAAAATAGCAATTGTTCCAAGTTGCTCTTCGCCGATCGAATATGTTGCAGAAATTAAACTACAATCCTCCATAGCCGTCGAAGAGTTTTCCCTACCAATTTTCACTTGAATCCCGACTTGTTTATGACGCAAAATGTCATAAAATTCGGCTTCATTATCAATCATGGTAAGTAAAGATCTAACCTTTTGAATGTCATGGAACTCTGGCTGCGAAAGCATATTTGCTTTTCCTCCAAAGTATATCTTTTCCGATAACGGAACTTGAAATGTACCATCCAACATTTTTATTGCACTATCGTAATTATGAACATACCCACGTAAAACTGTAACAATCTCCTTAAAGATTTTATTATGAAGTTCTTCCATCGGTACGCCAGATAGCTTTTCATTTAAAATATTAACCATTTTTTCTAAATCTGATAAATCAACAGATTCCGGAACGGTAATCGTTTTACTTTGTACATGCCCTGTATCGGTTACAATAATAGCGACAGCAGTTTGACGATCAAGCGGCACAATTTGTACATTTTTAAGTTTATTTGTACTTAACTTCGGTCCAAGAACAATGGCCGTATAATTCGTAAGTTCTGATAAAATTTGAGCAGATTGTTGTGCAATTTTTTCCGCTTCAAAAATTCTTTCAGCAAATAAATCTTTAATTTGTACAATTTCAGCGTTCGGTAAGTTTTGCGGCGCTAAAAGATGGTCTACATAAAATCGGTAGCCTTTCTCAGAAGGAACACGTCCAGAAGAACTGTGCGTTTTTTCAATAAAACCTAATTCTTCTAAGTCCGCCATTTCATTTCGAATAGTAGCTGAACTAAATGTAATTTCATCTTTTTTAGCCAACGTTCTAGACCCAACGGGCTGCGCTGATCCAATAAAGTCATCAATAATTGTTTGTAAAATTAAGAGCTGACGTTCCGTAAGCATCTCATCATCACCTCTGTTAGCACTCTTTGTCTTTGAGTGCTAAATCTATTAATAACTTACCAAAATTGACATTCAATTGTCAACGGAAACGTCACGAAATAATGAAACTTTTTCACGCCTATGGAACATTTAATTAGTCAATCAAAAATGATTGGAATACTTCATTCCCTAATAATTTTCCTTTTCGCGTTAAACGCACATGTCCATCTTCCTCTTCAAGCAATCCCTGCTCTTGGTTGCTTTGTAACTGCTTCGCGAAAACTTGATCCATCTCTACATTAAATTTATTGCGGAACGCCGTTTTAGAAACACCTTTTGTTTTTCGAAGCCCTAAGAACAGCTCTTCTTCCATTCTTTCTTTCTCCGTCACTTTGTGAACATCTAAATACGGAAATCCTGTTTCATCAATTTTATTAAAATATTGCTTCAGCGGACCTACATTTTGAATACGTTCCCCGTTCACATAACTATGAGCTCCAGCTCCAAATCCATAATACTCTTCATTATTCCAGTATGTGAGATTATGTCTACTTTTATTGTCACCTTTTGAGAAATTACTAATTTCATACTGGTTATAACCGTGTTTCTCCATTTCATCCATTACTATTTCATACATTTTCGCTTCATGGTCTTCACCCGGAAGACGCAATTTCCCTTTGTTCATTAAGTTATAAAACACTGTTTTAGGTTCCACAATTAATGAGTATGCAGAGAAATGTTGTACACCAAGCGTAAAAGCAATATCTAATGTTTCTTTTACATCTTCTATCGTCTGTCCTGGCAAAGCATAAATAATATCTACATTAATATTTTTAAATCCTACTTCCTGTGCTTCTCGAATCGCGAGGAATGCATCTTCCCTCGTATGCTTGCGCCCGATTTTCTCAAGCAGTTCATCACGGAACGTTTGCACACCAAAACTAATTCGATTCACTCCACCTTCTAGCAGTACATTCAACTTCTCTTTCGGCAGATCTCCTGGATTCGCTTCAAATGTTAATTCACAATTTGGGGCGAACGGACGCAAATGACGATTAATAATCTCGAGTAATTTTTTTGTCTGTTCCATATTTAACGCTGTCGGAGTTCCCCCGCCCACAAAAATCGTTTTTATACTATCAAACGGAACTTTTTGAACCGTATTTATTATTTCCTTCTCTAAATAATCTAAATATTGATCAACCGGTTGGCGTTCAATAAACACTTTATTAAAATCACAATAGTGACAAATGTGCTGACAAAACGGAATATGAATATATGCAGCTTGTACCAAATATAACTCCTACCTTTCTAAAAAGAAAACCTCCGCACTCCGGAGGGTTCTCTACTTCTCTAACGTATTACGAATTTGTTCCATTCGCATTTTTCCCCAATCATACATCATTTCAACGATCGGTAAAAGCGACATGCCTAGTTCCGTCATATAATACTCAACGCGAGGAGGAATTTCGGGATATACTGTCCGATCAACAATTCCATCTTCCATTAACTCTTTTAATTGGTTCGACAAAACTTTATGAGAAATGCTTGGGAATAACCGTTGTAATTCACTGAAACGATGTGGTCCTTCCACACCAAGGTGCCACAGTATCACAACTTTCCACTTTCCACTAATAATAGAAAGCGTCAATTCCTTTTCACAATTAAAATTACCATTTTGTATTTTATCTTGAATATCTTTTCGAATATTTTCGGACATTAACAATCTCCTAACTCTATATGAACTAAAAAGCTCTCTCATTATTGTAAATGAGAGCTGCTCAGATGTCTAAAAAGTAATTATACAGAAAAAAGAAGCCGCACAAACGACTTCTTTTTTATTTCAAATATTAGTTGTCATCCATTTTCAGTACAGCCATAAATGCCTCTTGCGGTACTTCTACAGAACCAACAGACTTCATACGTTTTTTACCTTCTTTTTGCTTATCAAGAAGTTTACGCTTACGAGAAATGTCACCGCCGTAACATTTTGCAAGTACGTTTTTACGCATCGCTTTAATTGTAGAACGTGCTACAACTTTATTTCCGATAGTCGCCTGAATTGGCACTTCAAATTGTTGTCTCGGAATTAATTCTTTTAATTTCTCTACGATTACTTTACCACGGTCATACGCTGAATCACGGTGTACGATAAATGATAAAGCATCCACTTGTTCATTATTTAAAAGAATATCCATTTTCACAAGTTTAGATGGTTTATAGCCAATTAACTCGTAGTCAAACGATGCATACCCTTTCGTATTTGATTTCAATTGATCGAAGAAGTCATATACGATTTCTGATAACGGGATTTCATATGTTAATGTAACACGCGTTTCATCTAAATATTGCATATCAATAAACGTTCCACGTTTACCTTGGCAAATCTCCATTACAGCTCCAACATAGTCATTCGGAACCATAATTGAAGCCTTCACAAACGGCTCTTCTACACGATCGATAGACTGTGGATCTGGCATATTAGATGGGTTATCAACAATAACATCTTCACCGTTAGTTAAATAAACTTTATAAATAACGCTTGGCGCTGTTGTAATTAAGTCAATCTTAAATTCACGTTCAATACGTTCTTGAATGATTTCCATGTGAAGAAGCCCTAAGAAACCACAACGGAAACCAAATCCTAGCGCTTGAGATGTTTCTGGTTCAAACTCAAGAGCAGAATCGTTTAACTCTAATTTTTCTAATGCATCACGTAAATCGTTATAACGAGCAGAGTCAATTGGATACAGACCACAGAATACCATCGGGTTTAACTTACGGTAACCTGCTAACGGCTCTGCAGCTGGACGTTTCGCATGTGTAATCGTATCACCAACACGTGTGTCACCAACATTTTTAATCGATGCTGCTAAGAAACCTACATCACCTACTGTTAACTCGTCACGTTGCGTAGTTTTCGGTGTAAATACACCTACTTCTGTTACTTCAAATTCTTTACCCGTTGCCATCATACGTACTTTATCGCCAACTTTTACTGTTCCATTTACAACACGGATATAAGCAATTACACCGCGGTACGGATCATATAAAGAGTCGAAAATCATACATTGTAATGGCTCTTCTGAATCACCCGACGGAGCTGGTACTTTTTCAACAATTTGTTCTAAAATTTCTTCAATACCAATTCCAGCTTTCGCAGAAGCAAGTACCGCTTCTGATGCATCTAAACCAATTACATCTTCTACCTCTTGACGTACACGTTCTGGATCCGCACTTGGTAAGTCGATTTTATTAATAACTGGTAAAATTTCCAAATTGTTATCAAGCGCTAAGTATACGTTTGCTAACGTTTGCGCTTCAATACCTTGCGCTGCATCTACTACAAGAATCGCGCCTTCACAAGCCGCTAAACTACGAGATACTTCGTACGTAAAGTCGACATGTCCTGGTGTATCAATTAAATGAAGAATATACTCTTCACCATCTTTTGCTTTATAGTTTAATTGTACTGCGTTTAATTTGATTGTAATACCACGCTCGCGCTCTAAATCCATAGAGTCAAGCAACTGAGCTTTCATTTCGCGTTGTGTTAACGCGTTTGTTTTCTCTAAAATACGGTCTGCTAACGTTGATTTTCCGTGGTCAATATGAGCAATAATAGAGAAATTACGAATTTTGGACTGTCTTTTTGCTCTTTCTTCTTTATTCATCTATGTTCTCAACTCCTAATAGTCTCGCCAATATACACTAGCACTGATTATATCAATAGAGCAACAAAGATTCAATGAAAACTCGTGCTGCTTACGATACAAATCATTCTATCTATATCTTATGCGAATAAACCATAAGAGACAAACCCTTTTCAAATTTTAAAACGGCTGTCCTACAAATCAGTAAAACAACCGCCTCCCATGTTACTCTTAGCTAAAAATTCCTTTTATTTTCCCAACAACTATATCCGTCCCGAACTTCGTCATTTCATAAGCTACACTTGCTACCGCCATCCCAATTCCTTCTACAACATTAAAACTTCTTAAACGTTCTAATTGCTGTTGTTTTTCTGAGGCCGAAAACGAGCTACCCAAAATTTCTGATTCAGCACCTGTACTTTCTGTCCCTGTCATATGAGCTATTTGTTCATATGACAATTGCTGATAGCCTTTCATACTTTTCAAACCATGATTAGCAAGTGCCACTCCTGCTATCATCATAAGTAAACATAAAGCTACACTACATATACACAAAAGCGCAAAGCGACTCAAACCATAATCATCTGTTCCCCTCAATGTGTATATGCTCCCGTATTATCTTGATCAATTTGATGATGTAGCGCTGCATTTAAACCACTCGCTATTACATTCGCCATATCCTCAATAAAAGTATCTACTTCTTTTGGGGTTACCATTAAATTATGACCAAGAGGAGATAGCACTTCATAAATCAGCCTTCTTTTTTCTTCTTCTTCCAACGTACCAACAGCACCTAAAAACATATTTCTGCTCTTTTCATCCGGCATATCTTCTTCTGTTAATTTTTTCTTTTCTCCAAATGAAAATCCCGCTGGTAACAAAGATCGTGAAGGTTTATTTCCTTCTTTCATCTCTCGACCAAAATGTTTCAAAATAAAATCAATCGTATCACTTGTAATCGAAACAGCATCGACCACAGTCGGAACACCAATTGCGATAACAGGGATACCTAATGTGTCTTTACTTAGTTCTTTACGTTTATTCCCAACCCCTGATCCAGGATGGATTCCAGTATCAGAAATTTGTATCGTGCTATTTACTCGTTCAATAGAACGAGCAGCTAATGCATCAATTGCAATTACAAAGTCCGGGTTCGTCTTCTCAATAATTCCATAAATAACATCGCTCGTTTCGATTCCTGTAATCCCCATTACCCCCGGCCGAATTGCACTAACAGGCCTAAATCCTTCTTCTACACTTTCAGGCTGCAATTGAAACAAATGTCTCGTTACTAATACATTTTCTACAACTATCGGTCCAAGAGCATCTGGTGTTACATTCCAATTCCCAAGACCTACAATTAAACAGCTTGCTTCTTTTGTAACTCCAACCTCTTCTAAGAAACAAGAAAATTCTTTTGCAAAAATACGCTCCACTTTTTGTTGAAGTTCTGTATCTTGCTGACGTATCCCTTGTACTTCAAGTGTTAAATAATTTCCAGGTTTTTTCCCCATCGCTTCAGAGGCAGCTTCATCAATCGTTACTTTTGTAATTATAGTACCTTCTTCTTCTCTCTCTTTTACAATAACTCCCTGTATCCCTTTTTGTTCTTCTTGGCTTTCTTGCAACATTTGATGAGCTTCTACAGCAAGGTCAGTTCTAATGCTATATTTACTTAAATCTAATGGTTCTTTCATCGTATCTCCTCCGTAATTCATAGTAAATATCGTTAGATTTCCCAAAGTTATATAAGGTCATTCTTTCCTTTACGTGAAATTTCATGGATATACTATTGCAATTCTCTTCACCGTTTGATAGAATATCACTTGTTCTATGTAAGAATCGAGTCATTCGATTGCACCAGGGAGGTGAAAAGTATGGCAAACATCAAATCTGCTATCAAACGCGCTAAACTTAGCGAAGAGCGTCGTGCACATAACGCTTCTATCAAGTCTGACATGCGTTCTGCTGTTAAAACTGTAGAAGCTTTAGTTACTAATAACGATCTTGAAAATGCTAAAGAAGCTTTCAAAACTGCTTCTAAAAAACTTGACAAAGCAGCTCGTAAAGGTCTTATCCACCAAAACGCTGCAGCTCGTCAAAAATCTCGCTTAGCGAAACAAGTAAACGCGTAAGGCGTTTAAAAAACGATCCATTTGGATCGTTTTTTTATATACAAAAAAGTTCATGCACTAAGTGCATGAACTTTTTTGTGTCATCACATATGATTTAATCGCATTAAGAAAAATTCGAGCACAAGCTTCTTATCCATCTTTCCCGTCTTCATACTATAATCAGCTTCCGCTAATTCTATAATCACTTTTTTTAACTCTTCAAAAGAAAAAAACTTCGTTTGATTCATTGCTAACTTTACACGATACGGATGTACACCAATATGAGACGCCATTTGATTTTGTCCATAACCACGTTGCTGTAGCTCTTTCACTTGATACAACAAGCGGAATTGACTCACTAATAACGCAAGCAATTTAATCGGCTCTTCCTGCTGCGTAAATAATCCATCCAAAATTTGCATTGCACCTGCAATATCTTTTTTCACCACTTTTTCTGTCAAAGCAAATACATTTTGCTCAACTGATTTTGGCACAAGCTCTGCAACAAGTTTCGTCGTAATCTCTCCGCCCATACCAACGTATAACGTTAACTTGTCCATTTCCTTCGCCAACATCGTTACATTACTTCCCACAAGCTCTAGCAACAAACTAACAGCCGCGTTATCAATATGCACATGCACTTCATCTGCACGAGCAACAATCCACTTCTGAACATCCTGTACTTGCATCGCATTCGCTTCTACTACATCTGCTGTTTTCTTTAATAGTTTTGTAATTTTTTTTCGCTCATCAAGTTTTTCGTAAGGCGCAACAAAAACAAGAATAGAAAATGGAGAAGGTTCACCAATGTATTCTTCTAAAATTTTTATATTTTGCTCTAACTTTTCTTTTTGCGAAGTCAAAAATAGCGGTGATTTTATTAACAGTACTTTTCGTTCTCCGAAGAAAGGAAGCGTACGCGCATCCTCAACCACATCTTCTAAATACGCTTCTTCTAAATCGTATGTCACAACATTAAACTCTCGATCTTCTTCTTCAAGTGCTTCTGTCGTAATAAGCTTTATCGTTTCATTTATAAAAAAAGCTTCCGTTCCATATATTAAATATAACGGAGCAAACTGTTTCTTTTTAATTTTTTTATGTATATCACTCATACTTTTTCCTACTCCCTAACTTGGCAATATATATTTATACTAATGCCCTAGCTTTTGTTTTACAAGTACAAAGGAACAGGCTTTATAACCCGTCCCTTTATTTATATTAAACGCCACGCAATAAGCCCCGGGTTTCTTATTGGTGTGCGGTAATCACCTTCCCTTTATTATTCGCAATAAAAATTTGAGTATAAGTGCCAACTGTTAACATGCTTGGAAACGAAAAACTCACATTACTTCATGATTTACAAGTAACAAAAAAGCTCGTTTTCTCTTCATATGGAAATTGTAGATTTTTTTCTGACAATATTTTATACTAAAGTGGAATGTTGGGGAGGGATTCTAAATGAATGATTTTGAACAAAACGTTCAAAGTAAACGCAATGACGCTATTGATTCAGGGGTAGGATTTATCGTCTCATTTGGTTTTTTCGCAACACTTTTCATCATTGCAACTGTTATTAAATTTATCGGTTCTTAAAGACTGCCACTTCATGGCAGTCTTCTCTTTTTCATCTATTATGTGTTTTATCATATGTGATTTTACTTTTAAAGGTTCCATTTTCCCCTTTAAAAACATAGGAAATAGCACCTTGCTTGTCCGTGCGCCATATCGCACTCCCCATCTTCTCAAAACGCTCTATCACTTCTTTATGCGGGTGTCCATACCTATTCTGCTTACCAACAGATATAATCGCTACACGAGGCTGTATGACGTTCAAAAAAGGCTCTATAGATGACGTATTACTCCCATGATGAGCAACTTTTAAAACATCCACTTGTAAATCTGGATATGCCTCTACTAAAATCTTTTCCCCTTCTTCTTCCAAATCGCCTGTAAATAGCCACTTCAACCCTCCAAATTTTGCCCATATTACAATTGAAGCGTTATTTTCGCTTTTTTCTTTTCCTTTTGGAGCTAAAACGAAAAATTCCGCTTCATTTACACTCCAACTCTCCCCTTCCCCCACTTCAGTTATTTTCATTTCCTTTTCTAATGCCCGTTTCTTGACTACTTTTTCTAATACTGCATCTTTTCCCTTTCGGCCAAATACCACTTCTTTTACAGGTATATATGATAATAATTCTTGCGCAGCACCTATATGATCTGCATCTCCATGCGTTACGATTAATTTATCAATTGTTTTAATACCTTCTTTTTGTAAAAAGGGTATTAAAACATCATTTCCAACAGAAAATTCATGCTTTTTTTGTTGCCATTCTTCCTTATTTACACGAAGCGTTCCACCTGTATCAATAAGATAAATCCCTTTATCATACGGAAGGCGAATTAATATTGCATCACCTTGTCCAACATCAATAAATGTTACACTTCCGCTGCCTCTAAAATATGGATATATATAATGACATGTGCTAATAAAAAGAAATACACTCGCAACTATACAAACTATTTTTTTCGGCGCTCTCCGTTCCCAAACCATCAATATACTGACAATACTGGCGCAATATACAGCTACAAGATTGAAGGGCGTTTCCCCGAAGATAAGCTGGGTAAATGGTAAACTTTCACAATAACTTAGAAAATCATTAGACATACTCAAGCCTATTGATAATACATCGGCAAATCCTTTTGCGAGAAACGGGACAATTGGCATACACAGTAAAATAATAATGCTACATGGTAATACAATGATAGATAAAAACGGAACGTATAAGAGATTGAGGAGAATGCTATATGGAGAAAAATAACCAAAGTGATATAACAAAATCGGAGTACTAACGAGCTGTGAAATGATAGAAATATAAATAGAATTTCGGATTATTCCGTTGCTACTCTCTAACAATAACGGAGCAGACAAAAGTAAAGCGAAGCTACCTACAAAAGAAAACTGAAATCCAATATTAAAAACAAGATAAGGGTCATATATAAGCATGCATATAGCTGTTACACTTAAAGCATCTAAACTAGATAAACGAATCGAGCACATAAAAGCAATCAACATCAAAACTCCTGTTATAGAAGCTCTTATAACAGAGGGTGACGCCCCTGCTAAAACCATATACAAAGGAATACAAACGATAAGGCAAATTGTTGCTACCTCCCTTGTCACACCGCTTCTTAGCAAAATAAAATATACTATCACCATTAACATTACAATGTGCGAACCTGAAATTGCTAACAAATGTACAAGACCAAATTGTTGATATTGCTCTTCCACTTCAAACGTCATTTGTTGTCTATCACCAAATAGTAATGCATTCATAAAAGCACCTGATTGCTCTGGAAACATTTCTGTAACTTTCGAGATTGCTTGTTGCCTCAAAAGAAGAATCCATTGCGTGAGCGACAGTGATGTTTTATAGCATTCAGCAATATATGTAGCCTCAAATGTGAAATGAATATGTTGTTTGTATAAATAATCACGGTAATTAAAACCATGAAAATTCCGAGCTGTTTCCGGTTCTTTCCTCTCACCCTCGAATACACATGATATCCCTGCGTATAATTGTTGCATTTTTTTCTTTTCCAAGACTGATTTGATTCTATAACTTAACTGCACTATATTTTTATTCTGATCTTCAAATTGAAAAGATAGGCGATCCCCATTAACAAGCGGTGCATTTTGTATAACCCCTCTTGTAACTCCATAGGACTCCCCTAGAGGCTTATTCCACGTTTGAACATAGGAAGTGTATATGGCGCTACTAAAGCACGCTACAATACAAAAAATGAAGGTTTTACGCGAAGTGCGATATAAACAGAAGAAAACATTTAAAAAGAGGCAAAAAACTATCAATAAAAGTGACGAGGAAAAGGCAATTGCAACCCCTATTATAAATGAGATTGCAACATACCCCCATTGTTCCTGCAACTTATACTCACTCCTTATAGCATCATTTTTGCTTTCGTGAATACATGCTGTAATTCTTCCATTGATAAATTATCTTTTTCTAAAGACGCAAATAATTCTTTCAACTCTATATAACGTTTTTGCTCCTCTAATGCAGCAATATCATATTCTAGCGGAACGTGCTTCACTGTTACGTTCGCTTGTTCAAATAACTCTATGGCGTATGGATGATTTTTATAATCCTGCGCATAATAAACCGCTGTAATACCACTTTGAATAATTGCCTTACAACATTGTAAACAAGGGAAATGCGTAACGTAAATTTCTGCTTCCTCTGTTTTCGCACCAAACTTGGCACATTGTAATAAAGCATTCATTTCGGCATGAATTGTCCGAACACAATGATTATCGATTACGTAACAACCATCATCTATACAATGTACGCCACCTTTAATTGAACCATTATACCCACCAGCAATAATTCGTTTATCGCGAACGATCGTCGCTCCTACCGCAAGCCTTGTACATGTACTACGCAAAGATAGTAGATGGCTTTGCGTCATAAAATATTGATCCCATGAAATTCGTTCCATATTTTTCACCTACTTTTTTGTCTACTTGTAGTGTAGCGAAAGAAGAAAAACTTCGTCAATCTTTTACGGAATAATAATTTGATCTTTTATCTTTTCAAGAGACTTCGCACCAATCCCATCAATCTCTAATAAATCTTCTATTTTCTGAAACGGACCATGTTCTTCTCGATATTTCAAAATACTTTCTGCCTTTCGAGAGCCAATCCCTGTAATTTTTTCTAGTTGTTCTTTCGCCGCTGTATTTATTCGAATCTTACCATCTTCCTTAGAAGAAGTAAGCACCCCTTGTTCTGACTCATTTTTACTCGGTATATAAAGAAGCATTTGATCTTGTACAATTTGTGCTAAATTCACTTTTTTCATATCTACTTCTGATAAAAAACCACCAGCCTTTTGAACCGCATCCTTTACGCGATCTCCTTCCTTCATTTCATATACCCCTTCTTTACTGACCGCTCCTTTCACATCAATTATAATTGTTCTTTTCTGTTCCTTTGTATCCGATATTTTCGGTTTACCCTTTTTTTCTATCTCCTTCTCTTGTACATTCATTGTAATAGGCATTCGTTCTACACTCTGATTCGTTTTCCAAAAAACAAGAAAAAGTAAAGTTCCAATAATAGCTACTAAACCTAACCACTTTTTCGGAAAATCCCACATCATTTTACACCTCTAATCATAAATTTATAACATCATTCATATTGTTTAGGAGAAAGCTGTTACGAAGGAGGGATGAAACTTTGAACATAGGAATTATAGGGACAGGAAACATGGGGAATATACTAATCGATGCATTTTTAGAAACCCGTGCTGTCAAACCTTCGTGCCTTACAATCATTAATCGGACGCCTGCAAAAGCATATCATATAAAAGAAAAATACCCTTCTGTTCATATAGCAAAAACAATCCCGGAAGTAATCGAACAATCACAACTTATTTTTATTTGTGTCAAGCCGATAGATATATACCCTATCCTAAAAAAATACGCTGAACATTTTTCTGATGAAACGTGCTTAGTTTCTATTACAAGTCCAATATCTCCATCACAATTAGAGACTCTCGTACCTTGCCACGTCGCGCGTATCATTCCAAGTATCACAAATCGCGCTCTCTCTGGCGCCTCACTATTTACATTTGGAGATAATTGCTCTGAAGAATGGCAACAAAAACTACTTCGTCTATTCAAAAACATTTCTACACCTCTTGTAATAAAAGAAGATATAACGCGCGTTTCATCTGATATAGCAAGTTGCGGTCCTGCTTTCTTTAGTTATTTACTACAACGCTTCATTAACGCTGCTGTAGATAAAACAAATATTACACACGAAGAGGCTACTACTTTAGTAAGTGAAATGGTCGTGGGGATGGGGAAATTACTTGAAAAAGAAATCTTCACATTACCTACCTTACAAGAAAAGGTTTGCGTGAAAGGCGGCGTTACTGGGGAAGGCATTCGGGTTTTAGAAGAGCACGTTGGAGATATGTTCCATAAGTTAATCGAGCGAACACATGAAAAATTTGATGAAGATTTAGAATGCGTTGATCAGCAATTCAATAAACACACATAATAAATACGTCATTTTCATTCCAAACCCTTTTTATAAATACTTACTTTTTTACAATACATTTTCACTTCAACTACTATTCCCACACTTTACGCATACAATCTTCAGATTATGCTAGAACTAAAAATACATTTTCTTTATAAAACAAAAGCAACCTTCTCGGTTGCTTTTGTTTTATCCGTTTTTCTTCGCCATGAAGAAAATACGCTCTGTTTGTTCTGTAACTTCAAGTCGCTCAAAATCACCTGTTACACGAAGCACTGTAAAACCTGCTTCTTCAAGCCATTTCGTTAACTCTTCCACTTGATATGCACGTTGCACGTGACATTCGTCAAACCGATGGTACACATCTTCTTCCGGATCTTGAACAAAGAATGTTAAATCATGCTCTACACTATTTGATTCTTCACCAGGGAAGCAATTCCAAATAAGAGATATTTCTTCTCCATTCACTGTATACGTTTCATTTTGAAATACATGATGTATTTTATATAAAGAATGTACATCAAATAAAAACAAACCATCTTGACGTAAATGATGAAATACTCTTCTAAATGTTTCTTGTACTCCATCTTCTTGCAATACATAATTTAATGAATCACAAAAGATGGTTACACAATCAAACTCACCTGGAACATCAAGCTCTCGCATGTCTTGTTGATAAAAAGGAATAAAGTATCCCTCTCCTCCTAGTTTTTGCTGAGCGACTGTTAACATTTCTTCTGAAAGATCGACACCTATTAAATCGTAACCCTTTTGCACAAGCGGCAGGGTTACATTACCTGTACCGCATGCTACATCAAGAATTTTTGCCTCTTTCATATCTGCCTGCTGTAAACTTTCCTCTGTAAATTCCACCCATTTATCATAAGGGACATCATTCATTAGTTCGTCGTACAACAATGCAAATTGTTCGTATTTCATTGGCCTAACTCTTCTGTAATATCTTCACGTGGCACATCGCCCCATAGACGCTCTAAATTATAGTGATTACGCTCATCTTTATGGAATACATGAGCAACTACATCTCCAAGATCAACTAATACCCAACGTGCTTCGTCAAACCCTTCCATACGTTGTACGTCGATTTGGAACTCATGTGCTTTTGATTTAATTTCACGTGCAATTGCTTGCACTTGTTTGTCTGAATTCCCGTGACAAATAATGAAATAATCTGCAATTGGTGAAATACCTTGCATATTTAGGACAACCATATCTTCTGCTCTCTTATCATCAGCTGCTTTTGCCGCTAATACTAATAAATCTTTATCGTTCATTTACTCATTTCCTCCTTGATAACTGCATTGTATGTTTGGAATGTTAATGGATAAATCGTCTGATCTTTTTCCATTAAAAATTGAATTGTTCTCTTTAACGCAAATAATAAAGCTTGATTTATATCCGCATATGCGAGTTTACGAGCCTCTTCCACTCCTGGAAACTTTCGCCCAGGTTCAATGTAATCAGCTACATAAATCACTTTATCTAACATCGTCATATTCTCATGACCACTTGTATGATATGTAATAGCTTGCAAAATTTCAGAATCCGTAATGCCTACTTCTTTTTCTACTAAGTATGCCCCAACAGGTGCATGCCATAACTCTTTGTTATAGCAAAGTAAATCTTTCGGCAAATCTTCACGTTTAATAATCTCTTCCATCTCTGAAATTGCTCTACATTTCGCATAATCATGGAATATAGCTGCCATCTCTGCTTTTTTTTCGTCCACACCGTATAACTTAGCAAGCTCAATCGCTGTCTCCATTACACCAATTGTGTGTATATAACGTTTTTCATGCATTTGTTGTTTGACAATATGCAGTGCATTCTCACGATTCATACAACCCATTCCTCTCGATATATACCTGTACTTTTTCGGGAAGTAAATATTTACACGTTTTCTTCTCCTTATATCTCTCACGTAATAAGGATGAAGAAACTGCAAATTCCGGAATTTCCACTGTAGTAATCTTATATGGTGTATGCAATGTATACCCAGGTCTTGCAACTCCAACAAACGTTACAAGATTAAGTAAAGCTTCAATGTTATACCACTTCGGTAAATACTCAACCATATCCCCACCAATAATAAAGTGAAACTGCACATCCGGATACTTCTTCGTCAATTGTAACATAGTGTCATACGTATAAGATGGGCCCTTCCTACTTAGCTCTTCTAAACAAATAGAAAAGTGCTCTTCTGCCTCAGTCGCGAGCTCTAACATATGTAAACGACTTTCTACACTTGTAATATTCCGCCCTTGTTTATGTGGCGGAATCTGGTTTGGCAAGAACCATACTTCTTCCAAGTTCAAAGCGTGATATACTTCATTTGCAATTAGCAAATGTCCATAGTGAGGCGGATCAAATGTACCGCCAATGATGCCAATTTTTCTCAAAAGAAACGCCCCTTCCTTTTACATACAGCAACTCTCCTCGGTTAGGAATGAAGAGAGTTGCTATTAATAAAAGTTCAATTGGTTTCGCTCTCTACATCATTACGCATAAACGATAAAAATAGCGCATGCTAGTCTTTTTATCGAGGAAGCTTAATTTGTTTATTTTCTCTTGATTCTTTGTATAAAACGATTGTGCTTCCAATTACTTGAACGATTTCAGCACGTGCACCTTTTGCAAGTTCTTCCGCAACCTCACGGCGATCAAATTCACAGTTTTGTAATACACTTACTTTAAATAACTCACGAGCTTCTAAAGTATCTGCGATTTGTTTAATCATATTTTCATTTACTCCGCCTTTTCCTACTTGAAAAATTGGTGTTAAATGATGTGCTTGTGCACGTAAAAATCTTTTTTGTTTTCCTGTTAACATATATGTTAGCCTCCAAGCTTTTCTATAACTAATTGTTTCATTCTCTCGATATTTGGCGTGCGTCCTGTCCACATTTCAAATGCAAGTGCTCCTTGATAAACAAACATATCAATACCATTTTGAATGATTGCACCTTGCTCTTTTGCCTCACATAAAATTTTCGTTTCAAATGGATTATAAATTATATCTGATACAATCGTTCCTTTTTTTAACGAACAAATTTGTAATGGCGTATGTTCTACGTGTGGATGCATACCTATCGTTGTCGTCTGAATGATAATATCATAATTTCCTTGTTCTTCTGTCGCTTTTTCTAATGACAAAGCAACAGAATTAACATCGGCCGTACGTGCAGCAATAAGTTCCTTTGCCTTATCTACTGTACGATTGGCTACATCAATCTCTTTTACACCTACATCAGCAAGAGAAAAATAAATAGCTCGGCTAGCACCACCTGAACCAAGTAACAAAATACGTTTCCCTTGAAGTGGTTCATTACTAATTGACTGCAGCGCTCGAACAAAACCAATCCCGTCTGTGTTATAGCCAATTAATCTTCCATCCTTATGAACCACTGTATTTACTGCACCGATTTTCCTTGCCAATGGGTCAATCTCATCCAAATACTCCATAATAGCAACCTTGTGCGGAGTTGTTACATTAAATCCTGAAATACCTAATGCTTTTAAACCTCTTACTGCTTCCCCTAGCAATTCCTCTTCAACAAGGAACGCATGATAATGGGCATCCATATTCAAGTGTTCAAATGCATCGTTATGCATAACGGGTGATAATGAATGTCCAATTGGATTTCCGATTACACCATATAATTGTTTCATAAATCCCTCTCCATATTAAATTAAAGATTTACGTAGTGAAACACTTACTCCTTTTGGTACGTGTGCAACAATTTTTGCTCCTGGTTCGTTCACAGTAACCCATCCTAATCCAGAGAATACAACATCTGTTTTAGGTTCACGAATATTAAATTCGTATTTCACTAGCTCAGGCATATTTGCTAATTCTTCTGGCGTTGGTGGGCTTAGTAAATCCCCAGCATGATTTTTATATAATTCATCTGCTTTCTCAAGCTTTGTACGATGGATTGTTAAGCGATTCGAGAAGTGACAAGTAAATGCACGACGACCACCACTTACATAATCAAAACGTGCCAATCCACTAAAGAATAACGTTTGTTCTTCATTTAATTGGAATACCATCGGCTTAATTTCTTTTGTTGGTGTAATAAGCTTTAAGCTTTGCTTTCCAACATAATGAGCCATTTGGTGGTGGTTAATAATACCTGGCGTATCATATAAAGAAGACTCTTCGTCCAATGGAATATCAATTAAATCCAGTGTTGTTCCTGGGAAATGAGATGTTGTAATTACATTTTCAGTCTCATCACTAAATTCTTTAATCATACGATTAATAAATGTCGATTTCCCTACATTCGTACATCCAACAACATAAACATCTTTGCCGCCGCGATAATACTCAATAGCATCTGCTAGTTCAGCAATTCCTTGTCCCTTCGCTGCACTAATTAAAAAGACATCTTCTGGTTTTAATCCTAGCTGCTTTGCACTATAGCGCATCCAATGTTTTACTTTATCATGTTTTACTGACTTTGGAATTAAATCAGCTTTATTTCCAACAAGTAATACTTTATTATTCCCTACGAAACGATGTAAGCCAGGTAACCAGCTACCATTAAAATCAAAAATATCTACAATTTTGACTACTAATGCATCTGATTTTCCAATTCCATTTAAAATGCGTAGGAAGTCATCATCTGTTAACGATACATCTTGAATTTCATTGTAATGCTTCAAGCGAAAACAACGTTGACAAATGACTTGTTCTTTCTCTAAAGATGAGGCAGGAGCATACCCCACTTCGTTTTTATTTTCTGTTTGAATTTCTACACCGCAACCAATACATTTAATTGTTTCAGTCAAACTTTATTCCTCCCAGTTAATTAAACCTTTTTTCTTCATATTTTTCATAATTCTTCGTTCAATTTTTCGATTAAAGCGCGTTACTAATCCGTCCGTTTGTGCTACCGGTACAACTAAAATTGTATGAAGGCCTACTCGGTTTCCACCAAGCACGTCAGTCAGTAACTGATCTCCAATTACTACAACTTCATCTGGCTGCAAACGCATCTCTTGTATCGCACGCTTAAATGCGCGAACAAATGGTTTACGTGCACTATGAATAAATGGAATACCTAATGGATCAGCAAAATCTTTCACACGTTGCTCATTATTATTTGAAACGACCGTTACTTGAATGCCTTGCTCTTTCATTTCCAAGAACCATTTTTCAAGTTGCGGCGTTGCATTGGGACGATCCCATTCAATTAAAGTGTTATCTAAGTCAGTAATAACGCCTTTAATCCCACGTTTTTTTAAATCTTCTGGTTGAACATGATATACATTTTTCACATATTCATTTGGTAAAAATAGTTTCAATTTCTTTCACCTCTTTGAGGATTTTTCATAAAATTTTTCGACAACATTTTTCGATATATAACCTGTGGATAAAATTGTACACATTTTCCACATTAATTTTTCAGTTAATTTGGAATTTACTAACAAACTATACACACTTTATCCACCTAGGTATGTGGATAACCACTCGTTTGTGACTGTCATATTTTTTTGGTACATTAAATGCATCAACGAATCAATCCTTATATTATTAGGAGGTGACTCACCTTGAAAACAAAACATATGGAACAGTTATCCACTGAGTTACTCACTGAGTCTTATTATAAAGCAAAAGAACTAAAATTAAATCCCGACTTCATTTTACTTATAAAACAAGAAATCATTAGACGCTCATTAGAGGACAAGCTTGTCAAATCATCTTGATTACATATAAAGTGAAAGTTTAATCAGCCCTTACCAATCAAACAGTTAAAGGATAAATTATTAGATGCCCTGTAAAAAGAGCCATCCTACGATGGCTCTCGAATAAACAAGTACTCCCATCTAGGGGATTTCATCATTAAGTATCTTTGCCCATAACTCTTACTTACGGTTATAAAAGCTTTTCTTTATTTATGAGCTAAGCGAGTAGCTATTTTTTCACCAAGACGAAGCTCTTGTCCACTCTTTAATTCCTGCACTACTTCTATCATATCTTTTTCAAACAATAACACAACTGTTGAACCAAATGTAAAGTATGCCATTTCTTCACCTTTTTGAACAGTGTCTCTCTCATGCAAAAGCTCAATACTATTAACAAACATAGCACCTACTTTTACAAGAGCCATATGCTCGCCATCACTGCTTACTTCTGTAACAGAACGATAATTTTTTGACAGTGGTTCTTTCCCGTATTCCATACCAGCTGCATTTACCGGATATGATTTTCTACCGAGTACAAATCTTTCAGTCACAGAACCAGAAAGCGGACTATGAATGCGATGATAATGACTTGGACTCAAATAAATTACCATATATGTACCGCCTGCATATCGCGTTGCACGTTCTTCATTACCTAGCATATCCACGATTGAATAGCGCTTTCCTTTAATATCAAATGTTTTTGTATCCTCAATAGGACCATGATCTGCAAAAACACCATCAACAGGACTAACGATACTCGATGCATCTGTATCAATACTACGCTTTCCTTCTTTTAGCTTACGCGTAAATAATTCATGCAATGTTCTATATTCCTTCAAACCCTTTTCCATCTCATCTTGATTAATTTGAAAAACTTTCGCGTACGATGGAATAATGATAGAGCTCAAACGAGATTGTGCAAATTTACGTAATATATAAGAAGTAAAGCGACCATTTGTAAGTTCTATCATAAGTCGATATAATGTACGTCGCAAATTGCGAAACCCCCTAATCAGTCTATAACTTTAGTTTTCCCTTCTTTTCTTTCTATATCATATGTAAAATTGGTTCTTATTCCCACATATCATATAAAGCAGCCTTATTATATATACAGAAAACTAAGTATGGTATTATTCTTAAATTATTTAGCACCTTCTAATATTACAGATAGAATCCGTCATTTTCAACAGTGAACATGTATTTCTTCTTAGCATAACGCGTTTTCTTTTCTTATTTACAATAAGAAAAGCAGCCCATTTTAAATATGGCTGCTTCTAATACACTTTACTCTTTCGCTTTTTTCTCTTTCTCTGCCCTTACAAACTCGTGGAACATTTTCATTAAAGCACGCTTTTCAATCCGTGATACGTAGCTTCTAGAAATACCAAGCGCCTTAGCGATTTCCCGCTGTGTTTTCTCCTTATCTAGCCCAAGTCCAAAACGTTTCACAATCACTTCTTTTTCTCTTTCGTCTAAAATATCGATATACTCTTTAATTTTTTCTAACTCCATACTAAGTTGAATCATATCAATTACATCTTCAGACTCTGATTTTAATATATCAATAAGCGATATTTCATTGCCCTCTTTATCTTGCCCGATCGGATCATGAAGTGAAACATCTTTTTTCGTTTTCTTTAGTACACGTAAATGCATCAAAATTTCATTTTCAATACAGCGTGCTGCATACGTCGCAAGCTTCGTTCCCTTTCCTGCAGAATAGCTCTCGATCGCTTTAATGAGCCCGATCGTACCAATTGAAATTAAATCTTCTGCATCTTCTCCTGTGTTCTCAAATTTTTTAACGATATGAGCTACAAGCCGTAAATTATGTTCAATTAAAAGATTTCTCGCTTGAGCATCACCTTGCTCCATTAACTCTAAGTACTTTCTCTCATCATCTGATGATAACGGCTGCGGGAACGCATTGTTCTTCACATAAGAAACAAAGACAAACACTTCTCGAACCATATATCCAATTGCGGCGAATAGACTCAAACCTTTCACCTCCGCCAAAATAGTGGTCTTTATTATGTGTATGTGGGCGTGAGGTTGTTTGTGTCTGTACAGTTTATTTATAAAACTCAACACTTCTAACATTTAAAATATTTTATCGTTATATTATAATTAAATAAAATTGTTATTTATATATGAATATGCTATTAAAGGGGACACTATTCATGATTACATTAGAACGATTATTAAATGTAACAATTTATTTAGGGGTATTTTTACTTTTCATTTCGTTCATTACTTTTGTTATTAAAAGAGGGCCTGATTTATTATTTTTTCAATTTGGAATTTCTTTATTTTTTGGAGCTCAAATTATAACTGGAATAAAATTTTTTCATAACTATGGTTTCTCCTTTCACTCAAAACTAGAACTACTTATCTTTATTTTCTATGTAATTGGAATTATTACATGTATACTATTATTCTTTCACTTTCAAAATCCGTATCGAATTTTTTTATTAATCTGTAGTTGTTTATTTTTAACTGGATCCAATTATTACTTTAAAGAAACATTAAATTTTAGTAAAAAAATTCCAAAGCAAAACAAAACTTTTTTAAGTACACAAGAAGACTCTTTTCCAAAAGAAGTTCGTAAATTTTCAGAGGATTACAACAACATAATAAGAAATGATTTTTATAAAATACCGATGATTCCTACTGAATTACAGATTACAAGCAAAAAAGATTCTTCCCATAGTACATCTTACTTAGTTGAACTTCATAATAGCGAAAATGAAATTACTGATGACTCTGTACAATTAACTCCATCAGACCGTTTTTATGTGCTGTTAAATAAACAAAAAACAAAAATATCAAAAATAGTATATGAAGGGCAGAATTTTTTCACATTTACAGTCACACTAAAGGCTCTTAATTTACAGCAAGAACCAGAAATTCATAATATGTTTTTAGAAATAGATAAACGTAGAGCGATGAATCTTCTTAATTTTGAAATTAAAGCCCATACTAAAGAATGGAAAGTAATATTTAAAAGTGATAGTTCTCATTCCAATCTTCCTATCACATTTACTTTTGAAAAACGAACAGGCAAAGTATAAAAATAAAAAAGAGTTATTTTCTTTGAAAAATAACTCTTTTTATTTTACTTACTCCAAATCTTTCTCCCCGCTTGGGCATCAATATAACGAATTTCCCGCCTACAATTAAAAGGTTCTTTATGTTTTTCATCTGTCGTTTGTTTGTAAAGTAGTTTGTATTTCGTTTCCTCTGCATCATGATCTAAAAACCATTCTAATTTAACTCGGATAGCCTCTCTGTATATTTCTAACGCTTTTTCTTTAGTTACTTTTGGTGTTATTTCATATGTGAGCAATTCTTTTATAAAGTTGCTAGACTCCCCCGAGTAGTGCATAACAGCACCATTTTCTGCATTGATGTTAATCATAAATTGGTTATACTCTGCCGGAATATCATTTATATATACAGAAAAGATAAATCTTTCAATCCCATCTTCTGCTTCTTCACGTTCCTCCCAAGACGCAGATATTGTGTGATATCTGGAATAACTCGTTCTAAAAATTGAAGTGCTTTTTGTAAACATTCCTCTCTAGACAGTATTTGCTTTACTTCTTTATCATCTGTCAGTTTTATAAAACCAGTTAATTCATTGGTTAATTTATCAATTTTAACGCTAACTAAATTATTATATTTCAACATCGGTAAATGCTTTTTAAAGAATTCATTCATTAAATATGGATCCTTTTCTTCTTTCTGTTTTTGTAATTCCTCTTTCGGAACAAATTTCATCCTTATTTCATCATCATTTTCTGTCTCATCTACTTTTGTAAAACCTTCTTTATTCCAGTCAAATAATTCGAATACGTCACCTCGTTCGTTACCTTTTTTCGATTTTTCAACAGCTACAGCCGAAGGTAATTTATAATGATCTAGTCCAAATAAATCTTTACCTGTACTTGCATCAATAAACGCATGACTAGGCTCTGGTTCATATACAAGCTGGTACCCTTTTACTTCTTCCCCGCTTTTATACTCACATGAAGAGTATGTTAAATCTACAAATACAAGTCTCATATCTTGTCTAGCTTTCAAATTTTCTAAAACGATATTCTCCTCAACAATTTCACTTGGCCATAACGTTTTTTTCTCTATAGCTTTTTGTCCATTGTAATGAAAATGCACAACATTACCTGAAGGGTGCACTCGCACAACGCACCCTGTATTCGGCAATGGATAGCTATTCACTTCTTGCATATAATTTACTTCTTTCCAACCGCGCCTGTCGTCCTTAACCGTTACATATGTATAGAATTCATATCCTTCTTTTGTATATTTTTTCAAGAACGCATTTGCAATCTCTCTTGCCTTCTTCTCCTCTATCGCTTCCTTGCCACTTGAAAAAGAATTTTCATCATCTATCCTAAATTCAATTAAATTACCAGTATGTCTATTTAATGTAATTTGTATCTGTTTCTCCTCATCATCTTTATGTGCCCACCACAATAAATGATACGGGTCATCAACCCCTTCTTGATCATCTACAACAAGCCTATAATCACCTGGAATATCAATAATATGAGCCACTCGCTCTTTTCTCTCTTTATCTTTTTGATTCATTATTCCCCTCCTCAATCTTACAATTTAAGGTAATTATAACAAAGAAAACTAAAATTTATTAACAAAAAAGACTAGAGATATCTCTAGTCTTCTACTTCGTTTCACGATGTAACGTTACTCGCTTTAACCGTGGACAATATTTTTTTAATTCGATGCGTTCTGGATTGTTTCGTTTATTTTTTTTAGAAATGTAATTACGATCACCGCACTCCGTACAAGCTAATGTAATATTTACACGCATATTTAATTCTCCTTTTTTTCAAAAATCGCAACTAAAACGTAATTATTACGATTTATATATTATAAAACTTCATTCTATTTGTCAATTGCAAAAACAAGAAGATTCCATTTAGAATCCCCTTGTTTTTATAGTTAAATAAATTTTCTCCCGCATTAACGGGCAGTAAGACCCCCACTGATTAAAAGCTTCACTTTATTAAAACGATTCGTATGTAACAAACTCACTAATCGGCTTTCGATATCCTCGTGGGCGAGTTTTAGTCGTATCACTTTTTCCTATCGTAATCATTAAAACAGGTACTATATGCTCCGGCATATTCAATTCACTTTGTACTGCTTTTTCATCGAAACCAATCATTGGACATGTATCATAGCCATAATATTTAGCTGCGTACATAAAAGTCATCGCGCTTAACGAAGCATTTCTAATCGCTTCATCCTCCATGAAACGCTCTCCTTTTCCTTCATATAAACCTTTCGTTTGCCTAATTGTATCTTCATATTCACATTCATCAATCATTTTTAAAACTTTCATACCGAAGTAAATATTTTCAACATTTTGGTATGCTTTTTTATCACCACAAACGAGCACTACCGCTGATGCACTCGATATTTTATATTGACCAAAAGCTAATTCTTTTAATCTTTCTTTTCGCTCTTGATCACGAATTACAACATAATGTGTGTGCTGCAAATTATAGCAAGATGGAGAAAGCTTAGTTAACTCAAATATTTTTTTAAAATCCTCATCAGGGATTTCTATACCTTGTATAAATTTCATTGCAGAACGTCTAGCAATTGCTAATTCTTCAAAGTTCACCATATATCCTCCTCGATAACTGTAAATTTAAATATACATTAATTTATACAAATAGATAAATCAAATAAAAACACTTTAAATCCGAATAATAATTATGATTAACAGCAAAAAAGACAAAAAGCTGAAACAATTAGTTCATACGAAATTCACACGAATCTATTACTATAGAAACTGTACATAGTGAACTTATTAACAATCACGTTTATTTATATAAAATCTTACTCGAAAGGAGTTGAAAGTATGAAAACTAAATATCGCTTTATGATCTCATCATTTGCTGCTTGCGCTTATATGATTTGGTATTTAGTATAATAACGACCTCACTTGCAAATAGGAAAAGGTGTGTATATAAATGGAATATAATCAATCAACAGTTAACTACTGGAAAGCTTTTGTATTACCATATACATTTGCTTTAGAAGAGTTAAAAACTAAATTTGAAATTATGAACCGGGAAGCTCAATTTCTAGAGGATTACAACCCGTTTGAACATATAAAAACAAGACTAAAACAACCTGAAAGTATTATTAAAAAACTAGAGCGCAAAAACTTATTACCAACAGTTGAAAATGCTCAAACACATTTACAAGATATTATTGGTATTCGTATTACATGTTGCTTCGTAGAAGATATCTATCATTTGAAAGAAGTCATTCAAAAACGCGAAGATATGGAAGTCATAGAAGTAAAAGATTATATCGCTAACCCAAAACGAAACGGATATAAAAGTTTACACATGATCATTAAATACCCTTTGTCACTAAATTCTGGTACAAAAGATGTATTTGCAGAAATTCAGTTACGTACACTGGCAATGGACTTTTGGGCAAGTTTAGAACACAAACTTTATTATAAATATGAAGGAAAAATACCGGAGTATTTAAAAGATGAACTACATGATGCAGCAATGAAAGCTGAAGATCTGGATAATAAAATGGCCACAATTCGTCAAGATATTGATGATATTGAGGCATGTTCAAATCAAATTATGCTACCACTATAAAAAAAGGTTCTCGCCAATGAGAACCTTTTTTATATCATTTTTTGGAAGTACGACTCCACACTTATTAAAGTTTCACGTTATTTTTTCTCTATTGTTCGAACCTCTTCAATCTTCCATTTACCCTCTTCTTTTCCAAGGGCATACTGTACTTTCTTTTGAAGAGTAATACTGTCGTCTACTTCCTTTTCTTTCGTTTCAACAATAACATACCCTACTTTACTAACATTCATATCTATATGTTCCAATTCAATTTTCTTATTTCCCTTTTGAAATGCGGCTTCTTTTTGTGTTTTTAAGTCTTCAGCACTAGGCATCTTCTTTGAAAATAACTCCATATGTTCTGCAAGATTTTTTTCATTGGTCGTTCGCACAAATGTATGAATAATATCTTGAATAGATTTCTCTTCTTCTTTTGTTATTTGTACCTTTTCCTCAGTTTTTTTAGTAGTAGATTTTTGTGCTACATTATTCTCTTCTTGTTGACATCCAACTAGTAATACTACAAATGCTAGAAGGAATCTTAATTTCGCAAATATTTTTTTCATATTTCCAACTCCTAAAAAGAAAAGCGAGGCAGTTCGCCTCACTTTCGCTCTTAATTAGCGTCTTCCTTTATTCGGATCACCACCGCCAACAATATCAAAGACACGTTTCGCTATATTTGTATTCTCTTGAACGCCAGAGAACAAGTATTTACCTGGACCAAATGCATACACGTTCACATCTTCCCCTGTATGTCCACCTGTTGTCCAGCCTGTAACCGAGCGCTTATTGAAAATATCTTCAATTGCATTATCAATCTTTGTTACATCTTTTGACGGAGCTATATCATTTACAGCTTGAATTTCTTCTGGAGTTAATTGTAAATCAATATACTTTTTCAATGTTTCTTCTACATTTGCACCTTTTGCAATCTCATTTGCCATAAAGTCTGGTGTGCGTTTTGCAGCTTTAATTGGATCTACTTTAAAGTTATACTCGCCATTGGCACCTAAAGATAAGCCACCAGTAGCGTGATCTGCCGTTGCAACAACTAACGTATTTTTATCTTTTTTCGCAAACTCAATCGCTGCTTTGAAAGCTTTTTCGAAGTCTTCCATTTCACTCATTGCACCAACAATATCATTATCATGTCCAGCCCAGTCGATTTGACTTCCTTCCACCATTAAGAAGAAACCATTTTTATTTTTGTTCAAACGCTCAATTGCTGCATTAGTCATTTCTTCTAATGAAGGTGTTTTCTCATTGCGGTCAATCATTTTATCTAATCCACCTGGTGCAAATAAACCAAGAATTTGATCATTTTTATCATTTAACAATTGATCTCGATCCGTTACATAGCTATAACCAGATTTCTTAAACTCTTCTGTAAGATTACGATCTTTTCTAACAAAGTTCTTTACGCCGCCGCCAAGCATAACATCTACCTTATGCTTCCCTTTAATTTTCTCATCAAAATAATCATTTGCAATTGCATCCATATTTTTACGGCTAATGTCATGCGCACCGAAAGCAGCTGGTGTTGCATGTGTAATTTCAGAAGTTGCAACGAGTCCCGTTGATTTCCCTTTTTCTTTCGCTTGCTCAAGAACTGTTTTCACTTCCGCTTTATCATTATCAACTGCAATTGCAGCATTATATGTTTTAATTCCTGCTGACATAGCTGTTGCTGCCGATGCAGAGTCTGTAATATTTTCATGTTCATCTTCTGGGTATGTTTTTTGTGTTCCTACAAGATGCTTATCAAATTCTGTAGATTCCATTTCAAAGGTTTTTGGATTATCTTTCATATAACGGTGAGCCGTCATATATGAAGGACCCATACCATCCCCAATTAATACGATAACATTTTTAATCTTTGCATTGCTTCCGTTCTCATCTGCATTAACCTCACTAGAACGAGTAAAATTCCATGTTGCTACCGAAGTAACTGCTAATGATGCCACAACTGCAAATGGCCATGCTTTTTTCACAAACTTTTTCACTGTCTTATCCCCCTAATTAGGTTATTCATTTCCCACTATCAAATTTAATGGAAGACTATTAAGAGAAAATTAGCTGTATGTAAATTTTTTGTTAACTTATGTAAATATCAGTTATAATTTGTATAAGTTTGTCTTTTTGTATCAATCATTCCGCCCTTTACAATTTAAATATAAACAAGTTGGATTTCATTTAACGTAAATCTCTTTTTTTACATTTTGACTCTATGTTTATGAAAATAAATAGAAATGCGGTGAGCCTTTATGAAAATAGTAAAGCTAAATGAATCTTTTATTTTTGAATTACTTAATCTTTGCAAATCTGTTGGATGGTTACACGATGAAATTTTTATGAAAAAACAATTCGAAATGTATCTTTCTATCGGCACACTTGTAGGTTACATTCATGAAAACAAACTCATTGCGACTGGAGGAGTATTTCCCTTTACAAGTAACTTCGCTTCCATTGGTATGTTAATCGTTCACCCTAATTTTCAAGGACGCGGAATAGGGCGCATGTTGCTAAATCATTGCTTGGAACAAATTCATCCAAAACAACCCATTGCACTTATTGCGACAAAAGCTGGCGAACCTCTATACACATCATGCGGATTTCAAACAGCAACAACGATTCATCGTTTTGAAAAGCAAACTATTAAGACGTACCCTTCTCACTTACAACAAGTACAAGAAGAAGACCTTATATCTGTTACTTCTCTGGATCAAATTGCAACTGGTATGAATCGTTCTCTACTTTACTCTTTGCTATTACCAAGGGCCGTACACTCTTTTAAAATTGAAAGAAATAACTGTATAGAAGCTTTTTCATTATGCATACAAAAGGGCAATATATTATGTATCAATCCACTTATCGCCAAGCAAGAAGAAGATGCTATCCAATTATTAAAAAAGATATGTGAATGTTGGAATGGTATAGTACGAATTGATGTTCCACACTCACAATTTACATTTCGTCAATTTCTTCAAACAGAAAATTTCCAAGAAACGCTCCTTTCACCTCTTATGATAAAAAATGGTAGCCAACTTCCTGGAAATCGTAATATGCTATTTGCTATGATAGATACAGCGTTATGTTAGAAAGGAGACACCTAATTGAAGCGATTTAGCTATTTTATGGTAGGTTGTCTTACTCTTACACTATTAGTAGGATGTAGTGCAGCAGAAAAGCCAGTAGAACAAGTAAAACAAGTTAAAAATACAATTACAGCGAAACTAGCTACCGAGGAAAAAATGGTAGAAATAGATGGTCAAACCATTTACTTTAAAAAGATTGGTAATGAAAAACCACCTTTACTTATGATTCATGGCTTTGGAGGGTCATCAGATGGTTTTCAAAAGATTTACTCCGATTTAGCAAAAGATCATACAATTATTTCTGTAGATGCTTTAGGATTCGGGCGCTCATCTAAGCCAATGGATTTTTATTATTCTTTTCCAACTCATGCAAATTTGTATTATAAATTAATGAAAAAACTAGGGTATGATTCATTCGCAATACTGGGGCATTCCATGGGGGGAGAAATTTCTCTAAATTTAACATATTTATATCCTGAAGCAGTTACTCACCTTATTTTAACTGATGCTACAGGTGGCCCTCATACATTCGTTAATAAACAAGGCTCACCAAAACCACAATTGTCGACTGATTTAAATGCCGTTTCTTCTATTACAGATTATGATGAAAGCAAAGTGAAATTCAAACGTAATGATGAAGAGCATTATAATAAAATGAAATTATGGCCTAGACGTCTTAAAATTAATGCAAATGAAATAAAACAGCCAACTTTAATTATATGGGGCAGAAATGATAGTAGCGTTTCCTGGAAAGAAGGAGAAACGTATCATCAATTCTTAAAAAATAGCACTTTACATATTATTGAAAAAGGTTATCATGCACCATTTCGCCAAGAACCACAAGAATTTGTCGGGTATGTAAAAGATTTCTTTAAGAACAATCCGATTAAAGTTGAAAAATAACATAAACGGGTATCTCAAAATGAGATACCCGTTTTCATATATTAAGCAGCTTGCTTTTGGCGTTTTGGAGTTTTTGATCCTAATACTTTCGGGATAACGAAGCCATCCATTCCAAATTTCCCAGCGTTCATACCGGAAACAAGAACAAACATAGATAAGATAACCATCTCAGGGTTCACACCAATTGACCCACTAAACATATAGGAAAAGTTCATTACAAGACCAAAAAAGACCGCTGTTTTTGTTAAACAGCCTACAATTAAACCAATTCCGACTAAAATTTCTCCCCATGTTACAAGTGTATTAAACAAATCTACATTTGGAATTGCAAATTCTTGTAAGAATGATGCCCACCAAGATTGAACAGCCGGTTGTGCACCTTTAGATTTTTCAATTGCCCCTTGCAAATAACCTGTTGCATCGAATCCTTTTCCTTGTAGTTTACCGATTCCAGCCATTAACCATGTGTAACCAAGATATACTCGAATTACTGCTAATGCAAAAGAAACTGCTTTGTTTTCTCTTAAAAATTGAATAACCATATCTTCCTCCTAAAGTTGTAATTAAGTTAGTTACAGATAATATAATAACATTAGTTACTTATTTTTCAAACGTTAATTATGAATAATCTGTGACATGCGTATGAAACATTAAAAACTAACGTTTATATAGTAACTTTTATTACCTGTAAAAACTTGAACATATCATACCACAAGTGATAACCATTTTCATTGAAAAAAATGTAAAAAAAATGTGAGTTAAATGTGAAACACGTTTATTCGAATATAGAATAAACGTGTTTCACACTAATTATAGAATCGAAATGTATGTGTCTCCTCATCAATTAAACTCGCTTCTTGAAACGCTTCTTCTAACGTTTTCCCATGGTTAATAACCCCATAAAATAAGCGTATAGTAAACATAAGTGCTGCATTTCCATCTACATAATCAATCGATCCAATATATGATTTCGCACCACTATGTAAAAAAGATTTTGCTAGATTTTGCTCCCCTAACGTACACCCGCTATTTACAATATGTGTATTATGCAATTTTGCATATTTATAAATTTCTTCTGTACCAAAATACCCTCTCGGTTCATCTTGTTCATATACTTCTTCGCCTAACTCTTCTATGACAAACTTCCCTTCTTCACCATGAAAGCAAAAAATAATATAATTAATATTGTTAAATAAGTTCTTTCCAGAAAGAACTTCCACAAAATCTTTCGGTCTACCAATCCAATATGTCACAACCCTTGCACCAAAATATTCAAGAGATGCTCGAATTGATTGCGCTTCTAAATCCGAATTAAAACCAACTACTAATGCAATATTCAACATACAACCCCCATCCTATAATCAGCCCTTATCAATCAGAATTTTATGGGATAAATCCATTTCATATATGCCCGTTTCTTTCAAAAAATCTGATCTAGTTAAAACGACTTTCTGTAAATATTGCCTATATGCTGTAATTGTTCCATCGTGAGATACAATGCAAATTCTTTCAGCACCCAGTTCATAACACCAAAGAAGAAATTCATCTACTATTTGCTGAAAACTATTCTCTGAAATAGTGTTTATACCTTCCTTCCATAACTGATTATTTGAGCTTTTCTCTATCGAAAAATGCAGAAATAACTTTGTTATCATTCCCTGATCTACTATATAATCGCACGGTAATGTTTTCGCTCCTTCTCGATAAGGAAAAATACGTGGGGATACATATGGATGGACTAGTTTTTGACAAGCAACTTTCGCACTCCATATTGTCGCCGTTTGCAAAGTTCTAAGTGTAGGACTAACAATTAATATATCCGCTTCTTGTAATGATATATCACGTTGAAGTAATTTAGCTTGAGCCTTTCCTACTCTCGTCAATGGTGGGTCAAACACTTGTAAACTTTCTGGTAAATCCGTTGTATGTTCACCTTCACCATGCCGAACAAAAACGATTTTCATATTCAGCCTCCTCTTACTATAAAATCCTCACACATATTTCTTCCCTATTGCATTCTTTATTCCTGCTGTATAAAAACCGATATGTAAAAAACATTTGACACTAATATTTGTAAAATATTACAATATTACATGTAAAATACTTTTTACACCGAAAGGAGAATTACATATATGAAATGGATAATTGTCTTTATTGGAATGATTGTATGGGGATATATAAACGGCTTCTTTAGTAGTGATCAAACTGCTAATCCCTGGATTACAGATGATGAACGTGAAACAAAAATTAAACAAAAAGCAATTACGGCAAGCTGGTCCGGTGTTTTTATGTTTTGTACCATTAGCCTCTTAAATAAATGGTTAGGTTTAAGCACAAACGATAAATCACCGTACTTACCAGACCCTATCGCAGCTATTTTAAAGGAAAATGTAGAGTTACAAGTTTTACTCATGCTATTTGTTATGTATGGAATATTTTACTTACATTATCGAAGAAAATTAAGTGCCTAACTTCTAACTCATGATTATCCTCCTAAATGGTTATAGTAATTAGGACGAAATGAAAGGAGCGATAGAAAAATGAGTAACTCGAATGAATTTTTAGATACACTACATGAAAAACAAGCAAAAGATGAACAAAATAGAAAGCGCCAAGGGAACGGAAACCCAGCGAAAAAAAAGCCAAATAAAACGCATAAATAACAATAAAAAACTGCCTAAAATGATCTTTTAGGCAGTTTTTTATTGTTATTTCACCGAGATGACATTTTCCCAATTCCATTTCTCATAATACCACGCTGGTACATCTATATTTTCAATCCACTTCTTTTCCTGTTTCCCATCTTTATGAGCAAGCCATACATCCGCTTTCTTACGGTCTGAACGTATCCAAATTAATTGATTACTCTTCTTCATGAAGATCGGGTGGTAATCCCCTTGCTTGTTCTTTTTCTTTGTGATTTGATGCTGTGCATTACTTGTACTATCGACCTCATACAAAGATGGTAGTGGCCTTTTTTCTGGTGGAGTTTCTATCCCTGCCTCCTTTGCTCGTGAAACGATAATTACTCTATCGTTCTTCCATACAAAATCCCAATCAACATATCCTTTCGGCGTAAATATGTTCTGCTGAAGTGCTGGCAATTCCTTTACTTTTAAATGCTTATTTTCTAATGCAACTCTTCCGCTCCCTTCAATATAAGCTAATATATTTTTTGATGGTGCCCATTGAAACCATTGTGCGTTTAGTAACATTTGATCTACTTTTTCAAACCGACTGCCATCTGCACGAACTAAGCAAAGCGTATTACTATCAGCTGACCATGAAGCTGTCGGTACTGCTAAAAATGAAATCCACTTTTGATCTGGTGACCACTTAAAGCCACTTGCTACTAGCGCTAGGAAATCATCATGTTCATTTGGCAATGCATACAAATGCTTCATTTTGTGAGGATTCATATGTGCATCTTTTTGCACTTCATATAGCTGAGCCCCTGTCCATCCTGTTGGAAGTAAGTGCGCTTCAGAGGCTACAAGAAAGTTCTTTCCATCGGGGTACCATGCATAATCCCCTACACCAGCCGATACATTTTCAAAATCTGCATTCTTTTTTTCTACATCAAATGTATTTAATGTACCTGTAAATATAAATGCAATTATATTTTCTGTTGGTGACCATTGATAATTCGATGCTTCTGAGTGAAACGGCGTAACTTTCTTTCCATCTTTCAGCCGATATAACTCAAGAATATTTTGTTTCTTCCCTTTTACATATGCCAGCCATTCTCCATCATGTGACCACTTTGGCCCTGTTATGTTCTCTCCTTTTGTAAGTTGTTTTTCTTTCCCCTCAACTTTAATCCAAAGGTTATGATGACGAATAAAAGCAACTTTCACACTATTATTTTCTGCGCTAGTAATAGTGATAGAACACAAAAACATAAACAACACTACACTACCACTTACTATTAGCCTTTTCATACCATCACTCCATTTCCCTCATAGCATTCCTCACTTTCTTCCTACAATATGTGAAAAATATCGATTCGACATAATCAGAAAAAATTTCCCAAGAAATTTTCAATTCATAGAGGATTGGTATGAATTATGTCGAAAGTATAGTTTAGCCAACATTTATATTTATAAGTTATAACTAAAATGTAAGATTTAATTTCTGAATATTGGCACTTTTTATTAGGGGGAGTATCAATGAAAAAAACTACATCTACACTATTAAGCATGGCGCTTGTCTTTTCTAGTTTTGGAGCTTTAAGCGCTCATGCTGAATCACTACAAAAGGAGAAGCAATTTAGTCCACAATTAAAAACAACGATTGAACAGTGGGGAGAACATAAAATTGCTCAAAATGTTGAAACGAAAACAACAAAAGAAATATCAGTAATTGTAGAATTGCAACATGCACCTCTCGCTGCTCAAAGTAATATTCAGCATGCTCCAGATTTACAAAATAGTAATGCTCAGTCTTATCATGCTGAGCTAAAAAAAGCACAAGAAGATACGACTAAGAAAATAAAAGAAAAAGCACCTGGTGCAAAAATTAAAGAAGTGTATAATACGTTATTTTCCGGATTCTCTATTTCAGTTCCTGGAGATCAAATTACCTCTCTTGCCTCTTTACCTGAAGTAAAAGCAGTCTATCCGAACTTAACATATAAATTGCATGAAACATCAAAAAGTACTACTAACGAAGAAGCACCAAATATCGGTGGACCGACAATTGGTGCACCTGAAGCGTGGAATTTAAAAGATCCATCTGGCAAACCGCTTGATGGAAAAGGCATGAAAGTAGCCATTATCGACTCTGGCGTAGACTATACACACCCTGACTTAAAGGCAAATTATATCGGTGGATATGACACGGTTGATGAAGATAGCGATCCAATGGATGGTAACGTACATGGTACTCATGTAGCTGGAATTATTGCGGGTAATGGAAAAATTAAAGGCGTTGCTCCAAACGCTTCTATTCTAGCCTATCGTGTAATGAATGACGGTGGAACTGGTACAACAGATGATATTATCCAAGGGATTGAGCGAGCGATTCAAGATGGTGCGGATGTGTTAAACCTCTCCCTTGGGCAAGATTTAAATGTACCTGATCAGCCTGTAACATTAACGTTAGAACGAGCAGCGAAACTTGGTGTTACTACTGTCGTTTCAAATGGAAATGACGGACCAAAACCTTGGTCTGTTGATGCTCCCGGTAACGCAAGTAGTGTCATTTCTGTTGGAGCATCTACGGTTTCTATCCCGTTTCCAACATTCCAAGTAGCTGGTTCCAGCAAAACATATCAAGGGTTACCGTTATCAAAATCCGATTTTCCAATAGGAAATGATTCCCCTCTTGTATATGTTGGTTATGGCAATCCAAGTGATTATGCAAAACAAGATGTGAAAGGGAAATTCGCACTTATTTTACAAGGTACTTCTAGTACATTAGTAAAAGCAGAACAAGCGAAGCAAGCTGGGGCACTTGGTGTGTTATTAATCTCTAACGAAAAAGAAATTAATATGATGCCGGAATATTTTTCACGTGAACATCTGGCTATCCCAGTAATGCAATTATCAAATACAAATGGGGAAGAATTAAAAACTTTAATCACAAAACGAAAGAAAAATATAAAAATTGGACAACCAAAGCAAACAGAACTTATCGGTAACTTTAGTTCAAGAGGACCATCACAAGGAAGTTGGCTAATAAAGCCTGATGTTGTTGCACCTGGAGTACAAATTACTAGTACAGTACCGCGAGGCGGCTATGAATCGCATAACGGAACAAGTATGGCTGCTCCGCAAGTAGCTGGAGCGGTTGCCCTCTTACGTCAAATGCATCCGGATTGGACGACAGAACAATTGAAAGCGGCTCTTGCTAACAATGTAAAAATATTACATGATGTCAATGAAAATACATACCCTGTTATGGCACAAGGATCTGGTTTAATTAACATTCCGAAAGCAGCTCAAACAAATGTATTAGTAAAACCTAACAATGTCAGCTTTGGTCTTATTAAGCCAAATAGCGGAAAAGTAAAACTGACGCAAAATGTTACATTACAAAACCTTTCTAGTAAAAAGAAAAGTTTTTCAACTCGTGTGGAATTACTAGATGCCAACACAAAAACAAAAGTAAAAGCTTCTGTCCCTTCATCGATTAGCATACAACCGAATAGTAGTACCGAAAAACCATTTACTATCACGGTAGATAGCTCACTACCACAAGGTGTGTATACTGGAAATGTATATGTAAAAGAACAAGGGGCAAAAGAAGAAATTCGAATTCCATTCACATTTAGTATCGATCCTAAAGATTATAAACGTATCGATGGACTTGAAATTATTAATTCTACTTTTAGCCCAAATGGCGACCACGTACTAGATGATAATCTCATCAACTACTATTTAGTTGCGCCTGTGGATGATGTAACATTACATGCAAATTTAGTTACGAAAGAACGTGTAACGTATCAAGGGATTATCCATCAAGCTAAAAATGCAACTCCTGGATACAAACCTTTCAAATGGAATGGTACAAAAGCAGATGGCACTCCTTTAGCTGACGGGCTATATCAAATCGAAGCAGTTGCTTCTAATTCTGGTGGAGAAACAAAACAAACAGCTGCTGTATTTCTTGATCGAACTGCACCTAAGTTAACACACGAAGTTGACCAAGAAAATCTCGTAATTAGAGGAAAAGTTGATGATATTCTACTAGATTGGATGTCAGAATCTGGTTGGATAGCACCCGGTATTCCAGTGAGAATGCAATATGAAATTAACGGAAATGGTGTATGGGAACAGGCATTCCTGAACCCTTGGGAGAAAAGCTATGACATTTATTTCGATCGCACTCAATTACACGAAGAAAAAAATACTATTCACATTGTAGCAACTGATGCAGCTGGCAATACCTCTAATTTAACTGTTAATTTAGAAGTGAAATAAAGTGAAGCCTTAATCAGTAGAGATTTTGTTCATCCCCACTGATTATTAGCCTTCACCAATCGGGGGTTACGGGCAGTTATTCTCCCACCGAATTTTGAGGTAGGAATTTTACTACTCATTAACACGGGATAAAAAAATTTTGTTGACAATTTTTTTAATATAGTTTTATAATACAAAACATAGTTTAGTTTAACGAATTATATATCGGCTTTGAAGGAATGCTAGTAGCGACTTATATCACTGTCCCAGAGAACTGATGGTTGGTGCGAATCAGTACATATACAAGCGTGAATTACAATTCTGGAGCTTCTTTCCCGTAATGCTTTTTATGCATGAAGAGAAAGACGGATCTTTCCGTTATCGTAAAGTGAGTGGTAAACAATTAGTTGTTTACAAATAGGGTGGTACCGCGATTTTTATCGTCCCTATCGGATTTTCCGATAGGGACTTTTTTGCATCCATCCTCTTACACAATTTCATATATACGCGTTGAAAGAATCGCAGTAGTATCTTATATCCCTGTTACAGAGAGCTAATGGTCGGTGGAAATTAGCACATATATAAGTATGAATTACAATTCTGGAGCTTCTTTTTCGTAGTGCTTTTATGCATGAAGGAAAAGACGGAATTTTTCCGTTATCATTAATTGAGATGTAAGTATATTTTCACTTACAAATAGGGTGGTACCGCGATTCTTTCGCCCCTATCGGATTTTCCGATAGGGGCTTTTTCTATTTATCACAGAAACATATGTTAAATAATTCCGAATCTTATGATAAAATTTTATAAGCGCTTACAAAAAATGAAAGGGGGTGATACAAGCTATACGAAATCGATATTCAATTTTATTGAAAAAAAGGAGGATGTCTAAATGACAAAGAAAACAGAAATTCCATCGCATTTAAAACCATTTGTATCCACACAACATTATGATCAATACACACCGGTGAATCACGCTGTGTGGCGTTACATTATGAGACAAAATCATAGCTTCTTAAAAGACGTTGCTCATCCAGCCTATGTGAACGGACTACAATCATCTGGTATTAATATAGATGCAATTCCAAAAGTAGAAGAAATGAATGAGTGTTTGGCACCAAGCGGCTGGGGCGCTGTAACAATTGACGGACTTATTCCTGGCGTAGCATTCTTCGATTTTCAAGGACACGGATTACTACCGATTGCAACAGATATCCGGAAAGTAGAAAATATCGAGTACACACCAGCTCCAGATATCGTACATGAAGCCGCAGGACACGCACCGATTTTACTTGATCCTACATATGCAAAATATGTGAAACGTTTTGGGCAAATTGGTGCAAAAGCTTTCTCTACAAAAGAAGAACATGATGCATTTGAAGCTGTTCGTACATTAACGATAGTAAAAGAAAGCCCTACTTCTACTCCTGATGAAGTTAAGGCTGCTGAAAATGCTGTAATTGAAAAACAAAAGTTAGTTTCTGGTTTATCGGAAGCTGAACAAATTTCACGTCTTTTCTGGTGGACAGTAGAATATGGATTGATCGGAAATATAGATGATCCAAAGATATATGGTGCTGGTCTCCTTTCTTCTGTTGGCGAAAGCAAACATTGCTTAACAGACGCTGTAGAAAAGGTTCCATTTTCTATCGAAGCATGTACAGGGACAACTTATGACGTAACAAAAATGCAACCACAACTATTTGTTTGTGAATCCTTTGAAGAATTAACAGATGCGCTTGAAACATTTTCTAAAACAATGGCCTTTAAAACAGGTGGAAAAGAAGGTTTAGAAAAAGCAATTCGCTCTGAGAACTATGCAACAGCTGAGCTAAATAGTGGATTACAAATTACAGGTACATTTAGCGAGACAATTGAAAACGATGCAGGTGAATTAATTTACATGCGAACAAATTCGCCAACGGCATTAGCGCTTCATAATAAACAGTTAGCGAATCATTCTACTTCTGTACACAGTGACGGATTTGGAACACCGATTGGATTACTTACTGAAAATATTGCATTAGAAAATTGTACAGACGAACAACTACAATCATTAGGAATTAAAATTGGAACTATCGCTGAGTTTACTTTTGCAAGTGGTATTCATGTAAAAGGAACAGTAACAGATATTGTGAAAAATGATAAGAAAATTGCTCTTATTTCCTTTATCGATTGCACAGTTACTTATAACGCCCGCGTTTTATTTGATGCTTCATGGGGCGCATTTGATATGGCTGTTGGCTCACAAATCACTTCAGTATTCCCAGGTGCCGCAGATGCAGCAGCATTTTTCCCAATGGATGAAGAAGTTCAAGAAATTCCTGCTCCGCTTGTACTGAATGAACTCGAGCGTATGTATCAAACAGTTCGAGATATTCGAAGTGAGGGGATTTTACACGACGCGCATATCGATCAATTAGTAGCAATCCAAGAAGTATTAAATAAATTTTATGCGAAAGAATGGTTGCTGCGCCTTGAAGTATTAGAGTTACTTTTAGAGCATAACAAAGGGTATGAAACATCTGCAGCATTACTACATCAACTTTCTACTTTCACAACTGACGAAGCTGTAACACGCCTTATTAACAATGGTCTTGCGTTACTTCCAATAAAGGATGTGAAAAATGATGCTAAGATTAACTGAAGAAGAAGTTCACGAGGAATTATTGAAGGTAGATAAATGGATGGTAAAAGATGAGAAATGGATTGAACGAAAATATATGTTTTCCGACTACTTAAAAGGAGTCGAATTTGTCTCTGAAGCCGCCAAACTATCAGAAGAACATAATCACCATCCATTTATCCTTATCCAGTATAAAGCAGTTATTATTACTTTGTCATCTTGGAATGCAAAAGGTTTAACGAAACTAGATTTTGAGCTTGCAAAACAATTTGATGAACTATTTTTACAAAACGAAAATGCAATTATAAGAAAATAAAAAAGAGAAGCCTTTTTAGGCTTCTCCTTTTATTTGGAAATGGATACAATGTCCAAATGGATCCTCGACTTGTAATATTCCATCTTTGTACGTAGCAATCTTACCAATATTTTTTAAGCTTTCACATACTTGCTCTTTTTGTTTTTCATCCGCTAATACAATTGTGAAATATTTCAAACCAACAGAACCTGGCATTTGCGGTGGTACCCCTTCACCTTGCCATGTATTTAAACCGATATGGTGATGATAGCCACCTGCTGATACGAACAACGCTCCATTACGAGCTGGGATTGTTACTTCAAAACCAAGACCATCAACATAGAAACGTTTCGCTTCCTCTAAATCAGCTACATGGAAATGAATATGCCCCATCACAGTACCAGCTGGAAATCCACTCCATGTACTTCCTTGCTGCAATAATTCTTCACCAGCTAACGGGTTACTAACAAATGGGAGCTCTCCATTCTCATCACGCCAAACTTCTTTTTGTCGGTCATGATAAATTTCAATCCCGTTTCCATCTGGATCAGCTAAATAAAGAGCTTCACTAAAGTAATGATCGGCCCCGCCATGTAGTGGATATACCATTTCTACAAGATGACGAAGAACATTCGCTAAATCCTGCCTACTTGGTAATAAAATTGCGTAATGATATAACCCTGTTCTTCCTCTTTGCTTCGGAAAAGCTTCTTTCTTTTCTTCAATGATAAGAAGTGGTTCATCATTTTCATTCCCAAATGTAACGACTGCTTTTTCTTCTTTTAGCACCTTCATACTTAGTACTTCCGTATAAAACTCTAGTGATTTCTTTACATTAGATACGTATAAATGAACAACATCCAGTGTTGTATCGGGATGAAGTTGAAAACTCATCTTGTTAGCCCCCCATTTAAATTAGTTCTTCTTTGACATTTTTTCTTTTAAGAAATTATCTACAAAACCATCAGCTTTTGCAACAAATAAGTATGCACCCATTGCTAATAATGCAAGTTCTAATTCGAAACCAGGATTTTTTCCATCTCCCAATAAACCAGCTGACCATTTCACTTTTACGATTGCTCCAACCATAACAAGTGCAAATAATAATCCAATATATCTTACACCTAAACCTAGAATTAATAATAGGCCTCCAACTAATTCAAATGTTGCTACACCGTATGCAAGTCCTCCTGGTAAACCAATGCTTGTAAACCACCCTGCAATATTGTCAATTCCTGATTGGAATTTTGTTAAACCGTGCATGAAGAATGTTACCCCTAACACGATACGAATAATTAAGTTACCAATATGTTGATTCATTTCTTTCTCTCCTTTATAGTTTTCTTATACAAAACTTTTATTCACATTACAAAACATACACTAATTTTTTTTATTCGTCAATTCATTTTCACTGGGAAAAAATATATTTTTTTTGCTATGATACAAATAGTTGTTTACAAAAAGGAGCTTGATTTTATGAATATTGGTTCTGCAATACGTGAAATTCGTCAACGTAGAGGCATAACAATCGCACAAATTTGTGAGGGAACAGGTCTTTCTAAAGGATTTATGAGTCAGGTTGAAAATAATAAAACATCACCATCTATCTCAACTTTAGAAACGATCTCCAATTTTTTAAACGTTCCCCTTCCCTATTTATTGTTAGAGCAAAAAGATCGATTAAAAATTGTCAAAAAAGAAGAACGGAAATACAGTGTATACGGCAAAGATGAGCAAAGAATTGAACATGTTGCGGAGCAAGGGGGCCTTCGCCTATCTTTAGTAGAAATCCCTACTGGATTCCCGAAAGAAAACTCACCAAATGCCCATGAAGGGGAAGAATGTCACCTTGTATTACGCGGAAAACTAGAAGTTCAGCACGGTGAAGATATTGCAATTGTAGAAGAAGGTGATTCTTTCTCATGGAATGCATGCGTTCCTCATATTGTTCGTAATATAGGAGAAGAAACTGCATTACTACTCATCTCTAGTTATGCGGAAAATCGAAAACGTGTTTACTAAATAATAAAAAAGAAGCCTGCTAAACAGGCTTCTTTTTTATCCCCTTATAATTCCATAACTTGTCCCCACTAGTACAGTCTTTTCGTGTTGATTGCGATAAACTGACTCGATTGAAACTTTTTTATAGCCTTCCATTTGCTCAACATTTGTTAAAGTTAATTCACAAGTGATTGTATCTCCTGTGAAAACTGGTCTAATAAACTCACTTACTAATTCTCTTGCTATGTAATGTAATTCTTCGCCTACTTTCGTTCCAATGCTAGCAGTCAATAAACCATGGACCATTAATCTTCCATTTTCATCATATTCCACATGGTGTCTACCTTTATCTCCGGTAATATTTGCAAATTCAAACACCTCTTCCTCAGTAAATCTTCTTTCATATTTAAATACATCCCCAACTTTTATACTCATTTTTATCCCCCTAATAATAAACAGAATTTTCTTTTATTTTATCATAAAATGTGCCTCAATCCATTCTCTATTATCAAATCCTCAAAATTACCTCGCTAAACTTTTACTTTTCATTCATTTATCGGTGACCATCTCTTTTCGCGACTTGATATCCATAATACGCACATGTTCCATTTCTCGATAGCTCTCTAACTTCAAATCCACAGCTTCTATAAAAATCAAAATTGTTCGCAGAAGTATGTGCAAACCAGTCACCATGTGGTAGCTTTTGCAAACAAAGAGCGACAAGTTTCTTACCTAATCCCTTCCCTCTATATTCACATTTCACAACTAAATTTACTATGTTCGCGACCATGATTCCATCAGAAATGACTCTAACCATGGCAATCATCTCTTCTTCATCCCAAATTGTGAATGCCCATGTTGAATTTTCAAATGCTATCGTGAATTTTTCAATTTGCCAAGAAGGGATATTATCATTGCTCCAACCGGCATCTTCGAATAAAGTCTTAATTGCATATGCAGGTACACCATTCGTCCCCTCACGAATAATAAGTCCATTATGATAAATGTACATGTAATCCCCCCTTTATTTTTATATACCATTCTTCAAAAAATGCAATTAACCTTTTTTCATCCAACGCGCCTAATGGAATAAACGAGAACATCCATCCCATGAAATGAAGTTGTTTTCTCATAACTAAGCCCCGTTTTTCTAGCAACAAAGATTGAGGCGGGGTGGTCCGGATTAATAAGAGAAATCAATTTATTCATTCGTAACGCTTGGAAGCCATAGTCTCGAAATGCTGCCGCTGCTTCTCTCGCATAGCCTTTTCCCCAATACTGAGGTAATAACCAATAACCAATTTCAATTTCCTCTTTTCCATCTATCTGCTGCTTTACTAATCCTGCATGACCAATCCGTATCCCCGTTTCCTTTTCAATTAATACAAATAAACCGAGGCCGTTTTTATAGCTAGGAATTACCCACTCTTCCAAACTTTTTTTACATTGCATATATGTTTTTAAATTCCCATTTCCAATATAGCGCATTACTTTTTCGTTTCCCCATAGTGAAGCGTAGAACTGTAAATCATCCATTGTATATTTACGAATTTGTAAACGGTCTGTATGAAACATTCCTTCACTCCTTTCTACTAATTTCTTCTTAATTTCACAATCATATTTTGTATGCACAATAAGTGTTACCATTTATTATAAATGAATCAACCACATAACACAGAATATTCAATCTTATAGAAACAAAAAAAGCAGTAGACAAATATTGTCCACTGCATCCATATCATAACTAGCATAAAGAAAACTACAATTGAGGGGGGTGTAGGATTTTCAAATATACTAGATACTTATCCCGTTCTAACGGGCGGTAAACTTTCCAATTGTTTCAAGTGAAAAGTTTACCGCACATAAGAACTTCCTTCGTTCATTAAGATAGTATTGCTAAATAATCATATACACGCTTAGATTTCTCTCCACCCATTCGTGCATGTTGAAGAAGAGAAATACCATGAGGACCAGATGCGCGCAATGCTTCTGGTTGAGCTACTAAAATAGCTTGTACAACTTCTAATTCACCAAGCATAGCTGCTGCAAAAATATCCATCCGAGCACCCTTTTCTAGTAAATAAAGAGCAATATCTTTACGACCTACATGTGCCGATGCGCCTAACGCACTTTCCCAATCTGATCCACCCCAATTATAAGAGGCGTGAAGTAAGCTTGGTGATTCAACCAATAGCTCTTGTACTTTCTCTAAATCCCCGTGAGCTGCCATAACAAATTCTCTTACTAATTCAATGGTAATACGCTCTTCTGTTTGCATCGCTCTTCTCCCCTTTTAGAAATTCGTTTCGGTGTAAAAAAAGGCTTGTCACTTCCCTGAAAAATATCTACATCTATGCCAAATACATGTTGAAACATTTCATGGCATAGTACTTCTTCTGGTATACCATCATACTGAATTTTTCCTCGCTTTAATACAAGTAAACGATCGCTATATTGAGCAGCTTGGTTAATGTCATGTAAAACCATTATAATTGTCATTCCAAACTCCTCATTTAATCGTTTCACAAGTTCCATTACTTCCAACTGGTGAACGATATCTAAAAAGGTTGTTGGTTCATCCAATAATAAGACATTTGTACGTTGCGCTAGCGTCATCGCAATCCAAGCACGTTGCCGTTCCCCTCCTGATAAAGAATGTAAAAGACGATATTCATACCCTTCAAGATTTGTAACAGATAATGCCCAATCAACAATTTCTTCATCTTCTTTATTTAAGTGGCTACTCCATGATTTATGTGGACCTCTTCCGAACTCAATTAGTTCTTTCACTGTTAAATCTAATTGATGATCATGCATTTGTGGTAACATTGCTAATTGCTTCGCTACATCAGCACTCTTCATCATATGAATATTTTTCCCATCTAAAATGATGTCCCCTTCGCTTTGTTTCAGTAGCCTTGCTATTAAACGAAGCAAAGTAGATTTTCCCGATCCATTCGGACCAATTAAACTAACGATTTCTCCAGCCTTAATATGTACATTCATATTTTGCATTTGAAATCTTTCAGAGTGTGCGTAAAACACTTTGTTAACGGAAATCACTTTGTTTTCCTCCTCTATGAATTAAATATAAGAAGAACGGACCACCTAAGAAGGACAGTAAAATACCAACAGGCAATTCGATTGGGTCAAACCAACTTCGAGCTATTGCATCCGCAAAAACAAGTAATACCCCGCCGCCAAGGCATGATAAAGGTAGCAAATATCTATAATCATTTCCAACTAATAAACGTAGCATATGTGGTACGACAAGACCGACAAATCCAATAAGACCAGACACACTTACTGCAATTCCAGCTAATAATGTACTTACTACGATTAAATAAAACCGACTTTTTTCCACGTTATGTCCTAATAACTTTGCCATTTCATCTCCAAGCATTAACACTCGAATATGCTTAATACCAAAGAAAGCTAATATAATGGCGAATATTGCATAATAAATAATCATATTTAAATGTGCCCAACTTACACCACCAATACCACCCGCTAGCCACGGTAACACCGATTGTACTTTGTCACTATGTAATAACATTAATGCTGACGTTGCTGCACCAATTAATGCATTGATCGACACCCCTACTAAGACGATTCTTGAAGGTGGTGCCCCTTTTTGCCATGATAAAGCATAAATAACCATCGCTGTTATGAAAGCTCCTAAAAACGCCCCTAGTGGTAAAAAAGCTAGATGCTGTGGGAATAAAATCATGATGACAATTGCTACAAGGCCTGCCCCAGATGAAACTCCGATAATACCAGGATCTGCAAGAGGGTTTCTCATAACTCCTTGTAGCAGTGTACCAGATGCAGCTAAACATGTTCCTACTATAAACCCAATGAGCACTCTCGGTATGCGAAGATCCCATACAATTCGATGAACTGTCGAACCTTCATCTTGTATACCCGTTAGAATATCTCGTACAGAAAAGGATAAACTTCCTGCGAAAAGACCGTAAAAGAGACCTAGGATTGTTAATACAACTAAAGTAACTGCTATTATCCATCTTTTTTTCGCAAAAGGATGTTCCTTTTCTCTTACTACTTCACTACTTTCCATAGTATCATTTCCTTACATCTTGTATACTTTTATACATAAAGTCCATCGCTTCTGTAACTTTTGTACCAGGATTAGATCCAAATAAATCAGGTGGCAAAATAACTACGCGGTTTTGTTTTACTGCCTCTAAATTTTTCCACGCTTCATTTTTCATCATTTCGCCTTCGAATGCTTTTTTCACACTTTTTGGATCTCCGTGTGTAATTAAATAAATCACATCTGGATTCGCCTCAATAATACGTTCTACACTTAGCTGTGCATATTGCGGATATTCTTTCGTTTCTGGAAAATCAGAAGCAATATTTTTTCCGCCTGTTTTTTCTAAAATATCACCTGATAAAGATGTTGGTAATGCCGCTAAATAAGTTCCTGGTGCGCCATACACTAGCAATGCTTTCGCATCGCTCTTTTTCTCATATTTCTTCATTTGATCATTCATTTTTTGATTAATTTCTTTTGCTTTATCTTCTTTCTTCATTACCGTTCCATATAATTCAATATTTTTTTGAATATCTTGTACAGAATTCGCAGAAGAAATGATAACTTGCGTTCCTTGTCCTTCAACCGTTGGCACATTCTTTTGGAATCCATTGTTAGCAACAAGTACATCGGGCTTTAAACTAGCAATTTGCTCAAAATTCGGTTGATGTGCATTCCCAATTACTTGTGCTTTCTTTAGCTCATCTGGAAGAGTTAATTTCGTATCCGGGCGACCTACTATTTTTCCACCTAAAGCATGAATAATATCCATATCCCCCATACTTAATGTTGCAAAACTTTCTGGCACTTTATCGAATGTTACCTTTCTTCCTGATAGGTCGGTAATTTCGATTTTCTCTTTTCCTTTTTCTGTTTTGGTTGCAGACGCTTTTTCGTCCCCTTTGGCACTGCAACCTATTAACAAGAAAAAAATAGATAAAATCGCTGTAAATAGCGTAATAGATTTTTTCATTCCTTCACCTCTAATTGATAATGATAATCATTAACTACTATTCTACTTTAATTGATAAGGATTATCATTGTCAACACGAAACGCATATATTTTCCTACAAAAAAACAAAAAGCGCGACAAAAAGATTTTTTCTTTTCGCTGCGCTCTAGTTAACAATATTATTCACATTCATTTTCCTCTAGCTGGTCACGCATCACTTTCACACGCTGAAAGAAAAAGAACGATAAGCTTAAAAATATAACGATGCTCCCCATCATAACAAAAAATTGGATTGTCTCTTTTGCTCCACTCGGAATCAATAAGCCAACCATTAACAATGTACTTACAGCGAGAAGCATTTGTCCAAACCGAGTATAATCTTCTATTTTTCCTTTTAATTCTTTCATTATATTCTCACTCCTCCATTTCACTGTATCATATTCTATGAAACTGAAAGACCAGTAAATACAGCCATTCTGGGAGATGTTTTCCAATAAAAAAAGAGCCGCTTTTACTGCGGCTCTTTTTTTATCATTATTCACCTTTATATGCTTCCATATAAATTTCTTTCAGCTCTGAAATAAGCGGTAACTTTGGATTAGCAGTTGTACATTGATCTTCAAAAGCTCTTTCTGCTAATACTCCAACAACCTCTTCAAATTGCTCTTTATCGACTCCTTGTCCCGCAATACTCATATTAATATTTAAGCTTTTTCCAAGCTCAATAATTGCTTGGACGAGTGATTCCACTCCTTCTGCTGCCGAACTTGCTGGAAGCCCGAGCATTCTCGCTATATGTGCATATCTTTCATCTGCCACAAAGTGCTCATATTTTGGGAACAATGCGTGTTTTCTTGGCTTAATAGCATTATAGCGGACTACGTGCGGCATTAGAATGGCATTTGCACGTCCGTGCGGAATATGGAATTCTGGTCCAATCTTATGTGCTAAGCTGTGATTAATACCGAGGAAAGCATTTGCAAATGCCATCCCTGCAATTGCAGAAGCGTTATGCATTTTTTCTCTTGCTTCTTCATCATTTCCATCTTTATATGCTCTCGGTAAATATTTGAATACGAGATCAATAGCTTTTAATGCTAATCCATCTGTATAGTCATTTGCCATAACAGACACATACGCCTCAATTGCATGTGTTAAAACATCCATACCAGTATCTGCTGTTACATGTGGTGGTACTGTCATTACAAATTGTGGATCAACAATTGCTACATCTGGTGTTAATTCATAATCTGCGAGCGGATACTTTATATTATTTTTCTTATCTGTAATAACCGCAAATGGTGTCACTTCTGATCCCGTTCCTGATGTCGTTGGAATCGCAACAAACTGCGCCTTATTTCCTAATTCCGGATATTTACATGTACGTTTTCTTATATCTAAAAATTTCTGTTTAATACCATAGAATGTCGTTTCTGGATGCTCATAGAATAACCACATTCCTTTTGCTGCATCCATAGCTGAACCACCACCAAGTGCGATAATTACATCTGGCTTAAAGCTTTTCATCATTTCCGCACCTTTGAAAACAGTTTCATCTGATGGATCTGGTTCGACCTCAAAGAAAACTTCAACTTTCACATCATTTGCATTCTTGTTTAAATAGTGCGCGACTGTATCGACATAGCCATGTTCAACCATTCCGGGGTCCGTTACAATAAATGCACGTGAAATGTTAGGCATATTTGCTAAATAAGCTGTAGCATGTTTTTCAAAATAAATTTTTGGTGGCAGTTTGAACCACTGCATATTCTTTTTTCTATTTGCCAGCCTTTTTATATTTAATAAATGAGTCGCTGTTACATTTTGGGAAACTGAATTCTTTCCGTATGAACCACAACCAAGTGTAAGTGATGGAATAAATCCATTATATATATCCCCTATTCCACCTTGTGATGAAGGTGCATTTACAATGAGACGGCAAGCTTTCATACGTAACCCAAATTGCTTTTGCACATCTTTATTTGTAGAATGGATAACTGCTGAATGTCCTAAACCACCGAGGTTCAACATTTCTTCGCAATATGTAAATCCTTCTTCTAATGAATTTGCCTTCACACAAGCTAATACTGGACTCAGTTTCTCACGGGATAACGGATATGCTGCTCCGATACCTTGAATTTCAGCTACAAGCATTTTTGTATGTCCAGGAACAGTGATCCCAACTAAATCGGCAATATACTGTGCTGATTTCCCTACAATATCACTATTTACTGCACATGTATTTTCATTTATAACGAGCTTTTCTAATTTTTTTCTTTCTTCTTCTGTTACAAAGTAACAACTGTTTTCAATCATTTCTGTTTTAACATCATCATAAATTTCTTTATCGACAATGATTGCTTGTTCCGATGCACAAATCATACCGTTATCAAATGTTTTTGATAAAATTAAATCATTAACAGCTCGTTTTACATGTGCTGATTTTTCTATATAACACGGTACATTACCAGGACCAACGCCTAACGCTGGTTTTCCAGTAGAGTAAGCTGATTTCACCATACCAGCGCCTCCAGTTGCTAGAACGAGTGCTACACCATCATGGTTCATCAATTGTTTCGTCGCTTCAACAGACGGTCTTTCAATCCATTGAATACAGTGTTTTGGTGCACCAGCTTTCATCGCTGCATCATATACGGTTTTCGCTGCTGCCACAGAACATTTTTGTGCGGAAGGATGAAATGCGAAAATAATTGGATTTCTTGTTTTTATCGCAATTAACGCTTTAAACATTGTTGTCGACGTTGGATTCGTTACTGGTGTTACTCCAGCTACTACACCGACAGGTTCCGCGATTTCTATTATTTCTTCATGAGGATCTTCGTGAATAGTCCCTACCGTTTTATCTTGCTTTATACTATGCCAAATATATTCAGTGGCAAAAATATTTTTAATGCATTTGTCTTCATATACACCACGGCCAGTTTCTTCAACTGCCAATTTTGCTAGCGGCATATGTTGATCAACACCTGCTAATGCCATTTCATGAACAATGTTGTCAATTTCCTCTTGTGTAAAACTTTCTAATGCTTGTAAAGCTTGTTGACCATTATTTACTAGCGTATCAATCATCTTTTTTACTTCCTGCATTTCATTTACAACTTTCTCTTTGACTACCATGTAAATTTCCTCCTATTCTACTATTACGGTCCTTATATGTCCCTGTAGGTCAAAATAAGTCCCAATTAACACAAAAAAATAGAGATGCTTTCCTACATGAATTTCATTGTTTGTGAAAAGTTTCACAAGTTTGTTCGTGAGTAACGTTTCCTGAATTCAATATACATGAAATCATTTCGTTTGTGTATGTCTATTTTGTGAAACGTTTCACAAAAAGACGTAATAAAAAAACGCACTGCTAATATAGAGCAGTGCATTTTTTATTATGCTAGCGCTTGTGCTAAATCTTCAATTAAATCTTCACCATCTTCAATACCGACAGAAATACGAATTAATGTATCTGTAATTCCTAATTCTTTGCGGCGATCAGCTGGGATTGATGCATGTGTCATTTGAGATGGAATAGAAATTAAACTTTCTACCGCTCCTAAGCTTTCAGCAAGTGTAAAGTATTGTAGTTTCTCAAGTACTTTATTTAATGTTTCTTCACTATCTACATCAAATGAGATAATAGCACCAAACCCGTTTGCTTGTTCTGTTGCTAATTCGTGATTTTGATGTGATTCAAGACCTGGGTAATATACTTTATTTACTTTTGGATGATTATTTAAGAACTCAGCAATAGCACGTGAATTCGTTTCATGTTCTTCCATACGAATTCCTAATGTTTTTAAACCGCGAAGTAGTAAGAAGCTATCTTGTGGCCCAAGAATACCTCCTGTTGAGTTTTGTACAAAGTGAAGATCTTCTGCTAGTTGTGGGCTATTTACAACTACTAAACCTGCAACTACATCACTATGACCTCCTAAATATTTCGTTGCACTATGAAGCACAATATCTGCTCCTAAAGAAATCGGCGACTGCCAATATGGCGTCATGAATGTGTTATCAATAATTGTTAATAGGTCTTTCTCTTTAGCAAGAGTAGATATTTTCTTAATATCAGTAATTTTTAGTAGTGGGTTCGTTGGTGTTTCCACATAAATTGCTTTCGTATTTGGACGAATCGCTTCTTCAACTTCCTCTAAGTTTGTTGTATCTACGAATGTATGCTCAATACCGAAACGGTTTAATACTTTCGTAATAACGCGGTATGTTCCGCCATAAACATCATCTGTTAAAATAACGTGGTCACCTTTTGAGAACAACATAATTGTCGCTGTAATAGCAGCCATTCCTGAACCAAATGCAAATCCAGCATGCCCATTTTCTAATACAGCAATCATTTCTTCTAAAGCTGCACGTGTTGGGTTACCTGTACGTGAATATTCATATCCTTGATGCTTACCAACTGCTTCTTGTTTGTACGTACTTGTTTGATAAATCGGTACGTTTACAGATCCAGTTGAAGGTTCTCCTATGCGAATACCATGAATTAACTTTGTCTTTGCTCTCATTTTTCATTCCCATCCTTTGTATATGTCTTTACTTAAATAGCGCTCACTGCTATCAGGAAAAATCGTTACAATATTTGTACCTGGTGCTGCCTTCTCTGCCTCCAGTAAGCTCGCATGAAATGCTGCTCCTGAAGAGCTCCCAACGAGAAGTCCTTCTTTTTGCGCTAATTCTTTCACTCGTAAAAATGCATTTCGATCAGAAATCGTATGAATTTCATCAAAATAAGATGTCTTCAAAAATGGCGGGATAAATTCCAGTCCAATTCCTTCGGTCTCATGTGAACCAGCCTTACCACCATTTAAAATAGATCCTTCTGGCTCTACGATAACTGTTTTAATATCTATATTTTTTTCTTTCAAATAAGATGCAGTCCCCATAAACGTACCGCCAGTTCCTGCTCCAGCAACAAATATGTTAATCTCTCCATTCAATGCGTCCCACAGTTCAGGTCCTAGTGTTTTAAAATATGCACGAGGATTTGCCTCATTTGCGAACTGACTTGGAGAGTATGAATTCGGTAGTTCATTTACTAACTCTTTTGCTTTAGCAATTGCACCGGTCATTCCTTGCTCAGTCGGTGTATGCACGACCGTTGCACCTAGTGCTTTCATTAATTCTTGTTTTTCAATACTAAATTTCTCTGGTACACAAACAATAACACGTAAATCATGTTCTAATGCTGCAAGTGCCAGTCCAATACCAGTATTCCCAGCAGTCGGTTCAATAATTGTTCCACCCCGGGTAACAAGCCCTTTTTCTAGCGCATCTTCGATTAATTCTCTTCCTAAACGATCCTTAACGCTTCCGCCTGGGTTATAAAATTCAAGCTTTGCAAATAAACGGACTCCTTTCGGAAGTGAAAAACGAGTAATTTCTACAATTGGTGTATGACCAATTAACTCATGAACTCCACGATATACATTCATCGTGTTCTCCCCCTTGTTTGCCAATAAAGAAAAGGCAACTGTATGTATTTTCTTTATATGAGACAGTTGCCTTTTTGTTACATTACTTTAACTCTTCTAACACTTTTACGATAAAGTTTGTAGAATGAAGAGCTGCTTGATCTAAAAACTGATCAAATGAAACATTTGATTCTTTACCAGCAATATCAGAAAGTGCGCGAATAATAACAAACGGAATTTCATATTGGTGGCATACTTGTGCAACAGCTGCTGCTTCCATTTCTACCGCATAAAGATTTTCAAATTTATCACGAATGGCTGCAACGCGGTTCGGATCACTCATAAATGAATCACCTGTTGCAATCATACCTTTTACAACTTGAATATTTTCTTCAGCCTGCATACATTTCTCAGCTAATGCAACTAACGCCTCATCAGCTTTAAATCCAGGCGGCATTCCTGGTACTTGACCATATTCATAGTTAAATGCTGTTACATCTACGTCATGGTGACGAACTTCAGTGGAAATAACTACATCACCAACGTTTAGAGAATGATGGAATCCACCAGCTGAACCAGTATTAATTACTTTTTCAGGCTTATATTTTTCTAATAAAATTGTCGTTGACATCGCTGCGTTTACTTTACCAATACCAGACTTTAACAAGATTACTTCATGCCCTGCTAATAGCCCTTTCGTAAATTCACAACCTGCAACCGTTTCTGTCTCTGCTTGTTCTAATTTATCACGTAAAATACGTACTTCTTCTTCCATTGCTCCAATTACAGCAATTCTCAATCTAATCCCTCTTTCTATTGCTTAGTTGCCTCCATTACCCAAACGAAATGATTTAATCTCGTGAACGTTACATGGAAGCCATTGTTTTCAAAAATAGTCTGCATAACTGGAATACGTGTATAGTATTCCGTTTGCAAATCGTTTGCTAACTGGTGGAAACCTCTTTGTTTTGCTGTTTCAACAGTTTTATCATATGCATCTTGATCTGCAAATATCGTATCAGCAAACACTATTTTACCACCTTTGTTTAGCAATTGACTATACTTCGCAATCGCTACATTTTTTTCATCATCTGTTAAATGATGAAATGCATAGGTGCTTACAATGGTATCAATTGAATTTGGAACTTCAAACGAAAGAAAATCACCGTCTGTAATTGAAAATTCTTTTGGCAATTTCTCTTTTGCAATCATGCGCATTTCACGCGACGGTTCTATACCGTAAACTGTGCGGCCAGCAAGTAATAATTTATTTGTTAAATTACCTGTACCGACACCAAATTCTAATACATTACCAAATGACTTGTTAACTACATCCTCTAGAATGTCCTCATAATGGGCGAAAACTTCTTTATATTGTATATCTTCGCCTTGTACAAATGAGTCGTACGTATGAGCCCACTCATCAAATAAACCATTAAATTCTGTACCCATAAAAATTCCCCTTTTTCTTATCGGTTTTATCAGTATGATATTCCCTCTTTCTAAAAATGTCAATTGAAATGTACATGGTATTTCCTTCTTTTCTTTGTTACACTATAGTTGATTACATAGGAGAGGGGCCGTCTTCATGTCATTTACCTTTGAAATGTTAGAAGATAAAGTAGAGTTTTTTGAAGCGGGAGACTTAGCTTCTTTAGAACGAAAAATTAGTGAACAAATTGATAATAATAAAGCACTTATGCTTGAAGTTCATCACATCTCACATCAAATGGTTATGGATCCTGAAAGCAAAAGACCGTATTATAGCGCGGTTGTTCATTTTAAATTAAAGAAATTGCGTTAACAAAAAAGAGAAGCTCCTAAGGAGCCTCTCTTTTTTAGTTTAGAGTTTGAACAAGTACTGGTTTCCAGCCCTCATTGTCTACCCAATCAATATTTACATAATATCTTTTCCCACTTTGCTTATCTTGAACATCACCATAAGCTTTGCTCTTTCCAGTTTTGTCTCTTCCAACAAAATGGAATACTAATTGCTCTTTCGGTACTTCAACACCTGCAGCAATTGCACTTTGCATCTCATTCCAATCTGATGAACCCTGTTTAAACGTCATCGCTGGTGATGAACCTTGTTCTGTTCCCACAGCTTTCCAAGAAGGTTTTGTATACGCCTCTTTTGCCTTAGATACAGTTTTCTCAGCTGATACTTTCTCGTTAGCTTTCGCTTCTTCTTCAGCTTTTTTCTGTTCTTCTTCAGCCTTTAGCTTCTCTTCTTCAGCTTTTTTCTTAGCTTCTGCTTGCTCTTGTTCTTTTTCTTTTTTCTTAGCAGATTCTTTATCTTCTGATTTTCCAGCTTTCTCATTCTTTGTTGTTTGTTGAGAGACTTTCTTATCAGTAGAAGATGCTTGCTCTTTCGTACTAGGAACGAACAATTGATATGCTACAATAGCTACTAATAGTAATACAATAGCGATTGCAATATTTAAAACACCGTTTTGACGACGTTTTTGTTGTTTCTGTTGGAATCTTGATCCTCCTGCCATTCTCCAAACCTCCATGCAGTTTTTCCTAATTGCTATTGTAACATTAAATCTAGAAAGGTTGAACATTTACAATGATATTTTCATGAAATGAAGACATTTCACTATAAATTGCAAGATTACTTTTCATTCTCCAATTGATAGATTGCTCCTACCATATCTTTAAAAATAGGTGTAACTTTATTCACTTTGCTATCAGTCTCTAGATCAACAACAACTAAAGCATATCTTGGATTCTCATACGGAAAATAACCTGCAAACCAGCGATTCACCCTCGTCCCTTTCCCTGTTTGCGCTGTCCCGGATTTTCCAGCGACACTTAGTGGCAACGAACGGAATGCCGTTCCTGTTCCTTTCTCCCTTGTTACAACGCCTCTTAATAACTCTTGTAATGTTTTCACTGTTTCATACGAAAGCTGTTTTCCATTTAACGTATGGCTCTCAAATGTAAAAAAATCCGCTCCATTTTTATATACTATTTTTTCAACTGCTTTCACTTCCATCTTTTCTCCATTCCTTGCAATCGTCGCCATCATATTTGCAATTGCTAGAGGTGATATACGTACATCTTTCTGTCCAATTGCTGTTTGTTCTACCGCTTTTTTACTATTTTTATTTTCTTCATTCCCCCAAATAGTAGTACCCTTTTCTTCTGGCATTTGCTCAAAATGAGGTGTATGAAATACAGAACCTTTCCATCCAACCTTTTCATTTGCTCCTAAAGCTGCTACGTATGTTTGTAGCACCGTCTTATCCTTTTGTAATAGCTCGTTACCTAACTCGGAAAATGTCCTGTTACAGCTCCTAGCAAAGCTCTCTTTAAAGTTAAGTGTACCCATCCTAACTTGCGGGTCGTTTTCACCATATAAATCTTTGTTACAGTTAAATGTCCGATTAAACAAATTTACTTTTTGATCAATGACTGCAGCTGCAACTACTGTTTTAAAAACAGAGCCTGGAAAATGTGGCGTTAACATTTGATTTTCAAGTGTAGTTTTATATAAATTCTCATCCCTTACTTGTAAAGACGGCTTACTAGCCATCGCTAATATTTCATTTGTCTTTACATCAAGTAATACTAGTCCCCCCTTCTTTATTTCATTCGCTTCAATCACTTCTTCTGCTTTTTGCTGCAACTCTTTATGTAAAGTAGTTTGAATCCTAACTGGATAAAATGGATTTCCTGGTGAAGTGTATTTCGCTTGCTTTCCGAAAATTGGTTCTCCTTGCCGATCTACTTGATATAATACTTTTGCCTCTCCATCAGTCAATAGAAATTCATCAAATGATTGCTGTAATCCTGAAATACCTATCGGCGTTTGTTTTGAGATTCTTTTCAATTCTCCATATCGCTTTTGAAACTCCCTTTCGTTCTCCCCTACATCACCAATTAAATGATTTATCTCTCCAGTTTGTTTTAATCGCACTTCAGCTGCTACAATACCTAATACATGTAATTCATTTACCTTCTCCATCTGCTCTCGTGTCACTCGAAATGGAGCAGTTTCTCCTTGTAGTGTAAATGCATTTTTATTATTTTTCATTTGTCTTCTAATCTCTTGTCTCGACACACCAATGATATGCGCGATTTTCTCTAACATGTCATTTTTTATTTGTAAAAATGGAAAAATAATTAAAACAGGATATTTTTCCTCACCTATTTTTTTACCATTACGATCTATAAACTGCCCACGTCCATCGTCTACTGTAATGGATTGTGTGCGTTGCGTAACACTTTTTTCAATTAAATTTATTTTGCGATCAGTAAATGATTCTGTATCTATAATTTGAATTTGGATTAAACGACAAAGCAATACAAACATAACGCTCATAAAACAAATTAAAACAATTGTAATTCTCCGTTTTATTTTCATAAAAAACACCTCGTCTATTGTAGTTTAGACGAGGTACTATTTTATTTATACAATCTCCAAAACAAAAACAGATATTATATAAGGCTATTATTGTTTCTTTGGCTTCTCTAAAAATTTCATAAGAAGCGATCTAAATTCAGTTTCATTCACTCCAGTGTTTTTAGCAACTTCAATTACAGTGGTTGTTACATTAGCCGCTATTTTTAAATAATCCTTACTAAGATTATCCATTTCATTTCTTTTTTCTTTTGCATTCTCAACTGTTACAGAATCAATACAAGTAATCATCTTATCTACAATATGTAAATAATTATTTTGTGCATCTATTATTTTTTGAATATCATCTTTATTACTTACTTTCGATTGTTTTAAATATGTATATGCTTGATTCACTTCATCTTTTAAAATTTTATCATTATTCTTCGCCTGTTCTTGTAACATATTCTTCATATCATCTATTGTTTTTTGATCCATCGAATCTCGCAATAAATAATCTGGATTCCCAATTGCGTAATCATACTTAATCGTTACATCTTGAAATATTTTCATGACAATTGCTAATTGATACGCTACATCAAAATCATTAAATTCCTTTTTATCTTGTGGATTTTCTAAGGCTTTTGAACTCTCAGTTGCTTTAATATCCTTTTTTTCTTCTTGCTTCACTTTTTCTCCCTTTGATGATGTAGTTTCTTCATTCGTTCCGCATGCAGCAAGTCCTAATATGGAGATACTACAAACCAATCCTGTAAAGATTTTATGTTTCATAATTAGCCCCTTTTCCCTTTTAAAACCTATGGTCTCTAATTATGATATCAAAGCTTAAAGTGTTTTTTTGACATTTTTTGTCGAATCACTCTAAGGTTTACACAATTTTTTTCATTCTATAGAAAAAAAAGATTCTCCCGATAGGAGAATCTTTTTTTTATTTTACAGAGACAATCTCTACTTGCATTTCTCCGCCTGGTGTTTGGATTGTTACTTTCTCACCAATTTGCTTACCTAATAAGCTTTTTGCGATTGGAGAATCGTTAGAAATTCTTCCTTCGAATGGATCAGCTTCCGCGCTACCTACGATTGTATACGCTTCTTCATCTCCGTTTGGTAATTCTTTAAATGTTACTGTTTTACCTAATGTAACAACAGTAGATACTTCGCCAGTATCTTTAATGATAACTGCGTTACGAATCATATTTTCTAATTGTGTAATACGTCCTTCTACGAACGCTTGCTCATCTTTCGCTGCATCGTACTCAGAGTTCTCAGAAAGATCCCCGAAGCTACGTGCGATTTTAATACGTTCTACTACTTCTTTACGTCTTACTGTTTTTAATTGCTCAAGTTCGTTCTCTAGTTTTTGCTTACCCTCTTGCGTCATAGGGTATGTTTTTTCTGTTGACATATTTTCCACTCCTTTTATATACCAATCCCCTGAAAAAAAGAGGAGTTCCATATGAAAACTCCTCCGCTTCCATTGTTAGCGGAGGTTTCTAGTACCCTTGCACTAGCGGAGTTGTCACATACAACCCCGTATTTCCAATTCTTCTTTATATAAAGAAGATATGTATGGAAAGTTGATATAAATATGCCCTCACCTATATATAGATGAGGTTGCATGTTTCATTGTATTCGATAAGAAGGGAAAAAATCCCTTCCTACCGTATATCTTTTACTATGCTATTACAAATTTACTTTTTGTTCAAGAATTGTTGCAATTTTTGTCACCATAATATCAATTGCAACGTGGTTTTGTCCACCTTCAGGGATAATAATATCCGCAAATTTCTTAGAAGGCTCAATAAATTGATTGTGCATTGGACGTACAACATTTACGTACTGATCAATAACTGAATCCATCGTACGACCGCGCTCTTTAATATCACGTTGCATGCGGCGCAGAATACGAAGGTCAGCATCCGTATCAACGAATAATTTAATGTCCATTAACTCGCAAAGACGTGGGTCTTCTAAAATAAGAATTCCTTCTAAAATAATTACATCTTTCGGCTCAACCGGAATAATTTCTTCTGAACGCGTATGCAATGTATAGTCATATACAGGCTTATCAATTTGCTCATATGCAAGCAACTGCTGCAAATGTTCAATTAACAGATCATTATCAAACGCAAGCGGATGATCATAATTTGTTTTTAAACGCTCTTCCATTGGTAAATGGCTTTGATCTTTGTAATAATAATCTTGCTCTAAGATTAAAATAGAATGACCTTTAAAATGGTCAAAAATCGCTTTCGTTACACTCGTTTTACCTGATCCCGAACCACCAGCAATTCCAATTACAACAGGCTTATTCGTCCCCATTCGACTATCACTCTTTCTTATTGAAGTATGCTTTTGCGCATCATATTATTCACATACACTCGTTGATCCACTTTGAATTTCACGATTTGCAACGGATGTCTCGCTGCATCTAATTCGTTTCCATCCTCATCCCAAATTTTCTCCACCGTTTGCGTAAAGTTTTCTATTTCTGGTCCAAAGAACTCCACTTCATGTCCTGGTTTGAAATGATTACGTTGCTCAATCGTTACGATGCCCGTTTCTTCATTATAATCTAACACTAAACCAGCAAAATCATACGTTGTTTTCTTACTATGATTTCCAAACATTTGCTCTTGATGTCCTGGAACCCCTTCAAAGAATGCAGGAGCTGTATCACGATTTGCACATTTATCAAGCTCATCTAACCATTCTTGTTTAAACTCAAAGTTATCTGGATCCGCACAATACGCATCAATTACTTTACGATATACAGTTGCTACAGTCGCTACGTAATGGATTGATTTCATACGTCCTTCTACCTTTAAGCTATCGATTCCGATTTCAATCATTTTTGGAATTGATAAAATTAAATTTAAATCTTTTGGACTCATCGCAAAGTGAGCATCTCCTTCTTGGAATAGAGGAAGCTCTTTTGCATCTTTATGTTGTGATACTGTTTGAACTAAATCATAATCCCAGCGGCAAGATTGGCAACAACCACCACGATTAGAATCACGCGCTGTCATATGGTTACTTAATGTACATCTTCCTGAATATGCGATACACATTGCACCATGGACGAACGCTTCAATTTCAATATCCACTTTTTCTTTAATTTCTTTCATTTCTTCATAGCTTGCTTCACGAGCTAATACAAGACGATGTAAACCTTCTTCTTTCCAATACTGTGCTGCTTTCCAGTTGGATAGTGATTGCTGTGTGCTTAAATGCACCTCAACAGAAGGCGCTACGCGTTTACAAGTCTCAATGATAAGCGGATCAGCAACGATAATTCCCGTTACGCCAGCTTTTTCAATCCCTTTTAAATATTCCTCTAGCCCGTCCATATTTTCATTATGTGCAAAGATATTTGTTGTTACGTATATTTTTGCTCCATACTTCTTTGCAAACTCAACGCCTTCTGCCATTTCTTCTAGCGTAAAGTTACCTGCATTCGAACGAAGACCAAATTCTTGTCCACCTAAATATACAGCATCTGCCCCGTAATGGATAGCTACTTTTAATTTTTCTAAGTTACCCGCAGGGATTAACAGTTCAGGTTTCTTCACAATAACACGTTTGCCATCGATCACTCGTGAAATTTCTTGTACAGTCATTTCCTACACCCTCCTCGTTTAGTAAACCGTTTCTTTAAAGAAGAATCCTGTATCTAACGGACGATTTACTGGTTGCATTTCTTCTATTTCTTTATATAGATCATCTTTCACGTCATAATATGCATCACGATCTTCTACGCATAAATCAATCGCTTGACGATATTTCTTCGTTACTTCAATAATGTATTCAGAGCTTTTTAGTACACCGTCGATTTTTAAGCTATCAACTTCAGCATCGATTAGTTCCTCTAATTCATCGATGAAACAAATGTCGTTCGGACTCATAATGTGAGTACCATTTTCATCTTCATAAATTGGATATTTATTGTTACGCTCTGGGTCATATAAGAACATATTCTCTTCATATTTTTTCTTTTCAATGTCAAGATTACGTCCTTGATACTCAAAGTAGTTTCCTACTAATGAACGCTTCGATTGGAACATACAAGTCATACCGTGAATTTGTACTTCCAGTTCCACTTCAGCATTTTCTTTTAAATCAACAATTTCATCTAAGCTAAGCTCACGAGCTAATACAGCACGCTTTGATCCTCTTTGTCCCCAGTAATTACAAGTGAACCAGTTTGTTGCTGTCGTTTCTGTATTCCAGTGCAACTGCATATTTGGTGCTACTTCACGAACAGCCATTAATACCGCTGGATCTCCGAAAACAATTGCATCTACATTTACTTCGTTTAAAAATGAAACGTAATCTGTTAATTCTTCTACTTTATCGTTGTGGAACATAGCGTTCATGGCTACGTATACTTTCACACCATTTTCATGTGCAATCTTTACAGTTTGTTTTACATCTTCACGTGAAAACTCCCCTGCTAAACGTAAACCAAACTTTTGCTCACCGATCATTACCGCATCTGCTCCTGCTTTCGCAAGTTGTTCGATATCCGCCACCGCTCTTGGCGTTACTAACAATTCAGGTTTCTTCATACCTTGGTCACCCTCTCTTTTTACTAACAGCTACTCCATCACCAATTGGGAAAATCGTTGTATCATATCCTTCATGGTTCATAAGCCACTCATTGTACGTCTTAATACGACGGATTAAACCACGTGTACGTCTGTTTTCAATTTTCTCTTTTGTCGTTACAAGACCGTGGTACATAACATTATCTGAAATAATTACGCCACCAGGATTTAATAACGGTTCATATAAGTCAAAAAAGCGACGATACTGTCCTTTTGCTGCATCAATAAAAATAACGTCAAATGTCCCGTGTTCTTTTACTTGTTCACCTGTCTCTAACGCATCACCGTAAATAACTGAAATACGATCTGTTACTGGGGAACGTTCTATATATTCAAGTGCTTTTTCATATCGCTCACGATTGCGCTCAACTGTCACAATACGTGAATTTGGAATAGCTTGCATCATACGAATACTAGAATAACCGATTGCTGTTCCAAGTTCTAAAATGCTTTTCGGTCCAATTAAACGTAAAAATTGCAGCATAAATTCCATTCCAAGTCGATCCATAATCGGCACATGATTTTCTGTTGCATATTCTTCCATTTCAAGAATTAATTTATCTTTCGGATCAATAAATGATAATAGGTACTCGTTAACTGCATCCTCCATAAATGGTCCTCCTTATTTACATGGAGAAGTGCCTCTATGACGTCTTTTCACACATAGAATGCAATAAAAATACAAGCCAGCTTTATCCTTAGCTTGTACGTCCCGTTTTGATATTAAAAACGATTCTTCTGCCAGTTTTTAACCCGATATATTTTACCACAAAAAAGAGGGATGTGCGACTTTTTTCGCTATCCCTCCCCATTTCACTATTTTTTCGTAATGTATTTTTGCTTTAATGCATTATGCTCTTCTAATGTTTTCGCATAGTACACTTCACCACTTGGTGCAGCTAAGAAATAATAATAATCTGTTTGCGCAGGTTCTAACGCAGCTTCTACTGAATGTTTACCAGAGTTTGCGATCGGCCCTATCGGTAATCCTTTTACAACATACGTATTGTACGGTGAGTTGACCTTTAAATCTTCGTATAATACACGTTGTTTATGCTTTCCAAGTGCATATAATACCGTTGGATCCGTTTGAAGCGGCATACCTTTTGCTAAACGATTATAAAAGACACTAGAGATCTTTTGACGATCTGTAAAACCAGTTGCCTCTTCTTCAATAAGTGAAGATAATGTTAAAAGCTGATGAACATCCCAATTCTTCGCTTTCATTTTCGCCTCATTTTGAACAATGATTGCATTTGTTTTCTCAAGCATTGGAATTACAATTTCTTCTAACGTCGTATCTTTCTTATAAAACGAATACGTTGCAGGATATAAATAACCTTCTAATGGGTATTTAATATTGCTATCAAAGATTTTATCCGTTAATAACTTCGGATACTTTTGCTGCATTTTTTGAATAAATGCTTTATCGTTTAATTGACGCGTAACATCATCTTTATTCCACTTTAGTTCTGTCGCAATCGTTTCTGCAATTTCAGTTACTTGCGCCCCTTCTTTAATCGTCACTTTATAAAGAGCCGGACGATGCACATTGCCAGATGACATTTGTTCGATCACATCTTCAGCATTCATTGAAGGATTTAATAAATATGTACCTGCTTGTAAACTTTTCGATTTAGCCTTTGTATAAAAACTAAAAACTGTACCGTTTTTTACAGCGCCTTTTTCTTCTAAAATTTCTCCAATTTTACTTGTAGATGATCCTTTCGGAATTTCTACTTCAATCTCTTTTTTATTCCCGCTATCAACTGGTCCTAATGCGGATGAAATATACGCATAGACTGAACCACAAACTAAAAGCAGTGCAATAATCGAAAATAAAAAGATGCGTCTACGCTTCTTTTTCACTTGATTCTCTATCAAAACATTTCCTCCTTACTTAATTGTAGACCGTATGTACACCTTTCTATACAGCACGATGTAAAAACGCTAAAAATTCACTTATCTTTTTTAATTGACACTTTATTTTTCTACAATCCGTCTCATTATACTACAAAGACTTACACAGTTTCGACAAAAAATCTTTCATTTTACATATAAATACAAAAAAAGATGGACTGTATGTCGTCCATCTTTTCAGTACTTATTATTCAGCTTCTTGCTCATCAGCTAGAGTGTTGAACATTTCTTGTACCATTTCCCACTCTTCTTCAGATTCGATTGGAAGTAAAGTTCCGCCCTCTTCTTCATTTTGCTCATAAGCCATTGCATCATAAATTTGGTCTCCATCTTCGTCTACTTCACCGATTGGAGAGAAGACTACGTATGATTTTTTTCCAAATTTTTCAGCGTCAAAAGTGAAAATAATTTCACATAAATGTTCGTTACCTTTTTCGTCTACAATTGTAATTTGATTTTCTTCCATTTTGGTCACCTCTTATTTACTATCTAAAAATCCTTGTAAGATTACGACTGCAGCCATCTTATCAATTACTTGCTTTCGCTTCTTACGGCTTACATCGGCTGAAATGAGCAGACGTTCCGCTGCCATTGTTGACAAACGCTCGTCCCACATTACAACGTCTAATTGTAACAGCTCTCGTAGGTTTTCTGCAAATTGTTGGCACGCTTCACCACGCGGGCCAATTGTACCATTCATATTTTTAGGTAAACCTACTACTATCTTGTCCACATTGTACTGCTTTACTAACTCAGAAATACGATCAAAACCAAAGTGACCTCGTTCTTCGTTAATCTTAATTGTTTCTAATCCTTGTGCTGTCCAGCCCATTTCGTCGCTAATTGCAACCCCGACTGTTTTTGTACCTACATCTAAACCTAATATCCGCATAAACTACTCCTCACGATGATGTTTCAAGTAAGACTTCACAAGCTCTTCAATTAACTCATCACGTTCAAGCTTGCGAATGATGCTACGTGCATCTTTATGGCGAGGTATGTATGCTGGGTCTCCACTTAATAAGTAACCGACGATTTGGTTAATCGGATTATAGCCTTTTTCTTGAAGTGCATCATACACAGTTAAAAGTACATCATTTACATGGACACTCTGTTTTTCATCTTGAATGCTAAACTTCATTGTTTTATCAAAACCGTCCATTTCAAGCACCTCACTTATATAGTAAGTATAGGGAGAAGAACTTCTCCTCTCCCTACCATTGTACACTACTATCTCTTTATTTTGAAACAGATTTAACGTACTCTTGTACAAATGCTAAAGCTTCTTCGACTTGAGCTGGGTTTTTACCGCCTGCTTGTGCCATATCAGGACGGCCGCCACCGCCACCGCCGCAACGAGAAGCTACTTCTTTCACAAGTTTACCAGCATGGTAACCTTGGCTAATTAAGTCTTTCGTTACACCTGCTAGGATGTTTACTTTATCGTCATTAACAGACGCTAATACAACAACTGCTGACTCTAATTTATTTTTCAGATCATCCATCATCGTACGTAAGTTATTCATATCTGCAACATTTACTTTCGCTGCTAATACATTCACACCATCAACTGTCATTACAGAATCAGTTAAGTTTCCAGCTTCGATATTGCTTAATTTCGCAGCAAGAGATTCATTTTCTTTTTGCAGTTGTTTCACTTCAGCAAATAGACCATCAACTCTTGTTAAAATATCTTTCGGATTTGTTTTCATTTTTCCTGCTGCTTCTTTTAATAAACCTACTTGATCGTTCATTAATTCGTATGCAGACTTACCAGTTACTGCTTCAATACGACGAGTTCCTGCACCGATACCAGACTCAGCAACGATTTTGAAAATACCGATAGAAGCTGTGTTATCAACGTGACAACCGCCGCAAAGCTCTAAGCTGTAATCGCCAACTTGTACAACGCGTACAACATCACCGTATTTTTCACCGAATAATGCCATTGCACCCATTTCTTTCGCTTCTTCGATTGCTTTTTGAGAAATCTCAACATCAATACTTTCCCAAATTTTCTCGTTTACCATACGCTCAATTTTTTCTAATTCGTCAGCTTGTACTTGACCGAAGTGAGAGAAGTCAAAGCGTAGACGTTCAGAAGTTACAAGAGAACCTGCTTGGTTAACGTGTGTTCCAAGTACGTCTTTTAATGCTTGGTGTAGTAAATGAGTTGCTGTATGATTTTTTACAACGCTACTACGATTTTTCGTATCGATAATAGCTTTTACAGCCGCATCTTTCGTTAATGTTCCTTCTTCAACAACAACTTTATGCAAGTTTTGGCCGTTTGGTGCTTTTTGTACGTCTTTTACAAGAACTTTCACGCCATCAGCAAGAAGGTAACCACGGTCTGCAATTTGTCCACCGCTCTCAGCATAGAATGGTGTTACATCAAGAATTAACTGTCCTTCTTCACCAGCTTGTAAGCTGTCTGTGTATTCGCCATTTTTCACAAGTGCAACAACGTTACTTTCTGTTGCAACTGTACCGTAACCAACGAATTCGCTCGCTACTTTAATTTCTCCAAGGACACCACCTTGAACTTGCATAGAATCAACGTCTTGACGAGCAGCACGTGCACGCTCACGTTGTTTTTCCATTTCATTTTCAAAGCCTTCATGATCAACTGTCATGCCAGCTTCTTCTGCATATTCTTCTGTTAATTCAATTGGGAAACCGTATGTGTCATATAGACGGAACGCATCTACTCCAGAAATAACAGTTGTTTTTTCTTCTTTTGCTTTTGCAATTACTTCAGCTAAAATCGCTTCACCATCATGAAGTGTTTCATGGAAACGCTCTTCTTCGTTCTTCACAACTTTCGCAATGAAATCTTTCTTTTCAAGTACTTCTGGATAGAAGTCTTTCATTACTTCTCCAACAACCGGTACTAATTCAAACATAAATGGACGATTGATGTTTAATTTCTTCGAATAACGAACAGCGCGGCGTAATAAACGACGTAATACATAACCACGGCCTTCGTTAGATGGAAGAGCACCGTCACCAACAGCGAATGTTACTGTACGGATATGGTCAGCAATTACTTTGAATGCCATATCTTTTTCTAAATCGCCATTACGATATTTTTCACCAGAAATTGTTTCTGTTGCACCAATCATCGGCATGAATAGGTCTGTATCGAAGTTTGTAGGCACATCTTGAACGATAGATGTCATACGCTCTAGACCCATCCCTGTATCGATGTTTTTCTTAGGAAGTGGTGTATATGAACCGTCTGGATTATGGTTAAATTGAGAGAATACAAGGTTCCATACTTCTAAGTAACGCTCGTTTTCTCCGCCTGGATATAATTCTGGGTCACTAAAGTCATTACCGTAAGCTTCTCCACGGTCATAGAAAATCTCTGTATTTGGTCCACTTGGTCCTTCACCGATATCCCAGAAGTTTTCTTCTAAGCGAATAATACGCTCTTTTGGAACGCCCATTTTCTCATTCCAAATTGTGAATGCTTCTTCATCTTCTGGATGGATTGTAACTGATAGTAATTCTTTATCGAATCCGATCCATTTGTCGCTCGTTAAGAATTCCCAAGCCCATGTAATTGCTTCTTCTTTGAAGTAATCACCAATTGAGAAATTTCCTAACATTTCAAAGAATGTATGGTGACGAGCTGTTTTCCCTACGTTTTCAATATCGTTTGTACGAATTGATTTTTGAGCATTTGTAATACGTGGATTTTGTGGGATTACACGTCCATCAAAATATTTTTTTAATGTAGCTACACCACTATTAATCCATAGAAGAGATGGATCTTCATGCGGAACTAGTGATGCACTAGGTTCTACTGCATGTCCTTTTTCTTGGAAAAAGTCTAAAAACATTTGACGAATTTGTGCGCCTGTTAGTTGTTTCATTGTATTTTCCTCCTTAAATATAAAAAACTCCCGTCCCTATAAAAGGGACGAGAGTTAACTCGCGATACCACCCTAATTATGAATTGATTACAATAACAATCAATTCATCACCTCATGGTGCCGTAACGTGGCAAGACGGCAGTGATTAGCTGCTCTCAGGATTAGCTTTCTGTTACCCTTCATTTAAAGCTTCTTTCAGCCATATGGAAGCTTCTCTCTATAAATGGACTGTAACGTACTTGTTCCGTCATTGATTTAATGTATTATATGACTAAATATAATAGAATTCTCTTAAGTTTGTCAATGTAGATAATCATTTATATTGGATTAATTACTTATTAATCATAAGTATTCTACTATTCATTCTTAACAGCCTTTTCATATAGTATGCATTTATTAATAAATCGGAATCTCCTTATAAGAATAATTTATATAAATTTCTAAATATTACCTTTTTTGTTATAATTAAATTATTGTTAATAAAATAAAGGAGCGATCACAATGACAACCTTACTTAGCAAAGCTAAAAACATATTAGCGACTGACGAAACGATATTATTTTACGCAGCATGTTCATTAGACATATTTATTTATCGTTCCGTCGCAAGGCCAGGATTGCTAATTTTAACGAACAAAAGGCTATTCTTTTATGGGCCAGATGTAAGTAAGAATCCAATATTTGAAGAGTACTCTTTCGCAAAAATTTCTAATCTAAAAGAACAAAAGCGTCTTTTCAACAATCAAATTGTATTTATGTATGATAACGAATGGAAAAAAATAAAACATATTCAAACAAATGATGTGAGCTCCCTCGTTCAAAAGATACACGAGCAGCTTTCTAAATAAATATATGATTAGCCCTCTATTTCTTACATAGAGGGCTTCTATACTTACACATCTTCTTTTTTCAAGAGCGGTCTCACATGAACAATGACAGTGCGAATAACTGCTAAAATCGGAACCGATATTAGCAACCCTACAATCCCAGCTACCTCTCCCCCAACTAGTAAGGCAAGCATAATAATAACGGGATGCATACGAAGTGACTTACCAACGATGTAAGGCGATAAAATGTTACTCTCCACAAATTGCAAAATCGCAATTGTGATCCCCGCCTTAATAAGTAAACTCGTTGATACTGTTGCTGCAATCATTAACGTCGGGATTGCTCCTAAAATAGGACCGAAGTACGGGATTATATCCGTTACCCCAATAATAATGCCAAGCAATAATGGATATTTCATACCGATAAACCAAAAAGAAAGAGCTGATACTCCCCCTAATACTAAACAAACAAATAACTGTCCTCGAATATAACTTCCAAGTGATTTATCAATTTCTTTCGCAAGCATTTGCCCCGTACCTCGCCATTTACTTGGGACTAGTTTCCAAAAGATATGATAAAACTCACCATAATCTTTTAATATGTAAAATACAATGAACGGTATTAAGAAAATAATGAGCAATGAATCGAGTACACCACGAGCTGTACTCATCACTTTATTTAAAAGCGCTTGAATCTTCGTTTCCACACCCACAAAAAGTTGTTTCACCTTTTCATGAATGAACGAAGGGAAATTCGCCGTTTGTTCTGTAACGCCATCCATCCACGAATCGTACATTTTTGTAAACTGCGGAAATTGTTCATTAATCTCTTGTAACTGTTTAATAACGACTGGTGTTCCTTTATAAATCCCATAACCAATTCCGCCAAAGAAAAGGATATAAATGAGCAAAATGGCAAGTGTACGGGGCATCCCTTCCTTATGAATTTTTTCAATTAAAGGGTGCAATAAATACGCAATAAAACACGCGATAAGAAACGGCGTGATTGCTACTTTAAATACAAAAATAATCGGTGCCCATAGCGGCTTAATTTTTAAAAAGACGAGCAGACAAAGAAAAACAAGTAACAATAATCCTAAACGATATATCCAAATGATTTTAAGATTCTTCACATGAAAAACCTCCTCCACCTTTATTTTGAAAATAAATGGGGTAGGTTATGTGCGAAACTTTTAAAATCTTTTCATACGGACCATACTGTTTTTTAAAGACGTACATATAAATAACATAACAAGGACAACCACCCCTGAGAATACAGCATGAATTAATATAATCAGGAGGGCTAATTATGGTTTTATTTATGCTTGGATTATCAGCACTTTTTATGATTCTTGAATGGATTTGTATCGGGTTCGGTATTTGGAAAGGGTTCTTTATTCATTCCTCACGTAAAGAAAAAGCGAAGCAATTATGGCAGTATGGAATACTTGGCGTTGGCTGCTACGGTCTATCTTATCTTTTCTCAGAGATCGGACTTTTTTATTTGCATATGGGTGCATAAAAAAACTCCCTTGTCTACAAGGGAGTTTTTCACTTTATCGAAATGATTATAAGTAAGACTTAATCATCTTACGTGCTTTTTTCATATTGCGTTTTGAAAATACATCTTGCTTACGAGCATATTGATATGCTGCAGCTCCAACACCTAATGCGATTAATGAATTGCGTAGATTCAAAGTAAATCCCCCTTTTCGTTATCCGATCGTTCTTTCATTCTCATCAAATAAATCATCAAGAGAGCTTAGTGAACCATCTTCCTCAACTTGATGCGTATGGATTTTCCCCTTTGAAACCGATAATTCGATATAACAATTCCAGCAATAAAATTGGTTGACACCTATTTTTCCAATGTCTTTCCCTTTGCAATTTGGACAAATAAACATATGGCTTTCATCTCCTTACAGTCTCCCAGATTCTATTCGCCATTATGTCCAAACTGCATTCATTTATACATTTTACTGGAGCCTTTCAACGCTATGCGTTTGAAAGTTTCACTATATAATTTCACCTTGTTACATGAAATCATACGGTGAAATGTTTTCCACGTCCATTTCCTCGCCATTAACTGTGACCATCTGTACTTCTCCTTGTGATTCTTGCAAGCGACTAGCTAAGGTTGTTTGACGCATTGCATCATCAAGGCGATTTACACCAGATTGGAAAGCTGCTTCCTCTCCGCAAATAATAAGGAACTTCTTACTTCTTGTAATGCCCGTGTAAATTAAATTACGACGTAACATACGGTTGTAACTTTTCACGATTGGCATAATAACAATCGGAAATTCACTACCTTGTGATTTATGAATGGAACAACAATATGCATGCGTAATTTGATTTAAATCGGGCTTCGTATACGTTACCTCAATTCCATCAAATGAAACGATAATCATATCTTGTTGCTCAACGTTTTCTTTCGCATAAAACACCGAAACAATTTCCCCAATATCACCATTAAACACTTGGCTCTCCGGCTGATTCACGAGTTGCAGTACTTTATCGCCTCTTCGGTACACAACATCACCGTAAGCAATTTCTTTACTCTTTTCCCTCTTCGGATTAAATACTTGTTGCAGCGCTTCGTTTAATACATTAATACCAGCAGGCCCGCGGTACATCGGTGCTAATACTTGTACATCTCTTGCGCTAAAGCCTTTTGTTTTAGCATTTTCACAAACTTTTTTCACAACCTCAACAATTTGAGCTCCTGTACAGCCGATAAATGAACGATCTTTTTGATTTTGTGCTAAATCTGGTGGTAGAGTTCCATTTTTTATCGCATGGGCAAGTTGAATCACTGATGAGCCTTCCGCTTGACGATAAATTTCAGTAAGCTTCACTGTCGGAACTGCGCCTGCATTTAATAAATCTTTTAATACTTGTCCAGGTCCTACAGATGGCAACTGATCTTCATCACCTACAACGATAACTTGAATGTTCGTCGGCAACGACTTAAATAGCTGATTTGCAAGCCAAATATCAACCATTGAAAATTCATCGATAATAAGGAGCTTACCTTGGACAGGATCCGTTTCATTACGCTGGAAAGATCCTTCTGGCGTCCAACCAAGTAAACGGTGAATTGTGCAAGCTGGAAGTCCTGTCGATTCACTCATCCGCTTCGCTGCTCTTCCTGTTGGAGCTGTTAATAGTATTGGAAATGGATTATCATCACTGTATTCATTCGGATTTAACGATAACCCGTGTAGTGATGCATACATTTCAACAATCCCTTTAATAACTGTTGTTTTCCCTGTTCCTGGTCCACCTGTCAATAACATCATCGGTTTATGAAGTGCCGTTTGAATTGCTTCTTGCTGAAACGGTGCATATTGTACGTTCAGTTGTTCTTCAATTTCACCTAACGTTTTTAACACTTCTGCTTCTGGAAATGAAGGTGTTTCTTCTTGATTCATAAGCCTGCGAATAGACTTTACAACACCTTTCTCAGAGTAGAATAACGTTGCTAAATACACTCGTTCTTCTTCTATGATGACTTTCCCTTCACTTTGCATCGTTTCAATACAACCTATAATATCTTCCTCAGTCACTCTTCCTTCTTGATTGTTTAAAAGTGACATCGTTTCTCTTACAAGTTGATCTTTCCTCATATAAACGTGACCAAGTTGTAATGAGACATTCTCTAATGTGTAAAAACATCCTGCGCGTACACGGTCGTCATGATTACCCGATATCCCTAACGCACGCCCTATATCATCCGCTCTTCCAAAACCAATCCCGTCCACTTCTTCGATAAGTTGATACGGATTATTACGAATCACTTCTAATGTCATCTCTTTATATTGCTGGTAAATCTTAATAGAAAGTTTCGTTCCAAAACCGTAGCCATTTAAAAAGCTCATTACTTTCTCTAGCCCTTGATGTTCAACAATTGTCTCATATATTTCCTGAGCCTTTTGTTTATTAACAACACCATTTAATGCCTCAGGGTCATCCATAATTTTAGAAATAGCATGTTCTCCGAGATGGTCCACAATTTTTTCAGCTGTACGCTTTCCTATCCCTTTAAATAAATCACTCGCTAAATATTGCACCATACCTGCTTTTGTTTGCGGCAATTCTTTTTTAAATGTTTCAACCATATATTGTTTTCCATACTTTGGATGGTCCTTAAAATGACCTGTCAATGTAAACACTTCATCTTCATGCATGCGGGGAAAATGACCGTTTATCATTACTTTCTTTTCGTCATACGTTTCATTCGTTTCAATGACTTTCATACTGACAACGGAATAGAGGTTTTCTTCGTTGTGGAAAATGGTATGAAGAACTTGCGCTTTTATAAACTTTTTCTCTTCCTCAAACAAATCCATTGCATGTTGATTTCCCATTTTTCCTCTCCTTTCCGGTATTTTCACTTTAATGAGCAGTACATCCCCCACCTTTTTAGATGAGGGATAACTACCCATTAAACTATATTTTTATCTTATTCAGCTTCTTGCTCTAATAAACGAACGCCATTACCCGCTAAAAAGTGATCTGGCTGAATTTCAATTGCTTTCTTAAATAAAGCGAGAGCCTTCTCATTATTTTCCTCAAATACGTACGCAACACCTAAATTGTAATACGCATCTGCATGCTCCTCATCCATTTCTAATACCTTTTCAAAATAAGGTTTCGCCTCTTGAACGTGTTCTAATCGCGCGAAGCAAAGTCCGCACTGGAATACAGCTTCTACATCGTTTTCATCTAATTCTGTTGCTCTTTGTAAGAATGGTAGTGCAAGACGATCATTTCCAAGCTGTACATGTGTGATACCTAACATAAATGTTACATCAGCTGATTGTAATCCAGCTTGCATTGCTTGTTCAAATACAGCTTTCGCTTCAGTAAATTGCTCTTGGCCATAATATACATTTCCTAAACCATAATAGGCTGCTGCAGATTTATCATCTAACTCTAGTGCACGTTTATAAAATAAAATCGCTCGCTCGCTATCACCTAATACGTCTAATAAATTTGCAAAATTAATGTACCCAAGCGCATCTTTCGGATTTTCTTCGATTGCTTCTGTAAAATTTTTAGCTGCTTCTTCCCAGTTTCCTTCTTGCATATATTGAATACCTGTTTCAAGTTTGTTTGACATGTCCTTCACCTCTACAACAAATTATAACAAAGAATGTATTTTCCAAGCGAACGAAAATTCGCTTTATGTAAAAGAAACCTCTAACCGCTAATCGGCAGAGGCTTCTCATTTATCCTAAATAATCCAATTTCTTACCACTACGGTACACTTCATCAATTGTAGCACCGCCTAAGCACTCATCTCCATCATAGAAAACGACTGCTTGTCCTGGTGTAATTGCACGAATTGGCTCATCACAAAGAATACGAACTGTATTTTCATCAACGATTTGAACCGTTACTTTATTGTCTTCTTGACGATAACGGAATTTCGCCGTGCACTTAAATTCTGTTTCTTTTTCTTTGTTACTTACCCATCCTACATTCGTAGCAATAACTTCATCACCATATAGAAGTTCGTTATGGAATCCTTGATCAACATATAAAATGTTTTCTTTTAGATTTTTCCCAACAGCAAACCATGGATCACCATTACCACCAATTCCAAGGCCATGACGTTGTCCAATTGTATAATACATTAAACCGTCATGCTTCCCTTTCACTTCACCAGATAATGTTTGCATTACACCTGGTTGTGCCGGTAAGTAGTTACTTAAGAAATCTTTAAAGTTACGCTCACCAATGAAGCAAATACCTGTACTATCTTTTTTCGCCGCTGTCGCTAAGCCAGCTTCTTTCGCCATTTCACGAATTTGCGGTTTCTTTAATTCACCTAATGGGAACATTGTTTTTGATAATTGCTCTTGGCTTAATTGATTTAAGAAATATGTTTGATCTTTATTGTCATCAACACCGCGAAGCATTTTATATTCGCCGTCCATATAAGCAACGCGTGCATAATGGCCTGTTGCCACATAATCCGCACCAAGCGCAATTGCATGCTCTAAAAATGCTTTAAATTTAATTTCTTTATTACACATTACATCTGGGTTTGGTGTACGACCAGCTCGGTACTCATCTAAGAAGTACGTAAATACTTTATCCCAGTATTGTTTTTCAAAGTTTACTGCATAATACGGAATACCAATTTGGTTACACACTTCAATTACATCATTGTAATCTTCTGTTGCTGTGCAGACACCATTCTCATCTGTATCATCCCAGTTTTTCATAAAAATTCCGATTACATCATAACCTTGCTCTTTTAATAAAAGTGCTGCTACAGATGAATCGACGCCACCGGACATTCCGATGACAACGCGTGTTTCGTGAGGTAGTTTGTTCATCATGTCACCTCCCATGCTAATTTTGTGTTAATCGCTTCACGATTTTCACTGTTTCGTACGCCGCTTTTTCAATTTGCTCTTTCGTATTTCCAAGTCCAAAACTAAAGCGTACGGATGAACGTATTTGATCGGAGTCTTTTCCAAACATCGCTACTAATACATGTGATGGATCAATCGAACCAGCTGTACAAGCAGAACCACTTGATACTGCAATGCCAGCTAAGTCTAAGTTCACAAGGAAAGGTTCAATGTTCATTCCTGTAAAACTTACATTAAGTACATGCGGTAAGCGATGTTCTAAGTTTCCGTTTACCTCGAAAGTAATGCCTTCATTTTTGAAGACAGATACCATTATATCTTTAAACTCTTCATATTGGGCATTTTTTTGCTCACGAGTTTTTTCAGCTATAAGAATTGCATACTGAAGCCCAGCAATACTAGGCACATTTTCCGTACCAGCACGGCGTTTTCTTTCTTGCTCTCCGCCTATTAATAACGGTTCAAATTTCACATTTGCACCAGCGTATAAGAAACCTACACCTTTTGGCCCGTTAATTTTATGAGCTGAAATTGATAATAAATCAATACCAAACTCTTTCACATTAATTTCTACTAAACCGTAAGCTTGTACCGCATCTGTATGGAAATACGCTTGATGCTCTTTTAACAGCTTTCCTATTTCCACAATCGGTTGCATCGTCCCTACTTCATTATTCCCAAACATAACAGATACAAGAATCGTCTCTTCTGTTAATGCCTTTTGTATGTCAGAAACTTGAATGCGCCCTGTTTCATCGACAGGTAAATATGTCACTTCAAACCCTTCACGCTCTAACAATTCGCACGTATGCAAAATCGCATGATGTTCAATTTGCGTCGTTATAATGTGGTTACCTTTATGACGGTTCGCACGTGCTACACCGATAAGCGCTAAATTATCAGCTTCTGTACCACCGCTCGTAAATATAATTTCATTCGGATTCGCATGAATGCTGCGTGCACACACTCTTCTCGCCTCATCTACTGTGTGACGAGTTTGACGTCCATAAAAGTGAATACTAGACGGGTTCCCGAATATTTCTGTCATATATGGAATCATCTTTTCGACCACTTCTGGGTGAGTCGGAGATGTCGCAGCATGATCTAAGTAAATGCGTTCCATTAAATCTCCTTCTTTCCAAATCGTTTCACAAGGAATTAAATGTAAAACATATAGCCCCCGTGATTTTCTTCCTCATAACGTACTAAATCTTCTAACGTTGTACTATCTAACACTTCTTGCACCGCATCACGAACACGCATCCATAACTGGCGCTGCGCTGGCTCTTCTTCTTCTATCATTTCTACAACACTAATCGGTCCCTCTAATACACGGATTACATCCCCAGCTGTAATGTTAGCCGGTTGATCAGATAATACATATCCGCCATATGCCCCGCGCGTACTCTTTACAAGACGAGCGTTACGAAGTGGTGAAATTAATTGCTCTAAGTAATGCTCGGATAAGTCATGCGCCTGCGCAATTGATTTTAATGAAATCGGACCTTCACCAAACTTTTTTGCAAGATCAATCATAATTGTTAAGCCATAGCGGCCTTTCGTTGAAATTTTCATCTATTTTGCACCTCTTTTCAAATTTTCACTTCTATTGGTTATATCTTATTTATAAAAAGAACACAATTTAAAATCCTATGAAATTATAGCATAATATAGTATTATAAGAAATTTCAACTTGTGTATCAAAATGATAACATAAAATCACATTGAAAAACTCGGGAATTATTACAATTGAAAGAAAAATGAAAATATTATCCTTTATTTTTCCCATAAAACAGCATCCTATTTCAAATTTCGTAGAAAAAAATGATACGATAGAACGAGATTATATATTAAGGGAGACGGTCCAAATGAAACAACCACTCGCACATCGAATGCGCCCTACAAATATTCAAGAAATTATTGGGCAACAACATTTAGTTGGTGAAGGAAAGATTTTATGGCGAATGGTCCAAGCCAATCATTTTCAATCTATGATTTTATACGGTCCTCCAGGTACAGGAAAAACATCCATTGCCAGTGCAATTGCTGGAAGTACCGGTACCCCGTTTCGTCTATTGAATGCTGTTACTCACAATAAAAAAGATATGGAAGTTGTCGTACAAGAAGCGAAGATGCATCGACACCTCGTTTTAATTTTAGATGAAGTTCTTGTATAACGTTATCTGGTATTAAATAAAAAAACTCATAGAAAACACACGAAAATCCTTATAATAGAAGGATTTATTTTTTTATCCACGAATATATTAAATTGGTAAAAATAAACACTAAATATTATCTACTAAACATAGATTAAATAGATATTCTTTTGTTTATGTGGGGGGGCAGAGTGAAGTGAAGTTTGAATATGATTATACATTTGTAGTAAAGGAATACGATAACTTTCACTATATCAATGGAAGAGTAATAGGGGAAAGAGCTATAGGTATAGGAATAAAGGATGAAAAAACAAATAGAATATACCCTTCTCCTTTAACAAATTATATACGGACATATTATCGAGGGGCATCTAAGTCTTTGAGTTCACAAAGAAATGCAGCATATGAACTAATAAAATTTCTAAATTATACAAACAAACAGATAAGAGATAAAGCAACGGAATTTATTAATTTAAAAGAGGAAGGTTTATTTGGGTTAAAGCTAATTCATGCTTCTCAATATATATCCTACTTATCTCTTAAGGCAAGAAATGAAGAGTTGTCTTCTGATTATATATATAGGATAGAAAGCTACTTAATTAAATTCTACCAATGGTTATCCACTAACCAGATTATTCATGAAAAGATCAATGCAGAAAAATGTTCACCTTTTAACAGCCTAGAGCTAGGTACAATTTACCCTGGCCGAGACGAAAGAGTATCAGAAAAACTAGTGGATTTTGGTGAAAACAGATATGAACTAGTTCAAAGATTTATTAAGATTACGCAAGACGTTGCTCCTGATATAGCACTTGGGATTTGTTTTCAGTTCTTTGGGGGATTACGAACAGGTGAAGTTGTAAATTTAACTAAAGAAGCTATCGAATCACCTTATTTTTGGAACGATACAAATTTAGGGGAAAATAAATTCATTTTAAAAATAAGAGAAAGACATCAAGAATTATTCCAAAACAAATCAAACTTACAGCATGAAGGTGTAAAACGTCCTCGCAATCAAGCTTTATTAACAAACCCATTACTTTCCCAAGTATACAAAGAACACAAACAACTTTTAGAAAGATTGAATAATCAAAAAAACATAAGAAATCCAAATGCATTGTTTATTGCAAAAAGAACTGGGGAAGCTATGTCGGGAAAAACTTATACAGAGTTATTCAACAAAGTTAAAAAGGCATTTTTAACGAGCCTTAGCGAGGAAGGTCGTATGGACGATTATTTGTTTCTCACTGATAAAAAATGGTCTACTCATATTGGTCGAGGTATTTTTACAAACTTTCTTCTTCAAATTAACGCTACTATTCCTGAAGTTGCTATTGCCAGAGGAGACAAAAATTTAAGTTCAGTAATGAGCTATGTAGAAGAAAAAAATGCCTTGCAATTAACTAAGAAAGCTATTGATAACATACGCATAGCGGCCGAAACGCAGAACGCAGATATTAATAGAAAAACTATAGACAATTTTAATTTAAGGAAGTGAGGCAATGAAAATAGAGGCTATTTCTATTGAAGAAGCTGTACAACATCTTGAAGAGTATCAAAAAGGGGTGCAATCGTTACAGCACTATAAAGATCAATACAAAACACTTCTAACTATTAAAAAGGAAAACCCTGAATTAACATCAGCTTTTGGGATTGACTTAATTAAACGTTTAAAAAATGAAGGCGTAATCTCTTTCAAAAAGGAAAAGAGAATGTTTTTATATTCTCTCTATACATTAGCTAAATACCAATTAGCATTCCAACTATTAAATAAACATTTTTATAAAATTGCAGAAGCCATAGCAGAATTATGTTACAACGACAACAAATCCCCGATTCCATTAGAGACATTTGAAAAACGTTTCTGTGATTTTCACAACAGTGGTCATATAAAAGTTGTATTACTTAATCACAAGATACATTACAACCGAGTTTTCATTCCCAAACAGGAAGTTACAAGGTTTAAAAAAGAATACATTTCAGTCACTTCCGCTGCCAAAGAACAAAGTACTTCTTTGAAAGCATTTCGACAGCATTGGTTAAATCAATATCCAATAGATGTTGTTAAATTGTACCAAAATGATTGCAATTATATGTACCTTAACAAAAAAGATTGGCAATCAATCTTGAAAGAAAGAGAACAAAAAAAAATTCAATATACAGCAAAAGAAAGCTTGGCAATAACACTTGCTATTACTCCAATCTCTGTTGAAAAAGTAGCAAAAGAATACAACCTTATAACCATAAAAAATGAAAATTCCCCCATTACTTATTTTAAAACAGAAGATGTTGCAATGCTCATTGATAAACAGAATGATTTGTGGCAACAGATACGCAATGAATACTTAACATTAGAAGAGGCAACCAAAATACTAAACATCGCTCATAGTACAATGAGCCAAAAATTCATTAAAAATAATGTACATTCAATCTATGTTCCTCCCTTGATATGTACAATTCGTGATGGGATCAACTTTCGTAGTAGTCCAAATTTAATATACTCAAAAAAAGATGTATTATCTATAAACGAAAAAAGAAAAAAAGAACAGAATATAGAAAATATCATTTACCAATCCGAGTCTGACCCATACGAAGTATTACAAACTGCATTACGCGAAGCTGATATCACTTTCAGCAACACAGGAAGTGAAACTGCGAAATATTGGTTTACCTTTTTGAAAATGAAATTTTCGAAAAGCAAAGCAACCCGTAAAACCATACAGAGTTTGACACGCACCTTATTTAATACCACAATTTTATTAACTAAAATAACACATTTAAAAGAAATTTTTGCTTATACGGATACTGAACTAAATTTAGCAATATTTAATTCCAACATCAACACCACTGTACAAATAGAATTGTACAAATTTTTGAAAGAACTATCTGAGACAAGAGAAACTTCAAATTTACCTATTAATTATAAGTTCAGTAGGCTCAAAAATATATATAAAAAAACACCACTTATTCAAAGAGAAAAAACGATTTATCCTATTGATGAATACATTGCTTTAATAGATTATGCAAAAAATATCCCAGAACATAAAAAACAAGCAATTGTAGATATCCGATCACAGATTAACAGTGAAAAACACCTGCATAGAGATTCTTCCTGGCTATATGTACTACTCCATTTGAACAATGCATGGCGACATTATGATGTAACCTCTTTTCCAAGACTAGACTTACAACAAACACAAATTGGAAGTATGGAAGCACTAGATGCATTAACATGGATTGAAAGAAACAATTTAAGCGAACAAGATATCATAACAGTTGTTAATCAAGTTAAGGCAATGACTTTTACACATTCAAAAACTAAGAAAAAACGTCATTTCTTTTGCTCACAAGAGTTGTTAGCAGCATTTGCACATTCTGCAGTATTATGTGAACTTCGCTGCCAAATTTGTCAACCTTTATCAGAGGTATTAATTGATTTTAATAATCGTCAAAGAAGTTTTAAAGAAGGACAAAGAGAGGCTTTCTTTAAAAAACATAATGGTCATTTTATCTTTAAATCTACAAAAATGAACCGCACATTAATTAGCTATGTTTATAGTGTAATTCAAAAAACGACTAATCGAAATCCTTTAGAAATTACTAAATTCATACGAAGTCATAGCGACAAAGAAACAACGAATATTTATATTGACATCCCTCAAGAACAAATGGATTTTATAACCAAACAACTTTTTGATCTCGGGCACTTTGGCTATGCATATGATGCTTTAAGTGAATTGATACTACAAGAACCTATTAATAACAAAGAAGAGAAAAATCAAACTTCTCTAACACTAAAAGAAGTATTTGGTGATGTCTATCATATCGAACAAATGGCCCGTTATTTAAATAGATTAAATAACGAACAAAACATTGTTTACAAAGTTATCAAAGGACTTTCACTTGAAGAAAGAAAAGACATATACGACTCTATAAAACTAGGGCAACAGCCCTCCAAAAAGGAATATTTCCAGTGCCTTTACCAAACTTGTAAATTTCCGAATCGAGATTGTGAAAAATGCCAGTTTGCAATTCCAAACTTCTATGCATTGTCGCAATTAGAAGAAGAACTTCAATTAACTGTTAATGACTTTAAAGAACAATTTAATACAACTACTAAAAAAGGTGAAAAAATTCGCCTTTCTAATCTTTTATATAATTACCTGTATTTAATAGAAGCTGCTGTAAAAAAATTCGGCAAAGATGAAGTATCTTCTTTCTTTAAAAATGGCTTAGAAGGTTTTAAAAACGATTTAAGTTCAATCCCTAATATTAAAGAGTATGTAACTATTCAACGTTAAGGTAGGTGATAATCATGTCTGTAATAGAAGACAAAAGGATTGAAGAATTACTTGAAGAATTCAATGATTTTCAGTTCGATGTAGATAGTATGATTCAACAATCAGTTGAAATTTTAGAGGAACAAAAAGCAAAAGGTTTACTGATTGAAGGCACTATTGAAGATGACGAATGGCGTTTTATATGTGACACTCGTCATTCACATGTTTACTTTAATTTTGCAACTATGAGAGAAAAAACGACATTCTGGAATGCAGATTCTACTCTTATCATTCAAGCTTTAAAGTGCTGGATCGCTACTTTAATTCCTTATCGTTCCGTAGAATCACTTAGCAAATACTATAAATATGTAGAAAATTTCCTCACATTATCTCATATATGTAACAAGGATTTATTAGAGCAAACTAACAATTATCTTCTTTATGAATGTGACGATAGAACACGGTGGAATCTATGTATCCCTATCCTCAACTTCATTGATTTTTATGAAGGAATTGACGTTACGCAGACTTATAAAAAAATGCTTGTAGATATAAAAAAAGATATCGATATTCAAAAAGTTGGCGGAATGGTTCGAAAGCTCCCTCCCTCAAACGATGTATTAACATTTTCGTGGGTAATTGAAAGTTTTTTTAAAGAAACATCGAAAGAAGAGAATCACTTTTTAAAATACTATCCAATTTATTTGTGGTGGACACTAAGTAATTTGATTCCCATGCGCCCTGCAGAATTTTGTGATATAAATAGAAATGCTTTAAGCGAAGAAAATGGAAGGTATTATATACAATTACCTCGTTTAAAACAGAAAAAAAATCATTATAAAATTCAAATCATTGATAAAATATCTATACCTCAAAAATTGTATCAAGAAATAGAAAATTACATCACAATGACAAATACTTTCGGCCCATCAATAACATTAATTTCTGATGCATCAATTCAATTTAAAAAAACATATAATCATCGTGAATACTTTAAACGTAGATTTAGATATAACCGTCTCCAACTACTTTTAAATGACTTCTATGAGGAAATCGTAGAAAAGATGTACCAAGTAACATATACACATAGAATTCGCCTTGGAGATACACGGCATTTCGCTTTTTTAAATTTAATGCGACAAGGCTATCATCCTATTGAAATCGCCAGACTCGGAGGACACACCTCTGTAAGTTCACAATATCATTATCAACAGCATATGGAATATTGGGTAGACGTTGAAATTATACAATTGATGCAAAAATTCAAGTTCCAACAAAAAATAAATAAAGAAGATTCTTCTACCTCTAGTTCACATCATAACTATTTAGATGATGATTTTGTAAGAGAAAAAGTCCTGAAAACTAATGATACAGGTTTCGAAATGGAACTTGAAACAGGTTATTGTACAGATCAAAATGTATTTTGCCAAGTAGATAAATGCTATTTTTGTGATTATTGGAAAATAAGCCCTGAAGAGTTCTTATCTAAAAAAGAACAAATAGAACATGAACTAAAACAGTGTAAAAACGAAGTAAGTGCACTTGTAAAAACATTAAACACTCTTTACAAAATGGCTATAAATGAAGCCTTTGAAGATGATTTCTCAGAATTCAACCAAGAGTTTAATAGAGATTTACTCGTTACTAAAAATCAATTAGATACAAGTGTACATAAAATGTTGAATTTCTCACTCAAATTAGCAAATGCTACGAAGGGAACGAAGTAAATAATGACACAAAGACGAGGCAGACCTAAAAAAACATTTCCCGCAGAACTCATACAAGATATTATCTATCGTTACACTAAAGAACAAAAAGTTACTGGAAAAATAGCGTATATGGATGTATATCGATATTCCAAAGAATTGTTTGAAAATGGTGAGATTGAACACAACATCGGAGAATTTTTTTGGCGAAAAGGTGAAGGACGAGCCATAATTGACAAAACAAATCAAGTCATGCAACACCATATTCCTAATGAAGTTCAAGAAGATGAGTCAATTATTAACACAAACGATATCGTAAATAAGTTTTTCACAGGAAAAACTTCCGATAAAAATAAAATAATTGGCGCTTTAAAAATGAATGAATTAAAGCTCCAACAATATATTAAAAAATGCAAGAAGCTAGAGAAAGAATTACTTGAAACAAAATTAGCTTTGGTACAAGCAAAAGAACAAAATAAAGATCTTAAAGATAATGTAGAATCCTATCAAGACACCTTATTCCAATGGATGGAATTAAGCATGAACAAAGATATTCCACTAACAAATTTATTAACGGTAGGTAAAACACGAACACCAATCGCTGAAGAATTGTTAAAAAGTATGCTATCAGATAACCCTGTTGAGATTTTTAGTAAAATGAACGAACTCAAGAAAAATACTTCATTACGAGAAGTAAAACAAAGTGAAGTAGTACCTTTAAATCCTCCAAAACAAAAAGAAGAAAGCATTTTGGATGATTTTGATTTCTAAATAGTTCTCCCCACCTATTCATAAATTGGTGGGGAGAACTATTTTTATTATTAATTTTGTTTTTTCAAATCAGCCAGTCTCTGGTAAATATGACCGAATTTCTTCTCTTCTCCAGCCACCTTTGGCTCATAATATATCGTATTTTTCAATTCATTCGGCAAATACTCTTGTTTCACCCATCCATTTGGATAATTGTGAGGATATAAGTATCCTTGACCATGCCCTAGTTTTTCTGCACCTTGATAATGGGAATCTTTTAGATGTGCAGGTATGTCACCTGTACGTCCTTTTTTCACATCGTCAATTGCTTTGTCCAAAGCTTTATATGCTGAATTTGATTTAGGAGATAAACACAATTCAATTGTTACAACGGATAAAGGTATTCTTCCCTCAGGCAACCCAATTCGCTCTACTGATTCTATTGCAGGTAAAACTCTTGCGCAAAGTTCAGGATTGGCTAACCCAATATCTTCATACGCCATAACAAGTAATCTCCTGCAAATGGAAACTAAGTCTCCCCCTTCTAACAATCTTGCCAAATAGTGAAGGGCTGCATTTACATCACTACCTCTGACACTTTTTTGAAAGCTGGATAGTAAATTATAAAAAATATCCCCTTTTTTATCATGAGAGAACCCTTTATTTTGGATACATTGTTTCACAGTATCTTCTGTCACAATAATTTTGTTATTTTCATCTTTTTCAGAACCAAATACAATATCCTCCAATAAGTTGAGTGCAGAACGCGCATCTCCTGTTGTTTGAGCAATTAATGTTAATAGCTCATCGGATATAGTAATATTCATTTTCCCTAAACCGTTTCCTTGATCCTCTAACGCCCTTCTTAACAGTTTTAGAATAGAAGGGGCGGTCAAAGATTTTAATTGCTTTACTTGTCCAATTCTTGATAAAATCGCACCTCTCACACTATGGTAAGGATTTTCTGTTGTTGCCCCAATTAGAGTAAATACTCCCTCCTCTAATGCCTTGAGTAATGAGTCTTGCTGTGTACGATTTAACAAGTGAATCTCATCTATAAAACAAATCGCGTTACGAGTTAATCTTGCTTCTTCGATAACAGCTTCTATTTCTTTTTTCCCAGCACTAATGGCATTTAGTGCATAAAATTCTTTCTTTGCTGTATTTGCGATCGCAAAAGCGAGAGACGTTTTCCCAGTACCTGGCGGTCCATAGAAAAGAAGAGATGGGATATGTCCATTTTGAAGCATACGATATAAGGCTGTTTTGGGACCTATTACACCATCTTGCCCGACTACTTCATCAATTGTTCGTGGTCTCATCCTATGTGATAAAGGTTCATTGTAAAACATTATATATATCTCCCCTTTAGCTTAAAGCACACTATTAAATAAATTATGTCTTTAATAAATTTACCATAAAGTAGGATGAGTGAAAAATTCCAAAAATCCTCTTAAATTCAACTTCGTCCATAATTTACATTTTTAATTTTAAAATTTTCCTTAGATATTATTTATAACATATCACTCAGTAGACCTTCTAAATATAAACTAGAAAAATTAACAAACAAAAAGGGCCCTCCATTGTATATTAAGAAGCCCCTTTCTTGTTCTAACATAATACGCAAATCATAATAATAAAAAACTCTTCCTACATCATCTATTATAAATATCTAATAAAAGTTGTTCCTTGGAAATATCTAGCTTACTTACTGCTAAAATATATTGTCTCATTGAATTAATACTCCCATGAAATTCAGCCATTGTTCTTAATTGGTTAATTATTAATTCAAGAATCCTTAGAGAAGTAGGGTTAATTCGTTTATCATAAAGCTGATTAATTATTTCACTGATACCACTTAAATTTTCTTTGAAAAACCTTATATCAGAAAATAACTCCCTTAAAATCTCCTCAAATTTCCCATACGGAGTTTCCCTTCCATATATAGGAACTATATTTAACAAATAATCAAATATGATTGAATGCAAAGCACCTAAATTTCCCCAAGAAACATATTGATTTTTACTTAAACTCAATAATACATCTAAATAACCTTCATATTCATCCCGATTTTCTTTACAATGTAGTTCTAATAGCGAAATGAAGTTTGTTGTCTTTACGGATTTAAACATATGATGACCAATTTCCCTTATAAAAAAGTCGTCACATACCAAAATCCCCTTCATACTATTAGCTAAACTTATACATTCTAGGTCATATAATAATTCTTTTGGTAACGTCTGCGCTACTTCTATTTGATCTATAACATTACATTCTTTTATCGTAATTAGAATATCACGCCAAAAGTTAATTTCATCTCGCTTTTCTTCTTCTGTTAATACTTGATATCTTGGTACCCCCTCATCATCTAAGTACATTGTCCCTGCCACTTTATCCGAATTCCTAGCCTTTTCAAACAAACTTGTAATGATACTAATCATTGATTCAGGAATAAATATTCTATCACTGTAATTTTCTATAAGACTTAGCCTATCAACCATTTTCAAAAGAATTAAGGAAGTTAAATTTATAACAATTGGTACAGTGTTATCCCTTAAAACATTTGTATTACAAAAGCCTGAATTAAACACTTGGTCAGGACTATTAAATAAATATTTTACTACTTGATAATATCGGCTATAATCAAAATTAACTATACTACTTATAGGCATTTTGCCGTTATTATACGCTTCAAGCATTTGTTTATTTCTTTGCTGGCCCTCCGATAGAAACGGTATCATCTTTTCAAATATATCTTGGGGGTTTTCAAAATCAAATTGAATTGTCCTTAAAACCTTAGATTCAGGTCTTTCCCTTACATGCCTATTAAAACAATAAAAGTGTGCATATAAATACTTATCTACTATCTTACTTATTTTATAGCTTTTCCCCTGATAAACTAACAAATCATTTATATTTCTACCTAGTAAATTAATCCCTAAAGATGAAGTACTTAAAATATGCTCACAGTCAAAGTCAAATTCATTCTCATCTAGAGTATTAAAATCTTCATCATGTAAACAAATATGTTTTGTTTCACCCTCTTCACTCATAAGAGTTGTGACAGTATTAGCTTTAACAGTTTTTATCGGTGTATCGAATCTACCCTCTAGACGACTTTCCCTTCCTAAGATAGGTATAAAAAATGAAATATACTGTTGATACACTGTTTCATTAAATTTCCCTTTTAAAAAACATAGAGATTTATAGGCATTTTTTAATCCTTCATCAACATTATTTTGCAAATCTTTCTGTGCTAAAGCTCCCGTCATTATATAAATGGGATTAATACTTTTTAATAAAAAGGGCAAATATATTTCAATATTATCCCCATCATTCAAATTCAACTTTGAAATCACAGTTTTATAAGCAATCTCCTCAGAGGGAGTATTTTCAAAAACGGTTGAAAATAACTCTATTGCCTCTTCATACTTTTCTGTGTATATTTTCGCATCAGCTTTCAACATTAATAGTCTGTCATCTATTTCATCTTTGGGAATTGTAGATAATATTTCTTCAGCTCTTATAAGGTTGTCCCTCTTATTAGAATCCAGAAGCATTTCAACATAAATAACTTTTAAAATCAATGAGCTTTCTATCTTATCTTCTATTAAAGACAATCCCTTTTCATAACACTGGATATCTTTACACGTCAAGGAAACAAGAATTAATTCTTCTTCATTTTTAAGATTTTTAATAGCCTTTTCTAAATAAGCAATTCCTTCAATTTCATTTTTGGGATAAATGGCTCTACATACCGCATTATAAAACAGAGCTTCTTGATTAAATTCATTTTCATATTTTAAAATTACTTCTTTCAACTCATCTAATGAATGATTATTTTTAGAACAAGACATCAAATAGCAATTAATAACATCCAAATACTCGTCTTGATCAATACACTCTATTTTTTCAACATATTGTTTTATTTGTTCACAATTTCCTTGTTTATATAGTATTGATACTATCTTCTGTAAAATGTGTACATTATTAGATTTTTCGTATAACCCTTGATATAATGGCAAAGCATCACTGATTCTATTTAATATATAATAAGCTTCAGCAAGCATAAGAATAATCATATCTGAATTCTTTATTTCAGCATTTAATCCTTCAACATCCACGATTATTTCTTCTGGTTTAATAAATAATTTAAGAGTTAATATGTATCCCCAATAATCAATTTGTAAATCGAATCCTGTATTTCCCATATAAATTTGAAGACTTAGTAAGTCACTTAAATTTCTCTCTATTAATTTCTTTTCCTCATTACTCAATGGACAAAAATCAATCATTTTTTTAATAGAAATTATCGGGAGTACCTCACTCAATATTTCAAGATATTTTTTATATTGACTCGCTTCTAATTGATTGGAGTTGTTCAATGCAGCTTTCGCTTTTTCAAATTCTCCCGTGTTAATATAACACAACCCTAAATAGTACAAAGCATCAGCATTCTCTTTATATTCTTGCTTTAGCTCTCCTTCACTCGTCAAAAATTCAATTGCTTTTTCAAAATCCTCACAAGCAACTTCAAATAATGCCCTTTTTAAATTTAAATCTATGTTATTTATTCCTATTTGTATTAACTTATACTCTAATAATTCAAATTCAACTCGATTTCTAGTATAAACTAATAATTGCATCTCTAATTCATACGCTTTAGAATTTTGCCCATCCAGTTGAAGAATATTATCAATATACTCCCTACAAGAAGACTCATTCTCTTTTTCTAACGCAATCCATCCCTTAAAATAAAAAAGTTCAGCTTTATGAACATCATGTATAGACGAATAACCACTGCTACACAGCAATTCATCAATATGTTCATTAGCTTCATCATATCTAGCTTGTTTTAATAAGTTTTTAGCCGTATCAATAAACTTACTTATTAAAGCGACATAAATCTCTTGAGAAGTCCCGTTTGCTCCCTCTTCATACTTGACACTAAGATACCTTAATAATTCTTGCCCTTGTTCAGAATTCACATTTAAATTTATATTTTGAATCTGTGTAATACTTGAATTCTCATTATCTTTTGTTTTAATAATTTGCGTGGGAACACTAGGTAAAAATTTACTTAGGAATCTCTTAATCATTTATGGTCACGTCCATATTGATTAATAGTAGTTCCTCTATTATCTCTTGTTTTAATTGATTGATGATTATCATTTCTTGAAGAATCAACATTTGTAATATTCAATTGATTTTTAATTTTAATAACCTTATTTGCTACAAAAATTGAAATTAAAAGTGATACTATTGAAGCTAATCCTGCTATAAAGTTAAAAATATCCATAAATTCACCTTTTCCTATTTGTTTAATAAAACGGAAGAACTGATTCAAATAGTATTGAACATTTAATATTATAACATTTTCCAATTGCAATGGCATTAAATGCATAGTTCTCTTTCCCTATCAACAATAAGGACTGCATTTACCCATGCTAATACATATAATTCATGTCTGTTTAAGAAACTATTATATCAGCTTGTTCTATATGATAAAGATGATTAAATATAAAGCAAAAAGATCCTCTTCTTATGCTTGTTTTAAAAACATATGAAGAGGATCTTTTTAGTTATTTGTTAATAACTTATCCACTTCTTATTTCGTTATATTATTATGTGCACATAAATCTCCTATTACTTTTAGTGCCCAATTTATTCGTTATTCTTCCTCTAAGTTTTCATTCCACTTATTAGAATCTTTTTCTTATCTGTAAAGATCGAGTAATTTTTGAAAAGCCGCTCCATAGATAGCTCCTATAAAAAATAGAACGTCATCATCTATACCAATCGTTTCTTATTTTTCATTAATATATTCATTTTATTCGAACGTAAATAGTTAGGGGGATTTACAGACACTTTATAAAAAAGGGACCTTATTCTGATACCTTTCTTATAATTGCTGTCCGTCCTTTTAACTAGTTAAATATACCTCTCGATTGTTATTATAGAATTCCTTAAACAAATTGATTATTGTTTTTTCTTCTTCCGTGATTGTACTATTGACTTCTTCACATACTCTTACATATTCATTAATTTTTTCTTTATCAAAATACATATTAAAGTCTCTATCATTGAACCGAATTTCTTTCCATAGTTTATCATCTCGAAATGAATCAATTCTTGCTTGAAAAATACTAAGAAACTTTATGATATTTCTTGGGTTCTTTTCAATTAATTTATAATAATATTCAATGACCTCTTCTGTGTTATCTATATACTCCATTAAAACCCACATTCCATATCTTTTTTGATTGTCCACAAAAATATTTGCACCCAAATCAATATACTTCTTTTGTAACTTTTTTTGGAATAAAGACTTACATTCTTTCACAATATATTCGTATCCCATCTTTTCTGCATGTCCCTCGGCAAAATACAGTACTCCTCTTACAAATTCTAAATCCACACATTCTTTAATAACATCTTCTAATAAAGCCTTTTTTAATTCATTGGTATTAGCTAGTTTAATTATTTCCGCTACCGTTCCTTTTGCATGCGTATATGCAGTTAAATCTATTCCTGACTCTTTATCATCATACATTGATGAATTGCTGTAAAGTATTTGCACCAATTTTGAACTAGAATATGAATCCATATCTCTTATATAACCTCTAATATTTTTAAAAAACTGAACTTGTTCCCTAAAATCCATTTCATCGAATACATTAACAAATTTAGAATTGCTTAAATTCTTATCAACCTCAGGATTTAAGCTCAATACCACCTCTTCGATTTTATCATTTAAAATCATGTATCTATTTTTCTCAAAGGTAAAGTAAAAATCAAAGAACTGATCATCTTCAATTGATTTTCTAAGAATAAATTCATAATTTGCACCAGTGTTTACTAAATTATCGTACCCATTTTTGTAATGTTTCACTGAGGTAAATATCGAACCCAGAATATTTTTCAATATTTCCTGTTTTTCTTCATTTACCACTTTAGAAAAGAATCCATTATAATATTCTTTTCTTTTTTGATTAATATCTCCACTCGGCATTTGAAAAACAATATCAGAGAAGTAATAAACAAACTTATTTTTATTTTTGAGAATCTCACTATGCTGAACTGGGAAAGAAAATTCAATTAAAATAATCATTAAAAAATCATAAAAGTTGATATCCGTTTTCAGCATAGCAGATTTTATATTTAATAAGTTATAGAAGCGTTTAATTTTCCTCACATCATCAAATAAAGCTGAGATACTTGGTAAAATACTTTGGATTTTATCTTTTGTTTCTCTATCTATAGTTATTCCTGTTTCTCTTATGAAACTATTTAAATAGTTTACCCAAATAGTTTCATATGTTCCGTTAGGGGTTTTAGGTAATTTAAAATCTACTTGTATAATTTTGTCTAAAAAATCTTTATCCGATCTCATTTCACGCCAAAGGATTCTCTCTACCCTTTTTTTATCAAAGGATAGAATGTAAATAAAGTTATCAAAATCTGAAAATAGTTTAACCATCTTGAAAATCAATAATATTTCTTCTCTTTCCATCCTATCCAAATCATCAATAAAAATAACTACCTTTTGATCCAGCTTTTTTAATTTATCTTCGATTTTATTTTTTACCGTATTTACATTTTGTCTAGAAGTGAAATCAGGAATAACCATTGAAATAATTTTTTTAACCTTAAATCCTTCAATTGAATCAAGAAGCAAGTCTCGATAATCAGAAATTAACATCATCAAATCCAATGTCATCATTTTTTTCCCTAAACTTTCACAGATTAGATCAAAATAATTTTTTATAATTGAATCTATAGATTTAAAATACCAAGGTTCGAAGCGAATTACATGGACATAATCTTTCTCTTCACCTAACTCTTTTTCAATCATATCTAATACAGTAGTTTTACCCTCTCCCCATTCACCATACATCCCAATAACAAATGAACCTTTAACATTAACGTTTTTTATAGCATTAGATAAATTATCAACAGTGTTTTTTCTATTCAATAAATCTTCTGTTGCTGGATTGTCTCCCACAAATCGCTGAGAACCCTTATCTCTAATAACATTTCTTATTATTTTACTAATTCTACTAACTAGAAAAACAAAAATAAGCACCAATAACACATAGTATTCAGCTATAAAGCTAAGTTTACCCACACCAAAAGCTGTAATAACCTTATAGAGTATTAGTCCTATAAACAAACTGGCTAAAGCTTTATCAGCGAGGGTTATGTATGTAAAATAATGACTTTTTCGTATTATTCCATATAAAGGTTCTTTATATTTTACTATCAATAATATAATGGTTATTACTGTTAAATATAAAATAACTGCCCAAATTCCAGTCCAATCAAAAAGATTTACTCGATCCCACACCAACATAGTTGGACTTTTAATTTCCACAAAATTATGTAAAACCATTAATAATATAGTAACTAAACTGCTTAATATAATTGTTTCTATACCAAAGCTTTTTATTACTTTAAGACCTTTAGTACTAATATCCTTGAAGCTCACATTTCTCATTTAGCATTCACACCTCTATTTACACTCTCTCATTTTTCATTAAACACGAATAAGTTCTCAGTAATATTAAAATCCATACAAAAAAGATGACCGATTTCCCAGTAAAAATCGGTCAATAATATTAGATCCCACTCAATATTATTATTAATTCAACTATTCTAGATTATGCTTCTTAACGGTTTTAACATATTCTACACAAAACCTTTATACAACTTCTATTCTCAGTTCACCAGTAATTGGCTTAGGGAGATTTTTAGCATATATTGTATACTCCCAATTTAAATTTTTCCCGCAGGCCCTTGGCCCAAAAGCAACTCTTAATTCTTCTGCAAAAACCTCTGTGTTCTGTTGGTGTTTAAGAGCTCCAACATCTGCTTCAACAACAAAATACTTTTCTTCCTTTTGCACATTCGGATAATGCAAAACAGTATTAATTGCTACATTAGAAATAGCCGCATGAAATATATCCCTACCCTTAGGCGGTTCTGAAGGAATCTCATCCATTACGATTATTCCCTCTTCTCTTGGAATTGTCACTCGAATAGATACGTCCTCTAAATATCGCTCACCATTATTCCGAAGAATAATATTTATCTTTTTTGAAATTTCTTCACCTACATAATAACAGTCGTGCTGATAATAATCTTGTTTCACCTCTTTTAAATTTTCTCTTAGCTTTTCCGTACTTCTTTTTCCATAAGGTATTGATTGAAAAGGCGAAAATATCATACTATCAAAACGATGCATTTCCATTTCACCTTCTTTTTCTCTCCTATTTAATTCAACCTCAATTCTTTGTTTAGCTAATTCAGACGGGAATTTAACTTCTTTTGTTCCTTCTATAACTATTTTATCCTCAAATGTTTCATTGAAACCAACTGAAATTTTCCCATTAAAATACTGATTTGATCGAAAAGTTAATAATTCATCTAAATCTCTTCTTGTTAATCGATCTTGCTGGCTACCTCTTCTGATGTAACAATCTCCTTTTTTTAAACTTTGGAAATCTTTTTTCATCATATAAGGAGGATTATTACAAGGACCAATTTCAAATATACCTAATAAGTTCCCTCCTACTTCAAGTGGAGAATATGAAAACTCAATAGAAGGTTCGATGTTTTCTCGAATAACCTGTTCATAAGTTGCTTGATCTATAAATTCCTCTTTCTGAATTGCATGATATTCTTTCTCTCCATCTGTTTTATCTTTAACACCAACAACAATGTATTTTTTACCGTCAATTGGCGCATTAGCCATCGACATAATATCCTTAATTAAATCTTTGTTTTTTTCTTTTTTATATTGTTCTCTTTTAAAATCTAGTCTTGTGCTTTCACGTTCATACTTTATTAACCACTCAATATTCTTCAAACCGTTTTCCCCTTTACGATAAATTCTCTCTATTAAACTTATAATCTTTCCATTAAATACCTAAAAATATTGTAAACTGCATATAGAAATAAAACAACAAATACAAAACTGTATGTAGTGTTTTATTCCTATTCTTAAAACGTCCTATGAAACAAAAAACAAAGGGTAAAGTTAACTTTACCCTTTGTTTTAATATAACCATATTCTATAAGCCAACGTTTTTCTCCATTGCCATAACATCCACAAATTTCCCATCTAACTTTCCTTGTTTTTCAAATACGCCTACTTCACGATACCCCATAGAACAATATAAACCTTGTCCTAATAAATTGAAGGGAAATGTAAACAATACAATTTTATAAAATGCATTTTGTACAGCAACTTCTTCAATTTTTTTAACAGCCGTTTTCCTATCCCTTTTCCTCGTTACTCTCGGTCAATATAAATAGATAAATCAGCAACACCGTTATACACACAACGGTGTGAATATGAATTTAAAGACACCCACCCTATGATTTGTCCTTTCATTTCCGCCACTAATACTGCATATCGATCACTACGATTTGAAAACCATTCTTCCATATCAACAACGGTCTTCTCATTTTCTTCTAAGGTAGCAATTCGATCTTGTATCCCTTGATTGTAGATCGCAGTGATTTATTCAATGTCTGGTGCTCTCGCATTACGAATTAACAATTCTCCTATCCCCTTTTTCTTATAAAATTAGTCTATCCATGATGATGGATAGACTAATTCATTCTTTTTATGGTTTTGTAGCTTCTATAACTGCTGATACAATGTATTCATCTACACTTGTACCAGGAGCCCAATCTTTGATAAACCCTTTTGATTCAATCCGAATAGATTCAAAACCTGCTTTTTCCAAATAACCCTTCAAATGATCAATATAGGATGCTCCTGAAATACAACCCGAATAAAAACGTAAATTTTTTTGAATATCTTCTGGTAACTCTGCTGTGAGTACAATATCAGAAATCGCTAAACGTCCACTGAATCATTTGAAACAGGAAGGTGTTCAATTTCACCAAGACGGAATTCAACATTTTTATAATTATGTTTTTCAGCGTTAGCACGCGCCTTACTTACCATTTCTGGTGTCATATCTACACCAATTGCTAAACCTGTTTCTCCTATAAAAAAGGTGTCTCGATCATTGAGACACCTTTTCGTGTTTTAATTATATTCATTCAGATATCGCAAATATCCAATATTCTACTTTAGTACAAAAAGAATGTAGTCTAATTTTATCGGGCCATAATTTTATCGGGCCATAATTTTATCCGTCGAAATTTGGATAAAAATCATACAATCTTTTTAAAACAACGTTTAATAATTTCATCCATATAAAACAAGTTATACAAAAGTTCACCGTCTAGATAAAGCAAAGCAAGACTTTCTATTACCTCACTTAGAAAGCGGACTTCTTACTTTAATTGGTGCAACGACAAGTAATCCATTCCATGCAATAAACTCCGCTATTCGAAGCAGGTGTCAAATTTTCGAATTACACGCACTAACAGAAGATGATATTTTAATTGGGTTAAAAAGAGCTTTAGAAGATAAAGAAAAAGGCCTTGGAGAATATGCTGTAACGGTAACAGATGAAGCACTACATCACTTTGCAAACGCCTCTGGTGGTGATATGCGTTCCGCTTATAACGCACTTGAGCTTGCTGTATTATCTAGCTTTACTACAGACGATCAAGCGGCTGAAATCACACTCGAGATTGCAGAAGAATGCTTACAAAAGAAGAGCTTCGTTCACGACAAAGGCGGCGATGCTCATTATGACGTATTATCAGCATTTCAAAAATCAGTGCGCGGAAGTGATGTAAATGCAGCGCTCCATTATTTAGCACGCCTTATTGAAGCAGGTGATTTACAAAGTATTGGCAGACGCCTTCTTATTATGGCTTATGAAGATATTGGACTTGCTAGCCCACAAGCTGGACCACGTACACTAGCTGCAATTGAATCAGCTGAACGAGTTGGATTCCCAGAAGCACGCATCCCACTTGCAAATGCCGTTATCGAGCTATGCTTATCACCAAAATCAAATTCAGCTTATAAAGCACTTGATGCTGCATTACACGATTTACGCAACGGTCAAACAGGTGACATTCCAAGCCATTTAAAAGATAGTCATTACAAAGGCGCAGAATCGCTTGGAAGAGGCATTGGATATTTATATCCACACGACCATCCAAACGGCTGGGTAAGGCAACAATACTTACCTGATAAAATAAAAAACAAGCAATATTATAAACCGAAAACGACAGGGAAATTTGAGCAAGCACTTTCTACTGTTTATGAAAGATTACAAACTTCGAATAAAACGAAAAATAAAGGGTAACATAAACGAAAACGTCACCATTATGGAGGCTTCGCTTATGAAAACACGTCAAGATGCATGGACAAAAGAAGATGATCTCCTTTTAGCAGAAACTGTTTTACGACATATTCGCAGCGGAAGTACACAAATAAAAGCATTTGATGAAGTCGGCGATACGTTGAACCGGACTTCAGCAGCTTGCGGCTTTAGATGGAATGCTGAAGTAAGACCGAATTACGAAGATGCTGTGCAGCTTGCGAAGAAACAACGTAAAGAATTAAAGCGCTCTGAAGCTAAAATAGAAAAAAATCAGTTCACGAAAACGAAAAAACTCGTAATCGATGCTGAGTTTTCTGAAGATATTACGCCAAGTAAACAAGAACTTACGATGCAAAATGTCATCTCATTTTTGCAAAACTTGGAGCATAATAACCCTTCACTCGCAAAGTTGCAAACTGAAAATGATGTATTACAAGCTCAGCTCACTTCTCTGCAAAAAACGAATCATGAACTTGAAACGAAATTAGCGGTACTCACAAAAAAACAACAAGCAATCGAAGAAGATTACGCGATGCTTGTTCGAATTATGGATCGTGCTCGAAAACTTGTTTCAGTCGAAGAGCAAGAAGAGCAAATTGCCCCGATTTTCAAAACCGATCAAAACGGGAATTTAGATATTATTTATTCTGCTGAGAATTAAAAACAGGGATGTCACTTTTTTAACTGAGTGACATCCTTGTTTGTTTTTGGTAAATCATATATATACATGTCGGTAAATGAAATTATATTAACGATTTTTCGAATATATCTATCGTAACTTGCAATATATCAACGATTTTTCGAATATATCTATCACAACTTGCAATATATCAACGATTCAATAAAGGATATCGATTTAACGACAAAGATTGACAATAACATTCCTCCTTGTCATACAAGGAAACTCCTAAAACGGATTAGATATTTTTTACTAAAATGTTATTATAAACATATACCTTTAAAGGGGGATGGTTGCTATTTCTTTAATAGTCTTCAAAATAACACTCGGTGTTCTCGTCCTAACTTTGGCTCTTTTCACCATTAACAGTTTAAAAAAGACGTCCGCCTATACATCAGATAAATATGATCATTACTTACTAGCGTTACTTACATTTGAACTAGTAGTAATGCAAATATCCATATTTCTTTAATACATAAAAAAAAAGCATATATCCAAAATGGATATATGCTTTTTTTTATTCTTGCCCTACACGTTTCACTTCTACATTTTTAATACGTTCACGTACAACGTGACTTGCCATAATTAAGCCTGCCACAGATGGTACGAATGCATTTGATGAAGGCGGTAATTTCGCTTTACGAATTTTTGCATTTTCGTCTGGTACGATTTCTTTACGTACTTCTTCACGAATTACGATTGGGTTTTCGTCAGAGAAGACAACTTCTACACCTTTTTTAATACCCTCTTTACGAAGCTTCGTACGAATGACTTTCGCAATCGGATCTGTGTGTGTTTTAGAAATGTCCGCAATACGGAAACGAGTTGGGTCCATTTTATTTGCTGCACCCATACATGAGATAATTTTAATTTTACGACGTAAACATTGTTTAATTAAATGAATTTTGAACGTAATCGTATCAGATGCATCCACTACGAAATCCAAACCGTGCTTAAAGAACTCTTCATATGTTTCATCTGTATAAAACATTTCAAGTCCAATTACTTCACACTCTGGGTTAATGTCTGCGATACGCTCTTTCATTAATTCTACTTTTGAACGTCCTACAGTAGATACTAAAGCGTGAATTTGACGGTTTACGTTTGTAATATCTACAACGTCTTTATCAACTAATACAAGACGTCCAACGCCAGAACGTGCTAACGCTTCAGCTGCAAAAGAGCCTACGCCGCCAATTCCTAAAATACCGACTGTACTATTTTTTAATATTTCAAGTCCTTCTTTACCGAAGGCTAATTCATTACGTGAAAATTGATGTAACATTCAGCTCTACACTCCTATTACAAAAATGGTCTACCATGTATTCTAGCGTTTTTCCGACTATTTGTATAGAAAAAGTTATAGAATTCCTAAAAATACATATTTCGAAAATGAAAACATAGACCAGAATTTCATTTCTTCCTAAATACACGTTTAAAAAGGAGGATTTAGAGAACCGAGCAGATCGAGGCGCTGAAGCCAGGAGGAGCGCAGTGTAGAAAAATACTACTCGAGCACCGGACTGGCGAAGCAACGATGAGATGCGACAATTATCTAAACCGGACTTTTTAAACTTCCTTTCAATACACGTTTAAAAAGGAGGATTTAGAGAACCGAGGAGATCGAGGCGCTGAAGCCAGGAGGAGCGCAGTGTAGAAATACTACTCGAGCACCGGACTGGCGAAGCAACGATGAGATGCGACAGTTATCTAAACCGGACTTTTTAAACAACCTCTCAAAAAAAGTCTAGACGGTTATAGTATAACCATCTAGACCCTATTCTTACTTCTCTTCTTTTAAGCTTAATTTTAAGTTTAACTCTTCAAGCTGTGCTTCTGCAACTGGGCTTGGAGCTTCTGTTAATAAGCAGCTTGCGCTTGCTGTTTTTGGGAATGCAATTGTATCACGAAGGTTCGTACGGCCTGCAAGTAACATAACAAGACGATCTAAACCTAATGCGATTCCGCCGTGTGGTGGTGTACCGTATTCGAATGCTTCTAATAAGAACCCGAATTGCTCTTGCGCTTCTTCTTGTGAGAATCCAAGTGCTTTGAACATTTTTTCTTGTACGTCACGCTCGTAAATACGAAGTGATCCACCACCAAGCTCATAACCGTTTAATACAAGGTCATATGCTTGTGCACGTGCTTTTTCTGGTGCTGTTTCTAGTAACTCAACGTCTTCACGGAATGGCATTGTGAATGGGTGGTGAGCTGCGAAGTAACGATCTGCATCTTCATCGTACTCAAGAAGTGGCCAATCCGTTACCCATAGGAAATTATATTTACTTTCGTCAATTAACTCAAGCTCTTTACCTAGACGTAAGCGAAGTGCACCTAAGCTATCTGCAACAACGCTCTTCTTATCTGCTACGAATAGTAATAAGTCGCCAGCAGTAGCCTCTAATGTGCTCATTAACACATTTGCATCTTCTTCACTGAAGAATTTCGCAATCGGTCCTTTTAAGCCATCTTCTTCAACTTTAAGCCAAGCTAGACCTTTTGCACCGTATACTTTCACGAATTCAGTTAATGCATCGATGTCTTTACGAGAATATTTACTTGCAGCACCTTTTGCATTAATTGCTTTTACTTGTCCGCCGCTTTCTACAGCACTTGTAAACACTTTAAAGCCACAACCTGCTGCAAACTCAGATAAGTCTGTTAGTTCCATTTCAAAGCGTGTATCTGGCTTATCAGAACCGTAGCGAGCCATTGCATCAGCATATTTCATACGAGGGAATGGTGCACTAACTTCTACACCTTTTGCATCCTTCATAACTTTCGTCATCATACGCTCCATCATATCTAAAATTTCATCTTGTGTTAAGAATGAAGCTTCGATATCGATTTGCGTGAATTCCGGTTGACGATCCGCACGTAAATCTTCATCACGGAAACAACGTGCTACTTGATAGTAACGCTCAAATCCGCCGACCATAAGAAGCTGTTTAAATAACTGTGGTGACTGCGGTAGTGCATAGAATTCACCATCATGCACACGACTTGGCACTAAATAGTCACGAGCTCCTTCTGGCGTGCTTTTCGTTAAAATTGGTGTTTCTACTTCTAAGAACTCTTCTGTGTCTAAGAAGTTACGAATTGTTTTCGTTACGTCATGACGCATTTTGAATGTGTTAAACATTACTGGACGACGTAAGTCTAAATAACGATATTTTAAACGCACATCTTCTGATGCATCTGTATCATCAGCAATGATGATTGGCGTTGTTTTCGCTGCATTTAGTACATTTACTTTTGTTGCTTGTACTTCAATACGACCAGTTGCCATATTGTCATTAATTGCGCCTTCACCACGTTCAACAACTGTACCTTCTACGTGTAATACGTATTCGCTACGAATTGTTTCTGCTACTTCTAACGCTTCTTTTGATGTTTCTGGGTTAAATACAACTTGCACGATACCTGTACGGTCACGTAAGTCGATAAAGATTAATCCACCTAAGTCACGGCGTTTTTGTACCCAACCTTTTAATTGAACTGTTTGTCCAACAGCTTCTACTGTTACTTTTCCACATGCATGTGTTCTTTCAGCCACTGTAAGTTCCCCCTATATTAATTTCTCTGCTACGTATGAAGCAAATACATCTAACGCTACTTCTTCTTGTTCACCTGTTGCCATATCTTTTAAGTTAATGATGCCTTTATCTAGCTCATCTTCTCCTAATACAGCTACAAATTTCGCCTTTAGACGATCTGCTGATTTAAATTGTGCTTTCATTTTGCGACCTAAATAATCTTTTTCAACTGACAATCCAGCTTTACGAAGATCGAACGCAACTTTTGCAGCATGGTCTTTCGCTTTTTCGCCAAGCGCCACAACGTAACAATCAATGCTATGTTCAAGTGGTAATTCAATGTTTTCAGCTTTTAGCGCCATAATTAAACGTTCAATACTCATTGCAAAACCGATACCTGGCATTTCTGGTCCACCGATTTCTTGTACAAGTCCGTTATAACGGCCACCACCGCTTAATGTAGTGATCGCACCGAAACCTTCTGCCTCACTCATAATTTCAAAAACAGTGTGTTGGTAGTAGTCTAAACCACGCACTAAGTTCGGATCTTTTTCAAACGGAACATCCATCATCGTTAATAGTTCTTGAACTTTGTCGTAGTATATTGCTGAATCTTCGTTTAAGTATTCTGTAATAGATGGTGCTGTTCCCATTAATTCATGGTTACGGTCCTTCTTACAGTCTAAAATTCGAAGTGGATTCTTTTCTAAGCGAGATTGACAGTCAGAACAGAATTCGCCGATACGTGGCTCAAAGTGTGCGATTAATGCATCACGGTGTGCTTGACGGCTCGCTGCGTCACCTAAACTGTTTAATACAACTTTAATATTTTTTAAGCCCATGCCGCGGTAAAATTCAACAGCAAGTGCAATTACTTCTGCATCAATTGCAGGGTCATTACTGCCGATTGCTTCGATACCGAATTGTACGAATTGACGATAGCGACCTGCTTGTGGTCTTTCATAACGGAACATTTGACCGATATAGTATAATTTCGTTGGTTGTGTTGCATCACCAAACATTTTATTTTCAACGTAAGAACGTACAACAGGTGCAGTACCTTCTGGACGTAATGTTAAGCTACGCTCTCCACGATCTTGGAATGAGTACATTTCTTTTTGTACGATATCTGTCGTATCACCAACACCGCGTAAAAATAGCTCAGTGTGCTCAAAAATTGGTGTACGAATTTCTTTATAATTGTAACGACGGCAAATTTCGCGTGCTTGCCCTTCGATATACTGCCATAACTCAACAGTGCCTGGAAGAATATCTTGCGTTCCGCGTGGGATTTGAATAGACATATTCAGTTCCTCCTCAAATTGTTTTAATCTTAATAAAAATAAAAAAACTCCCGCCTCTACTGTTTGAACAGTAGGGACGAGAGTATTATACCCGTGGTGCCACCCTAATTGAAGCACTTATGCTTCCACTTTTTTAATAACGCTTAAATATGCGTTCATCCCTACTAAGCGTATATGCCGTTCAAGTTGAAACCTCTAGAGTGTCATTCAATCAGTCATCATGTAGAAATGTTTTCAGCCTAAGACATTCCTTCTCTTTCCATGTGTGTCTCATTTACTCTTCTCTATCAACGGTTATATTCATATGTAAATATAAAATTACTATACGTTTGTTAAGTAGGATTGTCAAGTGCTCTAAGAACGTTCAATCTGCTTCTTTAAACGCTTTACATCTTGAAGAGAAATCCCAAACTCGGAAGCAAGCTCCATTGAAGTATTGTTTTGCTCTTTTGAAATAAAATCATGAAAATTCACGTTAAATAGTTGATTTGCACCATTTGTAACAGAATGCCCTTTTTCATTCATACGCATACGTATATCCCTCACATTCAATATGGATGTTTTACTTTTTATTGTTCCATATTGATGAAAGAGTTATACATAACCAAAACTGCTATTAATTCCAAATAAATGAACAAAACATACAACAATGTATAAAAAAGAGAGGATTATATAACCCTCTCTTTTTTATCAACACTATTTACTTTCTACAATTAAGGTCACCGGACCATCATTGATTAAAGAAACATCCATCATTGCTCCGAACTTCCCTGTTTCCACATGTAATCCTTGTTTACGAACTTCTTCATTAAAGAAATCGTATAAACGCTCTGCATAATCAGGTTTCGCAGCATCCATAAAGTTTGGACGTCTTCCCTTGCGGCAATCTCCGTATAATGTGAATTGCGAAATAGATAGAACTTGTCCTTCTACATCAAGTACAGAATGATTCATCTTTCCGCTCTCATCTTCAAAAATACGTAAGTTTGCAATTTTTTCCGCAATGTAAGTTGCATCTTTTTCTGTATCTTCGTGCGTAATGCCAACTAGTAATGTTAAACCGAACGGAATTTGTCCTACGATCTCACCGTCTACTGTGACAGACGCTTTCTTTGATCGTTGTAAAACAACTCTCATCTTTCTACACTCCCTATTAATGCATCATGCGTCGTACTGCATAAATTTCTGGAACGCGTTTAATGCGTTCTACTACTTTTTTCAAGTGTTGTAAGTTACGAATCGAGATTGACATATTAATTGTTGCCATCTTATTACGGTCACTTCTACCAGAAACAGCTGAAATGTATGTTTTCGTCTCTGTAACAGCTTGCAGTACTTCATTTAATAAACCGCGGCGATCGTAACCTGAAATTTCAATATCAACGTTATACTCTATTTCTTTTTCAGGGCTACCTTCCCACTCAACTTCTAATAAACGTTCTATCGCTTCTTCTGTATGAACATTTACACAATCACGGCGGTGAATCGATACACCTCGGCCTTTCGTAATATACCCAACGATATCATCACCCGGAACTGGGTTACAGCATTTCGATAAACGGATTAATAAATTATCAGCACCGCTTACCTTTACACCAGAATCCCATTTTCGAATTTTCATCGGTTTACGAACTTCTTTAACTTCAACAATTTCTTCTTCTTCGCGTTGCTTGCGGAACTTGTCCGTTAGTCGCGTAACAATTTGCGAAGCTGTAATTCCGCTATATCCAACTGCTGCAAACATATCTTCTTCATTTGCAAAGTTAAATTTCTCAGCGACGCGTTTTAAGTTATCAGGCGCTAATACTTCTTTCATCTCATACTCTAGACCACGTACTTCCTTTTCAACAAGTTCACGGCCTTTTTCAATATTTTCGTCTCTACGTTGTTTCTTAAAGAATTGACGAATTTTATTTTTCGCATGAGATGTTTGAGCAAGTTTTACCCAATCTTGACTTGGGCCATATGAATGTTTCGACGTTAAAATTTCAATGATATCGCCGGTTTTTAATTTATAATCCAGCGTTACCATTTTCCCGTTTACTTTTGCACCAATTGTTTTATTCCCAATTTCCGAATGGACACGATACGCGAAATCAATTGGAACCGATCCAAGTGGTAATTCCATTACATCGCCTTTCGGTGTAAAGACGAATACCATGTCAGAGAATAAATCAATTTTTAATGACTCCATAAATTCTTCTGCATTAGAAGCTTCATTTTGCCATTCTAATATTTGACGGAACCACGTGAGTTTCTTCTCTAATGTACCTGTTGTTTCTGCTGTTTTTCCTTCTTTGTATGCCCAGTGTGCCGCGATCCCGAATTCTGCAATTTCGTGCATTTCTTTCGTACGAATTTGCACTTCAAGTGGATCACCTTTCGGTCCAATTACAGTCGTATGAAGAGATTGATATAGATTTGCTTTTGGCATTGCAATATAATCTTTAAAACGACCTGGCATCGGCTTCCAGCACGTATGAATAATTCCAAGCACTGCATAACAATCTTTGATACTATTTACAACAACACGTACAGCTAATAAATCGTAAATTTCATTGAACTGTTTATTTTGCAGTGCCATTTTACGATAAATACTGTAAATATGTTTCGGTCTTCCAGAGATCTCAGGTTGAATTGCAACTTCTTTTAATTTCTCACGAATACCAGTCATTACTTCGTCTAAGTATTCTTCACGTTCTGCACGTTTACGCTTCATTAAATTTACAATACGATAATATTGTTGTGGATTTAAATAGCGAAGTGACGTATCCTCTAGCTCCCATTTAATAGTACTAATTCCGAGTCTATGTGCTAAAGGTGCAAAGATTTCTAGCGTTTCATTCGCTATGCGACGCTGCTTCTCTTGAGGCAAATGTTTCAATGTACGCATGTTATGAAGACGATCAGCTAGTTTAATTAAAATAACTCGAATATCTTGAGCCATTGCAATAAACATTTTGCGATGGTTTTCTGCTTGTTGTTGTTCGTGAGATTTATATTTGATCTTCCCAAGCTTCGTAACACCATCAACAAGCATAGCAATTTCTTTGTTAAATTCCCGTTCAATATCTTCTAACGTAATCTCTGTATCTTCCACTACATCATGTAAGAAACCTGCTGATACCGTAGCTGGATCCATGTGTAAATCAACTAAAATACCTGCAACTTGAATTGGATGAATAATATACGGTTCACCCGATTTTCTGTATTGTTCGCTATGCGCATCGCGTGCATATTCATAGGCACGTGCTACTAGCTCAATATCTTCATCCACTAAATATTGACTTGCTTTCTCGAGTACCTGTTCAGCTGTTAGTACCTGCTCATTTGCCATCGAATCACCTTTTATTGAAAATTGACTTTATCTTTATTTAATAGAATAAATTATATTCTATCATTATAACCCAATGATTGTGAATTGTGAAAAGGAAAAGATTTTACTGACATTTCACCATGATTTTTTGTTCAATTATACAAAAGTACCCGCTCCTCTCCAAGAGATTCACGGGTACTTTTTATCACCGTAGTTTTACCTATATAGTGATTAGTATTTTTCTAATACTAATACATCGTAACCATCTAACATTTTACGACCATCTAAGTAAGTAAGCTCTACTAAGAATGCAATCCCTGCTACAACTCCGCCAAGTTCTTCAACTAGCTTAATTGTCGCTTCAATAGTTCCACCTGTAGCTAATAGGTCATCTGTAATTAATACGCGTTGACCTGGCTTAATTGCATCTTTATGGATTGTTAAAACATCTTTACCATATTCTTTACCGTAGTCAACTGTAATTACTTCACGTGGTAATTTTCCTAATTTACGAACTGGCGCAAATCCTACTTCTAACGCATAAGAAACTGGGCAACCGATAATGAAACCACGAGCTTCTGGTCCTACTACAACATCGATATCTCTTTCTTTTGCGTATTCAACGATTGCATCTGTTGCTGCTTTGTATGCTTTACCGTCATTCATTAAAGGTGTAATGTCTTTAAACACAATACCTTCTTTCGGATAATCCGGTACAATTGCGATATGTTGCTTGAAATCCATATTTCTGAATCCTCCTCAGATCTAAAAGGTTTGTAAATACAAATCCTTTACCCTAACTGTTCTACTTCTTTATGATTACGAATCGTTTCAAACCATGTATATAGTTGCTGATATGTGCTATAAACCAATTCTTTTTCTAATTGTAAGTGGTTCATTTTCTCACGATATGTGTTCGATTCAATTAAATCACGCTTTTGTTTTTTGTCTGCCATAAAAATGACGCCATCTTTTATTGTAACAAATTCTAACTCAAAAAACACCTGTGTCATAAAATTTACTGTATCTTTTGACCAACCTTTATGACGACATAGTTGTTCTCCATATTGTCTTAAAGAAAATGGTGTTTTTTGGCTTAAGAAAGAATAGTACCATTTAAAGTGTTCTCTCGTCGGAACTGTACTAAATAAGTGGTTATTCTCTTGATAAAATAGCGTATAAATTCGCGCTGGGAATCCTGCCTTAAATAACTCACGTAATTCATCGGTTCCTTTTGGTAAATCAAGTAACACGATATATTGATCATCTAAATGCGTTACTTCTGAAGCATGCATGAGCTTTTCTTTATAGCTCTCTAAAGAAAATTTATTCAATACCTCTTCAGAAAAATACACCATTGTTATTTTTTCTTTCGGAAGTTCTGCTAAATTTGCTTCTGCATTACGCATACTACGCCAATCAAATAATTGCCACGCCTCTACAGCAATATCTTGTACCATTAGTTGTGGCTTCTTAAAATTATTCCATTCATTGATGGATGCTTCTCCTATTACAGATACTTTTGCAACTGGAGAGATTTCTTTCGCATATGCACCAAAACCAAATCCAATTGTATCCAGTGTTGCTTGTCCATCACGAAGAGCCATTTTTAAATGAGAACCATCTGATCCGATTGCGCGAATGCTTTCTAACTCTGCATCTTTTACTGCAATACGTGGTTTCGGATTTCCAATACCAAACGGGGCTAGTTTTTGCATATCTTCAATTGCCGCTAGCGTTACATCCTCTACTTTGCAAAAAACATCAACTGCTGTAATTGGAATAAAATCTTCTTCTGTTAAAATCGCATCTGCTTGTTCATTTAATCGGCGACGTAATTCATCTACATCATTCATATGTAGCGTCATTCCCGCTGCCATCGGATGCCCTCCGAAGTGTGGCAATAACTCTCTACAATCTGATAAGTTTGCAAACAAATCAAATCCTGCAATACTACGTGCTGAGCCTTTTGCTGTTTCTTTTATAGGATCGATGCTTAATACAATCGTCGGACGATAAAAACGTTCAACTAATTTAGAAGCAACAATTCCAATTACCCCTGGGTTCCAGCCTTCTTTTGCAAGTACTAATACTTTGTTTTCTTCTGGCGGGAATTTATTTTCAACTTCAGCGATAGCTTCTTCTGTAATTTGCTTTACAATATCTTTTCGCAGTTTGTTCAGCTCATCAATTTCTTCGGCCAACTCTTTCGCTTCCTCTGGATCATCTGATAATAAAAGGTGTACAGCCGGCGCAGCATCTTCTAAACGCCCAACCGCATTAATACGAGGTGCAATTGAGAAGCCAATACTCTCTTCTGTAATTTCACTTTGCGAAACGTTAGCAACTTTAAACAATGCCTTCAAACCAATATTTCTCGTCATACGCATATGTTTTAAACCGCGTTTCACTAGCAACCTATTTTCACCATGAAGTGATACTAAATCGGCTACTGTACCGATTACTGCAATCTCTAATAAATGTTCTGGTACACGGCCTAATAGTGCATGCGCAACTTTAAACGCAACACCTACACCAGCTAAATAGTGAAACGGATATACGCCACCTTCTAATTTCGGATGTATAATCGCAAGCGCTTCTGGCAATTCTGGCGGTGGCTCATGGTGATCTGTAATAATTAGATCTATTCCAAGCTCTTTCGCTACATTCGCTTCATGTACTGCTGCGATGCCAGTGTCGACAGTAATAATCAGTGAGAAACCTGCACTATGCGCCCAACGAAATGCTTCTTCGTTCGGTCCATACCCTTCTGTAAAACGATTTGGAATGTAAAATTCTACTTCTGCACCTAATTCTTGAAGAGCAAGATATAAAACCGTCGTACTACTTACTCCGTCCGCATCGTAATCACCAAATATTAATATTTGCTCTCCATTTTGAATCGCCTTATTTACACGTTCTACCGTTCTATCCATTCCTTCTAATAAAAATGGATCATGAAATTCTTGATTTTCTGTATTTAAAAAATCTAAAATCTTATCTTCTGTATCTAGTCCTCTACCGAGGAATAATGAAACGACAAGTGGCGATAACTGTAATTTACTTGCTAATTCACTCACTCGCTCGTCATTATATTCTTTTTCTTTCCAACGCGTCTTCGGTTGTAACACGAAATCACCCCTTAACCTGTTCATTATACAAGACAGATTAAGGGGTGACAATATAATGCAAACTACGATGCGATATCTATATACTAAAATGTTAATGATGTTTAATTTGGAGAATACGGATTTATATGTACGAATACATTTTGTACATTATCTTGTTTCATAAGTATTTCTTTCACATGTTTTCCAATACGGTGTCCTTCTTCTACGGTAATGTATGGATCTACAGACACTTTAATATCGACAATAACATAATGACCATGCTCCCGTGCATATAAAGAACCAATTTTTTTCACACCATCTACTTGAAGAACGGCCTCTCTAAGCGGAATAACATCCTCCTCATGAAGAACATGGTCAAGCGTTGCATGAATTGCTTCCGCTCCAATGCTCCATGCCATTTTTACAACAAGAAGTGAAACAACTAATCCTGCAATCGGATCAGCATATACGAGCCAGTCTATACCAAACTTACCACCGATTATAGCTGCACAAATACCGATTAAAGCTGCAATTGAAGAAAATACATCCGAACGGTGCTCATATGCATTTGCAATAATTGCATCACTGTTTACTCTTTTCCCTAATCGGAATTTATATTGAAACATTCCTTCTTTCACGACGATTGAAAGAACAACAGCAAATATCGTAATTCCTTTCGGCGGTTCTAGTTCTTGCGAAAAAGCTTTTATAGACGAAATCGCGATTTCAAGTCCCACAATAAATAATAATACCGCAACAATAATCGCTGAAATCGATTCCGCTTTACCATGACCATACGGATGATCCTCATCAGGTGGCTGCTTTGCCGCTCGCAGTCCAAAAAGTACAGCTAGCGAACCTATTACATCTGATGCAGAATGCACGGCATCCGCTAATAACGCTTTACTGTTCCCAATATAACCAATTACCGCCTTTACAATCGCTAATATAATATTACCAACGATCCCGACAATAGCACCAAACTCGGCCTGTTTAAAACGTTCATCTTTTTCCATAATTAAAATCCCTTCTTTTCCTAACCTATCTTTTTATTTTAACAAAAACAGCGATAACACCACCACTTTCTTCCATCTTCTTTCTGTTAAAAAGTTGCTATCTTATTGTATCCACAAACGAAAAAAGAGATGCCTCATAAAGAGACATCATCTTTTCTATACTTGCGGTTCAGATTCTACTTTCTCAACCTTCTTCTTGTTTTTTCCCTTTTTCAAACGACGGTTTTCAAGCATTAACCAAATTTGAGAGGCAACGAAAACAGAAGAGTACGTACCTACAATTAATCCAACAAGTAACGCAAACGAGAAGTTACGTAGTGACTCACTACCGAAGATAAGCAGTGCAATTACTGGGAATAACACTGTTAATACGGTGTTAATCGAGCGACCAAGCGTTTGGCGAATACTTGCATTTACGATTTCTTCTAGATCTTTTATATCGCGCACTCGTTTTTTCTGTTTGTATAATTCACGGTTTCTATCAAATGTAACAATCGAGTCATTAATAGAATAACCGATGATTGTTAACACTGCAGCGATAAACGTTAAGTCTACCTCTAATTGGAAAATACTAAACATAACAACCATAACGAAAGCGTCATGTAATAATGCAAGCACTGCAGATAACGCATACGTAAATCGGAATCGAATACTTACGTATAAAATGATAACCGCAGAAGCAATCAGTACAGCGATAAATGCATTTCGTGCAATTTCTTTACCGATTGTCGGTGAAACTGTACTGATGTTTGGATCTGTACCATATTTATCGTGGAAGAATGTTTTTGTTTTCGCAATTTCATCTTTTGATAAAACACCTAATGTACGAACTGCGAAACCTTTATTGTCATCTCCAGTCGGTACAATATTTTCTTCCTTCACATCAATGTTCAATTCTTTAAAATCTTTATGAACATCAGACACCGTAACAGCTTGTTTTGATTGCAAGTCAATACGTGTACCACTCGCAAAGTCAATACCAAGATTCAATTTGAAAATTGGTAAGATAATTGCACCCGCAATTACAACTACAATCGAGAAGATAAGGAATTTATGACCGATATTTACGAAGTTAATACGATCAAATCTCGTTGGCGGATGTACTACACCTTTTGTTAATGGAATAATATCCTTTTGTTTCACACCAAAATATCCTGGTTTTTTATCAAAGTAACGGCTCTTTACAAGTAAACCTAGTAAGAAACGAGTACCGAATACGTTCGTAATAAAACCAACTAAAATACTTACGATTAAACTTGTTGCGAATCCTTTTACAGAGCTATTACCATAAACGAATAACACACCAGCTGCCGCAAGAGTTGTAACGTTTGCATCTAGAATTGTTGCTAATGAACGATGGTTACCAGCGCGGAATGCCGACATCATGGACTTACCAATTTTCAACTCTTCTTTCAGTCTCTCGTACGTAATAATATTCGCATCAACTGCGATACCTACTCCGAGCACTAACGCCGCAATACCTGGCAACGTAAGAACTGCATGCATCCAGTTAAAGACAAGTAATGTAACGAAAATGTATAAACCTAACATAATAACCGCTACAAGTCCTGGTAAACGGTAGAATACAAGCATAAATAAGAAAATAAGAGCGATACCAATCGCACTAGCGAAAATCGTTTGCTCTAACGCTTGTTGACCAAACTTCGCTCCAACAGATGTTGAATACATTTCTTTTAAATCAACAGGAAGTGCACCTGCATTTAATAAAGATGAAAGTTGTTTCGCACTTTCAACTGTGAAGTTTCCACCTACGATAGATACTTCAGCTTGGTTAAATACTTGGTTTACTGTTGCTGCTGATAAGAACTTCGGATTCGGTTTTGCAGATTCTGCTTTGTACGAATCTTTTCCTTCTTCAAAATCAAGCCAAATTACCATTAAATTCGTTGGTGGTGGCATTTTTGAAATTTTTTCAGTTACTTCACGGAATTTTTCAGCGCTCTTTAGTGTAAGACCTACGCTCGCACGGCCTTGCTCATCAAATGTTTGCTTCGCTCCGCCGCCTTTTAAATCCGTTCCGTCCATAAGAAGATTATCATCTACATCACGGAATGTTAATTTCGCTTGTGTTGATAACATTTCACGTGCTTTTTGCTGATCTTGTACACCAGCAAGCTGTACACGAATTCGATCTTGCCCTTCGATTTGAATGTTCGGCTCACTTACACCGAGAACATTGACACGATTCTCAAGAGCACCTACTGTACTTACAAGTACGTCTCGATCGATTTTGTCCCCTTTTTTGGCTGGTTTTACTTCATACAGAATTTCAAAACCACCGCGAAGGTCTAGTCCTAGACTAATTCCTTTTGCTATGTCTTTTCCTGCCGCACCAATTACTCCACCGATTAATAAAACGATGAGGAAAAAGGCGGCAATTCTCGTACCACGCTTTGCCATATGTACCCTCTTTCCGCTACTAACACTTTAAATAAATCTCTTACGATTCACTTTTACACGTGTGCATACGTCTAGTTAGTAGACTTCCTTTCTATAATTTTGCTAGCTCATCACTAGCTGTGCCGGTACGTTTTCACGATACCTGCACTTTCATTATTTGTTTTCTCTCTTCACTACCTCCTTTATATATGATCTTAGACATAATTATTTCCTGATTATCAATACCTATCATTATACTGCAAAAGGAAGAACAAACCAATTGCAGTCGGTTATTTATTTTCATATTCATCAAATGACCAAAGTGGCGCTTGATATGCTTCAACAGTTAAATATGTCATATATTCATTAGCACTTACTGTTAATACGTCATTAACTAATTCATACAATCTAACATCGCTGTCTATCTTCTTCCACTTTTTCACTTTAAGAAACTTCCAAATGTCATCATCTGTCACTCTGTCGTAGCCGAACATTTGAAACTCTTCTACTTTACTTTCTAAAACGACTTGTAACTGTCCGCGGTATGATTCTACCAAAGCCTCTCTATCTAACATCTATAACATCTCCTTCTTATTTCGCACGAAAAGTCGCTTTTATTCCCGCTCTAATGGACAGCAATAACTACTTTCAAGAGCACTATCATATTTCACTCTCTTAAATGCTTGTCATTCTTGTCTCGTACGTGCATATAAATTATTGTAAATCATTCCATTGATTTTGAGAAGGTAGGAGAAGAACATGACGAGACAAAGCTTTTTAAAAGGCGCATTTATTTTAATGATAGCCGGCTTTATTACAAAAATACTCGGCTTTATCAACCGCATAGTAATGGCACGTATTTTGGGAGAAGAAGGCGTTGGTCTTTATATGATGGCCGTTCCTACATTCATTTTAGCAATTACATTGACACAAATTGGTCTTCCTGTCGCAATCGCAAAATTTGTAGCAGAAGCGGAAGCTGTGAACGATAAACAAAGAGTTAAAAAAATATTAACCGTATCACTAGCTGTTACATCCGTTATTAGTATCATTTTAACAATCGGAATTATGTTCCTCACACCTATTTTAGCAAAAACATTATTAACCGACGAAAGAACGTACTATCCATTAATGGCCATTTTGCCCGTTGTTCCTGTTATTGCTGTTTCTTCTGTTTTGCGTGGTTATTTTCAAGGGAAACAAAACATGAAACCTAGCGCTTATGCGCAAGTTCTAGAACAAGTCGTCCGCATTACCATTATTGCTATATGCATTCAATTATTTTTACCTTACGGCATAGAATACGCTGCAGCCGGCGCTATGTTATCAGCTGTTCTCGGTGAAGTTGCATCGTTATTATTTTTACTCACGTTATTTCAGCGAGAAAAACATTTATCAATACGCTCTGGATTTTTTACTACTGTAAAGGAAAGCAAAGGGACATTTTATTCTCTGATGGATATTGCCCTTCCAACTACAGGAAGTCGTTTAATCGGCTCCGTTTCATATTTTTTTGAACCTATTGTCGTTATGCAAAGCTTAGCAATTGCTGGTGTCGCTGCTTCTGTTGCAACTCAGCAATACGGTATATTAAACGGTTATGCATTCCCGCTTCTATCACTACCCGCCTTTATTACATACGCTCTCTCTACAGCGCTCGTCCCTTCTATTAGTGAAGCAATGGCAAAAAGACAACATAAATTAGTGGAGCACCGTTTACAACAAGCACTTCGAATTTCATTAATTACCGGCGGATGGTCTGTCGTTATATTATACGTATTCGCTTCTCCTGTTTTAACTCTTATGTATGGGTCAGACAGTGCAACAGCATTCATTCAACTTCTTGCGCCTTGCTTTTTATTTCATTATTTCCAAAGTCCACTTACCTCTGTTTTGCAAGCTTTAAACTTAGCAAGAGCTGCAATGATGAATACATTTATTGGTGCCATCGTGAAATTAATCGTTATTTTTGTACTAGCATCAAGGCCAGAATTTCAAATGATGGGGGTTGCTCTCGCTATTGCTGCAAATATTGTAACAGTAACATTTCTTCACTACGCTACTGTTTTAAAAAAGATTACATTTACCATTTACGCAAAAGACTATATTTTCGGCGGACTTGCCATCGGTATCGCAGGCGCCTTCGGTTTTTATCTTCATAAATATATTATTTTCTCTCATGCCCTTGGCATACAAACATTATGGGAAATCACTTTAACAACAATTGTTTATATCGTACTTCTCTTCACTTTCAAACTCATTCGAAAAGAAGAGTTAAGTCGTCTCCCTATCATTCGTAAACTTTCATTTTTGAAATAAGGTGAAACTTTAATCAGTGGGGTAATCTCCACTGATTATTAGTTACACTAATCATTCTTACTCTTTCAAAGAATAAGTCTCTAATTTTCTTTTAAATCAACAAAAAATTTTCCGTTTTGAAAACTACAATATAAAATTTGTGTTACATCGTTATAACCTAAGTTTTTTAATTTCTCAATAAGCCATGCATCTGTATGTTCAATCATTTGTAAATGACTAGATTGAATTTCTCCATCAATAATAAGAGGAAGCGTAAACTGCAATGTATCTTGTTTATTTTTTTGTTTTTGAAAGACAGATAACTTCCCAGACGGTTCCAAAATAGCATATTCTACATCCCGAATATCTCCAACTCCTTGTTCCCTTAATTGCATCATTAAATCATCTATATTATAACGTTGCTTTCTCATCTTCTTTTCATCAATCTTTCCCGCGTTTACAAGAATAGCCGGCTCACCTTCTATTAAATGCCGAAAGCGTTGATACTTTAGGGAAATGACTGACAAAATAATTTGGATGCACATAAGAAAAGTCATCGGAACTAATTGATGCCAAAGTGATTTATCGGTATTTTCAATTGCCACTACAGCCATTTCTCCAAGCATAATAAATACGACTAAATCTAATACACTTAGCTCTCCTATCTCACGTTTACCCATAAGACGAAAAATAATTAAGATGATGATATACAAAAGCATTGTCCGTCCAATTATTGATATCCATTCCATTTCTACATCTCCTTTTTTACGTATAGACTCCCCTATAAAAAAGAAACTAGTCTAACTTAGACAAAAGGAAAATATGCTTGTATTAAAAAGGGGGAATGCATAAATGGATGGAACGAAAAAATTATCAACTGCAATTGGCTTCGGTATTATTACACTACTAATTCTCGCATCTATTACTAGCATGATTATGGCTCTTTTATTAAAGTTTACGAATATAAACGAAGGGACATTAACCGTTACTATTTTTATACTCGCTCTTTTATCTATGCTTATGTCTGGATTTACTGCCGGCAAAAAGGCTCAAGGAAAAGGTTGGCTAGTAGGTCTCACAACAGGTCTCACGTTCACTATACTCGTTTTTCTAGTTAACTATTTAGGCTTTTCTCAAACTTTATCGAACTCACAATTACTTTATCAATTAGCATTAATGGGGGCGAGTACACTCGGTGGTATTTTCGGTGTAAATATGTCAAAGCAAAGTAACTAAAAAAGGCCCTGCATATTTCATGCAGGGCCTTCCAAATTAGTTTTTCACAACTTCACGAATCGCATTGCGATCGAACGTTAAGTGTGAACCACCAGATTTAATAACAATTTTCGTCTCATCTACTGATTCGATTGTACCGTGTAAACCACCGATTGTTACGATAGCATCACCTTTTGCTAACTCACTTTGCATTTGAGCAACTGCTTTTTGACGTTTTTGTTGCGGGCGAATTAATAAGAAATAGAAAATCGCAAACATCGCAACGATCATAACGATATTCATCATACCTGCATTCATCTTTTGTTCCTCCTTTTAAATTATGTATTAGAAGTTTTTAGCATTCGGTTTATTAAAGCCATACTGTTCAAAGAACTCTTCGCGGAAATCGCCAAGACGGTCTTCACGAATAGCTTGTCTCACCTGCTCCATTAAGTTTAACAGAAAATGAAGGTTGTGATAAGACGTTAAACGAATTCCGAACGTTTCATCACATTTCATTAAGTGACGAATGTACGCACGAGAGTAGTTTTTACATGTGTAGCAATCACAGTTTGGATCAAGCGGACCGAAGTCTCTTGCGAATTTCGCATTTTTTACAACGAGGCGACCTTCACTTGTCATACATGTACCATTTCGAGCGATACGAGTTGGAAGTACGCAGTCAAACATATCAATACCACGAATTGCGCCATCGATTAACGAGTCAGGAGAACCTACACCCATTAAGTAACGAGGCTTATTATCTGGAAGAAGTGGTGTTGTAAACTCAAGTACACGGTTCATAATATCTTTCGGTTCACCTACAGATAAACCACCTACAGCGTAACCAGGGAAGTCCATTGAAACAAGATCTTTCGCACTTTGACGACGAAGCTCTTCGTACTCTCCCCCCTGTACAATACCGAATAAACCTTGATCTTGCGGACGTTCATGCGCTTTTAAGCAACGTTCTGCCCAGCGGCTCGTACGCTCTACAGATTTCTTCATATATTCAAAAGTAGCTGGGAATGGTGGACACTCATCAAATGCCATCATAATATCTGAACCTAATGCATTTTGGATTTCCATCGCTTTTTCTGGTGATAAGAATAATTTATCTCCATTTAAGTGATTGCGGAAGTGAACGCCTTCCTCTTCAATACGACGGAAGTCACTTAAACTGAATACTTGGAAACCACCAGAGTCTGTTAAGATTGCACGATCCCAGTTCATAAATTTATGCAAACCGCCTGCTTCACGAATAATTTCATGACCTGGACGTAGCCATAAATGATACGTATTACTTAAAATAATGCCAGAATCCATTGCTTTTAATTCTTCTGGTGACATTGTCTTAACTGTTGCAAGTGTACCAACTGGCATAAATGTTGGTGTATCAAATGAACCGTGCGGCGTATGCACACGACCTAAACGGGCACCCGTTTGTTTACATGTCTTAATAAATTCATAACGAATTGCTGTCATAACTTACTCCTTTTATTTGTTTCTCATTTTAGCGTGAGATGCAACGAACATTGCATCACCGAAGCTAAAGAAACGATATTTTTCTTTTACTGCTTCATTATAAGCATGAAGTACATTATCTCTATTTGCAAATGCACTTACAAGCATAATTAATGTTGATTTCGGTAAATGGAAGTTTGTAATTAAACCATCAATTGCTTTAAATTCATATCCCGGATACATGAAAATATCTGTCCATCCAGAAGCGGCGCAAAGCTTACCTTCATGATCTGTTGCAATTGTTTCTAACGTACGAGTTGATGTCGTACCTACAGTAATAATACGTCCACCATTCTCTTTCACACGATTTAATAATGCCGCTGTCTCTTCAGACATATGATAATATTCTGCGTGCATATGGTGTTCTTCAATCGTGTCTGCAGAAACTGGTCTAAATGTTCCAAGTCCTACGTGAAGTGTAATGAATGCTAACTGAACGCCTTTTTGCTTTAACTTCTCAAGTAACTCTTCTGTAAAGTGAAGTCCCGCAGTCGGCGCTGCTGCTGAACCGATTTCTTTCGCATATACTGTTTGATAGCGATCGCGATCTTCTAGCGTCTCTTTAATATATGGAGGAAGTGGCATTTCCCCAAGTTCATCTAAAATTTCATAGAAGATGCCGTCATATGAAAATTCAAGCTGACGTCCACCTTGATCTGCAGTTCCTGTGCAAGTTGCTTTTAATTTCCCTTCGCCAAAAGAGATAACAGTTCCTTCTTTTACACGTTTCGCTGGCTTTACAAGCGTTTCCCACTTATCACCTTCTTCTTGTTTTAAAAGAAGTACTTCAATGTGCGCGCCTGTATCTTCTTTCACACCGTGCAAACGAGCAGGCATAACTTTCGTTTCATTTAAAACTAAGCAATCCCCCTCATGTAAGTAAGAAAGAATATCCGTAAAATGTTTATGCTCAATATCACCTGTTTCACGGTCTAACACCATTAATCTTGATGTTTCACGCTCTTCTAACGGGACTTGTGCAATAAGTTCTTCTGGTAAATGAAAATCAAACAGATTTATATCCATAGCTATATCCACCTATTTCTTATTTAAATCGATTTATTATATACATAATAAAAGATAATACAATACTTAACACAATACATGTAATGATAGGAAAATAAAAGGTAACGTTTCCTTTTTTCACAAAAATATCGCCTGGAAGCCTTCCAATGAACTTCCAAGCTAATCCAACAACGATGAGTAAGATCCCGGCTGTAATAAGCAGCTTTGGCATCTCCGTCATACTTTTGGTATCTCCATTCCGAAATGTTCATACGCAAGCGTCGTTACAATTCGGCCCCTCGGCGTTCGTTGTAAAAAGCCAATTTGTAATAAATACGGCTCATACACATCTTCAATCGTATGAGATTCTTCTCCAATTGTTGCTGAAACCGTTTCTAATCCAACTGGACCGCCACGGAATTTCTCAATAATACCAAGCAGTAATTTATGATCAATATGATCTAGACCTAATTTATCTACTTGCAGTAGCTCTAATGCCATTTGTGTAATTTCCATCGTAACCGTTCCATTACCACGAACTTGTGCGAAATCACGTACACGTCTTAAAAGACGATTCGCAATACGAGGTGTACCACGAGCACGTCTTGCAATTTCTAATGCAGCTAACGAATCGATTTCAACTTCAAATACTTCTGCTGTACGTTCAACAATCGCAGAAAGCTGATCTACTGTGTAGTACTCTAACCTTGAAAGTACACCGAAGCGGTCACGCAGCGGTGCCGATAATGCTCCAGCACGTGTTGTTGCTCCAACTAATGTAAATGGCGGTAAATCTAGGCGTACAGAACGTGCTGAAGGCCCTTTTCCAATTACAATATCAAGGCAAAAGTCTTCCATCGCAGGATACAATACTTCTTCAATTGATCTATGCAAACGATGAATTTCATCAATAAATAATACATCACCTGGCTGAAGCGCTGTTAATACAGCAGCTAAATCTCCTGGTCTTTCAATTGCGGGACCTGAAGTTGTTCTAACATTAACGCCCATCTCATTGGCAATAATATTCGCAAGCGTCGTTTTACCAAGACCTGGTGGTCCATATAAAAGCACGTGATCTAACGTTTCTTCACGCATTTTCGCCGCTTCAATAAATACTTCTAAATTATGTTTCGCTTTATCTTGGCCAATATACTGACGGAGCGTCTGTGGCCGTAATGAATATTCTAAATCCGCATCTTCATATGCAGATTCCCCTGAAAGGAGACGTTCGTCCATTATACTCACCTCTTACCATTTAGTAAAAGACTAAGTGCCTTTTTAATATACTGATCCGTCGTTAATGCTTCTTTTAATAACTCTGGTACAACACGAGAAACTTCGCGTTCTGCGTATCCAAGTGCGCGCAGAGCTTCCAGTGCCTCATCAAGCTCAGCTGATGAACCTTTATTCTCATCAAAACATTCTGTGTCTGAGAATAAATCAACAAATGCATCTGGTACGACATCTGCTAGTTTTCCTTTTAAATCTAAAATCATTTGGCGTGCTGTTTTCTTTCCGACGCCTGGGAATTTCACTAAAAACTTCTCATCTTCATGCTCAATCGCTTGAACGACCTGTCCTGTTTGACCAGAAGCTAAAATTGCAAGAGCGCCTTTTGGCCCAATGCCAGACACGCCTAACAACTTTGTAAATAATAAACGCTCTTCACGTGTTTTAAAACCGTAAAGTGCCATAATATCTTCTCTCACATAATGATATGTATAGACACGGATTTCTTGCTTACTTCTTTGAAATACATACGGATTTGGTGTGAAAATTTGATAACCAATTCCATTATGATCAATTACGACATATTCCGGCCCTACATACTCCACGTAACCTGTAACATATTCAAACAAAATACGATCTCTCCCTCTTAAATCATGTATTCCATTTTAACATATTTAATGATAGAAAAGCGAGACTGCCCCAACAAATGTTCTCCACTTGAAACTTCTGTTATTTTCCATTGACAGAAAGGTTAAAGCACCTTAATATACAGAAGTCGATAATGATTATCAATACTAATTAAAGGGGTTACATCAGGATGAAACGTAAGCTATTTATTTTATTTACTATTATGCTTGTTGTTCTTTCTATCGTTGGCTGTTCTTCTCAAAAAGAAGAATCGAAAGCAAAAGAACAACCGAAAACAAAAGTTGTAAAACATGCTAAAGGTGAAGCTACAATTCCAGTAAATCCAAAGAGAATTGTTGACTTATCTGGATCAACAGAAGAACTATTACTTCTTGGACATAAACCTGTTGGTACAGCAAATACATATAAAGATAAAATCCAAAATCACTTAACAGACAAGTTAGATGGAGTAAAAGCAGTAGGTTGGTACTGGGCACCTAAAGTTGATTTAGAAGCTGTTACTGCTTTAAAACCAGACTTAATTATTTTAAACAACCGTCAATTAAAAATTTATGATCAACTAGAAAAGGTTGCACCTACAGTTGTTCTAGAAACAAACTTAGAAGACTGGCGTGGTAAGTTTAAAGAAGTAGGTAAGCTATTTGACGAAGAGAAGAAAGCAGACAAATGGATTGCAGACTACGATAAGAAAGCAGACTCTTTATCTAAAAAAATTAAAGAGAAAACAAAAGATGAGAACTTTATGTTCGTTGCAGTTACACCACAAAACTTCCGTGTATACGGTAGCTTCGGATACGGTGACATCATCTTTAATGACTTAAAACTTCCAGCAACAAAAGGTACGGATTTAAAACAAACGATGGCGCAAGTATCACTAGAAGGTCTAGTTGCATTCCAGCCTGACCAAATGTTTATTGTAAACTTCGGCGGCGAAGCTGATAAAGTTTACGAAGACTACAAAAACAGTGCCGTTTGGAAAGACAATAAAGCAGTTAAAAATAATCACGTATATGAAGTATCAAATGAAGTCTTCAATACGAAAGCATTCAATCCAATCGGAAAAGATATGCTAATTGATGAAATCGCAAAAGAAATTTTAGCTAAAAATAAATAAGAAAAAAAGCAGCTCACCATGAGCTGCTTTTTTTCTTACTTTGAACTGCGTATTGCTTCATTTTTTCAATCGTCTTCACAAAACCTTCTTTTGATTTAATACGAATGCCACGTTTCAATTTCGCACGTTCATAGCTCTCAAGCTTTTTCATATCAATTTGAAAGAAAGAATGGATCGCATTATCATTTTTTGGCACACCTTTGAAAATTTGTAATATCCCTTCCTCTGAAACACCAAAATACCCGCTCGTTTTCAATAACGGAGAAATATCATCAACTTTCTTTTGCAATACAATTTGTACATCATCACGATCAACGAGCTGCCATTCTTTATACTGCTGTAAAAACTTTTCTAAATCCGTCACTTTTTCTGTAAGTATTTCTTCGCTTACTTCGCCATCAACATACATACGCTCTAATAAAATTGTAACCTCAGGTTCTTTTTTCGTCACTTCTGGTACTGGCCCTTCCGCCTTCACATTCGTTTCATAAACGAAACAAAACATCATAACGAAAGCTTGCATCGCAATCAGTATCCATTTCATTTCCGTTCACCTCTTTTAGGCAAGATCATACTTTCATTAGTAGTTTTTCCGGAAATGGGGGTTTTATCCATATTACATTTCTTTCGAAAATATAAAAAATGCAGATAAGGATTCACCTCATCTGCATGTATCATTTACTTTTATATAAAATGAAAGACGCCTGCAAAGCAGGCGTCTTGATGCGTTTACGGCGAGAGACCAGGCGACCACATTCGCGTGTTTAGCACTTAAGCATATCTCTCGTCTTACGTAAATTAGCTCATCGCTTTGCTAATATAACATTAATAAAGTATAAGTGCAACATGTTTATAAAAATATTTTATTTCCTCTTTCATCCAAATAAATCAAACGCAAATTATAAATTGATAAATGCAATATATATATTACAATAAACATAACAGCGAAATCATCATAAACGGGAGATAGATATTATGAAACAAATAAAGGATGAACGTCTCATTCTGCAAACGTAAAAAAACATACGTATTGTCTTTCTTTTTCAATCACTTGGTATAATCGGTGTTTTAGGCTATATCGGATTCACTGAAGGAATAGATCAAATTACGAAATCTCCATTATGGCTAGTATTTATTCTTACGAGTATGATCCTTAGTTATTTACAGTTAAGTGTTTCAATCGATGTAGAAGAAGGCGAAAAGGAAATAAAGTTAACTCCTTATTATAAACTTGTCTTCCGCTCCCTTATTGTAGGAATCGTTATGGCTATTATTTATATCATTTTCAGTCCAGAAAGACCTCTATTTGAAGCTATTTTAACAGATAGTATTCTTTTCATCTGCTTTTTAGTTTCTTATTCCGTTAGTTATTTTATTAAAAAACGTCGTTTACAAGACAACGATGAATAAAGAGGAAGGGCTCCCCCTTCCTCTTTTGTTTTGCTATCGCACTGTACCAGTTAAACCGTAACGAATGTCTCGGAACATATTCACTATGTCACGATTAAAATCGTTTGTAACTGTACCGTTACGTAGACGCGTACTCATTGCATCGACACGAGTAAACATATCATTTCTTACAGAAACATATACGTTTCTGTTTCCAACTTCATTTGCAACAGCTTGACGAATTTCGTTCGCCATCGCCGTTTCATTTGTCACTGTGTTACGTGGTTTTACCGCAATCGCTACATCGTTTCCATATACAACTGTAGACACACGGTCTACGTTATTCATACGTTTCACACGATTTGTTATTCTTTCAGCTGTTTTACCATCATTGTTAATGTATGAATTGTTCATTGTAATATTACGAGTTGGATGCGGATTAGCAATTTGTCCATTGTAATTTACATCACGGTAATAATTGTATCCTGTATCGTTACGACCATTTCTATATGTTACATAATCTGTATAACGATCATTACGCGTCACATTATCACGATACTGATGTGTATCATTATAAGATGTACGCTCGTAATTGTAGTTACGTCCATCCATTGCATTGTTTTTTGGTGTACCACATGCAGCTAATGCACTAGTAACTAACAAAGAAGCAGCAATCACTTTTACTTTCGTATTCAATACAAAAACCCCCTCTGTTAGAATGAGCTTCTCTACTGAAAAGCTCCCTCTTATGATGAGTAACAGAGAAGGTTTTTACACTGTTAATATTTCACTGGGAATTTTCTAGCACTTCATAAAAAAACTGCCTTTTCTTAATTAACAGGACTGCAAAAAAGGCGGGAATACTCCCGCCTTTTTAAACTTCTTCTTCGTCCTCTTCTTCTGAAACGGGCTCTCCAAATACATTTGGTGGATCTGGTTGATAATACATCGTTCCTGGCTGTGGTGCATATGCAGACTGAGTTGGTTGATAATATAAAGGATTCGCATATTGCGGACCGCCTGGTTGTGGACTATATAGTCTACTTTCTCCTCCGCATCCACAATCTTCCTCACCCTGCACAAGCGGCGGCATGTTATTATCCATTGGCATCATATTCGGGTTTGGCATAGACGTATGTTGCGGTCCAAACGGCGCTCCTTGCTGATATGGCATTTGATATGGATTTGGTTGTTGATAATACGGATTCGGCGGCATCATGGGCATTTGATAGGGCATCATATTTGGTGGTTGATTGTTATCCATAATCGGCATCATATTCGGCATTTGATTGTTATCCATAATTGGCATTATATTCGGCATTTGATTGTTATCCATGATTGGCATCATATTCGGCATTTGATTGTTATCCATAATTGGCATCATATTCGGCATTTGATTGTTATCCATGATTGGCATCATATTCGGCATTTGGTTATTATCCATAATTGGCATTATATTCGGCATTTGATTGTTATCCATAATTGGCATCATATTCGGCATTTGATTGTTATCCATGATTGGCATCATATTCGGTGGTTGATTGTTATCCATAATTGGCATCATATTCGGCATTTGATTGTTATCCATAATTGGCATTATATTCGGTGGTTGGTTGTTATCCATGATCGGCATTATATTTGGCATTTGAATATTTGGCGGTATGACTTGTGGAATAACTACATTTTCTTTCGATACATTTGGCGATACTATATTTCCTACATTCTCTTTCTTCACTTGTGGTGACACTATATTTCCTACATTCTCTTTCTTCACTTGTGGTGACACTATATTCCCTACATTTTCTTTTTTCACTTGCGGCGACACTATATTTCCTACATTTTCTTTTTTCACTTGCGGCGACACTATATTTCCTACATTTTCTTTTTTCACTTGTGGTGACACTATATTCCCTACATTCTCTTTCTTCACTTGCGGCGACACTATATTTCCTACATTTTCTTTTTTCACTTGCGGTGACACTATATTCCCTACATTTTCTTTTTTCACTTGCGGCGATATTATATTATTTTTTTTCGTTTGCGAAGAAATGATATTGTTAGGTTTCATTTTACTAATTTGAGGAGCAATTAACTCGCTTCCTTTTTTTATTACATCTGAAATTTTATATTCTTTTTTCGGTTTTATTGGTGGTTGTGGCGGCTGCGGTAATACATTTACCGAAAACTTCGTGTTTTCTTTTTCCGCCGGTTTTTGTTTTTCTATCACAGGTGGTTTTTGAATAACAGACGGTTTTTCTTTTTGAATTGGCTGTTCTTTTTGCACCTCTTTTTGCGGTTTCACCTGTACTTCTTTTTGCGGCTTTACCTGCATCTCCTTCTGTGGTTTCACCTGTACTTCTTTTTGTGGCTTTACTTGCATCTCTTTCTGCGGTTTTACTTGCACTTCTTTTTGTGTTTGTTGCATAGCTGGCTGCTGTGTAATTGGTGCTGATTGATACGTAACTTCTTCTTCATCTTCTATTCCAAGCGGAGTTGGTGTTGCTGCAAATTCTTTTTGCTGCACTTCTTTTACGTATTGCTTTGGAGGTGCTGAACCTGCTCCAGCCTGTTGTTTCATATGAACACTCTTTGATGGCACTTTAATTTTCATACCTGGCATAATTAAATCTGGATTACTAAGTTGTGTATTTGTTTTTTTCAACGTATCAAAATCCACTCCGTACTTTTTCGCAATTTTCCAAAGGGTATCCCCTTTTTGCACGATATGAATTTTCAAATTTTCCCCCTCCTGTATAACTTATCTATAAGTAACAAATCTCATGAAGTAACTCTTTCTAAATAACATTAACTTCTTTTCACTTTTATCACTTCTTCGATTTTCAATATCATTCGAAGTGGAATAAGCATAAAGAACCACAATGATTTCTTCAAAACAATGTATGCCCATTTCGTTCTCGTTATGATTATATGTATGAAAAAAAGCAACGGGAATACCGTTGCTTTACACACGCTCTAACATACGATTTAATGCAAGAACTGCTTCTGCCGTTACTTGTTTGTCTACGCTAATAACGTTAATTTCTTCTCCTCTTTCTATCGTTTCAAGTGTCCATAATAAGTGAGGCAGATCAATTCGATTCATCGTTAAGCACGGACACATAAATGGATTAAGCGAAACAATTTCTTTATCTGGATGTTGCTGAATAATTCGATTCACTAAATTCATTTCTGTACCAATCGCCCATTGGCTACCAGATGGCGCTGATTCAATCATATCAATAATATATTTCGTTGAGCCTGCATAATCTGAAGCAGCTACAACTTCATAGCAACATTCTGGATGTACAATAATATTCATATCCGGATGATTTTTTCGTACACTCTCAATATTCTTCATTGTAAAATTTTGATGAACAGAACAATGTCCTTTCCATAAAATCACTTGAATTTCTTCTATATCCCCATCGTACTCTAATAAATCTGTGTGTGGGTCCCATACTGCCATTTTATCTAACGGGATACCTAGATCGTACGCTGTATTTCTCCCTAAATGTTGGTCTGGTAAAAAGACGAGACGTTCTTTTTGAGTAAACGCCCAAGATACCATTTGCTTTGCATTAGAAGAAGTTACTGTTGCTCCTCCGTTACGACCACAAAACGCTTTAATTGCAGCTGTAGAGTTCACATATGTTAACGGAATCATCGTATCTCCAAATAATTTAGTGAGCTCTGTCCATGCTCTTTCTGTTTGTTCAATATCTGCCATATCCGCCATCGAACAACCTGCACGCATATCTGGTAAGATGACAACTTGATCATCTGTCGTCAACATATCTGCTGTTTCCGCCATAAAGTGTACCCCGCAAAACACAATGTATTTTGCGTCTTTATTGCTCGCTGCAACTTGCGCAAGTTGAAGTGAATCCCCTGCTGCATCTGAAAATTGTACCACTTCATCTTTTTGATAATGATGCCCTGGAATGAATAACATTTTCCCCATTTTCTCTTTAATTTCACGAACACGCTTTTCCATATCTTCCGTTGACATTGTGTAATAACGCTCTGGTAACATCGTTTCAATCGGCTGTACTTTTTCTAAAATACTCATATACGTTTCTCCCCCTCTAAGCCACTTTCCTTACTCTTCAATATTGAAACTAATATCAAGTGCTTTCACTGAATGTGTTAACGCTCCAAGTGAAATATAATCTACCCCTGTTTTTCCGTATTTCGATAAATCTTCAATTGTGATGCCCCCTGAAGCTTCCGTAACGATGGCACTTGGTACAATCTTTGAAAACTCCCGGATTTCATCTGGCGTACGATTATCGAACATAATAATATCCGCACCAGCAGCGACAGCCTCTCTCACCTGTTCCTCAGTTTCTGTTTCCACTTCTACCTTCACCATATGTCCTAACTTTTCTTTTACTGATGTAACAGCTTTTGTAATAGAACCAGCAAAAGCAATATGATTGTCTTTAATCATGACACCATCATATAAACCGAAGCGATGATTAAATCCACCGCCGCACACGACTGCATACTTATCAAACATACGTAGTCCTGGCATCGTTTTTCGCGTATCACAAATGCGAGTATGACTACTATCTAAAGCAAGAACCGCTTTACGCGTCATCGTCGCTATTCCACTCATACGCTGAATAACGTTTAATATAACGCGCTCTGCTGTTAATAACGATGCGATTGGACCTTGCACTGTTGCAATAATTTCTCCTTTTTCTACAAGATCCCCATCTTTTTTATGAAGCTCTATTTCAATTCTCTCATCAATTAATTTAAATCCTGATTCAATTACTAAACATCCTGCAAAGACCCCTGTATCCTTCGCAAGAAACGTTCCTTTCGAAAGCAAGTTATCTGGAAAAATAAGCTGAGATGTTACATCTCTTTCTCCTATATCTTCTAAAAAAAATCGGTTTAATGCTTCTTTAACTTTTATCGTGTTCATAAAGCCCCTCTTCCCCTCATCACACAAGTTGTAGTTTTCTCTTTACTCGAACAATCTCTTTCTTTCCTATATTTCTATCTGGATAATCACTCCGGTAATGCCCGCCAATACTTTCTTCTCTTTGCAAGGCTGACACAACTATAAGCTCACAAACCGTTAACATATTAATAAGCGTTATCTCTTCATTCGTAAGAACATCATGTTGTAATATCATATTTCGAACACCATACTTACTAAACCATCTCTTCGCATAAGATAAACTTTGCTCTGTTCGCACAATCCCAACATATTTCATCATGCATTTTTGTATTTCTTCTTTCGTCGGTAAATGATTCAGAACGATAAACTTTTCTTCCTTTTCAGCTAGCATGTTCACCTTTTCTTTTGTCTCTCTAGATAAAATGTGTCGTCCGATTCTTTTTCCAAACACAAGACCTTCTAATAATGAATTACTCGCTAATCTATTTGCACCATGAACTCCGTTACAAGCTACTTCACCGACTGCGTATAAGTTCGGAATAGACGTCTCTCCATCACAGTTCGTTTTCACGCCGCCCATGTGAAAATGAGTACCAGGCACGACTGGAATAAGTTTTTTATTTATATCGACTCCATTTGTTTTACATATCGATGACACGGTCGGAAAGCGTTGTTCAAAGTTTTGAATCATTTCGATGTTTAAGTACACTTTTTCACCCGCAAGTAGCTGTTCATGAATAGCCCGTGCGACTACATCACGAGGTGCTAGATCCTGTTCGGAATGTATATCCATCATAAAACGCTGCCCTTTTCCATTTATAAGGACAGCTCCTTCTCCGCGAACAGCTTCGGACACGAGGCCGGAACAACGCCCACCCGCGTATAACATCGTCGGATGAAATTGTATAAACTCTAAATCTACAAGCTCTCCGCCTGCACGGTACACCATTGCAAGTCCATCGCCTGTAATCGTCTCATCATTAGAAGTAAAGGCGTATAAACCGCCAATACCGCCTGAAGCTAACACCGTACAATCTGCATTGTAACGTTTCAATTCTCCTTTATTGTTGCGAGTTAAAGCCCCAACACATTTATCTTTTTCTATAATAAAATCGAGCACCATTTCCTGTTCCACTACCGTAACGTATGGAGCTACTTCTTGAATAAGATGCTCTAATAAATTCTTTCCTGTTGCATCGCCACCTGCATGTAAAATACGACGTTTTCGATGCGCTCCTTCTTTTCCAAGATGAGGACCTGTTTCATCTCCATCAAATTTCATTCCTCTTTCAATAAGGTTATTAATTTCTTTCGGTCCCTCCTCGACTAAATAACGGACCACTTCTTCATTGTTATAATGACACCCTGCTACTAATGTATCTTCAAAATGATCATTAGGATTGTCATATGTAGCTACCGCTGCGGCAATTCCACCTTGAGCTAAATGTGTATTATTATTACGTTTCGTCTCCTTTGTGATAATAATCACATTCTTTTCGTGACAAATCTCTTTTGCAACACGAAGTGCCGCAACACCACTTCCAATAATTAAGACATCTGCACTTGGCATAATTGTTGCCTCCTACTTTACACTTTTCAACTGTCTTGACACCTATATTTACATAGTTTTAAAATAATGACAAGAGTTTTTTTATAATTCTTATTTTCACTACCATTTAAAAAGTAAAAGAACTGTAACTCTTACTAGAGAGAGGAACTTACATGATGATATATCTTGACTATGCAGCTACTACACCTATGAGCGAGGAAGCGTTACAAACATATATGAAAGCAGCGTCGCAATACTTCGGAAATGAACAAAGTTTACATGATATTGGAGGAACAGCTGCTTCTTTATTACAAGTTTGCCGAAAAACATTTGCGGAAATGATTGGAGGAAAAGAACAAGGAGTATTTTTCACAAGTGGCGGATCGGAATCAAACTATCTTGCGATTCAATCACTTCTAAATGCCCGAACTAAGAAGCATATTATTACGACACCTATGGAACATGCATCCATTCGAAGTTATTTTCAATCTCTAAAATCAAAAGGCTATACGATCACTGAAATTCCTGTTGATAAAAGCGGACTCCTTTGTTTAGTAGATTTAGAGGCAGCTATTACAGAAGATACTGTGCTAGCAAGTATACAGCATGGAAACTCTGAAATCGGAACCGTTCAAAACATTACAGAAATCGGGGCACTTTTAAAAAAATATAATGTTTTATTTCATACAGATTGTGTGCAAACGTTTGGTAAACTGCCTATCCATGTTTTTGAGATGGGCATTGATAGTCTTTCTGTTTCAGCACATAAAATATACGGACCAAAAGGTGTCGGCGCTTGCTACATAAATCCGCAATCTCGCTGGGAGCAAGTATTTCCGGGAACTTCTCACGAAAAAGGATTTCGCCCAGGTACAGTGAACGTTCCCGGCATCGCATCTTTTTTAACAGCTGCTGAAAATATATTAAAAACTCAATGGGAAGAAAGTTTACGTTTTAAAGAGTTACGCTCCTACTTTTTAGGGCAAATACAAACACTTCCGCTAGAAATTGAAGTAGAAGGTCATTCTACTTCTTGTTTACCACATATTGTTGGGGTTACAATAAAAGGAATAGAAGGTCAATATACTATGCTAGAATGTAATCGCCATGGTATCGCTATTTCCACCGGAAGTGCTTGCCAAGTCGGTAAACAAGAACCTTCGAAAACTATGCTTGCAATTGGAAAAACGTATGAAGAGGCCAAACAATATGTCCGCTTCTCTTTCGGACAACAAACAACGAAAGATCAAATTGATACTACTATTCATGCACTACACACAATTGGAAATCAATTTTATAGAGGTGTTAAATCATAATGAAACAAAATGACCAAAAAAAGATTTTAGGCGAAGAAAGACGACAGCTTATCCTTCAGTGGCTTCTCGCTGCAAATGAGCCGTTATCTGGGAATGAACTATCGAAGAAGACAAACGTAAGTAGACAAGTTATCGTGCAAGATATTTCCTTGCTTAAAGCACGAAACGAACCAATTATTGCGACTGCCCAAGGCTATTTATATTTAAAACCACAAGAGAAACAACAAGCTTTTGAACGCGTAATCGTATGCCAGCACAAACCAGCAGAAGTACGTCAAGAACTTACAATGCTTGTTGACCATGGCGTTACGATTAAAGATGTAAAAGTTGAGCATCCTGTATACGGTGACTTAACAGCATCCATCATGGTAAGCAATCGCTTTGATGTAGAGCAATATTTACAAAAAATCGAAAACACAAATGCTTCCTATCTTTCACAACTAACAGATGGTATTCACTTACATACAATTGAGGCAGATTCTAAAGAAAAGTTAGATGCTGCTTGTGAGGCGTTAGATAAAGCAGGATTTCTCGTTTATTAATGTAAGGCACAGAGTTTTTATCATTCTCTGTGCTTTTTTAATGCTATAATATTGTAATCAATCGTAAAGGAGATCAAATATGGGAATTGAACTCGTTCACTTTAGCATTGGCAAACCGAAACAAATGAAATATGGCGAAGATAAAGAAATGATAACAGGTATATGTAAAGACCCTACAGAAGAGGCCTTTCTCTCAAAAGACGGATTTCGTGGTGATGACGTAGCGGATTTAAAACATCACGGCGGTCCTGATCGTGCTGTTTGTGTGTACCCACACGAGCATTACGCGCTATGGGAAGAGGAATTTCAAACTACGCTTCCAGCTTCCACATTTGGCGAAAACATTACCGTAACAAATATGTTAGAGCGTGATGTTTGCATCGGAGATACATATCAACTAGGTGAAACAATCATTCAAGTGACACAAGCAAGAGTACCTTGTAGCACAATTTCAAAACGTCTTGGCATCCCTGGCATACTGCCACGCATTGTAGCAACTGGATTTACAGGCTACCTATGCCGCGTTCTTCAAGAAGGTACTGTACGTAAAGATTCTAAAATTACATTACTAGAACGTCAACCGAGCAATGTTTCTGTCTTGTTCTCTAACGAAATTTATTTTCATAATAGAAAAGATAAAGATGGTATTGAAAAAATTCTTGCCGTTCCAGAACTAGCTGATATTTGGCGTGGTCAGTTAGAAGATCGTCTTGCGAAGTTAAAATAAAGAATCACACCAGGTAAAACAGTATTGAGTCCATCATACCAGATGGACTCTTTTTATTTTCTCTTCCTTCACGTCCAAACATATAAAAATATATTTCATATTATATATGGACAACCTTTAATTCTTATATGTGAAGGGAGTGATTAATTATGGCGGATTACTTCTTAAAAAATGGAAAAAAATATTATAAGAAAAATGATCGTCCATGTAATTCTTCAAATTCAGATTCAAATAACTGTTTTATACAGAACTATACTATTTTCGGTACGGGAAATACCCCTCAAGATCTTGATATAACAACTGGAATTCCTCGAACTGTATTTGAAAACTTCACTAAAAATCATAATAAGACACTTATTAAATTTAGTTTCAGTCCTGCATTTGCAACAACGATTAGATTAACAATCGCAAGATTAAACCATCGCTCTCCACTTACATTTACCTTAACACCAGGAGATATTAAAACATTTTTAGTAGAAGATGTTGAGAGTATTACTTTCTCAGATACTGTAGCTCCATCTACACTCAATCTATTAATACAACAAACGAATTGTATTTGCTGCAGTAATTCGAACAATGATGAATCCTATTATTATAATAGTTGTAATGATGCGTACTAAAAACCCGACAAAAGAGTTATCTATTCCTAACAGAAGCCGTCCTAAATATCTTTTAGGACGGCTTCTTTATTTTGCTAGCTTAATTAATCACTTACTTCAATAGAATCGATAGCTTACTCTACCTCAAACCGAGAAACAGCTTTTCATTTCAAACAACTTTAACAACAGCTCCCCTCTACAACCAATAAGAAGAATAACTCCCCAGCACAGTAACAGAAAAACCGAGTGCTTCAAGTTCCATCGTTACGCCTGGCAATAATACGTCATCGTATGCTTTATCAACATCGATTAAGAAAAAGTAATTTCCAAGACCTGTTTTCATCGGACGCGATTCGATTTTTGATAAGTTTAATTTTCTCCATGCGAAAGCTGATAACACTTGATATAGGGCACCTGCATAATCTGCAGGTAACGTTATCATAAGCGTCGTTTTCTCTCCGCGATTCTCTCCGTTATTCGGGAGTACTGCTTTCTTTTTCTTATGGAGTACCAAGAAACGTGTGTGATTATTTTTATGCGTATGAATACTACGTCTCACAATTGTTAATCCGTATTTTTCTGCAGCCGCTTCATTTGCAATAGCGGCAATTTTCTCTTCAGGATGTTCTTTCACATATTGCGCAGCAGCACTTGTAGATGTCATATCTCGAACAGTTACTCCTTTTAATTCTTCATTTAAAAATTTATGGCACTGTGCAATGGCATGCGGATGAGAATGCACTGCATATACTTCATCCCACACTTCTGCATACTCCGGATGTACAAGTAAATGCTGCTGAATTGGTACTGTAATTTCTCCTACAATGGAAAGCGGCTGCTCATGTACAAGGTAATCAACCGTTATATTCACTGAACCTTCTATTGCATTTTCTAACGGTACAACTGCGAAGTCTACATTTTCATTTGCAGCTGCATCTATACAATCTGGAATCGTTCGATACGGTACATGCTCTGCTTCCGGAAAAAAACGACTCACCGCCATATTTGTAAATGTTGCTTCTGGTCCTAAATATCCTACTCGAATCATCGTCTTTTCCCCTCTTTTTCATTTTCTTACTGTTATACCATACTTTTTTATATTCTTCTATGTAAATTTCGAATATTTAAAAAAGACTAGCATTCGCTAGTCTAAATGTTTCTTATATTCTCTTTGAGCGAAGAAGAAATAAATGATACATGCTGCGATATAAAACAGAATGAACAAACCTACTTTTCTTAATGATCCATCCATAAAAAGCGTATTATGAAACGTATATAACGCAACTGCACTATGCATACTCCCTACTATAATTGGCGCAAAAAATAGCATACATAATTGCCAACGAGAAATTTTCCATACTTCTTCCTTCGTCATTCCAAGTTTAGAGAGTGCACCATACTGCTTTCGGTCCGATGCAATATTATGGAACCATTTAAAATACACGATACTACATGAAGTAAGAAAGAATAATATACTAATAAATGAGCCTACAAATAGAGTAATATCACCGCCTTCTTTCATATTTACATACAACTCCATATTGCTTCGAAATGCATTATTATTATCTTGTTTCATATGTTTCCGTAAATCTTCATTTAATTTCTTCGTCTTTTCGATATTTGGTAATGTGTAGCCTCTATATATCATTGTTTCAGAATCAGGAACCTGATTTGCTATACTATCAAAATCTTCATCATTCATAACAAAGAACAGACCATTAATGTACGAAGGGTGATGGTTAAATTGAACCCCTTCTTTCTGACCGTTAAATACGAATTGATATGGTTGATTCATTACTTGCAATTGAATCTCTTTTTGATTATATACATTCGAATTATTGTATTTATTATAATAAACGAGTGTCACTGTACCTTTTTTAGGACGATACGTTTTCTGTTTTTGTTTCCTTGCTTCTTGGTTATATTCACTTTCTTTTATAAGCGGTACTATTGTTGTTTCTCCTTTACTAGACTGAAAGGATGCATACACTCCAACAAAACTCATATATTGAAAATCGTCATACCCATATTGATGCAGTAATTTTTCAACCGCACCTTCCTCAAAGACTTCATGAGTAGAAATACCTTTTTCTATGTACGAAAACGAGTGTACCCCTCCAGTTCGCCACATATCTTGCATGCTAGAAAAATATAAGAACACCGTACCTGTTGCTGTAACTACAAACGTCGTTGCCATAGACATCAGAAAGAAAAAGCGACCATTTTCCTTCATTCGATGTGACAATTGATTCACTATAAATAAATACGGATATGTATACATAATCTTTTTATTTCGCTTTATTATTTCTAACATTTGGGTAGCTCCATGTGTAAAAGAAAAGTACGTTCCAAAAAAGACAAGTATAGACACAGGGAAAAAGTATATCGCTATCGTAGCCATCGTCACTTGTAGCGCCAATGCATACCCGCCCACTAAACAAGCAAAACCGAATAAACAGAGCCACTTTGATGTTTTCTTCTCTTTTTTATCTGTTCGAAATTCTTTCAATAACCGAATGATTTTTATATTCCATATACGTAAAGCACTTATAAAAGATAACAAAATAAAAACGACCATATATGTAATAAATGTTACACCAATCGCCCTTACGTCAAATATGACAGGGAGTTCTTTCGGAAGCCCCAGTAACATACTAAATACCATAAAAAAGAGTTTTAAAAATATCATACCAAGCCCAATACCGAAAATATTCGCGAAGACCCCGATTAAAATTTGCTCGGTCATAATCACTCCTATTACGTTAGACTTCGTTGCTCCCATTAACATATATAACCCTAATTCTTTCTTACGTGCTTCTATGAAAATAGAAGTAGAGTACAAAATAAATATGACGAAAAAAGAAATGATTATAACATTACATATAATAAGTCCCCAGCGTACGTTTTGATACCACATCGTCTCTTGCATATATGGATGCACAATGACAGACATATATGCGTAAGAAGCAAATATTGCAAAACAACTACTTAAGAAAAACACTTTATAATTACGCCAATTTCCTTTTATATTTTGCAGCGCTAGTTGCCGAATGTTCATCTATCGTCCTCCTGTAACTTACTACATAGGCAAAAAGCTAGAGGTTCCCCTAGCTTTTTACGTGTTTTAAATATCCTCTTTGCGCGATCATAAAGTAAATGGCAGAAGCTAAAATGTATGCTCCAATTACAAGCGCACCTGATTTCCACAAATTAATATAAAGCATTTTTCCTAACGTATGAAGAGCAAATCCACTATGAATGGAACCGATTAAAATTGGGATAAAGAAGATAACTCCCATTTGTCGAATCGCAATTTTGCGAATTTCTTTATCTGTCATACCAATTCTCTTTAACGATTTAAATTGAATACGATCTTGTTCTTTATCGTTAAACCATTTAAAGTATGTCATACTACAAGCGAAGAAGAAGAACAGTACCGCTACGAAGAAACCGATGAACATTGTAATTGCTCCACCTTCTCTTATATCCTTATACGCAAACACTGAATTTCTCAATTCCCCTTGCTTTTCTGGTACAATTTCATTTTTCAAATCTAATACAAGGTTTTCTGTACTTTTCCAATCCTCAATATAATAACCGTAATATTTTGTCTTTTCTTCATCTGGTACGAGTGTTGCATATTTCTCAAAATCTTGATCATTTACAATGAGATATTCACTATCATTAAAAACAGAATACTGCGTTGGATTATTTAATTGAACAGACTGCTTTTGTCCATTAATTGTAAATTCATACGGTTTCGTACGATCTATCTTCATCAGTTCATTTGACATATCAACCATAACCAGCGTTGCACTACCTGGTGCATTATGAACTTCTGTAGGTTGCTCTCTCTTTTGTTTGCGCACTTCTGCATTATATTCTTTTTCTGAAATAATCGTCATCGGTACTTCATGTTCACTATTAAACAACGTTATTTTCTGTGTTGCTGGTAGTTTAACGTATGTTACTTTTCGCGCATCTTCAAACCCGTGTCTCTTCACAAGCTCCTGTACCTTTTCTTCATTAATAAGGTTATGCGTATTTAACCCCTTTTCCTCATATGAAATAGCATGTGGTGTAAGTTCTACCGTTTTCGCACTCATATTTTCAAAATATACGTACAGTGTACCCACCGCTGAAGATACTACCGCCGTAATGATAGAAATTACAAATAGAAAACGAGCATTATCTTTCATTTTATAAATAAGGTTGCTAAGGACGAACATATTTGGGTACGTATAAAAAGATTGCTTTCTTTTTTGTAATGCTTTTAATACAACTGTACTACCTTGTGTAAATAGTAAATACGTTCCGCCAATTGTCAGTCCTACCACCGGTAAAAAGAGGAGGAGGAAATTCAGAAACGTTACTTGGAAGCTAAGTACATATGCAACAATAATACATCCTATACCAACTACACATAACCATGTAAATGCAAACGGCTCTACTTTTTGCTTTCTTGCCTCTCTTAATAAATCAATAATTTGCAAGCGTCCTACTGTCCAAACACTAAACAATGATAGGATTAAAAATAGAATAAAGTATACACCAGCTGTAATAAGAACTGCTTTACTATTCCAAACAAGTGGAAGCGTCTTATCTATTTTTAATAATACGCTTAACGCTTGAAAAAATAATTTTGAACAAAGCATTCCAACCCCAATGCCAACTACAATTGCAATACTACCTAACATCAGTTGCTCTAATATAATCATTCGGCCGAGCTGCGATTTCGTTCCGCCTATTAATGTTAGTAGACCAAACTCTTTTTTTCTTGCTCGTAAAAACGTTGAATTTGCATATAAAATAAAGAGTGCCGAGAAGATGACCACAATATAATTCATCGATTCTAATCCTTTTGTGATCATCTTTCTCATACTAATATTACCGCTTACGACATCTGGATGATAAATAAAAGAAGCATACATGAAAAATACGACAATCGATAAACAACTACTTATAAGAAACGCTTTATAGTTACGCCAATTTCCTTTTACGTTATTAAGCGCGAGCTGGCGAAAGTTCATGATATTCTCCTCCTAGCATCGCAAGTACGTCCAGAATTTCTTGGAAAAAGGCTTGTTTCGTTCTTCCTTTATGTATTTCCGAGAAAATTTCTCCATCGCGTATGAAAAGGATACGTTCACAATAACTAGCCGCTACTGGATCGTGCGTAACCATTGCAATCGTTACTTTCTTTTGCTCGTGTAAATCTTGCAGAGCGCCCATTAGCGATTTTGCTGACTTCGAGTCTAAGTTTCCAGTTGGCTCATCTGCTAAAATTAACGTCGGTTCATGAATGATTGCTCTCGCTGCTGCTGCACGTTGTTGTTGTCCCCCAGATACTTCGTATACTTTTTTATTTAAAATTTCTTCGATGTTTAAAAACTTCGCAATTTCCAGTACTTTCGCATCAATTTCATTTACAGATTTCTTCGCCATTACAAGTGGTAAAATAATGTTTTCTTTAATGGATAACGTATCAAGTAAATTAAAATCTTGGAAGATGAACCCTAAATGTGTACGGCGAAACTCCGCTAATTTTGCAGCACGCATTTGATTAATTTCTTCACCATTTACAAGCACATGACCTGAAGTTTGCTTATCAATTGTTGCTAATAAATTTAAAAGCGTCGTTTTCCCACTTCCTGAAGGACCCATAATCCCTACAAATTCGCCTTCTTCTATTTTAAAATTTATATCGTTTAAAGCAGTCGTCGCTACTGAACCTTTTGATTGGTACACCTTCGTTAATCCTTTTACTTCAAGAACACTCATTTCTAATCCCCCTACGTGTTTTCTTCTTACATTTACTATAAGAAAAATAAGAAAAAGAAACGAGTGATTTCCCTTACAAAACGTTTTGTTATCTTACAGTTTTGTCATTTTTCTCATCAATGTATGATATTCTTCATCTTTTGCAAATTGGAACGTGAATGTTGTCCCTTCTCCTTCAGCCGATTGGACATACATTCCATGATGTAAATTATCGCAAATTTCCTTCGTAATATATAAGCCCATCCCAGTCGCTTCTCTCGTTTTACGTCCATTTATTCCCGTGAAAAATGGATCAAATATGCGCTTTACGTCTTGCTCTGGAATACCAATTCCATTGTCCTTAATATGTAATAACACCTTTTGATTTTTCTCTTCAATTTGAAATTGAATTTCTTTTTTCTCTGCCGCTGAAATTTTTGTATACTTGATTGCGTTTACAACAATTTGACCTATAGCAATACTCAGCCATTTTCTATCAGATGCAACCATACAAGTATCTTCTTCAAACATCACTTTCGGAAATACAGACGATTGAATAAAGGATTTCCGATTTTCATTAATAATACCTCGCACGACATCTATAACATTTACTACTTCTATCTTATAATCTTTCGCAAACTGCTCTAGTCTTGCCATATGTAACGCTAAATCTAAACCATTTAGTATACGGTTATTTTCTTCACGAATACTTTCAACTGTTGCTCTTGCCTCACGATGCTCTTTGCCAAACTTTTGCAGCAATAATTCAATAACAGATACTGGTGTTTTCATTTGGTGAATCCATTGGTTCATAAATATCATTTGCTGTTGCTCTTTCGCATGCTGTTTATGAACTTCATTCATATATTGCTGTCTTAATAACGTAAAAGATTCAACGACCATTTCTTGCTCTGATGTATAAGATTCATCAATAAGTAAAGAGTCATGTAATGTATTTCCACCAGTAACATACTTTTCGATCCTCTTTAAAAACACACTCCGTTTTCGGTAATCGTAAATGAGGTATACAGTAAACACAACTGTTCCTAATAAAAGTCCATATAACCACGTACTCCAATCAATGGATTTCTTTTCTAAAAGACTTTGCAGCTGTAAAACGAGCCCAAATAAACAAAGGCTAACAATATAAGAAAGAATTAAAGAAAAGCGGTCCATAAGGTAATTTTTAACCTTCATGCCCTTCGCCCCACTCCGTAAAAAGCGCATAACCATATCCACGTTTCGTTACAATTGCATTTTTAATGCCTAACTCCTCTAGTTTCTTCCTTACACGTTTTACATTTACGGTTAATGTATTATCATCCACAAATGCTACTTCATCCCATAGAGCTTCTAACAGTTCTTCGCGCGTTACATATTGATTCACCTGTTTCATTAAACACTCTAATAAGTAAAACTCATTTTTTGTCAGTTCAGTTTGTTGTCCTTGCCACTCAACAATATGCTGAGACGGGAATAACAACAGTCCATTTACACCTAAACAATCACTCTCAGCGGCAGAAGCATACTCTCCGTAACCACGGCGAAGTGCACTCTTCACCTTTGCCATTACGATATCTAAATGGAATGGCTTCGTAATATAATCATCGCCGCCATTTTCAATCGCCATTACTTGATCCATTTCTCCTGTTCTTGCAGAAACAAAAATAATTGGTGCATTCGATACAGTACGAATTTGACGACACCAATAAAAACCGTCAAAGTACGGTAAATTAATATCAAGTAACACGAGATGAGGATTCACTTTTACAAACTCATCTTTTATTTGACGTAAATCACTTGCTCTAAATGATTGATAGCCATATCTTTCTAAATGCTCTTCTAATATTCCCGCGATTTTCTCATCATCTTCTACAATTAATATTTTATACATGTTCATTTTCTCCCCATAAAAAAATTCTTCTAAAACCACTCCCCTTTTTATTATAAATTGAAAATTTAATTAGTGGGGATTTTTTCCTATATAAATCCGATTTTTACGATATAAAAAAAGACTGCCGTATTTCGGCAGTCTTAATCGATAAATTCAAATTCATATTCAAGAATTTTTACAATATCTCCGTCTTTCGCACCACGTGCACGAAGCGCTTCATCAATACCCATTCCGCGCATTTGACGAGCGAAACGACGTATAGATTCATCACGTGAGAAGTCTGTCATTTTGAATGTCTTCTCAATATCGTAACCAGAGATAACAAACGTGCCATCACTTTCACGTGTAATTTCAAATTTAACACCTTCAGTATCAAATTTGTACATTACACTTGTATCAGACTCATCCGCAACTTCATGTATTGGGAATTCTGGTGTTGTTTCTATTAAGTTCGCTACTTCAAACAGTAAGTCACGAACACCTTGTCTTGTTACAGCTGAGATTGGGAAGATTTTTACTTCGTCTCCCACTTTCTCTTTAAATGCTTGTAAGTTTTCTTCTGCATCTGGCATATCCATTTTGTTTGCAACAACAACTTGTGGACGCTCAGTTAAGCGAAGATTGTATTCTTTTAATTCATTATTAATCGTTACGTAATCTTCATATGGATCACGGCCTTCTAAACCAGACATATCAATAACATGCACGATTACACGTGTACGCTCAATATGACGTAAGAATTGGTGTCCAAGTCCGACGCCAGCATGTGCGCCTTCAATTAGTCCTGGAAGGTCAGCCATAACGAAGCTGCGGTTATCACCAGTTTCAACAACACCAAGATTTGGAACGATTGTTGTGAAGTGATACTCTGCAATTTTCGGACGCGCTGATGATACAACAGATAATAATGTAGATTTACCTACACTTGGGAATCCAACAAGTCCAACGTCTGCTAGTACTTTAAGTTCTAGAATAACATCACGCTCTTGACCTGGTTCCCCGTTCTCAGCGATTTCTGGCGCTGGGTTCGTAGCTGTTGCAAAACGTGAGTTACCACGGCCACCGCGGCCACCTTTTGCAATTACAGCAGTTTGTCCATGTGTTACTAAATCGGCAAGAATTTGACCAGTTTTTTCATCTTTTACTACTGTTCCTGGTGGAACCTTTACAAGTAAATCTTCAGATTTACGTCCGTGCTGACCTTTACTCATTCCGTGCTGACCGCGATCAGCTTTGAAATGACGTTGGTAGCGGAAGTCCATTAATGTACGTAAGCCTTCCTCAACTACGAAAACAACATCTGCACCTTTACCGCCGTCGCCACCTGCTGGGCCACCTTTTGGTACATACTTCTCACGACGATACGCAACCATACCGTTACCACCGTCGCCGCCTTTTACATATATCTTGACCTGATCTACAAACATTATTTCACCACACTTTTTTCAATTGGTTGTAATATAACTGAGACTTCTTCGTCTCGCACTGTATAAGAAATGGAATACCATTTATTGTTTTGGGTCGCAAGCCAATTCTGTAGTTCTTCTACACTCGTTAGCTTACCACGAAAATCAAAAAAGAAACGAGCATTATCCGCGTCACATTCAATTGTGATACAAACATAATTTTCAACATATACGTCTAAACTATGCTGAAGCATCGAGAAAAATTGATTCGTCCATGTACATACAGTCTCATCTAAGTGAGATAAGTTATGTAATTTCCCTAATACTTCGTACTCCAATAAGCACGGCTGCTGTTTCCAATTATATGTTAAAATCCACTCTGAAAATAAAGGCATTGATAGCCCCATCAGATTGGATTCTTGTCTCGCTTCTTGGACAAAACGATCGATGAGACTATGAATTTCTTCCACTTTTCCAAGGGAAAGGTTTCCTTTCACCATCTGCATACGATTGAGCCAATCATGTCTTGAGTGGCGCAATGCATCTATAATTGTCCATTTTTCATTCATTTAGATACCCCTTAATATAGAAAAACTCTAACCTGCACTCAGGTTAGAGTTTTCCGTGAGTTCTTATGCTTCTTGAGCAACAGGATATACGCTCACTTGTTTGCGGTCACGACCAAGACGCTCAAAGCGTACTACGCCGTCAACTTTCGCGTATAAAGTGTCATCGCCACCACGACCAACGTTAACACCTGGATAAATTTTTGTACCGCGTTGACGGTAAAGAATTGAACCACCTGTAACCGTTTGACCATCTGCGCGTTTAGCACCAAGACGTTTTGACTGAGAGTCACGACCGTTCTTTGTACTACCTACACCTTTCTTAGATGCGAAAAACTGAAGATCTAATCTTAACATACGTTACACCTCCTGCACTTTTTCTATTAAACGGATATACTTTCCGTAATCAAGTTCGATCGTCTTAAGCGAAACAACTAATCCTTCTAAAAGTGTTTGTGCTTTTTCTGCTGTATGAACGTCTAAATCATTAGGCAATTCATACGTTAAGAATCCGCCATCACTTCCGAGTTCAATAGTTGCTTGCACATTACAAAGTTCTTCCACTGCATTTATAGAACCAAACACAACCGCTGTAGTTCCAGCACAGACAAGGTCTTGTCCATGTGGCGCATAATCGGCATGTCCAGTCATTTTAAATGATTGGATACTTCCTAATTTCGTGCGACTTATCGTAATTTTAATCATGTTAACCAGAATTAAGCGTTGATAGCTTCAACAACTAGCTTAGTGTAAGGTTGACGATGACCTTGTTTCTTACGATTGTTCTTTTTCGCTTTGTATTTGAAAACGATAATTTTCTTAGCGCGACCTTGTTTTTCAACTTTCGCAGTAACTGTTGCACCTTCTACAACTGGGCTACCAACTTTAACGTTTTCGCCACCAACGAAAAGAACTTTGTCAAAAGTAACAGTTTCACCAGCTTCAACATCTAATTTTTCAATGTAGATTGCTTGACCAGCTTCAACTTTAATTTGTTTTCCACCTGTTTCGATAATTGCGTACATACTTGCACCTCCTCTTAATTACTAAGACTCGCCAAAAACGAGGTAGACATAAATGCCTTTAGGGAACCTGTCTTGTGCGGTTGTAGCATATAGCCGTTTAGGTGCTATAAACTATAACATAAAGATGTTATCATGAATCATAGACGGTTGTCAATAAATGTTCTGCTAACTATTTTTTCCGCTCTACAATTTCTTTTTTACTTCCAAAACGAACGATAGCATACTTTTCGATATTATCATCTTTGAAATAAATTTCAAATGGAATATTTTTTTGTAATTCTTTTTGCAAAAACTGTTTTTGCAGTTCTTTAGGCGCAGCGATTAATACCGCTTCATCTTCTATATTGCCATATGTGATTAGTTCTCTCTCTAACTCATACGCAATTGTTTCATGCGACATCACATAACCCGTCGCTTTGCAAGGTACACACTCTTTTAATAATACGTCCCGTAAAGAATGCTTTTTACGTTTACGTGTCATTTCCAAAATCCCTAGCTCCGTAAAGCCGAGCACCCTTGTATATGTGCGGTCATCTTGCATAGCAGCTATAAGACATTCTCTTACCTTTTCTTTATCTTCTCTTTTTTTCATATTAATAAAATCAATTAATATCATACCACCAATATCACGAAGTCTTAATTGGCGTGCAATTTCTTCAGCTGCCATCTCATTTGTGCGAAGTACTGTATCTTGTAAATTTTGTTTTCCCGTAAACTTGCCCGTATTCACATCAATTACAGTCATCGTCTCCATTTGTTCTACAATTAAATAAGCACCATTTGGAAGCCACACAATTTTTTGAAGTGCTTTCTCAATTTCACGCTCTATTCCAAAATGGTTAAACATCGAAGACTTTTCATTATAAAAAGATACTTTTTCTTTTCCAACTTTGTCTTCTAATTCTTTTACTATACTTCTTGTATCTACAACTACTTTTTCAATGGTTTCAATTGGATTCTCTTGAAATACACGATCTAAAAAGGTCGCCGGTCGATGAAGTAATAACGGCGCCTTTCCTTGGCCCTCTTTTCTTTTTAACTCTTCATACAACTGTTGTAACTCTTGCATTTCAGCTTGTATTTCTTCAATTGCTCCTTTTTCAGAAGCAGAACGGAAAATGTATCCCCCCATTCCCTCTATTTCAATTTGGAGTAACTGTTGTCTTCTTTTATTATTTTTTATTTTTCGAGAAACAGCGCGCATCTCATCAAACGGCATATAAACGACATATTTCCCGGTAAATTCTATATTCGCTGTCAATTTAGGCCCTTTCGTATCAATTGCCTCTTTTACAACTTGTACGAGTATCGCTTGCCCTTCATGTATACGATAAGAAGATGGTACATCATCGTATGAAAGGTAAGCATGTTTTTCTAAACCGATGTTTACAAAAGCTGCATTCATTCCAGCAATTGTTCTTACGACACGTCCAACATAAATATGCCCAACAATCTCTTGCTCTTCATTACGTTTCCATAAAAACTCAACAATTTTTTTCTTCTCTTCAATTGCAACCCGCTTTTCCGAACCAGCGTAATTCACATATAACGTTTTCAAAATTATTTCCTCACTTTATAATCTTCTTTGCTTTTACAATAATAAAAGGTTAGTGCTATCGTCAACACTAACCGATTAATTCTTCAACTGATGAAGTTGTTCGTTTTTCAGTAAAATATGCATAGAGCAATTCATTTTCATCCAATGTGTAATGCTCTTTATATTTTCCACGGACGATAATAGAATGCTTATATCCTCTACGAAATTTTGTGAAGATCGTATATAAACGATCTTCCGTTTGCACTTCAATAGGTGCAATCTTTTCGATTCCTCTTTTGTTTCCATAATAACGTTCTAATAAAAAACGCATAAATGCATACCGTCTTTGTTTCCACTCTTGATATAATGACACTGCTAAAAATATGAGTAGTACCCACATCATAATATTGTTACTATTCCAGAGTAACTGCCATCCTAATATTACACCCAAAAAAACACATGACAATTGCATCATCTTTTCATGTGCTTGTAAATAAGGGAAACGATATGATAATACATTAAACAATACTTTCCCGCCATCTAACGGCCAAATAGGGAGTAAATTAAATGCTAAAATAATTATATTATTCCACATAAAGAAATAATATAAATCTGTATTCAGCCAACCGGCTTCGAACAACATGTAACCTACCAGCATCATCCAAACATGTTGAATCGGTCCTGCAATTACGACAACAAGTTCCTCTTTCAATGACTTATTACCATGTTCCTCAAGCTCGGCAACGCCACCAAACGGCAAAAGCTGAATTCTTTTTATACGCCAATTATAGTGTGCTGCTGCAAAAGCATGCCCAAGTTCATGAATAAGAACAATACAAAATAACAGTAGTAACTCTTTAAAACGCGCAGTAAAAATACCAATGACAATAATAACCCAAAATAATGGATGCACGGAAATTTTCGTTAAAACGTCCCTATATTTAATCAAATGATATCACCTGGATCGGATCAATAAATTTTTCATTCTTTTTTATCGCGAAATAAAACTTTCCATTTTTATCATTTGTATCATTACTCACCGTTCCAATTTTTTGTTTCTTTGAAACGTAATCATATAATTTCACTGACATATCGTTTAAGTTTGCATACCATGACTCCGTACCATCTGCATGTTGAATTTGAACCGTATTTCCAAGTTCCTCTTTCTTGCCTGCAAAAACAACTAACCCTTCATTTACTGACTCCACTTTTGCATTTGTAGCTGTTTGGACAAATACACCTTGGCCATTTTTTTGAAACCCTTGCATTACCTTTCCAGAAGCAGGAATTGCATAATCTTTTTGCTGAATACTTCCTTCTTTTTTCTCGTTCGGCGAATAGAATACGAGCGGTTTTCCAAATTGCTTTTCGTACCATTTCGCTACAGTAGCAAACTGAAATTCCTCTTTCATCACTTTTTCTGTAACAGCTTTAGCTCCATTGAATGAAGAAGGAGCATTCTTATATAAAATAGCAACCGAAAGAACTAATATTGCTGATAATAAAACTTTGAAGAAAAAGACTTCCTTTCGAAATAAAGGATGCATTTCCTTTTCTCCATCTTCAATAAATACCGCTTCACTATCAAAATTCCCTCCGTTAAAATACTGCTCTTCCTCCATCCTTTCTTGCTCGGCCTTCCTTTTTGCAATCCGCTTTTTAATTTCTTCTACGCGTCTATTCTTCATACTGTCTCCTTTCTTTCGTTAAGCTAATTTCATTAGAAACAGTTGTATACAGTTTGTACATATGTATGAGCTAAGAAAGAAAGATATTCGTGTGAAGAAAAAAGAAAGCACCTCGCATATGTGCGAAGTGCTCTTAACGGATTCCAAAGAAGTTTTTCACCTTTGCAAATACCGATACCTTTTCTTGTTCAAATGCTTGTAATGGTACATTCTCACCTAACAAGCGTCTTGCAATATTACGATAAGCCAACGCTGCTTTTCCGCTTGGTTGCAACGCCACAGGTTCACCTGTATTTGTAGCTCGAATAACTTCATCGTCATCTTCGACAACACCAAGAAGCTCGATTGACAATGTACGTACAATTTCATCAACATCTAACATATCCTGTTCATGAAGCATATGACTACGTACACGGTTAATAACAAGTTTCGGTGGTTCAATATCCTCTTTTTCTAAAAGCCCAATAATACGATCCGCATCGCGCATTGAGGATACTTCTGGAGTCGTAACAACGATTGCTTTATCCGCACCAGCTACCGCATTTTTAAATCCCTGCTCAATCCCCGCAGGACAATCGATTAATATGTAATCATAATCTTGACGTAATACTTGTATTAATTCATCCATTTGTTCAGGTGTTACCGCTGATTTATCACTCGTTTGTGCTGCAGGTAATAAATAAAGATCATCAAAACGTTTGTCTTTAATAAGAGCCTGAGGTAAACGGCAACGCCCTTCAACGACATCAACAAGATCAAATACAATACGATTTTCCAGCCCCATTACTACGTCTAAATTTCGAAGACCGATATCTGTGTCAATTAAGCACACTTTCTTTCCAGATAACGCTAGGGCCGTACCAATGTTCGCAGATGTAGTAGTTTTACCTACTCCGCCTTTTCCAGATGTAATTACTATTGCCTCTCCCACAGCTATACAATTCCCCTTTCTAACTTTGTTAAATTAGGTCTAAGATGAGTGAGAAGTTGCAGGCGATCGACAACAATGTGATTGTTCTCATTAATATACGCACATTCTGCCGCCTCCGCTCCGTCTTCTTTCTCTTCCGGAGCCCGCATTGCCACATCACTAATTCGAAGTTGCATCGGGTTCATAACAGATGCAGCGATTACAGCATCCGAATCCCCATAATACCCAGCATGTGCAATTCCTCTTAATGATCCTACGACAAAAATATTCCCCCCAGCGATAACCGTTCCGCCTGGATTAACATCTCCAATTAACAACAAATTTCCTTTTACATGTAAAACTTGTCCAGAGCGAACAATTTTGGAAATAGGGACAATTTCTGTTTCTTCTTTCCAAGCTATTGCTTCTGCTTTAGTGATAACATCACTTTCAATTGAATCCACAACAAGATTCTTTTTATTACGAATTAACGTACGAATCTCTTCTTGTTGGACTTCTGTTAAATAACGATTTCCTACTTTCACATGCACTTCAATTAGAGAGCGTCCATCACCATCGTAGTAATGTGTAGAAAGTTTTTCGTCTAATTCCACCAATAATTCTGAGAATGAACAACAATCATCTAAATGAAGCGTTATCCCATCTTTTGTCCCTTTTATCGTTACATTTTGTTGCTTTTTTTCTTCCACTAAAGTTCACCCCACCGATTCAATTCGACATAAAATTAGAAAATCCTTTTTTCTTTTTCTTCCATCGCTTTTGAAAGACGCACTATATATCGTCTCAGTGGGAAACAAACTATCAATAAGAAAATAGCATTTAACAATAAAGTAGAAAGGAGACGATCTGTGAAAAAGACATACGCTGGCATATGAGTACGTCCTAATAAAGTTAAGAATCCATACACATAATACTCTAGTGCTACAACACTAGCTAATATGATAGAAACAACAATAAATAAATTCAATTGTAGTACTTTCATCACACTATATACTAAATAAGCTAAAATCGGATAAGCAAAAATATATATCCCGACAAGTTCTGTGTATACGGTATCAAATAAGAAGCCAAATAATAGTCCGTAATAAATCCCTTGGACCGGACTATAATACACTGTAATAAAACATAATACGATTATAAAGAAATGCGGTGCTGCTATGCTGTCTTTCCAAAACACATCCGTTGGAACAACAGTAGCAAACATATTTTCAAATAGAAACACAAAAAGGAGCAAAAGAGGAAGAGCTGCTCTTTTTAATATCTTCATCATCTCTTCTTCTCCTCCTATTCTAATGGCGCTGAAGGTGTTGCACGTTTAGCAACCGTAATATGCTCTACGTCATTTAAATCAGCGGCAGGTTTTACATAAGCTGTTTTTGTTAAGCCATATGCATCCGGCTGAACTTCAACGATTTTTCCAATTACAAGACCTTTCGGGAAAATATCACCCAGTCCAGATGTTACAACTAGTTGATCTTTCTCTACCGGTGCATCAGAGCCAATCTTTGTGAAAAGAAGTAATTGCTTTTCTTTGTCATAACCTTCAATCAATCCAAAGATTTTCTCTTGCCCTTGTACAATGGCAGAAACGCGATTTGTTCGGCTCATAGAACTTAGTAATTCTACTGATGATGTAAACTGAGATACACTTTTCACTCTTCCAACTAACCCTTGTGAAGTTACTACAGCCATATCTTTTTTAATTCCTTGCTGTGCCCCTTTATCAATTCCAATTAAATCGTACCATTTATCTGGATTACGAGAAACAACAGTAGCTGGAATTTCAGTATACCCGCTATTTAACTCTTTTTTACCAGTTAGCTCTTGTAGCTTCTTGTTATCATCTTCTAATTGTTTTACTTTCCCTGATAGACCTGCATAATTATCTAATTTTGCTTTTAATTCTTTATTCTCTTCATACGTGCGCTTTACATCCTCTACATTTTCGAAGAATCCAGCTACGTATTTCGCTGGCTTTTGGAATACACGTTCTACAACACCGACAGTATCTTTAACAAACTGCTCTGGCCATGTTAAACTGTTCCGTTCTTTCAATGAGATTCCAATCAATGCCACGAGAAGAATAATACTAACCAACAAAACAATTAATCTTTTGTTTAAGAAAAACTGTGGCACGTTCACACCCTCTTAATTTCACTGATTTTTATTTTGCAATATTATCGAGCAGCAGTTTTGAAAAGATCGATATTGTCTAATGCTTTACCTGTTCCAATTGCTACGCAATCTAATGGATCTTCTGCAACAAGAACTGGCATTTTCGTTTCTTCACTAATTACTTTATCTAAATTACGTAGTAATGCCCCGCCACCTGTTAATACGATACCGCGGTCCATAATATCAGCCGCTAATTCAGGTGGAGTTTTTTCTAACGTATTTTTAACTGATTCTACAATCGCATCTACTGTATCTTTTAATGCATCTGCAATTTCTTCTGGCTGAATTAGTACTGTTTTTGGTAAACCACTTACTAAATCACGACCGCGAATTTCCATAGGCTCGATACCTTCGGGCTCGCCTGCAGAACCAATTTCTAATTTTAATGCTTCAGCTGTTCTTTCACCGATCATTAAGTTATAGCTTTTCTTAATGTACTGAATGATTGAATCGTCCATATCATCACCAGCAACACGGACTGACTGGCTTGTTACAATACCACCTAGAGAAATAATTGCAACTTCTGTTGTACCACCACCGATATCAACAACCATACTACCAGTTGGTTCCCAAACAGGTAAGTTTGCACCAATTGCTGCTGCAAATGGCTCTTCGATAGGATAAGCATCACGAGCACCCGCTTGACGAGTCGCATCGATTACTGCACGTCTTTCTACAGCTGTAATACCAGATGGTACACATACCATTACATACGGCTTACGTGAGAAGAAACCGTTTGATTTTTGAGCTTGTTGAATGTAATATTTCATCATTGTTGCAGTTGTTTCGTAATCAGCAATTACACCGTCTTTCATCGGGCGAAGTGCCACAACGTTCCCTGGTGTACGACCAATCATTTGTTTTGCGTCGCTACCTACAGCAACGATTTGTTTCGTATCAGTTTGTAACGCCACTACTGAAGGTTCACGTAAAACTACACCTTTTCCTTTTACATATACAAGCGTGTTCGCAGTTCCTAAGTCTATTCCAAGATCGCGAGTAAATCCACCAAATCCAAACATATTATTTATCTTCCTTTCTTGTTTTCACGGACTCATTTTTTCTTAATTTATATTATAAAAACAGTACGTTTTTTATATCTTTATCCTTTTTGTAGATAAATTTCTACAAAAAACTCATAAATCACATTATAAAACAAAATAAGTAAAAAGCATAGTCTTAAATATGACCTTTTTCCTTTAAACTCACGAATTTATGGTCACCTATTATAATATGATCAAGCACTTCAATTCCGATAATCTGGCCGCATTCTACTAAGCGTTTGGTTACTTCAATATCTTCACGGCTCGGCGTGGGATCTCCTGAGGGATGGTTATGAAGACATATGATAGAGGCTGCTGCACGACGGAAGGCTTCTTTAAAAACTTCCCTCGGGTGTACAATTGACGTGTTTAAACTTCCAATAAAGATCGTTTGCCTATGTATAACTTGATTTTTTGTATTTAAATATAAACAAACAAAATGCTCTTGTTGTAAAAAACGCATTTCTTCCATCATGTATTTCGCACAATCTTCTGGACTTCGAATACTATATCTATTTTGATATTCTAAACGTACCATTCTTCTGCCTAGTTCAAAGGCTGCCATAAGTTGCGATGCCTTTGAAATCCCAATACCATGTATACTAATTAGCTCTTCTAATGTTGCATCTTTCAACATACGTAAGCCATCAAATTGGTGTAAAATTTTATCTGACAACTTTAAAACTGTTTCTTCTTTAGAACCTGTTCTGAGTAACACTGCGAGAAGCTCTCGATTGGATAAACTTCCAGCACCTTCTAACAATAAACGCTCCCGTGGCTGTTCTTCTCTTACAACATCACGAATACCGTTCATCTCTCCACCCCTTTATTTGTTCTCTCAAAGAAAACCCCATGCAATTTTACGCATGGGTTACATCAATATCAAATTGTTTTAATTCCCGAACGAGGCGTGCGATCGGTAAGCCAACTACACTATAGTAGTCCCCTTGAATATTTTGAACGAAAATAGATCCTTTACCTTGAATCCCATAACTACCGGCTTTATCAAGAGGTTCTTTCGACGCGACGTATGTATCAATTTCCTCTTCTGTTAACTCCCAAAATGTAACTTCTGTACGCTCATAAAAAGTAACCGTTTTTTCTTTTGCTATAATCGCAACACCTGTATACACTTCATGTGTTTTCCCTGATAGTAATTGTAACATCTCTTTCGCCTCATCCTCATTAGAAGGCTTACCAAGAATACGCGACTCATATGTAACAATTGTATCTGCACCTAACACAATGTGATCACTATTATTTTCTGCCACCGCTGATGCTTTTTGCAAGGCAAGCGACATTACAATATCAGAAGGCGATGAATATGCACCAATTGTTTCCTCTACTTCACTTACAACGATTTCAAATGGCACACTAGCTAACTCAAGTAATTCCTTCCTCCGAGGTGATCCTGAAGCTAAAATTATTTTTCTCATATTTTCTCCTTCCTTTCTCACATGAAGCAGAACAATTTATATTAATCGTATCAAAGGAATAGTTTGCCCACAAATGAAAGAAATATTAATTTCTCTAACTAAAATAAAACTTCTTTATTGCATACGATTATATTCCCGTCATAGAGAAAGCACTTTGCTCTAAATTCAAAAGAAAAGAAAGAAGTACATGTACTTCTTTCTTACTCATTTTATTATCCTATCATTTCACTTTCTACGAAACAATTTTTTCATACGAGAGTAAACCATCAATAATAACTTGATTTAATTTCGCCAAAGATTCCTTATCCACCTTCCCATCTTTTACTGTTTGTACAGCTACCGACGTATACATATACAGTTTCTTTGCTTCTTCTCGTTTCATACTTTCCCCTTCTTTTTCAACCTTTTTCCATTCTTTTTCAATTGCTTCTATATCTTTTTGGCTGCTTTTTCCACCAACTTGTACGCTAGAAGCATATTTTGCTAAATGAGTGTATAATGGCTGCACTTTTGTTAAAAATGTCCCTACTTCTTTATCATCTTTCAGCAATGCTTTATCTGTTATATCCCAGCTCTTTTTTAAAACGGAGACACCATCATTTTTATACTTAGTCATTAATTGATTTATAGACTGTTCATCGCTAGCAATACCAACAACTATTGCATACTTATCACCGCTCGGTCTCAAAGCACCAATGCCCCCATTGCCTTTCCATTCTTCAAGAGCTGCCTGTCCCTTTTCTTCAGAAGAATAAAGCCCCCCTTGAACAAAAAATAATTTCATCGGATCCAATGACGTTCCTGCCTGTGCTTTTTGTTTTTCTTCTTTCGGTGCTGGGGTTTGTTCTGCCGTTCCACCCACCTTTGATTCTCCATTTCCAGTCGGCCTTGAAGCTGTCACTTCACTTCCTCCTGTCGTTCCTTGTCCAGTAAGTAAATGAAGCATCCCCATTCCAAAAGCTGTACCGATAATGATTGCAGTTGCAACGATTACAATTAATGTATTACTCCACTTCTTTCGGTATTTTTCCACAGACATTGATTTCGCTTTTTGAAACGGAACAACATTTTTCGGTCGTTCACTTTCTACTACCATCCATTCAAATTCATCTTTCTTTTTTTCCTCATACTTCGCTTCTGTTCCATTCACTTTCACTGAGATCGTTCGTGATTGCTTGTCCATACACTCACACCTCACCTCTTATCGTTGTCCGCATCATATCATATTCATTTCATAAAAAAACGAGATATTTGTCAGAGGAATTCGCCAAATAACCCTATATATTTATCTTATATGTATGCATTTGACTTCATTTGTAGAACAAAAAAACTAGATAGCAAAGACTATCTAGTTTTTCTCGCGAATATATTTTCGTACTTCAGAAATGAAATAAAGAGAACCTGTTATGATAAAAACATCATTTTCTGCTATCTTTTCAACTTTTGTATCAATTGCCTCTTTCCAATTTTCAAAAACTAATTTTGATTCTTTCTGTGAATATGATGCAAGCTTGTCAGCAGAAATAGCACGATCAAAGGCGAATGTTGTAAAAATAATTTCATCTGCAATGGTTTCTAATTGGCCTACCATGTTATGTAATTGTTTATCACCAAGGGCAGTAAATAACACTATTACATTTTTATCTTTGTAATGCGCTTCTACTGTTTTCACAAGGCTTTCGATACCTTCTGGATTATGAGCACCATCTATAATAATATCCGGGTTACTTTGTAGCTTTTCAAAGCGCCCAATCCAATATGCTTCCAGTAATCCCGTTCTTATTTCCTCTTCCTCAATTAAAAATGATAAATATGTTTTTACATACATTACTGCCATAAGTGCTAACGCTGCATTTCCTACTTGATGAATGCCTTTCATTGAGATTTGCAAATCTTCAAATGCGGAAAAAGGACAAGTAAAATCAAACTGTTCCCCATCTTCATTAGACTGTTTATGTAACGCTGTAAAATGCTTGCTAAGTTCGTATAAGTTTGCATGATTTTCCTTTGCAACATTTTGAATGACTTGCAAAGCTTCTTCATCTTGTACACCAGTAATTACCGGCACGCCAGACTTAATAATCCCTGCCTTTTCATATGCAATTTCCCCTAGTGTATTTCCTAAAATATGCATATGATCGTGACCGATATTCGTAATAATCGTGAGAACAGGGTGTATGACATTGGTAGAGTCAAAACGTCCACCAAGCCCTGTTTCAAATAAAACAACATCACAGAAATTGACTTTACCGAAATAGCAAATCGCCATAACAGTAATAATTTCAAACTCTGTCGCTTCCCCTAAATCCGTTTCATCTAGTTTTTCCACGACTGGTTTTACCATCTTTACAAGTTCAGTAATCTCTTCGTCTGCAATTGGTGTTCCATTCACACTAATGCGTTCATTAAATGATTCGATGTAAGGAGAGGTAAACGTTCCTACCTTATATTTCGCGCCTTCTAACATGTAACGCATATATGTTAACGTTGAACCTTTTCCATTTGTACCAGCAAGATGAACACATTTTATATGACGCTCTGGATTTCCAAGTTCTTCTAACATCCATCTCATTCTTTCTAATCCTGGCTTAATTCCAAATTTCAATCGGCTATGGATCCACCCTATCGCTTCTTCGTATGTATGTATCACGTATGTTTTTCCCCTTTCAAAAGACAACTTTCATAGTTCTATTATACGCAAAGAAAAGAGACTCACCAATATAGTGAGTCTCTAAAAACATTTTTACTTTTCAAGATCTGCTAGACGTTGACGAACTGCTTCGCGTTTTTCTAGGTAATCTTGCTCTTTCGCACGCTCTCCTTCAATAACCGCTGCAGGAGCTTTCGCTACGAAACCTTGGTTAGAAAGTTTCTTCTGTACACGTTCTACTTCTTTATCGAACTTCTCAAGTTCTTTCTCAAGACGAGCTCTCTCTTCATCAAGATTGATAAGATCAGCTAACGGTAAGAATAACTCTGCACCTGATACGATTGCAGTCATTGCTTTTTCTGGCGCTTGTAAGTCCGTTTGAATTGTTAATTCGCTTGGGTTACAGAAACGCTCAATGTAAGAGCTGTTTTTCGTAAGTTGAGCAAGTACAGCCTCATCTTTTGCTTTAATTTGCATTTGAACTTTTTTGCTCATTGGCGTATTTACTTCTGCACGGATGTTACGAACAGAGCGAATGATATCAACTAGAAGGTGCATTTCTGCCGCAGCTTCCGTATCTTGTAAATCTTCGCGAACTGTTGGCCACGCAGCTACTGTAATAGACTCGCCTTCATGCGGTAAATGTTGCCAAATTTTCTCTGTTACGAATGGCATGAATGGGTGTAATAGACGCATTGTTTGATCTAATACGTAAGCTAAAATAGAACGAGTTGTTTTCTTAGCTGCTTCATCTTCACCGTATAGTGGAAGTTTCGCCATTTCAATATACCAATCACAGAAATCGTCCCAAATGAAGTTGTATAATGAACGACCAGCTTCACCGAACTCATATTTATCCATGTTACGTGTTACGCTTTCGATTGTTTCGTTTAAGCGCGTTAAGATCCACTTATCTGCTACTGATTTTTCACCAGTTAAATCGATTTCTTCATACTTCATATCATCCATGTTCATTAATACGAAACGTGATGCGTTCCAAATTTTATTAATGAAGTTCCAAGTAGATTCTACTTTTTCCATGCTGAAACGTAAATCTTGACCTGGTGCACTTCCTGTTGATAAGAAGAAACGCATTGCATCTGCACCGTACTTCTCGATAACATCCATTGGGTCAATACCGTTACCAAGAGATTTACTCATCTTACGACCTTGCTCGTCACGAACTAAACCGTGAATTAATACATCTTTAAATGGACGCTCTCCTGTAAACTCTAAACCTTGGAAAATCATACGAGATACCCAGAAGAAGATGATATCATAACCCGTTACTAGTGCATCTGTTGAATAGTAACGTTTGAAATCTGCTGAATCTTCATTTGGCCAACCAAGTGTTGAGAATGGCCATAACGCTGAACTGAACCATGTATCAAGTACGTCGTTATCTTGATTCCAGTTTTCAATATCTGCTGGTGCTTCTGTACCTACGTATACTTCACCAGTTTCTTTATGGTACCAAGCTGGAATACGGTGTCCCCACCATAATTGACGAGAAATACACCAGTCATGAATATTTTCCATCCAACGTAAATATGTGTTTTCAAAACGCTCTGGTACGAACGTTACTTTTTCTTCTTCTTTTTGTTGAAGCGCTACTGCTTTTTCAGCAAGTGGAGCCATTTTTACGAACCACTGTGTTGATAAATAAGGCTCAACAACTGCACCGCTACGCTCACTATGACCTACTGAATGCATATGTGGCTCGACTTCTACTAATACGCCAGCTTCTTGTAAGTCTTTTACTAATTCTTTACGGCATTCGAAACGATCCATACCGTTATACTTACCAGCTTTTTCGTTCATTGTTCCATCTTCGTTCATTACTAATATGCGTGGTAAGTCATGACGGTTACCTACTTCAAAGTCATTCGGGTCATGAGCTGGTGTAATTTTTACAACGCCCGTTCCGAAATCTTTTTCTACGTACTCATCAGCAATAATCGGAATCTCACGGCCTACGATTGGAAGTGTAACTGTTTTTCCGATTAAATGTTTGTAACGATCGTCTTCTGGATGAACTGCTACTGCTGTATCACCAAGCATCGTTTCTGGACGAGTTGTCGCAAGACGAATGTGACCAGAACCATCTGTTAACGGATAGTTCATATGATAGAATGCACCTTGAACTTCTTTATGAATTACTTCAATATCAGAAAGAGCTGTACGTGTTGCTGGATCCCAGTTGATGATATATTCACCACGGTAAATTAAGCCTTTTTCGTATAATTGAACGAATACTTTATTAACCGCATCTGATAAACCTTTGTCTAATGTGAAGCGTTCACGAGAATAGTCTAGTCCTAAACCAACTTTCCCCCATTGTTGACGAATGTGAGAAGCGTACTCTTCTTTCCACTCCCAAGCTTTTTCAAGGAATTTTTCACGGCCAAGATCGTAACGTGAAATACCTTCTTCACGAAGTTTTCCTTCTACTTTCGCTTGTGTTGCGATACCAGCATGGTCCATTCCTGGAAGCCATAGTACATCGTATCCTTGCATACGCTTCGTACGAGTTAAAATATCTTGAAGAGTTGTATCCCAAGCATGACCTAGGTGTAACTTACCAGTTACGTTCGGAGGTGGAATTACAATTGTATACGGTTGTTTCTTCTCGTCTCCTGTTGCTTCAAAATATTTGCCTTCAAGCCACCATTGATAAAGGCCTTCTTCAACGGACATATGATCATATTTAGTTGGTAAATTCTTTTCCGTGTTTGACATTATTTTCCCTCCTTAAAATAAAAAATGTCCCTCATCCAAAAAGGACGAGGGACATCGCGGTACCACCTTTATTTACAAACAAATTCATAATTTGCTTATACTCTTAATTTGATAACGGACAAATCCGTCTTTTCCTAATAAGAACTATTCCGTTCAGAAAAGATGCTCCAGGGCTACCTTCTAACATAACTATCTAGAGAATCTCTCAGCTAATGATTCTCCTCTCTGAAGACGTTTCATGTTATACTCTTCCCCTTCAAGGCATTTATATGATTGTTAATTATTATATACAATAGTGTAAAAAACGAAACCTTATTCGTCAAGATAAATTTAAAACTACAGCTTTTCGTGCAAAAAAAAGAAGATAAGTAGAATCCTCTACTTATCTTCTTTCCCCCGCTATTTGCGGGCAGTAAGACCTCCACCTCAAAACTCAGCTGAAGCAAAGAAGTTAGATGGGAGCCCTGCTGCCCGTAAACGCCCAATTGGTGAAGGCTAATCATCAGCGGAGAATGCCTTTACTTTATCCGTTCCCTTGCTGGGCAGCTTGTAATTGCGACAGGAAATATTCTATATTGCTAACGAGCCAATGCGATTGTTGCAAACTCTTTACTCCGCGCAGTTCATTTTCCTCGTTGCGATTATCTCTTCTTTTCTTATAAGACTGGATTTGCCGAATAAATTGCGATGGATACGTCATATACGCAAACATAAGTAGTTGCTCTTCTTTCGTAAAAGGGAAATTTTTTTGATACATTTGAAACCATTCAAACCGATCACTTCTTGCGATTGGATATGTGTTTAAAGAACGTGAATAAAAACCTACTATATCTTGCACAGGCGTTGCAAACTTCGATTTTTCTAAACTAATAAAATAGCCATTCCGCTCATAGTCAAATAAAAAATGATTAAGTGACACATTACCATGCACAAAAGTAATACGCGTTTTCTCTTTTTCTTTCATCGCATCGTTCCACTCATTTAATTGCTTCGTTGCAAATTCACGCGCTCTCATTACATGATGATAGTACGTACAATATTGCAATTCAAACGGGGACATATACCATTTTGATTCAGATTCTACGAGAAACTCTTCTAACATCTCACCATCATTTTCCCAACGATCGGATATACTTGTATAATGTTTTTCTAAATCTTCTTCCGTATACGTTTCTTCCTTCACAGTTTTTTGATGCAACGTTCCAAGTGTCTGAAACATTTTATGGTATTGATCATTGTCCTCACCGTTTCCTTCTGCACGTTCTAACCAAGGCATTAAATAATAATTATACGTCCCGTCACTTAAAATATAACTTCCATCCGTCGCATGATATATAGGTACATAATTTGAAAAACCTTTCTCCTTCAAATATTGAATATGATGCAGAAAGTTATTCCGCTCTAACTTTCTGCCTTCTATTTTCTTGAGTGCATATGGACCTTGATTCGTATAAATTTTCATTACATTTCCGTGCTCTTCCATATGCTGCGTATCCAATCTATATTGCCTCACAATAGGTTCATAGTGATTTCGCAACTCAATATCCATACGAATAACCCTTTCTATTCAAAACATAGCCTCTAAGAAAGGAAGTGAGTGAAAACACTCACTTCCTTATTTCGTCTTTACCCTTGAAACGGGAATATAAATAATTTGCCCCGTATTTAAAAATATATCTTCTGTTTGATTGACACGGTGTAAATTTTGTACAGACGTTTCATAACGGTCTGCAATAGATTCAATTGTATCCCCTTCTTGCACGAAATACATTCTTAACTTTGTAAATTCTTCTTCCGGTTCTTTCGTAAATAGTTTTGTTAAATAAAGCGCATTTTCATCTCGCTGTGAGTACTCTTCTTCTTGTTCTTCCTGCTTTTTCGCTTTTTCTTTCTTGAAATCTTTTCGTCCGAACAGTTCAAATTGTGGCGTTGTTTCTTGCTCCTCTTCACGTTCCACAAATTCATGTTCTTCTATTTTCTCTTCTTCTAATTCCTGCTCTTTTCTTTCCTCTAATTGGAACGGTTCAAATGCGTAATCTTCCCACTCATCTGATTCCTTATATGCTGGTTCTTCTACATGCGGCGCCGGTCTATTTTCATCCTCTTGCGCTGAATCTTCTTCTAACTCAGCATACACCGTTTCTTCCTCTTCCTCTTCAACTTCATCCTCGCTTCTCTCTTCATCACACAAACCTGTAATAGATATATCCGCTAATAATTGTAAGCAACCATTTTCCTTTAATTCATAATCAAATTCCTCGATTGATACATATAGCTCTTCAATTACTTTCACTCGATTTCTCGGAATTGATATTTCAAGTGGAAAGGAATGAACAAGTTCATTAACCCCATCTTCTCTTGTTTCTACATAATCAATTGACTTTGCTGGCGATAGTTCTCTTAATGAATACGCCGAATCATCTTTTCGTGCAACATACTCTCCCGTTAAATCTAATTGTCCTCTCACGATTACTTCATGATCAAGCTCTTCTATCTCAACGTCTGGATCTAACGAAATTGACAAAAGTTCTTCGACTTCCTGTCCTTTTTGGAACCACACAGATTCTTTTAATGAAAATCGTAATGAATGATCTGCAGCCACTTCTTTTCCCCCTCCCAAACTATATGTCATTACAGATTTATGTGCGGAAAGCTTACTTTATGAATAAAAAAAATCGCTCCCCTTACGGAGAGCGATTTTCTCTAATACATTACGCTTTTAATTTTGACATTGCAATTTCAGCTGCTGCAATCGTCGCTTCAATATCTGCATCACTATGTGCTGTCGATAAGAATAAACCTTCGAATTGAGATGGCGGTAAGAATACACCTTGTTCTACCATTTCACGATAGTAAGCCGCAAAGAATTCTAAGTTTGAAGATTTTGCTGCATCGTAATTAATAACGGGTTCATCTGTAAAGAAAATACCAATCATAGAGCCTGCACGGTTAATATGGTGAGGAATGCCATGTTTTTCAGCTGCTTTACGTAATCCAGCTTCTAACATTTCAGCTTTACGCTCAAATTCTACATATGATTCTGGCGTTAACTGTACTAACGTTTCATAACCTGCCGCCATTGCAAGTGGGTTACCTGATAAAGTACCAGCTTGGTAAATCGGTCCGCTTGGCGCAACTTGGCGCATAATTTCCGCTTTACCACCGTATGCTCCTACTGGTAAACCACCACCGATTACTTTACCTAAGCATGTTAAATCAGGCGTTACGCCATAATAACCTTGGCCACAATTATAAGCTACTCGGAACCCTGTCATTACTTCATCAAAAATAAGCAATGCACCGTTTTGTTCTGTTACTTCACGAAGACCTTCTAAAAATCCAGGCTGTGGAGGAACAACCCCCATATTTCCTGCTACTGGTTCTACAATTACACAAGCAATATCATCACCGAATTGTTCAAACGCGTATTTTACGCTTTCTAAATCGTTATAAGCTACTGTAATCGTATTTTTCGCTACACCTTCTGGTACACCAGGACTATCTGGTAAACCTAAAGTCGCCACACCAGAACCAGCTTTAATTAATAGCGAATCACCATGACCGTGGTAACAACCGATAAATTTCAAGATTTTATTACGACCTGTATAACCACGAGCTAAACGTAGTGCACTCATTGTTGCTTCCGTTCCAGAGTTAACCATACGCACAATCTCAATTGATGGCACGCGCTCAATAACAAGTTTTGCTAATTTATTTTCAATTTCTGTTGGTGCACCGAAGCTTGTACCTCTTTCAGCAACAGATTTTAACGCTTCTACAACACGATCATTTGCATGACCATGAATTAAAGGACCCCATGATAATACGTAGTCGATATATTCATTCCCATCGATATCATATACTTTAGAGCCTTTTCCACGCTCCATAAACAACGGATTCATCCCAACAGACTTAAAGGCACGAACCGGGCTATTTACGCCACCAGGCATTAAGTCTTGCGCCTCTTCAAACGCTGCAATTGACTTATCAAACTTTTTCATTATTTAGCGCCTCCTTCTTGTAACCATCTTGCTGCATCTTTTGCATGATACGTAATAATTAAATCTGCTCCTGCACGTTTCATACTAATTAATTTTTCAAGAACAACTTCTTTTTCATTAATCCAACCATTTTGCGCTGCCGCTTTAATCATCGAATATTCACCACTTACATTATAAGCGACAACTGGTAAATTAAAGTTATTTTTCACATCACGAACGATATCTAAGTAAGAAAGAGCTGGTTTTACGATTAAGAAATCTGCACCTTCCATTACATCCGATTCTGCTTCACGGAATGCTTCCATACGGTTTGCCGGATCCATTTGATATGTTTTACGGTCACCAAATTGCGGTGCACCGTGCGCAGCATCACGGAATGGTCCATAAAATGCTGATGAATATTTCACAGCGTACGACATAACTGGCACGTGTCCAAAACCATTTTCGTCTAATGCATGGCGAATTGCTGTTACGAAGCCATCCATCATGTTTGATGGCGCAATAATGTCCGCTCCTGCTTTCGCTTGACTTACAGCTGTTTTCGCAAGAACTGCAAGAGACTCGTCATTTAAAATAATACCATCTTCAATTACACCGCAATGACCATGGCTTGTAAATTGACATAAACATGTGTCTGCAACTACTACTAGTTCAGGGAAATCACCTTTAATTTGCTGAATAGCACGTTGTACAATTCCATGATCACAATATGCTGATGATCCAACTTCATCCTTTTCAGCAGGTAAACCAAATACAATAACAGAACGAATACCTAAATCAACAACTTCTTGCATTTCAGCTTGCAATAAATCTAAAGACATTTGATATACGCCTGGCATAGAAGGAACTTCATTACGAACATTTTCACCTTCTAATACAAAAATAGGGTAAATAAAATCTTCCGTATGTAAAAACGTTTCACGCACAAGCGCACGCATGCCCCCGCTTTGTCTTAAACGACGATGACGATTAAATTGTAAAGAGTTCATAGATTTCTATCCCCATTCTTTCATTTTATAGATTCACAAACACATTGTAGTAATGCTTCTACAGTGTACTCTTTCGGCACAATAACAGACGGAAAATAAAGACTTGCCTCTTTTTCCGTAATAGGTCCTATACAAGCAATTGTACATTTTTTTGTCCATTCTCTCCAGTTTGTACCCTCAAGTAAACGAACAAAACTAGTAACAGTTGAAGGGCTCGTAAATGTAATAATGTCTACTTTCCCTAACTTCAATGCCGCTATAAGCTCTTGCTTTTTTTCTATATTCACTTTCGTACCGTATACGGTTAGCTCATCTAGAGAAACACCAATTTCCCGAAGTGCAACCGGAATTACCTCTCTTGCTAAATTCCCTTTCGGAAATAAAATACGTTCATTTCCACTTAATTCTTTTAGAAACTCTTCTGCAAATGCTTCTGCAACAAATGAAGTCGGAACAAAATGAACTTGATAGCCCCTTTTTTCTAACTCTAATTTTGTTTTCACACCTACCGCAGCGATTTTAATGGTTAGTGGTAGTTTCTTTTTTAAACTATCTAGAAAAAAAGCTACACCATTTCTGCTCGTAAAAATAACCCAGTCGTATGAATGTAGCTGCTCTTCAATATGTTGAATTTGCCTATGAGACATACCTTCCATACGCAAAAGCGGAATTTCCAATGGAATTCCGCTCTTTTCTTTCACTGCTACACTCATTTGTTTCGCTTGATGCTGGGCACGTGTAATCAATACCGTTTTTCCAGCGAGAGCGTTCATATTTATTGTTGCTCCTTATTTGCAGCAAGAATGAGTTCTTGGGCGCCTTGCTTAATTAAACGGTCCGCGGCCTCTAATCCTACTTCCTCAGGATTAGTACCCACTACTGTCTCTTTTAATAAAACAGAGCCATCCATAGAGCCAACAAGAGCTGTTAATTCGATTGCATCGTTCTCTGTAAGGGTTGCATATCCAGCAATTGGAACTTGGCATCCACCTTCAAGTTTATGAAGAAATACTCGCTCCGCTGCCACTGTTCTTTCTGTTATCGTATCATTAATATGCGCTAACAATTGCAATAAATCCTTATCATCCTCACGACACTCAATCGCTAATGCACCTTGTCCTACAGCAGGTACACATAACGTTTCATCTAAATGTTCTGTAATAACTTCATCATCCCAGCCCATTCTTTGTAATCCAGCTGTCGCTAAAATAATCGCATCGTAATCTTCTTCTTTTAATTTACGTAAACGTGTATCGATATTCCCGCGAATCCACTTAACTTGTAAATCTGGTCTCGCAGCGAGTAGCTGTGCACTACGTCTTAAACTACTCGTACCTAAAATAGCACCTTCCGCTAACTCTTTAAACGATGCTCCATTTTTTGAGATAAAAGCATCACGAGGGTCAACACGCTTTGGTGTACAACCAATCATTAAACCTTCTGGAAGTACGGCTGGCATATCTTTCATACTATGTACAGCCATATCGATTTCTTTCGTAAGTAGCGCGTGTTCAATCTCTTTTACAAACAAGCCTTTGCCGCCTACTTTTGAAAGAGTAACATCTAAAATAACATCACCTTTTGTGACAATTTCTTTCACTTCAAATTCATATGGTAGACCTAGGGCTTTTAACTGATCAATAAACCAGTTTGTTTGCGTTAATGCTAGTTTACTCTTTCGTGATCCTACAATAATTTTGCGCATAATTCTCTCTCCTCATTATAAATACCAAAAGTGGAAATTGGATAAACTGCTTAATAGAAAAATGTTTACTAGCATTACGAGAAACGATCCGATATTCCACTGTACAATTTTCTTACCTTGCAACACATCTGCCGCTCGTAAATATAAACCTGTGCAATACACAAATAGAACGACAAAAGATCCGATTACTTTCGTATCATACCAATGGAAATTATCCAATTTTGTATATCCCCATATACATCCTAATAAAATTGCTAGTAAGAAAAATGGAACAGAAAATAAATTTAATCCGTAAGACATAGATTCTAGCTTCGGTAAATTCCCTAACCTTCTTAATCTCGCATTCCATTTTTTCTTTTTTAATAGGCGATATTGTAATAAGTACATAATAGAAAAAATGAACGATACAGTAAACGTTGCGTAAGAAATAATTGCCATACCGACATGCACGTATACAAGTTCTGAAACTAATTGTTCCGCAAGTACTGGCGACATCTTTCCGAGCGGTGTAAAAATAGAAAAAGCGCTTACGCCAAATGCAACAACATTTGTAAAAAAGACTAAAAAGTCGATTCTCATAAATCGATTAATGACTAACGACATCGTAATCAATAACCAAACATAAAAATAAATCCCTGATAATAAAGTTAAAATTGGATTCGTTTCTGAATCTGTAGCCCTAAGCAACATAAAAATAGACTGCAGGACCCATACAATCGCAAGTAACCAAAAAGCAAATCGGTTCGCCTTTCGGTTACTTTGGAAATAATCTATAAAATATAAACTAATGCTACAAGCATATAAAATAATTGCAATATGATAAATAATACTGTTATTTAAAAAACTCATCCGATCATCCTTCCAAATTATAAAGATGGAACGGATGGTGTCCACACTTTTTTATGTTCTACTTCTTCCGCACAACTCTCTACGTCTTCCGTTTCTAAATCGAAAATCTTCGCAAATAACGCTAATTTTTCGCTCGCTCCCTCTTCAGCAGCTATTTCTTTCGCTACTAAAATTGGGTCTTTTAATAATTGATTAATAATACTTTTCGTATGCTTACTAATGACTTTTTTCTCACGATCACTAAGGTTTGGTATTTTTCGCTCTAGGCTTACCATCGTTTCACTTTGGATTGCAAGTGCCTTATCACGAAGAGCTGATATTAATGGAACAACACCAAGTGTACTTAACCACGTTTTAAATAGAACAATTTCCTCTTCAATCATAAATTGAATTTTCTCTGCTTCTTTCAAACGCTCAGCACGGTTTGCCTCCACTACTCCTTGTAAATCATCAATATCATACAAGAAAGAACCTTCTAGCTCATCAATCGCTGGATCAATATCACGTGGCACTGCAATGTCAACCATAAACAAAGGGCGACCAGAGCGCATTTTCTCTACCTTTGTCATCATCTCTTTCGTAATGACATACTCCGATGCACCAGTTGAACTAATTAAAATATCTGCTTCTAATAATGCACATTGTAATTCGCTTAATGATTTTGCATGTCCCATATATTTCTCAGCCATTACTTCTGCTTTCGAAAGCGTCCTATTCATAACTGTTACTTTACGAGCACCACTTCCATATAAGTTTTGCAGTGCAAGTTCGCCCATTTTACCAGCACCAAGAATAAGCACATGACAATCTGTTAACTCGCCAAATATTTTCTTTCCAAGCTCAACAGCAGCATAACTAACAGACATCGCACTTTCCCCGATTGTTGTTTCTGAGTGGGCACGTTTTGCTAATGTAATGACTTGCTTAAACAATTCATTAAAAATTGTGCCTGTTGCTTTAACTTGTTGCGCTTCTAAAAAGCTATCTTTTATTTGACCTAAAATCTGCGTTTCTCCGACTACCATAGAATCTAAACCGCACGTTACGCGGAATAAATGATCTATTGCACCATCTTGTTCAAAAATAGTTAAATATGGCGCGACTTCTTCTATTTCAAGCTGAAACCAATCAGCTAAAAACTTCTTAATATAATACCGTCCCGTGTGTAATTGATCGACAACAGCATAAATCTCAGTGCGATTACAAGTTGATACAATGACATTCTCTAACACGCTCTTTTGATTTTGTAATGTAGTCATCGCTCGCTCTAGTTCTGCTGCCTGAAATGTGAGTTTCTCACGAAATTCTACAGGGGCTGTTCGATAATTTACACTAACAACAAGAATATGCACGCAGCATGTCCCCCTTCACCCGTTTTATCACTTTATCTACTATCATAATACAACTTTCCTCTTATGAATCTGACAATCGTGTGAACAACTGATTATTTTTTAATTATTCTCCGTATGTAATAAAGGAGATTCAGTAACACTAATAAAAAAACTTCTACTTTATAATGATTATAAATTAATAACTCTATTTGTACGTTACCAAAAAAAGCCCTCATAATCAAGTGATGGAAACTATTCCATATAAATTATAACATCATCTTCCCTATCTTCTTTCATCATGAAGGAAAATATGTATGATTGTTCCAAAATGTAACAAAGACTTTCTCAATACAATGTATTTGACATTGTATTTCTTTTTCGTTATATTGGTTTTATAAAATTAAATTGTGCACAACTTAATTAGAAGGGAGTTATTTATGACAGAAGACTCTTTGCATCTAGATAACCAACTTTGTTTTTCTATTTACGCCTGCTCTAGAGAGGTTACTCGTTTTTATCGACCTTATTTAGAAGAAATGGGTATTACGTATCCCCAGTACATTACTTTACTCGTACTATGGGAGCAAGATGGACTAACAGTAAAAGAAATTGGAGAACGTCTATTTTTAGATTCTGGTACGTTAACACCTATGTTAAAACGCATGGAATCATTAAAACTTGTAAAACGTGTTCGTTCCAAAGAAGACGAGCGAAAAGTTTGTATTGAATTAACAGAACAAGGCAAAGATTTAAAGGAAAAGGCTTGTTCATTACCGACAACGATGGCTACAAACTTAGGAATTACAGAGCAAGAATATCGCTCTTTATTAATTCAACTAAATAAACTAATTGACACAATGAAAACAATTAATGATGGAAAAGGGGAATAAATATGGATAAATTATATACTGCTTCAGTAACAGCAACAGGTGGAAGAAATGGGAAAGTAGTTTCAGATGATGGCATATTAAATCTTGATGTAAAAATGCCGAAAGCACTAGGTGGTGCAGGCGGAGAAGCAACAAATCCAGAACAACTATTTGCAGCTGGTTATGCAGCTTGTTTCGATAGTGCATTACAACTTGTCATTCGTACAAAACGTGTGAAAGTAGAAAGTACAGAAGTAACTGCTCACGTTTCTATCGGAAAAGATACAGATGGTGGTTTCGGTCTATCTGCTGTACTTGATGTACATGTGGCTGGCGTTTCACATAGCGAAGCACAAGAACTTGTAGAAGCGGCTCACGGTGTATGTCCTTATTCGAAAGCAACACGAGGAAATATTGAAGTTACATTAAACGTACGCTAAAAAATTTAGCAAAACAAAAACGCGCGACATTCGTCACGCGTTTTTTGTTTTTGTAAATTTATGAATTGCTTTCCACGCTTCTTCTTTTCCAAGTCCTGTTTCAGAAGAGAATAGAACAATTTCATCGCCAATTTCAACAGCAAGCGTTTCTTTTACAACTTTTAAATGCTTTTGCCATTTCCCTTTCGGAATTTTATCGGCTTTCGTCGCAATAATAATTGTTGGGATTTCATAATGCTTTAAGAAATCATACATCATCACGTCATCACTTGTTGGTTGGTGACGTAAATCAACTACTAATACAGCTGCGTCTAATTGCTCACGAGTTGTAAAGTACGTTTCAATCATTTTCCCCCATGCAGCGCGCTCCGATTTAGATACTTTTGCATATCCATAACCTGGAACGTCAACAAAGTGCATCATCTCATTGATTAAGAAAAAGTTCAGCGTTTGCGTTTTTCCTGGTTTAGAAGAAATACGCACTAACTTTTTACGATTTAAAATTTTATTAATAAAGGAAGACTTCCCCACATTTGAACGACCTGCTAATGCAATTTCTGGTAAATCACTGTCTGGATATTGTTCTGGTTTAACAGCACTAATTACAATATCTGCTTTTGTTACTTTCATTGTTTCACTCCTACTAATGCGTGCTCCAATACTTCATCTAAATGAGATGCAAGCACAAACGTAAGGTTTTCTTTTACGCTCTCTGGAATATCATCTAAATCTTTCTCGTTTTCTGCTGGCAAAATAATTTTTGTTAAGCCTGCGCGGTGAGCACTTAATGTTTTTTCTTTTAAACCACCAATTGGTAATACACGACCACGAAGTGTAATTTCACCTGTCATACCCACTTCTTTACTTACAGGAATACCTGTTAGCGCAGAAATAAGTGCCGTTGCCATCGTAATACCTGCTGACGGTCCGTCTTTTGGAACTGCTCCTTCTGGAACGTGAATATGAATATCATTTTTCTCATGGAAATTCGGATCGATCTGAAGCTCTTCTGCACGAGAACGTATATAACTAAACGCAGCTTGTGCTGATTCTTTCATAACATCCCCAAGTTTCCCTGTTAAAATTAGTTTCCCTTTTCCTGGCGCTACAGAAACTTCAATGGCAAGTGTATCGCCGCCTGCTGCTGTGTAAGCTAGACCTGTTGCCATACCAACTTGGTCTGTTTTTTCAGCTTGCCCATAACGGAATATGTGTTTACCAAGTAAATCAACAATCTTTTTCTCTGTCACAACGATACGTTTACGTTCTGCTGTAACGATAATCTTCGCTACTTTACGGCAAACTTTTGCAATTTGGCGCTCTAGCGTACGAACACCAGCCTCACGTGTATAATAACGAATAATCTCAAGAAGCGCTTCATCACGCACTTGTAAATTACCTTTTCGTAAGCCATGTTCTTTTAATTGTTTCGGCAACAAATGCTCACGAGCAATGTGTACTTTTTCAAGTTCTGTATAGCCAGCAATCGAAATGATTTCCATACGGTCAAGTAATGGACCTGGAATACTTGAAAGTGTATTAGCAGTTGCTACAAACATAACTTTTGATAGATCATATGGTTCTTCAATGTAATGATCACTGAAGTTATGGTTTTGTTCTGGATCTAATACTTCAAGTAATGCCGCTGATGGATCTCCACGGAAATCGTTAGACATTTTATCAATCTCATCTAATAAGAAGACTGGATTAACTGTTTTCGCCTTTTTCATACCTTGAATAATGCGTCCTGGCATTGCTCCAACATATGTACGACGGTGACCACGAATTTCAGATTCATCACGCACACCACCAAGAGATACACGGACGAAGTTACGATTCAATGATGTTGCAATTGAACGCGCTAACGAAGTTTTGCCGACCCCAGGAGGGCCTACTAAACAAAGGATAGGTCCTTTTAATGAATTCGTTAACTTCTGTACAGCTAAATATTCAAGTACACGCTCTTTCACTTTTTCAAGACCGTAATGATCGTTATTTAAAATCTCTTCCGAATGAGCAAGGTCAATTATATCTTCTGTTGCCTCTGTCCACGGAAGCGCTAATAACCAATCAATATAATTGCGAATAACACCACTCTCCGCAGAACTTGCTGGTAACTTTTCATAACGATCTAATTCTTTCAGGGCAGCCTTCATTGTTTCTTCCGGCATTCCTGACTGTTCAATTTTCTCACGAAGTTCTTCTACTTCTCCGCCCTTGCCTTCTTTGTCGCCAAGTTCAGTTTGAATCGCCTTCATTTGCTCACGTAAGAAATATTCTTTTTGCGTGCGCTCCATGGAACGTTTCACTTTTTGCCCAATTTTCTTTTCTAGGCTAAGTAACTCTTGTTCATCTTGAATAATTGAAATAAGTGTTTGTAATCGTTCTTTTACAGATACAATCTCTAAAATCTCTTGTTTCTGCTTCGTTTTAATCGGCAAGTGAGAAGCAATTAAATCAGCTAATCTCCCTGGTTCTTCCACATCAGCTACCGTTGCAAAAGTTTCATTTGAAACTTTTTTCGAAACTTTAATATATTGTTCGAAATGCTCCAGTAACGTACGCATAAAAGCTTTCTCTTCTAAATCATCTTCTACTTCTTCAGTTACCTTTTTAATAGACACTTGTACTACATTTTCTTCTTCGATAAACTCTATTACTTCTGCTCTATGTAAACCTTCCACAAGGACACGAAGCGTACCGTTCGGCAATTTTAACATTTGCTTCACTTTCGCCACTGTACCTACACTATATATGTCATCTTCTTTCGGATCATCGATATTCATTTCTTTTTGCATTGCTAAAAAGATGATATTTTCATCCATTGCCGCCTGCTCTAGTGCTTGTATCGATTTATCACGTCCTACATCAAGATGCAAAACCATCGTTGGATATACGAGAACGCCTCTTAATGGTAGGAGGGGCACGATTCTTTCGTTCGTATTCATACTAGACATAGCACCTCCATAATAAATTAAACTCCTGTTCAACTATTTTATATTACAATACACCTAGATGCAATTGCTGAGATTCCGCGCAATTGTAAATAGCTTGTTTTTCTACCTCACGAAAAGAAAAAGACTCCGATTAAGCATACAAACTTAAACGAAGTCTGGCAAATTTTATTATTGTTTATTTTTACATAGATTGTGCATCTGTTTCGTCTACGTGAGTATGTACATCTAGCTCTCTATGCATATTTTCTTGCATAAACGTTAACTCAAATACTTCTTTTAACTTACGAACAGGAATAATTTCAATTCCCTTGATCGTATACAAAAATGGTTGCATATTTTCAGCAGGAATAATGACTTTCTTAGCTCCCGCTTTTTTCGCAGCTTTTATTTTTGCGTATACGCCACCAATAGGCTTTACTTCTCCGTGTATACTTATTTCACCTGTCATCGCTACTTCATTATTTACATACGTGCGGTGCACCGCAGAATATACACCTGTTGCCATAGCGATTCCTGCAGAAGGGCCATCAATTGGGATACCCCCTGGAAAGTTAATATGTATATCGTATCCTTCTGGCAACACATCTAAAGAACGAAGTACTGTTAATACATTATCAACAGAGCCTTTCGCCATACTTTTACGACGAATCGATTTCGTTTGACTACCAATACTTTCTTCTTCCACAATTCCGGTAACATTTACCGATCCTTTATCTTTCGCCGGAATTGCTGTTACTTCAATTTCTAATAACGCACCTGTATTTGGTCCGTATACAGCAAGACCATTTACAAGACCAATCCTTGGAATCGGATAAATGCGCTTTTCATATTTCGGTGTAAGCTGACTTGAGTGAACAACCCACTCTATATCTTCATCCTTAATGAAAGAACGTTCTTCATTTATCGCCATACCCGCAGAGATTTGCACGAGATTAATCGCTTCTCGTCCATTCCTTGCATACATCCCAATCATCTCAATACCATTTTCACCTATTTGCATTTCCACTTTTTCCGCGGCATTTTTCGCTACTTTTTGAATTTCTTCCGTATCTAATTCACGGAAAAATACTTCTAAGCAACGTGACCGAATAGCAGGAGGAATTTCCTCTGGCGAACGTGTCGTTGCTCCAACTAAGCGAAAATCTGCCGGTAAGCCTTTTTGGAAAATATCATGTATATATGTTGGGATCATTGTATTTTCTTCACTATAGTACGCACTTTCTAAAAATACTTTTCGATCTTCTAACACCTTTAACATTTTGTTCATTTGAATCGGATGGAGCTCGCCAATCTCATCAATAAACAAAATACCACCATGTGCATCTGTTACAGCACCTTTTTTCGGTTGCGGAATACCTGCTTGCCCCATCGCCCCAGCACCTTGATAAATCGGATCATGCACCGAACCAATTAAAGGGTCTGCGATACCACGTTCATCAAACCGAGCTGTTGTCGCATCAAGTTCAATAAATGTTGCATTCGTACGAAATGGAGATTTAGGATTTCGTTTCGCTTCTTCTAATACAAGACGTGCTGCCGCTGTTTTCCCAACACCTGGTGGGCCATATATGATTACATGTTGCGGATTCGGACCACAAAGAGCCGCTTTTAACGACTTAATCCCGTCCTCTTGCCCTACAATATCTAAAAAGGTTGTAGGACGCACCTTTTCTGCTAGCGGCTCTGTTAAAGAAATCTCACGCATTTTACGAAGTTGTTCTAATTCTTTTTTCGATTCTCGATCAATTGAAACTTTTTGTGTTCGTTGATTTCGAAGTAAATGCCAGAAATACAATCCGACAATTACACCAAAAACAAGTTGAACAACTAAAAATATATTTGTCCAGCTCATTATTTATTTCCTCCCGCAATATTTTATCTCTTAGTATTTCCGCGGAGGAACGTAGCTAAACATAAAGAAAAACAGCAATTATAAAAATTGCTGTTTCCCTTTCGCATTATGCAGATGTTTTTGTATCAAGTACAGTACCGTCTTGTAACACCAATTTTGGCGGCTCATTATCAGCTACTGTTTCTTTTGTAAGAATACACTTCTCGATATCTTTACGAGATGGAAGTTCGAACATTACATCAAGCATTAAGCCTTCAATAATAGAACGAAGTCCACGAGCACCCGTTTTACGTTCAATTGCTTTTTTCGCAATTTCGATTAGTGCACCTTCTTCAAACTCTAACTCAACATCGTCAAGCTCCAATAGTTTTTGGAATTGCTTAACAAGTGCATTTTTCGGTTTCGTTAAAATATCAACAAGAGCATCTTCATCAAGTGGCTCTAGGTTCGCAATAACTGGAAGACGACCGATAAACTCTGGAATTAAACCAAATCTTAAAAGATCCTCTGGTAATACGTGAGATAAAACATGCTTCTCATTTACATCAGCATTTTTCTTCTCAGAACCAAATCCAATTACTTTTTCACCAAGGCGACGTTTAATAATCGGCTCAATGCCATCAAACGCTCCACCACAAATGAATAAGATGTTCGTTGTATCAATTTGAATAAACTCTTGGTGCGGATGCTTACGACCACCTTGAGGTGGAACGCTTGCTACAGTACCTTCTAAAATTTTCAGAAGTGCCTGTTGCACACCTTCACCAGATACATCACGTGTAATTGATGGATTTTCGGACTTACGTGCCACTTTATCAATCTCATCAATATAAATGATTCCTTTTTCCGCTTTCTCTACATCATAATCAGCTGCTTGAATTAATTTTAGTAAGATATTTTCTACATCTTCACCAACATATCCAGCTTCTGTTAAAGATGTTGCGTCCGCGATTGCAAATGGAACATTTAGAATACGCGCTAACGTTTGTGCAAGTAATGTTTTACCACTACCTGTTGGCCCGATAAGTGCGATATTACTCTTCGCTAATTCTACATCATCAATTTTGCTGTTAGAATTAATGCGTTTGTAATGGTTATATACCGCTACCGCTAGTGCTTTTTTCGCGCTATCTTGCCCGATGACATACTCATCTAAGATTTCACGAATTTCTACCGGTTTCGGTACATCTTTGAATTCTACTTCTTCGTCCTTCGCAAGCTCCTCTTGTACAATTTCAGTACAAAGTTCGATACACTCGTCACAAATGTAAACACCTGGACCTGCCACTAACTTTCGAACTTGCGTTTGTGTTTTACCACAGAAAGAACATTTTAATTGCCCTTTTTCATCATTAAATTTAAACATATTTTCACACCCCTTACAAAGTGCTAACCTCTTGCCTTCGTATGTACACGATAAATGTATCGTATGTAAATACATATTATGTCACTACGTGGCGAGAAATACAAATAATATGACTAGTTATGTACAAATAAAAAATTTTTAAAACTTTTGAAATATGTATATTCGACTTGTAAAGGAACTTTTCCTTCTCCATCGAAAAGTTTTATAAATATATTTCTATATTTATAAAACAAGGCACGATTTTAATCGTGCCTTGTTATTTTATTATGCAGCGTTTTCTACTAAGAAGTCTACAGCTTTACGCACTTTAAGATCTTCAGCTAAAGCGTCTACGCTTCCAAGAGCTTGCTTGATAGCGTCTACTGGCATACCGTACATTTCAGCCATTTTTTCAACTTCTGCAGTTACTTCTTCTTCAGTAACTTCGATGTTTTCAGCTTCAATGATAGCTTCAAGAACAAGATTGATTCTTACACGTTTTTGTGCATCTTCTTTCATTTGCTCTTTTAATTTGTCAGCGTCAGTACCTGTGAATTGGTAGTAAAGCTCAAGGTTCATACCTTGTTGGCTTAAACGTTGCTCGAATTCACGAACCATACGATCTAACTCAGTGTTGATCATAGCTTCTGGAATTTCGATTTCAGCGTTAGCAGCAGCTAATTCTACTACTTCGTCACGTACTTTGTGCTCAGCTTCGTGCTTTTTGCCTTCTTCTAAGTTTGTGCGAAGTTTTGCTTTTAATTCATCAAGAGTTGCAACCGCTTCGTCTGCTTCTTTAGCGAACTCGTCGTTTAACTCAGGAAGTTCTTTTGTTTTGATTTCATGAATTGTTACTTTGAATGTTGCTGGTTTGCCAGCTAATTCAGCAGCATGGTACTCTTCTGGGAATGATACTTCAACGTCTTTAGACTCACCAGATTTAAGACCGATTACTTGCTCTTCGAAACCTGGGATGAATGTACCAGAACCGATTGCTAGAGAGTAGTTTTCGCCTTTTCCGCCTTCAAATGCTTCGCCATCAACGAAACCTTCGAAGTCGATTACAGCTGTATCACCGTTTTCAACAGTTCCTTCTTCTTTAACAACTAGTTCAGCTTGACGCTCTTGTAAAGATTTTAATTCGTTCTCTACATCTTCGTCAGTTACAGTTGTTTCAACTTTTTCTACTGCTAAACCTTTGTACTCACCTAATTTAACTTCAGGTTTCACTGTAACTTTTGCAGTGAAGATAAGGTTAGCATTTTTTTCGAACTTCTCGATGTCGATTTCAGGATGATCAACTGGGAAGATACCAGCTTCTTCAATCGCTTCACCGTATGCTTTTGGTAAAATGATATCTAAAGCATCTTGGTATAAAGATTCAATACCAAAGCGTTGTTCGAATAATGGACGAGGCATTTTTCCTTTACGGAAACCTGGTACGTTAATTGTTTTTACTACTTTTTTGAACGCAGCGTCGATAGAGTTGTTTACTTCTTTAGCATCAACTTCGATTGTTAAAACGCCAACGTTACCTTCTAATTTTTCCCATTTTGTAGACATTTATTCTTTCCCTCCAACTATAATAATGTATGCACATACCTCTATAGATTAAGATCTTCATTATCTCTTTTTTGAAATAACAAATACACAAATAATCCTCTAGCAAAAGCTTTCAGATATAATGTTCCAATCTACTAATTGCCCAGAAGACAACTACGGTATATTTTGTTCGAGAATAATATGAAACATATTAAGTAAGAGAATTACACTTCTCTTCTCTTACAAACAGGCAGTTTTCTGCCTTTTGCAACCCTTACATTATAACATAGAATATGCTCGTTTCAAGAACTGAACGATTCTTTTTCATAATTATACGGGCAAATATCCTTCTCTTTCAACACGTAATAACCATTGATAGGCAATATGAAACTCTTCCAATTCGATATTGTATGCTGCCATAAGCTCTTCTTCATCAATAGCCAATCCGAAACGCTTTCTTCCAATTCTCTCTAAAACAGCTGACCAAATCTCTTCTTTATCCATTAATAGAGCGAATGGGAAAATGCTAATTTGCAATTCTTTCCAATATGTAACCATCGCTTCAAATATATCGGGATAATTTTGCTCTAATCGACTTGATAATTTATGTATAATGTTATTGGATTGCTCCTCATTATGACCTGTAAATGCTGGAATTACCTTAATCGTATTCCCAAACTTTTCTACCTCTATTTCCTCTTCTACCTGACTTTCTATCATTTTATACAAAATAGAAGTTTTCAAATAGGGGTGTTGCTCTTCGTCTATTAAAAATTTCTTTAAAACAGGTAATGCAAGATCTAAGTCTTTTAACGAAAGTCGCTGAATCGCTCTTAGCTTCTGTCCAAAGTTTTCTCCAAAAATTTCATTAGTAAACTCATCCAACTCAAAATTTGAATCCACTAGCGATGCGTCTCCCTCATTTAGCATACCTTCTGCAAATAAAGCAAGCTGCGCTAATTTTTCCTTTTGATCAGGCATTATATCTTTCGTTTGTAAAACCTTTTCAACAGTTTCAATAACACCTTCATAATCATTTGTTTGAACTAAAATAGTCACGTACGTTTCAAGAATATCACCAAATAAGACAACTCCTGTTTTAAGCAACTGTTCACATTTGTCTTTCGCTTCTTCCATACGTTTTAATTCGAGTAAACAAATAACTGAAGCTAATTCCGTTTGTTCCGTTTCCGCATTATACTGACGTAATATTTCAAAGCAGCGCAATGCATCTTCGAACTTCCGCTCTTTCAGCGCTAAAAAACCTTCATCAATATAGCGCTCTGATAGTTGTGGAAACAATACGACCGTATTTTCTTTTTTATCCATACGTCCGCCTCTTTTTCTTGATTTTAATTATGTTCAAAGTAAATATATCAAATGCGTAATGAGAACACAACATCCCAAAACTATTTGTTTGAAATATGAAAATATTTAATTTTTACATTCCAATACAAATAAATCTCTACTAAAAATTAAAATTGTACAAGTAAAAATCCCCAGCAACAAACGCAGAGGATTCATCATTAATGGAAAGCTTTTATAATTGTGGGGTATATTACAAGGGTAATAATTTGGAGAACAATAATTGCCATAACAATCATGCTAAAATAGAAGATTGGTTTACTTCGCTTCATTAAAAACATAATAATAAGCATCGTACAAGCAAACAAACTTAAGAAGAACAAACTTGTTGTCGAACTAAGTATACCACTTGGGACAAAGAACAATAACACTACACTACAAGTACCTATAATTCCAAATAACCATTCCATTCATTCACTCATTCCCTTTCCCTCTCATGGCTGTTTTCTCTAAGCAATCAAATGTTTCACAACATCAACTACATACGTTAATTTCTCATACGCTACAAATCCAAAAGCAACCGTCAAGCCCGTTACAACTAATCCTTTCATCATTTCTGCCTCCTCGTTTTATCGTTGTTATCTTCATTATAAAAGATTAGCAATTTCTTACCATCGAACTACCTTACAGTTACCTTACAGAATTGTAAGATTTCAAAAAGAGATTGAAAAACACCTCATATCGCTTGAGGTGCTTTCACGGAATTTATTTATAATCACTTGCAAAATTAACTTTTTTCTCTTGGTTATTTTTCGGAGAATCCACTCTTAAACTAATAGATTTACTAAATAATTTAGGATCAAAATAATTATTCATTACTTTTCTTAACTTACCTTCAGATATTTTCGTATTACAAGAAAACAAAGGATGAAGATCATGTTAATATATTTTTGTACAATTAAGACTTTAATTTACAAGGGGGATTATATATGTTTAAAAAAATGGCCGCAGATGTATTAGGACTAAGCGATGTAGGTTCTGTTATTACACCTAAAGACTATGATAAGGTCGATGCCGATGATTATGTAATGCATGAAGATGGGGAGAAAATTTACTTTCTAATTAAATCGAAATCAGATGAATATTGCTTCACAAACAAAGGGTTAATTCACTTAGACGGTACAAGCGCAACAAGTAAAAAACGTACACTACGCCGCTTTAGCTATAGTAAATATCAAATTAAAAACGTAGCGCTTGAAACTGCGGGAACGATTGATTTAGATGTAGAAATTAAGTTCCAAATGGGCGATGAACACTATTCAATTGATGTCCATAAAAAACATATTGAAGAATTAAAAGATTTATATAAAGCTTTACTTAAAATCGAAGAAATCTCATACGACAACGATATTACATTGCAGTATGCACATAAAAGTTTAGATATGGCATCTAACGCTTTCAGCCGTATTTCAAACGCACAAGTAAATTTAGCAGAACAGTTTAAAGAAATAAACGAAATCGCTTTTAACTGGCTCGTTGATACGAAGAAACAATATAATGTGAAAGATTATGGTTTTGTATTTGAGAAGTTTATTAACAACTAATTTAAAACAAACAAAAAACCTTGTTATCAAAAGATAACAAGGTTTTCTTGGCGCCCCAGGAGAGATTCGAACTCCCGCTCCGCCCATTTCCGTACTATTTTATATATTTTGATCGCAGTCTTAATATATCTTCTCCTTCGCGAATGCCTGCCGATCCTTTCCTCACATTTTTTACGACAGTCCAATTCGGGTTAGTTTCATCACCGATGTTCTGTACTGTAAAATTGCCATCACCATATTTCCGGTGACCTTCCGCCAATTTCTCCGTTAAATCATTCTCATTTGATCTCGCCATCTTTGCGCCATCTCCCTTTTTTATACGACCTTCTTAAACCATCTAACCAATCACAGGTCCAGTCAATTGGAGATTCTCGTTTTCCGCTTCTATTAATTGTAACACACTACCGGGAATAAGTTCCGATAACTGCTGCTGAATCGTACTAGAATGGTAAAGAGTTTTATAATATTGTAAGTAAACAATTAAGAGAATCTGGATATGGATTTGAGTTCCATCATAAACCTATTGATTCTTTAAATTAAATAAGAGGAATAGGGCGCATAAATGGCGCTCTTTTTATTTAATTTAAAGAAGTACATATGCAACTGCTTAATATCAAAGGAAAGGTCGCAAATATCAAGAATGAACTACACCTATAACCCAAACATCAAATTTTAGACAAACAAAAAACCTTGTTATCAAAAGATAACAAGGTTTTTTTAGCGTCCCAGGAGAGATTCGAACTCCCGAACCAATCTATAAAACTTGCGTCATAATAGCCTATACATTTCAGAAATTGAAACTTTCCAGTTTTCGGTCAAGTGACCTTTTAAAAAAATCTTACCTTATTATATAAACTACCGTCAAGGTAAAACTTTTTCAAGTCCATTCTCCATTCTAGATGATAAAATCCATAATATAAGCCCAAAGGAGTGATTCAATATGAGTAAAAAAAGGAAAGATGTAACTATAAAGGTAACTACAAAGGGAACTTTTAACGGTCAAGCTATGGCTGAACAGATTGCAAATATAGTAAAACGAGACCTCTCAGGCGGTAAAACAGGCAAATCAGAATCTAAGAAGACTTGAAAGACTAATATTTCAGGTGATAACAAAGAATAAAGTCTTTCGAGTCTTCTTTATAAATGTTTTACCTTAAATTAATGTGCGGATTCCTTATGAGCTTCCTTCTCTTCTTCATAAACACCTTCGATTAATCCTTCAATGTATGATGACATCTCGGAGAATGCGTCATCACTCATTAGACCATCTATATGTAGCTTCATTATTTGAGATTGCGCTTCTAGTAACCTTTCTAATGAATGCATTATTTATTCACTCCTGTTTTCCATTCAGATTTTGTAATGATTCCGTCAAGATTATATGTAATTTCTAGTTGGTCATAGCCGTTCCTGTAGATGTGCTTTGTATTCGTCCCATTCGGCTCTGTAGTATCTGTCCATGGAAGGTGACTATCGTCAATCTCACGAAAGCTTGTTCCTTCCTGAGCAACACTCAACATATCTTTGGAAGCCCATCTTTCTAGCTTCGGCTTGATTAATTTTTTATACTCCGCCTGAGCTGATTCAGACCCTAAGGCATTCAGAGCTTTATGAGCCTTTTGCTCTCTAGCCTTGTATTGGGACTCTTTCAGTTCCTTTAAACGTTCATCTACTTGCTCGATTTCTTCAGTTTTTCCCTCTTCAAGCTCAGGCTCATTAGACGCCTTCAGGGTTTTCAACTCAGATTTAAGACTAACATTCTCGTCATGCGCTTCCTGATAGACCTCCTCGGCAAGCTTCCATTTATCTTCCCACTCTTTAATTTCATTTTTAAGGTTTTTTCTATCTAAATTCTGAATGATATTCATTGAGAATAATATACCGATTGCGCCAATAGCAATTTTACGTCCTAAAGGCATTTTCTTTTTAGTCTCGCCTGATTCAATTTTATCTAGTTTCATTTGTCAATTCCTCCAATTTGTGCGTTTAAACCAATTAAGTCAATCAGTCACTTCTAGTATATATGTATGTACATCACATGACCTAACTTGTAAGTTTATACGCCAAGTGCTACAATGTAAACCTTTGCGTACATTAAACTGATGAATCCAGTTGATACGATTAGACCTCGTTTAATTTCTATTTTCGGCATTAATGTATTGCTCCTTCCTAGCTCGGTGACTGGTACTCACTGGGCTGTTTTATTTAATTTTAATTTCCGAAATTACCTAAGAAAGAAAAAGGTTTTACCCTTTAAACCTTCTATCCTCTGAAATTAAAGCTTCCCCATTTAGAGCCATCTTGACTAACTTGTGTAGCTCTTCCTCGCTTACTATCTTAGTTACTCCTTTAAGAGCACTATAGAAACGGTAAACTTTTTGAGCCTCCTTAATGTCTTTCAGGTTCAACTCTTCTTGGATTCGTTCGTAAAACTTCTGAGTAGTTTCATTCATGAAATCACCTCTGTTTCTCTCTTACAAGGACTACTTTACATGATTTCGGAAATTAATTTGAAAAGTTTTCCCTTCTATTCCAGCTTCCTGTCAAAAACATTTGATAAGTCTTCACTAACCGTTAAAGAATCACGTCTTTTAGACATAAAAAAATAAGCCTCCTAACTCGATGTTGACCGCACACTGTACGTTTCAACTTTCGAATTAAAAGACTTATTTGACGGGGTTTACTACCCGATTGTTAGCGTCCCAGGAGAGATTCGAACTCCCGACCGTACGCTTAGAAGGCGTATGCTCTATCCGGCTGAGCTACTGGGACATGGAGCGGGTGAAGAGAATCGAACTCTCGACCAGAGCTTGGAAGGCTCTTGTTTTACCACTAAACTACACCCGCATATGTTATTTTCTTTTCTTCGTTAGCGCCGTTGCCCTATCGACAATATTTATTATATGTATAACCACACATAAAGTCAACACCTTTTTTAAAAGAGGATAAATTTTCTTATCCTCTTTTAAAAACTGCTTGTTCAACTAGTTGTCCGTCTAACGTTTCAAAACGAACTTCCATTTGATTTTCATCCATTTCTAATAAAGCAAATGTCTTTTCTACACGCTGACGTGGTAATAAAATACTGCCTGGATTAATAAATAAAACGCCCTCGATTAATTCCGCACCTAATACGTGAGAATGTCCAAAGCATGCAACTTGCGCTCCCACTTCTTCAGCATGGTACGCTAGCGTTTGTAATGTCATTTTCACATTATGGCGATGTCCATGCACAACTAAGAAGCGAATTCCATCTATATCAGTTACAATTTCATCTTGAAAGTTAGCATAATCACAGTTTCCTTTTACAACACGGAAACCTTGCAGTTCTTCATGAGCAGGCGTTAGCTCTGAATCACCGCAATGAATCATGATATTTACTTTCCCTTCATACTTCTCTTTCAACTGCTGTAATTCCTTCACAGAGCTATGACTATCACTTACGATTAAAGCTTTCATCATTCTCTCTCCCTTATTCTCCTAAAAACCATTCCGGGATTTTTTCTTCTAATTTACGAAGAGCACGGCCACGATGGCTAATAGCATTTTTCTCATCTGAACTTAGTTCCGCCATCGCTTTTTTATATTCTTCCACATAAAAAATCGGATCATATCCAAAGCCGTTTTCCCCGCGGCGTTGTTCTAAAATAAATCCTTCACATGTCCCGTTTACAATGACAGGCTTTTTATCACCTTCAGGGAAAGCAACTGCTAATGCACAATAGAAACGAGCTTTACGCTTTTCAAACGCTACTTCATTTAATTCTTGTAACACTTTATCAATATTCGCTTGATCATCTTTTGGCTCTCCAGCAAAACGAGCTGAATACACGCCTGGTTTCCCGTTTAACGCATCTACAATAAGACCTGAATCATCCGCAATTACAATTGCATTCAACTGTCTACTCAAACTATCCGCTTTTAAGATCGCATTTTCTTCAAATGTTTCACCAGTTTCTTCGACTTCTTCAATATGAGGAAAATCGTGTAATGATTTCACTTCTAAATCAAATCGCTCAAATAACTCAGCAAACTCACGTACTTTCCCCACATTTTTTGTCGCTACAACAACTTGTTTCATACTTTCCACCTCTACTCTATATGAGATACGATGTCACCTAAAGCTTCTTTTTGCATATCAATCAGTTGGAAAATGCCTTGTTCTGCTGCATCAAGTAGTTCATTTAACTGCGCTCTACTAAACGTCGCTTCTTCTCCAGTTCCTTGCACTTCAACGAACTGACCTTTTCCAGTCATAATTACATTCATATCAACGTCTGCTTTAGAATCTTCTGCATAGTTTAAATCTAAAACAACACCTTGCTCTTCAACAATTCCTACTGATGTTGCTGCTAAATAATCTTTTACTGGAATTTTAGATACTTTTTCTGCTTGTAATAATTTCTCGAAAGCTAATACCATCGCTACATATGCACCTGTAATAGAAGCTGTTCTCGTTCCACCATCTGCTTGGATGACATCACAGTCAATCCAAACTGTTCTCTCGCCAAGCGCTTCTAAATCAACTACCGCACGTAATGCTCGTCCTATTAAGCGCTGGATTTCCATTGTACGTCCTGTTACTTTCCCTTTGCTTGACTCCCTAATTGTACGTTGTTCTGTCGCACGTGGAATCATCGCATATTCAGCTGTTACCCAGCCCTTTCCTTCTCCACGCATAAATGGCGGGACACGCTCTTCAATTGTCGCTGAGCAAATTACCTTTGTATCCCCAACCTCAATTAACACTGATCCTTCTGGATGTTTTAAATAATTCGTATGAATATGTATATGGCGTAATTCTGTTTTCTCTCTACCATCTACTCGCATAAAAATAACCTCCTCATAACTACTTGTTAGTATAGCCAAATTTAAATGTATGATATGTATACAATAAAAGAAGAGGAACCCAAAAAGCAATTCCTCTTTCTTACTTAAGTATATCAAATTATTGACGATTAAAAACTACCTGTATTCACGTTTTCTGGACGATCTACAGGTTTTATTAACTTTCCGCCCTTTTCATCTATAAGATTTGCTTTTCCATTCACTTCAATAGAAATATTTTTCACACCTTTCTTTTCTGTTAAAGATAAAACTAACGACTTCAATACGTAATTTGAGATCATATTTTTATCTGGGTTTACAAATATATTTTCATTAAAGTTTAATGTAAGATTTCCGTCTTGTAATTTCGGATTCGTAATAAGCTTAACGCCTGGATTAAAATCATTCAGGAGCGATTGATGGATCGGACCTTTTACAAGTTCATCTATAATGGTTGCATAGTCATTTTCTTTACCTTCTGCAACGCGGCGTGTGACTGGTACGTAGTATTGCTGTTTATTATTATTTTGCGCCATAAAATACAGTGTGACTGGTTTTGTATTTGTTACATCTGTTACTTGTTCATCATCGAAGTTAATACCATTTGCACGGCTCACTCCTTCACCAAGCGGTGTACCACCAACAGGCATTTTTGCCAATTTCTCACCATTTATTTGGAACTGCACTTGTTTTATCTCTGTAAATTGCGTCAACGTCCAAGCTATAGATTCAACGATTTGACGCTCTTCTTCTTTCGCATAGTTTTTCATTTCTTTAGAGAAATCAATAACTGCCGTTCCGTCCTTTTTCAAATCTAAGGTCATTGTTGTATTCGCCGGAATGACTGCACGAAACCCATTTGGTAATAAATTCGTTACCGGTCCATCTTTCACAAGGTATTCTAACGTTTGCTTCACAGTCTCATTCGCTTTCGGAGTAGGTATAGCTAACGTTTGTGGTACAACATAACCATTTTTATCAACAAGGTATAGTTCTCTATTTACCATTTGCCCTTGCTTATCTTTTTTAGCTACTTCTTTCTTCCCACCCTCTGTATACGTAACTTGTTTTGGCGGATCAATTTGTTCAGTTGCTTTCTCTTGATTTATAAAGCCACACCCTGTTAGTAAAACAGCGCTCACAGTAGCACCAACAACCCATTTAAAAGTGGATTTAGGCATGCCATTCCCCCCTAAAATCTAAGTTTGTACTATTATGTATACGAGCTGTTTCACGTTTTAGAACAAGCTGTGCCTCTTATAAATTGAAACTTTAATCAGCAGGGGTCTTACTACCCAGCAAATAGCAAGATAAAACAAAAGCTCCTGATTTCTCAGGAGCTCACTTATATAAATTCTACTATTATTCTTTTTCTAAATGAATATGCTTCACATTTTCAATCGGTTGACCAAACCATTTTGATGCAATTTCTTTAAACAAGCCTATTTTTCCTGTTGTTAAGAAGAGATGATCGCTTTGTTCTTCTCCTTCATTCAACATTTTACTATGATATAAGATTGTACTTACTTCACGTGCTGTTTCATCACCAGAACTAATTAGTTGCACTTTATCTCCCATTACTTTTTTAATAACAGGTCCTAAAATCGGATAATGTGTACAACCTAATATAAGTGTATCAATATCGGTACTTTTCAGTGGTTGCAGCGTTTCTCTTACAACTTCATACGCCATTTCACTTTCGAAATTCCCACTCTCTACAAGTTCAACGAAAGGTGGACAAGCTAAACTTTCTACCATAACACGGTTATTAATAGACTTTAACGCCTCTTCGTATGCACCACTTTTCACCGTTCCAATCGTTCCAATAATCCCAACGTGATACGTGTTTGTCACTTTTAAAGCTGTACGTGATCCTGGGTGAATAACTCCTACTACTGGAATTGGTAATTGTTTTTGCATCTCTTCTAATACAACTGCAGTTGCTGTATTACACGCAATAACTAACATTTTAATATTTAAATCTAGTAAATGCTCCGTCATTTCCCACGTAAATTGACGTACTTCTTCTCGAGAACGTGGACCATAAGGACAACGTGCTGTATCTCCTAAATATATGATACGCTCTTTCGGCAACTGACGAATTAATTCCTTCGCTACTGTTAAACCGCCAACTCCTGAATCGATAACACCGATTGCTCTATTCAACTTCATCACCCGTTTTCTCATTCATCATCTTTTATGTTTATCATTATATTTTACACACTTTAAGTTCGCTCACTTCAAATGCTTCTGTATGAAAATTTTCATTTGCCCATGTATAGACTAGGACCTTTTTTATTTTGCTCCTTTTTTTCGTAATTTGCAAGATAGAAAAATAACCGACCTTCTATAAGAAAGTCGGTTTCTTCTATATAAAGTGCATATTCATTGCTCCATCTTTTTTTGAAAAGAAGACATTCCCATTAATAAGAAGAAATGAGCAGAAATTAAAATGACGATAATTTATTTACAGCCCTTTTTATAGCCTTACCTATTTCCACGCTAGACTGTGGATTTTGTCCTGTAATTAAATGACCATCTACTACTACATGTGGCGTAAAATTGGGGGCTACATAAAACAAAGCTCCTTCTTCTTTCAACTTACTTTCTAGCAAAAACGGAACGCGCTTTTCTAAATGTACAGCTCTTTCTTCATCGTTTGTATAACCTGTTATACGCTTACCCGCAACAAAAAACGAGCCATCCTGATTTTTCACACCGACTAAGGAGCTTACTCCGTGACAAACAGCCGCTACAATCCGGTTATTGTTATACATATTCTCAATCAAATTTACTACATATGGATTACCTGGAAAATCTACAATCGCCCCGTGCCCACCACCAAATAAAACCGCATCATAATCCGGAAAATGAACATTTGAAATCGGCCTCGTATTTTGCAATAAAGAAGCTACATGCTTGAATTCGCGAGGTATACCATTCGGAATAGACACTCTATCTATAGGTACTCTCCCACCTTTTATTGACACAATATCAACATCAAACTTAGCCTTTTTAAATACATGATAAGGAGCTGCGAGCTCTTCCAGCCACAAACCAGTCGGGTGTCCATTCATATCATGAGCACTTGTTGAAACTAACAGTATCCTTTTCAACATATCCCCTCCTTATTACCTATTTATGTATGGAGTGTTCTTATCATTCATATAGCAAGTGAAGCAAACAAAAAATAGCCGACTTTTATATAAAAGTCGGCTGCTTTCTTATAATTCGAGCTCTCCCATACGAAGAAGCTCCACAACTGCTTGTGAACGTCCTTTAACCCCTAGCTTTTGCATTGCGTTTGAGATATGGTTGCGAACTGTCTTTTCACTTATAAAAAGTTCACCTGCAATTTCCTTCGTTGTTTTATCTTGAACCAGCAATTCAAATACTTCTCTCTCTCTCTTTGTGAGTAAAGGTTTAGATTGATACGCTTTTTCCTTCAACTGGTATAACCCTCCTTGCTTAAGCCAGAGCTGTGTATGTGTAAGTTGGGTGTTTATTTAGTCAAGATATTGTATGAACGAAATGTGCAGGTGGTGAATAAAAATGGGCTTTATTTCCTATGTTATTTTAGACTTTTATACAGTGCGTACACTCTTTTTATCCACTTACTTTCCAACGCGCCATATTTGTTCTAGCAATATACTTACAACCGTACCTACAAATAAACCATTACCGAATATATATTGCATAATAGACGGCAAGGATTGGAGTGCTCCAGACGGTAAAAACATTACGCCGCTGCCAAATAATACTGCAACGCCTAAGATCGTTACATTCCTTTCACTCATCGGCACTTGTTTTATATTATTAAATCCAATTCCAATTAACTGTACGAACGAAGCCATTAAAACAGCCGATGCAACAGCTGATGGTAAAGATGCTAAGTAACGAATAATACTTGGAAAAAGAGACATTACGACTAGTAATGCACATGCCATTAAGAACGATCGTATATACTTTTGTTTTGTTAAACGTATAAATCCTGCCGTTGCTGGTAACGGAACGACACCTACAGTTGAAAATACAGAAGAGATGAGATGTGAAATCCCCCCAACCCATGTTCCATCTTTCAACTGTTTTTGTTCAATAGTCGCTTTATGAATAGTTGCTTGATTAATTGCTATAATAGCTGCCACCGTATTCGAAACTAAAATACATACCATAACGAAACTTGATACAGCCATACCTGTATTCCATTTTGGAAGTCCCCAAGCAAATATATGTGGAAGTTGCACAAAATGAGTTACTTGAGATGGGATTGTCACTTTTCCTGCAATGAGAAAAATAATCCACCCACTAATTAATCCTATTAAAACTGCATAACTTTTGACAAAGCCTTTTCCAAAATTAGATAGTATAATAACGAACAGAAATATACTAAACGCGATCATTGCTGTAAATCCGTCGATTTGAGAAATAGTAGCTGTAATTCCTAACATTCCTTTTAAAAATACACCACTTAATTGTAAACATAATAAAAGTAAAAACGTCCCTGTCACAAGCGGCGTAAATAAAAATAAAATACGTCCTATAAAACCAGTTACTCCTAATCCTATTAAAATAACACCGGAGATTATCATTCCTAATTCTAAAATTTGCAGTGTACTATGTAATTGATCCTGTCCGGCCGTTGCATAAGCAAGTACGGTAAATACACCAACCCAAGATCCAGCCGGCCCATCCGCAATTGGCAGTCTATGCCCAAGCCACCCTTGTAAAAAAGAAGATATACCAACTACAAAAAACGTACGCTGCATTAAATAAAATATTTCTTCCGTCGTAAGATGAAATAATCCGCCAACGACAATTGGTAGTGCGATTGAATTTGCTAATAAAAATATAAACCATTGCAAAGTTCCCATAATATGATTTTGGTTATGTTGATTGTCCAATTTTTTCATCCCTTCTAGCTTTCCTATAAAAATATATTGTAAGAATAAAAAAGAAGAGTTCTATACTCACCATTAGAACCCTCCTCAAAATATTTAAACGATTCTTCTACACAAGATTATTTAATTCCACCTCATTTAAACTTCCAACAACAATATTTCCTTTATACACGACTAAACGTTTTTCTGTTTGACGCGCTACTGCTTCAGCAGCGCATGTCGCATTCGTCAAAACAAAGCTCGCTTCATCCCCTACATTCGGCCATACTCGCTTCCCTTCATTATTTAACGTTTCTTTTCCTCCTGTAATAAAGCGGAGTGCTTTTCCTAAAGACCTTTCGTCACTCCACCCAAAACGCTCTGCTAATCGATTCGCCTTTTGAAGCATATCACCTGTTCCAAACGGTGACCAATGATCTGTAATGCTATCATTGCCTAATGCAACTTTAACACCTTTTTTATCTAATAACGGAATTGGGATTACTTGTTTACCAATTGGCACTGTTGAAGTAATATCAATATTTACATTTGCGAGTCTTTCTGCCACTTCTTCAGCCTCTTTATCAGTAACACCACCAAGTCCAAGTGCATGACTAATCGTTACACGGCCTTGCCATCCTGCTTCTTCTGTTAAACTTGCCAATCTCTTCATCGTAAACGTTCCAAGATTATTCGCATCGTGCAAATGAATATCAACATCCGCATTAAATTCTACTGCGATATCCATAATTGTATGTAATGACTTTTCAATGTCATTATCTACTGTAGCTGGATCTACTCCTCCGACTAGATGAGCACCCATACGCATCGCATCTTTCACGAGTTGCACAGAATCACTGCGCAATAATCCATGTTGCGGAAACGCAACAATTCTACTAGACACTCGATTTTTATATGTTTCTAATGCCGCTAACGTCGCCTCCAGATTACCAAGCCCAATAATCGGATCGACATTACAATGCGTTCTAATATTCGTTGCACCATTTTGCAGTAGTAACTCTAGCATATTTTCCGCTCTATTTCGGGCAGTCGCTAATTGCTTTGGTAAAATTTTTTCTTCTTCATTAAAACGTGTAAAAATACTTTCTGCTGGCATACAAGCTTTCCATGGGCCACTATAATATGTTTTATCAATGTGAATGTGCATCTCTTTGAAAGCTGGCAACATTAATAAGTTCTTAGCATCAAAAGTTACTATATCTTCCTCTTGAACAATCCCTTTTATAATTTTTTTAATTCGACCATCTTCAATAAGTAAACTGCATAATTCTGTTTCTGTTTGTGAAATTCTCTCTTCTTCATATGTATATCCTGATTCAAGCATTACGTTAGTCAACCAATATACTGTCATCTCTATTTCCCCACCCTTTATTAAAAATCACCTCATAACTACAAGTTTAATATCCACTGAAAATTAAGACAATTAATACGATCACTTCTCACAAAAAAATGTAATACAACCCCATAGTCTTCTCATAAATTTCCATATAGAATAAAAGTATGCAGTTTGATATAAAAAGGAGTTGATTGGAATATGTCAAAAAAGTTATGTAAATCCGAAACTGATAAAATGCTATTTGGTATATGTGGTGGTTTAGGAGAATATTTTGATATTAGCTCTACTCTTATTCGTATCATTTGGGTTATTGCTGTTTTATGTTTTGGGACAGGATTTTTAGTTTATTTCATTTGTTTATTACTTATGCCACGTTCGTACTAACGGCATTATTTCACATACTTAAGAAGAGCAAATCACCTATAGAATCCTATAGGTGATTTTTTCATGAAGAATATTTCATCGTTAAATGTAATACCGCCACTTCTTCTTCTTCATTTTTATAAATATGCTTCTTATTCGCTTCAAATTGAATGGAATCAAACTCATTTAATTCGTATACATCATTCTCCACTTGAATAGACACTTTCCCTTTCATTACCGTTACAAGCTCAATCGCACCTTCATGATGAGCTTCTGGCTCATATATACTATTTGATCGTAAACAAGCACGGTGCATTTCCATCCCTGTTTCTTTCGTATAACGGAACATCGTTTCTAAATGCCACGCTTGTCCTTCATCTACTGCAAATCCTTCTCCACAGCGCGCAACAGCTACAGGTTCTCCAACAACCATTAATCTGGATAAAGGAATTGATAACCCTTTCGTTATTTTCCAAATGACAGCTAGTGTCGGATTTGTTTCCCCTCTTTCGATCTTTCCTAATGTTAATTTACTAACTCCTGTTTTATGGGCTAATTCTTCTAAACTTAATTTCTGTTCATTTCGAATTTGTCTCAATAACTGTCCAACTTGTTGAATGACTTCTTTCGTTTGCATATCTTCATTTTCTTTCATATATAAAACCACCTTAAAATATAAAATAGTTTACTTTTAATGAATAAAAGTATATCATACTATACATAATTATTTATTTCCAAAAGGAGTGCTATACTTCATGCGCGCAATTTTATTAGGTCTTTTATCATCGGCCTTTTTTTCTGCAACCTTTATTATTAATAGAGCAATGAATGTATCTGGAACGAGCTGGGCTTGGACAGCTTCCTTCCGTTTTTTATTTGCTCTTCCTATTTTATTCCTTATCGTTTTATTTCGCAAAAACTTTAGGGGATTATGGGAAGAGTTAAAAAAACATCCATTGGCATGGATCGGATGGGGTTCTGTTGCCGGTATTGGTTTTTATTCTTTATTAAGTTTCGCAGCTGTCTTTTCTCCAGCTTGGCTCGTTGCTGGAACTTGGCAAGTTACGATTTTAGCTGGTTTACTACTATCACCACTATTTTTCGTGAAAATAGAAACAAAATCAGGTACGAAACTTGTACGTGGAAAAATTCCACTTCGTAGCTTATATGTTGCATTATTTATTTTACTTGGTGTAATTTGTATGCAAGCAACTGCCGCAGGCCATATTACAATGACTCAGTTCATTTCAGGTTTTTTACCTGTCGTATTAGCCGCTTTCTTATATCCGTTCGGTAACCGAAAAATGATGGAGCTTGTTGGTGGACGCCTTGATACGTTCCAACGTGTATTAGGAATGGCAATTGGAAGTCTTCCTATAACAATTTTGCTTGGTATATACGGATTTTCTACTACTGGCATTCCAACATCCAACCAAATGCTTCAAGGATTTTTGTTAGCATTATGTTCCGGCGTTATTGCAACGATGACATTTTTCTTTGCTACTGACTTAGCAAAAGATAACCTCGCTCTACTTGGAGCTGTTGAAGCAACACAAGCTGGAACGATGGTCTTTACCGTACTTGGAGAAATCATTTTCTTAAATGGTTCACTCCCTGGAGGACTTTCTCTCATCGGAATGATTATTATCATGTTAGGAATGGTTGCAAATAGTATTTTAAACCGTTCTGTTCCAGTCGTTAAACAGAAAAAATCAGCATAAAAAAAGGGTATGGTTCTATAGAGATGAACCATACTCTTTTTTATTGTCCCCCTATTTCGCCTTATCAGAATAGTATTTCATTGGCTGCTTATACTAAAACTTATGTTATAATACGTTTCATGCGCATTAATAGGAGGTAAATTATGTTAAAAAAAGCAATCGCTGAATTTATTGGTACATTTGTACTTGTATTATTCGGAACTGGAGTAGCTGTCACTGGCGGCGGAATTGAAGGAATTGGAACATTAGGAATCGCTATGGCTTTCGGCTTATCTATTGTAGCTATGGCATATAGCATCGGAACAATTTCTGGATGTCACATTAACCCAGCAGTATCAGTAGCTATGTTCATCAACAAACGAATGAACGCTATGGAACTTTGTTATTATGTATTAGCTCAAATTTTAGGTGGTTTATTAGGAACTGCAACGTTAGTAACAATTTTAAAATCTGCTAAAACACCTTTAGATAATTTAGGACAAAATGGTTTCGGAACTCTTGGTTTATCTGGAGCATTTTTAGTTGAGTTCATTTTAACTTTCGTATTTATTTTAGTTATCGTTGCTGTAACAGGTAAAAAAGGAAGTTCTTCTTTAGCTGGACTAGTAATTGGTTTCACATTAGTTTTAATTCACTTATTAGGAATTCCGTTAACTGGAACATCTGTTAACCCAGCTCGTAGTATCGCACCAGCTTTATTTGTTGGTGGAGAAGCACTTTCTCAACTATGGGTATTCATCGTAGCACCAATTCTTGGTGGTATCTTCGCAGCTATCGTAGGTAAATTCATTTTAAATACTGAAAAATAGAATTTTCAATATTTCTGAATAAAAAAAGGCGAGCCCTCATTATGAGGAAGCTCGCTTTTTTTATTCTTTCATTTTAGACTTTAAATTTGTAACTAATTGATCTACCGTTACATTTGCAAGTACGTTTTCCATCGCTTCTTGCGCTTGCATTAAAATAATTTCTAATACTGATTGAATATTAGCTCCTACTGGACATTCAATGTTGGGATTTTCATGGAAGGAAAATAGCTGTCCTTCTTCTACAACTTCCACTGCTTTATATACATCAAGTAATGTAATTTCTTCTAAATCTCGAGCAAGTGTCGTACCACCTTTACCAGCTTGTACATCAACAAGTCCTGCTCTCTTCAACATTCCTGTAATGCGACGAATCACAACTGGATTTGTATTCACACTACCGGCAATCCATTCAGAGGTACAGCGAGAGTTTCGATCTATCGCAAGTAATGTCAGCATATGAACACCTACTGTAAAACGACTACTAATCCCCATCTGCACACCCTCCTTTTTATTCATTCTATCAAAAGACGACTCTTATCATTATATACTATTTTTAATTTATACATAAAGAAAAAGCATGATTTCAATAAGAAATCACGCTTTTCTCTCATTATTGACGCTTTATAAATTTCGCTAAATCTTTAAATTTCACTTTATCTGAGTAATTCATTACGCCGTTTACGTAAATGCGGCTTGTAACAGCATTTAATACCGCAATTGTCGCCAATAAGACTGCTAATGTTATCGTAATTTCTAGCATACCTGCTTCACCAGCTACAATACGTGAGAAGGTAACCATCGGTGTAAAGAATGGAATGTAAGAACTTACAACGACGATAGTACTATTCGGATCACTTAATGATTTAATACTAATAAAGAATGCAGCCATAATTAAAATCATTACCGGGAAAGATACAGCTTGTAAATCCTCCGTCTTAGACACGACAGCTCCAGCAGCAGCATACATCATCGCATAAAGTAAATATCCCGTAATGAAATAAACAAGAAACATGCTCATAACCTTTACATCTAATTTCGTAAAGTCAATTGGAATACCAAATAGTGAGGCACTTTCTAAATCGACCCAACCTAACAAATATGGAATAAGATAACCACACGCCAATATGACAAGTTGCAATAACGCCGTTGAAACAACCGCTAAAATTTTCGCATACATCATCGTAAGAGGCTTCACTTTCGGAAGCATTACTTCCATTACACGTGACGCCTTTTCAGATGCAATATTCATTGCGATTGTATTTCCGAACGCTACAATAAACATATATAAAGCAAATGTAAAGAAATAGGCAATTCCGAAAGAAGATGTACGATCTTTTATCGCTTCTTGCTTTACTTGAATTTCTGTTTGTAATTGCTGTGCAATTTCTGGTGAAACATTATTTTTGGCAATCGTCACCATCGTATATTGTTGCTTTAAATATCCTGCCATAATTGCAGAAGTTGCTTGGCTTGGAAATCCATTATACATATATGTAATCGATGGAGCCCCACCCTTTTCCGTCACATGGAATAGACCATCTAAATCGCCTTCTTCTACTTGCTTATGCAGTTTATCAAAATCATCCTTTGAACCAATTGTTATTTTTGCTGATGGCAATAGCTTATTTAGCTCATCTTTTTGTACTTTATATGTGGAACTCTCTACTACAACTGCAACTTTATCTTTATCCTTATTTTTATCATCGCCTGAAGTAAAATGATTAAATGCAAAAATCCCAAACACAACTAAAAATAAAATCGCACTCGTAATTAATGATTTCTTAGATAAAAACGCTTCCCTAAAATAAAATGAAAATACGTGAGAAAATTTACGCATCGTTATTTCGCCCTCTCTACAAAGATTTCGTTTAACGTTGGCTCTAACATTTTGAATTGTCGTAAGCTAACACCTTGCTCTTGCAACTGTTGCAAAATCTTGAGAGCTTCCGCATCGTCTTGTACTTTCACATAAAGAAGGCCTTGTTGTTTTTCATACGATACATGTATAGCTTCTAATCCCTTTTCATTCTCTACTGTATCTTCAATCGTTAAATTACGGAAACCGTATTCTTTCTTAATATCACTTAGCTGTCCTTTTACGACTGCTTCACCTTTTTTCAAAATACATACATGTTGGCAAAAAGCCTCTACTTGTTCCATACGATGACTTGATAAAATAATCGTCTTTCCGCTCTGTACTTGTTCTTCAATAATACTAGCTAACATCCCAGCATTAACTGGATCAAGACCGCTGAATGGTTCATCTAAAATGAGAAGTTCCGGATTATGAAGAAGAGCAGCAATTAATTGGATTTTTTGCTGATTCCCTTTTGAAAGCTCTCCAGCCGTTTTAAATTTATATTCTGGTATCGCTAAACGCTCTAACCAGTGATCAATAGCATGATCTACTTCTTTCTTCGACATTCCTTCTAATCTACCAAAATATCGCAGCTGATCTATTACTCTACTTTTTGTATATAAACCTCTTTCTTCTGGTAAATACCCAATTGTTACACCACTATTTCCAAATGCTTTTCCATCCCATGTAATCGAACCTTCATTAGGCGTTAATAATCCGAGAAGCATTTTGATTGTTGTTGTTTTCCCTGCACCATTTCGTCCAAGTAACCCTAGTACTTCACCTTTTGGTAACGAAATTTGCAAACCGTTAACTGCTTTTGATTCCCCAAATTGTTTCGTTAAGTTTTGAATTTGTAAACTCAAAGTATAAAGCCTCCCCTTTAGTATCATTCGTACTCTCTTTCAAAGACTATGTTTATTCAAGACAAAATATAGCACCGCGCTTCATCCTCTTATATGTAAACATCGTCATGAATCCATCATTTTCTCTATTTAGTTAAAATTGTAAATAAAAAAGTTCTTTTTGTCAATTATAATTGTCATTACGACAATAAAACTTGTCAAAACAACTATTATTATTTTGCTCATCTTTCTAATATAGGACATACTACTATATATATAAAAGACAATATGCAAATGTTCATATAAAAATATTATATTTTAATATATAATATAAAATGATTTTCTAACATCAAGGAGGATACATATGAAGATGAAGAGGGGCATTACCACTTTATTATCTGTAGCGGTTCTATCTACATCACTTGTAGCATGTTCAGGAACACCAGAGAAAACAGTGGCGAAAGAAGAGAAAGTAAAATTAACAGAACAACAATTAATGGCTGATTTATGGTATCAAACAGCCGGTGAAACGAAAGCACTTTACTACCAAGGGTACAACATTGGTCAATTAAAGCTTGATGCAATTCTTGCAAAAGGGACAGAGAAAAAACCTGCTATCGTGCTTGATTTAGACGAAACTGTTTTAGATAACAGTCCTCATCAGGCAATGAGCGTAAAAACAGGCAAAGGCTATCCTTACAAATGGGATGATTGGATTAACAAAGCTGAAGCTGAAGCCCTTCCAGGTGCAATTGATTTCTTAAAATATACAGAGTCTAAAGGTGTAGATATTTACTACATCTCAAATCGTAAAACGAATCAACTAGATGCAACAATTAAAAATCTTGAGCGTGTAGGTGCTCCTCAAGCAACGAAAGAACATATATTACTACAAGATCCGAAAGAAAAAGGAAAAGAAAAACGCCGTGAACTCGTTTCTCAAACCCATGATATTGTCTTATTCTTCGGTGATAACTTATCTGATTTCACAGGTTTTGATGGAAAATCTGTAAAAGATCGTAACCAAACAGTAGCAGATTCAAAAGCACAATTTGGTGAGAAATTCATTATTTTCCCGAATCCAATGTATGGCGATTGGGAAGGCGCTTTATATGATTATGATTTCAAAAAATCAGATGCAGAAAAAGATAAAATCCGTCGCGACAACTTAAAATCATTTGATGTAAAATAAAAGAGGATGGCATTCGCCATCCTCTTTTATTTTACTTTCTCTGTTAAAGGCAAGATAAATACTTCCACACGTCTATTCTTTGCCTTTCCTTCTTGTGTATCGTTTGGAGCAATTGAACGGTATTCTCCGTATCCAATCGCACTAAATTTTTCTGGTTGTAATTCTTTATTTTGCAGTAATACTTGCATAAAATTAACTGCCCGCTGCGTACTTAATTCCCAATTCGACGCAAACTGCGCATTGGCAATAGGGACATTATCCGTATGACCCGATACTGTAATTTCACGAGGTGACGCTGAAACAAGTAAGCTAGACATCTCTTTTGCAATCCCTAAAGATTCTAATTTCACATCTGCTTTCCCCGAATCAAACAGTATATTTTCTAATATTGTCACCATTAATCCCTTTTCAGTTAATTTAGTTTGAAAAGAAGAAGATAATTGTTTTTCATTAATATATTGATCAATCTTTTTTTGTAATGCTTTCAATTCATCCATCTCTTTTTTTTCTTTAGCCCTAGCTTCTTCTTGTTTTTTTGCTTGTTCTGCCTCAAGGCTACTTGCTGATAATTCTTTTTCATCATTTGGCTTTTGATCACTTAAAAATTCTTTGTTACCTGTTCCCCCAGCTAATTCACTTCGAAAAGCAACTGCCATCTGTTTAAACTTCGCAGCATCTATACTACTCATTGCGAATAAAACGATAAACAATGCAAATAACAACGTTAACATATCAGAATATGGGATTAACCATGTTTCATCGATATGCTCATCATGTTTTTTCTTTTTGCCTCTTCTATTTTTCTTACTCCGCATTTTTTTCTGCTCCTTTTTCTAGCTTTTTACGCTCAGTTGCAGAAAGTGCACCTAAAATGCGGTTCTTCATAATAAACGGATATGTACCTTCTTGTAACATTAATAAACAATCAATGATTAAACGTTTTTTCTCAATTTCAGCTGAAGATTTTTGCTTTAACTTATTTGCAAATGGATGCCATAATACATAACCTGAAAAAATACCAAAAATCGTTGCAATAAACGCACCCGAAATAGCATGACCTAACTTTTCAATATCAGTTAAGTTACCAAGCGCAGCTACAAGACCGATAACAGCACCTAAAACTCCTAATGTCGGTGCATACGTACCAGCTTGTGAAAAAATAGCAGCTCCCTTTGCATGTCTTTCTTCAATTGCCTCTAATTCAGATTCCAAAATCTGCTCCAAATCTTCTGCGGATACGCCATCAATCACAAATTTCATACCGCGCAAAAGAAATTCATCTTGAATTTTGTCTAATTGTTGCTCTAAAGACAAAATACCGTATTTTCTACTTTCAGATGTCCAATGAACAAATAATTCTAGCAACTGTTCATAACTTAAATCCTTTTTATTTGAACCAAAAAGAACTTTAAATAGTTTTGGAACCCTTTTTAGTTGATTCATCGGAAATGCAATACATACTGCAGCAAATGTACCAATAAAAATAATTAATGCTGCGGCAGGATTTAATAAGGCTGTTATGTCAGCGCCCTTGACGACCATCCCTACTACCACTGCTACAAATCCTAAAATAAGTCCAATAATTGTTGCAAAATCCATTCCCATTCACTCCCAGTCTATACAAGAAGTTCTCTATTCTCGATAATCGCTACATCTTCTTATGTATATATATTACATAAAAAATGCATTTCATGAAAGATAAGAAATGAATTATATAAAAAAATACTACAAATTCACACATTTTCTGACATTTTCTTTGCATTTCTATTACGTTATGACTCTTATATTCCTTTTCCAACAAACTAGATTTATAATAAAAAAACATTACACATTTTATTAAGAAGGGACTGTGATTACAAGGCATCATGAAAAAGATAATAATTATTTCTGCCACTACTATTGTAATCGGGATCACATCTTTCGCTTACTTTGGTTCTAAAACACCACTACATAATGAAGCAAAAGCTGTCGAAAGTCAAAAGCATAATAACCATAAAAAAGAAGAGATTCCTGCTTTTCCAAAAGCTGATCATAATGCAAAGAAAATAGACAATGACTTTTCAGTGGTAACAAACCCCAAATCTAATCTTGTCTTAATTAATAAACATCGAAAACTACCAGATGGATACATTCCTGAAGACTTAACGAGACCAAATGTACCATTTATTAGTCCAAAAGATAAAGAAAAAACATTGCTGCGAAAAGATGCTGCAGAGGCACTTGAAAACATGTTTAAAGCTGCGAAAAAAGAAGGGCTTGATCTTACAGCTGTATCTGGTTATCGTTCATACAAACGCCAAAAATCGTTGCATGATACATACGTTAGACGCCAAGGAAAAGCCGAAGCTAATTCGGTAAGCGCAATTCCTGGTACAAGTGAACACCAAACGGGTTTAGCAATGGATATTAGTTCAAAATCAGCTAAATTTCAATTAGAGCCTATCTTCGGGGAGACAGCAGAAGGAAAATGGGTCGCAGAACACGCTCATGAATTCGGCTTTGTCATTCGTTACTTAGAAGATAAAACAGATACAACAGAATATGCATATGAACCATGGCACTTACGCTACGTTGGTAATCCATACGCTACATACCTATATAAACATCACTTAACATTAGAAGAAGCGATGGAAGACAAAAAATAAGAGAGCAAATTGCTCTCTTATTTTTCTTTCACTCTATTATTGTAGTAATTTCTTCTTCCATTCTTCAGGCCATGGTTCGCCTCTTCCTGTTTTTTTCGACGCTTGAACCATCATTCCACGACCTACTAAACAAACCTCTCCTGCTGCATTCTTCACCATATAATGTAAATCTAAAGAAGAATTCCCGACCGATCCTGCCTTTACATACACCTTCAGCTGTTCATCAAAATATATTTGCTTAATAAAATTACATTGTAAATCCGCAACAACGATCATCGTTTCTGATGATGCATGTGTCCACTCTTGCATAAATCCAAGTTCTTTAAACAACGCAATACGAGCTTCTTCAAAATAAGTAAAAGCAACGACATTATTTACATGTCCAAACATATCTACTTCACCAAAACGAACCTTTACAGGGTTGTAAAACGAAAAACCACTTTCCCATTGCTCAAAGTCTTCAATATAAGAAACCCTCTTCATTGTTATCTCCCCTTTTCACCTTTAAATAAACAGAATAAACAGAAAAATAAAGTTATAAATATTGCCTCTTCGATATGAAGAGGCAATATTTATTAATAGTTATTATCGCTACCAAAGAAATCTTTGAACGATTGAATTGTTGTATCACGGTTTAATGCCGCAATTGAAGTTGTTAAAGGAATACCCTTCGGACATGATTGCACACAGTTTTGAGAGTTACCACAGTTTGCTAGTCCTCCATCTCCCATAATTGCACGTAAGCGATCTGCTTTATGCATTTCACCCGTTGGATGTGAGTTGAATAAGCGAGCTTGTGATAACGGTGCTGGTCCAATAAAGTCAGACTTACTGTTTACGTTTGGACATGATTCTAAGCAAACACCACATGTCATGCATTTTGAAAGCTCATAAGCCCATTGACGCTTTTTCTCAGGCATTCTTGGTCCTGGACCTAGGTCATACGTACCATCAATTGGAATCCACGCTTTAACGCGTTTTAGAGCATTAAACATGCGACTACGATCAACTTGCAAGTCACGTACAACCGGGAATGTCTTCATCGGTTTTAAGCGAATTGGTTGCTCTAATTGATCGATAAGTGCCGTACATGATTGACGTGGTTTTCCGTTAATCACCATCGAACATGCACCACATACTTCCTCTAAGCAGTTCATATCCCATGCAATCGGAGTTGTTTGGTTCCCTTTTGAATCAACAGGATTACGACGGATTTCCATAAGTGCTGAGATAATATTCATATTCGGACGATATGGAATTTCAAACTCTTGGTCAAACGCTTGCGCATCTGGCCCGTCTTGTCTCGTAATGATGAGGCGGATTGTTTTCTCAGACATGTTGTTTATCCCCCTTCTCTTCACCCTTAGCAGCTACATCGTGTTTTGAAGAATAATCACGTTTACGTGGTTTAATTAACGAAATATCAACGTCCTCGTAATGGAATGCTGGTGCATTTCCTTCTCCCTCAAATTTTGCCATCGTAGTTTTTAAGAAGTTTGCATCATCACGATTTGGGAATTCAGGTTTGTAATGCGCCCCACGGCTCTCATTACGGTTATATGCGCCAATTGTAATAACACGTGCTAACTCAAACATATTTGCAAGTTGGCGTGTAAATGAAGCACCTTGGTTACTCCATCTTGCTGTATCGTTAATGTTAATACGTTTGTAACGAGCCATTAATTCTTCAATTTTCGCATCTGTTTCTAATAATTTTTTATTTTCACGAACTACTGTAACGTTATCTGTCATCCATTCTCCAAGCTCTTTATGAAGAACATACGCATTTTCGTTACCATCCATCGTTAAAATATTGTTAAATTTCTCTGTTTCGATTAATTCATTTTGCTCATATACAGTAGATGAAACAGCATCAGATGATTTAGAAAGACCTTTCATATACTCAATTGCGTTTGGTCCTGCTACCATACCACCATAAATTGCTGATAATAGTGAGTTCGCACCAAGACGGTTACCACCGTGCATAGAATAATCACACTCACCTGCTGCAAATAAACCTGGAATATTTGTCATCTGTTTATAATCAACCCATAGTCCGCCCATTGAATAGTGAACAGCTGGGAAGATTTTCATCGGTAGTTTACGAGGATCATCCCCTGTAAATTTCTCATAGATTTCAATAATTCCACCTAGTTTAATATCTAGTTCTTTTGGATCTTTATGAGAAAGATCTAAGTACACCATGTTTTCACCGTTAATACCTAGTTTTTGCTCTACGCAAACATCAAAGATTTCACGCGTCGCGATGTCACGAGGTACAAGGTTTCCGTAAGCCGGATATTTTTCTTCTAAGAAGTACCATGGTTTACCATCTTTATATGTCCAAACACGTCCACCTTCACCACGTGCAGATTCACTCATAAGACGTAATTTATCGTCTCCAGGAATTGCCGTTGGGTGAATTTGAATGAACTCACCGTTTGCATAATATGCGCCTTGTTGATATACAGCAGAAGCTGCTGTACCTGTATTGATAATAGAGTTTGTTGATTTTCCGAAAATGATACCAGGGCCCCCTGTTGCCATAATTACGGCATCTGCTCCGAAACTTCTAATCTCCATAGTTTGTAAGTCTTGTGCAACGATTCCTCGGCACACACCTTCATCATCAACAACAGCTCGTAAGAAATCCCAACCTTCATATTTCGTTACAAGTCCTGCTACTTCGTGACGACGTACTTGTTCATCTAATGCGTAAAGTAATTGCTGTCCAGTTGTTGCACCAGCAAATGCTGTACGGTGATGTTGCGTTCCACCAAATCGACGGAAATCAAGAAGTCCTTCTTCCGTACGGTTGAACATAACACCCATACGGTCCATTAAATGAATGATACCAGGTGCTGCTTCACACATTGCTTTAACTGGTGGTTGGTTCGCTAAGAAGTCCCCACCATAAATTGTATCGTCAAAGTGGATCCATGGAGAATCCCCTTCACCTTTCGTATTTACGGCACCGTTAATTCCGCCCTGAGCACATACAGAATGTGAACGTTTTACTGGTACTAAAGAAAACAGTTCAACATTTACTCCTGCTTCTGCCGCTTTAATCGTTGCCATTAAGCCAGCCAAGCCACCGCCGACTACTATAAGTTTCCCTTTCATGCTCTCCCACTCCTTACTGGTTTGCTAGCTGTGGATCGATGAACGCTAATAATGCACTCACACCTACATAAGATAAACCTAAGAAAATAGCTAATGTTACATAAGTAGAGATTCTTTGTGAACGTGGAGATACTGTAATTCCCCAACTGATGCAGAATGTCCATAGTCCATTTGCAAAGTGGAAAATTGTTGAAACAACACCAACTAAGTAGAATGCAAACATAGCTGGATTGTTTAAAATATCTGCCATCATATCATAGTTTACCTCTTTACCTAACATTGCTTGAATACGAGTTTCCCAGACATGCCAAGAAATGAAGATCAGCGTAACGATACCTGAAATTCTTTGGAAAACGAACATCCAGTTACGGAAATAACCGTAAGAAACCGCATTGTTCTTAGCTGTAAATGCAATATATAAGCCATATATAGCATGGTACAGTATCGGTAAAAAGATGATGAAAATTTCTAGCGCATACCGGAATGGAAGGAGCTCCATAAAGCCTGCAGCTTTGTTAAAAGCCTCTGCTCCTCGTGTTGCAAAGTTGTTTACAATTAAATGTTGCGTCAAAAAGACACCAACCGGGATGACCCCCATTAATGAGTGCCACTTACGAAACGTATACTCGCGGCCTTTCATGTCCCCATTACCCCCCTTGAATGTTTGACTGCTGTTTTCAGATTAGTTTATGACAATAATGTTTTTTCACTATTGGCATAAGAAAAACTGAAAAAATTATTCGAAATATTTCAGCATAATTTGATACCAAGTTCATTTTACTCCTATTTTTGTCGAAGCGTCAAGAAAACGTATACATAATTTGCATATAATTTGCCAATTCTTTTTTTCTTCTTATATATTCAGATTTTCCTAAAGAAAAATCTGTTTTTATAAATGTGAAATGTTATATAATAATCCCTATAGAAAGAGGGGAATATTGTGAGTAAAAATACAATCGATACAACATCTTTAGAAGATGTTTCATTGAACGCCTTCGCTTATGAATTGCTACGTGAAGAATTACTACCTGATTTAATCGGCAACGATTTAGATGGTATTTTATACTGGTCTGGTAGAAACCTTGCAAGAAAATATCCGCTAGAAACAATTGAAGAAGTCATTCAGTTCTTTGAAAAGGCTGGCTGGGGCACTTTAAGCATTGTTGAACATAAGCGTCGTGAAATGCAGTTCCAACTTAAAGGCACACTCATCGCAGAACGTCAAAAACAAAAACGACATTCTTCTTATCAACTAGAAGCCGGATTCATCGCTGAACAAATCCAAAAGCAACGGAACGTCGTTGCAGAGTCATACGAAGAAAAGAAAAAACGTTCTGACTCTATTACATTTCTTGTAAAATGGGATATAAAAGATCTCATTGAAGTGTAAGCATTACCTACAGTCAACTAGACATATCAGTTTAGTTGACTTTTTTGTATTTTCATTCAGATGCGTTTATTTTAAATCTTCAGAAATTATACCAAAAAACAGAAGACGTTGTAAACTACAACGTCTTCTTATCTGTTAAATACGTATAAATCGTCTCCGCGACATTTTTCGGCATACCCGCTTCGACAAATTCCTCTATAGAAGCTTCTTTCATCTTCTTTAATGAACCAAAATGTTTTAACAATACCTTTTTCCGTTTATCACCGATTCCTGGAATATCATCCAATGCTGATTGAATGACAGATTTCCCGTGTAATTGACGATGGAATGTAATCGCAAATCGATGCACCTCATCTTGAATACGCTGCAATAAATAAAATTCTTGGCTATTTCTCTCAAGCATCACAGGTTCCGGTGGATCCCCAATAATTAAATGGGAGGTTTTATGTTTATCATCTTTTACAAGACCTGCCATCGGAATATATAATCCGAGCTCATTCTCTAAAATATCACTTGCAGCCGCTAGATGGCCTTTTCCTCCATCAATAATAATCAAATCAGGTAAAGGTGAATTTTCTTTAAGCGCCCTTGTATAACGGCGCCTCACAACTTCTCTCATAGACTCATAATCATCTGGTCCTTGAACCGTTTTAATTTTATATTTTCGATACTCTTTCTTCGCCGGTTTCCCATCGATAAAAGCAATCATTGCAGAAACGGGATTTGTTCCTTGAATATTTGAGTTATCAAACGCTTCAATACGATATGGCGTTTCAATCCCAAGCTGCTTCCCTAAATGATCTACCGCTTTAATCGTTCGTTCTTCATCACGTTCAATTAAGTAAAACTTCTCTTCAAGAGCAATCTTCGCATTTTTATTTGCCAATTCTACAAGGTCTTTTTTCTTACCACGTTTCGGCTGCGTCGCTTCCACTTCTAAAAAGCGCTCTACTAATTCCGAGTCTATACTTCCTGGAACGACAATCTCCTTCGGCTTAAAATGACTACTGTTTTCATAAAATTGGCCGATAAACGTTAAAAAACCCTCTTCTGGTTCATCGTAAATTGGAAACATAGAAACATCACGTTCAATTAGCTTTCCTTTTCGAACGAAGAAAACTTGAACACACATCCATCCTTTATCCACTGCATATCCAAACACATCACGATCCACTAAGTCACTCATAATCATCTTTTGTTTTTCCATAATCGCATCAATATGAGCAATTTGATCACGCAACTCTTTTGCACGTTCAAACTCTAGTTTCTCTGAAGCCTCATACATTTTTATTTCTAGTTCTGAACGAACTTCTTTATGTCCACCATTTAAAAACTTAATAATTTCATCTACAATTTCTTTATTTTGTTCTTCCGTCACTTCTTTCACACAAGGTGCTAAACATTGACCCATATGATAATACAAACAAACTTTATCTGGCATATTCGTGCATTTCCGAAGTGGATACATACGATCTAGCAGTTTTTTCGTTTCATGAGCAGATTGTGCATTTGGATAAGGACCAAAATATTTCCCTTTATCTTTTTTTACGTTTCGAGTAATGAGTAAGCGAGGTTGCTTCTCCGCTGTAATTTTAATAAAAGGATATGTTTTATCATCTTTTAATTGAATATTATATTTCGGATCATATTTTTTAATTAGATTTAACTCTAAAATAAGTGCTTCTAAATTCGAAGAAGTTACAATATATTCAAAATCAACAATTTCTCCTACAAGCCGCAGTGTTTTCCCATCATGTGAACCAGTAAAGTACGAGCGCACACGATTTTTAAGCACTTTTGCCTTTCCGACATATATAACCGTTCCTTGCTTATCTTTCATCAAATAACAACCAGGTTGATCTGGTAAAATAGCCAACTTCTCTTTCAAATGTTCGTGCACTCGTCTCCCTCCATTTCTACATACTTAGCATTTTTATTTTCCCTTGAAAACATACTATGCCCAAACACCCAACATACGTTCTTTTATTGTAACGGAAAGACTGTAAAAAAGAAAATAAAAAAAGCTACCAAATGGTAGCTTTTTTTATTTTAGAAGTGTTTAGAAACTAATTCTACTAACGCTTCTTTCGGTTTGTAACCTAACGCTTGATCAACTACTTTACCGTCTTTTAATACGAAAAGAGCTGGAATGCTCATTACTTCGAATTGACGAGCAGTTTCTTGGTTTTCATCAACGTCTACTTTTACTACTTTTACTTTTTCGCCTAGTTCTGCATCGATTTCCTCTAATACAGGAGCGATCATTTTACAAGGTCCACACCAAGGTGCCCAGAAATCTAATAATACAACACCTTCGCTAGTTTCAGCTGCGAAGCTTTGGTCATTTGCGTTTACAATTGCCATTTTATTTCCTCCTTCAAGTATATTCTACCAAGAGTATATCATTAACTTATATACGTGGCGAATAATATGTATCGTTATGTATTGTAACAAAAAAATGTTCCTTTATACTATATAAAAATACGGATTAAATACTAAAAAGATGAGAGACAGGGGATCTCTCACCTTTTTCTATATATAGGGGTACTTCACTTGGAACTCAAGGGTACTAAAATCATGAATGTACTTTTAACTTTTTAAACTCTTCTGTTAAAAGAGGTACAACTTCGAATAAGTCACCGACAATACCGTAGTCAGCTACTTTAAAGATACTTGCTTCTGGATCTTTATTAATCGCAACGATTATTTTTGAGTTAGACATACCTGCTAAATGCTGAATCGCACCAGAAATACCACATGCAATGTATAAGTCTGGGGTAACAACTTTACCAGTTTGACCAATTTGTAATGAGTAATCACAGTATTCAGCGTCACAAGCACCACGAGATGCCCCAACAGCGCCGCCTAGTACGTCAGCTAACTCTTTTAATGGTTTAAAGCCTTCTTCACTCTTCACACCGCGTCCACCAGCGATAATAACTTTCGCTTCAGAAAGATCCACACCTTCTGCCGTTTTACGGACAACATCTTGAATGATTGTACGTAAATCTTTCACATCAACTGTAATAGAAGATACGTCACCGCTGCGAGACTCATCTTTTTCCAGAGTTGCAATGTTATTTGGACGCACTGTCGCAAATAACATGCCGTCTGTTACAATCTTCTTCTCGAATGCTTTACCAGAGTAAATTGGACGAGTGAAGATAACATTTCCACCTTCAACCTCTAAAGCAGTTACGTCAGAAATTAAACCAGCTTCAAGCTTCGCTGCTAATTTTGGTGATAAATCTTTGCCAAGTGCTGTATGTCCAAAGACAATACCTTCTGGATTTTCTTCAGCATGTACAGCTAAAAACGCTTGTGCATAACCATCAGATGTATATGATTTTAATTTATCATTTTCAACTGTCACAACGCGATCTGCACCGTAATGAATCAATTCATTTGCAAAAGAGGCAACGCTGTCTCCAATTAGAAGACCTACTACTTCACCGCCTTCTGCAATTGTTTTTGCTGCTGCTACCGCTTCAAAAGAAACGTTACGTAGCGATCCATCACGAACTTCACCCATTACTAATACTTTACGAGCCATAGATTTTCCCTCCTGCATATATAATTTCGTATTTTATTAGATTACTTTCGCTTCTGTATGGAGCAACGATACAAGTTCTTTTACTTGATCTTGCAGCTCGCCTTGTAACACTTTTCCTGCATCTTTCTTAGGAGGCAAATAGATTTCAATTGTTTTTGTCTTTGCTTCCACATCATCTTCTTCTAAATCTAAATCATCTAATTCTAATTCTTCTAGCGGCTTTTTCTTCGCTTTCATAATACCTGGAAGCGATGGGTAACGCGGTTCATTTAAACCTTGCTGTGCTGTTACTAAAACTGGTAATGAAGTTGCAATCACTTCTGTATCACCTTCAACATCACGCTCAATCTTCACATTTGTACCGTCAATTTCAAGTTTTGTAATTGTCGTTACATACGGAATATTTAACGCTTCAGCTACGCGTGGTCCTACTTGTCCAGATGCACCATCAATTGCAACGTTTCCGCCTAAAATTAAATCTGCATCTTTATCTTTTAAATATTCAGCAAGCACTTTTGCTGTCGTGAACTGGTCACCATTTTCTACGTCATCTTCAATATTAATTAATACAGCTTTATCACAGCCCATTGCTAATGCAGTACGAAGTTCTTTCTCACTATCTTCGCCACCGACTGTTACAACTGTAACTTCTCCACCTTGTGCGTCTCTTACTTGAATTGCTTCTTCAATTGCATATTCATCGTAAGGGTTGATGATGAATTCCGCTTCGCCATCGTAAATTGCACCGTTTTTAATTACGATTTTTTCTTCTGTATCAAATGTTCGTTTCATGAGTACGTAGATGTTCATTCCATTTACCCCCTTGTTTTTCAGAAAGATTCTATCAATTTTAATTTTCTGTTAATTTATATTAAAAAAATAATTGAACTACCTGCCACTAAATGAAGGTTTACGCTTTTCTAAAAATGCAGCTACACCCTCTCTTCCATCTTCACTCGTAAATACTTCACCAAAAATCTGTGATTCACGTTGTACACCTTCATAGTAATGAGACGATTTTGTCGTTTGCAATAACTCTAGTACAGCACGAGTTGTTGCTGGACTTTTTCCAGCAATTTGTTTTGCAACTTTAAGCGTATCATCTAAAAGAGATTCTTCAGAGAACAATCCGTTAACAAGTCCCCACTTTAATGCTTCTGCACCAGTAATTGGTGTGCTTGTTAACATCATTTCACAAGCTTTCGCTTTCCCAACATAACGTGGTAAGCGCTGTGTACCTGCAAAGCCAGGAATTAACCCAAGTGTTAATTCAGGTAAACCAAGTTTTGCACTTTCAGTTGCAAAGCGCATGTGGCAAGACATAGCAAACTCAAGGCCGCCGCCCAGTGCCGCTCCATGAATTGCCGCAATAACTGGTTTTGAACATTTTTCAACACGCTCAAACGTAACTTGTCCAAGCTGTGCTAATTCTGTTGCTTGCTTCGCTTCAGTAACAGATGTAAATTCTTTAATATCTGCTCCCGCTGAGAAGAAACGTCCTTCACCATGAATAACAACAACACGAATGTTATCATCCTTTTCCACTTGATCAATTAATTCAGTAACATCATGCATAACTTGTGAAGACATCGCATTCGCTGGTGCGTGATTTAATGTCGCCACCGCGATATGATCTTCAACTCTTACAGATAGGAATTTCAACATGATCCCTCCCATTATTGACGATAACCACAAGCTGCAATAAGTAGCCCGTGTACCGTTTTTGAAAGTGCGACCAGATCATACTTATGATCGCTCATTACCCAATTGGTCACAACTTCATCTACTGTTCCAAAGATCATTTGTCTTGCCACGCGAACATTTAAATCTGCTTGAAATTCACCTTGTTTTATACCAGTCTCTAAAATCTCATCCATAACTTGTAAGTAGCCTTTTAATACTTCATTTATTTTAAGGCGCAAGTCTTGATTGGACTGCCTTAGCTCTAATTGCGTAACGATAGCAAGAGGATCATTTTGCGACAACAGCAAGAAGTGCGTTTCTACCAACATGAATAACTTCGATACAGCGCTTTCAATTCCTGCTGTTTTTTGACGAATTGTTTCGACAAATTCTCCCATCTTCTCTTGGAATAAGGATATTAATATATCTTCTTTATTTTTAAAATATAAATAAATCGTGCCATCAGCTACCCCAGCTTGCTTTGCGATTTTAGAAACTTGCGCTTGGTGGTACCCATTCTCCGCAATCACAATGACTGCCGCATCAATAATTTGATTGTATTTCGGTCTATTTTTCTTCACTTTACTGTCCCCTTCAAGAAGATGACTGAATGAATAGTCATTCATATTCTTATAATACTGACTATTTAGAAAAGTGTCAATCCTATTTTTTCAAAAAGAAAGGGCCTTAGCCCGTTTGCTCATCCTCATTCTTTCTCTTCTCTTCATCTATTAGAACACGGCGTAAAATTTTCCCTACTGTCGTTTTTGGCAATTCATCTCTAAACTCATATACTTTCGGCACTTTATAAGCCGCTAAATATTTACGTGCAAACTGATTTAATTCTTCCTCAGAGCACTCCGTACCTTCTTTTAACACAACAAATGCTTTAACTGTCTCTCCTCGGTACGGATCTGGAACTCCAATTGTCACTACTTCTTGCACTTTTTCATGCTCATATAATACTTCTTCAACTTCACGAGGATACACATTAAATCCACTCGCGACAATCATATCTTTCTTGCGATCTTTTACATAGAAAAATCCATCTTCATCCATGTAGCCAACATCACCTGTATGGAGCCAGCCATCTTGCAATACAGCCGCTGTTTCCTCTGGCTTATTCCAGTATCCTTTCATAATTTGAGGACCTTTCACTACAATTTCCCCTATTTCTCCTGGCGGTAATGCCTCACCAGTCTCAAGTGACATAATGATCGCTTCTGTATCTGGCCACGGAACTCCAATGCTACCTGGCACTCGCTTTTCCCATAAAAAATTACTATGTGTAACTGGAGAGGATTCTGTTAAACCATATCCCTCTACTAGTTTACCACCTGTAACTGTTTCGAACTTTTCCTGTACTTCTACTGGCAGTGGTGCTGATCCACTAATACAAGCACGAATAGAAGAAATATCGTATTCTTTTAAAAGCGGACTATTTAAAAGAGCGATATAAATAGTTGGTGCCCCTGGAAACAATGTCACTTTATGCTTCTTAATCGCTTCAAAAACCATTTTCATATCAAACTTTGGAATAAGGACCATTTTGTATCCTTGCATAATACTTAAATTCATAACAGCTGTCATACCATAAACATGGAAAAATGGAAGAACCCCAAGAACGACTTCTTCTCCTTCTTTGCAATTATATAACCATTGAACTCCCATTAACGTGTTAGAGACGAGGTTTTTATGCGTTAACATAACTCCTTTCGGAAATCCGGTTGTTCCTCCTGTGTACTGTAAAAGGGCTAGATCATTTTCAGGATCACAAGGCACCTCAACATTCGTATTCACTTCTTTTTCTACTGAATTCCAAAGATGAATCGTTTCACTCTCTGATACTTTCACAACTAAATTCGACTGTTTTTTCTGCACAAATGGATACAATAGATTTTTAGGGAATGGTAAAAAGTCTGCAATACGAGTTACGATAATATGCTCAATTTTTGTAGCAGATTGAACATTCGTTACTCTTGGAAACACTAAATCGAGACAAAGAATTACTTTTGCTCCCGAGTCATGAAGCTGATATTCTAATTCTCTTTCTGTATACAGTGGATTTGTTTGTACTACGATACCTCCCGCAAGTAATGTGCCGTAATAACCAATTACAGCTTGCGGACAATTTGGCAACATAATAGCAACTCGATCACCCTTTTCCACACCGAGCTTTTGAAGATAATTTGCAAACCTCTTCACCTTATCATGGAAGTCCGAAAACGTAATATCCTTCCCTAAAAAGTGAAGCGCTTTCTTTTCTGGGTAGCGAGATGCCATCTGTTCTACATATCTATGAAGCGGCTGAATATCATAAGAAACCGTACTCGGAATTTCCTCTGGATAACTTTTCAACCATGGTTTTTCCACCTTCATTCCCCCTTCAAATACATAAAAATAAATGAATGTTCATTCATGATGGTTATTTTCATTATATTATAGTCACCATAGCGTTACAATCACAATATTCTGACTTTTGTATAACTATGCTTTACTTCATTAACTTCTTATTATATGTAGAAACTCTCTTAATCTTAAAAGAGTAAGAGAGTTATAGTTTAACTTAATCTTATTATCGTTAACACTGCTCCTGGAGTAGTTGTTGATAATGTTGCGACAGCTAACAAACCAAATAATTGCAAGCTAATAGCATCTCCTGCTGCAAGAGTTGTAATGATTGTTGCACTAAATGATGTGGTTGCTACCGCAGGAGCATTAATCGTCCCAGCAAGTGCCCCTCCATTAATTGTAATCCGTGAACTGACTAATAATGAAGCCGTTATATTAATTGTATATGAAATATAATAATTACCAGCATTTGCAACCGTAAATACTGTGTTTCCACCAGAAACAGTAATTCCTGGACCGATGTTTTGATTATTTGGAAGCGGGACATTCGTTCCACCAAGAACTACAGATATCGCTGTTCCCGACGTATTATTTGCAAATGCATATGTCGCCGTGATACTTGTACCTGTAGCTCCGGTTGGGCCTGTCGCTCCTGTTGGACCCGTTGGACCCGTTGCTCCTGTTATTCCTGTCGCTCCTGTTGGACCCGTTGCTCCTGTTATTCCTGTCGCTCCTGTTGGACCCGTTGCTCCTGTTATTCCTGTCGCTCCTGTTGGACCCGTTGCTCCCGTTGGGCCTGTTGAACCTATCGCTCCTGTTGGGCCTGTTGGGCCTGTTGAACCTGTCGCTCCCGTTGGACCTGTTGAACCCGTTGAACCCGTTGAACCTGTTGAACCTGTTGGACCTGTTGCTCCTGTTATTCCTGTCGCTCCCGTTGGACCTGTTGAACCCGTTGCTCCTGTTATTCCCGTCGCTCCTGTTATTCCTGTCGCTCCTGTTGGACCCGTTGCTCCCGTTGGACCTGTGTCGCCTGTCGCTCCCGTTGGGCCTGTTGAACCTATCGCTCCTGTTGGGCCTGTTGAACCTGTCGCTCCCGTTGGACCTGTTGAACCTGTCGCTCCCGTTGGACCTGTTGAACCTGTCGCTCCCGTTGGACCTGCTGAACCTGTCGCTCCCGTTGAACCTGTTGAACCTGTTGAACCTGTTGAACCTGTTGAACCTGTTGGACCTGTTGAACCTGTCGCTCCCGTTGGGCCTGTTTCTCCTGTTGGGCCTGTTTCTCCTGTTGGGCCTGTTGCCCCCGTCGGACCTGTATCGCCTGTTTCTCCTGTTGCCCCCGTCGGACCTGTTGGACCAACTTTAGGCACTGTCCCATCGCAACTAAAACAGCATGAATCAACATGTACACCATTTTGATTATTACACCCACAATATCCATTTACGTTATTGCTCCATGAAGACATGTTGATCACTTCCTTTACATTCGATCTTTTTAGCGCAATCACCGACTTAAAAAACACCTATCTAAATAACAAAGAAATACTTTGCCTAGTCGGGGATAAAACACAGATTTCCTCCATACATTCTAGTAATTATTACATGCGATTCACTCTCCTTTTGCTTGTACTTTCGCCTTATCTCCACAGACTATTAACAATACACATTACACTATCGTACACAGCCACTTTCCCATTTAAACTTTCCACATTCGCCAATATTTTTAGTAAAGAGGCTTATTCTTCATAAATAGCGACTATAATATATAAAAATCCGTATAATTCGTTATTTTTCGTCAAAATTTTAAAAATATATTGACACTTAAAATACCCTCATAGTATGATTTGGGTGTTGTAATTGATAACCATTTTCACTTATGGTACTAGTTACAAAAAACACTTAATTTGGGGGCAGAAGATGAAGAAAATTCTCGGTATTTTCATAGTAGTTCTTCTATTCGCTGTTGGATGCGGACAGCAAAAAGAGGAGAAAAAAGAAACAAAAGCGGACAATAAAAATCAAGCTATAACAATTAAACACGCTGAAGGGGAAACGAAGTTAGATAAACCAGCAAAAAAAGTAGTTGTACTTGAGTGGGTATATTCTGAAGACTTATTAGCACTTGGTGTTCAGCCAGTAGGGATGGCAGACATTAAGAATTATAATAAATGGGTAAATACAAAAACAAAACCGAGTAAAGATGTTGTAGATGTAGGGACACGTCAACAACCAAACTTAGAAGAAATTAGCCGTTTAAAACCAGACTTAATTATTACAGCTTCATTCCGTGGTAAAGCAATTAAAAATGAATTAGAGCAAATTGCACCAACAGTTATGTTTGATCCATCAACAAGCAATAACGATCACTTTGCTGAAATGACAGAAACATTTAAACAAATTGCAAAAGCAGTTGGAAAAGAAGAAGAAGGTAAAAAAGTATTAGCTGATATGGATAAAGCATTCGCTGATGCAAAAGCAAAAATTGAGAAAGCAGACTTAAAAGATAAAAACATAGCAATGGCACAAGCATTTACTGCTAAAAACGTACCAACATTCCGTATCTTAACTGACAATTCTTTAGCTTTACAAGTTACAAAAAAATTAGGTTTAACAAATACTTTTGAAGCAGGAAAATCTGAGCCAGATGGTTTCAAACAAACAACTGTAGAATCATTACAAAGTGTACAAGATTCAAACTTCATTTACATTGTAGCGGATGAAGATAACATTTTTGACACGCAACTAAAAGGCAACCCTGCTTGGGAAGAATTAAAGTTCAAAAAAGAAAACAAAATGTATAAATTAAAAGGCGATACTTGGATTTTCGGTGGTCCTGAGTCTGCAACATCTTTAGCAACACAAGTAGCAGATGTAATGACAGCAAAGAAGTGATTACACGATGAATAGCTTACAACACACACTTCGAGCAAGTCTTGTATTCGGAGGAGGAGCAGCTCTCTTGCTCCTCCTTTTCTTTATTCATATCGGACAAGGTCAAGCAAACATTTCCTATAGTATGATTATTGATGCTCTTATCTCACCGAACCAATCACTAGAACATCAAACTTTAATCATGCTTCGATTACCTAGAGCTGTAATTGCCATTTTAGCTGGAGGCGCTCTTGCTGCATCAGGGGTTATTTTACAAACGTTAACGAAAAATCCACTTGCTGAATCCAGTACAATGGGTATTCACTCTGGCGCATATTTCTTTCTAGTAGCGGCTACAATTTTCTTACCGAAAGGTTTACAAATTAATTCTCTTCTGTTCACATTTATCGGCGGTGCTATTACTGCTTTATTTGTATACCGTATTTCTGGTGGAAAAAAGGGAACCCCACTTAGAATGGCATTAGCTGGTATGGTCGTTACATTAATGCTCTCTGCCTTTACCGGAACGATGCAGCTTTTCTATGAAAATGAAACAGCTGGTTTATTTTTATGGGGAGCTGGCTCTCTTATTCAAAATAACTGGGATGGCGTTCAATTTGCTTTTCCATTTATCATTATTTCTTTCCTAGTTTTACTATTTATGTCTCGTAAACTCAACATTCTCTTACTTGGTGATGATGTTGCTGTTTCTCTTGGTGAAAAAACAGCAGTAACACGTCTTATCGCCTTCATTGCTGCAATCTTTTTAACAGCAGTAATTGTTACTGTTGTTGGACCAATTGGATTTGTCGGCTTAGTTGCGCCTCATTTAATGCGCCTTATCGGATACCGTCAACACTTTACTCTTCTTCTCTCTTCTTTCTTATGGGGGGCAGTATTATTACTTGGAGCAGATGTTGTCGGTAGATTAATAGATCCAACCGGTGCAGAACTTCCTGTTGGGGCAGTCACAGCAATGATTGGATCTCCTTGGCTTATTTACTTAGTGTACCGAATGATGAAGTCGAAACAATATATGAATGATAACGGTGCGAATGCAGCTGGAGCTAGTTCCCGCTATTACTCTTATAAAAAGGTAATCATTATATCTATCACACTTTGCATTGTGACGATTGCTCTTGGTGTTACAATCGGTAGTAACGCTTATATCGAAAGTATTACAAATGTTATATCAGGTCAATTAACACTATTTGACAAAAACATGATGATGAATCTTCGTTTACCAAGAATGCTCGTTGCTGCTATTGCTGGCGCATGCCTTGCAATAAGTGGGCTTGTTTTCCAAGGTATATTACGAAATCCACTTGCCGATCCTTCTATTATTGGTATTTCATCGGGAGCTGGTGTTGGTGCTTTAACTATTATGTATGTCTTTCCTGCACTTCCTGGTTTCTTTCTACCAATTGGTGCATTTATCGGCGGACTACTTGCAGTAGGAATTGTCCTCTTCTTTTCATGGAAATCAGGATTTAGCCCAACAGCCCTTGCTTTAATAGGAATTGGTATTTCTGCACTTGGCTCGGCAATTATTCAAATCTTTATCGTTAGAGCCAATTTGAATGTTGCCGCTGCTTTAACATGGTTATCTGGCAGTACGTATGCAAGAGGATGGAATCACTTAGAAAATATCATTCTATATCCATCTCTAATTCTTGTATTCATTATCTTTTTCTTAATAAAACAACTTGACGTTCTCGTACTTGGAGACGATTTAGCAACTGGACTTGGGCAACCAGTAAATAAAACACGTCTTGCTCTGATTGTGCTAGCGACACTACTTGCATCAGTAAATATCGCTGCTGTCGGTACAATTGCCTTTTTAGGCCTTGTCGCACCTCACTTAGCAAGAATTATTGTTGGTATGAATCATCAAAGACTATTCGTTTGTTCAGCACTATTTGGAGCAATCCTTCTTTCTGTTGCTGACTTACTTGGACGTACAATCGCATATCCGAAAGAAATTCCTTCTGGTCTTGTCGTTGCTGTACTTGGAGCACCTTATTTCTTATGGTTGATGAGGAAGAGTGGGAAGAAAGTTAATTAAAAAGGAGGCTTCGTTTTAGAAGCCTCCTTTTTATATACTAAATAAAGTGAAACTTTAATCAGTGGAGTTTTCTTCATCCCCACTGATTATTAACCCACACCAATCGGGCTTTTATGAGCAGTGGATCTCCCACCTAACTTCTTTGCTCCAGCCGAATCTTGAAGTGGGAATTTTACTGCAGGTGAATAGCGGGATAAATTACTCTGATCTCACTAATTTCACAGATTTAGTCCCTCCCATAAACTCATGATGTACAGTTAATGTGTTCTCCTCAAGTTTCAAATCAACCTTCTGTTTTCTTTCTCCCATTAAAAATACAAGCTCTATGGAAATAATCCCTTGGTGCACACTTAATATTCGAAAGTCTCCTATAGTAGTCCCTTTCCCAAAAATATTATGTTCCATAAATTCTCCGCCTGTTTTCTCACTATTAATAGATTCTATTTCCAACCCAACTGGCCTGTCTGTACTTTCTGATGACATCCAAGACCCCTTTAACTTTCCAATATCAGCCTCTTTTTTCTTTTCATTTTTTAACTCTTCCTCTTTTTTCTTGACTTCTGCTTGTTGAGTTAGTAAGCCATCGATTTGCTTATTCAGCTCTTGTGCCCGTTGATTTTCCGAAATAAATTGTTGATTTTGACCAGTATCGTTAAAAATTTTATTTACTATCCCTTTAGCCTCTTCATACTTTTTATCATTCTTTAACTTCTCTGCCTTTTCCAATTGACCTATATATTGACCTTTTAACTCTTTATGCTCTATAAGCAAATCTTTTTGTTCTTTCGCTTGATTTTGAAGGATTGCGGAACCATCTTTCATCTTTTCTACTTCTTGAAATAAACCTATTGCTTGTTCTATATTTCCACTCGATTTCTCTTTTATCGAACTTATCATCTTAGTAGTTTGGCCTTTTAATACCTTTGCTTCTTTATCATCCTTTTTCTCTTCTAATGCTAGCTCAAATGATGCTACTGCCGTGTCATATTCTTTACTCGCTAACGCCAATTTCCCTTGATCCATTGCTTTTTTATAGGCTTCATTGCTACATCCTACCATTAAAAATAAAATTATGATTCCTAAAATCAATCTTTTCATCATATCCCCCTAAATTAATATAATTCTATATACACTCAATAGTATCATAAAATTTATATATAAAATTTTAAATACCATCATTAAAACATAAAGGGAACTTGTCATTTCTTCTCGAACTTAATCTATGAACATAAGTAGAGGGGGATAACAATAATGTACCAAACTATTGAAGGCTTTTTACAATCATGGACATACGAAGCAGAGTCTACTGAGAAAATGCTTGATTCATTAACCGATGCATCTTTATCACAAGAAATTGCACCTGAACATTGGACCTTAGGAAGAGTTGCTTGGCATATCGTGACGGCAATTCCTGTTATACTATCTGGCACAGGGCTAAAGTTTGAAGGAGCAACGAAAGATTATCCTGTTCCAACTTCTGCAAAAACAATTGCAGATGAATACCGTAAAGTGAACGCGGCTTTTGTTGAAACACTTCAAAGTAAATGGACTGATAAAGACTTAGCTACTATTAACGACTTCTTTGGTCGCCCTATGCCGAATTCTATATTTTTAATGACGCTTATTAATCATCAAAATCATCACCGCGGGCAAATGACGGTTTTAATGCGACAAGCCGGCTTAACAGTTCCTGGCGTATATGGCCCCGCAAAAGAAGAATGGGCTGCGGCTGGAATGGAAGCACCTAAAATGTAACGACAAAAAGACAAGATGTTTACACATCTTGTCTTTTTCTGTAACTTGTTTCATGTGAAACTATTTTTTGTTAAATGGTTGTTTTATGGAAAAAACAAGTTAAAATAAATACATATTATGAGGAGGATCAACCAAATTGAATAAAAAAATAACTATGAGAACTCTTTTACTAACTTCTATTATTGGAGTTATCAGTGTATCTCTTTATTTCACATATTATGGTACCCCTTGGGGAAAACAAGCAGCAATTACGGAATCAAAAGAATATATTACAAAATACTTCGATTTAGATGCGGAAGTCAAAAATACTTCTTACGATGCTAAAATGAATAGCTATGCAATCTCCTTTGAAACAAGTGGAGACGGAGAGTTTACTATCGAATATAAAAGTCCTAATAACTTTAACATTTCTCCAGGAGTGCAAAAGTATTTAAGCACACACTCTAAATTTACAGAGTAGTACCGAAACATACATATACAAAAAAGAGTTGGTGTAACGCCAACTCTTTTTCTTATTCTTTTCATACAGTTATATCTTCCTTCTCTATATTTTTAATGCCGTAATATGCAATCACAACTCCAATTGCCGCCAATGCTAGTTGAAGGGGAAGTAAAGTTGCTGTAGGAAACTCTGGGTTGGTATTCATTGCAATTGAGACAACGATAAGAGATGAAACAATTGTAATTGGCACTGAACGTTTACGCATTCCGAAATATAATGGGATTAAACTCATCCCCGCAGTTGCAATGGCTAAAGGAACTAGTTTTATTCCTTCTTGCACCAATTGATCTACTGTGAATGAATGAGGAAGAATTGAAAAACAACTATCTATCCCAAAGAAAATTCCTACTACTAAAATGTTAGATACAATAACTGTTATAAATGTTACTATCGCTGTAATAGCCAACTTACTAGCCATCATTTTCTTTCGGTTAATGGGATAAGAAAACATGAGTAGTATTGTTTTATTTTTATATTCGCCAATTATTAACCTTGCTATTAATACACTACCAAAAATAATAAATGTTGCTCTTACTACTGTACTAGCCATTAACAAAATCATCTGCGGATCTCTTATTTCTGGATCTCCTTCTATTTGTGCAATGAAACTAACAAAGATTAATAATGCCAGTATAATAATATTTGCAATAACTGTTCCCCTCACATACCATCCAAACTTAAATTTCTTCAATTCTAACTTCATAAGACGTAGCATGATATTCCTCCTTCCTCCTTGGACTTAATCAATATAAATGACTCCTGTTTCACTTAAAATCTTCGCTTCATTTTTTGCATCACCAATCGTTCCTACTTTTATTTTGTCTGTATTTTTATCTTTCTTAAGTCCTTTTAAATCCACTATTACGTCAGCCGAATTACTTTTAGCCATAAGCTTCAATGATGCAGGGACACCTTTATACCGTACGCCAATATCACCTGATTTTGTTTCTATAAATAATGATTTTCCTTCTGTCATATCTTTCAGTAATACTTCCCCAGATGTTGAAGTGATGTTCATATTTGAGTTACTTACATTTGTTATATAGTTATCACCAGTCGTAGACTTTATATTTAATTCTTGTACTGAACTACCTTTTAAAACTAACTCTCCACTTTGCGATATGAATTCACCTTTCTCGGCTGATAGTCCTACAATCATTTCATCTCCAGACTTGCCTTTTGTCATGATATTTTTTACTACTATATCTCTTATTTTCACATCACCCGATTTATTATTTAATGCAATTTTATCTATTTCTTTCTTCGGAATAGCTATAGATATACTATTTTTCTTCCTAAACGTGAAACCATTAAAAAATCTGTTCATCTTTTGTTTTTGTTTAATCACAATTTTATTTTCATCATTTTCTATTTTGACAGGATCTATCTCTTTATCTACTTGTTCACCTTGAGCGGAAATTACTATTTTATTAGCGTCTGTACTTTTAAATTCAAGATTCCAGTTTTCATTATCTACTTCTATTTCTTTTATATTATTTATCTCAAAAGACTTTTCTTTCTTAAAACCTTTCCCCTGAAACACCTTAAAACCAAAAACCGAACTAGCAATTGTAATGAATAATATTGCAATTACTATTATCTTTTTCACCATTCATACCCCAGTTCATTGTTGTTTTAAGCTTGCTTCACACCACATCAATCTTATCGATTTTACGAAACGATAAATAACTAATGAAGATCCCTAATAAACAGAGCACGATTGGGATAGCTATAAAATCAAACATACTTACTTGATTGTTTCCAGGACCAACGTTACCACTAATCAGCATACCAATTATTACTGCCGAAGTAATCGTTGTCGGTGTCGATTTCTTTCTCATTCCAAAAAATAAAGGAATTAAACTTATACCAGATATCATAAATGCACTTATAAAAGTATCTGGAACGATAGCTATTATTTCACCCATCGTAGCTGGCGTTTCAATCAGTCCCATCATTGGACTCACAAAATATACGAGTAAACTAATAATAAAAGTAGCGATAATGGTGCTCACAAAACAAAAACAAAAAACAATTGTTAATTTCGCCCTCATTAGCATTTTCCTTTGCAGCGGGTACATAAACGATAATTGCATCGTTTTGTTCTTATACTCATCAATTACTAAACGTGATAAAATGACCGAACTAAAAATAATGAATGTTATCCTAATAAAAATATTTGCTGCAGCCATGTTCTGTGTGAAGTCAGAGAAGAGCATGTTTTCCTCGGCTTTCATTCCCAATGCCATAAGGCTTACTGCAGCGAAAATTGCTATAATACAAATTGCTACACTTTTAAAGTAACGAGATAATTTATGTTTCTTCCATTCGAGCTTCATTAATTTAAACATATAAATTACGCCTCCATTCTTTATATACCTGTCTCTACGCTGCTAACATTCTAATTCCAGCAGTAACGAAGCTTAACATTCCTATCACTAGTACAATGAACAACCATTTCCGCTCTGGTTTTCTATAATATAAAATTCCACTTATTAGCATTACGATAAATCCACTTATCAGGTTCAGCCATAGTCCATTAAGCATGAATACCTTCTCCATCCATTACATTTAAGAAATATTCTTCTAAGGAACTATGTTTCTTATTAATACTTTCAATTTCCACATCGTTCATAATAAGTGCTTTTGAAATGGCCTGCTGAGACGCTAACGCATCATACACACGAATCATGGTTCCACTCATTATTTTGTAGTTTTTTATACCAAGTTTATCTTCTAAAATATAAGCTGCACGTTTCACATCAGGAACAGTGATTTCAATGTACTCTGTTTGTTTTCCGTTAATACTCTTCATTGAAACTTCTTTTATTAGTTTTCCATTTTGAATCACACCAATTGTATCGGCCATTAGTTCCATTTCACCTAAAATATGACTAGAAACTAATAATGTAATGCCATATTCTTTGCAGAGCATTTTAAATAAGTCTCGTAACTCTTTAATACCAATTGGATCTAAACCGTTAATTGGTTCATCTAAAATGAGCAATTCTGGCTTTGTCACGATTGCTCTTGCAATACCGAGTCGTTGTTTCATTCCTAATGAAAAATCTTTTACTTTTTTATTATCTACCCCTTGTAGTTTCACTAAATGTAAAGCATGGTCAATTGCATTTTTATCGTAGTAGCCCATGTATTCACAATGTAGGTCTAAGTTTTCTTTCGCCGTTAATTTATCATAAAAGATTGGGTATTCAATAATTGTCCCCATTCTTTTTAATACTTCATAAGATGTATCTGTTAATTTCTCACCGAAGATTTCAATATCACCACTCGTCGGTTTTATTAAATTTGTAATCATTTTCATAATCGTTGTTTTACCAGCACCGTTTGGTCCTAAAAAACCGTAAATTTCTCCTTTTTTCACATGCATGTTAACACCGGAAATAACTTCTTTCCCTTTAAACACTTTCGTTAACTGGTTTGTTTTTAATATATATGTCATGTTACTTTCCCCTTTCGCAATACTCTATATTTCTATAATAGACAACGGAAATCTCTTTTTTCTTACCCGTTTCTTACAAATTCCTTACGCTGAAAAAAAGCTTGTAGAATCTACTGCTCTACAAGCTAAAACTGTATCTTTATTAATGCAATTGTAAAAATTGTTTTTTCATACGGTTTACTAGAAAGATGAATTTTTCCGTCCATCGCTTCCACAAGCCGTTTCGTAATCGTTAATCCTAGACCGCTTCCTTGGTACAATCTATTTCTTGAATCTTCAAGTGTGTACATACGCTCAAACACTTTATCAATATGAGATTCATCAATCCCTTTTCCTTTATCCCATACATCTATATACACGCCCGTGTCATCATCTCTTAACGTCATACCGAGTGCCTTTCCATCGTCTCCATATGTAATTGCATTTGATATTAAATTATTCAATACCCTACCTAATACTTCTACATTTCCAAGTGCATATATATTTCTTTCTGGTATATCAATATGAACCTGAAAACCTTTCGTCGTCACTAAATCATAAAATGATAAAATCTTCTCGCGGCAAACTTCATTCATATTTATTTTTGTCATTTCAATTGCTTTGTCACCAGATTCTAATTTCGCTAAATCAAAAAACTTATGAATTAATTCCATCACTTCTAGTGTTTTCGTATGCACTTTCTCAAGTAATATTTGTTGTTCTTCTTTATTTATCGTTTTATCCTTATTTAACATTTCTGTATATCCAAGAATAACTGTTAGTGGTGTTTTCAAGTCATGCGAAATATTTGAAAGCATTTTTCTCATCGAAATTTCTACTTTTGCATGATCTGCATTCGTTTTCTGTTTTGCATCTAATAATTGATTAATCGCCACTAATAATTTTTGCAATTCTAGATCATCTGTCATAACGAGTAACGTCTCACCTGTTTTTTCATTTACAATACTTTCTAACTTTTCATATGTGTATCGTAAATTTTTAATACTATTTTTTCTCATTTTATATTGCATATAAATAACACATAACAATATAAAAATAATACCTATTAACAAATTGATCATATTACATCACTTCCAGCTTATAGCCGATGCCCCATAGCGTTTTAATATATTCTGGATTAGATGGATCACTTTCGATTTTCTCACGCAATCTTCTCATATGAACATTAATAACGTTATCGTCACCGTAATACTCTTCATTCCAAACTAACGTATATATTTGCGCTTTCGTAAATACACGATTTTGGTTCTTTACGAATAGCTTTAAAATCTCAAATTCTTTTAAAGTAAGTTTGAGAGGCTTCCCGTTTTTTTCTACAGTAAAATTAATTGGATCAATTGTTAAATCACCAATTTGAATCATTTTTTCTATTGTTTCTGTAGCCGAGTATTTCGTAGACCTCCGAATACCTGCTTTTACACGTGCAGCCAATTCAATCATAGAAAACGGCTTACAAATGTAATCATCTGCTCCAAGTCCTAATCCAACAGCTTTATCAACATCTGTATCTTTTGCCGACATCATTAAAATCGGAACTGCACTTTTTTCTCGAATGATTCGTACAACCTCTAAGCCATCTAGCTTTGGCATCATAATGTCAAGGATAATCAAATCAAATGAACCTTTTAAATATGTGTTCACGCCTTCTTCTCCATCAGACGCAATCGTAACTTGAAAGCCTTCCTTTATTAAATACTTTTCCACCATCTCTTGAATTGAGATATCATCTTCAACTAATAAAATATGATGTGACATATGTCTATCCCCTTTTTACAAACGTTAACAATCCAATTGTATCGTAACTACTACAGACTGGAAACAATTATATGAATTTTCAAACCAACTTCCCTTCCTTCCTTAACAATGATATGATGAAATTCACTACGATTGTTCATAATTAACTTTATATAAAGGAGACTTATCATGTCAGAAAACAAAAAAGTAAGCTTAGCTGATTTAATGCGTGAACAACTTGCTAAGAAAAAGCAAGGAAATGGAAATGGTCAAAATGCAAAAAATCAAAGCCAAGAAACAAAAAAATTACAAAACCAACAAACAAAGAAAACAAACAACCAACGTAGACGTACAGGTGTATAAATGAACGGACAAAAACGTTCTAATATCGCCCCCGGTCTTGAAGTTGATATTGTATTAAAACAAGATCAACGAACAGGCAAATTAACACGTGGAATTGTAAAAGATATTTTAACAAACTCCCCTTCCCATCCGCATGGCATTAAAGTGCGATTGCAGGACGGGCAAGTCGGTAGAGTACAAAATATCGTTCAATAAGAAAAGGAGCTCAAGTAAACTCGAGCTCCTTTTCTTTATTAACCTTTAATTTTCTCGATGAAAACTACTTTTAAGTAGTCTCCTTCTTTAAATTGATCAATGGTACGGAAATCTTCTGGTAAAGAATGTTCTTCTAATATTTTATATTTGCCATTCATTTCTTTAAAGGCTGTATCGATAAAGCCTTTAAACTTTTTCATATCGAATGCGCTACAATTTGTAGAAGCAACGATAATACCGTTATTTTCTGTAATAGCAATTGTTTCTTTTAATAAATTTTTATAATCTTTTGCTGCACTAAATGTATATTTTTTTGAGCGTGCAAAGCTTGGAGGATCAAGTACGACCATATCAAATTTCATTTTTTTCTTCGCTGCATATTTGAAGTAAAGAAATACATCTTCTACAATAATATCTTGCGCTTCATAATCAACTTCATTTACACTAAACTGCTCAATCGTTTTACTTAAACTACGATTTGCAAGGTCAACACTCGTCGTTTTACTCGCTCCGCCAAGCGCTGCAAATACAGAGAAAGCACCTGTATAAGAGAACATATTTAACACTGTTCTTCCTTTTGCATATTTATCACGAATTTGTTTTCGAACGTTACGTTGATCTAAAAATACCCCAACCATTGCCCCATCATTTAAATAAACCGCAAAGTTTACACCGTTCTCTTTTACGATAAGTGGGAACTCGCCGCGCTCTCCTGCTACGAAATCATCCCCCTCAATATATTTCCCTTTCGTATCAAAACGCTTTTTCTCATAAATACCTTTAAAGTTTGCTACTTTTTGAAGAGCGGCTATAATCTCATCTCTGAAAGTATAAATCCCTTCACTATACCAACTTACTACATAATAGCCATCATAATAATCGATAATTAGTCCTCCAAGACCATCACCTTCACCATTCACCACACGGAATGCTGTCGTATCACTTGATTTGTAAAATTGCTTTCGTTTATGTAAGGCAGATTTGATTTTACTTTCAAAGAAAGATTGATTAATTTGTTCACTCTCTTTTCTCGTTAAAATCCAGCCGTACCCTTTATTTTGTTTTCCATAATAGCCTTTTCCGATAAATTGGTTCTTCTCATCTACTACTTTAATGATTGTTCCTTCTTCACGAACATCATTTAAATTTTGAATCGCATCTTTTAAAATAAGCGGATATCCACTTTTAATTTCTTTTATAAATTTCGGTTTTATTTTTACAGTTACTTCTGATCGCATATAATAACTTCCTTTCCATTTGCATGCTTTCTCTACAGGAAGCATTTGAAAAACGAGCCTGAAAAAACAGCCTCGTTTCACTATACCATATTATTGCTTTGCTAGTACAACTCGCTCATTCTCTCGCTTAACTGCCACATATTTACTACATTTTGAACTGGAAATCTTACTGTCCAATATAATATAAAAAACTTTTATATTTCATATTTAGCATTGACAATGATAATGATTTTCATTATCATTTAATGTATATGAGTTCTCGAAAATAAAGGCTATATTTATAGGAGGAATAAACATGATTATCGTTACAAATACAGCTAAAATTACAAAGGGAAATGGACATAAATTAATTGAGCGTTTTAATAAAGTAGGTAAAGTTGAAACGATGCCAGGCTTTTTAGGTCTAGAAGTTCTTTTAACGCAAAATACAGTTGATTATGATGAAGTAACAATTAGCACTCGCTGGAATGCAAAAGAAGATTTCCAAGGTTGGACAAAGAGCGCTGCATTTAAAGATGCTCACTCACATCAAGGCGGAATGCCAGAATATATTCTTGATAATAAAATTGCTTACTATGATGTAAAAGTTGTACGTATGCCAATGGCTGCAGCACAGTAAAAACAGTCCTTTTTTAAAGTATAGAATATGAGAAGCGTTATCTATCACTTCTCATATTCTATACTTTTTTCTTTAATTTCTTTTTATTAATTTTGCGTGTACAACTAGCCTTCCAGCCTCTGGATCAAGCGCATAGTCACAAGTAGAAAGTGTTACGATTTCATCATTAGCCGTCAATTCCGTATCCGTTTTGTACAGTGATTTTTCTTGAATTTCCTTTAAGAACGATGTATATGCTGCATCATTTTCAAAATCCGTTTCAATGTAATAAAAGTCCGTTGTTGTCGTGTATACTGAAAAAACTTCCACGTCGTATCCTTCAAATAATGTATCGTAATATAATTTACGATGAGACATAAAAAAGTCTTCATCCAACATCTTTTTTAAACTACCAAACATAGAACCGTCTTTCATACGATGGCCATATAAAATCGTATTTCGATTTTGAGATTTCACATCATTACGATGGTCCATAAAAATGCTTCCCGCTCTCATATCTTCACCTTTATAATTACGAAATAAATAGTAATCATTATCTTTTGCTTGAACGATTGGATAATTAATTTGTGTATCATCCATCGTAATCCATCCGACTATCTCTGGATTAATTTTCTGGAGATCCTGAAACTGTTTACGTACCTCTCCATCTTCTGATTTTTCTTCCATTGGACTTCTTTTATAAATATGTTGTGCCTCAGCCATTACTTTACGATTTTCATAATAATCCATGAAAATCCCGCCCAACTCATATATTGAATAGAAAAAGATTCCTAAAAACACAATTGTAAGTATGCGTTGAAAAAAAGAATTCTTTTTCCGTCCTTTCTTACTATTCAAATTATCACCTCAAAACGGATTATGCTCAGCCTTTAGATTCCCATAGGTACCATGTACAATCCGGTATCTTCATCCTGCTTTACAATGACATCTACACCATATATTGCTTTAACCATTTCTTCTGTTATTACATCATTAGGATTACCTTTCGTAATGATTTCTCCATCTTTCATAACGATAATATGGTCGCTATAACGAATGGCTTGATTAATATCATGTAATACCATTACAATCGTTAGTCCATGCACTTCATTTAACTCTTTCACTAACTCTAATATTTCTAGCTGATAGTAAATATCTAAATATGTGGTCGGCTCATCTAAGAAGAGCATTGGTGTATTTTGAGCTAATGTCATTGCGATCCAAACTCGCTGCCTCTCTCCACCAGATAAAGCATAAATTGGCTTATCACGCTTACTTTGTAAATTCGTACATACTAGCGCACGCTCAATCGCTTCTCTATCTTCATCTGTTTGCGGAGAGAATATATTTTTATATGGCATACGCCCGAAGCTTATTAGCTTTTCCACTGTAATATCTGCTGGAGCCTCATTTTGTTGATGGACAACCGCTAGTTTTCTAGCAAACTCTTTCGGTTTATATTCACTAATCGCTTTCCCATCAAGTATTACTTCTCCACTGCTAGGAGCGTGGTTTCTAGACATGACACTAAGTAATGTTGATTTCCCACATCCATTCGGTCCAATGATTGTTGTAATTTTCCCAATTTCTATTTCACTACTAACAGACTTTAATCGATTTGTTACGTTATCGTATGAAAAGGTTACATTTTTAATTTCCATGAACTTTATCACTCTTTCTAAGCAAGAATATTAAGAATGGACCACCAATAACCGCCATAATTGTTGCTGCTGGAATTTCGTTAGGTGGCACAATTAACCTTCCAATCGTATCTGCCGTCAAAATTAATAACGCCCCTGCAAGAGCAGAAAATGGAATTAATACTTTATGGTCTGAACCGACTAATTGTCTTGAAATATGCGGAACTAGTAATCCTACAAAAGCAATAACACCTGCAAGCGCTGTTGATACTGCCGCTAAGAGTACTGCAATGGCAGAAATAATAAGACGAACTCTCGTCACGTGCAAGCCTAAGTTTTTCGCAGTCTTATCTTGTAGCGATAATAAGTTACACCATGCTCCTACGAACAGAGCAAGAATAAGACCAATCGTTCCATAAGTCACCATTATTTCTACATCGCCCCACGTCTTCATTGTTATGTTAGAAGTCGTCGTTTGCTTAATACTCTTAATAAAATATCCACAAATCGTAACGAATGATTCATTTAATCCAGTAAACATTGCATTAATGGCAATACCAATTAAAATAATGCGAAGCGGGCTTAATCCTGATTTCCATGAAAACGAATAAACGAGATAACATGCAAGCGCACCACCTAAAAAGGCGAATACGGGTGTCCAGAAAAAGAATTGCGGGAACAACGTAATAATAACGAGTGTCATAAAACTTGCTCCTGAAGATATACCGATTACCCCAGCATCAGCGAGTGGATTTTTCATAACAGCTTGAAAAAGCACACCTGAAACAGCGAGAGCCGCTCCAGTGAACAACGCAATAATAATACGCGGAAAACGTAAATCTTTAATGACTTCAACATCTTCATTTCCACCTGTAAATATCCCTTGTACAAGTTCAACAATACCTACTTCTAAACTACCTTTCATCGCTGACAATGATGTCATAACAATAAGCAATGCAGTAACAATGAGGAAACTCCAAGTTTTTTTATTCATTCTACTCTTCCTTTATATTAAAATGCATCACGGATACATCATTTTTTTCAATTCATCTAATGCTTCAATTGCTGCTAAATTACCTGTCGTTCCAAATAAACGCTCTTCTAAATCGTAAACACGGTTATTTTTAACCGCAGCAAAGTGTTTCCAAATATCATTTGTTTTAAATTCTTTATCAAACATTTTTACAACTTCATCAGGCATACCATGAGCTGCTCGTAAGATAATATCTGGATCAGCTTTCTTTAAATACTCTGTATTAGAAGCTAAATATTCTACTTGTTCACCTTGCACAATATTTTTACCACCTAGTTGTTTCACTAAATCTCCAATATAAGAATGCTCTGTTGCTACTAAATAACTTCCTGGCACACCTAATAAAATAAGCACTGTCGGTTCTTTCTTTCCTTTTACTTCTTTTTGAATGCTAGCAACCTTTTTATCTAATTTAGTTACTACTGCTTCGGCCTGTTTTTCACTCCCATATTTCTTACCTAAATCACTAATAGAACTTTGCATATTTTTCAAACTCGTTAAATCTAAAAAGTTTGCTTTCATACCCACACCATCAAAAACTGGCTTTAATTCATATTCAAGTGTTGTCACAGATAACACTTCTGAAGGCTTTAATGACTTTACCTTTTCCATATCTGGACTCATTGGATTCCCAACTTCAGGTAAACCTTTATATCGCTTCGGTAAAGTTTTAGAACTTGTTGGAACGCCGACTAAATCTACTTCTAACGCATCCATAATTTCAGTAACAGCCACTGTTGTTGCAACGACGCGCTCTTTACTTTCACTCTTTACCTGCTTTGCTGATTCTTTTTTTGGTGATGAGCACCCGGCTATACCCATTAACAAAATGATAGCCATTAGTACACTTGCAATTTTCTTCACTCTCAATCACCACTCCTTTCCATACAATATGAAACAAGTCTTGATGCACGCGAACATGCATCAAGACTCCAAAAATTACAATCTACCTGCTCTATATTTACGAACTAGTAAAGCAAGTGAACCTAGCAGTAACACCATGTATAAACCAAGTTGTGCTGTATCTGCAGTTTTTGAGTTTTTCTCTTTTTTCGAATCATTTTTTGTATCTTCTTTTTTCTTGTGACCATCTGCATTTCGATTAAAATCAGGAGTACCTACTGTTTTTACATTATCTACTTTCGGTGTAGTCACTGGATTTTTCGGTTCATTTTTCGGTTCCTCTTTAATAGTTCCTAACGCGCCAATATTATTTGTATCAAATTGAATTTGTACATCGTAGAAATGATGGTAGTTCATCTCATCGATGTCTACCTTTACTTTTGCGTTTAATTTTTTAAATAGATCTTCTACTTCAAACTGTACTACTCGCGTATTTGCATTTTTATCTTCGCTTACTACTTTCGCATCAGCGAATAGTTCATTGTTTTCCGCTTGGAATTTCGTAATCCACGCACTATTTTTCAGCGTCATCTCAATATATTTTTTACCATCTTTTACGATTAATTTCGCTGGATTTACAACATAGTCATGCATCTTTGAAATCTCATCTGTTTTATCTTTTAATACTTTAAATGTAATATCATATTGGCCATCTACTAAATTTTTCGAATCAACTATTACTCTCGGTTTATTATTTTCATCTTGGTTGTTGTTTCCACCTTGGTTGTCGTTTCCGCCTTGGTTGTTGTTTCCGCCTTGGTTGTCGTTTCCGCCTTGGTTGTCGTTTCCGCCTTGGTTGTTGTTTCCGCCTTGGCTATCTAACGGCTTAATGCTACCTTTATCAAATGCAAATTGAATATCGTAAAAATGGTGATAATTCATTGAATCGATATCTACTTTTACTTTTGCATTTAACTTTTTTGATAAATCTGGTACTTCTACTTCCACTACGCGTGTATCAGCTTTTTTATCTTCACTTATTACATGTGCATCAACAAACGAACCATTTTTCTCAAATTCAAATTTTGTAATCCAAGAACTGTTCGTTAACGTAAATGATACATACTTCTTACCATCTTTTACTTTTAGCACACCTGGACTTTTTGTATATGTGTTCATCATTGAAATTTCGTCTGTTTGATCTTTTAATGCTTTGAAATTGATGCTGTATTCACCATCTTTAATTGTTTCAGCATCTGGTTTTTTATTTTCATCTGGTTTTTCTACTTCTGGTTTTTCTACTTCCGGTTTTTCTGCTTCTGGTTTTTCTACTTCCGGTTTTTCTACTTCCGGTTTTTCTGCTTCTGGTTTTTCTGCTTCTGGTTGTTTCTCTTCATTTTTAATTTGTTCAAGTTTATCTTGTTCAAATAAAAGTTGTACATCATGCGTTTGCTTATAATTTCTTGATGCCATTTCGATAAATACTTTTGTATTTAGTTTTTTAGATAAATCGTTTACTTCAAACTCTACTACTCTTGTATCTTTTTCCGTATCCTCACTTACTACTTTTGCATCAACAAATGTGCCATCTTTTTCCGTTTGAAAATTTTTAATTAATGAGCTATTTTTTAATGTTACAATTGCTTTTTTCTTACCGTTTTCTACTTTTAATACTCCTGGATTTACCATGTAAGTATTCATCTTAGATTCTTCATCTGTTTGATTTTTTAACACTTTAAATGGAATGCTGTACGCACCATCTGTAATTGTGTTAGAATTTGGTTGTTGATCTGGGTCAGGCTTTTGGTCGGGCTTCTGACTTGGATCCGGTTTTTCATTTGGATCTGGCTTATTAGCTGGGTCCTCTTTTTCATTTGGTTGTTCCACATGAATTGGTGTAATACTATTTTGATCAAATGCAATACGAACGTCGTACTCATGATGATAATTTAAAAAATCAATATCTACTTTTACTTTTGCATTTAATACCTTCTCTACATCTTCTACATCAAATTCTACTACTCTTGTATCTTTTTCTTTATCTTCACTAATTATATTTGTCGCAACTAGCTTACCTGCTTTTTCTGTTTCAAACTTCGTAATCCATGAACTATTCGTTAATGTAAAGGATACTTTCTTTTTCCCATCCTTCACTTTTAAAGTCCCTGGGCTTACTGAATATTGATTCATCATCGATTCTTCATCTGATGTATCTTTTAAAACTTTGAACCCAATTGAATATTCACCGTCAGCCAACTTGGTAGCTGCTTGAACTGCAAGTGGTTGTAATGTTGATACGAATGTAAATATCATTAAAAACATAGCAACAATAATTTTTGTATACCTGTTCAATGGAACGACTCTCCCTTTTGAAAATTATTTAATACTGCTCCCATCAAATACAAAGCGAATATCATATGAAGCATTATAATTAATAATTGGAATATTAATTTTCACCTTTCCATTTAGTTTTTTTGACAAGTCAGCAACTTCAAATTCTACTACTCTAGTATTATCTTTTTTGTTTTCACTTAACACGTTTGTTTCTACAAATTGACCATCTTTTTCTACTTGGAAACTTTTAATAGAAGCACTATCTTTCACTTTAAATGAAACATATTGTTTTCCATTTTTAACTGTTAATGTTGCTGGGCTTTCAAAATAACTATTCATTTTAGACGATTCATCTTTATCGCCTTTCCATACAGTAAAAGCAATATTATATTTTCCATCAGCTAGTTTTGTAGCAGCCTTTGCATCTTGTAAACCTAGTGTTGCGATAAACGTAAATAAAACAGCAAATACAGCAATAATCATTTTAAATTGTTTAAACATATATTCATCCCCCTTCAAAAGATTTATTTACTCAACTTCACTTTACGAATTAAGAAAGCACCTGAAATAAGAATTAACGCTACAAACAATCCAATACGTGCTTCATCGCCTGTTTTTGGGTTATCTGTTTTTTCAGCTTTTCCATTTTCATTTTTTGTTTCTTTGTTCACTTCTTTAGCTGTTTCCTTACTCTCTACTTTTGTTTTCTCTTCTTTTACTTGTGTATCTGTTTTCGCTTGATCATTATTTTTTGTTGTAGCAGCTACGCCGTTATCGCCACCTACAGCTTTTACATTTGCATCAAAAGCAAAACGAATTGTGTAGTGGTGGTCATAGTTTGCATTTGGTACAACAACATGAATTTTTACAGCTGCCGGTTTGGATAAATCATCTACTTTAAACTCTACTGTTCTTTTATCTGCCGATTCATCTTTACTAACAACTTTCGCATCAACAAAATTCCCATTCTCTGGTGCTTTAAATTCTGTAATCCAAGCACTATGATTCATCGGAACTTGTACTCTCATCTCACCGTTTTTCACTATTAATTTTGCCGGCTTTTCAAAATAGTCATTTGCCATTGAAGCTGAATCATTTTCCGCTTTTTGAATTACGTAATTAATATCGTAAGTACCATCAGCTAGTTTTGCTGAAGCATTCCCGTATGGCATTACAAGAAAAGCTAGCATACATACGAACGTTATAATAAAAGCGGGTAATACAGAAACCTTTTTCATTTTTCTTGTTTCCTCCTTGGTTATCTTTCATTTCACTTTTTGAAAATGATAATTATTCTCAATTTATAAGAAAAAAAATAATCTCTTCTACCTATTATTTAATTAGCATTCTTTTATGTAACATAAGTATTATTGATTATCATTCTCATTTAATATTAAAAATAATATCTCACCCTATTCCTTATACGAAGGCATAGAAACTGAGAAAAAATGATAAAACGCATTTATTGATTATCATTCTCAATGCAAATCAAAAAAAAATAAACTATCTCTTCTCCTCTTCTTTCACCTCTTCCCACAACAACACTATAGTTATAGAAACCCCTTTTCCCTCACTTCCCTTCCAATATTTCCACAACTAAGTCAATCTTAGCCTACTCATAAATTTTTTGTCAACTATATTACGTATAAAATTTTTAATATCTGAATTTCTCTATATGCGGCTTTTTTTACAAAAAAAGAGACTTTCTATAATAGAAAGCCTCTTTTCTCTATTTTTCTACAGCAATTTCCTGCTTTTGAAACTTAGAAACTATATAACCAAATCCTATACCGATTATGCCTGGAACTAACCAACCAATTCCTACACTATATAATGGAATCTTATCTAAAATAGGTGCTAGCGCTGCAATTTGAAGGTTTGCATTGTGTAATCCATCAAAGAAACTTATTGCAAATGCTCCTACAATCCCGCCCACATACATCGCTAATGGAAGACGAACGTAGTTTTCAACAAGTGATAATACGATAAGTACGATTCCAATTGGATAAATTGCGATTAAGATTGGTAATGCTAATGCATTTAACTGAGTTAACCCAAGGTTTGCTACCATAAATGCTAATACACAGAAAATGAAAACGACTTTTTGATAAGAAAGCTTTGGTAATAAGGAAGAGAAGTAATCACCACAAGCTGCAACAATACCTACAGAAGTTGTTAAACATGCTGCTGTAATTGCGATCCCTAGTAATAAAGTTCCGTAGCTACCAAATAAATGATTCACGACATTTGTTAAAATAATTCCTCCGTTTGCGCCCATTCCAAGTGACACACTAGAAGCTCCAAGATAAGCAAGTGCTAAATACACAAGTAGTAGACCAAGCGCTGCAATAAATCCTGCAAAGATTGTTACTTTTGCAATACTGTTTTTATTTGTAATTCCTTTTTCTTTTAACGCATGAATTACAACATTTCCGAATACCAGTGCTGCAAGTCCATCTAAAGTTAAATATCCATCAATAAATCCTTTAAAGAGAGGAGCACTATACGCTTCTGTCGGTGCACCAAATTCTCCAATTGGTGTAATAAGTGCTTTACCTACGATAATTGCAATAACAGCTAATAATATTGGAGTTAGCACCTTACCAATACGACCCACTAATTTCGAAGGATTTAAAGCTAAATAGAAAGTGACTGCAAAGAAAATAAGTGTAAAGATAACAAGTGGATATGACTGACCAGCTATCTCACTTGGTAAAAACGGTGCAACACTCATCTCATAAGCTACTGTTCCTGTACGCGGCACACTTACGAATACGCCTAAACATAAATAAATTGCAGTGATAAAAACAAGTGCGAATATAGGATGTACACGTCCTGCTAGCTCATTAATATCTCCCTTTAAAGCTATAACAATTACTCCTAATAAAGGTAGTCCAACGCCTGTTACGATAAAACCAAACAGCGCGATCCATACGTCCGTTCCAGCACCTTGCCCTAACGCTGGTGGAAAAATCATATTACCTGCACCAAAAAACAGTGCAAATAACATTAAACTTATTGCAAACATCTCCGAAAACTTTAAAGATGATTTCATTTCTACTAACCTCCTAAAATAATAAATTAACAAAATATTCTGAATTAAAATCCGTCACATATCCTCTTTCAAGCATACTTCCCCGTAAAAGAACGCAAAAAACACCCGTCCCTAACAAAGGGACGAGTGTTGAAATCGTGGTTCCACCCTTATTCTAATAAAATGAATTCATAACGAAATAAGCTCATTTTATAGCTCGTGTAAATTGATAACGGTTTTATCCGCCAAGAATTACAATGCATCATGTATGCAGTTCACTCTTGAAGTTTAGAGGTGGTAAGCTTGTCTTTTCGTATTAGGAAGCTCACAGCCTAAGGCTTCCCTCTCTGAGAATCGTAAAATACAACTCATGTCCTCATCATTACTTTTATAAAATATCTTGTCGAAACTTGTTGTTTTTTATTATATGGGCTATTTTTTAAAAAATCAATAGTTTTATTTTTTCTGACAAAAAAATATAGGGAGAAAATTTTTCCTCCCTATAACTGCCCTATTAAAATTTCTAACTCTTCAGCTGTAACGCTCCGCCACTTTCCAACTTCAAGCTCATTTAGCTCTATATTCATAATGCGTACTCGCTTTAGCTTTATTACAGTAAATCCGAAAGCACGACTCATTCTACGAATTTGCCTGTTCATTCCTTGCGTTAAAACGATACGAAATGTTGATTGATCGACTCTTGTCACTTTGCACGGCTTCGTCATTCCATCTTTAATCTTTACACCGCTGGACATCTCATTAATAAACCAGTCCGTAAAAGGTTTATCGACTGTGACAACATATTCCTTCTCGTGCTCATGATCACCATGTAAAATTCGATTCGCAATGCCGCCGTCATTCGTTAATAAGATAAGTCCTTCCGATGCTTTATCTAATCGTCCAACTGGAAAGATTCGCTCTGGATAATTGATATAATCAATAATATTATCTTCAATATGATCAGCTGCTGTACAAGTAATTCCGACTGGTTTATGAAAGGCTATGTACACCTTTTCTTTCTCTTCTTTTACAATAACTTGCCCATCAATCGTTACAACATCACCATCGCTCACAAGTTCACCGTGCGTACATATTTCACCATTAATAGCCACGCGTCCAGCTTTAATGAGGCGATCTGTTTCACGTCTGGAGCATGATTTTGCTTCGCTTATGTATTGGTTGATTTTCATGTTCTATTCCTTTTCACATATATTAAAAGCGTCAATCTATGGCAATATAATTCTGCCACGATTGACGCTTTTTCACTTCGCAAAAACAACTAAATAAATAACCCCAATCACCAAAAATATTCCGCAACAAGCTAACAATACTTTTGCAAGTTTGTCCATAAACATATAATGGTTTCCCCTTTGTTTCGTTGTTTTCTATTTTAATTCGACAACTGTTACGCCTAGGCCTCCCTCGCCCATGTCACCGTAACGGAAGGTTTTTACACCGCGATGCTTCTTCAAGTAATCTTGTACACCTTGGCGAAGTGCTCCTGTCCCTTTACCGTGAATAATTGATACGCGAGGATAGCTTGCAAGCTGGGCATCGTCTAAGTATTTCTCAACGCGCGCCATTGCATTTTCAAATCGCTCACCACGAAGGTCAAGTTCTAATGAAACGTGATAGTCTCTACCTTTTACCGTTGCAACTGCTTTTTTCTCTGTTTGCTTCGGTGTGTTAATGTATTCCATGTTAGATTCTTTTACTTTCATCTTCAGAATACCGATTTGTACGCTCCACTCAGTATCGCTTACTTTTTCAAGTAATTGACCTTTTTGACCGAACGTTAATACTTTTACTTCATCACCTGCACGTAACTGTTGCTTCGGCGCAGTGTTTTTCACGTTTACTTTTTGTTTCTTAACAAGCTCTGGTGCTGCGCCTTCTAGACGGCTCTTCGCTTCAATTAACTCGTGATCTTTCACGTTTGCAAGCTGTGCTTTACGCAATTGACGAAGTTCTTGAATAATGCCTTCTGCTTCTTTCTTTGCAGCTTCGACTTTTTCTTCCCCTTCTTTTTGCGCTTTTAATAATCGTTCATCGCGATCTTCGTTAAATTCAATGATTTGACGTTGTAATTCACGATGAAGTTTTTCAGATTGTTTGCGAAGTGCTTCTGCTTCGTTCCAGTCACGCTCTGCGTTCTTCTGGCTTTCTTCTAACTTCGCAATCATATTTTCAATTTTATTCGTATCTGTACTAATGTGGTTGCGTGCTTGGTCAATAACGCGATCAGATAATCCAAGACGTTTCGAAATTTCAAAGGCATTACTACGGCCTGGTACACCGATTAATAATTTATAAGTTGGACTTAATGTATTTACATCAAACTCAACACTCGCATTAATAACTTGCTCACGGTTATATCCGTATGCTTTTAATTCTGGATAATGCGTCGTTGCAACAACGCGAGCACCGCGATTACATACTTCATCTAAAATCGAAATTGCTAGTGCAGCCCCTTCTTGTGGGTCTGTTCCAGCACCTAATTCATCGAATAAAACTAAGCTTTCAAAATCAGCTTTTTCTAAAATATCAACGATGTTCACCATATGTGAGGAGAACGTACTTAAACTTTGTTCAATCGATTGCTCATCACCGATATCAGCAAATATATTTTTAAACACACAAATCTCTGACTCATCCATTACTGGAATGTGAAGACCAGATTGCGCCATTAAAACACAAATACCAACTGTTTTCAGCGTAACTGTTTTACCACCTGTATTCGGTCCTGTAATAACAATTGTCGTGAAATCTTTACCTAACATAATGTTATTTGGCACAATAATTTCTGGATCGATTAGCGGATGGCGAGCTTGTCTTAAATCCATATAACGCTCGTTATTTACGATTGGTTTCGTTGCTTTAATTCGCTTTGCATAAAAAGCTTTCGCAAAAATGAAATCAAGATTCGCAACTACTTCTACGTTTGATAAAACGATATCGGCTTCTACTGCCACTTCTTCTGTTAACATCAATAAGATGCGTTCGACTTCTTGTTTCTCTTTCACACGAGCTTCTTGCAGTGCGTTATTTAATTCTACAATGACTTGCGGTTCAATAAATAACGTTTGTCCAGAAGCTGATTGATCGTGAACAATACCACCATATACGCCGCGGTATTCTTGTTTTACTGGGATTACGTAACGTTCGTTACGAATCGTTACAATCGAGTCAGACAGCATCTTTTGCGCATTTGAAGAGCGCGTCATATTTTCTAATTTTTCACGAATACGGCTTTCCGCAGTACGAATTTGAGTACGAATACCACGCAGTTTATCACTTGCGCTATCGACTACTTCACCGCCGTCACCGATACAATTTGTAATTTTCTTTTCTAAATCATATAAAGATACAATTTGAGCGACGTGAGTTTCTAAAATCGGAAGCTCGACACCGTTATCAGCCATATCTTCAATGAAACGTTTCATATTACGACTACCATACATCGTATTCGCAATATCAAGTAATTCATTTGGACTTAACATACTCCCAATTTTTGCACGCTTCACATTTGAGCGAATATCCGTAATACCACCTAATGGTGCACTACCTTTTAAACGAATAACTTTCGCTGCTTCATCCGTTGTATCTTGCATTTCTACAATTTCTTCAAAATCAGTGCTCGGCACTAAATGCTTCACTTTGTCACGGCCAAGTGAAGAGGCTGTATGTTCAAGTAATTGTTCTTTTACTTTATTGTATTCTAATACACGCAACGTTCTTTCTAACATGTTGCAGGTCCCCCTTGCGTTACTTATTACGTTTAATATAGTCTAATAAACGTTCAATATCCCATGTGTTAATCACGTTATCTTTTTGAATCCAACCTTTACGTGCTGCTGCTACACCTGTTTCCATATCTTCTAACATTTCAAGTGTATGAGCATCTGTATTAATCGCTACTTTTACACCAGCATCTTGTGCTTGTTTTAATAATTTCGCGCTTAAATCTAGACGGTTCGGATTCGCATTTAATTCTAAAACTGTATTTGTCTCTTTTGCGAGTTCAATTAATAAATCTGTATCTACATCATAACCCTCACGGCGCCCGAGAAGACGTCCTGTCGGATGAGCAATCATTGTGACATGTTTATTCTCAAGTGCAGTACGCAGACGCTTCATGATCGTTTCACGGTCTTGTGAGAAGCTAGAGTGAATCGCTCCAATGACATAGTCTAATTCTTCTAATACTTCATCATCAAAATCAAGCGAGGCATCTGGTAAAATGTCCATTTCAATTCCGCGTAAAATTGTAATGTCTGGATACTTTTCATTCATACGTTCAATTTCTTTCGCTTGCTCACGAAGACGCTCTTTCGTTAAACCATTCGCTACTTTTAAGTATTGCGAGTGATCAGTAATCGCCATAAACTTATATCCACGAGCACGGCACGCTTGTACCATTTCTTCAATAGAAAAAGCACCGTCACTCCAAGTTGTATGCATATGTAAATCACCTTGTATATCGGAAAACTGAATTAAGTTCGGATACTCTTTAATTAATTCAATTTCTTTTCCATCTTCACGCACTTCTGGCGGAATAAATGGTAGACCGAAATGAGCAAAGAAGTCTTCTTCAGTCTCAAATGTTTTCACTTCACCTGTTTCTAAGTTCTCTACACCGTACTCACTAATTTTCTCGCCTTTATCTTTTGCGATTTGACGCATTTTTACGTTATGGTCTTTTGATCCTGTGAAATGGTGAAGTGTTGTAATAAACTCTTCTGGTTTTACTAAGCGGAAATCGATTGAAATATCATATTCATATTGAAGACGAACAGAAACTTTCGTATCCCCACTTGCGATTACCTCAATCATATTATCGAATTGTAGTAAATGCTCACGTACCGCTGCTGGTTCTGTCGTTGCAATGATAAAATCTAAATCTTTCACTGTTTCACGAACACGGCGCAAACTACCAGCGCGAGAGAAACGAATTACTTCAGCAATATTCGACAATTTCTCCTCTATTTCCCCGGCAATAGGCAATACCATCGCAATTGGTAAACGCTCTGGACGAGAGCCTACTTGATCGATTGCTTCTAATATTTTCTCTTCTGTCTTCTTACCGAAACCAGCTAAAGCTTGTACTTTATTTTCCTCACAAGCAGCTTTTAACGTCTCCATATCAATAACGCCTAGCTCTTTATATAACTTAGCCACCTTTTTACCACCAAGACCTGGTAGTTTTAATAACGGCAATAAGCTACTCGGTACTTCTTTTTCAAGTTCTTGTAATACTTCAGATGTTCCCGATTCTATATATTCTTGAATAACGGCTGCTGTTCCTTTTCCGATGCCCGGAATCTTTGTGAAATCTTCAATCTCAGAAAGACTACGATCGTCACTTTCTAATGCTGCTGCCGCTTTACGAAATGCAGATATTTTAAATGGATTCGCACCCTTTAGTTCCATAAAAAGCCCGATTGTCTCTAATAATTTGATAACTTGTTTTTTATTTACTTTCATCATTACCCCGCCTTTCTTTCATAGAAAAAAACTTCTCTTTCCGAAAAAAGAGAAGTTATACTCTGCTACCTGTCTGCCATAGTTCCTTCACCTTTTCAGATAGAATCGGTGTATCGTCTACAATTATTTTGCTAATTGATGATTTTTGTAATGGTGTTTGTACTTGTTCAATCGGAAGAATGTTTCCAATGATAATTAAGACAAACAAAACAATATATACTTCTAAAAATCCGAGGATTGCCCCCGCAAACGCATTTACTTGCTTTAAAACCGGTATTTCTGCAAACATATTTAACAAATTACCAAGTAATGAAAGTGCTATTTTTGTAATAATAAACAATATGATAAACGCAAGCGCTTGATAAAATACTGTCTCAATATTATTTGCATCAATCCATTCTGGAACAGATACGTTTTTATCAAATGGATACGGAATAAATTTCGCAAGTGCTGGCGCTAAATCTTTACAGTACCAGTATGCAACAAGGTATGCGATAATAAAGCTTGTTAACTTTACAAGTTGCAGAATAAACCCTCTGCGTAAGCCGAGGAAAAATCCCATAACAAGCAGTAAAATGATAATAATATCAATCATGTTATTCCATTCCTTTTTTTGTCATACTTTCTTTCAATTTCTCATGTTCTTCTTTTAATTTTATGTAATCGTGTATGACGTTTACCGCCGTCAATACCGCTAGTCTACTCGTGTCAAGCGAAGGATTCTTGGCATTGAGTTCGCGCATTTTATCATCCACAATCGCTGCTACCATGCGGATATGACTTGTACTTTCATCGCCAACAACTGAATATTGCTGACCATAGATTTCTACATTAATTCGACTTTTCTTTCCCTTTTGTTGTGACAACTCACCGGCCTCCAATCACGTACAGAATCCTAAAGTTTATCATACCATGAACCTTCATAATATGGAAACAGAAAGAACAATCCGATATGATAAAAATAACAATATAAAAAAAGGGGCGACCATTATGTCAAATTCTATCGTAATTCAAACAAATTCTACAGTAATTGAAGACATGAAACAACAATATAAACATTCGCTTAGCCCGAAAATTCCACAAGGCGGAATCTTCATGGCAAAGGTGCCATCTTGCACGATTACAGCGTATAAATCTGGAAAAGTAATGTTCCAAGGAGGCCGCGCTGAAGCAGAAGCTTCTCGTTGGCAAACTGTCTCTCAAACACCAAAAACAGCTGTAAAAAAATCTGTCGATTCACACCGTTATGCGCCGCCTGCTTCCATCAGTACAATGTCTATTGTAGGGTCTGATGAAGTTGGTACTGGTGATTTCTTCGGACCAATGACAGTCGTTGCTGTATATGTGGATGCGAAGCAAATTCCACTACTAAAAGAACTTGGTGTAAAAGACTCTAAAAACTTAAATGACGATCAAATTACTGCCATTGCGAAACAACTTCTACACGTTGTTCCTTATAGCTCTCTTGTCCTTCATAACGAAAAATATAACGAGCTATTTGATAAAGGAAACAACCAAGGTAAGCTAAAAGCTTTACTACACAATAAAGCTATTACAAACTTATTAGCTAAAATGGCACCTACAAAACCTGAAGGCGTCTTAATCGACCAATTCACACAACCTGATACATACTACAAATATTTAGCAAAACAAAAACAGGTACAGCGTGAAAATGTTTATTTCGCTACGAAAGGTGAAAGCGTCCATTTAGCAGTAGCCGCTGCTTCTATTTTAGCTCGCTACTCATTCGTAAAACAGTTTGACGAACTAAGTAAAAAAGCTGGTATGCCACTTCCGAAAGGTGCTGGTAAACAAGTTGATATCGCTGCTGCTAAATTAATTCAAAAGCTTGGTAAAGAACGATTACCCGAGTTTGTGAAACTGCATTTCGCTAATACGGAGAAGGCGCTTCGCTTATTAAAATAGTATCGACAAAAACAGGAGCCTACAAACTCCTGTTTTTTGTTTCATCCTACTATTGTCCTTATAGTTTTGTTATAATTATAATATACAGATTATTCTAACATAGGAGGAGATCTACATTGCTACTTCTACAAATGATTCTAAATATTTTACTAGGCGATCCACACGAAAGACAGTTCGAAATTAGAGAAAACATTCAGCTACTAAGTGAACAACCAGCGTTCAACGATTTAATAGAGCGTTATGGTCGATCTTTCTTATTAAACTTTCGGATTCGAAGATTTATCGGGAAACACGATGCACGCTTGTTAATACATAATCCAGCAAAACTACAACACTTCTGTGAAGAACTTGAATGTATGATTAGAAAAAGGAGGTTTTTCATATGAACGCTGTAAAAGTTAAAAAGGTACTATATGCTTTCGTACACCTCGTAGGCCCACTTTCTTACCTCACTATTTCTATAATTTGGGGAGCTTTTTTCACTACTAAATCCACATTCGAAAATATATCTGATAATCTTGGCGTGATGGCCATCTATTACGTGTTCATAAGTTTACTGTGGTTTTTCTATTTAGATCGATTAGACAAAGACATAAATAAGATTACAAAAGAAATTAACGATAATAAGATGTAACACATAACAAAGGAGAGCCCTTAAGACTCTCCTTTGTTATGTTAGCTTCGTTTCTGCTTCTTATTTGATGAAGATACTTTATGAGAACCTGTTTCATGTGTCGTCGTTCCTTGTCCTTCAACTTCTGGAGAACCTAGGCCCGATCTTGAATGATCTTTTTTCACTTTTTTACTCATTTATATTCACCCCTTCGCGTTACTTTTTGCTACGAGGGAATAAACTATACAATATGTAAAATAAAAAGCGAGAGGAAATCCTCTCGCCTTTTTTCATATTTTAGAATTCAGAAGAACCTGGAGTTCTTGGGAATGGAATTACGTCACGGATGTTAGCCATACCAGTGATGTACATTAGGAAGCGCTCGAAACCTAGACCGAATCCAGCGTGTTTTGTACCGCCGTATTTTCTAAGTTCTAAGTACCACCAGTAGTCCTCTTCGTTCATACCTAATTCTTTAATTCTGTCTACTAAAACATCCATTCTTTCTTCACGTTGGCTTCCGCCGATTAATTCGCCGATGCCAGGAACTAGAAGGTCAGTAGCAGCTACTGTTTTACCGTCTTCATTTAAACGCATGTAGAATGCTTTAATGTCTTTCGGATAGTCAGTTACGAATACAGGGCGTTTGAAGATTTCTTCTGATAAGTATCTTTCGTGCTCTGTTTGTAAGTCGATTCCCCATTCTACTGGGTATTTGAAGTCAGCACCTGATTCTTGAAGCACTTTAATTGCTTCTGTATATGTGATGCGACCGAAGTCAGAGTTGATTACGTTGTTCATGCGCTCTAGAACTGTTTTATCAACGAAGCTGTTGAAGAATTCCATTTCTTCTGGTGCATGCTCTAATACGTATTTCATTGCATATTTCAGCATATCTTCTGTAAGGTTCATTACGTCACCTAGTTCAGCGAATGCAATCTCAGGCTCAACCATCCAGAACTCAGCAGCGTGACGAGTTGTGTTTGAGTTTTCTGCACGGAATGTAGGTCCGAATGTGTATACATCACGGAATGCTAATGCATAAGCTTCAGCGTTCAGCTGTCCACTTACTGTTAAGTTTGTTTCTTTACCGAAGAAGTCTTTTGACTCATCAACTTTTCCGTCTTCACCTTTTGGTAGGTTATTTAAATCTTGCGTTGTTACGCGGAACATTTCGCCAGCACCTTCTGTATCACTACCAGTGATGATTGGTGTGTGGACATGTACGAATCCACGCTCTTGGAAGAATTGGTGAATCGCAAATGCTGCGATAGAACGTACGCGGAACGTTGCAGAGAATGCATTTGTTCTTGGACGTAAGTGAGCGATTGTACGTAAGTATTCAAACGTATGACGCTTCTTTTGAAGTGGGTAATCAGAATCTGATAAGCCCTCGATATCAATTTTTTCTGCTTTAATTTCAAATGGTTGCTTCGCTCCCGGCGTTGCAATTACTTTACCTTCTACTTTAACTGAAGAGCTAAGTGGAAGTTTTGCAATTTCTTTGAAGTTCTCTAATTCTGTATCGAAAACGATTTGAACGCTTTTGAAGAAGCTACCGTCGTTTAATTCGATGAAACCAAATGCTTTTGAATCACGTAAGTTACGAATCCACCCTGATACTTGTACTGTTTGATCTGCATACTTTTCTGTATCTCTATACAGACTTTTTACTAATGTGTTTTCCATAGTGAAATTCTCCTTTGCTCATATATTTAAATACAAAAAAACCTTTCATCCATAAAGGGACGAAAGGTTAAACTTCGCGGTACCACCCAATTTGTCATAAAGACCAACTTTAACTCGTATGTAATACATACTTCCCGGTTTGTAACAGGCCGGATTCCCGTCTAAGTCTACTCTTGAATACAAAATTCAATTTCGGTTAGCAACTCCAAGGTGTTCTTCACATATACCGCCTCATCAGGCTCTCACCGTCCCTGACTCGCTTTGGATTATAGTATATACTACTTTTCCTTATCATCGTCTTTCATTTTGTTAAACTAAAATTAATGTACTACATTCGAGAGAAAGATGCAAGGTGTCGGAAAATATATGAGCGATTTTTGTAATATATCGACTTACCGACAGTGTCCGACAACCAATCCAATAAAAAAATTGCCGGAATGAATCCGGCAATTTTCTAATTACTTACGTAACTCCGCACCGAATTTCTCTTCTACCGTTGTTAGTACACGGTTATGTGCTTCTGTTACTTCTTCGTCTGTTAATGTACGTTCTGCATCGAAGTAAGTCATAGAGAATGCAAGTGATTTCTTGCCTTCTTCCATTTTTTCACCTTCGTATAAGTCGAATAGTGTTACGTCTTTCAGAAGTTCTCCGCCAGCTTCAGCAATGACTTGCTTCATTTCACCAGCTTTTGTTTCTTTTGTTACTACAACAGCCATGTCACGTGTCATAGATGGGAAACGTGGAATTGCTGAGTAGTAAGTTTCCTCAGCGTCTGCACCGAATACTTTTACAAGAGATAATTCAAATACGAATGTATTTTTCACATCTAATTGTTTTTCTGCTTCTGGGTGCAATTGACCGATGAAACCAATTACTTCGCCATCTAATACGATGTCAGCTGTACGGCCTGGGTGCATACCTTCACGTTTTGCTGGTGCATATGTGATTTGATTTGAAACGCCAAGCACGTCGAATAGTCCTTCTAGTACACCTTTCACAACGAAGAAGTCTACTACTTTCTTCTCACCTTGCCATGCATGGTGAAGAGCAAGACCTGTCATAACACCTGCAAGATGTTGTTCTTCTTTCGGAAGTTCTCCTTCTTCTGTCGGTAAGAAGATAGAACCTACTTCGTATAAAGCAACGCTGTCGTTTTTACGAGCGACATTGTATGAAACTGCTTCTAGTAATTGCGGTACTAAGCTTAAACGAAGTTGGCTACGTTCTTCACTCATTGGAAGTGCAAGACCTACAGGCGCCTTTTCGTTTGGCTCAACCATATATTGTTTCGCTTTGTCAGCGCTTGTTAATGAATACGTAATTGCTTCATATAAACCAGCACCCTCTAAGAAGCGGCGTACTTTACGACGTTTCGTTTGTGCTGATGTTAATTTACCACGAGTCATCGTTCCAGAAGGTAATGTAACTGGAATGTGGTCATAACCGTATAGACGGCCCACTTCTTCTACTAAGTCTTCTGAAATTGTAATATCAGGACGACGTGCTGGTACATTTACATGGAATGTTCCTTCTACTTCTGTAAATGGGAATTTCAAGTTTGTGAACATTGTACCCATTTCACTCGCAGAAATATTTGTACCTAATACACGGTTTACTTTTTCAGCAGTAACAGATACTGTACGCTCTTGTACTTGTAAGTTGTCAGCTTCTACTACACCTTCAAGTGCTTCACCGCCAGCATATTTCGCCATTAAAGCAGCTGCGTGTTGAATTGCTTCAAATGTACGTGTTGGATCGATTCCTTTTTCGAAACGTGCACTTGATTCACTACGAAGACCTAAGTCTTTTGATGTACGACGTACTGTTTGACCTGCAAAGTATGCAGACTCAATTAGAACGTTTACTGTCTCATTTGTAACTTCAGAATCCGCCCCGCCCATTACACCAGCAACAGCTAAAGCTTTCGTGCCGTTTGTAATTACAAGATGGTGGCTTTGTAATGTACGCTCTTGATCATCTAACGTTTCAATTTTTTCGCCTTCTTTTGCAAGACGAACAACGATTTCTTTTGAACCTAATTTATCGTAATCGAATGCATGTAACGGTTGACCGTATTCCATTAAAATGTAGTTTGTAATATCAACTACGTTGCTAATTGGACGAATGCCAGCTGCCATAAGACGAGTTTGCATCCACATTGGTGATGGACCAATCTTTACGTTTTTAACCATTTTTGCAATGTATAACGGGTTTTCTTCTTTCGCTTCTACACTTACAGAAATATAATCAGAAGTTTTTTCTGCTGTTTCTTGTAAGTCGATAGCTGGAAGTTTTACTTCGCGGCCATAAATAGCAGCTACTTCATATGCAACACCTAACATGTTTAGGCAATCTGCACGGTTTGGTGTTAAACCAAGCTCAAGTACTTCATCGTGTAAGTTTAAAATTTCAAGTGCATCTGCACCAACTTCAGCGTCACTTGGGAAGATGAAGATACCATCTGCATATTCTTTTGAAACTAACTTTCCATCAATGCCAAGCTCTTGAAGAGCACAAACCATACCGTGAGAAGCTTCACCACGTAGTTTTGCTTTTTTAATTTTGAAGTTACCAGGAAGTACAGCACCAACTTTTGCAACTGGTACTTTTAAACCTTTTGCAATGTTAGCAGCTCCACAAATAATTTGAACTGGCTCTTCTTCACCGATATCGATTAAGCATTTGCTTAATTTATCAGCTTCTGGGTGTTTTTCACATTCTAATACGTGACCAACTACAACACCTTTTACACCTTTATTTAATACTTCAACGCCTTCTACTTCAATACCACTTTTCGTGATTTTGTCTGCTAGTTCTTGTGCTGTTACATCTTTAATATCTACATACTCTTGTAACCAACGATATGATACGAACATATTTATCCTCTCCTTCCCTTACGCTCGTTTGAATTGTTGTAAGAAACGTACATCATTTGTATAGAAATGACGAATGTCATCTACTCCGTATTTCAACATTGCGATACGCTCTGCGCCCATACCGAATGCGAAACCTTGATATTCTTTTGAATCATAACCAGCCATTTCAAGTACGTTCGGGTGAACCATACCTGCGCCTAGAATTTCAATCCAGCCAGTTCCTTTACAAGTGCCGCAACCTTTGCCATGACACATCATACAAGAAATATCCATCTCTACAGATGGCTCTGTGAATGGGAAGAAACTTGGACGAAGACGGATTTCACGATCTTCACCGAACATCTTTTTCACGAATACTTGCAGTGTACCTTTTAAGTCACTCATACGAATGTTTTTATCAATTACAAGACCTTCAATTTGCATGAACTGATGTGAATGCGTCGCATCGTCGTCATCACGGCGATACACTTTACCAGGACAAATAATTTTGATTGGGCCTTTTTCTTTATTATTTTCCATCGTACGTGCTTGCACAGAAGATGTATGTGTACGTAGTAACGTTTCTTCTGTAATGTAGAATGTATCTTGCATATCACGCGCTGGGTGATCTTTCGGTAAGTTTAGTGCTTCGAAGTTGTAGTAGTCTTTTTCTACTTCTGTTCCTTCAGCTACTTCATAACCCATACCGATGAATACATCTTCAATTTGCTCAACAACAGCTGTTAACGGATGGTGACAACCTGTTTCAACAGGACGACCTGGCAGTGTAACATCGATTGTTTCAGTAGCTAATTTCGCTTCGATTACTGCTTTTTCTAAGTTACTAATTTTGTCATCTAAACGCGTTTGAATCGCTTCACGCACTTCATTTACTAATGCTCCCATACGTGGACGCTCTTCTGCTGACAATTTTCCCATGCCGCGTAATACTTCTGTAATTGGGCCTTTTTTTCCTAAATACGCTACGCGTACGTCGTTTAAGCCCTTTAGCTCTTTCGCTTCTTCAATAAGCTCTAACGCTTTTTGCTTTAGCTCTTTTAAACGTGCTTCCATTTTGGAACCCTCCTAATTTTAAAAATAAAAAAACCTCGCTCCCAAAAAGGGACGAGGTAAATTCGCGGTACCACCCTAAATTGACAGAACAAGTCTGCCCACTCATTAGTTATAACGATCAATTCTGACCGGAACGCCTTTACATATACATGGTCCTGGCGTCAACTCCAGAGGTGAATTCACTTCCGTCTACCATAAGAATGCTTTCAGTCTACGGCACTCTCTCCCTATATGGCGATTTTGTAAGTTACTCTTCTCTATCAACGTTTTTCGTTATTTAACTTTTAATATAATGTACTTCAACTTATTATAAGAAGTTTTTTATTTGTTCGCAACCGGGCTTTGCAAATAATACGTTAAAATCCCTGCTGCAACCGCAACATTTAATGATTCTGCCCCGCCGTAAATCGGAATATACAAGTTTTGATCCGTTTTTGCAAGAATTTCTTGGCGTACGCCATTTCCTTCATTTCCTACAATTAATGCAAAACTGCCAGCCGGCGTTACTTCACCATACGGAACTCCATTTTCAAGAGCTGTTCCATATACAGGAACGTTGTTTTCTTTTAACTTGTCTACCCATTCTTCTAAGTTCCCTTTTACAATTGGTAAGTGGAAAATAGAGCCTTGTGTAGAGCGGAGTACTTTACTATTGTAAACATCAACACAACCTTCTCCAAGCACAACGGCGTGAATACCAGCTGCATCAGCTGTACGAATAATTGTTCCTAAATTACCTGGGTCTTGCAGGCCATCTAATAAAAGGAATTTCCCATCAGTAAGAGCTACTTCTTTCTCATGCTTCTCACAAACAGCAAATACACCTTGTGTCGTTTCTGTTTCACGAAGTATTTTGACAATCGCCTCAGGTACAATATACATTTCCACATCATTAACTGTCCAATCTTTCGGAAGGTCTGTCTGATCTGAAACGATAAGTTCTGTTACAATTCCTGCCTTCAAAGCTTCCTCGACTAAGTGGAATCCTTCTACAAAAAATAAACCTTTTTTATCGCGTTCTTTTTTCGTTTGCAGCTTTTTCCACTGCTTTACACGCGGATTTTGTACTGAATCAATGTTTTTCATAATATGTATTTCCCTCTCTTCTTGTCTTATCATTATAGCCTATTTTTCATACATATTTACATAAAAAAGAACAAAAACTAACGTCAGTTTCAATTCTGAAGAAGAGGTGAAAGCAATGAGTTTTAATTTACGCGGTGCTGTATTAGCGAATGTATCTGGAAATTCACAAGATCAATTACAAGAAACAATTGTCGATGCAATTCAAAGCGGTGAAGAAAAAATGCTTCCAGGTCTTGGCGTTTTATTTGAAGTCATTTGGAAAAACGCTGATGAAAATGAAAAGCACGAAATGTTAGAAACACTAGAGCAAGGATTAAAAAAATAAGCAATTTGAAAATCACCTTTGCATAAGCTAAGGTGATTTTTTTGCAGAAATTTTTTTCTTCTCCTAAACATTTCTACTTTACTAACGAACTATGATGGAGTACAATGTTCAAAATACATTTAAACCGATCGATTTTTCTTCATATACACCATAAGATAAAAGGAGTGAATGTTTTATGCACCGTATTACGCTTGAACAAATTTTTAAACACCACATTACACAAAAATACGTAAACCGTTCTGGAATGGTCCACGCGATCGCTGTCGCTTACCATGCGTTTCACCTAGCCAAAAAGCATCACGCCTCAGTCGATGCTGCCACAAAAGCTGGCTTCCTTCATGATATCGGACATCATACGTGGTACACAGGCGGTGAATGGGATTATGACTTATATAAAAAGAATGATATACACGCAATTAAAGGTGCTGAAAGAGCACATAAATTACTTATTAGATTAGGAGAACATCCAAAACTAGCAAAAGAAATTTCTATTGCAATTCTTCTTCATACAGATTCTTTCTTAGTGGAACAAGAAATTGAAAGAACATCTCTTCAAAATATTATTAAATGGGCAGACGAAGCAGATGAAGAACCGGGCGGAGCGCATCATTATCGAACAATTTCTTATGAAAAAGCACTTAAAGCAATTCAGCAATTAGATCGATTGGTAGAGCGTGAATTGCAAATAGAGCAAGCAAAATTGAATAACAAGACAGAACATAGTTATCAATAAGAAAGAGGCATCACTACAGGGTGATACCTCTTTTATTATTTTATGGAAAATACACCTTTATATGTAATATTTAAATATTACGCCTGAAAACAAAATGCCTTATAATTAAATATACAAATATAAAGAGGTGATTCTACATATGCAACCCGCTACACAACTTTCTAATGAACAGAAATACTCTATGTCATGGGGACAATTTATTAGCTCCGTTGTATTCGCTTTTTTCGGAACCGGACTTATTACTGTGTTCCTCGCAATGCCCTTAACAATTTATACAGCCGGTCTTACAGATAAAAAACAAATTGCCCTGTATGAATCTATCGTAAATACTGCAAGTATTGTATTACAGCTAGCCGTGTTGTTATTCTTCATTTTTAAATTCGAACCCGCAAAAAAATTACTACTACAATCATTTAACTTTAAAGCACTGAGAGAATGGCGTACATACGTATACTTACTTCTTTTCTTCGCTATAAACATTTTACTCAATTACATCTTGTTAAATTATGTGTTCCAAGACGCAACAAAGCAGCAATCTTCCGCACTAAACTTAGATGTCTTTAAGCAGTATCAAATATTATTACTTCTCGGCTTTGCAATACTCACACCAATTTTTGAAGAGCTTATTTTCCGTGGCTTTATACTTCGCTTTTTCTCAGAACGCTTTCCATTTTGGATTGCAGCGATTATAACAAGCTTCTTCTTCGGTATCGCTCATACATACTCACTTGGCGTAATGGTCATTACTTTCTTCATGGGATTATTAATGGCTATTTTATGTAAAAAAACAAAATCCATTATTCCAGCTATGTTATTTCATATTATGAATAATTTGTTGGCATTCTTGAATTAGAAAGAGGTATCCTCACGATACCTCTTTTATTAATTCGTATGATCACTTCTCATCTCTATCAATTTATACATATTTATTAATAATATCCAAAATAAACCTCATGTAGTAAAATATAACTTAATTCATATAAAGGAGTTTACATATGTCCAGTGTTATTTGGATGCTTTTCACGCCACTTCTCTTACTATGCGGGATTGCTGGTGGTATTTTTTTTAATAGTAACAGGAATTAAATATCGGAAATTACTCGTTGGTTTAATGGGGCTACTTAGCCTATCCTTTGTCACACTACCTTTTGTTTTTTTAAGTATAGGAATTAATATGGATACAATCTTCCCCATTCCAACTGCTCTTTACTGGACCCTATTTTCTTTAACTGGATTATTAGCAGGGATAAGTGGATTCCAAGCAAAAATTAAAAGTATACGTAATATGGGATTCATTATTTTTACCATTGGAATATTAGGGGTTATCTTCTGGGTACTCATGTCTGTAAGTGATTGATTCTATATATAACTTTTTTCGAAACCCACAAATCGGAGGTAATACAGAAATGTTCGGAATATTAATTTGGATGATTTTAGCTCTTACTTTAATGGTATGCGAATTCATCGTCGGCATTTTTTTAATTATTGCTGGTATGAAATGTCGTAAATCATTTACTATTATAGCTGGTTTCATTAGCATATCTCTTATCGTTTTTCCTATCATTTGTATAGGTTATGGAATAGACTTAGAGGGGATGATTCCAATTTCAGGAACTTTATATTGGGGTCTCTTCTCTTTAGCTGGACTATTAGCTATTATAAGCGGCAGACAAATATCAAGTATTCGTGCTATGGGAACAATTTTGTTTATAACAGGGCTGTGCTCCGTAGCTGGTTACCAGCTTTTATATTTAACTGCATAAAGAACACAAAAAAGCAGGGAATTTAATTCCCTGCTTTTCTATTTGGTTTATTGCCTGATGGTAAGAAGAACGATAACACCCAAGCAATCCCTGCGAGTATCGTTGCAATTAAGAAGGCATCGTTAATACCATTAATTGCAGATAGCTTTGAAATTTGTCCATATAATAGTTGTGTGCTCATCGCGTCTCCTGCTTGAGCTGATCCAGCTAAGGCCGCTAAACTTTGCCCCATGCCGTGTATTTTATCAACTAAAATTGGGTTTGATGTTGTTAACATGTTGCCGTAATCTGCTACGTGAGCAGTCGTTTGTTGCGTCATAAGTGTAATTAAAATCGCTGTTCCGATTGAACCCGCTACTTGTCTTGACGTATTTTGCGTTGCTGTACCGTGAGAAATTAATTTCATCGGCAGCGCGTTCATACCAGCCGTCATAATTGGCATCATAATGAATGACATACCAATTGAACGTATAATATAATCCGTCATAATAACGCTATACGGTGTATCCATCGATAATTTTGTAAATTCATATGTCGCATACGTCGTAATTGCCAATCCAATTATCGCTAATGGACGAATGCCATATTTATCGAATAATTTACCCGCTACTGGTCCCATGATCCCCATAATTAATGATCCTGGAAGAAGTAGTAAACCAGATTCAATTGGCGTAAAGCCACGAATGTTTTGCAGATATACTGGAAGCAATAACATACCTCCGAATAATGCCATCGTAACGATTGCGTTAATTACTAAAGTGAAAGTAAATACTGGATATTTAAATACTTGTAAATCAAGCATTTTATTGTCCGTTGTTAACTCTCTCCAAATAAATAACGCTAAACCAATTACACCAATGATAAGTGAAATAACAACTTCTGCACTAGTCCAACTATTATTTCCAGCTTCACTAAATCCGTACAATAAGCTTCCTAGTCCAATACTTGAACTAACCACACCGAATATATCTAATTTCGTTTTAGACACTGGCTGAGCTAGTGTAAAGAATTTTAAAGATAGGAACGTAATAATTAAACCGATAATAAACATCGCATAGAACATTAAGTTCCAGCTGTAATTTTCAATTACCCAACCTGTTACAGTTGGTCCGATAGCTGGAGCTAAAATCATCGCTACACCTAGTAACCCCATCGCTGCTCCGCGCTTATGAGGCGGGAATAATGTCATGAAGATATTCATACCAACCGGCATTAAAATACCCGCACCAACCGCTTGAATAACACGGCCCGTCATCATCATCGTAAAGTTTCCGGAAGTAGCACAAATGATAGATCCTACCGTGAAGAATAACATTGCTGCTACGAATAATTTACGATACGTAAATCGTGAAACTAAAAATGCACTAATCGGTACTAAAATACCATTTACAAGCATGAAGCCTGTAATTAACCATTGTGCTGTTGAAGTTGATACGTTAAATTCATTCATTAACGGAGGTAATGCAACGTTAATAATTGTTTGGTTTAAAATAGAAACGAACATGCCGAGAATTAATACAGCTACAACTGCTTTTACGTTCACATTCTCTACAGGCGTAGACATTTGTTTTTTCGGCACTTCTTTTTCTTGTTTTACTTCTTCTTGCTTTCCTGTTTCTAACTCAACTACATTAGAAATTTCCGATTCTTGCTTTCGTTCAATTTCTTTCTCTTCTGTTTCAACTTTACTTATTTCTATTTTACTTACGGCTGGGACTTGTTCTTCTCCCATTTTCGTTTTTTTCTTTCGTAAAAGACGATTTACAAGGAAGAAGACGATTATACAAAATAGTGCATATCCTGCAATTACAATTGAGGACATCTCATCTCCCCCTTACTTATGAATACGAACTGTCACATTCATGCCAGGAACAATATTTACTGATTTGCTATGATCTAAAGAAATTTTAACTGGTACTACTTGTGTTACTTTCGTATAGTTCGCTGTTGCGTTGCTTGATGGCAACATAGAGAATGTATTCGCTGTTGTTAAGCCAACTTGTTCTACTTTTCCTGTTAACGTTGTATCTGGGTATGCATCTACATACACATCTACATCTTGACCTTTTTGAACATCATCAACATCTGTTTCTTCAATGTTTGCTGTTACCCATAAATTGTTCATATCGAATGCGTAAGCAATCGGGCTACCAGCTCCAACGAAAGCATTTGTTGTTGCGTTTGATTGTACAACCGTTGCATTTTGTGGAATTGTTACATCTACTGTTTGTTCTCCATTAGCTGCCGCTACAGTAACAGTACCTAGTTTATCGTTCTCATTATAATTTTTTCCTACTTCAGCTTTCCAGTCAGTTAGTTTACCTGCTACTGGTGAAGCAACCGGAATTACCTTCCCATCAATCTTTGCATTGTCTGTTTTTAAGTAATTTTCCGTTTGGTTGTAATAGTAATAACCGCCAATACCGCCGCCAACTAGTACAATTAATGTGATAATGTTGATAATTACCATTCTTCGAAACTGATTCATTGCATTCCTCTCCTTATATCGCATATAATTTTTTTCTAAACTATTTATGTCCTTATTGTTTAGATTGTTTAATTGTTAATTATATTAACCTTTTAACAAAAAAATCACACCATCTGCAGCGTAAATCGAAATTTATCTACCTGCGAGCGGTGCTGATTTCTGAAGGACTATCGTTTATAATTATAAATAATTATTTTGAATCTACAACCGACAATTTACGTATGAAATGTTGCTTAAACAACAATATAATACCAATATGTTGTTTAAGTATAGAAAATTAAACGAGGAGAAGAAAAATGTCTATTAAAAATACAAATGATCCACGTGTAAAGCGAACGAGACAACTCATTCAGGATGCTTTTGTCGCTTTAGTAGGCGAAAAAGGCTTTGAAAATGTAACTGTGCAACATATCGCAGAACGCGCTCCTGTAAATCGCGCTACATTTTATAGCCATTACCATGATAAATATGACCTATTAGACAAAAGTATTGAAGAAATGTTAGAGAAGCTAGCAGAAGTAATTAAACCGAAAAATAGAAATAAAGAAGATTTTCAACTTACATTTGATTCACCTCACCCTACATTTTTGGCTTTATTCGAACATATCGCAGAAAATGTAAACTTTTATAACGTTATGCTTGGGGATAAAGCTGCCGGAAACTACTCTTATAAAATGATGAAAACAATACAAGTGCATTTAACATTAAGCTTGTCTATTTCACAACCAGATGATGAAGATCTTATGGTTCCTCGTGATATTTTGATTAGTTATGTGACAGGGGCTCACATCGGAATGATTATGTCATGGTTAAAAAGAGGAATGATATATACTCCGCATTTTATGGCGATGCAATTAACTCGTTTAATTATTTTAGGCGCTCATACTGCAGCAGGATTAGAACGGCCTTTTTAAAACATAAAAAAGCGAAGGAGAATCTCCTTCGCTTTTTCTATTAATTAAATGTAATGTTATGTACAGCCTCTTTATCAAGACGTTTAATAACTTCTACAATTAACTTTACTGCATTTTCATAATCATCACGGTGTAACATTGCCGCATGAGAATGGATATAGCGCGTTGCAATTGTAATTGCCATAGAAGGAATACCATTTACAGCAATGTGAATCGCACCCGCATCCGTTCCTCCGCCCGCTACTGAATCATATTGATACGGGATTTGTAATTCATCAGCAACATCAACTACGAAATCACGTAAACCTGTATGTCCAATAACAGAAGCATCATATAAAATGATTTGTGGTCCATCGCCCATTTTACTTTGCGCTTCTTTTGACGTTACACCCGGTGTATCTCCAGCGATACCAACATCTACTGCGAACGCGATATCTGGTTTAATATAATTCGCAGATGTTTTTGCGCCACGAAGACCAACTTCTTCTTGTACAGTTCCAACGCCGTATACAACGTTTGGATGCTTTTCATCTTTTAATTGTTTTAATACGTCAATTGCAATTGCACAACCGATTCGGTTATCCCATGCTTTTGCAAGTAACATTTTTTCATTCTTCATCACTTGGAATTCAAAGTAAGGTACAACTTGATCTCCTGGTCGTACGCCCCACTCCATTGCTTCTTCTTGGCTAGAAGCACCGATATCGATGAACATGTCTTTAATTTCAACTGGCTTTTTACGAGCTTCTGGAGGTAAAATGTGCGGTGGTTTTGAACCAATTACACCTGTTACATCTCCTTTACGCGTTACAATCGTCACGCGTTGCGCAAGCATAACTTGTGACCACCAGCCACCAACCGTTTGGAAGCGAAGGAAACCTTTGTCATCGATTTGTGTAATCATAAATCCAACTTCATCCAAATGACCTGCAACCATAATTTTCGGGCCGTTTTCTTCCCCTACTTTTTTTGCAACTAAACTCCCTAAGTTATCAGTAGAAAGTTCGTCCGCAAACGGCTCGATATATTTCTTCATTACTTCACGTGGTTCACGTTCGTTACCAGCAATACCACGTGCATCCGTTAATTCTTTTAGCATTGTCAATGTCGCGTCTAATTTTGTCATTGCCAACACCCTCCTTTTTCTTCAGTCAATTCATTATACAATAATTAAATTGAAATATTCAAAAATTAAATTAGTATCCTTGTGTTTGACGCTGATGATTTACTTCATTTTTATCTAAATATGCTTTTTCAATCTCTTCTTGCTCAAATTCAAGTGCTTGTCCAAGTCGAAGATAGCTCGTAAATAATTCAATATAGTTTGTAATAGATGGTTGATCTGTAAAACGAATTACTTTCGCATATGTGTCTAAGAAAATTTCCACTTGTGTTTTATTCGTTTGTGCACATTTATAGAATAGGAAGTTTTTATCAATACCTAAATCAATTCCGATTGATAAAATAAAATGCAAACCATCTACGTACTCTTCTAATATCACTTCACGCTCCGAAGCTGGTTTGTTGCTCCAATATTTAAAACAACGTGTTTCATTTGCAAGTTCTCCAATTTCTACAAGAAGAGCTAACATTTTTTCTTTTAACAATTTTTTCGGTTGTAAGTCATGTTCTTTTGCAATACGGTCATCTAATTCTTTTTGTAATTTAAATAGTTGTAGTAAGTCCATTCTATTGTCCTCCTCCAACATCGCATTTTACGCAACAATGTTGTTTCATCTCAAAGTTCATTATTATGTTTCAGTTCTTATGAATAAGTCAGCTATCTACCTCTTTATAAAATAGCTTGTCCTTAATTTACAAATACGTTTCAGTCATCGCTCTTAAATTGTTCATCTGATGAAAGTTCCATATCATCTTTCCATTATAGCAGTGTCGTTTCGGCTAGGAAAGATACTCTTCTTTCCAAAAGAGCAGAATTAAAAAAAGCCAGGAGTATTCTCCTGACTTCATATGTATATTCTTCTATACTGCTATAACTTTTATATTGATTTTGTCATATTGATAACAACATAGTCGTTAATCTTTAGAATTTCTTTCACTTCTAACTTCTATTTGAATACAAATAAAAAACCTTAGAAGAAAATTCTTCTAAGGTTTCAACTAATTAATTAGTTAATGTTGTTTTTTGCAACTGTTGCTAATTCAGCGAAAGCTTTTTCGTCATGAACAGCTAAGTCAGCAAGCATCTTGCGGTTAACTTCGATGCCAGCATTTTTAAGACCGTGCATTAAGCGGCTGTAAGAAAGACCATTCATACGAGCTGCTGCGTTGATACGTGTAATCCATAATTTACGGAAGTCACGTTTCTTTTGACGGCGGTCACGGAATGCATACATTAGAGATTTCATAACCTGTTGGTTAGCAACCTTGAATAATGTATTTTTTGAACCGTAGTAACCTTTTGCTAATTTAATTACTTTTTTACGACGTTGACGAGTAACTGTACCACCTTTTACTCTTGGCATAATATTACCTCCTAATTGTTCTATATATCAGCCGAACTTATTTTAAGTTGTCAAGCATTTGACGAATGCGTTTGAAGTCACCAGCGCTTACTACACCAGCTTTACGTAGTTTACGTTTAGCTTTTGTAGATTTGTTAGCGAATAAATGGCTTGTGTAAGCGTGAGAACGTTTCAGTTTACCTGATCCAGTCTTTTTGAAACGCTTTGCAGCGCCGCGATGAGTTTTTTGTTTAGGCATAGGTATTTCCTCCTCTATCTATTACTTATCGTTTTTCGGTGCTAAAACTAAGAACATACTGCGTCCTTCCATTTTAGGCTTAGATTCAACTGTACTAACTTCAGCACAAGCTTCTGAGAAGCGATCTAAAACACGTTGACCGATTTCTTTATGAGTAATGGCACGTCCTTTAAAGCGAATTGACGCTTTAACCTTGTCGCCTTTCTCTAAAAACTTGATAGCATTACGAAGTTTTGTGTTAAAGTCGTGTTCATCAATTGTTGGACTTAAACGAACTTCTTTCATGCTAATTACTTTTTGATTTTTGCGCTGCTCTTTTTCTTTCTTCTGTTGCTCAAAGCGGAATTTACCGTAGTCCATAATGCGGCATACTGGCGGTTTCGCATTTGGAGCAACTAATACTAAATCAAGATTAAGATTTGCAGCTAAGTCTAAAGCGTCATTACGAGACTTGATTCCAAGTTGATCGCCATTTGCGCCAACTAAACGTACTTCACGTGCACGAATTTGCTCGTTAATCATCATATCCTTGCTAATAGTAAGCCACCTCCAAGGTTTTCTCAGAACATATTTTGTAGTCATAGAACCCGAACAAAAAAAGTGCGGGCATACGACACCCACACTTGTAAAATCTTAAGTAAGAAATACATTTACCTGTTAACTGCGAATGCGTCCATCAGGTGAGAAGCGGGTGCTTCTACTTGTTCCACAAAACAATATTCTATTATCCTTGATGAGTTTATCATAGGACATGACGTCTGTCAAGAAGACGCGATGTGTTTTACTAACAACAAGAAATATTGTAACAAACAACTAACATACTTGCAATACTTTTTTATGATAAGTGTTACATGGTTATTTTTTCTAATTTCTCTCGAGTATATTACATAAAAAAGCCGCGGTATACCGCGGCTTTTTCTTATCGTTTTCCTTCTACTTTAATCATGTCAACAAAAGCATCTAATGCGATTGTTTCTGATTTTTGTTCACCATATTTACGTACGTTTACGCCGTTTTCAGTTACTTCATTGTCACCTACTACAAGCATGTACGGAATTTTTTGCATTTGTGCTTCACGGATTTTGTAACCGATCTTCTCTTCACGAGTGTCTAATTCAACACGGATACCAGCACGACGCAATTCGTCTTGTACTTTCTTCGCATAGTCTAAATGTACTTGCGGAGAAACTGGAATTACTTGTACTTGAACTGGAGCTAACCATGTTGGGAATGCACCTTTGTATTCTTCAATTAAGAAGGCAACAAAACGTTCCATAGTTGATACAACACCACGGTGAATTACAACTGGACGATGTTGTTTACCGTCTTCACCAACGTATGATAATTCAAAGCGTTCTGGAAGTAAGAAGTCTAATTGTACAGTTGAAAGTGTTTCGTCTTTTCCAAGAGCAGTACGAACTTGAACATCAAGTTTTGGACCGTAGAATGCCGCTTCACCTTCAGCTTCATAGTAATCAAGACCCATTTCATCCATAGCTTCTTTTAACATACCTTGTGCTTTTTCCCACATCTCATCATCCGCATAATACTTTTTAGTATCTGCTGGGTCGCGGTAAGATAGACGGAATGAGTAGTTCTCTAAACCGAAATCTTTGTACACTTCTAGAGTTAAGTTTACAACACGTTTTAACTCTTCTTTAATTTGATCTGGACGAACGAAAATGTGCGCATCGTTTAAAGTCATTCCACGTACACGTTGTAATCCAGATAACGCACCTGACATTTCATAACGGTGCATTGTTCCAAGTTCTGCAATACGGATTGGTAATTCACGGTAGCTGTGAATATCATTTTTATAAACCATCATATGATGAGGACAGTTCATTGGACGAAGAACTAATTCTTCGTTATCCATTTCCATTGATGGGAACATGCCATCACGGTAGTGGTTCCAGTGACCAGAAGTTTCATAAAGCTCTCTGCTCCCTAGTACTGGAGTATATACGTGATCATAGCCTAAGCTTGCTTCTTTATCAACGATGTAACGCTCGATAATGCGGCGGATTGTTGCACCTTTTGGTAACCAAAGTGGTAAACCTTGTCCTACTTTTTGGCTATTAGTAAATAGTTTTAATTCTTTACCTAATTTACGGTGATCGCGCTCTTTCGCTTCTTCAAGCATACGTAAGTGCTCATCTAATTCTGCTTTCTTAACGAATGCAGTACCGTAAATACGTTGTAGCATTTTATTATTGCTATCGCCGCGCCAGTAAGCACCTGCAACGCTTAATAATTTAAACACTTTAATTTTCCCTGTAGATGGAAGGTGAACACCACGACAAAGGTCGAAAAATTCGCCTTGCTCATAGATTGAAATAACTGCATCTTCTGGAAGATCGTTAATTAAATCTAATTTTAACTCATCGCCGATTTCTTCAAAGCGACGAATTGCTTCTGCACGTGGTACTTCATGACGAACGATTTCTAAGTTCTCGTTCACGATTTTTTGCATTTCTTTTTCGATTTTCTTGAAGTCTTCAACTGTAATTGCTTCTTCCATATCAATATCGTAGTAGAAGCCATTTTCAATTACTGGACCAATGCCAAGCTCAACCTTAACATCTTTATATAAACGTTTTAACGCTTGTGCTAAAAGGTGGGCTGTTGAATGGCGTAAAATATATAGGCCATCTTCAGAATCTAATGTAATGATAGAAACTGCACCATCTTCTTCGATTGGTGTAACAAGATCGATCATCTCATCGTTTAATTTTCCAGCTACAGCTTTTTTCTTTAAGCCTGGGCTAATAGAAGCTGCGATTTCTTCAGTTGTTACGCCTTTTGGAAACTCCTTCACAGCTCCATCAGGGAAAGTAATTTTAACTACATCTGCCATCACTGGTCACTCCTCTTTTTCTCAAAATAAAAAACACTCATCCCGTAAAAAGGGACGAGTGTTGAATTCGTGGTTCCACCCTTGTTCCAATTAACATAATTGTTAATTGCTCAAGTTCAACATAACGGTGTTGTCCGTTAGCAATTACTAGAAAAACCGTTCACTGCTAAAGTTTAGAGGTGGTAAGTAATAATCCCGTACTAGGAAGCTCACACCCTAAGGCTTCCCTCTCTGAAAATCGTAGAAAACTACTCATGTCCTCATCATGACATTTCAATATATTTCATTTATGTAGGTAATTATATGCTCAAAAACTTAGAAAATCAAGGGCGTTACCTTTATTTTTTAAATTTTTCACATTGCGCTCAAAATCATGTAATCCATGTAATTGGACCCGTTCTTGGAACACATTTCGCAAAGTAATAATCATATTATGGTCTTGTTCTTTCGTATATAAATAAATCTTTTTAGGCGAAATAGAAAGAAGCGGCGCAATTACTTTCGTATCAATATATACATCATTTTGCTTTAATAATTCCTCATCTATATATTGGACCAACTTCTCCTGTTTTAAACGTCTACCTTTATCATCATAAAAGATAAAGCTTTCATCAAAAATAAGATGCACGCAAGACAAACGTGATTTACGGCTACTTACTTGTTGCCGAAGCGTCTCAATGAACATTTGGTATTCTTGCTCCATCTTATATTCATCAATTGCCACTTCCGCAAGTTTAGCCACCATTTCCCTATATGTACGAAGACGAAAACGGATATATGATGAAAACGAGAATGAGAGCGGATCACAAAGCCAATTATTTAAAGAAGACTTAATATATGACTCAAATGCGTTACGCGTTAAATCCTGAGCTACACCTTTTCTTCTTCCCTTTAAAATCTCATGTGCCATGTGCAATATTTGATGACACTCTTCTTGTTCTTCATAAAAAAACTTTTCTTTTAAAATCGTATAAATCCACTCATTTTGTTTCACATTCACAATGAAATACACCATTACTGGCAATAAGATTTTTTCAATATAATTCGATTCACGTACTGGTATGTGAATCACCACTTTTTGTTCCTGTAAATACACACTCGTTTCCTTATATAACACTTCCGCTCTTTTCAGCAATTGTCTATATACGTGCATAGCATCATTTTTTTCTTCGAAGCAAATTTCAATCACTTTTGTCCCCCCTTTTATCCCCGCTCTAAAGGACTGTATCTATACGTTACAAATCCTATAAGAGTCCGTCCCGCGTGAATTTCACTCTTAGTAGAATCACATTTCCTATCGTTAGAAAATCCACTCAATATGGCTTGCTAATTTTATATATATTAAGGGAGGGAGAAAAAAATGATACAAGCTACTATGAATTTTTATTGTATACTTTACTTATCAATAAAAGGGGGTATCTGAATGTTTGAATATAAATTCATAAAAGTCGAATTACATTGGGGGTTCACTCGCTCAAAACCAGCTGAAGACTACCAAGAAATTATTCAAGAACATGCTAGAGATGGCTGGAGGTTCGTACAGATTGTTGCCCCTACGTTTGGCAGTTCTGGACAACCTGAATATTTCGATCTCATATTCGAAAAGAAAATATCACTATAATACAAAAAAAGAGCAAGCTGAGAAGCTTACTCTTTTACTTATGACGACGGTTTTTCCCACCAATTGGAATTGGTTTCGCTAAATATTTAATTCTTTCCATAATACGTGCTGCTTTCATTTCTTCAGCCTCACCACGCTGCGTATACGTTAAATGGTGTTCCAGTTGTTTAAAATCAAAATTAGACGTAAAGAACGTCGGTAAGTTTTCTAACATACGGAATTGCAAGATTGCACCAAGCACATCGTCACGCACAAAGCTTGACATCGCTTCTGCCCCGATATCGTCTAACATTAAAACTTGTACGCGTTTAACCGCATCAATCTTTTCACCAATCGAATTATCTTGAATTGAACTTTTAATTTCACGTAAAAATTCCGGGAAGTATACGAGCATCGAACTTATTTTCTTTCGAGCAAGCTCGTTCGCTATTGCTCCTAAAAGGTACGTTTTTCCTACACCAAATTTACCGTACAAATATAAACCTTGTGCTTTTTTACCTGGTTCATATGTACTTAAAAATTCATTCGCTGCACCAATTGCATCGATACGTGCATTTAAATCAGAAGGGTCTAAGTTTTCCATAGTTGCCTGCAAAATATCCGTTGGCATATATACACTTTGAACGAGTTTTTCATATTTCTTTCTCTCGTCATGCGCTACTTTTCTAACGCAGCGATCGTATTGAATATCAATCATCTTCCCTTGAATAACAAGCTTTGGCTCATAACCTTGTAGCATATTTTTACATGAACCTAAATCCGGACAATCCACGCAACCTACACTTTGTCCAATATATTCATATAACTTCACAAGACTGCGCTCAATCATAGAAGTCGTTACTTCACCCTTATGTTCGTCTATAAATTCTTTCACACGCGGATGCGCCATTACTTCTGCCTTTAGTACTTCATATCTATTTTTAAAGTTTTCATTTTCCATTAATTTTGCAAATGAATTTTGAATATGCTCCATTTTCTCACCTCAAAGAGCGTTCATTCTCTTCTATTAATCACGCTTATATTTTTTTAACACTTCTTCTAGTCGTTTTCTTTCATCTTCTAGCGTACTTGCATCTTTTTCTACACTTGTATCTTTCTTCTCTGTTTCTTTCTCTTGTTCTTTCGGCTCTTCTTCCTTAAGCCAATCTGGCACCATTTCTTTCCGCACCGTTTTCTTCGCCGTACGGCCTTTTTTCTTCGTCTCAGCCCACTCTTGATATTGACGGTTCTCTTCTTTCGCTAACGCCATCGCGTCCGCTACTGTACCGACCTTTTTACGTGCCCAATGCCCAGCAATCTTCTCGACATACGTTTTCGCAAGTTTCATATCTGAGCGTAGCATAACGTAATAAATAAGTACATTCACAACTCCTGGTGTCAATTTTTGATTAATCATGACATCTTCAACGATCTGCAAGTCCGCTTTCGTTGCCTCTGCACCACCAGAAATCTCTTTCAATAGTTGTTTTGGCGAGATTTCCTCTAGCTGCTTTATTAACATCTCCTCTTGCGATGAAGGCTCTTTCTCTTTCATCGTACGTGCAGCATGAGGCTGTACTCTTTCACTTAATACCGGTAATGCTTGACCATTTTCAAATTGATACCAATCGCGCGCTCCTTTTCTAAGCCTTTCCGTATCAATTGTTTGCATCTCTGTCACTGCACCAAGAACGATATTTTGCATCGATAACACATCTACACCATACACGTAAGCAAGTGTTATAACGCAGTCTCTCACTTGATCTGTAATCGCCTTTTTAGGAACAAGAGCGGACAATCCATCTACAAATAAAGAGAAATCAAAGAAATCATTCCAAACTTTCGGAGCGTCTCCCTTCTCGTTACTTGGCATAGTTGTCGTTTTTGGAATACGAAGGTCTTCTTGCGCATGCTCAAGCTGTCCTGGATTAAACGAACCAAACACATCATTGAAAGAACGCGTAACATTTTCATAAGAAGCAAAATCAAATTCTTCTTCTAAGAAATATTGCTTTACTTGATTATATTTTGTCCGGCTCAATCGATTGTATAAAAAGATACTTAAAACAATATCATCAAAAAACTGCTTCGGAGATAAAGGTGGTTGCAACTCATATATGAACATTCGAATATCTTTTTCTTTCTTAATATATACCTTCAATAGCCCAATTGCCTCTAACTTTACTCGTTCCTCATATATTTCAGGAAGTTGCATTTGCATAGTCACCATAAGGGAATGATGCGTATTCTCTTTTCCAAATACACGATCTTGCTCTAGCTCTCCCCATAGTGTCATGTATAAGCTAAAAGCTCTACTACCTATTAACGGCTGATACAACATCGTTAACACTTTTCGGTCGTAATTGTGCAGTAGCCCTTTCGCACTTACTTTATAACGATCAATCGGCAATAGCTCCATCCATGACTGTTTTTCCATTCTTGCTTTTCCTTTCTCTCATCCAATCTATCCTCTACTTCATTCGTTCTATCTTCATTATATAAATTCTTAGTGAAAAAGAGCTATTAGCTTGCGCTTCTAGCTCTCTTATCCTATTACTTACGGTATGTAAAGAGAATAAAATACAACTTCTACTCTCTTTCTTTTTGCAGTATATCTTTTAATTCTTCAATAAATACATTTAAATCTTTAAATTGACGATATACAGAAGCAAAACGTACGTAAGCAACATCATCAATATCGCGAAGTTCTTCCATGACAATTTCACCAATCATATCACTTTTCACTTCTGATATACCTAAATTACGCAGTTCACGTTCCACGCTTTGTGTTACTTCTTCTAATTGTCTTAAAGATACTGGTCTTTTTTCACACGCTTTAATTAAACCACGTAAAATCTTTTCTTTATTAAACTCTTCTCGTGTGCCTTCTTTTTTTACAACGATAAGAGGTGACTCTTCTACCCTTTCAAAGGTCGTAAAGCGACTTAAGCAGCTTTCACACTCTCTCCTTCTTCGAATAGAGCGCCCCTCGTCTACCGGACGCGAATCTAACACTCTTGTACCATTATGAGAACAGGATGGACAACGCAATACATTCACTCCTTTACACTATACTCTTTATTTTTCTCTACTCACTTCACCTAAAATATATATACAATATTATATAACTCATTCTAACTCTCTTACCACTTTAAGTTTCAGCGCATCACTTTATCATCTCATCCTTAAAAATAAGATGGTATATAGAGCACTACCTCATTTGCAAGAATCCAATTTATTCAACTAACGAGTACGTTATATTTTTCCTTTTTTATAAACTAAAAAAGAGGTGCATTATACACCTCTTTACATTTTAAATCAATTATGTTCTTTTTTAAAGAGCTTTTGTTTCTCTCTGCTTAATTTCGAAGCTACCAGTTCCTCGAGGAAGCTCGATGCTCTCACGCGTTTTCGCGTTTAAACCTTCTGCAATATATTCTGCAGCAACATTTGGATCAATACGATCCCCACAAGTATAAACATCAATACTTGCGTAACCGTGCTCCGGAAAGCTATGAATTGTTAAATGTGATTCCGAGATAATTACTACTCCACTTACACCTTGTGGTGCAAATTTATGGAAAGCAACCTCACGCACTTCAGCACCAGCTTTTAGTGCTGCATCCACAAATAATTGTTCAATATACGGCATGTCATTCAGTTTGTCGAAATCGCAATCCCAAAGTTCAGCAATCACGTGACGACCCATCGTATCCATAGTATCCATTCTACAGTTCCCCCTTGTAAATTTATTCTAACTGTTCGAATTGAAAACTAATTTGCAATTTGGCTTGCTCCACTACCACGGGGGAAAGTTAGTCCAGAGAGGTCCTAACCCTTTAAGTAGTGACTACGTACCTCAGCTCTTAAGTTTACGAGTGTTAGTATACTTTGTTTATTTTCATTTTGCAACAACAGTTTTTTCGATTTTCTGTCATATTTTCCTCTTTACTTTTCCCTAAAAAAAATAAACGATTCACAAATGCAGTAATCACAACGCTTCGTGGTATGTCCACTTTTTTAAATATACTTATATAATTTTTTTCCTTTTCAGAAAAAATTAAAAAAAGAGGGCAAATGTTGCCTTGCCCTCTCCTCCCTTATTCACTTAAATGTGTTGCACATTTTCTTGTTTCGCTAACTCTTCAACAACTAACGTTACAAGGTCTACAACACGACGAGAGTAGCCCCACTCGTTATCATACCAAGCAAGTACTTTCACTTTACGATCACCCATTACCATTGTAGATAAACCATCAATAATAGCTGAGTGTGTATTTGTATTAAAGTCGATAGATACTAAAGGCTCTTCGCTGAATTCTACAATACCTTTTAACGCACCGTTTGCAACAGTTTTGAATGCATCGTTAATGGCTTCAACTGTCACATCGCGTTTTACATCTACTACTAAATCAACAAGAGACACGTTTGGTGTTGGTACACGAAGTGCCATACCATGAAGTTTTCCGTTTAAATGTGGAAGAACTTTTGCTAGCGCTTTCGCAGCACCTGTCGTTGTCGGAATGATTGATTGTCCGCAAGCACGTGCTCTTCTTAAATCTTTATGTGGGTTATCAATATTTTTTTGGTCATTTGTATAAGCGTGAACTGTCGTCATTAAACCGTTTTCAATTCCAAACTGCTCATCTAACACCTTCACAACAGGCGCTAAACAGTTTGTTGTACAAGATGCATTTGAAATAACAGTATGTTTTGTAATATCTAATTGGTCTTCGTTCACACCAACTACAATTGTTACATCTTCATTTTTACCAGGCGCTGTTAAAATTACTTTTTTCGCTCCAGCTTCAACGTGAAGAATTGCTTTTTCTTTTGAATTAAATTTACCAGTTGCTTCAATTACAACTTCAACACCTAAATCTGTCCAAGGCAATTCCTTTGGATCGCGGTTGTTTAAAAGGCGAATCATTTTTCCATCAACTAATAAGTGATCTTCAAATGCTTCTACTGTTCCGTCAAACTTGCCATGAACTGTATCATATTTAATTAAGTGTGCTAACGTTTCAGATGGATAGCTTGCATTGATTGCTACAATTTCGAATGCGCTTTCTTTTATTGCTTGACGAAATACCATTCTCCCAATACGTCCAAATCCATTAATTGCCACACGAGTCATAATATGTTATCCCCCTTGAATGCGTTATACTATTTATCTCCAATCCCAATAATAGTATAACACAAAAAGGGGATATGTCACTAAGCATTTTCATTAATTTCGCAATTTTTTAGTCAATAATGTTCCACTTCTTTAAAATTACCTGCAATTGTGTTTTCGTTCCCATAATTGTGCCATCATTATTTATCACTTCATCTGCATTTTTCACTTTTTCTTCTAACGGCATTTGAGATTGAATACGAGCTGTTGCTTCTTCTTCTGAAAAGTTATTTCGTTTCATTAAACGTTCTAATTGCGTATGCGGCTTAACCGCTACAACTAAAATGCGGTCAACGAGACTTGTTAATTTGCTTTCAAATAAGAGAGGAATATCTAACACAACCGCTTGCATACCTTCTTTTATGTACATTTCCTTTTGCCTATTCATTTCCTCACGCACTGCAGGATGAACAATTTTATTTAACTGCAATCGTTTTTCTTCATTATAGAAAACGACACTTCCTAGTTTTGGACGATCTAGTTCTCCATCTTCTTGTAACACTTCCGTTCCAAATACTTCTACTATTTTGTTATATGCTGGTTTTCCTCGCTCTACAACTTCTCGTGCAATAATATCTGCATCAATAACTGGTATGCTCAGTTCACGAAACATTTGAGACACTGTACTTTTTCCACTTGCAATGCCTCCTGTTAATCCAATTACTACTGTCATCATAATCCTCCTCATAATAAAAGGCGCGAAACTAATGTTCCACGCCCATACTTACATTTTCCAAATTCCAATAATAATGAGTAATACTCCAGGCAGGAATGTAAATTTTTGTAACCACTTCATATTCGATAAAACCGTTCCAAGTTTCATTCCAATAAATAAAAACAAAGAACTCATAATTGCAACTAATATCGCCATCATAGCGGGTGCATACCCTAATAAAGATGCACCAATTCCGGCACCAAATGAGTCTACAGAAAGAGCGATACCAAGAAGCAATGCTTCTCCTGCAGAAATGGTGCCTGATTTATCAAAATCTGCTACAGTCGGTTTCCGTAAAATTTGAATCACTAGCCCTAGCGAGGCAATCTCTAATTTCCAGACCTTCTCCTCTTGCTTCGGTTCTTCTTTTTTCTCACTTCGAAAAAATTGATATAATACCCAAATCCCTATTCCAATAAGAACAAGCCCACCGATACGCGTTGCGATAACAGGTGAAAATACTTTCGCGATCATATGTCCAATTCCCATTGAAACAAGCATAACAGCCGCTGAACACATTCCGATAATTATAATTGATCTTAGTGGAATTCTTACGCTTCTTAAACCATATGTTAGCCCTACACTACAGCTATCCAAGCTTAATGTAAAAGCTAATAAAATAAGAGATAAATAAAGGTACATCGGTAAGCTCCTCCCTTATACATAGCTCTGCTGTATGTATATGACAAATGCCTATCCGATGTTATCTCTTTTCTATATTCTAGGCTGACAAATTGGGCAGTAATGCGTTCCTCGCCCGCCAACAACTGTTTTTTCTAATATCGTGCCACAAGTTACGCACGGCTCTCCTTTTTTCCCATATACATTTAGGAGTTCTTGGAAAGAACCAATTTGCCCTTGTGAGTTGATATACGTCCGAATTGTACTTCCGCCACGCTTTACTGCTTCGCCTAGCGTTGTAACGGTAGCCTCATAAATTCGCTCAATTTCTTCTACTGTTAAAGACGAAGCTTCTCGTTCCGGATGAATTTGAGAACGGAATAAAACTTCATCTACATATATATTTCCAAGCCCTACTAAAAGACGCTGATCCAGTAGCACAACTTTTATTTTACGATTTGTCTTTTGTAATCTTTCTTGTAAATACTGCGGTGTCATTTCAGCATCAAATGGCTCCGGACCTAAGTCCGCAAGAGGCATTTGGTTCATTTCTTCACCTTTCTTAAAGAGATGCATCGTACCAAACTTTCTCACATCTTTATAATGTAATTCCGTTCCATCTGTAAATAAGAAACGGACGTGCGTATGTTTATCAATCGGCTCATCCTCTTGATGTAGTAAAAACTTACCTTCCATACGCAAATGTGAAACAATAACATAATTCGTTACATATAAAAGCAAAAACTTTCCTCTTCGCTTTATTTTTTCAATCTTCTCGCCTTTTAGCATTTCTTTAAAGATTTCTGCATCATCCGGTCGTTTCACTATTTTTGGATAAGTAACAATAACATCTTCAATCGTTTTTCCTGTTACAAGATTTTCAAGTGTCCGTCTGACGTTTTCAACCTCTGGTAATTCAGGCATTTCATCACTTCCTTATTTTGCGTCGTACCAAGTTGGACCGTAAGAATAATCAACTTTCAGCGGAACTGCAAGTTCAATTGCATGCTCCATTACTTCAGGTACAAGCTTCTCTAATTTTTCAATTTCTTCTTTTGGCGCTTCAAATATCAATTCATCGTGTACTTGCAGAAGAAGACGTGCTTGTAATCCTTCTTCTTCTAAACGATCCGCCATAATAATCATCGCTTTTTTAATAATATCTGCGGCAGTACCTTGAATTGGTGTATTCATCGCTGTACGCTCAGCGAAGCTACGTAAATTGAAATTACGACTCGTAATTTCTGGAATATAACGGCGACGATTTAATAATGTAGCCACATATCCTTTTTGTTTCGCATCTTTTACGATGTCCTCCATGTATTCTTGTACACCAGGGAAACTTTCTAAATACTTTTCAATAAATTCCGCTGCTGCTTTTCTTGTAATTCCTAAGTTTTGTGAAAGACCATAATCACTAATACCATATACAATTCCGAAGTTAACAGCTTTCGCTTGTCGTCTCATATTTGAAGTTACTTCATCTTTTTTAACGCCAAATACATCCATAGCTGTTTTCGTATGAATATCCATATCATGTTGGAATGCTTCAACTAGCCCTTTATCATTTGCAATATGAGCTAATACACGCAGTTCGATTTGTGAGTAATCAGCCGCATACATAATCCATCCTTCTTCTGACGGAACAAACGCCTGACGAATCTTTCTTCCTTCTTCTAATCGAATCGGGATATTTTGCAAGTTCGGATCCGTTGAACTTAATCGACCTGTTTGCGTTAACACTTGATTAAAGCGAGTATGAATTTTAGATGAATCTTCATGTACAACTTTCAATAAACCTTCAATGTAAGTTGAATTTAGTTTCCCTAATTGACGATAATGTAAAATATTTGGAATAATTTCATGGTGATTCATAAGCTTATCTAGTACATCAGCTGACGTAGAATAACCTGTTTTCGTCTTTTTAATAACCGGCAAGTTTAAGTTCTCAAACAGAATAACACCAAGCTGCTTCGGTGAATTAATATTAAATTCTGTTCCCGCAAGCTTATAAATTTCCTGTTCCATTTCCTTTAATCTACCCGCAAGTTCTTCTCCCATATTACGAAGACGCTCTGTATCAACTTTTACACCCTTTACTTCCATATCAGCTAATACACGTGCAAGCGGCAATTCTAACTCTGTAAACAGTTCATATTGCTCATTCTTCTTTAACTCTTCAACGAATGTTTGCTTTACATCATATAATACATGCACTTTACGAGCCACATGCTCCGCTACTACCTCTAACTTTGGAACAGCACGCTTCGCACCTTTTCCGTAAACTTCTTCATCAGATTTCACAGCATGCGTTTCTTTCATTTTCGCTACAGTACGGAAGTCTTTATCCGTATCAGCTGGATCAAGTAAATAAGCAGCGATTAATAGATCAAAGTCAATCCCTTGCATATCTATCCCATTCCATTTCAGTGCAACGATTGCACGCTTCGCATCAAATGTATGCTTTCTCATTTCTCCATCTGCAAGCCACTCTTTAAAAGCATCTGACTTAAGAGCAATGTCTGTCTGAATAAAGTAACATCCATTTTCATTTTGAATACCGAAACCTTGAATGTCTGCTTTATGATAGTTATCTTCTTGTACTTCAACGATAAGCGCACTATCTTGCTGAAGCATTTCTTCTGTAACTTCTTCCACAATATCAAATGTAATATCATCTAATTCAGCTGGAGCAGTTTCTTCTGGCGTAACGCCTAATTTATTTAAAAGAGATGTAAATCCTAAACTCTCGAACATTGGAATGACATCACTTGCTTCATATCCTTTATACGCCATATCATCCACATGAACTGTAATCGGCGCATCTGTAATAATAGTTGCAAGATCCTTACTCATAAGAGCTTGTTCTTTATTTTCTTCCAGTTTTTCTTTTAATTTCTTCCCACTTACTTGATCTATATTTTCATACACCGCTTCAACCGTTCCAAACTGTGTTAACAATTTAATTGCCGTTTTTTCACCAACTCCTGGTACACCTGGTATATTATCTGACTGGTCTCCCATTAAACCTTTCATATCGATAATTTGCTTTGGTGATAAGCTGTATTTTTCAAATAAAGCTTCTTTCGTATATTCATCCACTTCTGTAATCCCTTTTCGCGGAATACATACAAGCGTGTTATCAGAAACAAGTTGAAGTAAATCTTTATCTCCTGAAATAACTTTTACACTTGCCCCTTGCTCACTCGCTTCTTTCGCTAACGTTCCCATGATGTCGTCCGCTTCATAATTTTCTAATTCATAACGCGGTACATTGAACGCATCCAGCATCTCACGAATAAATGGGAATTGCTCTGATAATTCAGGTGGAGTCTTTTGACGCCCTCCTTTATACTCACTATACGTTTTATGACGGAACGTTGTTTTGCCTGCATCAAACGCCACTAACATATGAGTTGGCTTTTCTTCCTCTAATATTCTCATTAACATCATTGTAAAACCGTAAATTGCGTTCGTATGTATACCTTTGTCGTTATTTAAAAGCGGTAGTGCAAAGAAAGCACGATACGCGATATTATTACCATCTACTAATACGACCTTTTTTTCCAAAATTGAAACCTCCCCATACAAATTTGAAATGATTTTTTTCACAGAAAAAAACCGTTCCTTTCCTCTCTCTATATTAACATGACTAATAGAGAGAAGAAAAATAACGGCTATTTTCTTTCATATATAAAACAGACTTATATTGGCATAAAGGGAAGTGACGAGAACAGCTTAACTATTCTCGTCCAAAATTACTCCTTGGATGAAGGGGTTTTCATGTATTATATTAACAGAGCTTTATTAATATTTAATTAAGCCATTGTTAATATATTGTAAACATCCTTCATCCTATTTTTCAGTTGCTGATTTCGGTAAAACAACTGTAAACGTTGTCCCTTCTCCAACTTCACTATCTACTGTAATCGTACCTTGATGCGCCTCAACTAAATGCTTTACGATCGACAATCCAAGGCCGGTACCACCAGTATTTCTACTTCTTGCTTTATCCACCCGGTAGAAACGTTCAAAAATACGCGGAATTTCCTCTTTACTAATACCAATTCCAGTATCCGATACTTTTATATAAGCATTATATTTATCTTCCGCTAACTCTACTGAAACAACGCCTCCAGCCGGTGTATATACGATTGCGTTATTAATTAAATTAATAAAGATTTGTTTCAAACGACTTGGATCTCCAATAACAGAGGCACGTTTTAATACATTCACTTGTAAAGAGATTTCTTTTTCTCCTGCTTTATTATCAAGCACCATATGAATATCTTCAAGCAGCCCCTTCATGTCAACGGTTCCCATATTTAATTTAAATCCTTGTTGTTCGATCTTCGACAAATCTAATAAATCTTCAATTAATCCTTGCATGCGCTCACTTTCTTTTAAAATAATGTGCAAGAAATGTTCGCAGAATTTTTTATTATCCATCGCTCCGTCTAAGAGTGTTTCTGAAAAACCTTTAATAGAAGTAATCGGTGTCTTTAATTCATGAGAAACATTCGCTAAAAAGTCTTTTCTCATTTGTTCTAATTTCTTTAACTCTGTTATGTCATGGAATACGAGAACAATCCCTTTCCATTCATGGTTTGTCCCGATAATCGGCGCTCCATATACTTCGAAATGCTTCCGTTCAATTCCAAGTGGCAATAACATTTGTTTACGCACTTTCACTTCTGTCATAAAGATTTCTTCTACAAGCTCAATAATTTCTGTATGATGAAACGATTCATAATATAAGCGATCTAAATATTCTTCATCTGTTACGTGGAAAGTTTCCTTATAAGAGCGGTTTACAAGGTTTATATATCCTCGGCTATCAATTAAAATCATTCCGCTTCCCATATTTTCAATTAACGTATGCAGACGATCTTGCTGCATTTCTTGTTCAAGTGTCATCTCTTGTAAATTTCGAGCTAAAATATTAATCGCTTTACTCAGCATTCCTGTTTCATCCGAATGACTTTCGTATGCACGTGCTTTATAATTACCCTTTGCCAATTCAATTGCAACTTTCGTAACCGATTCAATCGGCCTAATATATTGCCCTGTAATTTTCATACCTAAAAATACAACTACGAGACAAGCAATGACAAATCCGATAATTAATAATCCCCACGTTTTTTGATGTACGTCTCTTAAAGGATCAATTATACTTTTCACCAAAATGTATCCTTGTTTTCCTTCTACATCTTGAACGAACACCGCATGATAAAATTCATTCTTTCGATCCGTTTCTTTCGTAATTACTTTACTTCGTTGTTTTGCCACTTCCGAAGAAAGTTCTTTAATCGTCTCTGGACTAAATGCCAATTCTTGTTCTTTTCTATATTGAACTTTCTTTTTTTCATCCAAAAATACGATAGAAGCTGGTATTTTTTCTTCTAACTTTTCAAATACGTATGGATTTTTTAAGACATTATCAAAACCTTGCTCTTCTGCTAACGTCGCAACATACTCCGTCTCTTTTACCATTCTCTCTTTAGCATGATCTATATAGTAGTTTTCAAACACAGTTTCTAGTAATAAACCTAGTCCAACTAAAATAAATACAATAAGAGAAACAAATGTAAAAAGAAGCCTGGAACGAAATTTATTCATTCCCTTTTGGCTCCTCTAATTTATATCCTAAACCACGTATCGTTTTAATGTACGTCGGTTTTTTCGTATTTTGTTCAATTTTATCGCGCAAATGGCTAATATGAACATCAACAATTCGTGTATCACCAGCAAAATCATAATTCCATACAGCACTTAATAATTGATCACGTGTCAACACGCGACTTTTATTTTTCGCAAGATACACAAGTAGTTCAAATTCTTTTGGTGTTAATTCAAGCTTTCTTCCTTGGAAATAAGCCTCATAAAACTCCGGTAAAATTTTAAGTTCTGCAATTGTGATGCTATCTTCATCTGGCGCTTCTGCAACTTGTTCTTCTTGTTGTAATTTCGTACGGCGCAAAATCGCCTTCACACGAGCAACTACTTCTCTTGGACTAAATGGCTTTGTCATATAATCATCTGCCCCAAGTTCAAGGCCTAGCACCTTATCAAACTCATCATCTTTTGCCGTTAACATTAAAATCGGCGTCATAACGCGCTGCAATCGTAATTCTTTACACACTTCCATACCATCCATTTTCGGAAGCATTAAATCTAATATAATTAAATCTGGGCGTTCTGTTGTCGCTTTTTGAAGCGCCATTTCTCCATCCATCGCTGTTATAACTTCAAACCCAGCTTGTTGTAAATTAAATTCGATTAAAGTTAAGATAAATTCCTCATCATCAACTACTAAAATACGATTGTTCATTCTTTTCCTCCAAGTTATAGACTTGAAACCTTCTTCATCCTAGTATTTTCCCCGTTATTCTCATCATACTAGAAAACAAGGTCCCTCTCAATATAATTGTCTATTCATGGATTCGGATTGTGCTATTGTTATTCCTAAAAACAATTACGTTCGCCTCAATTATGTTTTGTTATCCATACTTTATATACTTCCATATCGTTATTAAATTCTACTTCCGTATGAATATTGAGTTCTCGATTTTGCGCTAAGAGAAAAGATAAAGCATACGCTATTTTATAATCTGGTGTTTCATATCCATCAAATACTCTCCCGTACATTTCATTCACAAACCCGTCTGCCCACACTTCAGCTTTTCTTACCGTTTCAAAGATCACTCTTCTCTTTTCCACCTCACCTAAAAAACCACTCCTTTAATTGACTTCAATTACCGATAATTATATTATTAATCTTAATATATAAATTAACAATATACAGAGGTCTATTATGCGACTAATACTATCCATTCTATCTTTAGCAGTCACATGTATCCTTGCTTTTAACGCTCCGAGCTGGGATACGATTAAAACGGGGTGCTCAGAATTTGCTGAAGGGTTCAAAGAAGGGTTCTTCAACTAAAAATAGCGCTAGCATCCTTATTAAAGGTATGCTAGCGCTATTCATATTTTCATCTTTTAAAAATTATCTAATGCTTTTTCCATAATGGAAACAGATTTAAAAGGTGGCGTTACTGTTAATGAACCTTTCACAACAGTTTCTCCTTTTTCATCATGAGCAGATACAAGCATATCAATTGTATGTTCCTCCTCAGAAACAGCCACAACTTCAAAGTGGATTTGTAACGTTTCATAATGGTGAACATGTTTCACGAATGTAAGGTCCTTTCTCGTAATATGACTTCCTGGACCCGGTAAATATTTCGTAACCGCCGTTGTAATCATTCCCGTTAGCATAATGCTTGGTACAATCGGCTTTTCATACGGAGTTTGGGATGCGTAATCATGCTGAATATATAATGGATTGGCATCATTCGTTAACCCTAAGTACAATAACAAATCTTTATCCTCAATTTTTTCAGTGATAGATAATTTCTCTCCTACTGTAATTTCATCCATTTTACGACCAATTTGAACTTTTTTCTTTAACATGTTACAACCCCCTCCGATTTTTTCACCTTATTATCCTACTAAAAGCGATACCTTATCCGAAATTTACTATGATGAGGGCAATGTATAGTATAAATCTACAGTTTCATTATAGGATATTACAAATGATAGCGTTTTCATATTATTTCAAAAAAACAATTCGGTAAATAGTAGAAAAAGATTCGGAATCCCGAATCTTTTTCACTACTATTCAATTATTAAACAAGAACTTTCATTACGTTACGTACAGATTCTACAGAGCGATCTAACGCTTCTTTTTCATCTGCAAGAAGTTCTAATTCAATAATTTTTTCAATTCCGTTACCACCTAGAATTACTGGTACCCCTAAGTAAAGGTCACTATAACCATACTCACCTTCAAGGTACGCAATAGCCGGTAATACACGGCGTTGATCTTTTAAGATTGCTTCTGTCATTTCAACTAAAGAAGCTGCTGGTGCGTAATATGCACTACCGTTTCCTAATAAGCCTACAATCTCACCGCCACCTTTACGTGTACGTTCTACGATTGCTTCTAAACGCTCTTTCGGAATTAACGTTTCTAACGGAATACCGCCTGCATATGAATAACGCACAAGAGGTACCATGTCGTCACCGTGTCCACCAAGAACAAATCCTGTAATATCTTTTACAGAAAGATTTAATTCTTGTGCGATGAATGTACGGAAACGAGCTGTATCTAATACACCCGATTGACCGATAACACGCTCTTTCGGGAATCCTGCTTCTTTAAATACAGAATATGTCATTGCATCAACTGGATTTGTTAACACAACAATAATTGCATTTGGTGAATGTTTTGCAATGTCGCGCGTAATACTTTTCATAATTTTAGAGTTTGTTGCTACTAAGTCATCACGGCTCATACCAGGCTTACGTGCAATACCTGCTGTAATAACGACAACGTCAGAATCAGCAGTATCTGCGTAATCAGATGTTCCAATAATGTTAGCATCAAAACCTTGTACTGGGCTCGCTTCTAACATATCTAACGCTTTCCCTTTTGTTGGATTTTCCAGTTGTGGAATGTCCACTAATACAACATCTGCCAGTTCTTTTTGTGCTAATAAGAATGCCGTTGTTGCTCCTGTAAATCCTGCACCGATGACTGAAACCTTCTTGCGTTTGATTGTCATAATTTACCCCCCGCTTTAATTATGCGTTTTTGATTATCGCTACATCCATGTTTTTAATAAGTTCATTAGCGAACTCAGAACATTTCACTTCTGTTGCACCTTCCATTAAGCGTGCGAAATCATAAGTTACTACTTTTGAAGCAATTGTTTTCTCAACAGAAGCAGTTACTAATTTCGCAGCTTCGTTCCATCCTAAGTGTTCTAATAATAATACACCTGAAAGAAGAACAGAAGATGGGTTTACTTTATCTAAACCTGCATATTTTGGAGCTGTACCGTGTGTAGCTTCAAAGATAGCATGTCCAGTCACATAGTTAATGTTTGCACCAGGTGCAATACCAATTCCACCTACTTGTGCAGCAAGTGCATCAGAGATATAGTCACCATTTAAGTTCATTGTTGCAACAACATCGAACTCACGTGGACGAGTTAAAATTTGTTGTAAGAAGATGTCTGCAATAGAATCTTTTACGATGATTTTTCCAGCCACTTCAGCGTCTGCCATCGCTTTATTCGCTGCATCTTTACCATCTTTTTCAACGATACGATCGTATTCAGCCCAAGTAAATACTTTGTCGCCGAATTCTTGTTCCGCTACTTCGTAACCCCAGTTTTTGAAAGCACCTTCTGTAAATTTCATAATATTTCCTTTATGAACTAATGTAACAGAAGAGCGTTTTTCGTTAATTGCATATTGAATTGCAGCACGAACAAGACGCTTTGTCCCTTCTTCTGAAATCGGCTTAATACCAATACCAGATGTTTCTGGGAAGCGGATTTTATTAACACCCATTGCTTCTTTTAAGAAAGCAAGAACTTTTTCTGCTTCTGGAGATCCTTGTGCATATTCAATTCCAGCATAAATGTCTTCTGTATTTTCACGGAAAATAACCATATCAGTATCTTCCGGACGTTTTACAGGTGAAGGAACACCTTCAAAATAACGAACTGGACGTAGACATACATATAAATCTAATTCTTGACGAAGTGCTACGTTTAGAGAACGAATACCACCGCCAACTGGAGTTGTAAGTGGACCTTTAATCGCGATTAAATATTCACGAATTAAGTTTAAAGTTTCTTCTGGTAACCACTCGCCTGTTTGGTTGAATGCTTTTTCCCCTGCAAGCACTTCTTTCCAAACGATTTTCTTCTCACCATCATAAGCTTTTTCAACTGCTGCTTCTAGTACGCGAGATGCAGCCGCCCAAATATCAGGACCAATTCCATCTCCCTCGATAAATGGAATAATCGGATTGTTTGGTACATTCATAACACCATTAGTTACAGTAATTTTTTCACCTGTCGTCAATGTGATAACCCCCATGTTTGAAATTTCATATGTATGAAACTGAGGGAATAACCCCTCAGTTCAAACCGTTAGTCAAATTAAAATATTCTAATCATTACATCTTTCCGAAAAAATCAGACTTTTGAAAGCGTATTTTCACTATCAAAATAGTGTTATTCGCTTATCGTTGTGCAATTGGAACATACACTTGATGCGTTGGTCCATTATAATCAGCACGCGGACGAATTAAACGGTTGTTTTCATATTGTTCTAGAATATGAGCTAACCAGCCTGACATACGGCTAATTGCAAAAATAGGTGTAAATAAGTCATGGTCAATTCCTAAACAATGGTATACAGAAGCTGAATAGAAATCAACATTTGGTGGAAGACCTTTTTCTTTTGTTACAATGTCTTCAATTTTGATAGACATATTATACCATTTCTCTTCTCCTAAAAGCACGCATAATCTCTTAGACATTTCACGTAAGTGTTTTGCACGTGGATCACCCTGCTCATACACACGGTGGCCAAAGCCCATGATTTTCACTTTATTTTGAAGAGCATTATGAATATATGACTCTACATTTTCTGCTTCACCAATCTCAGTTAACATCTTCATTACATTTTCATTTGCCCCACCGTGAAGAGGACCTTTTAATGCACCGATTGCTGCTGTAATACCAGAATATACATCTGAAAGTGTAGCTACGCAAACACGTGCAGTAAATGTAGAAGCGTTTAACTCATGATCTGCATGAAGTACAAGCGCCTTATCAAAAGCTTCAATTTCAACTTCATTTGGCTCGCGATCATTTAACATGTACAAGAAGTTTGCAGCTAATGATAAATCCTTTCTTGGCTCAACAATATCTAAACCTTTACGGATTCTCGCGTAAGCAGCAACTAAAGTTCCGACTTGCGCCTGTAATTTAACCGCTTTCAAATAATTGGACTTTTCATCCATAATTTCAGCGCTCTCATCGTATAATGATAGCATGGAAATTGCAGTTCGTAAAACAGACATCGGATGTGCAATTTTTAAATCTACTTGTTTCAAATATGTTAAAATCTCACCTGGAACTTTATAGTATTCAGATACAATTTCATTAAATTCCGCTAGTTCTTTTTCATTAGGAAGCTTGCGGTGCCATAATAAGTACACTACTTCTTCAAACGTAGCATTCTCAGCTAAATCATCAATATTATACCCAACATAAGTTAATGTATCATCAATAATAGAGCTCACAGATGATGTTGTTGCTACTACCCCTTCTAAACCTCGAATAACAGTCATGACATTCTCTCCTTTTCCTGAAAATTCTCCCAACCTTGCTCCTTATATCTATTTGCTCCCCTTATGAATTATGAACGCCCGTTCACTCTTTAGGCAAGCAAAATGCACGATCATGCAAATTTGTTGCGATGTTCCCCTCTTATTGTCCATTGTTTACATGGAAAGCATGAGCGTGAATGTCTCCCCGAATCCTCACGCTCAAAACAACAAGTTAGTGAGGAAAATACATTCCGAAGAGTTTTATGATAAAAACAACATAAAACAATATCATTATAAAATTGTTTTATGTTGTTTTTATTTTATCTGGTGTAAAGTCTCTGCTGTTATGTAACTTTTCAAAGTTTCTAATCCTATTATAAACAATTATCTGACTTTTGTGAACAGAAAGAATTCAAAAATTTTATATTACTATAAAATTCCTTATTTAAACATCTGTATAATACTCATAACCGCATAGGCAATTCCAGCCCCAATTAACGGACCAACAGCAACCCCATTAAATAGCGCAACCGCTATAATTGTCCCAAAAACAAGCGCAGTTGTAATGTGAGGATCCGTCGTCAACAATTGTACGCCGCCTTTCGCTAACAAAGCGACCGCTACACCTGAAGCTAAAGCAATCCACGCATAATAAGATTTCGCCGCTTCTCCAAGTTGTTTAAAACCTATTTCCCCTGTCGCAATCGGTACGAGCACCGCTATTGTAATGACCGTTACACCTAGGTTAATTCCTTTCGTTTGTAAATAAGGAAAGACCTTATCTCCTAAAAACGTAAACTTCAATAAAAATAACACACCAATAGCTACAGTAAGCGATTGGTTTTTAGCAATAAGTCCTATAATAAGTAGTATGAATAAAAATAACGTTGACTGACTAATCATGTTTGCACTTCCTTTCTGAAAATAATGAACTCATTTCCAAACAAAAATACCTTTAAACCTATCGTTATACATGCTATATCGATGCCTATTCAACATGAATCACTTCATTTTTTATGTATTTTAAAATGACAAACTGAGACTTTCACCATCAAAATTTAAGCATGTATACATTTTAAAAAACGGGCGTCTCTTCTTTCTTTTCTAATTAGAAACAGGTAAAATAAAAAGAAGAGAAAATGAAGTTTTTACCATATAGTAGAAGCATCAACACCAAGCTTTCACAGTCACTCACATACTGAAAAAGCAGGAAAAATCCATCATTCCACTATAACATAAAGTGAAACTTTAATCAGTGGAGCACACTCGTTATAAGTTGAACGAATTAGGATAATCCAAATTGGAATGGGAGGTATACATCTTTGAACCGAAACTTACTATATATGATATTGCGACTCATATTTGTCATTGTAGCAACGGTAGCTGGGTTCTATGTATTACTATACATGTCAGGGCTTATCTATCCTTTTATTATCGCTTTTGCATTTGCTTATTTGATTAATCCTGTCGTCAATTTCCTTAATCAAAAACTACAATTTCCTCGCGCACTAGCAGTACTCGTTAGCTTAATTCTCGTATTTGGAGCTATCGTTGGACTTGTTACATATCTTGTGACTGAAGCAATATCTGCCACAACATACTTACTACAACTTGTTACAGTAAAGTTTCCAGATATCGTTACATTCGCTCAGCAATTTGCACTTAATCATATTATGCCTCTCTACGATGATTTAATCTCTAAATTTAATCATCTTGGAGAACCACAGCGCTATACAATTACACAAAACATTCAAAACTTAGGAACAGAAGCAACAACACAAATGAAAGAACTTTTAACCGCCATTATAAGCGGGTTAACGAATTTCATTAGTGCACTGCCAACAACTTTAACTGTTCTTGTATTCATTTTATTAGCCACTTTCTTCATTAGTTACGATTGGCACCGTCTTGCTCAGAAAGCAAGAAAATTGCTACCGAATCGTGTACATGGCTATGGAAAAACTATTTTTGTCGACTTAAGAAAAGCTTTGTTTGGTTTTGTGAAAGCACAACTTACACTCGTATCTATGACAACCGTCATTGTACTAATCGGACTTTTAATATTACGCGTACCATACGCCATTACTATTGCGATTATTACAGGAGTTGTAGATTTACTACCATACTTAGGAACAGGCGCAGTCTTCGTTCCATGGGTTATATACGTATTTTTCACTGGCGATACCGCATTCGCCATTGGTCTTCTCATTTTATACATCGTCGTGATTGTCCAAAGACAAATTATGGAGCCGAAAGTACTTTCATCTAACATCGGTCTCGATCCATTAGCAACACTCGTCGCTCTATTTGTCGGCTTTAAACTTTTTGGCTTTTTAGGATTAATCATCGGCCCAGTCACCTTAGTACTACTTAATACATTACACAAAGCTAATGTCTTCCATGACTTGTGGAAATATATTAAAGGTTCACCTTCAAAATAATAGTTTCTAATTCATACACAACAAAAAACTTACATGTAATCAGTGGGAATTTCCCACTGATTATTCCTTGTACTTATTTTTCATACTCATTACATAAAACAAGAGAATTGCACTCAGAAAAGATAATTCTCTTGTTTTTTTGCATGAAAAACGCATATTTCGTGGTGTTTTTACATATTTATTCTATTTATTTTATAATTATCATTTACATTTATTACTTTTTATGTAAATGAATAAATATACAAAATAGCATAAAACAAGACTTCAACTAACAATCTCCGCCTTTTTATATGAATTTTTTACACCAATCGTTCCTTTATATAAGAAAGCAAAAATTTAATTCAGCAGCGTTTCCCTCCATCTTATTCATCTAAATTAATAGCACTAAAAAATCACAAGTTTAATCGAAGTACACACAAGAGTTCAAACGAAAATTATATAGCACATATAATAAGCGAACGTTTTGTTCATCCCCACTCATCATTCGCCCCACATCAGACGCTTACGAGCAGCCCAGCTTTGAGATAGAAATTTCACCCCACAAATAGCGAGGTAAAGCAAAGCTTCAATCAGAAAGTTCCTCTCCTCTTACAATACAAAAAATAGCACTTAGATTTCTACAATCTAAGTGCTATTTCTGAATAATAATAGTAGAGTTCTTTCTAAATTTCCATTCCATCCACTTCATAACAAGCGGCTTCAATAAAGCTCTCGTAATAGGGATCACGCAGATAAACCCTAGCACATCGGTCACATACCCAGGAAGCACTAAGAGAATACCTCCTACAAATACAAAAATACCATCTAGTACCGCCTCACCTGGCATTTCCCCTCTATTCAACTTAGATTGAATCTCTCCAAGCACTTTAAACCCTTGTCTTTTCGCCAAATACACACCTACAACACCTGTAAATACAATCATAGCGAACGTAGACCATAAACCTATTACATGACTTGATCCAATTAAGACCGTAATCTCAATCGCCGGTATTAAAATAAACAAGAATAGTAACCACTTCATAGTTCTACACCTCTCTCACAACTCACTTTTAACGTCCTCACAACGCCTATATACATCATATGAAATATAGATACTCTTTCATATTAAAACACATAACAAACAGCTTTTAAAAGCAATTCTAGGCGCTTTAAGCTAATTCTATCTCGTTTTTGTGTAAAAAAAAGAGAAGGACTCCGATCCTTCTCTCCGTATTACTTATAGCACTTCCGCATGTCCATTATAAACAATTCCGCGTGCTGCATCAACTGTTACTTCTTGGCCATTTTTTAAAGTTGCTGTTACGCCGTTTACACCAACGATAACAGGAATACCGATTGATACGCCTACAACAGCTGCATGGCTTGTTAAGCCACCTTCTTCTACAACTAAAGCCGCAGCTTTTTCGATTGCAGGAATCATATCTTTATCAGTGCTTGTTGTAACAAGGATATCACCTTCGTTTACGTTCGCTACAGCTTCAGCAGCTGTTTTTACTACAACTACTTTACCTTTTGCAGCTTTACGACCAATTCCTTGTCCTTTAGCAATTTCTTCACCAACAACGTGGATTTTCATTAAGTTTGTTGTACCAGTTTCAGCAACTGGAACACCCGCAGTAATCACTACAGTATCTCCAAGTCCGATTAGACCCGCATCCATACCTGTTTGAATTGCTGTATCTAACATTTCGTCAGTTGAAGCTGCGCGCTTCTCAGCCATAAATGCTTGTACACCCCAAACAAGTGCAAGACGACGTCCTACTTGCTCGTCAGATGTTACAGCTACGATTGGAGATTTTGGACGGTATTTAGAGATCATTTTCGCAGTATATCCACTTTCTGTTGGAGCTACGATTGCAGCTACATCAAGAGCAAGTGCTGTATGCGCAACAGATTGGCTAATTGCATCTGTAATTGTTGGAGTGAACTCTTTAATACGTTTTTTGAACATATCTTCATATTGTAATGATTTTTCAACACGTACCGCAATGTTAGCCATCATTGTTACCGCTTCTACTGGGTATTGTCCAGCAGCTGTTTCACCTGAAAGCATGATTGCATCTGTACCATCGAAGATTGCGTTAGCTACGTCACTTGCTTCCGCACGAGTTGGACGTGGGTTACGTTGCATAGAATCTAACATTTGTGTTGCAGTAATAACCGGTTTACCTAACACGTTACATTTTTTAATTAGACGTTTTTGTACTAACGGTACTTCTTCTGGTGGAATTTCTACACCCATATCACCACGAGCTACCATTAAACCGTCAGAAACTTCTAAGATTGAATCGATGTTGTCGATACCTTCTTGGTTTTCGATTTTTGGTACGATTTGGATGTATTGAGCGTTATGCTCTTCTAATAATTCACGGATTTCTAATACGTCAGACGCTTTACGTACGAATGAAGCTGCAATGAAATCAACTTTTTGCTCGATACCGAAGATGATATCTTTTACGTCTTTTTCAGTGATACCAGGAAGCTTAATGCTTACGTTTGGTACGTTAACACCTTTTTTATTTTTTACAGTTCCGCTGTTAAGAACTTTTGTACGGATGTTTCCATCAGCTTTTTCGATTACTTCTAGTTCGATAAGACCGTCATCGATTAGAATACGAGAACCCGGGTCTACATCGTCATAAAGACCAGCATAAGATACAGAGAACTTCTCTGCAGTACCTAATACTTGCTCAGTAGAAAGAACTACCTCTGCACCTGTTACAAGCTCAGCTTGTCCGTCTACGAAGTCGTGAGTACGGATTTCTGGACCTTTTGTATCAAGTAAGATACCAACTGTTTTACCAGTTTTCTTTGAAGCTTCACGAATGTTTTTAATACGAGCTCCGTGCTCTTCATGGCTACCATGAGAGAAGTTTAAACGAGCAACGTTCATACCTGCTTCGATTAATTGCTCTAATTTTTCAATACTTTCACTAGCAGGACCTATAGTACATACAATTTTAGTTTTACGCATATTGCACCTCCGAAAATTATGAAACCGTTCCCAAATATCTGACATTACGCCGATTAGATGGATAATTCTTTAGATAATTGATACATATCTTTATCGATTGTATGCTTTTGAGCTAACGCTTCGATAATGTCATGATCAACAAGTTTATTATCTTGAATACCTACACAACGTCCACCTTTACCAGCAATTAACAACTCAACTGCTCTTGCACCAAGACGACTTGCTAATACACGGTCTTGTGCACTTGGTGATCCACCACGTTGTACGTGACCTAATACAGTTACACGAGTATCAAAGTTTGTTGCTTCTTCAATGTGCTTACCGATGTCAATTGCACTTCCAACACCTTCAGCTACAATGATAATACTGTGTTTTTTACCACGTTCGCTACCACGTTTTAGACGAGCGATTACATCATCCATGTCATACTCTTCTTCTGGAATTAAGATTGTTTCTGCACCATCAGCTAAACCAGCCCATAATGCGATATCTCCAGCATGACGTCCCATTACTTCGATAACATATGTACGTTCATGAGATGTAGCTGTATCACGGATTTTATCAATTGCATCAATAACAGTGTTTAAAGCTGTATCGAAACCAATTGTGAAGTCTGTTCCAGGGATATCATTGTCGATTGTACCTGGTACACCAACACATGGGAATCCTTGTTCAGTTAATTTTTTAGCGCCTTGGTAAGAACCATCTCCACCAATAACAACAAGTCCTTCGATACCATGTTTCTTTAATTGCTCGATACCTTTTAGTCGTACTTCTGGGTCTTTAAACTCAGGACATCTTGCTGTATATAATTTCGTACCACCGCGGTGGATAATATCGCCAACAGAACCAAGTTCTAATTTTTCAATGTGACCAGAAATTAATCCAGCGTATCCATGGTAAATACCATATACTTCAATATCATGGAAAATCGCTTTACGAACAACTGCACGAATGGCAGCATTCATACCAGGTGAATCTCCACCACTTGTTAATACACCAATACGTTTCATTTGTACTCACCTCATAAAGATTATTTGCCTTATAATAAAATAACACGAAAAAATATAAAAACACAATGGAGAAGATGTGTCTTTTCATAATAAAAACGTGCATTCGCGAAGAGGAACGCACGCTTTTCTTATTTTATCCCAATGGAAGCGTTTGAAAACGAAACTTGCCCAATTTTCATATATTTTTCATAACGTTTTTCGATTAATTCATCTTTCGAAATTCCGTTTAATTGTTCAAAAGTTTTTCTAATTATTAAGTCTATATTTTCTGACTGTTTCAAAATATTACGGTGAGCTCCACCTTTTGTCTCTGGAATAATTTCATCAATTACACCTAATTCTTTCAAATCTGCTGCTGTAATTTTCATTGCCTCTGCAGCTTCCTTTGCTTTTCCTGCATCTTTCCAAAGAATTGCCGCTGCACCCTCTGGTGTAATAACAGAATAAGTGGAATTTTCTAGCATATGAATGTAATCTCCTACTCCAAGGCCTAGCGCACCACCACTACCGCCTTCACCGATAACGATACAAATAACTGGTACCGTTAAACCTGCCATCTCAAATAGGTTGCGGGCAATAGCTTCACTTTGTCCACGTTCTTCAGCTGCTTTACCAGGATAAGCTCCCTTCGTATCGATGAAACAAATAATAGGACGATTAAACTTTTCCGCTTGTTTCATGAGACGCAGTGCTTTTCGATATCCTTCTGGATGAGGCATTCCAAAGTTACGGCGAATATTTTCTTTCGTATCTTTTCCGCGCTGATGCCCAATTACAGTTACAGGCATCCCTTTATATTTCGCAATGCCGCCGACAATCGCTGCATCATCGCCAAATAGACGATCTCCATGACATTCGAAAAAATCAGTAAATAAGTGCTCAATATAATCGAGCGTTGTCGGTCGTTCTGCATGACGAGCAATTTGAACACGGTCCCATACTTTTAGATTGCCGTATATATCTTCCTCTAAATTTTCTAGCTTTTCTTCCAAAATACGAATCTCCTCACTGAAGTCCATCTGGCTGTTTTTCGTATAGTCTTTCAGTTCACGAATCTTATTTCTTAGCTCAACAACTGGTTTTTCAAATTCTAGCTCTGCCATACAGCCACTTCCCCTCCTTGATGAACTTCTAAAATCTTACGAAGCGATTCTCTCATATCATCACGATGCACCACCGCATCTAATTGACCATGATCTAGTAAGAATTCTGCCGTTTGGAAATCTTCCGGTAGTTTCTCACGCACCGTTTGTTCAATTACACGTCTACCAGCAAATCCGATAAGTGCACCTGGTTCTGCAAGATTATAATCACCAAGTGAAGCGAAACTCGCTGAAACCCCGCCCGTCGTTGGGTGAGTCATAACAGAAATAAATAATCCTCCTGCATTACTATGCTTTTTCAAAGCTACGCTTGTTTTTGCCATTTGCATTAAACTTAATATACCTTCTTGCATACGGGCACCACCCGAAGCAGTAAAGATAATAAATGGAACTTGTAAGTCGTACGCCTTTTCAACCGCACGGGCGATTTTTTCTCCTACTACAGAGCCCATGCTCCCCATTCGAAAACGAGAATCCATTACTGCAACAACAACAAGCATGTCATCAATTGTTCCTTCACCAGTGACAACCGCTTCGTTCAATTCAGTCTTCTTACGATCGCTCTCTAGTTTCTCTTCATAACCTGGAAACTCGAGTGGATTTAATGAAACCATTTCTTTGTCATACTCACGGAATGACCCTTCGTCCAATATACTATCAAGACGTTCCCATGCATTCATAGGATGATGATATCCACAATTCACACATACTTTTAAATTTTTTAGAAGTTCTTTCGTATACATGATTTTTTTACATTCCGGACATTTTGTCATAACGCCATCTGGCACATCTTTTCGTACTTGTTCTGAAGGTATTGCAGCGTACTTTTTCTTTTTCACGAATAAATCTCTTAGCACAATTTGACCCCCTTCGTTGAGAGCTAAGGTTAGCGTAAGAAGAAAATGGGGCTAACACCAAAGTTTGATGTTAGCCTTATCTTCTCAATCTGTCTAATAACCTCACTCTTTACGTTTAACTTTAACCGCTACGCGGTAGAATGTTTGTCATAACGTGTCATGGTCATTTCGACAAATTTTATACATTACGAGTGAAACTGTATATTCTCTACTAATTCATCGTAAATTTTTAGTGCATCATTTTCTTGTTTTTCTTCCAAAGTAGCGTAAAGCTTTCTATACATATCGATAGAATCTCTTGAAACTTTACAAGAAAGCGTTGATACGTAATCATTTACGATCATCCAAATGCGATATAGTAAATAATTATCGACTTGTTCAATAAGTGTTTTAAAGAACGTTTGATGAAGCGTTGGGATTGAGTTTTCATTTCCTTCAAGTACTTGGTGTAATTTACTTAGCACTTTAGAAAACGTTTCTTTCGGTAAATTACATACAATTCGAATCATATCTTTCTCGAGTAATCGTTTCGTTTGTAATAAATCACGAATTGTTTTCTCATCTTGCAATAAGAACGGAGCAATTAATTGTACAAGACCGTTATCATAAAAGTTTCGAATAAAAGTCCCTTCACCACGTCTCGTTTCAATCAATCCTACCAGTTCTAAAGCACGCAATGCTTCTCTTACAGAGGAACGTCCTACGTTTAAGCGTGAACTTAACTCACGCTCAGACGGCAAACGATCCCCCGCCACCAATCCATCCTCTTCCATAATGGAGCGGATTTTTTTTACAATTTCGAGATATACTTTTGTATTTGATGATGTCAATGGAATTTCCTCGCTTATTCTTTACCAATCAGCGCTAATTGTTTTGTTTTTTCAGCGATCTCATTTGGATCTACTTGACGGCGAGCTACTCCTGTCTCCATTGCTGCTTTTGCAACGTAAGCCGCTACTTGAGGCGCTACACGCGCGTCAAATGGTGCCGGAATGATATAGTCTGCATTTAACTCATCTTCTGCTACAAGCTCAGCAATAGCCTGTACAGCTGCCATCTTCATTTCTTCGTTAATTTGTGTCGCATGTACGTCAAGTGCACCGCGGAAAATACCAGGGAACGCCAGTACATTATTTACTTGGTTCGGGAAGTCAGAACGACCTGTTCCAACAACAGCTGCGCCCGCTGCTTTTGCCAATTCTGGCATAATTTCTGGAACTGGATTCGCCATTGCAAAAATAATCGCATCGTCATTCATTGTACGAACCATCTCTTCTGTTAATGCACCTTCTGCAGATACACCAATGAATACGTCTGCACCTTGTACAACATCAGCTAAAGAACCTTCTATACGATTCTTATTTGTATATTTTGCAACTTCATCCTTCACCGGATTCATACCTGTAGGACGACCATCATAGATTGCCCCTTTACGGTCACACATAATAATGTCGCGTACACCATAGCGATATAAAAGTTTAATAATTGCAATACCTGCTGCACCTGCGCCATTTGCGACAACTTTAATGTCAGACATTTTCTTTCCAACTAATTTCAGTGCATTTACAAGACCTGCTACTGTTACAATAGCTGTTCCGTGTTGATCATCATGGAAGATAGGAATATTTGTTTCTTTTTTCAAACGCTCTTCAATAATGAAGCAGTTTGGTGCTGCGATATCTTCTAAGTTAACGCCGCCAAAAGTTGGCTCCATTAATTTTACAGTTTCAACAATTTTATCTACATCGTTTGTATTTAAGGCAATTGGGAATGCATCTACACCAGCAAAGCTCTTGAATAATACAGCTTTACCTTCCATTACTGGAAGAGATGCTTCAGGTCCAATGTTACCAAGACCAAGTACAGCTGTTCCATCTGTCACAACTGCTACCATATTTCCCTTCATCGTATATTCATATACCTTACTTTTATCGTCATAAATTTCTTTACAAGGTTCTGCAACCCCTGGAGAATATGCAAGACTTAAATCTTTTGCATTTTCTACTTTTACTTTTGATACAGTTTCTAATTTTCCTTGATGCACTTTATGCATGTGAAGTGCTTCTTCACGAAGTGTTGACAAACTATCCACTCTCCTCAAATTATTCTTGCTGATATCAATTTCTCCAAGTGGTCTGACCACGAACACTACTACTATAATAATCGAAGTGTAGGGAAATTGTCCATTATATTTTCACAACTACATTTTCTTCCCCGACAATTTCACGAAGTGCTCCTAAACATTCTTCACTTGGATGAATCGATAAACTCCGAGATAATTGTACCATTTTATGTTCCTTTTCATAATAAATTAGTACTTTCGCAAAACCTGAATAGTCGAACAATATTTTCGTAACCCGATTTAAAAGCTTTTTCTCATACTGAGATGGCAATTTCACGTAAACAGATGCGTCTTTCTTTTCTTCATAAACATCCATTTCCTCTAGCGGATATAGTCCATTTACAATCCATTGCAGCTTATGATTTCTTAGCTCAATCGTACCGTCAACTAAAACAATTGCTCCTTCTTGCAACTTATCCGAGAAATGTATATACGTTTCCGGGAAGAGGACCGCTTCCATTTCATCATTTTGATCACAGAATGTAATAAATGCCATCTTTTGAAACTTTTTCGTACGAATCACTCTAACACTTGTTATATACACAATAGCTCTTTGTACTTTTTTCTTGTGTCGCATCGCCTGAGCGAGAGATGGAATTTCTAATTCTTTTGCTAACTTCACATATTGCGCTGTCGGATAACTTGATAAATAAAAGCCAAGTACTTCTTTCTCTTTATTTAGTTGTTCAATAAAAGATAGCTCTTCTCCTTGTACATATTTTGATTTTGGAACAGCATCTCCTAAATCACGTGCGAGATTCGCGTACTCTAACGCCCCTTTAATACTTTTCCATAAATTCGTTCTCGAAACACCAAAATCATCAAAACATCCCGACCAGACGAAAGCTTCTAAATTACGCTCCGTTACGAACTTTGACGGCATACGGAGACAAAATTCAAATAAATCTTCGAACATTTTTTTCTCTCGTTCTTCTAATAATGCCGTCACTGTAGCCATTCCAATATTTCGGATCGAAAGTAAACTGTAACGTATCGCATTCCCTTCTATTTGGAAGTTATAACCACTTCTCTGAAGAGACGGCGGCAAAACGTGAAAACCTTTCCGCTTCGTTTCTCGTATATACTGTACAATTTTATCTTCATTTCCAATTGCGCTTGATAATAATGCCGTCATAAATTCCAGCGTATAGTTCGCTTTCAAATAGGCAAGCTGATATCCGATCATACTGTAAGCTACAGCGTGACTTCGGTTAAAACCGTAATTCGCAAATCTTACAATTAAATCATAAATTTTTTCAGCAGACGTCTCATCATATCCATTTCGCAAACATCCCTGGACGAAATGCTTACGTTCCTGATCTAAAATATCACGATTTTTTTTACTCACTGCACGGCGCAGTAAATCTGCTTCTCCAAGCGAAAACCCTGCTAACTTCGATGCAATTTGCATAATTTGTTCTTGGTATACAATGACGCCGTATGTTCTTTCTAAAATTGGCTTTAAATCCGGATGTAAATATTCGATTTTTCTTTTTCCATGTTTCGATTCAATAAAAGTCGGTATCTGTTCCATCGGTCCTGGTCTGTATAACGAGTTAACAGCTACGATATCTTCAAACTCATTCGGTTTTAACCCGCGAAGTACATTTCGCATACCGCCTGACTCAAGCTGGAATACACCTGTTGTATCTCCTCTCCCTAATAATTGGAATGTCTTTTCATCTTGAAGAGGTAAGTTTCTTATATCGATTTCTTTCCCAGTTTTGTTCGCGATAAATTTTATAATATTTTCAAGTAACGTTAAATTACGTAATCCTAAAAAGTCCATCTTAAGCAACCCAAGTTCTTCTAGCGCATCGGCTGGATATTGCGTAACATAAACATCGTTATGTCCTTCTTGAATTGCTACACTGCCTGTTAGCGGTTCTTGACTCATAATAACACCAGCCGCATGAATAGACGTATGACGTGGTAAACCTTCTACACGTTTTGCGATTTCAAACACACGCTCATGCAAAAGATTCCCTTGTATAAACTCACGAAGTGATTGTGATTCTTCATATGCATCTTTTAACGTTATACCAAGCTTTGATGGGATAAGTTTTGAAAATATATCAATATCTCGCGGCGGAAGCCCCATTACGCGGGCAATGTCTCTAATTGCCGCTTTTGCTGCAAGCGTACCAAACGTTACAATTTGCGCAACACGGAGCTGACCGTATTTATCTTTCACATAGCGAATCATCTCATCACGTCTTACGTCTGGAAAATCAATATCAATATCAGGAAGCGTCACACGTTCAGGATTTAAAAACCTTTCAAATAATAGATCGTATTCAATTGGATCAATATCTGTAATTTCTAATACGTATGAAACGAGTGAACCAGCTGCCGATCCACGACCTGGTCCTGTTAGAATATGATTTTCATGTGCATACTTCATAAAATCCCATACGATGAGGAAATAATCACTAAATCCCATACGAGAAATAACATTTAATTCATGATCCAAACGCTTTATATGCACTTCTTTCGGTTCACCATATCGTTTCCGCAAACCTTCTTCACAAACACGACGCAAGTATATATCACTCGTTTCATTAGACGGAACAGGAAACTTCGGAAGTTGATTTACATGGAACGGTATTTCTACTTGGCAACGCTCTGCAATTTTTATTGTATTTTGGATTGCTTCCGGCGCATGGGAAAATAGTGCTTCCATTTCATCCGATGACTTTAAATAATACTGATCTGTTTTCAGCCTCGGCCTATCTGGATCAGTCATTTTCGTTCCACTTTCAACAGATAGTAAACATTCGTGAACAAGCGCGTCACTTTGATTGATATAGCGCACATCATTTGTTGCAACGACTGGAATATTAACCCTACTAATAAATTCAGGTAGTTTCTCTTGTAAAAGCAACTCATCTTGAATTGCATGATGCTGCAAACTCATATAAAAATGGCCGAACATATTTTGATACGTGCGAGCTACTTCTTCAGCCTGACTCTCATTGTCTTCTAGTAATAATTGCTCAATTTCGCCATCTTTACCTGGCGAAATAGCAATTAATCCTTTCGCATAATGCGCAAGCCACTTCTTAGGAATACCTTCTTTGGACTTTGTCATAATACTGCTAGAAATCTTTAATAAATTTTGGTAGCCTATTTCATTCTCAGCAAGTAATACAAGCGGATAAGACCTTTCTTCTTCTTCACTAAAAATAGAAGCGGTTAATCCAATAACAGGCTGTATACCATGTTTCTTACATGCTTTATAAAACGGAATAACACCATACATAACATTTTCATCCGTAATAGCTAGCGATGAAAAACCAAGTTCTTTCGCCCTGACTACAAGCTCATCAATTTTACAAGCACTTTTTAATAAACTAAAAACGGTTTGACATTGTAAATGCACAAACTTCACTGTTGTACCCTCTCTTTACCTATTTGACTACTTTTATTATAGGTGATGAGGAAAGCGGAAATCAAAACATACTTCTTATACTTTGTCCATATATATGAAGAAGAAAGGGGAATGACGATGGATGTAAGAGAACATACTTTTTTCTCTCTGCTTATTATTAGTTATTTTATTGCCTTTGGGGTTATACTTGGCGGTTCATTAATTGGTGGATTTGGTGCGTTTCTTATCGGAAAACCAGCTCTAACTTACATTAATCAATTCGCCCAAAATTTAAGAATTTGGGCACTCGTTGCAGCAATCGGCGGAACATTCGATACCTTTTATAGCTTTGAAAGAAGTTTCTTTGGCGGAGATATGAAAGATATCGTAAAACAAATTCTCCTTATTTTTTTCGCAACTGGTGGTATGCAAACAGGTCTCATTATTATTAAATGGCTAACGCAGGAACATGTATGAGAGTACCAAGTGCCAATACAGCAAAAAGATGGTACTTAGTATTAGCTGGTGCTGCTGTTGGAGGCGTGTTGAGCTGGTTTATTTTTTTGTACATATACGGTGTTTTTCAACAAGAACAAGCTAGTAAAATAGCAGAACAAAGAGAAATTATAGAAAAACAAGAAGCAAAGCTCCACGTCCTTCTCGAAGATCAAGAAAAATTGAACACTGAAAATAAACGGCTCTTAACCATTCAAGAGATTAAAATAAAACTTATCAATCGAGAAAAATACGATTTAGACAATCTTACACTCGAAAATATGACTACATCTATTCATAATGATCTCCAGCATCTTTTAACGAAAAACATTCAAAGTATCGCAAAAAATAAAGACCTACTAAAAAAGGTAATCGAAAATAAAACATACAAACATTACGATCGCCTATACCGTTTTAAAGTCGATACAATATCTTTTGATACAGTGCTTGAAATTAGCATTACTATAGAGAAAGAAAAATAAAGAAGGAGGGCTTTAGCGCCGCTCCTTCTTTTCGTTCTAACATATAGTCTTTTATTTACAAATCTCACGTAAATCAGCAAAAAGACGATCCGCTTCTTCCCAAGAAGATGCCTTGGCACCAGAAGCCATCGGATGCCCTCCGCCGTTATATTGCATTGCCAATTTGTTTATAACTGGTCCTTTTGAACGAAGACGAACACGAATTACGTCATCTTCCTCTAAAAATAGAACCCACGCCTTTAATCCATCAATATTGCCAAGCGCTCCAACAACACCAGATGCTTCAGAAGGAAGTACATCAAACTCTTCTAATACTTCTTTCGTTAATTTAATGTAAGCTGCTCCTTCTTCTACCATCGTAAAGTTTTGTAAAATATAACCGTTTAAACGAGCAATTTTTTCTTTTGTCTTATACATTTCATTGTATAAATCTGTGAATTTCACACCCATATCAACAAGCTCACTTACGTAACGAAGTGTTTTTGCTGTCGTATTTGGGAATAAGAAACGACCTGTATCTCCAACAATTCCTGCTAAAATAAGGCGAGCTGCTTCTTTTGTTATTTTTAATCCTTTATCTTTTCCATAGTTATAAAACTCATAAATCATTTCACTTGTAGAACTCGCTGTCGTGTCTACCCACGTAATATCTCCATATGGATCTTCATTTGGATGATGATCAATTTTAATTAACATCTTCCCTTTTGTATAGCGTTGATCGTCAACCCGTTCTTGATTCGCAGTATCACAAACAATAACAAGCGCATTTTCGTATACACTATCTTCAATATCATCCATTACTCGTAAGTATGCTAGTGACGGTTCATTGTACCCAACCGTATAAATATTTTTCTCTGGAAACGATTCTTGTAGAATTGTACCAAGACCACCCTGTGAACCTAACGCATCTGGGTCCGGACGCACGTGGCGATGAATAATAATTGTATCAAACTCTTTAATTGCTCCTAAAATTTGCTCATGCATATGTATAATCTCCTTTTTAATCAACTTCTTCACTTTATCCTCCATTATAACGGAAAGTATTTCATACATGCGAACAATTGCTTTATAATAAAAGTTAGAAAGTTTAGATATTTCTTTTTCTTTTCTATTATTTTTCACAAAGCGATGGGAGTGTTCACTATGCCAGTATTAGTCTTCTGTATTATCGTCTCATTTATGTTGTACCTCTTTTACAAAACAAAATACTTTCGTACAAACCGCCCAATGGAGAAAGGTTGGCTCTCAGGAAAATCCGCAATGGCACTCGGTTCATTCGTTTTATTTTTCGGGATAAACCAATTCTTTTTAGAACTTTCAACCGCTCGTATTATCGTTGGTGTTTTATTCGTTCTATTTGGTAGTGCAAGTGTATTTAACGGGTTTCGCCAATACAAACATTTCTTGCCATTAGCAGTTAAAGAAGCCGAAGTCTATGAAGCAACATAAAAAAGCATCAATATTGTGATGCTTTTTTACGTCCCTTAACTTTCAAAATCATATATGCAACAAACGCAGATGGTATATTAAATGGGTTACCTTGTACATGAAAATGTAGTTGTTCTTCTCCAAAAGACATTTTTTCATATAGCTCTCGCTGAGATAATCCTGTCTTTTCCTTTTTTTCATGTAAACCTTGTAAATATAAATATTGGATCGGTATCATTACAAGAAAGTAAAATAGTGCGATACTACCAAAAAAGAGTACGGCTGACGACATAATGCATACCACCTTTCAGAAATCCATTTTCTTACAATATAATCATAACACAATATACAACCAAATTGAATTACTATTCTGTCTTTTCTTACGTTACTTTTCCACTCCACTCCATACATATTTCACTAAAACTCCCATCTAAAATCATGCCTTTCAAATTTAAAACAACAAAAAAAGATGGAACAAATCAAAACGATTTGTTCCATCTTTTTATTTATCGATTAACTGCACCATAAGTAATGCCTTTCCAACAACATTACCTTCATGATGCACCTCTACATCGACCTTACCAAATTTACGCCCAATTTCTAATACTTTCGGATGAACAGATACAACATTATCAATTTGAACCGGCTTTACGAAATAAATCGTTAAGTTTTCAACAATTAAATCGCTTTTCTTTTGCGCACGAATGACGCGATTTGTCGCTTCTGTCACAATTGTTGCAAATACACCGTACGATAACGTTCCGATTGAGTTCGTCATTTGCGGCGTCACCGAAAATTGATATAGATGCTCATTCTTCGCTTCTTTCGGCGTCATAAATTGATTCGTTACAATATCATCAATGGTTTCTCCAACTTGTGGCTGCCGTTGAATCATTTGCAGTGCCTGAAGTACATCTTGACGGCTAATAATACCTTGTAGTTTATTTCCTTCATCAACAACAGGAAGTAACTCAATACCTTCCCACACCATCATACGTGCCGCAGCTGCGACAGACATTTTACCGTTCACTGTAATTGGGTGTTTTGTCATCACTTTATCAATTGGTGTTTCTTTCGCTACACCGATCATATCTTTTGAAGTCACGATTCCTAGCACTTTGTTACTTTCATCAACAATCGGATACCTTCCGTGCATCGTCTCTTCATTATAGGCATGCCATTGCTGCACTGTATCATTTGGCTTTAAATATAACGTTTCTTCAATTGGCGTTAAAATATCTTCAACGAGTACAATTTCTTTCTTAATAAGCTGATCGTAAATCGCACGGTTAATTAACGTTGCAACTGTAAAGGTATCGTAACTACTTGAAATAATCGGCAGTTTTAATTCATCTGCTAATTTCTTCACATGATCTTCCGTATCAAATCCGCCCGTAATTAATACAGCGGCTCCAGTTTCTAACGCTAATTGATGTGCGTTCGTACGGTTACCGACAATAAGTAAGTTCCCAGCTTCTGTATAGCGCATCATCGCTTCTAATTTCATTGCCCCGATTACGAATTTATTTAACGTTTTATGTAGTCCTTCTCTGCCTCCAAGTACTTGACCGTCGACAATGTTAACGACTTCTGCATATGTCAGTTTTTCGATATTCTCTTTCTTCTTTTGTTCAATTCGAATTGTTCCGACACGTTCAATTGTACTAACATACCCTTTATTTTCTGCATCTTTAATTGCACGGTAAGCGGTCCCTTCACTTACACTCAAATCTTTCGCAATTTGTCTTACAGAAATTTTATGGCCTACTGGCAGGCTATTAATATGTTCTAAAATTTGGTTATGCTTGGTAGCCAAATGGTTTCACCATACTTTCTTTTCCCTAAATTCTTCATGTGTTGTACTTTCAGTATACTATATTTTCAAAACTGTTACACTCTCTCTTTGCATACCTGTACTATTTTTTTTATAACAAAATGACTCTTACATTCCACCAGTCATTCTATTACAACAATGTAATGCTATTGTCATCTCATTCGATAGTTCGCACACTTGATTACCTATACAATTAAGACAAGAAATAAAACAAAGGAGCGAACACATGATGAAAAAACTTTTAGAGGTTGTAGGTGCTGTATTTTTAGCTTTCGTAGATGGGAAAAAAGTTACAATGGAATTGAATGAAACACCTGAACAGCCACGTACCAAAAGAAAAGAATCACCAAAACAAATACAAGTATTAAAAGCTGTCCTACACACGTAAAAACCCTTCACTTTTCTTTTCAAATGAAGGGTTTCTTTTCTATAGTGTAATACTTTCTCCAGCTTCTAATACTTTCCCTGTACAATTTTGTAGCTTTTCTACAAATTGATATGGATCTTGTTCAATAACTGGGAACGTATTGTAATGCATCGGTACAACAGTTTTCGCATTAATCCATTTTGCCGCTAGTACAGCATCTTCTGGTCCCATTGTGAAATTATCACCAATTGGTAAAAATGCTAGATCAACTTTATTTAATTCCCCAATTAACTTCATATCAGAGAATAGTGCAGTATCTCCTGCATGGTATACAGTTCTCTCTTCTGCTGTAAATAAAATACCTGCTGGCATACCTGTATATGTAATCGTCTTATTTTCTTCATCAATATAACTAGAGCCGTGGAATGCTTGTGTAAACTTCACTTTTCCGAAGTCAAATTCATGTGAACCACCAATATGCATCGGGTGTGTATTTACACCTTGCCAATTTAAAAATGTTGCTAGTTCAAATGGCGCTACAACAACTGCATTATTTTTCTTCGCAAGTTCTACTGTATCTCCAACATGATCACCGTGTCCATGCGATAAAAGAATTGCATCCACTTTTACATCTTCAGCTTTTAAATCTGTTCTCGGATTACCTGTTAAAAACGGGTCAATTAAAATAACTTTTCCATTCGTCTCAATTTTCACAACTGAATGTCCATGATAAGATACTTTCATTATTACATTCCTCCCCTATTCACATTCTCACTTTTTATTCTACATGATTTTTCAATCCCCTGTCTTTTCTAACATCTATTTACTTGTCATAACGCTTTCTTCCGAGTTAAAGTTATATTTGTAATTAAATATCTCGGGGGTGCCAATCGATGAATGCTAGATTAGAAAATTTAATGCAATGGCTAAAAGAAAAAAACGTAGAAGCTGCGTTCTTAACTTCTACACCGAACGTCTTCTACATGACAAACTTCCACTGTGAACCACACGAAAGACTTCTTGGTATGTTTGTATTCCAAGAAAAAGAACCTATTTTAATTTGCCCTAAAATGGAAGAAGGTCAAGCGCGTAACGCTGGCTGGGCACATGAAATTATCGGATTTACTGATACTGACAGACCATGGGATATGATTGCAAAAGCAATTAAAGACCGCGGCATCAATGCAAATGCAGTTGCAATTGAAAAAGAACATTTAAACGTAGAGCGCTACGAAGAATTAACGAAATTATTCCCAAATGCAGCTTTCAAATCAGCTGAGGAGAAAGTTCGCGAACTTCGTTTAATTAAAGATGAAAAAGAACTTTCTATTTTACGCGAAGCAGCTAAAATGGCGGACTATGCTGTTGAAGTTGGTGTAAATGCAATTAAAGAAAACCGCAGCGAGCTAGAAGTATTAGCAATTATTGAACACGAATTAAAAACAAAAGGCATACATAAAATGTCATTTGATACGATGGTATTAGCAGGTGCGAACTCTGCTCTTCCACACGGTATTCCTGGCGCAAACAAAATGAAACGCGGCGATTTCGTACTATTTGATTTAGGCGTAATCATTGATGGTTATTGCTCTGATATTACACGTACAGTAGCATTCGGTGAGATTTCTGAAGAGCAAACTCGCATTTACAACACTGTACTTGCTGGACAACTACAAGCAGTTGAAGCATGTAAACCGGGTGTTACACTTGGCGCAATCGACAACGCTGCACGTTCTGTTATCGCAGATGCAGGTTACGGTGACTTCTTCCCACACCGCCTTGGTCACGGACTTGGAATTAGCGTACACGAATATCCAGATGTAAAAGCTGGCAACGAGTCTCCATTAAAAGAAGGTATGGTCTTCACAATCGAGCCAGGTATTTACGTACCAAACGTAGGTGGCGTTCGTATTGAAGATGATATTTACATCACAAAAGACGGATCAGAAATTTTAACGAAGTTCCCGAAAGAGTTACAATTTGTAAAATAATAAAAAAGGCAGCTTGATTGCTGCCTTTTTTATTTCTCTACTATTTCAAATTTAGCACCATCTTCTCCTCATACTTATCATCCCATTTAATCACAATCTCTATTGGTTCATCTTTAGAGATAGGCGCGCAACTTACACAAGAAGACTTCATTTCAACCTTTGCTCCTCTATGAACTTCTGACGTTTGTGTCATTGTACTAAAGGCTCCATTAATAGCAATCTCTAAATTCTTAAATTCTGTATTCCCATCTCCGCCCTTATACTGAAACGTAAACACTCCATCTTCACTGTCGTCCTTAATATGGCCCTTATATTGTCCCGTCCAACTTTTGCTCTCGCTAGAAAAAGTAACATACGAAATGGAACAGCTTCCTAAAAAGAAAATACTAATGAAAAAGAATAATGCTCTCTTCATAATGCCCACCTCCATTCAAAAGCACTTATTTATTGTCTATTTCTTCCTCTTATTATACTATTAAAATACAGAATTTTCTAAAATAGGTGGTTTATATGTTACAACAACAGTTAGAAGAAATTCGTAATAATCATTACGTAATGGATACAATTAACATGGATTCTTTAATTTCCAATATGCTTAAACATATCGGTGTTACCGATAGCTATTTAAGGGACAAACTTATTTGCTCTACTTTTTACCATCTCATCAAAAAGGACTACCTTTCACACACACAATTACAGAAACTATTATTAGAAAGCATCAGTGACAAATATTTATTGTATAAAATTCATTCGGATGACGAAGATGCGGTATTTACCCGTGCATTTACAACATTATTAATTGCACTCATTATTGATGCCGATACAAATCATAATTTCTTATCACAGGCTGATCTTTTACATGTAAAAGATCGATTAGTGTTATATATGAACAACGAGCATGATTTCCGCGGATATGTGCAAGACCACGGCTGGGCACATAGTATCGCTCACGCTTCTGATACATTTGAGGCGCTTGTTCGTAGTCCTAAACTGGAAACTTTATATTACGAAGAAATATTACAAACTTTATTAAACAAAGTTTGTGTCCATTCTATTTACTACAAATATGAAGAAGACGAACGTCTCGTTTATCCGATTGTCGCAATGCTACAAAATGGTCTAAAGGAAGAGGTACTCCTATTAGCCCTTCATGAATTAGTAGCTCAATTACCCGTCAAAAAACAGACATTACATACCGAATCGTACGAGTACCTATACGGAAATATAAAATCTTTCTTACGTAGTTTGTTTTTCCGACTACGCACACTGTCTATATGTGAAGAAACCGAATGCAAAATTGAAAAATTGCTGCAAGACCTTCCAAAATATTATTAAAAAAAGAAGGCCACTTAGAAAGTGCCTTCTTCTATTTCACTAATATTTAATTGAAATTTCACGATCCAAACTGAGAAAAGGTGGACAAGAAGCGCAAACGCCATACATGCTCCGCTTAAAAAAGTTAGTATAGGATGCGAATACACGTGCCCCAATCCATAGGATATCGCCACGAAAAACATTGTTATGTAAATATAAATTGCTCCATGTATTTGCCTCATATAAACCTCCTTTTCCCATATTATAACATAAGTTTTCTGATTATTCACATTAATTACTCGTAATCAATATTTCTCAACTGTTACACCTCTTACAGCAGCCTTAATATACGGTGACCCTTGTAAACTTTGTAAATCCTCTTTTTCCTGTTACGACTACACCGTATATTGGTAAGTCTTTTGGTTTGGTGTTTTTTATTTCTTTATCCCGCATTAACAGGCAGTAAGACCCCACATCAAAATTCAGCGGAAGCAAAGAAGTTAGGTGGGGGGCGGACTGCTCGTAAAAGCCCGATTGGTGAGGGCTGATAATCAGTGGGGGATGCCCCCCACTGATTAAAGTTTCACTTTATAGTTTATCCTAAAATATTCTCGATATCCCTCTTTATTTTCACTTAAAGATATCCAAATACAGCTTTTATAAATTTTTCCATAGTAAAAAGCACATTTATTTTGATGTGCTCTTCACATATAATTTAGTAAAATATGAACCATTTTTTTGAAACAAAAACTCCCACTCATCTCTCCCCATACTATCGTTATGACTTAGTTGCCATAATAATTGAACGAGGATAAAATCCCAGCTTTTCATAAAATGATACAGCTTCATTTCCATACACTACTGTTAATTCAATTTCATCTATCTTTTTCACTTTAAACCATTCCACTGCACTATTCATTAATTTCAAACCAAATCCGTTTCTTCGGTATTTTTCATCAACAAATAAAACTTCAATCTTTCCGCTTACGCTTTTACTATACGCTATACAAAATCCTAATATATTATCTGTTTCTGACTCAATCAATAATTCAATTCTATATTCTCCGTACTTTGAGTTCTTTTTATAATTTTCAATACGTTCCTCAAATGTCATTCTTGGGTAATCGCCAGAAAAATATTTTGATTTATTATTATGATATTCATGCAATTTATTTAAGGATTCTCTTATTATCTCTATTTCATCGAGAGTGATATATTTATTACTAATTCTCATCCTATAGCATCTCCAATAATATATATTTCAGCAAAAAAATAAGACTGTTTTTTGTTCACAAAATATTACTCTATTATTCCATCGCTTCCCTCACAACATCTTGAATCATAACAACTTCCGTTTTCATATCAACAGATGGTGCTTCTTCATCAATACATTCATGCCAAAATTCCAAGTGCTTTTTATCGATTTCATAATGAGAATTTTCGACAAGAGCCCCGCCTTCTCCTTGCACAGAATACCAATATAAGTATTCTTCTCCATCTCTTATTTCCCGGAAAATTGTCTCAACGTACATCTTTTCGTCGTTTAATGTCAAAAGCACTTCTTTCATATTGTCATTAAGAAGCTGCATCCATTCATCTACACGATGACTTTTACCTTGTTTCACTTTGAATCTCGTTAATTCCACATTCATTTTTATTCCCCCGTTTTCTTACGTACAAACAATCTATATTCTATCGGATTATGAAAACTTAATTTACTAGCTAGTTTTTGCGAAGGAATATTGTCTACATAACAATCCCAGCACGGTGTAATATCATTTTGCATGCAATGTTCAATGAACCGTGTTGCAACAGCTTGAGCTAATCCTTTCCCTTGATGCGCTTCATGTGTTGCGATATCTATTTCAGCATAACCATTCCCGCTAAATATTGAGACGCATTCAGCTACAATTATCCCATCTTGTTCTATACAAAATCCAAAACCACTATTCAAAAACGTTTCTTTTGATCCCCAATATTCTTTATAATACTTCTCTGTAAATTCACTGCTTCGTTCTATATCACTTTTATCAATACGCTTCACTGCATATGTATTTTTATTTGCATCTTGTGTTCGCTCTTCAAAGATTTCTCTTTGGAATTTCATTCGTGGCATATTCCGAAGTACATTACTAAAACGCCCTTCAATCATCATTTCCCACTCTTCACTTGAAGCGAATAGTGTAAATCTCTTCTCTGTTTTTTCAATAGCCATTTTTAAATACATCAATAAATCTTCATTATAATTTTGATCATCCGTATGACCAAATAAATAATAGATACCGTTAACTGTACGAATTAATCCTGCTGTTAACTTCTCGTTGGCAAAAACCTCACCATCTACCATTTGATCACATACCGCATAAGCAAATGTCGTCGTTCTTGTATTACTTTCCAAAATCGGAATGATTTTTCTATACTCGGCTACAGATAATTTTTTCATAATTGCTCCACTATAATCGTATCAGCCTCTATATGTTCAAAACAAAGATTTACCGTCCTCTTTAATGCTCTCGTTCTATGAATCGTACATGCTGGAATTAAAATAGAATCATTTGGCTTTAAAACCGCCGTTTCTCCATCTTCAAAATCAATAAGTAACTCTCCCTCTAGCACAATAAATAATTCATCCGAATTAGAATGATAGTGCCAATCATATTCACCAGTAAATACAGCGATGCGTAAGCAATGACTGTTTATGTTTGAAACGACGAAGTTTTTATGTTGATCTTGAATGTCTTTTGTTAATTCTATTAAGTTCACAGTTTCCATATTTCATCCCATCCTTCCATTAGTCGTTCTTCTGAAAAACCAACTTAGTCTCCACCACCTCCGCAATCTCCTCCGCCATCACTTGAGCTGCTACAATCGTTGCTACTGTAGTCACCGAATCCACTTGATGAGCTTGAATTGGATGAAGATTTTTTGCTTCTTTTTCTATCTTTTTTACTTTCATGACTAGGCCAAACCTTATCAAATAATATAAAGAATAAGATTCCTTCTACCATAACAAGCATAACGCCAAAAATACCTTCAATAACATTAGGGGTTATCCCCAAACATTTAACCATCCCACATAAAAACACACAAAAAATCACATACAAGAACATACAAATATATCGAAATACTTTTTCTATCATAAGGACTACTTTTTTTGAAAAAGGTATGTTCTGTTCCTGTTTTCTCTTCATATACTTTTGTCTCTTAACTTGCTTTTTCTTCCTCTTTTTGCTCCCCATTGAATCCCCTCTTTTTGTTATATAATTCTAAATTATCATAATAAAAATCGATTTACACCAATAAATAACAATTATTCACATGTTATTTCTCCATAAAAAAAGACCCTCCTCATAAAGGAAGGTCTCGAATGTATTTCTATTATGATAAAGCAGGAGCTTTTTCAAGAAGCTCTTTCGCATCGGCGTATTGTAAGCCGTGCGCTTCTGCAACTGCTTCGAATGTTACATAGCCATCTAATGTGTTAATACCTTTTAGTAATGCAGTGTTGCCTAAGCAAGCATCTTTGTAACCTTTGTTCGCAATTTGTACTGCATATGGTACTGTTACGTTTGTTAATGCAAGAGTTGACGTACGTGGAACTGCACCTGGCATATTAGCAACTGCATAATGAACAACGCCGTGTTTTTCGTAAGTTGGGTTGTCATGAGTTGTAATACGATCAGTTGTTTCGAAAATACCACCTTGGTCAATCGCGATATCTACAACGACAGAACCTGGTTCCATTGATTGAATCATTTCTTCAGTTACAAGTTTTGGCGCTTTTGCACCTGGAATTAATACTGCTCCAATAACAAGGTCAGATTCTTTAACAGCTTCTGCAATGTTGTATGGATTAGACATTAATGTTTTTACTTGGTTACCGAAAATATCATCTAATTGACGAAGACGTTCTGCACTTAAGTCAATGATTGTTACATCTGCACCTAAACCTACTGCAATCTTAGCTGCGTTTGTACCAGCTTGACCACCGCCGATGATTGTTACTTTGCCGCGTTTTACCCCTGGAACGCCTGCAAGTAAAATACCTTTACCACCTTTGTTTTTCTCAAGGAATTGTGCACCGATTTGTGCAGACATACGACCAGCTACTTCACTCATAGGTGCAAGTAATGGTAAAGAACGATTGTCTAATTGTACTGTTTCGTATGCGATTGATGCAACTTTGTTATCGATTAATGCTTTCGTTAATTCTGGCTCTGGAGCTAAGTGTAAGTATGTGAATAAAATTAAACCTTCACGGAAATAGCCGTATTCACTTGCTACTGGCTCTTTTACCTTCATAACCATATCTTGATTCCATGCTTCTTCAGCAGTTTCTACAAGTTTCGCACCAGCTTGTACGTATTCTTCATCCGTAAAGCCAGATCCTAAACCTGCTCCTTTTTGAACAAAAACTTCATGACCATTTTGTACTAAATGTACTGCTCCCGCTGGCGTCATTGCCACACGGTTTTCATTGTTTTTAATTTCTGTTGGAATACCGATACGCATGATTAGTTCCCCCTTGAGTTATGAAATGACCCCTAAATCATTTTTTAAAGCGCTTTCTACGCTCTTATATTTTAACATAATATCTCAATATTTGACAAAAAAATAACACGAGTTTTCCGATAGATTTAATTTTATATTAAAGGACAGTATTATCCGCACCTCTCAGCACAATGGATAAACTGTCCAATTATTCGAAACTTCATCTTATTTTATTCTATCGATGTCTATGAATAACATCCACTGCACCAGTAACTTCAATAATTGTACCGGTAATCATATCGGAATCGTCCTCACATAAAAACGAAATGGTTCTTGCAATATCTTCACCTGTTCCAGATCTACCAATCGGTGTGTTATGCTCTTTCAGCTGACGTGCTTCTTGAATAGTTGCCTCTTTCATCTCGCCTATAATATCACCAGGACATACCATGTTCGCAGTAATACCATACTCCGCTTCTTCATAAGCAACTGTTTTCGTTAATGAAACAAGTCCTACTTTCGCTGCGGCAAAAGCTGAACGATAAATCCATCCCGGTGCACTATCCGCCCCTTGAAATCCGTAATTAATAATACGGCCAAAGTTCTGTTTTCTCATGACCGGAACGACAAGTTTTAATAAATGAAATACCGCTGTTAAATTTCCCTGAATCATTTCATTCCATTCATCTTCTTCATAATCAACTAACTTTTTTCGTTCAAATACATATGGACCAGCATTATTAATTAAAAAGTCAATTTTGCCAAAACGGCTCATCGCTTCTTCTACTATTTTATGTAAATCTTCCTTTTTCGTGACATCCGCTTGCACGAATTGTAGACGCTCTTCCACATCTTTATATGTTTCTTTCATCGTTTCCATAGCCGTGGTATCGCTATGGTACGTTACTGTTACTGAATAGCCTTTAGCCAATAACTTTTCTGTTACTTGCTTTCCTAAACCTTTCGTACCGGCTGTAATGAGCGCATGTCTCACAAAACTGCCCCCTTTTAAATTGCTATACTTCATATGTAACAAGTTCTCGCTCCAATTACAACTAAAATGAATTGAAACAGAGTTTTCAAAATTCTGTAACGTTTCTGGCAAGCACGTTACCAAAATTTGTTTTATAATTAAGTTGTAAACAGTTATAAAACAGATTGGGAGGAATTTACTATGAATAATACATATACAAATATTTTAATCGCGGTGGATGGTTCTAAAGAAGCAGAAAAAGCCTTTAAAAAAGCAATTCAAGTCGCAAAGCGCAACAATGCAACATTAACAATTGCTCATATCGTTGATGTAAAAGCATACTCAGCAGTAGAAGCTTATAGCCTTGCAATTGCTGAACGGGCAAATCTATTTGCAGAAGACTTATTAGAAGACTACAAAAAAACTGCGCTTGAAGCTGGTCTTGAAAAAATTGAAACTGTATTAGAATTCGGTAATCCTAAATCAAAAATTTCAAAAGAAATCGCTCCAAATCATAAAGTAGATTTAATTATGTGTGGTGCGACTGGTTTAAATGCTGTTGAGCGTTTCCTAATTGGTAGCGTCTCTGAACATATTATTCGCTATGCGAAATGCGATGTCCTTGTTGTTCGTGGTGATGAGGAACAAGGTGAGCTTTAATTTATAGATAAAACACCAAGTCCACATAGGCTTGGTGTTTTTCATTTTATAAACTTCACTATAAACACAAGACATGCTACGACAACAACGGTAATTGCCAACACATAAGGCGGAAGAAACTTCAAAGACCATAACGCCATCATGATTGTCGCGATCGTTAAGTACGTTTGCCTTGCACCCTCTGTCATTTTTTTACGAAGTAAGAAAACGTACAAATAGCCAATTGGCGGCGTAATAAAGCAAAGAACATATATGATTTTTGATTTTAAATACCACTTTTGTTCTCCGAGTTTCTTTATATCTTCTTCTATTCTCTTATGCTCTTGCTCTCTCGCTTCTTCTACAAGCGGATTTTCCTCTTCTCCTCGCTTTTCTTTCATATAAGGAAGAAAGTGCATAAAAAAATAGTATGCAAATACGAACGCTCCAAATCCAATATTTAATCTTTCTAATGGAATATGTTCACTAAAAAAAGCAGCAGTAAGCACTAAAGACAAACAGTATGTCATCATCCAAAATGAATGTTTTCTCTTTTTCCGTTCCATTTCTTTTTCACCTTGTATATCTTTTCTTTTCGAAATCCATATAGAAATAAAGCAATCTACTACAAATAGAGCAAAAATAAATATCGCAACGTGTACTGTTTCTAAATCCTCAAATGAAAAGATATTTGGGAATGCAACGTGTAATACAATTAGCGTGTACAAAATTAACCCTATAAAATAAATACGTCTCATTTTTCATCCCTTTCTTATTTCCTAACATTACGTTAACATACATTTTTTAGAAATAGACGGACAAAATATATATGTGTAAAAAAGGAGGATGCAACATGGATGATTCTGAACGTATTATTTTAGATGTGAATGGGAAAGAACTCGAAATGCTAGATACGATTCGTACTCATTTTAAAGAGAAACATGGCGTTGAACTAAGTAACGGTGCATTACTTAGAGATTTGATGGATATTGAGTATATTCGAATTACGGAAGATCGACATAAGTATGATTAAAAGAAAAACGACTGCAGGCGAATGCCATCAGTCGTTTTCTTTCTTTATTTAAGCTCTTGATGCTTCCCGCCCATACCACCTTGCTCATTGCTATCTTGGTGTACAGTTAGTTTATTTGTTTTCGTATCTTTTAAAACTCTATATGTATATGATTCATTTGGTTCATCTTTAAACTGCACATTCATTCCATACGAATCCATTTTGCTATAAAAGGCCGGTTTTATATATAAAATATCACTTTCTTTATATCCTTTATCTTGCAAATGCCACATCGTTGCGATAATCGCTTCTTCTCGCTTTTCTTTTTCACCAACATACATATATTTGTCCAAAAGAAACACTTTAGCATTTGCAATTAAACTAATTACCAGTACAATGATAAACACTATTTTTTTCATAGACTTCCTCTAAATTGTTATTTTTTACTATATTGTAACTTAAATATTATTAAAAAACAAAGTACGCCAGACTTTACTAGACTGGCGTACTTCCCAACTCAATTCTTAATAAATTCTTTCGTTAACCCCTTCGCCTTCTCCAAAGCGTTTTTGATTTGTTCAAATCCTGTTCCACCCGAACTATTACGACGCTTTACAGCCGCATATGGTGAAAGAACTTCATACAAATCCTCTTCAAATAAAGAGCTCATTTCTTTATATGTTTCAAGCGAGACATCTAATAAATAAATTCCTTTTTGTGTGCAATATAGCACTAACTTCCCAACAATTTCATGAGCTTGACGGAATGGTAGTCCTTTGTTTGCTAAATAGTCGGCAATTTCTGTTGCGTTGGAGAAATCTTGCGTCACAGCTTGCCCCATTTTTTCTTTGTTTACAGTCATCGTTTCAAGCATGCCCGCCATAATATGAAGGCATCCTTCTACTGTTTTTACTGTATCAAACATTCCTTCTTTATCTTCTTGCAAGTCTTTATTGTAAGCGAGCGGTAATCCTTTCATTACTGTAAGTAAACTGAATAAATTACCGTATACTCTGCCTGTTTTACCACGGATTAGTTCCGCCATATCCGGATTTTTCTTTTGCGGCATAATGCTGCTTCCAGTTGCGTATTGATCACTCATTTCAATAAATTGAAACTCTTGGCTACTCCATAAAATAAGTTCTTCACAAAAGCGCGATAAGTGCATCATAAGCAGAGATGAGTTACTTAAAAACTCCAAGATGAAATCACGATCGCTTACTGCATCTAAACTATTTTCATATATTCCATTAAATCCAAGAAGCTCCGCACTATATTCTCGGTCAATCGGGAATGTCGTCCCAGCTAGCGCTCCTGCTCCTAATGGGGAGATATTAATACGCTTTAACGAATCTTCATAACGATTTACATCACGCTCTAACATCCAAAAGTAAGCGAGAATATGATGAGCAAATGAAATCGGCTGAGCACGTTGCAAATGCGTATAGCCAGGCATAATCGTTTCAATATTATTTTCTGCTTGATGAACAAGAACAGTTTGCAATTGTTTTGTAGCTTTTATAATATGTTCTACCTTTTCTTTTAAATACAAATGCATATCTGTCGCTACTTGATCATTACGACTTCGGCCAGTGTGAAGTTTTCCTCCTACTTCGCCAATTTGTTCAATTAACATTTTTTCGATGTTTAAATGAATATCCTCTGCTTCTACTAAAAATTGTAGCTTATTCTCTTTTGCTTCTTTCAATAAATATTGAAGACCTATCTTTATTTTCTCTGCTTCTTCTTTCGTAACGATGCCTTGCTTTGCTAGCATCGTTACGTGTGCAATACTCCCGTTTATATCTTGATTTACTAATTGTTGATCGAAAGAGATGGATGCTCCAAACTCTTCAACCCACGCTTCCGCTTCTTCAGTAAAACGTCCGCCCCAAAGTTTGCTCACGCTTCCACCTTCTTTTGATTCACTTGGCTGTATACTTTCGTCGGTAAACCAAATAATGAAATGAATCCAACTGCTGCATCATGATTAAATTCGTCCTGGGCAGTATATGTTGCTAATTTTTCATCGTATAAAGAGTATTCAGATTTACGTCCTTCTACAATCGCATGACCTTTAAATAATTTCACACGCACTGTACCTGTTACATTCTTTTGCGTTTCTTGTAAAAATGCATGAAGCGCTTGTTTTAAAGGTGAGAACCATAAACCGTTATAAATAAGTTCTGTTATTTTCTGTTCAATCACTGGTTTAAAATGCGCTACTTCTTTTACGTGTGTTAAATCTTCCAACTCTTTATGCGCAGTGATTAACGTCATTGCTGCTGGGCATTCGTATACTTCACGAGATTTAATACCGACAAGACGATTTTCTACGTGATCAATACGTCCAACGCCGTGTTTTCCAGCAAGCGCATTTAACGTTTTAATTAATTCTGCAAGTGAATATGCAGTGCCATTTAAAGTAGTCGGTACGCCCGCTTCAAATCCGATTTCTACAAACTCTGGTTTATTCGGTGTATCTTCTAACGCTAATGTCATCTCATATGCATCTTCTGGCGGCGCTGCCCATGGATCTTCTAAAATTCCACATTCGTTGCTGCGTCCCCATAAGTTTTGATCGATTGAAAACGGGCTATCTAAATTAATCGGAATTGGTACATCGTTTTCTTTTGCATATGCAATTTCTTCTTCACGTGACCATTTCCATTCACGTACAGGCGCAATCACTTCTAAGTAAGGATTTAATGCTTGGATAGAAACTTCAAAACGAACTTGGTCATTTCCTTTTCCTGTACATCCGTGTGCAACTGCAGTTGCGCCTTCTTGTTCTGCGATTTCTACTAATTTCTTCGCAATAAGCGGACGAGATAATGCAGAGACAAGAGGGTATTTTCCTTCGTATAATGTGTGTGCTTGCATCGCCATCAATGCATATTCGTTTGCAAATTCTTCTTGAACGTCAATCATATATGATTTAATTGCACCTACTGAAAGTGCCTTTTCCTTTACAAATGCTAAGTCTTTACCTTCCCCTAAGTCTAAACAAAGCGCGATAATATCATAATTCTTCTCTTGTAACCATTTAATTGCAACGGAAGTATCAAGACCTCCGGAATATGCTAATACAACTTTTTTCTTCTCCATTTTGCATCCCCCTAAAGAATAAATATTCATTTTCTTTTATAATAATTCACACTTTAACACCTTTCACAAAATGTATCAAGAGTCATTTTCAAATTTTTTCAAACAATTTCGTCGAACTTCTTTCTGTTTTTCTGTACAATATAAGCAGGAAAACGGGGGTGAACTTATGGAAAAGTATTTCTTATACGATGAACATCTAGGAATTGAAATTCCACATTTACAAGAAGACTGGGAAGAAATCCCCGAAAAAATGCAACATGCTATTTTACTAAAATGGGAACAAGTTCGCGGGAAAATTCCTGATCGTATAAAAGAACTTGAGCACTATATTAATAAAAAACAACATTATTTAAATAACGAAGAAGACTTCGAAGTTTCTTGTAAACTAAATTCAGAAATTGCCGATCTTGCTTCCATCATTAATGACCTTTGGCTTTGGTATCGACTCACTCAAAATGTATCTGAGGGGAAAGCACACCAATGAAAAAAGCATGCCCCTCAATTACTTTGGGTCATGCTTTTTTTGTCGTAACATGATTTACAATATATCTCTTGTGCTGTTTTTGCCAAACACACATCAAAAGGGCCAACTAATATACTTCTTTCTTTCGGCAACTTTACAAAAGCAACAAGCTCTTCTTCATATTGAATTTTTTTCTGACATGAAATACATATTAATTCTTTTCTTTTGAACATTTCTTTTAGCATACCTTCACTCTCCCCTTCATCTATCTATATTAATATACTCTCATAATAGTTAAGACTTGTAAAAAAATGACACATTCCGAATCGAATGATTCATATACTATGTACAAAAGGAGGTCTACAGCTTATGCGTGCTTTCGTTATTATCGCTTTAACTTTTTTAAGTGTGATTAGTTGGGATGCGTTTTTCAAAGATAAAAGTGATGAAAAGAATACAACGGAATAAAACCTTTTTTTCTTACTTATTGGACAAACCGTTACAAACTGTCCAATCCTCCGAAATAACTTAGGCTTTTCTACAAAAATATTTAAACATAACATTTTTTGTAGATTCCCTCCGTTTATTGTCGGTTTCCATCCGCATACATTTTTTAAAAGTATGATATAATAGTATAAATCTTGAAGGAAGGGATTTTGATATCATGATCGCTCGAAGGAGCATGTGGCATCGTATTGACGAATCATACACGTAGCGTATTTTTCAGCTCAGATACTTTAGTCTAGCGAAAAAAATACGAGAGTGGGGAAATTATGATTGCCCGAAGGATAATTTGGCAAAAAAAAGACTCTTCTTACACATAGCGTTTTGTTTAGGGCTTAATTGTTACTAACTAAACAAAACAAAGAAGAGCAGGATTGCTAAATGAAGAATCCTACTCCACGTTTTGTTTAGTCGTTTTAAGACTTAAACTAAAACGAAGGTAGGGAGAATTGATGGACGAGAGGATTATTCGTTATTTCTTCAGCGACATATAGCGTAGTTAGTTTTTTCGTAAACTAACTGAAAGCTACATGTGAGCTCGTAGTTAGTTTACAACACAAAAAGGACTACTAACTACGGAAAGAAGGAATAACGATGAGGAACATCCAAAGTCGGCAAATTATTAAAGAAATTTTTATGGTTTTAATCGGTTCATTTATTTTAGCAGCAGCGCTATATCACATTCACTTCCAAAACCACTTAACAGAAGGTGGCTTTGTAGGAATTGCACTATTCATTCAAAACTTTTATGATATTTCACCATCTATTTCAACTGTATTAATGGATATCCCAATTATTTTACTGTGTGCTTCATTTTTAGGTAGAAAAATGGTTGGCTATTCATTCCTAGGTTCAATTTCATTCGGAGTATTTTATTCCTTTATGGAAAATTATTCTCCATTTACGGTAGATTTATCAAATAACTTATTTATAGCTGCAGTAGTTGGCGGTGCGTTAGCTGGTATTGGACTCGGTTTTATATTGCGATTTGGCGGTGCAACCGGTGGAGACGATATTTTAACAATTGTATTAAGTAAACGAACTCGTTTTACAATTGGGCAAATTTTCTTCGTCTTTGACGCGATTGTTCTTGCGCTTTCATTATATTATTTAAATTGGACAGAAATTGCTTTTACTATTCTTTCGATTGCCGTACAGGCAAAAACATTGGATTTAATTTATTATCCAAAAACAGAAAAAACAGCAGAAAAGCAGCCAGTATCTGTTCCAATGTCTAAAAAACATGCAACAAATTAAAAAAGCGAAAGGCTTCGGCCTCTCGCTTTTTTTATGCTCTTTTTTCTTTCTCGACTATATGGCGCACTTGATAAAATCTATTTGCAAATTCAGTAACGTTTCTTGTTAAACGATAATTCACTGTAGATCCAATTGCCATTCCAATTACCGGTATACCTTGGAATAATTTACGACGAAGAGCATAAATCGAAAATGTCTTCAAAATTTGTTTTAACACAACCTCAGTAGAAGCTGTTTGTAGCACTGCTTCGTCTCCTTCGTAGAAGAACGAATCTTCTTGCTCCAGCTCTTGCAATAAATTGTACCATGCGTATTGCTGAAGTCTTCCTGGTAGTAATGACGCATGAAACACCTTTAACGCAAGCATCATTTCATACGGCTTGTTCACATCATGTCCAAATGATGTTGCAATAAGTTGAACTGCCTTCACATTTAATGCGATCATAACCGGAAAATCCGCCGTTAATAATAATAAACCTCCAGCACCTGTTGCCCCGCCTTGTACAAATGAATATAGACGATGACGTGCTGTTTGCTGCTCTGCTATGTATGTTAATTGATCAATAGATAATGCTTTCAAATCTTCAAGCTGTTCAATCGATTCATCAAATAATCTTGATGTTCCTAAAATCCGATTACGTGCATCTAACTGTGCTTGTGAACTTTGAATAAATGCATGCAAATGAAAGAGCCATCCATCTGCTTTCGTGAAGAATTCTTTTCGCTTTTTCTCAGGTAATTTCGCAACTGTAGTATGTAACCATTTATCAAACACTTTTTGAAAATCGGTCGCTTCTTGCTCAACTAATTGCGCTTCCCATTCTTTTATATTGTCTAAAATGGCTTGTTCTCGCTTCGATCGCATCGTAACAACCACCTCGTTCGATTTTTTTCTATTGTAACATATTTCTGCTTATTCTTTGCAAATATGCTTGTCTATCTTTATTCACATACCATTTTTGAATGGCATAAAATATTAACAAAAAGGATGAGATAAATCACATGAATCTATCCGATATAAAAAAAGAATATAATGCGGTATTCAGCTTAGGACAAAACTGCTGGCCTGCTTGGGCATTATATCAATTAGAATTATCACCATTTTTTGGCGTTATTGATTTTATGCTAAGCCCCTCATTAGAAAAAGTGAATGTATTATTACAAAATCGATTTGACCGCTTTTTAAATTTCGAAAATTTATCCTTCATCTCATTTTGGGATGATGATGCAAAATTAAGATTAAGGGACAACCTTTATGAAATTGACTCCTGTCATGACTTTAAAACAGATGTAAACACACCAACTTCTTGGCCTTCTTATACAGAAATTAAGTTAAATTATGAACATCGTATTAATCGTTTTCTAGCTACAATCGAAACGGCAGAATCCATATTATTTATTCGAACTGGAGGAACATATGAAGAAGCATGTTCCCTAGAAAAAATTTTATCTCAAATCGTTACACATACATTCTCTGTCCTGTTACTAATTCCTGCCGATATACCAACTATCACCCAAGAAGATTGGGGATTACAACGTGTTTGCGTTATGAAATGTCCTATTATGGATGTATACCAATACAATGAAGCATTTTGGAAAGACTTATTTGATGGAATTACGATTAGACCACATTCTTAAATACATGACACCTTTACTACAAAACATATTATAATCTTCCTTATACAAAAAAATAAGGAGTGATTGTATATGTATCCACGTGCAAAGGCTTTTGGCATTGCTATACATCACGGGCGTCTTCTCGTACAAGAATATCATTCAGCCGATGAAACATTTTACCGACCTCTTGGTGGTTCAATTGAACTTGGTGAACAATCAGCACATACCGTTATTCGTGAATTTAGGGAAGAGCTTCATACAGAAGTGGAAATCACCAATTATTTAGGTTGTTTAGAAAATGTCTTTCATCTAGATGGAGACATTGGTCATGAAATTATTCAACTATATTCTTTGCGTTTATTAGACACGTCACTATATGAAATGAAAATATTAAATATACAAGATGAGGAAACAGTAGCATATGCGAAATGGATTCCTATTACGGCATTCATTCAGAAAGAAAAAATATTATATCCGGATGGAGTTTTAAAATACATCCAAAAGAAAAAAGACGAAATCCTATAGGATCTCGTCTTTTTTTTCATATATTAACCAATATCTCCAAGACGTAGTACGTCACGAGCAATCATAACTTCTTCGTCAGTTGGAATTACGATAATTTTTACTGGAGAGTGTGGGAAGCTGATGAATGCTTCTTCACCGAATACGTTATTACGTTTTGCATCGAAGTATACGCCCATGTACTCAAGGCCTTCTAATACGCGCTCACGAATAATCGCACTGTTTTCACCTACACCAGCTGTGAAGATGATTGCGTCTACACCTTTCATACGAGCAGTGTAAGAACCGATGTATTTGTGGATACGGCTTACGAATACATCAAGTGCTACTTTCGCACGGTGGTCGCCTTCTTCTTCTTTCGCAATGATGTCACGTAGGTCACTAGAGTAACCAGTAAGACCTAACATACCACTCTTCTTGTTTAATACGTTAACTACTTCTTCTACTGTTTGGCCTGTTTTTTCCATGATGTATGGAATTAACGCAGGGTCAAGGTTACCAGAACGTGTACCCATTGTTACACCAGCAAGTGGAGTGAAGCCCATAGAAGTATCAATAGATTTACCGCCTTCTACTGCTGCGATACTTGCACCGTTACCTAAGTGACAAGAAAGTAAGCTTAAGCTTTCAATTGGACGACCTAATAATTCAGCCGCACGCTCAGTTACATATTTATGAGAAGTTCCGTGGAAACCGTATTTACGGATGCCGAATTTTTCATAGTACTCATATGGTAAGCTGTATAGGAATGCAGATTCCGGCATTGTTTGGTGGAATGCTGTATCGAATACTGCTACTGCTGGTACGTTTGGTAATACTTCTTGGAATGCTTTAATACCAACAACGTTTGCTGGGTTATGAAGTGGTGCTAAATCGCTTAATTCTTCGATATCAGCTAATACTTCATCAGTAATTAAAACAGAGTCAGCAAATTTTTCGCCGCCGTGAACAACACGGTGACCGATACCGCCAATCTCATCTAGAGATTTAACGATTCCGTTTTCAGTTAACTTTTTAAGAAGCATATTAACTGCTACTGCGTGATCTGGAATGTTTGTAATTTCTTTTTGTTTTTCGCCATCTACAGTAATAGTGAAGATACTATCTTCTAAACCGATACGTTCTACTAAACCTTTTGTTAATACTGTTTCACTTGGCATTTCAAATAATTGGAATTTTAAGGAAGAGCTTCCTGCGTTAATCGCGATGATTTTTGACATCTAGTCTTTCGCCCCTTTTTCTCTTGGTAGTTGTGTGGATGTTTCCACAAACCGCTCGATTTTATCTGATCAAATTCACTAAATATGAAAACGTTTCATCATTAGCAAATTTTATACTCACGATTTTAATTTAAACATCGTCCGACATATATTTCAAGTGAAAAAATTGTAACACCAAGAAAAAATATATATTACAGATTTCAAAAAAATTCAGTTAAATCTTGTATATATTTAAAAATATGACATATTATATAAAACTGTACTACATAAATCACTAATGCTGTTACATATACCTAGCTTTATTTATGTGTTGCAAACCAAGTATTTAATTGATCCATAATGTCTTCCATCGCCTTCATGTTAGAGAATTTAGGCAACTCCACTAATAACGCCTGTTTTGGCATTGTTACATTAGCGCCTTTCTTTTGGAGAACAAATATACTTTTTGCATTTTTCTCGTTTTTAAACATGGAAACAGGAAGCTGTAATAACCCTTGAATAAAGCATGTTTCTTTAATAAATGCATGGAATTTTGGTGCTTGGTCACTTTCAAAAATGAAGTTTGGTACTAAGAAGAATAAGTACCCGCCCTCTTTCGTATGTTTCACACTTTGTTCAATAAATAAGTGATGGGCATATGACATTCCTTCATCTGCTTTTAATTTATATTCACTTGCACCGATTTCGTTTGGATAATAACCAACTGGCAAGTCTGAAACGACTGCATCAACTGGATCGATATAAAGTGGTGCTAGTCCATCTTGATGGAAGAATTCGATTGCATGCTTTTGTAAATTTGCATTTACTAAAGCAAGTTTAATTAGCACTTCATCCACTTCTACACCAAATCCACTCATTGTTAGTCCTTCTTTGGCGCTATTAAACACTGTAGTCATTAAGTTACCTGTTCCAATTGCAGGATCTAAAACTGTAATTTCATTTTGCCCTTGCATAAATTTATGGAATAAATAACTCATAAACATACCAACTGCATCAGGTGTCATTTCATGATTCGCTTGTACGCCTTCTTTCATTCCTTTTAAGATGGCTAACTGAAATGCTTTACGAATTTCTTCACCTTTATATGTTTCTTCATTAAACGTACTATATTCACGATTCAGCCTTTCAATTGCTGATTCGGATAATTCTTCTTGTAAAATCGCTCCCTCAAACAAGTTATCACCTGTTTCTACAAGCGCCTCTAAATATGTTACATCTAATTCTTTACGTAAAACTACCGCAGAAGAATCAAAAATAGAAAATAATGTTTCTACTGTCTGACTCACGTACATTCCTCCTTCTCTCTTTTACACATAACTTATATCATACCACAAAGTGATTTTTTCCAAAAAGAAAAAGCGACCTCCTGTAAAGAGCTCCCCTTTAGTTATATATGATATAACGTTTTTTCTCATATATCGATGCCGTTACAGAGCAATATATGAGAAAAAACGACCTCTTTATAAGAGGTCATTTTCTTCACATTACTTCGCAGATTTAGCTGCTTCTAATGCTGCTTCATAGTTTGGATGGCTTGTACCTTCGCTTACGTATTCTACGTAAACTACTTTGTCATTGCTATCTACTACGAATACTGCACGAGCAAGTAAACGAAGTTCTTTCATTACTAAGCCGTAAGCTTCACCGAATGAAAGGTCGCGGTGGTCAGAAAGTGTTACAACATTTTCTAAACCGTTTGCTGCACACCAGCGTTTTTGAGCGAATGGTAAATCAGCGCTAATTGTTAATACTTTTGCGTTTTCAATACCTGCTGCATCTTGGTTAAAACGACGTGTTTGTGCATCACACACACCTGTGTCGATTGAAGGTACAACACTAATTAATTTCACTTCGCCTTTGTATGTTTCTAAACTTACTGGAGATAAGTCGTTTGCTAATACTTGGAAGTTTGGCGCTTGATCGCCAACTTTAACTTCTGTTCCAACTAAAGTCATTGGATTACCTTTAAAAGTTACGTTTGCCACTTGAAAATCCTCCCTTATTTAAACAAAATATGTACAATGTAAATGATAGTTTGTCCCTATCGATAATGCAAATAAAATCGCTTTATTTACAAAAAAATTAAAGAAGCTAACCTATTGATTAGCTTCTTTATTCGTTAAATTTGAAATTCAGGATCATCTTCTTTTCGTTTATCCATCATTTCTTTCACTTTATCAACAGCTTGTGGCGCTAATTCAATTATTTTATCGATGACATGTGTTTGTTTATCTAAGTGCAATACTTTCACACCATCTCCATTTATAACAAGAAAAGCAACAGGATTAATAGAAACTCCCCCACCACTTCCCCCGCCAAATGGATGGCGGCCTGAATGTTCTACTTTACCAAATTCACTTCCACCAGCAGCAAATCCGAAACTTACTTTCGAAACAGTAAGAATTACACTTCCATCTGCCGCTTTAATTGGGTCACCAACAATTGTATTTACATCAGTCATTTGTTTTAAATGCTGCATTGCTGTTGTCATTAAACCTTGAATTGGATGTTCCATTCTATATCCCCCCTATGCTTGAACAGATTTTTCTGTCATACCAGATCTTTGCTTCCTCATAAATATGAGCAATTTCACCGCTGTTTTTATAGTGCGGAATATACGAAAAGATGCTGTTAACTCACATCTTGATGCAAATCCTTTTCCTTGAAAAACTGGGGTAATTTCAAATTCTGGTACGTCGACAATATGCATATATTGTCCGACAACTCCAGCAGCCATACCTTTTGTCCCCCATGCATATCCAGTGACAATTCCAGTACTAGCTGCGTCGCCTGCTCCAATTTGTGTATGCCATTTCCAACCATTGATTTTCACTCGTTTGAGAAAATCTTTAACAATAGTATGAACTTCTTGAAGCTTTTTTATCAGTTCACCAATGCTGTCAAGTTGCGCCATAATTTTATTATCGAGTCCGCCGTCCTCTTCAGCTTTTTCGATTTTCTGTCCTGTCTTTTTCTGCTGTTTTTCAATTCTTTCCAACACATCAAATGTATATCGAATCATCCATATTTTCACTTGAAGCAAACATTTCTTTTCCATTTCTGAATATAAAAATGTCACCTTAAGCTTTATTTTTGACAATAGTATAAACAAAATAAAAAGAAGAAGAATTATTATTCCAATTACGAGCCACTTCATACGTATCATCCTTTCACTCCGTACCCATTATCGACAACTTTATTCATCATTAAACAGAGTTCTATAAGATTGAATATAAAAATTTTTCTAAAAATAAAAAGGTATTTTGACATTTTATATCGAAATATATTATTTGAACATATCATCAGGGAACGGACTCTAATGATATGTAGCACGAAAAACAGAAAATTTAACTGCAGTGGAGGGATACATAATGGCAGATCGTCGCAATTTATTTTTCTTTTATGGTGATGACAAAGCAACGCTCGTTGAAAAAATGAAACCAATCTATCGTATTTTAGAAGAGAATGGATTTACCATATTAGATCATCCAAAAAATGCAAACGCTATCGTCAGTGTTGGAGATGATGCAACCTTCTTACAAGCCGTTCGTAAAACTGGTTTTAGGGAAGATTGCTTATACGCAGGGATTTCTACGAAAGATGAAACTTCGTTCTACTGCGATTTCCATATTGATCACGTTGATACAGCCCTTCAAGAAATTACAAAAAATGAAATTGAAGTGCGTAAATATCCAACAATTCAGGTAGATGTAGATCACAGTACATCTTTCCATTGTTTAAATGAGTTCTCATTACGTTCTAGTATTATAAAAACATTCGTTGTAGATGTTCACGTTGATGATTTATATTTCGAAACATTTAGAGGTGACGGTTTAGTAGTTTCTACCCCAACAGGAAGTACTGCTTACAATAAATCATTGCATGGCGCAGTTGTTGACCCACTTATTCCATGTTTCCAAGTAAGCGAACTAGCATCTTTAAACAACAACACTTACCGTACGCTCGGTTCACCTTTCATTTTAAATCACGAACGTACATTAACTTTAAAACTAAGACCAGACGGTAACGATTATCCTGTTATCGGCATGGATAACGAAGCGCTTAGCATTAAACAAGTGGAAAAAGCTGTTGTACGCTTAAGCGATAAACAAATTAAAACAGTTAAATTAAAAAACAATTCTTTCTGGGAAAAAGTACAGAGAACGTTTTTATAGGATTAAAATAACCGCAGAATTATGGAATTCCATAATTCTGCGGTTATTTATTTACCCCGATTGGCGCGGACAATACTCTCTTACTATCCACCCGTTATTCTTGTCAGTTTTTGTCGGTAATTCGATATATTTTAATAATCGCTCATATATTTCGAGTTACGATAGATATATTTCAATAATCGCTTATATATTTCGAGTTACAGTCGATATATTCCGAAAATCGCTCATATATTTTTACGCATCTTTTCTATAGACAACTTGGCCATCTATTACGGTCATTTCTGCTTCTACTTCTTTTATTTCTTCTGCCTCAATTTCAAACATATTGCGGTCTAATATTGTAAAGTCTGCTTCATATCCTTTTGTAATTTGCCCTCGCTTCGCTTCTTTTCCAATTGCATAGGCACTTCCTGTTGTAAATAAAGAAACAGCCTCATATACCGTTAATCTTTCCTCAGGCATATAGCATACACCGTCAATAAAACTTCTACGTGTAACAGCGCTATATATACCTAGAAACGGATTTACTTGTTCAATGGGGGCATCTGAGCCACCATTACAATGTAGCCCTGCTTCCAGTAATGTCTTCCAAGCATACGCATAACGAAGACGGCGCTCTCCTAGTTTTTCAATGACTGACGGAAAATCTGATGAAAGAAAGACTGGCTGTATATCTATAATGACTTGCAAGTTTTTCATTCTTTCAATTAACTCCTCACGAGCAAGCTGACAATGAATAATGCGGTCACGTAACCCTTTTGCTGGTGGATATAATTCGAGTGCATCAATGACATATTCAAGCGATAAATCACCGATAGTATGAATCGCAACTGGCATATGTAAATCTCGTGCTTTCTTCACTAATTCTGCAAGTTCTTCACATGAGAAAATCGCAACCCCATTCGTTTCCTTCGCATCTTCATACGGTTCACTTAATAATGCTGTTCTTCCGCCAAAAGAACCGTCAGAAAAAATTTTCATTGCCCCAAATTCAATATAATGTTCATTTTCATATTCTTTTCGTTCATGTGCTACTTCATGGTGAACGAGCAAATGGGCTTTAAATGGCATTTCTTTTATCACATGAGAAAACGCATTATGCGTTTTTCTAAAACCACCATAATAATTTAAATCTTCCGTATGCCCGCCAACAAGTCCGTATTTCCAGCAATCTTTAATCGCTGTTTGCAGAGCTCTTTGTAAATAAGCTTCATCAATTTCTGGCTGAACATGTTTAATTAATTCTTGCCCTTGTTCATATAAAAGTCCTGTTAACTTATTTGATGAATCTCTGCCAATTTTCCCGCCTTTTGGATCTTCTGTCGCTTCTGTTATATTCGCTTCTTGCAGTATGTATGAATTCACCCATGTAACGTGACGACAAACTCTCTTTAATAAAATAGGATGGTCTTTCGAAATTTCATCTAAATTACGCGCGTGAACATCTTTCGTATCTGTAAAGTTATTTTCATTCCATCCTTCTCCAATAATCCAAGAGCCCTTTGGAGCTTCTTCTACTCGCTTATGAACAAGAGCCAGTACTTCGCTATAAGATGTACAATTTGATAAATCTAGACGGAGTAATCTCTCTCCATGCCCAATAAGATGCATATGGCTATCAACGAGACCTGGGATCATTGTTTTTCCTTTTAGGTCATGTAACTTTACGTTTGAATATCTGCTTTCTAATTCTCCCTTATTACCAGCATCAACAATTATGCCGTTTTCAACGTAAACAGCTTCCACTTTTTCATTTTCTTCTCTCATTGTGTAAATGGTGCCGCCATACCAAATTTCTCCCATATATCCCATCTCCTTTATTTTTTATTGTATAAAAAAAAGCACCATTTCAAAACATGGTGCTTTTCTAAAAATTACTTTTGTTCAGTAGTAGACGTTGTAACTTGCCATTCAATATTAAATTTATCTTTTACTTGTCCGTATGCTGGGCTCCAGAATGTTTCTTGAAGTGGCATGATAACTTCTCCACCTTCTTGTAACTTATCGAATACTTCTTTTGCTTTTTCTGCATTACTAATTTGAATTGCGATTGTTACTTGAGATCCGATTGCATGTCCTTGACCTGGGAATGTATCAGAAATCATAAGATCCGTATTACCAACTTTTAAAGTAGCGTGTAAAACGCGCTCTTTCGCTTCAGCTGGAATCGGGTATTCTGGATTTTCAGGCATGTCACCAAAAGTTTGCATGACTTCTACTTTTGCATCTAAAGCCTCTTTATAAAACTGTACAGCTTCTTGCCCACTACCATCTAAAACTAAGTACGGATTAATACCTAAAATCATACGGACACCTCTTTTTTAAGTTTATGAAATCGAACTTGTGTTCGTTTTTATATTATCATTGTTTTGCATTTCATTCAACTATTTACTTCACTGTTTTCAAAATTATTTTGACGGAATCTCCATCTCTTGTTTTCTAAGTTCAATACGGCGAATTTTTCCAGAAATCGTTTTTGGTAGTTCATCTACAAATTCAATTTTGCGAGGGTATTTATATGGTGCAGTGAGTTCTTTGACGTGTTGTTGGAGTGTTGGAATTAATGTTTCTTCGTTCTTTTCTATATTCTCTCTTAATACGATAAATGCCTTCACGACACTTCCACGAATTTCATCAGGACTTGCGACAACTGCACATTCTCTTACGTAAGGATGTTTTACAAGTGCATCCTCTACTTCAAACGGCCCGATTGTATAACCAGAGCTAATAATGATATCATCACCGCGCCCTTCAAACCAGAAGTAGCCGTCTTCATCTTTCTTCGCTTTATCACCTGTAATATAATAATCACCGCGGAATTGCATCGCTGTACGTTCATCATCTTTGTAATATTGTTTAAAGAGGGCCGGCGTTTCAATGTGAACTGCAATATCACCAACTTCACCTACTTTAACCGGAGTACCTTCCTCATTTACGATATCGACGTGGTTACCTGGCGTTGGTTTCCCCATTGATCCTGGTCTAATATCCATCCCTTTCATTACACCAACAAGTAATGTATTTTCCGTTTGCCCATAGCCGTCTCTTACTGTAATATGAAAGTGCTTTTGGAACGTTCCAATGACTTCTCTATTTAACGGCTCACCTGCGGATACAGCGCTATGTAACGCCTCTAAATTGTACTGGCTTAAATCTTCTACCTTTGCCATTAATCTATACTCAGTCGGTGTACAACAAAGTACATTCACCTTATTATCGTCTAATAAGTTCAGGTACGTTTCCGGTTCAAACTTACCGTGATATACAAACCCTGTTGCCCCTGATCCTAGCGTTGCTAAAAACGGGCTCCAAATCCACTTTTGCCAGCCTGGACTAGCTGTTGCCCATACAATATCATTCTCTTCAATTCCGAGCCAATTTGGAGCGCTCGTACGTAAATGAGCGTATGCCCACGCATGTGTATGAACGACACCTTTTGGATTTCCTGTCGTTCCTGACGTGTAAGATAAAAAGACCATATCTTCTTTATCTGTCTTCGCCATTTCTAACCTGTCACTCTCTATTTCTAACGCTGTTTTTAAATTAATCCATCCATCTACTGACTGCTCGCTCAGGACAAATTTTCGAAGAGATTCCATCGCTTCTATATCATCAAACTGCCTAATATACGGCTCATAGCTTACTATCGCTTTTACTTCTCCATGTCCAATTCGATATTCTATATCTTTTTTACGTAACATTTCCGAGCTTGGAATTACGACAAATCCTGCTTTAATAGCAGCAATATACGTCATGTACGCTTCAATTAAACGCGGCATCATAATGAGAAGCTTGTCCCCTTTTTGCAAACCACTTTTTATAAAAGCGTTTCCAATTTTATTCGCACCTTGCATTAATTCAGCGTATGTAACTTCCCTTCGATTCCCTTTATCATCTTGCCAAATTAAAGCTAATTTCCCTTTATCACCCGTATATTTCTCTATTTCAGAAACTAAATTATAAGACGGTGGCGCCAACAATTCTTCTCGCTTCATAAAATATCCTCCCTTTTCTTTATGCCTCCTTTATATAATAAAGAATTTTCTGTTAATTTTGAACCCTCTTCTTTTGACAAATTTTTCAGTTCTGTCGAATTAGTAAACGAAATTACATCAACTTACCGACAAATGGCAACACAAAAAAGAAAGAGCGGGAGAACCCGCTCTTTCTAAGCCATCATATGGGATTATTTTTGGTAACCGCCTAATTGTTGCTCAGCTAGTGAAACTAGACGTTTAGTGATTTCACCACCAACAGAACCGTTAGCGCGAGCTGTTGCATCAGCTCCAAGTTGAACACCAAACTCTTGAGCGATTTCGTATTTCATTTGGTCTAATGCTGATTCAGCACCAGGAACCGCTAATTTATTTGTGCTACGTGACATGTTATATCACCTCCTTGTGAGTATAGAGTGTGATAAATAACATGACTTCATACACGTTTTAGATATGGTAATTTATGGTTTAGAAAAGTTCTTCAAATTTTTCTTCTTCCGCCACTACTTCTATCGTTTGTAATACCATTGTTTCTTTGTTCGCTACAGCTTCATCGATTAATGGTGTGAAATCGTATTTCGCTTCAAAACGATTTGCTTTTTCACGTTTCGGCTTCGTCGCTGGGCTTGCTGGTGTAAATACAGTACAGCAATCTTCATATGGACGAATTGAAATATCATACGTGCCGATTTCTTCAGCGATTTTAATAATCTCTAATTTATCCATCGTAATAAGCGGACGAATAACTGGGTAGTTTGTTACTTCGTTAATCGTATGCATACTATCTAACGTTTGGCTTGCTACTTGCCCAAGACTTTCACCAGTCGTAATTGCAAGTGCGTTACGCTCCTCAGCAATACGTTCTGTAATACGCATCATCATACGGCGCATAACCGTCATTGAATAGCTAGATGGGATTTCTTTATTAATCGTTTTTTGCACTTCTGTAAACGGAACAAGGTGAAGCGTTACTCGTTTACAATACTTCGTTAACTCTTGCGCTAAATCGATTACTTTTTGTTTTGCACGCTCACTTGTGAAAGGTGGACTATGGAAGTGAACTGCTTCCACAGATACGCCGCGTTTCATCGTTAAGTAAGCTGCTACTGGGCTATCAATACCACCAGAAAGAAGTACCATTACTTTTCCGCCAACGCCAACTGGTAAACCGCCAGCTCCCATACGCTCATCACACATAATGTAGCTATAACCACTGCGAATTTCTACACGTACATTTACATCTGGATTATGAACATCTACAGTAATATCTTCTGTATTTTCTAGAATGTGTCCACCAATCTCAGGTAATAATTCCATCGTTCTCATTGGGAAATGCTTATAAGAACGGTGTACAGTAATTTTAAATGTTTTCACATCGCCTTTTACTTGTAAGAAAGCTGCTAATGCACCTTCTTTAATGTCTTCTAATTCTGATGGTACTTTCATCGCTAAGTTAAATTTATGAATGCCAAATACATCTTTCAATCTTTCAGATACCGCTTCATGATCTTCGCCATTTAACTGGATGTACATACGGTCATGTGTTGCATCGATTTTAATATTTGGGAATTTTTTCAGTTTGAACTTCACGTTATCTTTTAATGTGCTTACAAATTTAGAACGGTTCTTACCTTTTGTCGTCATTTCTCCATAACGCACTAAAATATATTCATATTTCAACATAATTTCTTTACCTCATCACTTCATATAATTTTGGCAGCGTCTCTTTTACAATACCTTCAAATTGTTTTACTTCTTCCATTGTGTTTTCTGGTGCCAAACTAATACGAATAGCGCTTGCAGCTGCTGCATGCGGCACTCCCATTGACACTAACACTCTGCTCACTTCATTTGCTTTTGAAGAACAAGCAGATTTCGTTGACACATATACACCGTGTTCTTCTAAAGCATGAACGACTACTTCTGGTTTTAAACCAACAAATGATACATTTAAAATGTGCGGTGCTGCATATGCAAGCGACGTGTTAATCGTTACATCTTCCATCTCTTTAAAGAAACGAACAAGCTCTGCTTGTAAACTTTGCAAATGAGCTACCTTTTCTTTCACTTGTTCCATTGTCATGCGAAGTGCTTTCACCATCGCTACAATGCCAGGTAAATTTTCTGTACCAGAGCGATACTTAAGCTCTTGTTGACCACCTGATAAAATCGGATCTAATCTTACGCCATCGCGTACATAAAGAAGACCTGTTCCTTTTACACTGTGGAATTTATGTCCAGATATTGAGCAAAGATCAATATGAGAAGCATATAAATCAAGCGGTACTTTTCCTATCCCTTGTACATGATCTACATGGAATCTTATTTTCGGATGATTCGATAATAACGTTCCAATTTCAGCAACGGGTTGAATTGCTCCAGTTTCGTTGTTCACATGAATAATTGACACAAGAATCGTATCTTCACGAAGCGCTCGTTTCACATCTTCTACCGATACAACACCATGCTCGTTAACCGGTAAGTATGTTACATCAAACCCGAGTTCTTCTAATTGCTTATATGCTTCAAACACAGACGCGTGTTCAATATTTGTTGTAATGATATGTTTACCACGCGAACGATTCCTCATCGCTATCCCTTTAATCGCAAGGTTATTTCCTTCCGTTCCACCTGATGTAAAAATAATTTCAGAAGGTTTAACACGAAGAAGCTGCGCTGCAATCGTTCTTGATTGTGTTAATAGACGCTCTGCCTCTCCTCCAAGCGAATGAATAGAAGAAGGATTACCAAAATATTTCCCAGCAACCGTCACGTACGATTGAAGAGCTTCTGGATATGGCTTAGTCGTCGCACTATTATCAAAATAGATCATCGTTCTTCCCCTTTCAGCGCTATCACATCGTATAATCATATCATAAATACGTGTCATTACGCTAAGACTACGCAAAGGTTCCGTTTTATCTCGATTGGTGAAGGCTAATAATTGGCGAGGATGCCCTCCTATTACAGTTTCACTTTATCCCGCGTTAACGGGCAATAAGACTCTCACCTCAAAATCCAGTTAGAGCAAAGAAGTTAGATGGGAGATTAACTGCCCGTAAATGCCCGATTGGTGAAGGCTAGTAATCAGTGGGGATGAATCTTCCCATCGATTACAGTTTCACTTTATTTTGAAACGAATAACCTTGCTGTATTCCGCTATTCATTATAGCAACATCGCCTGCAAAATTACATAAAAAAACAAACCCTTTTATGAAAGGGTTTGTTCATTGTCTACATATTCAGCTATTTTTTGAACAACGCCAGGTTCAAGTTGCTCTAATACTGAAGCCGCTTGTTCTAGAGCTGCATCGTATTGGTATTCACGGAATAATTTCTCAGCATAATTTAAACTTTCTGCTAGGTTTTCATCATGACTACGGTAACGGTTACCGTACTGAATTAATTTTTCCACTAAATATGCTTGTCCAATTAACTCTTCTGTCATTTCAGCTACACCGTTCACAGTTGTGTATGCTTCTTCTAAACTGCTATTTACAGCGTTCATATTTAACGGCTTCACTTCTAATTGTTCATATACAGCTTGCATTGCCATTTGCCCTCTTTTTAAATCTTCCATAATACTCTCTGGAAGACCTGGCAAATTCGACTTTTGCATAAAGCGTTTCGTTTCGAAAATAGTATTTCGCATTTCTTGTAACTTCTCACGTGCTTCAAATTCTTCTTTGCGCATCGCTTGCAGCATTTCTTTATATTCTGCATGAAGTACTTTTAACGTTTCACATTGCTCATAAACCTCTTCTAGTTCCTCACGAATAATAGAGAAGGCAATATCTTGTTCTGCAACGCGTAATTGTAGCATTTCAAAACGTTTCGTTAAAATGTGCATTTGCTTTTCAATTACTTTTTGAGACTCAATGTCTTTATCTTGTAACTGATAGCTTTGTTTCACAAGTTGTGTTTCTGTTTTCGTTTCAATCGTTTCGATACGCATTTCTTCTAAGTCATCGTAAACAGAAAGTGTTTTTTGCTCCACATAATGTCTCGCATGTACTTCTTGTTCCAATTGATCGTAGAAGCCATCTAAACGTGTTTTTAAGTTTTCTACTTTTTCAGCCGCTTCTGTTATATGAAGCTCCTGTATATCCATTAAACATGTTTGTAGTTGTTTCGTCATATCGCGAACTTCTTTAGGGACTTCCAAATAATCTAATACATAACCTTGTCTTACCATATCATTATGTCCGTGTAATAAATCTTCCAGCTGAACTGGTAACGTCGCTTGACACTCTACCAATAAATCTGGAATTTGGTGAATAATGATTTCTAAATCTGCTAAACCTTCTTCCAAACTAATAACAATTTCTCTCGCTTTTAAATAGTCGCCATTGTTTGTTGCTTCTTCAAAGGTTTTAAATTTCTCAGATTCAGCGTCTAGCATCTCTTCGATTTTCTGCTCTGCTGCTCCATACATATGTCTATGAGCAAGAACACTCTTTTTCATACTACGATATGTATCACGTAACCCTTCAATTTCCGAGCTATTTTTCTCATGGCTTTCTAACAATTGCTGTAATTCATTTAAAATGTCCGTAATACGATTATCAGCGTCATCTAAACCACTTATGGATTCGTTCATCGCATGCTTTGCTTTTCGGAAGGAGAATTGCGAGGCGAATTTTCGCGCTTGCGCTAAATCTTTGTCAGCTTTCGGAAGGGTTGTTGATACAATTTCATCCCATTCTTCACGCCATTTACCAAACAGTTCTTCTGTTTGACCCGTCATGTTTAAATCTTTTACCCGTTTTAATTCATCTGCCACAGGTTTATCTTTTATCTCTTGTTTCCACTGCTCCAGTGCTTCAATATCTTTATATGAACGATTTCTTATCACAAGCTCTATCATGAGCAGCACTAGAATAGAGCTTACTACAATGATAACGATCGTCAGGATAGAATCCATGCAAAAAAGCCTCCTAGTTATATCTCTTTTTTTGTCCGTTCCGTTTATGAAATGGAAGGCATTATGTATAAAAAGGGAATTCCCCTATATTTAACAACTAACAATGTACTAATCATACCATGTAATGGTTTGTTTTTGACCTAGTTTTTTTAAAAATTTCATGTTCCTTTCAATGTGATTGTAATCTTTCTCAATATTCCGCCTACCTCACTACCTATCCTCAAATGATTGTAATAACAAACAATCTTTCGTATGGGATACGAAATAAATTTTCCGCATGAGTGGTGGTTCAACAGAAATTACATGTACATTTCCTTGCCTTACAGACTGCTCTACTGCCCTTTCTGGAAGTAACGTGATACCAAGGCCAGCTTTTACCATTGCAAGCATCGGTTCTGCGTAAGATGTTTCCACAGCTATAGTTGGTTTTACACCTATTTCATGAAACATGTTCATAATCATTTTCCTTACATCACATATTTCTGGATATACAATTAATTTTTCATTGTGCAGCTCTTCTATTTGAATGACTATCTTCTCTTTGTACGGATGATTATTTGAAACGGCACAAACAATTTTTTCTTGTTGCACTTCTTTTATATACGTAGCACCTTCTACTACTGAATCGATGAACATCGCGTCAATCTCCCGCGCTTTAAATAACTCTCTTAATACTTCCGTATGTCCGATTTGCCATTCCACTTCGCACTCATCACCTAATATATCTTTACATTCTGATATGTAATGCTCCGCTAAACTCGGTAGTATACCAATTGAAAACTTCCGGTTCTCTTGATACCCCCTCATTTCTGTTTTCACTTCATTTATTTGTTCCAAAATCGGTAACATTCTTTTTATAAATAACTCTCCTGCCTCCGTTAACTCTACTCCTTGCGCAGAACGTTTAAGTAAAGTAACCTCTAAATCCGCTTCTAACTTTTGAATTTGTTTACTAAGCGCTGGTTGCGATATATGTAAAATCTTACTTGCCTTTGATAAACTTCGCGTATGCTTCACTTCAATAAACGATCGTACTGCCTCCAAATCCATCGTACACACCTCTAACAAAAAGTTATAACCGTTATAAGAAATCGATATTTCCTCCTATAAACAATTACTCTTTATACTTATTTCATCAACTTACTATAACGAAATGTAAAGGGGAAAGATACTCTTGAACAAAAAACAAATGCTACTCGGATCCTTTCTATGCTTACTCGCCGTCACTGCCTGGGGATTTATGTTTCCTGTAATGGCAAATGCTCTGCAATTTATCGATCCATTCTTCTTCACAACGCTTCGCTATGGATCAGCAGCTATTATTTTTCTTATTTTGCTATTAATTACTGAAGGAAAGACTTCACTCCGCTTAGAAAAAAGAACACTTTCTCTATTCTTTTACGGGACAGTCGGTTTCGCGGGGTATGGTTTTCTCGTTTTCTACGGACAACAACTTGCCGGACCTTCCGGAGCAATCCATGCAGCTATGATTCAATCCCTTATGCCACTGATTGCCTTATCACTGCAATGGATAACGAAAAATCGCCGCCCACAAAACTATACATTCCTTTGTATGTTCGTTGCATTACTTGGTGTTATGCTTGTCATTTCAAAAGGAAATATTGAATTACTATTTGGAGCTGCAAGCCACTTATCAACAAATATATTGATGCTATGCGGCGTTACTTGCTGGGTCATTTATACAAACGGGGGTGCTCGTTTTCAATCTTGGTCACCACTTAGGTACACGACATTAACTTGTTTATTTGGCTCCATTTCACTCATCGTTATTGTTACTTTCTTAACGTACACAAATATAGTTACTATGCCGTCACTGCGTACAGTTGTGAGCGTTCGTTTTGAACTCTTTTATATGTCGATTATCGCAGGCGTTATCGCTGTATTTTGCTGGAATATGGGAAATCGCTATATTTCATCTATTAACGGCATATTATTTATGAATTTAGTTCCTATCCTTGCACTGATTGGTTCTATCTTTCGAGGTTATACAGTCGATAAAATTGAAATCGCTGGAGCTGCATTAACAATTATCGCGCTATTATGTAACAATTTATGGCAAAGAAAAGTAAACATAAAAATCCCCACCTCAGTTCGTTAGGTGGGGATTCTTCACATATGAACAGCTCTTGGCCATTCATGGTACATATTCGCTTTACATAATGCTTGTTCCATCCATTGCTCAATCTCTTTCGTGTACATCTCTATAAAAAATGTCTCAGACGGGAAAGAATGCAGTACTTCTGATATATATTGTGGATATAAAAACGGCATATTTATCATACCTTTTAATTGCGTCATAAACATTGTAAATGATACTTTCTGAAATTCTTGTTTCATTTGTCCTTGTCTAATCATTTGTTCTATATAATATCTTTCTTTAGAAAAATAAACGGTCATCACTTCACGAATTAATGTCGTATCAAGCGAAAGCTCTCGGTAGAAGAAACGTGTTAGTTCTCTATTTTCAAATTGATATCGTAAAATCCCACGCACCATTTGCACCATTACATCTTTAGCCGACAAATACTCTCTCTGTTCAAACGACATTTCAATCACATGAATATATCCTTCTAAAAAATCAGTAATAAGCTGTTCTAATAAACCTTGCTTCCCAGCAAAATAATATGAAATATTCGCTACATTCACATCCGCTCGCTTTGCAATGTCTCGCACCGACGTTCCATCATAACCTTTCGTATTAAACAACGATATTGCCGCATCAATTACTTTTTGTTTCGTCTGCTTCATGCGCTCACTTCCCTTCAATGAACAGCTATAGTTTAAATTTCTTGACTTTTAAGACAAATTCCTTTAATTTTCTATCGACAAAGTCATGTGAAATACATCGTATTTTGCTAATATTTTACACATCTCGATAAAAAAGGAGCTGTTTCCATGTTTACTAAAGAAAGTTATGCAGGATCTCGCGCGCAGCAATATGAGACAGTAATTAAACAACTGGATGCGTTATTAACTGGCGAATCAAACGTAGTCGCAAACTTATCAAATGCGTCCGCATTATTAAACCAATTTTTAGATCGCGTTAATTGGGTTGGCTTTTACGTAACAGAAGGAACTCAGCTTGTTCTTGGACCATTTCAAGGAATGCCTGCTTGCGTGCGCATTCCATTTGGACGAGGCGTTTGCGGCGTTGCAGCTGAAACGAAAACAACGCAGCTTGTAGCGGACGTTCACCAATTCCCAGGTCACATCGCTTGCGATAGTGCTTCTAATTCGGAAATCGTTGTACCGATTGTGAAAGAAGGAGCTGTCATTGGTGTACTGGACATTGATAGTCCTGAAAAAAATCGTTTTGATGAATTAGATCAGCGCTATTTAGAAAAGTTTGTGGAAACACTCCTAAAACATATGTAAAAAGAAAAGAGCGAGTTATCGATTTAGTACGTCCTGTACAAAACCGATAGCTCACTCTTTTTTCATTGATTAACAGTAGATATTTTCTTTAATGCCTGCTCTAAATCAGAAACGATATCCTCCCACGATTCTAAACCGACCGATAAGCGTATTAAATTATCGAAAATGCCCATTTCTTTTCTTAGTTCCGCTGGAATCGCAGCGTGCGTCATCGTTGCTGGATGCTGAATTAACGTTTCTGTATCTCCTAAACTCACCGCAATTGTAATAAAGTGAAGATCATTAATAAACGCTTGCGTCTCTTCTTTTCCGCCTTTTACTGAAAAAGAAATAACACCGCCCCCGCGTTTCATTTGACGAGATGCTAACTCCCCTTCTGGATACCAAACACCTTCTACCGCATCATGTTTTCTTAAGAACGATACAATTTTTTCTGCATTATCACAATGACGATCCATTCTTACTGCTAACGTCTTTAACCCACGTAATAATAACCACGCATCAAACGGCGCCATAATACCGCCGATATCCTTTCGCATCGGGCGAATCTTTTCAGCTAATGCTTTCGTTTTACAAATTGTTACACCTGCTACAACGTCACCGTGACCACCAATATATTTTGTCGCACTATGCACAACAGCGTCACAGCCAAGCTCAAGCGGCCTTTGTAAATAAGGTGAACAAAACGTATTATCAACAATAACAAGTAAGCCTTTTCGCTTCGCAACCCGAATCACTTGTTTTAAATCAATTAATTTCATTGTCGGATTAATTGGTGTTTCAACGAAAATAAGCTTTGTATTTGGGCGAATTTTATTTTCAATATCAACCTCTGTCTCCATATCACAAAACGAATGCGTAATCATAAATTTTTCTTCTAACACTTCTAAAAAACCGTACGTGCATCCGTATAATCCATTTGAACAAATAATATGATCTCCAGCCTTTAAAAAACCGATTAAAGTCGCTGAAATAGCTGCCATACCAGATCCGAAGGCAAGTGCCTCTTCTCCTCCTTCTAACACCGCCATACGTTCTTCAAATAATTTCACAGTTGGATTTCCAAGCCGTGAGTAAATATAAGATGGATCCACTCCCGCAAAACTCGCCTCTCCTTGCTGCGCAGTCTCAAATGTAAATGTAGAAGTTTGAAATAAAGGTGGTGTTAAACTTCCTTTATGTTCCTCAGGTGTATAACCGTGATGAATTAACGCTGTCTCCATATGCTTCTTTTTCATAAAAACATCCCCCTTATGTTTTTATTGCCGCATATTCATCCATAAAAATTTGATGAACGTTTTCCTTCATTTTATGTAAACGTTTTATTTGTGTTTCTATCTCTTCTTCTATATTGTTTTAAATTCCTTCTTATATTAATTTCCAAAATTTATATGCATAAAACAAAAACGTACTCGCTTGACGAAACTCTGGGTAAAAGATATAATAGCGTTTGTGTAAAATAAAAAGGCAGCCTTGTAATGTGAGTTTATCGTTTGTATTTTGTTCCTCTACGGAGGTGTATCTCGTAACTCCCTGCTGCTGGAGCGAAGGTACATGAAAACAAAATGCCCGTAAATATCGATTACGTCTGTTTTTATTTTACGTAAATAAAAACATTTTTAAAGGAGGAGTCAACTATGGCTCGTTATACAGGTCCAGCTTGGAAACTGTCTCGTCGTCTTGGAATCTCTCTAAGCGGCACAGGAAAAGAATTAGAAAAACGCCCTTACGCACCAGGTCCTCACGGTCCTAACCAACGTAAGAAACTTTCAGAATACGGTTTACAATTACAAGAGAAACAAAAACTTCGTCACATGTACGGCATGACTGAGCGTCAATTCCGTCGCACATTTGACCAAGCAGGTAAAATGCCTGGTAAGCACGGCGAAAACTTCATGATCCTTCTTGAAGCTCGTCTTGACAACTTAGTTTACCGTATGGGCTTAGCTCGCACTCGTCGTGCAGCTCGCCAATTAGTAAACCACGGTCACATCATGGTTGATGGCGCTCGCGTAGATATCCCATCTTACCGTGTAAAACCTGGTCAAACTATCAGCGTTCGCGAAAAATCTAACAGCCTTGTTGTTGTTAAAGAAGCGATCGAAGTTAACAACTTCGTACCAGAATACTTAACTTTCGATGCTGACAAATTAGAAGCTACTTACACTCGTCACGCTGAGCGTTCTGAGTTACCAGCTGAAATCAACGAAGCATTAATCGTAGAGTTCTACTCTCGTTAATCTCGGTACTCTGCAAAGAGTATTATTAAAAGCCTTAGGAACCTTGTTTATCAAGGGGCCTGGGCTTTTTTTATTTGTTATTGATAATGCAAAATAAGGCATAAAAACGAATGCACCTGGGGCTAAGTGGGGCTGGTTTGGGACCAAAAATATAAAAGGCTGGCGTGTGTATAGAAATGGATAAGTACAAAAAAACACATGATAAAAGGAGTTACTTATTTTGAAAGAAACACTCACCAAGATCCCTCTTCATGTACAAGACTTTCAAGAATTAAAAATGTTATTAGGCGAATTAGTACAAGATGAAATAATGTTCATAGAGGGTCTTTCTAAGTATTCTCTAGATATTTCTTCTAAAAAATCTAAAGTCACCATTAACCTTAGAAGTGAATTTTTCCCGATCCATACTTGGCGATTACTGCTATAAACATTATCCCAAGTAATCAAGGTAAGGGCAGTATTGTTCTTGAATGGTTTAAAACATTCGCTAAAGAAAAAGGCTTTGAACGATTAATATTACAAGAAGTTATAACTGAAGAAGGTTACCACTGTGCATTAAAAAATGGCTTTTCAAAAAAACATAGTCCATACGAGGAACTATTTGGAAGACTGAACAGTTTTGACGGGGATTATGAACTATATTTATAAAGAATAAAAAAAGTGAACGAATATTTTCCTTATGCGTTCACTTTTTTACTTGATGAATTATCCACCACAGCTTATTCTTTTCTTTCCATAAGAGCAATTCCCTCTATACTTTTAAATATTAAAATCGCTGTCAAACACATACCCGCATCCATTTGATGTTAACACAACAATTGTTGCGTTTTTAAATAACGGGAAATATTACTAGCTTAAGTTAAAAATGGTAAAATGTAGTTTAAGGAGGGGGAAGAATGAGGAAACTAAAAATAACTGTTTTTATCTTATTACTGAGCATACCACTATTCCTATTAAATGGTTGCTCTACAGACACAAAACTATTAGAAAAACCAATAGGGGCTTATTTGTCCGAAAACTACGGGATAAAGAATGGGGAATTTAAAATTCTTTCTGCTAATAGTGGGTTTGGAGTTTCTGATCATAACACTTACGTGGAAATAAAAAAACCATACCACACTGTTGCTTATTTAATTACAAACAGTGAATCCCATTATGAAGTAGTTAAAAATGAAAGCGATGATGTTTTTCTAGAAATATTTAAAGGGGCTTATGTTGAACAGCATCGTGATGTTTTGAAACAATCCGATAAGATGATAAAAAAGTATAACTTATTAAGTGAATCTCCTACCGCCTATGACAAAGGGAAACAAAATTTCTATTACTATTTACATATAAATATAGATGAACAACAAGAAAAGGAATTAGTTGAAAATTTCAAACGTGATCAAAAAATAAACACTGACAACATAATGAAAACGTTAAAAGATAGTACACCTAGAGATCATGCTAATTATATAGGAGTCATCAATTTCAGTTACTATTACAATACCTACAAAAATAGTGAAACTGTTCCCAATGCTCAAAATATTATGAATGATTTTGAAAAGAGCCACGTGTTAACAGAGGGTATTTATAACATAACAGTTAAGACCATCTATTCCAGCCCTGATGTGCTAGAAGAAAGCATGGATAGTCGCAATAATAATGTCATGTTTACCGTGGATAAACAAGGGAAATTCGAAATATTAAAAACAACTGTAGATTCTAGATAAAATACGCCAATTGTTGTGTTTTAAATAAGGGGCGACTTCCCACCAGGAAGATAGCCCTTTTTTTCTTATTACTGTTCTTGTTCTATTACTAATAACCCGGTTGTTCAAACCCACTTAGCCAAAAACGGAGACAGCTCAACTTTGAGCATACCCCACTGAAAAAGGTAAGTCCAACTTTGGACAGTCCTCCCTCCTATTTAATTACATAAGCATAGATAACTAAATCTTGTTTATCACCTTCAAACTCATCAATTCGAGTTATGCCATACTCTTTACCTCTAAACATAATGCTCAACCAAGATACCTCAAAGCGAATTGAATCAAGCCTACTATAATTTTGCAAAGACTACGATTTCAAGTGCACAAAAAAGAAATTCTCCAGGAACAGTAACTTCAAGTTTTAATCTTGAACGAAGTTTAGGGACTCAAAAGAAACTAATGTATAATAAAGGTTCAATTGGTGTTATTCCACAAGAAATTCGAAATAAGCTAATTGGAAAAAATTTCAACTCCTTTGATGATTTTAGAAAAGAGTTTTGGAAAACAGTTGCTGATTCAGACTATGCGACAGAATTTAACCAAAGAAATATAAACCTTATGAAAGAGGGTAAAGCTCCATTCGCTCCATTATCTGAGAAGTATGGTCAGCACAATCGATATATTTTGCACCATAAACAACCAATTCACCAGGGTGGAGATGTGTACAATCTCGATAACTTAATAATTGTTTCTCCTAAAATGCATCAAAATGTTTTAGATCGTTCATATCATTTCGGTAAAAAAGGTTAATGATTATGAAAGGATGGTTAGTATGACACTCAAAATGACAAAAGAAGAACTTATTGAACTTGTAACAAAGATTTGTAATCCTAAATTACCTGAAGAAGAACTTAATGAATACGTAAACCAATTTAATAATAGCGGTGTACCTCATCCCGCTCCAAGTGATATAATCTTTTGGGATTTTAGGGATTTAACACCGGAAGAAATAGTAGAGATTGCATTGAATTACAAAGAAGAAGAAAACTAAAACATGTAAAGAATAAGCCGCCCCGAAAAAACAAGCGGCTTTCTTCATTATCTAATTCATTTTATACTGTCCTATTTGTTCTAATGTTAGTATTTCTTTTCAATGCTAATACAACATTAGAATTATCATTTCTGAATTTAGCCAGTGTACCTTCTTCTAACACTTAAAAACAATACATTCTACCCCATAACTCATTTTTCTTTGCTATACTTTCTTTTTGTTAACATGATTTTTACAACGTATTTATGTGTACATTCTCTATACCTTCCCTTTTTCTATTTACATTCAACCTTAAAAACCTCTTCATCACCCGAGCATCTGAATAAGATTAAAAAAACTTAATGAACTAGTATCTCTTTAACCGTAGAATTATTAGAATATTCAATTTACAATCCCTTCCTTAAATTGGTATTATTTTCTTGTAAGGGGAGGGAAAGTTACTAGAAGGAAGATATATTTTAGAGATTCCAACATCTAATAAAAAATTCAAAAAAAATAGATGGATATATCAAGCTAGCAAAAGAAAAATATGATATTGATATTAGATTTAGGGAGGAATAATTGATGGCGTATGATTTAGAACCCGAAATTAAAGAGGTACTTGAGAAAATTGATTTTATTCAGAGATATAAAGCATTATCAAAACAATTTCCAGATAGAGAAAACACATTTGAAAACTATGAAAATGAAAAAGCAATTGAAGTATTTGAGTCTCTTGGCTATAAAGCTCGTTTTATGAAAAAGGAAAACTTTTTTATTGTTGGTGAAGTAAAAAACAAGGATTTCTATACTTTCAGATTCAATATCAGCTTAAAATATGGGCTTGTTGAGTTCATTTGGTCTGCAAGGTATAATGGTGAAGTTAGAGTTGGGAATTCATGGGATATGTTTGTAAAAGTATTATCCAATGGTTCTGAAAGATTGCCAGCAGTATGCTTCCACAGTTACGATGAACTCAAAGAAATCATGAAAATTGCCTTTGAAATGTACGAAGATTTCAAGCGAGAATTGATTCCTATCTATTCATAATGTAAAAAGCTACCGAAGACACCAAAACAGTTACTTCGAGTAGCTTTTATTTATATATATTAAAGTTATTTATTTTCCTCTTTTTGAACATATACATAAGCATCTTTCTGCTCTTTATGTATATCAACTTTCGAATTCTCTGCAAGTTGACCCGCGTTTAGCAAAGAAAAAATAATCAACGCTTCTAGTGACATTTCGTTTTACCACTCCTTTCTAATTGTTATACGTTTATCATACCGCTTACATGTGATTTCCGTATGAACTCGAAAAGGAGATTAAAACAAAAAAGCTTTGAGGAAATCCCTCAAAGCTTTTTATTTATTAGTAACGAATTAAGAAATATTTCTTCTTACCGCGGCGAATGATTGTGAATTTACCTTCGATGCGGTCGTTTTCTGTTACAACGTAGTCTAATGCTTGTGTACGCTCACCGTTTACGTAGATTGCGCCATTCGTTACATCTTCACGTGCTTGACGTTTTGATGGAGAGATTTTGCTTTCTACAAGTAAGTCGATTAATACTGTATCTTCTGCAGTACGTTCTACAGATGGTACGTCTTTGAATCCTTGCTCGATTTCGCTTGCAGTCAGTTCTGCTACAGAACCGCTGAATAATGCAGCTGAAATTTTAATCGCTTGCTCTAATGCTTCTTCGCCGTGAACAAGTTTTGTCATTTCAGAACCTAATGCTTTTTGTGCTGCACGTTTTTCTGGCGCTTCAGCTACTTGCTTTTCAAGCTCAAGAATTTCTTCGTGAGATAAGAATGTGAAGTATTTTAAGTATTTAACAACGTCGCGGTCATCTGTGTTGATCCAGAATTGGTAGAACTCGTAAGGAGTTGTTTTCTCTGGGTCTAACCAAATTGCGCCGCCTTCTGTTTTACCAAACTTCGTACCGTCAGATTTAGTAACAAGTGGAATTGTTAAACCGAATGCTTTCGCATCTTCTTCTGATTTACGGATTAATTCAAGACCAGCTGTAATGTTACCCCATTGGTCACTACCACCGATTTGCAGACGGCAATTATGTTGTTGGTATAAGTTTAAGAAGTCGTATGATTGTAAAATCATGTAACTAAACTCAGTGAATGAAATACCAGTTTCTAAACGAGATGCTACTGTATCTTTTGCTAACATATAGTTTAAACCGAAGTTTTTACCGATATCGCGTAAGAATGAAATTACATCTAAGCTACCAAGCCAGTCGTAGTTGTTAGCCATCGTTGCTGGGTTGTCCACGTTTTCAAACTCTAAGAAGTTTGAAAGTTGGTTTTTAATGCTTTCTGTGTAGTAAGCAACTGTATCTTTCGTATTTAATGTACGTTCTGCTTTTTTACCACTCGGGTCACCGATCATACCAGTACCACCGCCAACAAGTGCGATTGGTTGGTGACCAGCTAATTGGAAACGACGTAACATTAATACTGGTAACATATGACCAATGTGTAAGCTATCCGCTGTCGGGTCGAAACCACAGTATAATTTAACGCTTTCTTTTTCTAATAATTGCTCAAGGCCCTCAGCATCTGTTTGCTGATTAATTAGACCGCGAAATTCAAGATCTTGTAAAATACCCATATCCTACATACTCTCCTTTAAGTTCATTACTGGCGTGAAGGTTGAAAACATAAAAAAATCGCCCCTTCAAATAAGGGACGATTTTGATTATCGCGTTACCACCCTAGTTGCAGGCAAAAAAGCCTACCACCTTATTTACATAACGGCTTAGCACCGTCTTTTCCCTTTTGAATAAAATTCAATCGAAAAAAGATGCTCTAGGGGCGTAATTCGCGATCATCTATGTGCTGATTTTCACCGGCCATCAGCTCTCTAAAACAGGGAAATGATCACTACTTCTCCCTTTCCACGCTCAATTATTCATATACTTTTCTTTATACCATCATTTATATAGGCATGTCAAATAGAGGTCAGGTTTCCCTTCTTGTCAATCCTTTACAACACCATAAAGAGTATCGTAATAAGAGAAAGAATTGGAACCCCAACTAATAACGATACATGAAACACAATCGATAAATCATTCCCAATGGTCGCCTCCACAGGATCTTTCGCTGGGGAACCAAGAAACCCGATTAATCGATCGAATCGACTTACCGTTTTTGGAAAGTCTGGTATTTCTACATGATCACTATCTAAATGTTGCTTTAACTTATATTCACTCTTAAAGGGATTTTCGCTCAATTTCGTCCACCTCCAGCAATTGTTTCAATTTCTTTATCCCGTTATGAAGTCTCGATTTCACCGTTCCAATCGGAATGTTTAATATCTCTGCAATTTCTTTTTGCTGCATGTCATGATAATAAGAAAGGATTAGGACCGCTCTTTGCTCTTCTGGAACTTTCAAAATTGCTTCTCTTACTGTGAGCCGATCTTCGTGAGAAAATTCTTTTTCCGGAATCGGCACTAAAAATGGCAAAAGCGTACGCCACTTTTTTCTCCTATTTAATTTATTAATCATAAGACGATAACCAATTTGAAATAAATACGTTTTTATTTTACCTTTTTCAAGTTCATACATATGTTTCTTACGCTCTAGCGTCAAAAACGTATCTTGCACAAGATCGATACTTAATTGTTCATCTCGGTTAAATCGATATAAAAATGTGTATAGCGCTGGTTTGATTAAAACATATAGTCTTTCTCCCGCTTGTTTATCTCCACTTTGATACGCAAGCATGAGCTCCTCCTCAATCCCAATCTGCGCCATGATTTTTGATCTCCTTTATTCCTTTTAACGTTAATGAAATACGGGAAATTAAATATGCAATCGCAATAAAAATCCACAATTGTGATTGATTTGTAAAAAATTGCACATATGGGTTTTGAATCGTAAATCCCATTGTAACTAAAGTATTTAACGCTTGCACACATATGCATGCATACAACGCAAGGCAGATAGAAATAGTGTCAAATACATTCCAGCGAAAATACACTTTTGTTTTTGTAAAATCAATTTTATATCCATTTTTCCGTACTATATGTTTTCTATCAAATGGAATAATGATTGAAAACATAACACCCATTATAACTCCAGCTGTAAGCATTGATACTCTATATCCAATTGGTATCGGTAAGAAAAGACCACAAGAAAATACAACTATAATTCCAATTACAGCAAAAGTAAGAAGTAATTTATTAGACATATAAAAGCCTCCCTCATCTATTCTTTCATAAATGTATACAGACGAGGAAGGCACTTCGTTCAAATATTATTTTAGTTTTTTTATAATCTTTGCAGGATTCCCGCCAACTACTACATTATTAGGCACATCTTTCGTTACGACAGCACCAGATGCGATCACCGCATTGTCTCCAATTGTTACACCTGGATTAATAATTGCTCTTCCGCCAATCCATACGTTATCGCCAATTGTAACTGGTTTTCCGTATTCTGATCCGCTTATACGCTCAATTGGATCAAGTGGGTGCGTTGCTGTATAAATGTGAACACCTGGAGCTAACATACAGTTCACTCCGATTGTTACCGGGCATACGTCTAGAATCGTACAGTCAAAGTTCGCGTAAAAATTTTCACCGACATGAATGTTATAGCCGTAATCACATCTAAAAGAAGATTCAAGATGAATATTATCTCCTGTCGTTCCGAATAATTCTTTTACGATTTCGCTACGCTCTTTCAATTGCTCTTCTGGCGTATCATTTAATTTTCTCGTTAATATACGTGCTTGCTCTCTTTCTTGTACTAAAACTGGATCAGCCGGTATGTACATTTCTCCTAGTATCATCTTTTCCTTTTCTGTTTTCATCATACTATCCCCTTTAACTTATATATATAAGTTCATGATATCATAAAAAAGAAAGGCCTGAACATTTTTCGTTCAGACCTTTCTCTCTTAATCTTCCATCGTTGATAAGTCACCTGTTGGTAAGTTTAACTCCCACGCTTTTAATACGCGGCGCATAATTTTACCACTTCTCGTTTTCGGTAATTTATCTCTAAATTCAATTTGTCGTGGCGCTGCATGAGCTGCTAGGCCTTTCTTTACAAATTGACGAATTTCTTCTTTTAATTCATCAGATGGTTCGTATCCTGCTCGAAGTGCGATAAATGCTTTAATAATTTCGCCGCGCACCGGATCAGGAATACCAATTACACCAGCTTCTGCAACAGCAGCGTGCTCAATTAATTTACTTTCTACTTCAAACGGACCAACGCGCTCACCTGACGTCATAATTACATCGTCAATACGCCCTTGGAACCAGAAGTATCCATCTTCATCCATATAGGCAGAGTCACCTGATACGTACCAATCTCCCGGCATGAAATAAGATTCATATTTTTGCTGGTTATTCCAGATCCCACGCATCATAGATGGCCAACCTTTCGCAATTGCTAAGTTACCCATTGTGTAAGGAGGCACTTCATTTCCTTCATTATCAACAATCGCTGCTTTCACACCTGGAATTGGTTTACCCATTGAACCTGGACGGATTTCCATACAAGGGTAGTTACAAATAACTTGTCCACCTGTTTCTGTCATCCACCACGTATCATGAATACGAAGTCCAAATGCGTTCATACCCCAGCGAATTACTTCTGGATTTAACGGCTCACCAACGCTTAATACGTGGCGCACTTGTGATAAGTCATATTTTTTAATTGCGTCTTGTCCAGCTCCCATTAACATACGGAATGCTGTTGGTGCGCTGTACCAAACCGTCACACCGTAATCTTGCAGTGCTTCATACCAAGCTTCTGGACTAAAGCGTCCACCTAAAATAACGTTTGACGCTCCAACTAACCACGGTGCGAAAATACCGTAAGCTGTTCCAGTTACCCAGCCCGGGTCAGCAGTACACCAATATACATCGTCTTCTTTTAAATCTAATACCCACTTCGCCGTTTGATAGTGCTGAACCATTGCGTTTTGCGCATGAAGCACACCTTTTGGCTTACCAGTAGAACCAGACGTGTAATGTAGAATCAAGCCGTCTTCACGGCCTAACCATTCAATATGTAATTCTTTTGAAGCTTGTTCAAATAAAGGATTGAACGCTACCGTTTTACCGCCTTCTTCTACATTATCTCCAACAAGGAAAACTGTTTTTAAAGCCGGTAAATCATTTAATGGTACGCGCTCTAACAATTCAGGCGTTGTAATTAACACCTTTGCTTCGCTATCTTCTAAGCGATCGCGAACTGCGCCTTCCATAAATGCTTCAAATAGCGGTCCAACAATTGCTCCTAATTTCACTGCACCTAAAAGTGCGAAATATAACTCTGGAGAACGTGGCATAAAAATAAAAACGCGATCGCCTTTTTCTACATCGCCATAATTCTTAAGGACGTTTCCTGCTTTATTAGAAAAATCCTTCATTTCCTTAAATGTATATTTCTCTTTTCGCGATCCATCTTGATAATAAAGAGCTACTTTATTCTTTCGATCGGATTTCGCATGCTTATCAATTGCCTCATACGCCATATTTACTCGGCCTGTTTCATTCCAAGTAAAGTTTTTATTAACCTCTTCCCAGCTAAAATTCGCGTATGCCTCATCATAATTCGGCAAATTATTTTCTCCTTTAATGACAGGAAGCGTTTCTACTTTCATACTTTACATCCCCCTCCTATGTATTCTATTATCTATTATAATGACATTATTTAAAATTTTCAGTATATTTGTTGATTTTTAGACAAATTTTTAATGACAAATTTCGATTCACATCGCATATATTATAAAGTACGATATTAATAGATTCACAAACCCTCAAGGTGGTGAGCAATACATTGATTCATAAAAAAATATATAATGCTAGAAACTTAAAAACAGCGAAAGGCACTTTAATTATTGAAGGTCCTGTCTCTACACATAACTTAGAAATGTATGAGTTTCATCCAGACTTAATTGCGTTTCGTCCTGCCGAGCAACAATATAAAGCAATTGTCGAAATTTCTAAATTACCAGAAGCTCGTCTCATTATTGCTAGACATGACCAAACAATTGTTGGATATGTTACATACTTGTATCCTGATCCACTTGAACGATGGTCAGAAGGAAAAATGGAAAACTTAATTGAGCTTGGGGCAATTGAAGTAGTCCCAGCCTTCCGCGGGAGTTCTGTCGGAAAGAACTTACTAGAGGTTTCTATGATGGACGATTATATGGAAGATTACATTATATTGACGACTGAATATTATTGGCACTGGGATTTGAAACAAACAGGATTGAATGTGTGGGAATACCGAAAAGTAATGGAGAAGATGATGAATGCTGGCGGGTTACAATGGATGGCTACAGACGATCCTGAAATTTGTTCACATCCTGCCAACTGTTTAATGGTCCGCATCGGTAAACGCGTTGATACGGATTCTATTCAAGCTTTTGATCGTCTACGTTTTCACAATCGTTTTATGTATTAATAAAGGGGGCAACTGGAATGATTGTAGAAGAAATTATGAATCAAAATGTAGTTACATTACATCCAAACGATACAATCGAAACAGCAATCCGAACGATACGCACGAAAGGCATTCGGCACATTCCAATTGTCGATCAAAATAATCACGTCGTAGGCATTATTTCTGATCGGGATGTAAGAGATGCAAGTCCGTCTATTCTAGATGAACAAGTTTCAATCGATATGCTACAGCAACCGCTCGAACTTATTATGAAACATCCTGTTATGACTTGCCATCCTCTCGATTTCGTTGAGGAAATTGCTACTTTATTTTTTGAAAATAAAATTGGCTGTCTTCCTGTTACAAAGGCTGGGAAGTTAGTTGGAATCATTTCTGAATCTACAGTACTGCACACATTAGTAAAATTAACAGGAGCACATCAACCAAGTTCGCAAATTGAAATTCAAGTAAAAAACGAACCTGGTATTCTTGGAAAAGTCGTTGCTATTTTTAGTGATTTACAAATAAATATCGTGAGCGTTCTCGTCTACCCAGCAAAAGACGAGAATGATAAAGTACTCGTTTTCCGCATTCAAACGATGAATCCTCTAAAAGTGATTGATGCACTTGAAGCAGAAGGTTACCGCGTATTATGGCCAAACATCATGGGGATGCAGGCATGAGTAGCGCGTTTATTTATTCGGATGACTTTCGGGGCTATTCATTTAGCCCTGATCATCCTTTTAACCAACTGCGCGTCACACTTACGTATGATTTATTACAAAAGGGCGGTTTCATCTCTCCCTCTCAAATCATCTCACCACGGATGGCTACAGATGAAGAGATCGCCTACGTTCATACAGAGGAGTACATAAATGCGGTAAAACGTGCTGGAGAAGGAAAGTTAGAAAAATCAATTGCAATGACATATGGACTCGGAACAGAAGATACACCGATGTTCCCAAATATGCACGAAGCAAGCGCATTGCTCGTTGGCGGTACGTTAACAGCTGTCGATGCTGTTCTTTCCGGAAAAGTAAAACACGCGCTTAACTTAGGAGGCGGCTTACATCATGGCTTCCGTGGTAAAGCATCTGGCTTTTGTATTTATAACGATAGCTCCATAGCAATGAAATATATTCAAAAGAAATACGGTTTACGCGTCTTATATATTGATACAGATGCTCATCACGGTGATGGCGTACAGTGGTCGTTTTATGATGACCCTAACGTATGCACCATTTCACTGCATGAAACTGGTCGTTATTTATTCCCTGGAACTGGCGCTGTAAACGAACGTGGCCAAGGTAATGGTTATAGTTATTCTTTTAATGTTCCACTCGATGCTTTTACAGAAGATGAATCGTTCTTAGAATCATATCGAACTGTTGTAAAAGAAGTTGCAGCGTACTTTAAACCGGATATTATTTTAACGCAAAATGGTGCTGACGCACATTATTATGACCCACTTACACATCTTTGTGCGACAATGAATATTTACCGCGAAATACCGAAGCTCGCTCGTGAAATTGCTAATGAGTATTGCGACGGTCGCTGGATCGCTGTCGGTGGCGGTGGCTATGATCACTGGCGCGTCGTTCCAAGAGCTTGGGCGCTCATTTGGCTCGAAATGAACAACATCCAAAACATCTCAGGTTATCTCCCTCCAGAATGGATTGAAGCTTGGAAAGGACAAGCAGAAACAGAACTTCCCCTCACATGGGAAGATCCAGACAACATGTATAAACCTATCCCCCGTAAACCAGAAATTGAAGAAAAAAACGCATTAACTGTAGCGAAATCCCTTGAAATTATTCGGAATAATATGACAAAATCTTTATACTAAACGAAAAGGAGGCTCGTTTTTGAATAGCCTCCTTTTATTTAGAGCTTGCTATTATTGTCGTTTTCTGTCGGTAAGTCGATATATTTTAATAATCGCTGATATATTCCGAGTTGCGCCGATATATTCTAATAATCGCTGATATATTTTCATTTTATAACAGTCTGGCCCAACTTTTATGAGAAAAGGTCGTGATATTATGTGGACACAACAAATAATCAACACGAAACGCGGTACATTTGAACTCTTTACAAAAGGAAATGGCGAATCGCTTTGTATTACACATCACTATTCACAATTTAATGAAACTGGTGATTACTTTGCGGATGTTTTTACTGCTACGCATCGTGTATTTCTCATTAATTTACGAGATACTGGTCGCTCTGTAACCGCCCAGTCAGAAAACGAATTAAGCATGATTGAAACAATCCACGACTTAGAAGCAATACGAGAAGCATTACAACTTCCAACATGGCATTTCGCCGGTCATTCAACAGGTGGTATGCTTGGACTTTTATATGCGATTACATATCCAAATTCCTTACAATCATTAGTCGTAGCAGGAGCTGCAGCAAGTAACTATACCGAAACACCATTTTGCATTTATCACCCAGCACATCCACAGTTTCATTATATGCAAAAACTCATCGAAAACTTAAAAAGCCCTCACCTTACAAGTAAAGAACGAAAAGAACTATCTACTGAGAGAACAAAATTATCATTGTATAAACCAGAAAACTACAACTCTTATTTTTGTAAACCAATCAATAAAACAATGTCCGTTAGCCGGATGAACGCTTTCGCCAATGAATATCCTTCATTTGATTTAAGAGAGTATTTACCTTTCATCCAAACAAAGACACTTATTATATGCGGAAGATATGATGTGCAGTGTCCAGTTCAATATTCTATCGAGATACATGATGGGATACGTAATTCTATCTTCATTCCATTCGAAAACAGCAACCATTATCCTTTTTTAGAAGAAGCGACCCTGTTTACTTCTACTACTCAAATATTTTATAAATCGTTACGCCAGTACCGTTATTATTAAGGAAAGCTCACAGTCTCTATAAGACTATGAGCTAAATTTTCAGAAGAAATATTTCGTACTATATAAAAATAAAAGATAAAAGGAAAAGAGCACCAAACCTACATCAAACAACACTGACTTTTTATCTCCTTCTTTTAAACCTATCGTAATATTAAAAATGCTTCTAACTATCCAACCTAATACTAAAAATAACCAGCCGAAATGATCATTTGTATAATCTTTATCATAAAACATTTGTATTGCACCAATAATTAATAAAATAATTATAATATTAGTTCCAATCCTTAAGACCTTGTTTAATTTATTATCTTGTAATGTATCTCCCAAAATGTAGCACACCCTCTCATGCTCTACTATGTTTTCTCTCTCTTTATATCTTAACACAAATTACCTATTATTTCCTTTTGACAAATAACATAAAAAACCTGCCAATTACTCGGCAGGTATATTACACGTTAAAACGATAACCAGCTCCCCATACTGTTTCAATATATTGCGGGTGAGCAGGATCTCTTTCAATTTTTTCACGTAGCTTTCTAATGTGGACGACAACAGTGGCTAAATCCCCAGCGGAATCTAATCCCCAAATGCGTTCAAATAACTGTTCTTTATTTAATACTTGGTTTGGATGTGTGACAAAGAATGTTAATAAATCAAATTCCTTCGTTGTAAACGCAACTTCTTCATTGTTTATAAAAACTTTTCTCGCTCGTTGATCGATAGAAATTCCGTGAATATATAACGTATCACGTTGCTTACTTACATTTCCTAATAATCTTTCATAACGGGCAATATGTGCTTTTACTCTTGCGACTAATTCACTCGGGCTAAACGGTTTCGTTATATAATCATCCGCTCCTAATCCGAGTCCGCGAATTTTATCTATATCTTCTTTTTTTGCTGAAACAAGTAGAATCGGAATATCTTTTACAGCACGTATTTGTTTACAAATTTCGAATCCGTTCATTTTCGGAAGCATAATATCTAAAATAATTAAATCATAGTCTTCTTGCAAGGCTGTTTGTAAACCTATTTCTCCTGAATGCTCTACATCAACTTGGAAATCATTAATTTCTAAATAATCTCGCTGTAATTCTGCAATACTTACTTCATCTTCTATTAATAAAATTCTTTTCAATTTACTCACCACATTCCTCTACTTTTTCCAATGAGAAGAAAATGCTTGTGCCTTTACCAAGCTCGCTTTCCGCCCAAATTTCCCCGCCATGTTCTTCAACAATTTGCTTCGCTATTGCTAAACCAAGTCCACTTCCACCTGTGCTAGAATTCCGCGATTGCTCTGCACGATAAAAACGTTCAAAGATATACGGCAATGTATCAGCTTCTATACCTGATCCGTTGTCCATCACTTTCACAATAACTTTATTATTATCACTCGATACTGTTACAGTAATTTTCTTCTCTTCTTTATCCATGTATTTCACACTATTATGAATTAAATTTGATATCACTCTATTTATTTTTTCACAATCAGCCGTTACATATAGTGTTGATGCATGTAATTGTAAGTTAACTTCTATACCTTCTTTACTTAAATCCATCTGCATCTCTTCTATTAATTCTTGCATAAACGTATTTAATTCAACTGTTTCAAACTGGAATGGAACCCGATTCAAATCGAGCTTCGAAAACAAAAAGAGTTCATCAATGAGTGTGTCCATATGTTTTGCCTTCGTATGGATAGTTGTTAAATACTTATCCATTTTTTCTGGCGTATTTGCTACCCCGTCCTTTATTCCTTCTACATATCCTATAATTGATGTAATCGGTGTTTTTAAGTCATGAGAGATGTTTGAAATAAGCTCTTTTCGATTTTCTTCATACTGTGTTTGCATTTCTATCGATTCTTTTAATCTCTTCCTCATTTCCTCAAACCCTTGATTTAATTGCCCTATTTCGTCTTGGGATGTAATTGGTATTTGAAAATCTAAATTTCCTTCTTTAATTTTCTCCGTTGCGCCTTTCAATACAAAAATTGGTTTTATTACACTTCTTGAAACGAGGTAACTTAATAATCCAATGAGTAAAATGGCTAGTAGTAAAAGCGATACGAATAAGATTGGAAATAATTTTTGTGTAAGATCTACAAATGAACTTTGCTTTTTTAATACAAATATACTTCCCTCTTCTTCCTGAGGAAAATAAAAATCAAACTTTACATATCGATAAAATGTATCGCCTAGTTCCGTTGTACCACGACTATTAATATTTGCTGATTCAAATTTCGGAAGGGCTTCTTTTAAAGATACACTTTCAAATACGTTTGAAGCATATGAAAGTGTTTCTCCTTTTCTTACTACTATTTTCACACCCTCTTTTTCTATTGCTGAGACAAACGACTCATCTAACAATTGAGATTGATGCTGTTTCGCTGCTGACTTCAACTCAAGATAGGCATTCTCTTCTTCTGGTGTAAGCGGCTTTTGAATGTAAGAACTTTTATAGAAATTTTTCACTGCTTCCAAGTCACCTGTTATCGAAAAAACGATTAAAAATCCCGTCACTAATATAAGCGTAATGGAAACGAGGATAACAGCAATATAAGAAAATAAAAACCTTGTTTTAATAGACATATCTTAAATCCTCACTTTATCAAACCTTATTATTTATAAGCATAAAAATATATGTTCAATTACTCAAGCGATTTTATAGTAATTTTAGCGTCAGTTTATAAAAATTTAATGTTCCTATTTTACAGTTGAAATTAGGAGGTTGAAATTCCATGTTCAAAAAAACATTCAGTATGATATGTTGCGTAATTTTTTTACAAGGATGCTCGCAAGAACAAGAAGTAAAAAAGGAGATGATAAACATGGAGACTGCACTACTAGCAGCCACTGAAAAAAATGAAACGAATACTGTTATATCTTTACTAAAACAAGGCGCAAATATAAATGCGACGGATAGTCAAGGACGCACTCCGCTTATGATTGCTACATACAAAAATGATGTAAAAACCGCAAAGGCACTTATCGAAGCTGGTGCTGACGTAAATATCCAAGATGACATGAAAAATAATCCCTTTCTATACGCCGGTGCGGAAGGTTACTTAGACATTTTAAAATTAACAATTGATGCTGGTGCAGATCCTACGATTACAAATCGTTACGGCGGAACAGCTCTTATCCCAGCCTCAGAACATGGCTATATTGACGTTATAAAAGAACTCCTCACTCGAACAAATATTGATGTAAATCATGTAAATAACCTGGGATGGACAGCTTTAATGGAAGCCATAGTACTAAGTAACGGAAACGAAACACAGCAACAAGTCATTCGCCTTCTTATTAAGCACGGTGCAAATGTAAATATTCCAGACAATGATGGTGTTACTCCGCTAGAGCATGCTCGCGCTCATCACTTTGAGGAGATAGAGAAGATTTTGTTAGAGGGCCGTAAGTAAAAAGCTAATTTTTGCCTTCCTCCCCCACCCTATGCTACATTTAAGCCGTTACATTACTATTAATAGGGGGGAATAAACATGAACAAACCTAAAATTGGAATGATTGGACTTGGAAGTATTGCGCAAAAGGCCTATCTTCCAACACTTACAAAAGAAACTGATTGGAATTTTGTAGGGGCGTTTACACCTAATGCAGAGAAAAGAAAACAAGTTTGCCAGCAATACCGAATTCAAGACTTTCATTCTATTGAAATGTTAGCTTCGGAATGCGATGCAATCTTCGTTCATAGTTCAACTGCATCGCATTATGAAATCGTTTCTGAACTTCTAAAAAAAGGGATCGACGTTTATGTTGATAAACCGCTAGCAGCTACAGTGGAACAAGCTGAGCAACTAGTCGAGTTGAGCGAGAAGTATAACCGAAAATTAATGGTCGGATTTAATCGCAGATTCGTCCCTATGTATGTCGCTGCCAAAGAACAGGCTCATGATATTTCATGGATTCGAATTGAAAAGCATCGTACAAATAAAGTCGGGCCATATACGTACGACTTCACTATGTTAGATGATTATTTACACATTGTAGATACCGCTCGCTGGTTAGCTAATGATGACCTTAACGCCGTTCACAATATGATGCAAATCAATGAAAAGAATGAACTTCTTTACGGACATCATACATATACAACTCCAAGTGGACTGTTACTTTCTACTGCAATGCATCGCCATGCCGGTACTAATTTAGAACAAATTGAACTTGTAACGCCAGGGAAAATCATTCGCGTAAAAAATATGAATACATTTGAAATTGAACAGGAAAACTCAGTTTCACAAAGTGGTTCCCCATCATGGGATACGACGTTAAAACAACGTGGTTTTGAAGATGCTGTTCATCATTTTATTGAGTGTGTACAAGGCGATACAAAGCCCGTTGTAGATGGATTAGAAGGATTAAAAACGCAGCAACTGTTGCAATCTCTACTAGATGATGTAAACAAAAATTAAAACGGATACATTTTTCAGAATTTACTTTCATTCCCATTCCCTCTTTATTTCTCTCATAAATTTCTATAGAATATGTTGATAGGAATTATAAATTTCATAATGAATCGTGGAAAGGATGGGATTAACACATGTGGAACGAGTTTAAAAAATTCGCTTTCAAAGGGAATGTCGTTGATTTAGCTGTCGGGGTTGTAATCGGTGCTGCATTCGGTAAAATCGTTAGTTCTTTAGTAAAAGATATCATCACACCATTACTTGGTATGGTATTAGGTGGCGTTGACTTTACAGATTTACACTTTGGATACGGTAAATCTGCTGTTATGTATGGTAACTTCATCCAAACAATTTTTGACTTCTTAATTATCGCAGCTTCTATCTTTATGTTTGTTAAAGTTTTCAACAAACTAACATCTAAAAAAGAAGAAGAAGAAAAAGAGGAAGAAATTCCAGAACCAACAAAAGAAGAAGTTCTTCTTGGCGAAATTCGCGACTTACTAAAACAGCAAAACTCTTCTAAAGATAGAGCATAATTGAACGGATAAAAAGGCATGTCCCTCTGGACATGCCTTTTCTATATGCTATAACGTTTCCGAATTCATATGAATAAATAAAATAATACCAGCAACCATAAGTACCATAATGCTACCTGCAAATAGTGTAATACCAATAAACATTAAACTTGTGCTCATATCTACTGATACACTTTCAATAAAAATAGAAATTACATACGTGATAAGGGCAATTCCTGCAAGAATACTTCCTGGAACAAATCGCTTTAAACCATTTTGTTTTAACGTCATATATGCAAAAATAGCAGTCATACAAAGCGTAATTATCCAAAGAACGATCATCTCTTTTCCCCCCTCACAAGCCTTTTCTTTCTATTATACATGACATTGCCCTATAATAGTTAAATTTGCACTTATGTGACATATAACAAGGAATAGCCCCATCTATAGCGAAGGCATTATAACATACACTTATACAATAAGGAGGCTTTCATTTGGACTATACTACTACATGTAAATTAGAGCTATCCGAACGATTCGATTATGTTACGATTGACTTAGACAAACAGTTTTTTTACATCGAAGTTGTAAATTTACAAAGTAATATAACTGTACTAAAAATATCAATTAACTTGCAAAAAGACGAAACGATGGTAGAGGGAAATATAATTCATTATGATACTTTGCACGTAGATGCATTATTACAAGGATTGAAATATGTTGCTCGAACATGTATTGATCACAATTTAAAAAACCAAAAGGAACTGTTCGCATTTTTAGAAGAAAATTAGCTCCAATAAAAAAATGGTTATTTTTTCTTTTTATTGATATAATTGTTATATAGAAATATTCTTTATAAGGGAGTGTTCATAATGATTTGGATTTCACTAATCGTATTAGCTTATTTCATCATTCTCGTCCCAATACAGTACAACTACATTAAAATGCTCAAAGAAAAACAGAAAAAAATGAGTGTCTCACAAAACGAACTATATGACAACATGTCTTATGAAGAATCCCAAGTACATTACCATTATCAAAGTAACGTATTTACAATACCTGCTTCGCTTGTCGCAAGTATTATTTATAAAGTGAAACATGCAGCATAATATGTACGCTGTAAAATTATTATTCGAATCTGTTCATTGTAGTGAGCCTAATCCTACGAAAATTGATGGGCATTATGAAGAGAATCACAATACACTTTTTGAAGAAAGCATTATTCTTGTTAAAGCAAACAATTTAGAAGATGCTCACGAACTTGGTAAAAAAATTGCTATGCAATCTGAAGATACGTACGATAATATGTACGATGAGCAAGTAACGTGGAAGTTCCGAAAAGTGTTGCATGTGTTTGAATTAGACGATACACCATTTGAAACCGGAAAAGAATTGTACGCAAGATTTTTACACGTTAAGAAAAATAACACGGCAGATACAGTAGTACGAAAATACTATCCTGAATCCGAATAAAAGCTCACAGCAAATGCTGTGAGCTTTTTTATACTTACTTCGTTGAATCTCTAAATTGGATACGGTGAGGTAAGATAACAGTGTGATCTTCCACTTTTTCTTTGTTCATATACTTTGTTAATAGACGCATTGCTACTGCACCGATATCATACATCGGTTGAACAACTGTTGAAAGCTGCGGACGAACCATTAATGCAAGACGTGTATTATCGAAACCAAGTACTTCTACGTCAGTTGGTACGTTTAATCCAGCGTCTTGTGCTGCATGGATTACACCTAGTGCCATTTCATCAGAAGACACGAAGATTGCTGTTGGCTTTTCATCATTGCTCCAAAGCTTTTCGAATGCTTCGATACCTGAGTCATATGTGTAATCTCCATCGATTACAAGATTTTCATCATATGAAATACCAGCTTCTTCTAAAGCTTTTTTATAACCTTGTAACTTCTTCGCACTTCCCGCTTTATCAATGAAAGGACCAGAGACGAAACCGATACGTTTATGTCCTTGCTCGATAAAGTGCTTCATTGCATCATAAGCTGCTTGTGTATAATCAATATTTACTGATGGCGTTTCATTTTGCTCATCAAATGACGCTGCTAATACAATTGGTACTGGAGATTTTTTAAATTCTTCAATGTGAATGTCTGTAATATCTTCACCCATGAAAACAATTCCGTCCACTTGTTTTCCAAGCATCGTATTTAATAAATGGAACTCTTTCTCTTTGTTTTGATCAGAGTTACTTAAAATGATGTTATATTTGTACATTGTTGCGATATCTTCAATTCCACGTGCAAGTTCTGCATAAAACGTATTTGAGATATCAGGAATAATAACACCTACTGTAGTTGTCTTCTTACTTGCTAGTCCACGTGCTACCGCATTCGGGCGGTATCCTAAACGATCAATTGCTTCTAATACTTTCTTTCTTGTTGTAGGCTTTACATTTGGGTTACCGTTCACAACACGAGATACGGTAGCCATTGAAACGTTTGCTTCGCGCGCTACATCATAGATTGTTACGTTCATCTCATCGCACACTCCTTCTATTTTTGTTATCTATTTTTATGTATCGGTTACTTGAATGAAAAAAAGACATCAACTCTATTTGCAGATGCCACCAATCGTCCCGAGTTCTTCCTTTTACTAATGATACGATAAAAACGCAGGCTCATACAATATTTTCCCGCAAAAGTTTCGAAAAAATTCGCTTCTTTTCTCGTATTTTCGTATTTTTTATGAAAAAAGGGCATTTTTTGTAAAAAAATAGATGTTTCCTAAGTAGAAATCTTATTTTAAGCAGTACGATAGTAAATGAAATTTATATCGGTGATTTTTCGAATATATCGACTGTAACTCGAAATATATCAGCGATTTTCCAAATATATCGACCGCAACTCTAATTATATCAGCGATTTTTTAAATATATCAACTTACCAACAAAAATCGACAATGACAGTCGCTATACAATAAGAGAAAGCTGTTCCAAAATGCCTTTTTGGAACAGCCCATTAAAAGTTTTTATAATTTACTTCCAAATGATTTTAATTCATTCATAAAATCATTGAACTGCGGTATATTCATTTGTTGCGCTGCATCAGATAAAGCTACAGCTGGATCTGGATGTACTTCAGCCATAATTGCGTCTGCACCAATTGCCATCGCTGCTTTTGCAGTTGGTAAGAGAAGGTCACGTCGCCCTGTAGAATGCGTTACATCGACAACGACAGGTAAATGTGTTTCTTTCTTTAAAATCGGCACAGCGGAAATATCAAGCGTATTACGCGTCGCTCTTTCATACGTGCGAATACCTCGTTCACATAAAATAATGTTCCCATTTCCCTTTGCCATAATATATTCTGCCGCATTAATGAATTCTTCAATCGTTGCTGATAGACCACGTTTTAATAATACTGGTTTATTTACAGCACCAGCTGCCCTTAGCAAATCAAAGTTTTGCATATTGCGAGCACCAATTTGAATAACATCAACGTAATCTAATGACATCTCAATATCATTCGGATTTAAAATTTCACTAATAACAGCCAAATCATATTCATCTGCTACCTGGCGCAAAATTTGTAATCCCTCTAATCCAAGACCTTGAAAATCATACGGTGAAGTACGTGGTTTGAACGCACCACCACGCATTAATTTCAGACCTTGCTCTTTCATTGCTTCAGCAACTTGACGTACTTGTTCATAACTTTCCACTGCACACGGCCCCATAATAAAATGCTGATTTCCGTCACCAATTTTTTCACCATTAATTTCAACAATCGTATCTTCTGTTTTTTTCTTACGAGAAACAAGTAATGCTTTACGATGATCATCTTCTTGTAATTCTAAACCAGCTTGAAAAATTTGTTTGAAAATATGTTGTAAAGTCGAAGTTTCAAATGGACCATTATTATTCTCTGCAATTAAATCCAGCATATTTCTTTCACGTACAGGATCAAAACGTTTCACACCTTGTACTTCTTTTAAATTACCAACTTCTTGTACGAGACGACCTCTTTCGTTTAGTAACTCTAATATTTGTAAATTAAGTTGATCAATTTCAGAACGTAAACGACCTAATTGTTGTGATGCCATAAGAAAGCCACCTCTTTCAAATTCCTATATGTTACTTTTTTAAGATAACTTATTATAGCTGATACATATACGATTGTCACACGATATACAGCAATGAATTACTATCAAAAAACGTTGTATATTTTCATTTAAAATAAAAAAAGACAGTTTACATACTGTCTTTTTTACAAGAAGGAAACAAACGGTTTATCACTGTTTTTCTCTTTTATAATCACAGCCTCGATTTTACTCTCGGACTTGATCTGTAATTGTACTTTCGCATCTTTAGGCAATTTGTCTAACATACCTTGCGCAGCTAATTGGGTAAGAGCCATTAATTCTGTTTTACCGTTATATTTAATAACAATATTCATATTTAATGTATCCATTTGATCTTTCTTATAAGAAACTTTAGCGTTGACTGGAATAAAATCTCCATTAGAAAAACCTTTTATTTCCTTAGCAAAGTTATTTATTTTTGTATTATCTTCTCCATGTGCTTGTGTAAATTCATCAGAAGGATATGAATACGACTTTTCATCAATTGTACTCCAATTTCCAAGGTTCGTATCATTCTTTTGAACAGTAGCACTAGCAATATACGTACCATTTTTTAAAGAACTAGTACTTTCTTGCTTAAAGATAGCAAACGTAATTGGAGATTTGTTATACTTATCATTTTTGTTAATAGCTTCAATAAGTTGTTTAGCAACTTCAGTCCCTTTAGACATAGCTTCTTCATTCGATACACTTGAAGACATAGCTAAACCTATCATAACACCAGATAAACTTAGTTCATTTGAATTCTGTTTTCCGAAATAGTCTTGTTCTATAATATTCGTCAAAACTGGCGCTTCTACTTTCGCAACTAGTTCATCAATTAGTTTCTCTGGAATATACTGGTTTAATTGCAGTACGTGACTCTCTGTATCAAATTGCTGCGTTGCAATATTTATTAAACCATTTTCATACTCTGCTAAATCTAATTTAGAATTTGTTTTTATATTAGCTGTATTAATAACCTTTTGTTCTTTTAAAGGAATAACAGTTCTATAATAATCTTTAGAAACAGCAGTTCTCGGAATCATACTTTTTTCTTTTGTATCTTTTTGTATAACTTCATCCTTCTTACTAATCGTATTACTATTGTTACTACAAGCTCCCAGTAATAAACTTACGACTGCGAAGGATAATGCCATTTTCTTCATTACTTAAAACCTACTTTCAACAATCTAGTTATTTAGTTTGAACTATTAATAGTGTACCACTAAATATATTTCAACAAAAACAAAAAAAAGAAGCAAGCACCTTTAGCTTGCTTCTTTTTACTTTATATTCTCTTCTAAAGCATCTTTTTTAATATTCCAATGAGATGTATTCCATACTACCATCCCATCTTTTATGTATAGCACTTGCGGTGATTCATGTCTAATACTGTATTGTTCTGCAACACGATTTGACACATCTCTCGCATCTTGTACGTATAAGTAATACGCTGGCACTTCTCTTTCTTCGCTGCAATACGCTTGAAATTCTGTGTATGCACCGTGACTAATCGGGCATGTCGTACTATGTTTAAAAAGAACATACGGCTCGTTCTTTTCTACTAAGACTTCAAGCTCTTCAATTGTTTCAAGTTTTGTCATATTCATCACGATTCACCTCTCATACGAAATCTAGAGCGCTTCTCTTTCTTTTCAGCTTTTTTCTCAATTCTTTCTAATTTACGCTCTTCTTTTTCAACCTTCTTCTCTTGTCTCGACGCACGGTAATGATTGTATACTTCAATCGCCGCACTGCTCCACTGTACAACTTGCGCTACTTTATCAGCGTTATTTTCAATTTCGTCCGTTACAGAGTCCGATACATTACGAAGCTTCGTATTTAAAGATTGGATTGTCGTTCCAATCCCATCTACACCCGCTACCACTTTATTTAATGACTGTGACTTCTGTTGAATATCATCAGCTAACGCATTCGTTTTATGTAATAATTGCTCTGTCTCTACGCTAATTCCTTGCATTTGCTTTTCTAAACCTTCTAACGTGCTTGCAACGTTTTCCAACGTCTTCTGAACCGATAACAACGTTCTGCATACATACACTACTAATACTGCGAAAGCAACCGCGATAATAGCCGCACTTACATATAAAAGAACTTGCATTTCATCACTTCCTTTATCTTTTTCATACTTTCCCCTATTATACAATCATTTTCCGTTTCATTCTAATCCCTATCTCATCATTAGAATTTTCATACTTATTCGTTAACTGTAACATAAATCATTCAACAAATTCCACTAAGTAGGTTACAATAGGAGAGGATACATAATTAGTAGGGAGGCTTTACATATGAAAGATCCACGTATTGAAAAGTTAGCATACAATTTAATTAACTACTCTATCCGCTTACAAAAAGGTGAAAAAGTATTAATTGAAAACTTTGGCTTACAAAAAGAACTTGTAACTGCACTTGTAAAAGAAGCATATGCAGCTGGTGGTTTCCCATTCGTCTCTTTAAAAGATCATCAAGTAGATCGCTCTTTATTAATGGGTGCTACTGAAGAACATTTCGAACAAATCGCTGCATATGAAGCAAGCGTAATGAAAGACATGGACGCTTATATCGGCCTTCGCTCTGGTGATAATATTAATGAACAAGCTGACGTTCCAAGTGAGCGTATGAAAGTTCATGGCCAAACAGTTGGTAAAAAAGTTCATAGAGACATTCGCGTTCCAAAAACACGCTGGGTTGTTCTTCGCTACCCAAATGCTTCTATGGCACAGCTTGCTAAAATGAGTACAGAAGCTTTCGAAGACTTCTACTTCGAAGTATGTAACTTAGACTACGGTAAAATGGATAAGGCAATGGATAGCCTTGTTACATTAATGAATAAAACAGATAAAGTTCGTTTAACTGGTCCTGGAACTGACTTAACATTCTCTATTAAAGACATTCCAGCAATTAAATGCTCAGGTCATTTAAACATTCCAGACGGTGAAGTATACTCTGCACCAGTTCGTGATTCTGTTAACGGTACAGTTTCTTACAACACACCATCTCCTTACAACGGTTATACATTTGAAAATGTACAACTTAAGTTTGAGAACGGTCAAATCGTTGAAGCAACTGCAAACGATACAGAGCGCATTAACAAAATCTTCGATACAGACGAAGGCGCACGCTACGTTGGTGAGTTCGCAATTGGCGTAAACCCATACATCTTACATCCAATGGGAGACATCCTATTCGATGAAAAAATCGATGGCAGCTTCCACTTCACTCCTGGACAAGCTTACGACGATGCATGGAACGGCAACAACTCGAACATCCACTGGGATTTAGTATGCATCCAACGCCCTGAATACGGCGGCGGCGAAATTTACTTCGACGACGTACTAATCCGTAAAGACGGACGCTTCGTTGTACCTGAACTAGAAGCTTTAAACCCAGAGAACTTAAAATAATAATAAAAACGCTCGGGATTTTTCCGAGCGTTTTTATTATTATTTTAATAAGTCTTTCGCCACATCTTCTGGCACTTTAAAACTCATCTTCTTATTTTTCATTTCAACTTCAACATACGGGACATCTTTATATACTGTCATCGTACCTATTTCATGTAATTCCTTTTTATCTTTACTCGACTCCGATAATTTTGGTGTATCTTCTTGATACATTTTAAATGTTTTCCCTTGCGGAGTATCTAAAGGAGCCGATTGCATTTCCCACTTATCCATTTTCATGACTTCAAACAGCTTTTCAATTTCTTTCTTATCGGTCATTACTTTTTTATCACTTGAATCTGTAAGTGATTCAATCTCAACCTTTTGTGCCTTTTCTAAGTTCATATTAGCCTTTTCCTTCTTCGCACTACATCCTATTAAAAGAACGGATGCGGTTAGCAGCAGCAAAAACAACATAAGGACTTTTTTCATCTCTATCCCTCCTACACTATATAGAGCTACTTTCCTTGCTTTTTGTTTGCTGAAAATGAAAATAATATAAAAGCGCCACTGCAATAGTACCGATTAATATCGGAACATATAAGGGCAGATCCCATTTTATATATACTCTAGTGCAGCCAACAAACACAAACAAAATTTCCAAACAAAACAAAGGTTTTACATATTTCATATCTTACCTACCATTTCTATTTTCACATGTGGATTCTCTTTCTCAATAAGCGCCAAAAATTCATTCATATCCTGCGGCATCGCAACCATATGTACTTTATACGTATTCGTTGTAATTTCAAGATTTTTCCCAACTTGGCGAATGATTCGTATCTCTTTCAATACGATATCGTCATTTAAAATACCGTACTTTAATACACCATTTTCTACTCTATGCTTTTTAATAAATACTTCCCAAACAAGTGGGACATTTACAAGGAAACATAATCCCATCCCAATTAACGCTGTCATCCACTGCTCTTTATTAGCGATAATCATGACAAGCGGATATACAAACATAAAAGCTAACGTGAGACAAACAAAAATTACTACCGATTTACTTCTTTGAATCGGAAAGTTCATACACGCACCCCCCAACCTAAATTATACCACTTTTTCCATTTTAGTTCATAAAAAAGGCCATTTCCACATGGCCTTCTTAAACGATATATCTATAGAATTTCTTATCCACCTGTAACACAGGAAAACTTTTTGGCAAATCTTCTATATCCACACTTTCAAAACCATTCTTTTCATAAAAACGATGTGCCGCTAAAAATTTTACTGTTGTTCCTAAGTAAATATCTTTCAATTTTTTATCCTCAGCCCATGAAATTGCTGTTTGAAGCAACATATGTGATGCGCCCCATTCTTTTCCGCGAAACTCTTTCTTCACGAACATTTTTCTTAACGCTACTTGATGATTCTCAATATCTAATAAAGCTACTGTTCCAACTACTTTACCATCATAAATTGCTATCCAAAAGTTTCCGTAATCCTTTTGATAGAATGTTTCTATTTCAAGTAAATCAGGTTGCTCTTCTTTCGTAATTGAAACATTATACTCTTTTTGCTGAATATGAACGATAAGATCTACTACTTCCTCTTGAAACGTACTTTCATACGGAATAATGCGTATCTTCTCGTTCATCGAATCTCCTTCCACTCTGAAGCTAGTAAACTATATACAGCGATATCGTGAAAATGATCATATAGCCATTCATCATCTCTTAAAATGCCATCTAACTTAAATCCTAAACGTTCTGGAATAGCGCGGCTTTTCACATTTTCAACACCGCATCTAATTTCCATTTTATTTAATTTTAAATTCTCAAATGCATAGTGAAGTACAGCCTTCACACTACGCGTCATAATACCTTTCCCGCCAGCATCTTCTGCAAGATAATATCCAAGACTTGCCGCTTTCTTCCCCCAACTTACTGGGTGAATGCCTACCATCCCAACGAGCTTTCCTTTGTAACGGATACCACTTTCAAAACCGTCTCCCTCTGCAAACTTCTTTAACCACATCGGAAAAATCTCATCATACGCATCAGCAGATTTGGTCCCATCTACCCAAGGAAGCCATCTTCGTAAATGATTACGGTTTTGGTCTATTAATTGATATAGTTCCTCCTTATAATGCTTCTCTAATAACTGTAATTCGATTTCATCGTCTACTCGAAGTGTGAACATATTTTTTAGTCCCCTTTTTAGTTTTCTTATTATTCTAACACTTCTAGATGTAAATTGTTAAATATTCACACTTTTTTCGGTTTTATTTGTATAAAATTAGAAGAATACAATACACCCGTAACAACTAATATCATTCCTACAGACTGTGCGAGCGTTATATTTACTCCTTCAATAAAAGAAATAATCATTGTAACAACAGGCACTAAATTAAAAAATAAAGATGTTCTGGCTGCTCCAATTTGAGCAATTCCATTATTCCACCATAAGTAACCGAGCACGCTCATTCCAATTGCCATAAAAAGAATCGCTCCCCAAGCTAACAAAGGAATTTCCAAAACTGGTACGATATTTTTTTGAGTTGAAGATATGATCATAAAGGCAATGGCACCAATAGTCATTGTGTATGTCGTCGTTTGTATTGGGCTACTAGTTTTAATAAGCTTTCTGCCTAGCACACCGTATAACGCCCAGCAAATATTCCCTAATAAAATATAAAAATCTCCTTTTGAAAATGATAAGTTTTGTAGTATCGTAAACGAACCTTGTGTCAGTACAAAAACAACGCCAAGTAATGCAAGTAACATCCCAATACCTTGGCGTTTTATAATCTTTTCTCGTAAAATAAAACTTGCTAATAGCGTCGTAACGAGCGGATTCGTCGCCATAATCAGTGCACCATTCATAGCTTCTGTATGTTTCATACCTAAAAAGAAAAAGAAGTTAAAACCGAATACACCAACAATACCTAGCAAAAAGTAATAAGTCTTATTCTCCCTCCATACCTCTACCTCAAAATCTTTTCGTATTTTTAACAAACATAACATCACAAATGCAGCAATTCCAAAGCGCCATGCTGCTATATGAATTGCTTCGAAATACTGTACAGCATATTTCGAAGCATTAAATGTCCCACCAGTGAAAATCGCAAATCCAAGTAACTGAGCGTATACTTTATTTTTCATTGTCAGCCTCCGAATTTCCACCTTCTAGAAAACCGTAATAAATTTCTAGTTTCTCCTCCGTTAGCTGAACAACTTTTTGCAATTGTTCCTGCTGTTTTTTTAATCTCTCTAAGTGAGTTGTTAAAATTGAAATTCTCTTTTTTACTTTCGCCGGTACTTCCTCTTTTCTCTGCCTAATTTCCTCTATAATACATCCATCACTTGCAAACTGAGCCATCTCTTCTAATGACATTCCAGTTTGTTTTAACGAATATAAAAATTTTAAAAGGCGTACATCACCTTCTGTATATTGGCGGATCCCGCTATTTCGCGTTGGTGGTGGTAATAATCCTAATTTCTCATAGTAACGCAAAGTATGAATACCCATCCCAGTTAACTCTGCTACTTCACCGATTTTATACATGTTCTCTCCCCCTTGTTTTTACATCTTCATCTTACAACCTAGAGTTAACTCTAGGTCAATACATAAATAAAAGTTGAACACAACAAAAAAGACGCACAGCCAAGCTATGCGTCTTTCCTATTACTTCTCTGCAACTTGAACTTCTTTTACGTAAGCTGCTTCGAATTTTTGGATGTCTCCTGCGCCCATGAAAATTAGAACGCCGTTTTTATGTTTCTTTAATACATCCGTTGTTGTATCTGTAATTAGTTCTGCACCGTCAATACGCTTTTGCAGATCTTCGATTGTTAATTCACCTTTGTTTTCGCGTGCTGATCCGAAAATATCACATAAGTATACTTGATCAGCTTTGCTTAGGCTTTCTGCGAACTCATCTAAGAACTTTTCTGTACGTGAGAATGTGTGTGGCTGGAATACAGCGACAATTTCACGCTCTGGATGTTTTTGACGAGCAGCTTCAATCGTTGCATTAATCTCTGTCGGATGGTGTGCGTAGTCATCGATGATTACTTGCTCTCCCATCGGCTTTTCATTAAAGCGACGTTTTACGCCTTCAAAAGTTGTTAATTGATGTTTTACTGCTTCTACATCAACATTTTCATAATGGCAAAGCGCGATTACTGCTAACGCATTTAATACGCTGTGATTGCCGTATCCTGTAATTTTGAACGTATCATAGTACGTGTTACGAACGAATACATCGAATATCGTGCCATCTGTTCTCTTTTGGATGTTGCGTGCTTGGAAATCATTATCTTCTCCAAATCCATAGAAAATAACAGGTACTTTCGCTTGAATTTTTTGAAGTTCTTCATCATCTCCACATGCAATAATGCCTTTTTTCACTTGCAATGCCATCTCTTGGAATGCACTGAATACATCATTGATGTCTGCAAAATAATCTGGATGATCAAAATCAATATTCGTCATAATTGCATAGTCTGGATTATAAGACAAGAAATGACGACGATACTCACAAGCTTCAAATACAAAATACTTACTATTTTCTACCCCATGCCCTGTTCCATCTCCAATAAGGTAAGATGTCGGGTGTGCACCTTGCATTACATGGGCTAACAAACCTGTTGTTGATGTTTTTCCGTGTGCACCAGTTACAGCAACACTTGTGTATTGGCTCATCAGGTCACCTAAGAAATGATGGTAACGATGGACTGGGATGTTTAATTCTTTTGCTGCTACGATTTCTTCATGCGTATCAGGAAATGCATTTCCTGCAATAATCACTTGTCCTTCTTCTACATTATTCTTATCAAAAGGAAGGATCGAGATACTACGCTTTTCCAACGCTGTTTGTGTAAAGAAACGCTTTTCATAATCAGACCCTTGAACAGTATGCTTCATATCATGAAGAATTTGCGCTAATGAACTCATTCCTGTTCCTTTAATTCCTACAAAATGGTAAACTGTCATCTTAAAGAACCTCCAACATTTCGAACTAATACAACGGCCTATCTATAAGACAGTATATGAATCTTTTCTTATTTTGGTAATCATCATACATTTTTGATGTAGTGAAGTTATTTTTTCCCTTCACTTATCAGGATAAACTCGTACGTACTTCTTTATATGTCCATAACAAGTCCATTATAGCAAAAAAGAAGCCGCTATACTATGATAACAGAAAAACTGATAGGGTCAATCACCTATCAGTTTTTCTCTCTTTTACATCTCTTCTCTTTTTTCTAATTGAACACGCTCTAAACGTGGGTTTGGACGATATTTACGACCAGCTTTTGCTTCTGGTTTCCCATTTAATTCTACATTATCACCAGTAAAGCCAATATTCATTTTCAATAAGCTACTTCCTACCCCGTATATGTCAACAGGTACGTTTTGAGCTTCAAATTCACGAATACGCTTCTCATCAAATCCACCAGTTACAACGATGTCTACATGCTGGAATCCTTCTTCATCAAGTGCTTTACGAAGTGCGAATACAAGCGATGGGTTTACACCACGTGGATCGAATGTTCCAAGTACTTCTGGGTGGCGAATGAAGTATTGATCAATCATCGTGCGGGACGTATCTACACGTACACCTTTTAATGTTGATCCAAATTCACGCGCTACGCGAAGTGCATCTGTAATGACATCATTGTTGTAATCAATTAATACAACTAATTCATCTTCTGGGAATTTCTTATGATATGCTTTTGCCGCTTCCACAACATCACCATTAAACATTTGAATTAATGCGTGAGGCATCGTCCCCATACCACTTTTGCCCCACCATTCATTCATCGCATGCGTCGCTTGTGCGCTCATACCTCCGATGTATGCTGCATAACCGTCACCAGCTTGTTGTGTATAATGATCGTCACGATCTCCCATGAAAATAACTGGTTTTTCTTTATCTACGCTACGCGCAGCTTGGACAACGTTATATACGTTTGTCGCAACCGATGTACGACGAGCTAAAATCCCATCAATGACACCTTCTAAAAATCCGAAATTTTCATAAGGACCATGAATTGTTAACACTGTTTCAAATGGACTAATTTTATCGCCATCTTTTAAAGAATTAATCTCAAGTTCCTCAGGATTTTTAGCGAATGTTTGTAGCAATGCAATTACTTCATCCGTTCCGCAAAGAACTGCATTTTCCTTTTGGAAAAATTGCATCGTTACAACACTTTTCGGGCGAAATTCTTCGATGATTTCTCTAGTCTTTAAAAAGTAAACGGCAGAGAACCACCCTTCTCCAACACGTTCGTCAAATTTAAATGTTTTATTTGTTAGTCTATTTATTTCACCTTTTAATTTTAATTCAATTTCTTTCATGTCGCTTTACTCCCTACTTTACTATCCAACATTTTCTCTTAGTATACAGCAAAACCGTTTACTATACATTCGTTTCCTGCATAGCGGCAAATTCATCCTCAGAAATAAGGACATCTCTTGGCTTCGTTCCTCTTGCTTCAGAAATAATTCCTTGCGATTGCATCTCTTCAATGAGACGTGCTGCGCGATTATAACCGATGCGGAATTTTCGCTGTACAGAAGATGTGGACGCTCCCCCTTGTTCTACAACAAATTGACATGCTTCGAAGAACAATTCGTCTTCCGACTCAGCTTGTTCTGTTTTCGCTAATAAATCCTCTTGCTTAAATAAATAATTCGGCTTCATTTGCTTTTTCACATGATCAACTGTTTTTTCAATCTCATCATCCGATACATATACACCTTGTACACGAACTGGCTTAGATGTACCGTTCCCTAAGAATAACATATCACCACGGCCAAGTAATTTCTCCGCGCCCCCAATATCAATAATCGTACGCGAATCAACTTGAGATGATACAGTAAACGCTATACGCGTTGGAATGTTTGACTTAATTAAACCTGTAATAACATCTACAGATGGACGCTGCGTCGCTACTAATAAATGAATACCACAAGCACGTGCTTTTTGCGCAATACGACAAATCGCTTCCTCAACATCACCAGGTGCTACCATCATTAAATCGGCTAACTCGTCAATGACAATAACGATATAAGGTAATGTCTCTCCTGGAATTTCTCGCTCACTTACAATCGTATTGTAGCGAGTTAAATCACGAGCACCAGCATGCGCAAACAATTCATAACGGCGTTCCATTTCCTCAACTGCCCATTTTAATGCAGCTGTCGCTGCTTTTACATCCGTAATAACAGGTGCTACAAGATGTGGAACAGAATTGTATGGTGCAAGCTCAACCATCTTCGGATCGATTAACATTAACTTCACTTCATGTGGTTTCGCTTTATATAAAATACTCGTTAAAATCGCGTTAATACACACACTTTTACCTGAACCCGTCGCCCCCGCAATAAGTCCGTGCGGCATTTTTCGAATATCCGTTACAATTGGATCCCCTGAAATATCAAGCCCCAGCGCAACAGTAAGCGGTGATTCACTCTTTGTGAATACAGGACTTCTTAAAATTTCGCGAAGAAATACTGGCTTACTTTCTTTATTTGGAACTTCAATTCCAATCGCACTCTTCCCTGGAATTGGCGCTTCAATACGAATATCTTTCGCAGCTAAACTTAACTTAATATCATCACTTAAATTTGTAATTTTATTTACTTTCACACCTGGGTCTGGCTGCACCTCAAAACGAGTTACTGCTGGCCCTTGCGATACATTAATAACATGTGCTCCAACGTGAAAATTATTAAACGTTGTATCTAATAATTCTTTCTGCTCCTCTAACCATTCTGTATTATCTAACGCTGATTGCTGTGGAATCGACAACAGCGCTAATGGCGGAACAGTGTATGTCGGTGGTGTGTGCAATACATTTCGCATATCGTTCTCTCTTTGATTTACAACATATGCTTTCTCTTGTACTTCCGTACTTGAAATTGGCTTTTGTACTTGCTCTACCACTTGTGGCTCTGCTACTACTTGCTGCACTGGGTGCTCTTCCACTTGTGGTTCTGCTACTACTTGCTGCACTGGGTGCTCTTCCACTTGTGGTTCTGCTACTACTTGCTGCACTGGGCGTTCTTCCACTTGTGGTTCTGCTACCACCTGCTGCATTGGTTGCTCTTCCACTTGTGGTTCTGCTACCTCTTGCTGCACTGGGCGTTCTTCCACTTGTGGCTCTGCTACTACTTGCTGCACTGGGTGCTCTTCCACTTGTGGTTTTGCTACTACTTGCTGCACTGGGCGTTCTTCCACTTGTGGTTCTGCTACCTCTTGTTGCACTGGCTTATTCTCTACTCGTACATTAGCAGAAGGTTGCATTGCATTTGCTCTAGCTGCATGTCTTTCCATTAATCGTGTTCTATCTTGTTTCAACATAACAACATTAAATGGTACATGACGCTTTTTCTCACGTTTTGGTTCTTCTTTTTGTACAAGCGGTTGTTCTTCTGCGACTGGTGTTTCCTCGGCAACTGGTTGTTCTTCTACAACTGATTGCTCTTCTACGACCGGTGCTTCTTCTGCGACTGGCGCTTCTTCTACAACTGGTTGTTTTTCTGCAATTAAAACATCCGCAAAGCTTTGAACATCTTTCTTCGTTTGTTCATCAGCCTCAGCAACATGTATGAATTCACTCTTTTGTTCAATTGCTTCATCTTCTTGCTGAATGTCCTCAAGTACTACAAATGTCTCTACTACAGGCGCGTTTATTTCTGCAATCACTTCTACTTCTTCTGACTCTTCTGCTTCCGCAATTACTCCCACTTCTTCTGACTCTTCCGTTTCTGCAATTACTTCCACTTCTTCTGACTCTTCCGTTTCTGCAATTACTTCCACTTCTTCTGACTCTTCTGCTTCCGCAATTACTTCAGCTTCTTCTGACTCTTCTGTTTCCGCAATTACTTCAGCTTCTTCTGACTCTTCTGCTTCCGCAATTACTTCAGCTTCTTCTGACTCTTCTGCTTCTGCAATTACTTCCACTTCTTCTGACTCTTCTGCTTCCGCAATTACTTCAGCTTCTTCTAGCTCTTCTGTTTCTGTAATTACTTCTACTTCTTCTGACTCTTCCGCTTCTGCAATTACTACCACTTCTTCTGACTCTTCTGCTTCCGCAATTACTTCAGCTTCTTCTGACTCTTCTGTTTCTGTAATTACTTCCACTTCTTCAGGTGCCTCTGTTTCCATAACTACTTCTTCAAACTCTTCCGTTTCTGCAATTACTTCTACTTTTGACACTTCTTCTAGTATTTCCACAATGATTGTTTCTTCAAGTTTTTCTTCTGCTTTGACAATCACTGATTCTTCTGGAGCTTGCTTTTCTACTTCAATAGTAGGTTGTTTTATTTCTGTATTACGTTTAATTTCTTCTGATAATATTGTATCCTCGTGCTCTACTTTAGAAGCTACTAATTCTTCTTGTAGATTGTTTTTGTTTAACACCACTACATCTTTTTCTAGCTTAGCACTTTCCATCTGCTCAGCTACTGTTTTATGAAGTAATTCATCCGCTGAAACTTCCTGCAGTGTACTCATTTCTTGAATCACTTCTTTTTCTTCTACTAAAGGCACTTGGCGTTCAATTTCATAACCGTTTTTCTCTAGCCATTGATCAACTACTGACTTTTCTTCCTTTTTATTCTCTTCATATTGTTGCTCTCCTTGCTGGTTAGCAGCTCTATGACTAGAAGAAGTTGGTGCTTGTCCTTCTGAGAAATCAGATAATGTATATCCTTTTTTCTCTAACCATGCATCAACGACTGATTTACCCTCTACAGATATTTCAAGGTCTTCTCTTTCCTTTACTTCCTCCTGCTTTTCTTCCTTTTTCTCTACTGAAGGACGATTATATCCATAAATTGGCGAAATCATTTCTGTTGGACGAAATGGTCTACGGTTACTCTCTTGCGAAGGTGCAGATGCCTTTTTAACGACAGACTCCCGCACCGGTTCATATTGCACTTCCGGCTCTTCATATGTAGAAACTACCTTTTCCACATACGGTCGTCTGCTTCTTTCCACCTTTATTCCTCTTTGGGCAGTCGGTTCTTCATATGTTACTCCTTGAACAGGTTGTTCTTCGAAGCGATTTACTTCGCTTTCATCCTCTTCATCGAACCCATTATCCGGTACTAAAGGAAAACGGCATTTACCTGCATTCCTACTTGCCATTTGTGCTTCTCTTGCTTCAGTGTAGTGGTTTACACGAGGAATTTTCGGCTGACTTTCAATTTGCTTTGGTACTTCTTTATTCATCGCTGTTTGTTCTTCCTCTTTGTTAAACAGCTTTTTCATCCAATCTAACATGCTTACCACTCTTTCTACTAAATAGTAACATCCTTTATTGTATCAGCATTCGGCAAAAAGTGCAGGTAAAATTAAGCATGTCATATTTATCCACAATATTCTAATTTACGAGTGTTTCATATGAAAAAACGCAGCCTTTCATATAAGACTGCGCTTAAGCTTTACTCTTCTGATATGCATCTATGCTATCCGTTACACTTTGCAATAAAGAATTTACATATTGCGGGTCAGATAATTTTTTATCTTCTTCATGGTTTGACATAAACCCAAGTTCTAATAACACACCAGGAACCTTTGCCCAATTAAATCCAGAAAGATCATCCCGAAATTTAATTCCATTTACTTTTACTTGCTGGTTCTCCCTCATTTTATTTACAATCATTTGAGAGATTTGAAGACTTTCCGCATAAATCTCTTTCGTATACGGACTTCCTTCTGCCGGCGTCAATACAGCGAATCCACTTTGGTTTGGATTTTCAGAACCATCTGCATGAAGACGTAAAAATAAATTAGCCTTATGATTATTTGCGAATGCCGCCCTTTCTTTATTACTTATATCAACGTCTTGTGATGTTCTCGTCATTAATACTTGTATCCCTTTTGCTTCAAGCTTTTCTTTTAATAAAAAAGCCATTTCTAATACAAGTACAGCCTCTCTCTTTTTCGTCACAACACCTGTTGTACCGTCTGTCACTTTATATTTTTGCGTTGTTGCCCCTGGTCCAATCGGCTCTAAATTTAAATTCGCTTTTTGTTGATGCCCTGGATCAATAACGACGAGAAACTTCTCTTGTTTTTCATTACTCTCTATTTTTTGTTCATTATTTTGCACTGGTTGCTCAGTCGGCTGCACTGGCGTAGTTTCTTCTTTCTTTTCATCAGATGATACTTCCTCTTGCTTATGTTCTACTTGGTCATTCGTTTGAATTGCTTGCGATTCTTCGTTCTTTTCTTGTTCTTGCTTCTTTTCTACCGGTGCGTCTTCTTTGGTATCTTTGTTTTTCTCTTGTATAGAAGATGTAGTTTCTTTTTTCGGCTGCTCTTGTGAACAACCGGCCATATATATTCCAATGAATGCAATCATGCTCATTATTTTTATATACTTCATACTTCTCCCCCATCACTTTGCACCGGATTCAAAGTTTTTCTTATAATTGCCCTATAATCTCATCTATATTTCCAATATAAACTGGCTGCCATTTTTCTGTACCACGTTCTGCAGTATAAAGCGGATAAGCGGCATCATCTATATTTACGAAAACTGGATCGCCCATATCCGTTTCATATCCAATTGTAATCCATTCTTCTTTCCATTTTCCGTGTTCTTCACTTATTAATGAATTTTTATGTTTATCGTATCGGTAACCGATTTGTCCTTTTTCTAATTCACTTTCACTAAACAAATATATTTCATAAGTACCTAGCTCAACATCTTGCTGTTTTGAAGTTTCAATTCGTTTTAGAAGTTCTGCGATTTTTGGTTGCTGTTTCATACTTCTATCCCCTTCTACTTTTCTAAATTTTAACTAGATTGTTTATAAAATACAATATAGATTTTAAGAAAAAAGGTGACATCCTTATCATATTAACAATTTTTTGAATATATCTATCACTACTCTCAATATATCAACGATTTTTTAAATATATCTATCACTATTCTCAATATATCAACGATTCAACACGAAATTTCGAATTACCAACAATGAATGCAAAAAAAAGAGAGGCTGTCCAAAAGGACAACCTCTCTTTTCTTATATCAATTAAAATTTGAACTCTTGTCCAACTTCAAAGCTATCTTCTAATACAAGAATACCTTTTTCTTGTGGAGCATCTGGAAGCTCTAATTCACGTGCAGAGCAGATCATTCCAGAAGAAGGAACACCGCGAAGCTCAGCTGGCTTGATTAACATACCGCTTGGCATTACAGCGCCGATTTTTGCAACGACAACTTTTTGTCCTGCATCAACGTTTGGTGCACCACATACGATTTGTAATGTTTCTGTACCGATTTCTACTTTACAGATGTTTAACTTATCAGCATTTGGATGTTTTTCTTTTTCAGCTACATAGCCTACAACAAATTTCGGAGAAAGATCTGCTTCTACTGTTTCTTCAAAGCCATTCTTCGCTAAAATTTCGTTGATTTTCTCTACAAGCTCTTTCGTTAATGTAAGGTTGCCTGTTTCTTTTACTTCTAAGTAAGAAGATGCATTAAAGATGTTGAATCCTGCTGTCTCGTTGCTTTCACGATCGTATACGCGTGCAACATCTCCTTTGCGATCAAAAGTACGGTTCTCTAAAGTAATATCTTGTAAGGCAACAATTAAAGTGTCACCAATTCCTTCAAGGTTGTAAAAAACATTCACTTCGTTCATCCTTTCTCTTTTCCATCTGTCTTCTTCCGATTTTTCGCTAAAATAAAGATTGGTTCAAATTCTCCATCTTCATATACGAATGAAAGTGATGTAATCGGAACATGCCCTTCGGCAAAAAATTTCATTGTCATTTGTGCAATAATATCATAACCGATTTCGTTGACGATATCAGCAATAATTAATACATCTTGGTGAGGAACAGCAACAACCATGTCACCAGAAATCTTTTCACGCATCGATTGTAGTAACGATTCGTTTAAAATACGAGTCGCGTCATACCCATCATTTGTGTTTAAAAAGTAGAATGTATTCCCCGCTACTGTGTCTTGTTTAAATTCATAACCTAATGAGCGTGCGTTGAATAATGCCATTTCACGCACTTGCTGTTCTGTAAGTTCTAATTTTTGTAATAGACGCTCGTCAATTAGTCGATACGTTTTATTCGAATCTAACGCATAGTAAATACGTGTTTCCGCCGTATGATCCGTCATAATAAACGGATTTCCTTCTTCTGCTTGTTTCGGGAAAGAAGTAGAGCGAATAACAGGTAAAATTTTCGCTCCGCTATTTTCTTCTTTATGCATCGCAATTAGCGCTTCTTGTACGTAATAAGCAACTTCTTCAATTGCCTTTTCTTTGTTCACTTCCCATTTTGCCACAACTCCTGGAAGCGATACGTTAATACCTTTTTTGGAGTCTTTTTGTTCAATACGTAAAACTTCTTTCTCACTATCATACTGAAAGTCCCATTCTGGGCGAGATAATTTCTTTATTAACTCATCTTTCATCTTTTTACTTGTCATCTTCATCTCTTTTTCCTCCCTTCCAAAAAAATAACCTCCCCCGCGAAGGTAGAGGTTGTTTTACAATTCAATTGGCAAATTGCCTTATTTTAAACCTTCAATGAACTCTTCGATTTGTTCTTGTGTTTTACGATCTTTGTTTACATAGCGACCAGTTTCTTCACCTTTATTGTACGCTACAAAGCTCGGAATGCCAAATACGTCTAATTTTACGCATAGATCAATAAACTCATCGCGATCTACATAGTAAAATGAGAAATCACTATATTTCTCTTCTACTTCTGGCATAAATGGGTCTACAAAGCGGCAGTCTGGGCACCATTCTGCTGAGAACATAAAGACTACATTCTCTTCATTTTTTAACTGTTGGAATTGCTCCATGCTTTCTAATGACTTCATCTATATTTCCTCCTCTAACGAGTGCATTTTTCATGTTATAATCTTTCTTTTATACTACCATACATCGCGCACGGTGCAAGGTTTATGCTTGCTTTTTGTCATACTTATATTGCCCAACTAACAACTTAACAACGTGTACAAATAATTCCGTACGGTCGACATAATCATCTGTAAAAATACCGATCGCACCTTCGTGACTACGAATATCTTTTCTCTGCACAAACTCTTCCATCACTTCGCTTAATTCCTTACCATCTTCAAGAGGTGCTAAAAAATCGTCTGGTAACGTAATACGCGCTCCTCCGGCCACAAATACTTTCCCATCACTTGTTGCTAGCGCGCCCCAGTTACACATAAATAAACCGTGCTCCGTTTTCATTACGCCGCCTTCTAGCCCAATACCAATTGGAGCTTCTCCTTCCTCTAGCGCTCGCTTCGCTCTATTGATTGCTCCTTGCATCGTCTCTTCATCTGAGAAAGGCTGAGCTGATACTCCTGACGGAACAGAAAGAGATATAATTTCAGCATCTTTCCAAACCTTCTCCACAGCGCCAACCTTCGTTTTATTCTTTGATCCAACTACTACTTTCATTTCGTTCACCTCTATAAAAATTCATCATTCTATTCTAATATCTGCTTCGGCACAAATTAAGTACCAACCACTACCACACACCATCAGGGAATTCCTTCTCCCCATAAAAGAAGGTCGCTTTCTACAATATTACTGGTCCTAAACACAAAAACAGGCTTCTTCTTTCTTCCTACCCGCGGTCTTAATACATCATTCGAGCACCCATTAGGCACTAACCGCCACCACTCATCGCTGGGTCATCTATTCAACCTAAAAAAAGAAGGGTTTTTCGCCCTTCTTCTCTACGCGTTATTCTTAATTGTCTCTAACGTCGTTTTATCTGTTGTTCTTACAAGCTTCGTAATTAATTCTTTCGCCGCTGCATAATCATCAACATGTAAAATTGAAGCATGTGTATGAATGTAGCGTGCACAAACACCAATTACTGCTGATGGGATACCAGAGTTACTTGTATGTACACGGCCCGCATCTGTACCACCTTGTGAAATAAAGTATTGGTACGGAATGTTGTTTGTTTCTGCTGTATCTAAAATGAATTCGCGCATTCCTCTATGTGTTACCATCGTGCGATCATAAATACGAAGAAGAGCACCTTTTCCTAATTGACCGAACTGTGTTTTGTCACCAGATGCATCGTTTGCTGGACTTGCATCAAGCGCATAAAAAATGTCTGGTTGAATCATATTTGCAGCTGTTTGCGCTCCGCGGAGGCCTACTTCTTCTTGTACAGTAGCACCAGAATATAATGTATTTGGTAATGTTTCATCTTTTAATTCTTTTAACAATTCGATTGCAAGACCACATCCGTAACGGTTGTCCCAAGCTTTCGCCATAATTTTCTTCTCATTTGCCATCGGTGTGAATGGGCAAATCGGCACGATTTGTTGTCCTGGTTTTACACCAATTTCAATCGCATCTTCATAACTATCTGCACCTATATCAATTAACATATTTTTTATATCCATCGGTTTTGCACGTTGCGCGTCACTTAATAAATGAGGAGGAATAGAACCAACAACCCCAATAACAGGACCATTCTTCGTCATAACTTGTACACGCTGTGCTAATAAAACTTGACTCCACCATCCGCCTAACGTTTGAAAACGAAGCATTCCGTTTTTCGTAATTTGCGTAATCATGAAACCTACTTCATCCATATGACCTGCTACAAGAACACGCGGGCCAGTTTCGTCCCCTTTTTTCAGACCAAATACGCTACCTAAACCGTCTTGTACAATTTCATCCGCATATTTGCTTAATTCTTGTTTCATAAAACGGCGTACATTATGTTCAAAACCTGATGCACCTTGTAATTCTGTTAACGTACGAAATAATTGTAATGTCTCTTTATTCACGAAGTCCCCTTCTTTCAAACCTTAGTAGAATACCTCTTTTATTGTAACGAAATTTTCGAAATGTTTCTAGTTTCTTCTTTTTTAGCTGTATTTGCTTTATAATTATTATCGGTACACTATTTTTATTTTATAGAATTGAGGTGAATATATGAGCTGGAAAGGTTTAGTAGCAGGTCTTGGCGTTGGGTTCGCAGCTGGTTATCTCGTTGCAAACAAAGTACAAGAACAATCCCATATTTCTTCAGAAAAAGCATTGAAAATGGTGAAACAAGCATTAAGTCATAAAGGTGAAATTACTGGCTCTTGGGTACATATGGTTCCAGAGACATTTGAAAAATATGATGTCGCATATGAAGTTTATCGCGGCGGTCTTACAACAATGTTAAATGATATACAAGAACGATTTGAATTTTTAGTTGATGCTAAAACAGGTACTGTTTTAGAGGTTATAGCAGCATAAAAAGGAGGGTTCCCATTAGGTGAACCTCTTATTTTTTTGAAATTGCGGGTATTGATTAAAATTATATCAGCAATTTTCCGAATATATCGGCGCAACTCAATTTATATCAGCGATTTCCCAATTATATCGGCGCAACTCAATTTATATCAGCGTTTGTTTAAATATATCGACTTACCGACAAAACCCGACAATAAAAAAGAGGCTGCTCCAATAAATATGATGGAACAACCTCCTATTTTTATGCTTCTATACTCGTTTTCCGTTCTACTTTTTCTACGATATGTCCTTCCTCATTCCACTTCACAGCGCGATAATATGCGTCATGGTAAAACGTAAACCATGCCTCTTTTTCAGCACCATACTTCATCCACTTTTGTTTATTTTCAATCGAGGTCATCGGATAATCGTCGTATGCCATTACCCATAATACATTTTGATGTGCGTGCGTCGGTAATAGGTCTGCTAAATGAAGCATCGTTTCCCCATGGCTTTCTAAAGCAATAACTGCATGTCCATCACTATGACCACCTGTATGCACCATTTTTATTTCATCTGTAATTTCTATTTCTTGCTGGAACGTAACAACTTGATCTACAATCGGCTCCCAATTTTCCTTCCAATATGTATTACGGGATCTAATATTTGGGTTCCTCATTTCATTCCACTCTGTTTCACTTACGTAAACTTTCGCGTTCGGAAACGCTGGTACAAGGTGATCACCTTCCCATTTTGTTAAACCAGATGCATGATCAAAATGAAGGTGCGTCATTAAAACATAGTGAATATCTTCTGGCTTTAATCCTAGTTTTTCTAATGATTCATAAACCGATGATTCTTCTGTTACACCTTGATTCCGCTTCATCTTCTCATTCAATTTACCGTTTCCTATTCCGGAATCAATGAGCATATTTCCGTCTTTCGTTTGCAAAAGTAACGGATCTGTTCGTAAATAAATATGATTTGTATCATTATGTTTATACTTACGTGACCAAAGTACTTTCGGCACAACACCAAACATCGCTCCCCCGTCTAAATGTGTATTCCCGCCTTTTAACCACGTTACTTTTATATCTCCAATTTGTAACTGTTCCATTACACATCCCCCTTTCAATTAATCTTAACATAAAATTCTGATTATTTTAGATGTAAAAAAACCTATGCATTACTGCATAGGCTCTGTACGATATTTTGCTTCAACTCGGTAAATACGATGACCTTTACTAGAGAATTTCTCTTCGTATTCAGTCATGATGTTACCTTCAAAGTCGCTGTTATGAAGATCTAAGCTTAAGTACGTTAGTAACATACCATACTCAGCCATACTCATAAGAGAATATTCAAATAGACCTTGGTTATCTGTTTTGAAATGAATTTCTCCGCCTTCTACTAACACTTCTTCGTAATTACGTAAAAATGTTTTATACGTTAAACGACGCTTCGTATGACGTTTCTTTGGCCATGGATCTGAGAAGTTTAAATAAACGCGATCAATTTCACCTTTCGCAAAGAAAACTGTTAAATCTTCAGCATCTTTATTAATTAACTTTAAGTTTGGTAATTCTTCTTCAATTAATTTATCAAGTGCATCTACAACAACACTTGTGAATTTTTCAATTCCAATATAATTAATATGTGGATTCGCTTTTGCCATATCATACATGAAGCGGCCACGACCTGTACCTACTTCAATGTGAATTGGTTGTTCGTTTCCAAATACTTCTTTCCAGCTACCAGCGCGCTCCTCTGGGTTTCCGATTACGATATGTGAATATTCATTAATTCGATCCATTGCATACGGTTTATGTCTTAAACGCATAGATGTTTCCCTCTCTTTACATAGCTATTTTAAAGGAATAATTCCTTCTTTCTTTTTTAATCAATCTACCAAACAAAAAACCAAGTACGTACGAGCACTCGGTCCGTTTCTTTCAAGTATAAGATGTACCATTTTGATAAAAACTACATACAGCATTAAACATTCCATGACGAAACAGCTTTTTCTCTTACATTTGAAGAGAAAAACAATCGAAAGGATGATCCGTTCATGCCAATTAATCAACAACATCAATTAGAAGTGCTGAAAGATATTTTAGTCAACCACCAAAGTGATTGCTGCGGGACAGTTTCAGAATGCGAGCAATTAGAGCGCCTCATTCAATCGTTACTCGCAAACGATAATATAAGTAGTGACGCTAAAACAATGCTAAACGATGTATATTCTTATAGTCAATCGGGTAAATCTTCCTCTAATTTGGACAACCATATTTCCAATAATCAAGAACAACTTACTCAGTGGATTGCTGGAATGGACAATTTTTCTTAAGTATTATTCTGAAGCAAGTAGTTGCTGTAAATATTGATGCCAATATTCAGCTTCTGCTTGCTGTTTTTTTGTTGTATGCCATTGAATAGACAAAATCGTTTGTGCTATCACATACCATCTCATACGCCTAAGCAGCGATTCATCCATTTCAATATCATAATAACCGAGCCACTCACTCCACTCCTGGCGCGGAATGTACCAATATAATAACATACCGAGGTCTAGAGCTGGGTCAGCAATTACAGCTCCATCCCAATCAATTAAAAACAATTCATCTTCATCCGACAATAGCCAGTTGTTATGGTTTACATCACAATGGCATACAACGAATTCATTGTATTCAATAGCTTTTAATGAATCCATTAAATATTGAAGGCCTTGCTGAATTGTTTCATCATCCCTTATATCTCCTCTTAAAACGAGTTGCAGTTGTTGTAATAACTCTTGTGCGTGAAGCGGCTGCTTCCCAAGTCTTTGAATCATCTGTACAAGCGCTTTAGAGGAGTGTATTTTCTTCAAAAGTTTCGCAACACGTTCTAGTTTCATATCCTCTGGCTCTAGCTTCTGTCCCGGAAGCCATTTTTGAGCAGAAATTACATCACCATTCGTTACCCTTCTTGTCCAAAGTAATTTTGGAACAATTCCTTCTGCTGACAATACCGCTAAAAAGGGCGATGTATTCCGCTTTAAAAATAACTTCTGTTGTCCGTTTTGCGCAATATATGCATCGCCCGTTACTCCACCAGCCGGTACAAGACTCCACTCTTTTCCTAATAATTGTTCCAACCATTCCATATTCATTACCCGTTAACAAATCCTTATCTTTTATAGTTATGAAAAGAAAAACCGCAACATTTCTACACATGTTGTGGATTCATATATTTTACTGTAAATGAAAAGAAAAATTAGCCTAAGCCAAAAATCCTCTATTTTATTTTACAAAACCTGTCATAGAATGACAACTTATCAAAATCGTCACCTTTGTCAATTCTACATTTATTACATTCTCATCGTCAAGTAGCGATTTGTCACATTATCGTCAATATATACGTGCTAATTGGAGCGAGCCTAAGTTCCTTTCCTCTAAATGAAGAAATTGGCTCTATTTTCGCTTCGTTTTCGTTTACTAACACATGCCACGTTGCTTCTTTCGGAAGTTGCACAGTTTTAGCTTCTAAACCGCTATTAAATAAGACGATAATCTCTTTCCACGGCCCAAACGATTCTGCATGCTCTAGGTGATATGCAAGTACTTCTGTAGATGTTTGTAAAAAAGTCATATGTTTTTTTATAAGGTCTGCATTTTGTAATCGGAATGCCCCATGCTCTTTACGAATCGCAATTAAACCTTTTATATAGTTAACGGTCTCTATCTCTTTCTCTTTTTGATCCCAATCTAATTGATTGATCTCATCATTTGCATTATAACTATTTTCATTTCCTTTCTTCGTACGATAAAACTCTTGTCCTGCGTGTAAGAAAGGAATGCCTTGTGAAAGAATAACCATTGCGCTCGCTAATAGGTGACGTTTTTTCAAAATCGTTTCTGATTCCTCATTACTGCGCACTAGTTTATCCCACATCGTCATATTATCATGACATTCTACATAGTTAATGCTTTGCGCCGGCTCTAAAAACAGCCCTGTTTCTTTCATACTTAAAAGACTTCCTGCTGCAATATACTGCAAATGATTACAGTCTACATGCCCACCAAATGCAAAACCACGCTTATTTATATGAAATGTACTCCCTTTTATCCCATCACGAAATTGATCATTAAACTGCGCGATATGTGGCATTTTCTTCGCATTATTTAACGTTGCTTTTTCCTCAAGAGGAAGCGGTGTTTGTAAATCCCATCCTTCTCCTAATAACAAAGCATCTCGTTTTATGTTTCGCACTTCTTTCTCTATCATATTCATTGTATCAACATCTAAAATTCCCATTAAATCGAATCGGAATCCATCGACATTGTATTCAGTAAGCCAATATAAAATAGACTCTACAATGAATTTCCTCATCATTTTCCGTTCAGATGCTATATCATTTCCGACTCCCGTCCCATTAGAAGGCATACCATCTTCACCATGACGAAAATAGTATCCTGGAACAAGCTTCTCAAATGATGATAGCTCTCTTTCATAAACATGATTATATACAACATCTATAATCACCCTAATACCTTGTTCATGAAATGTTTCAATTAGTTGTTTGCACTCAACTATCCTGTTATACGGATCAGAGGGGTTTGTAGCATAATATCCTGTTGGTGCATTGTAATATAATGGATTGTACCCCCAATTATAGGCAGAAGAAGGATTCGCCTCATCCACACCACCGAAACAATATAAAGGCAATAATTCAACATGCGTAACGCCTAAATCTTTTATATGAGACAAACCTGTCAATGTCCCATTTCGTCCTGTTGTTCCTTCTTCCATTAGCCCTTTATACGTCCCTTTTTTACTCACTCCACTGTTCGGATGAATAGTAGCATCACGAATATGCAATTCATACAATATGGCATCTGTCATTGCTTGTAATGGTGGTAATTGCTCTCGTTTCGTTACAGTCGTCTTTTCTAAATCGATAACAATGCCATACTTTCCATTTACAGTCACTGACTTTGCGTAAGGATCCACCGCTTCGTTCCATATTAAATTAATACAAACAAGAAATGTATAGCGTGCTCCGTCTAAATCACCTTGTAATGTTTGAATCCAAACTCCGTTTTCTCCCCTGTACATTTCATGATCGGCATATTCTTTATCGCTCTTATAAATTCTTACTTTCGCGAGCCTTGCAGTTGGGGCCCATACTTTAAATGTCGTTTCTTGTTTTTGATACACAGCACCTAAATCTGTACCTTCGTAATAATACTTTTCATCGAAAATTTTTGTTCGAATAACAGCACCTATTTGTAAATCAGTTTCTTCATTCCGTTCATCTCGTACTGTATAATACTTCCCCACATCTAGCGGCTCTTCTATAAAGCACTCATACTTCGTTGCATCTGGAAGCGCAATAGTATGAGCAATCGGTAAATCTTTCACATTACTTCCTTCTTGCAAACGAAATGTCCGACTTGTTCCATACGCATGTGGGAGCAAAATTGTAATTTTATTCATTTCATCTAAATAGGCATCAAATGGACGTTTTACTTTCAACATAAAAAAATCACCATCATTCTCAAAGTTAAAATAAAGTGAAACTTTAATGAGCGAGAAAATTTTTCCATCCTCACTTATTATTAGCCTTCACCAATTAGGCGAGATAAAATGAGCTGCAAATGATAAGGCTTTTCTTATCAACAAGACTCTATACAGTAACTCCATTCTTCTCTATAGTATATTCACCTGCATAAAAAACGTTTTCAACATTCTATTTTTGTAATTTTATTTCAGCAATCGATTTATACTTCGGGGTTTCTTTCACGTGGGATTCGTATAAAGTAATTGTATCTGCTTGAAATGATATTTCAGGCACTTCTTTTATACTTTCTAAACGAAACTTTTCTTCTCCTATCCATTTACGAGCAACGGTAATATGCGGGTGATACGGGCGTATTTCTAGAGAAAATCCATTTTCTTCACAAATGGCATGTACTTGCTTTTGCAACTGAAACAAATCGTGATTCTCACTTACCTTCGCCCCAAAAATACGGGGCTGATCTTCCCTACCAAACGTTGAAAAACCTTGTAACGTGAACGATAGTTCTTTTGTTTCTGCAACTGTTTGTAATCCATTTTTTATTCCCTCTAATTGTTCCTCCGTTGCACTCCCTAAAAATGAAAGGGTAATATGATAGTCTTCTTTATGTACCCATGAACGAAATTGTAATTCCTCTTGCATGTCCTTTTTATAGTTATACAGCATTTCTTTTATATGATTCGGTAACGTAATTGCGACAAAATAATGCAGTTCCATGTACATCTTCTCCTTCTTTCTATTGTTGCTTTTCTTTCTTATCTCATTCAGGTAAAAAGAAGCCGCTCTCCAAAATAGAGAGCGGACATTATTTATATATCCATTACTTCGCTAATTCATGAATTGCTTGCGCGTAAATTGCTGTTGCTTTTAATAAGTCTTCAATTTCGATATACTCATCTTTTTGATGTGCAAGTTCTTCTTTTCCAGGGAATAGCGGGCCAAATGCCACACCAGCTTTTAATGAACGAGCATAAGTACCGCCGCCGATTGCTAATAGTTCTGCTTTTTCACCTGTTTGTTCTTCATACACACGTTGTAACGTACGGATTAATACGTGATCTTTATCGACGTGATGTGGGCGAGAATTAGAATAGTCGGCCACTTCAAAACCATGCGTACCAACATATTCTTTCAACTTCACAATTGTTTCTTCAAAGTTAGTTGTAACTGGGTAACGTACGTTTAGCCCTAAGTTACCACCGTTTTCTTTCGTATAAGAAATGCGACCGACATTCACTGTTAACGGACCGCTAATTTCATCTTTATAAGCAATAGTAGCTTTTTCACCAAAAATATCACCAGTAAATGTTTCTGTTGCAAATGTCGCAAATGCAGTTGCTTTTCCATTAAGTGAAACTGTAGTTAAGAAGTTTGCTAATAATAAACCTGCATTTTCTCCTTTTTCAGGAGTAGATCCGTGCGCTGAAATTCCTTCTATTTGCAACGTCACTGTATTTCCTTCTATAGTCGATTTCCCTATTTTTTTAGCATTTTGTAAATATTCTTCATATGCTACTGTAAGTGCATTTACATCTTCTCCTGTAATAACCGCTTCTGCAAAATCAGGAACCATATTTAAACGGCGCCCTGAATCAAATGAAACAAGTTCATATGTACCTTTTTTCTCTTCACTACCATTTTGCACAACTTGTATATCAGAAATTCCTTTTTCTGCATTAATAATTGGAAAGTCTGCATCTGGTGCAAAACCGATTGTTGGCATTTCTTCATTTTTAAAGTAGTGATCTACACATTTCCAATTACTTTCCTCATCTGTTCCTATAATCATACGAACACGTTTTGAAAGAGGTAAGCCTAATTCTTTCACAATTTTCATCGCATAATATGCTGCCATCGTTGGGCCTTTATCGTCAATTGCACCACGTGCAAAAATCTTTCCATCGCGAATATCCGCACTATATGCAGGAGTCGTCCAGCCATCTCCTTCTGGTACAACATCAACGTGACAAAGAATGCCTACTAACTCTTCTCCTTGTCCCATTTCAAGATGACCTGCATATCCTTCTAAATTTTTAGAAGCAAAACCTTCAGTTTCTCCTTTATGTAACATGAAAGATAAAGCTTTTTCTACACCTTCACCGAATGGTGCGCCCTCTTTCGCCGATTCTTCTTCCCATACACTTTTAATTTGTAAAAATTGTTGTGTATCACGAATTAAATCATCTTTTCGTTTCGCAACTTCTTCTGTCCAATTAATTGCTGACATCACGCATCCATCCTTCACTATATTGTTTCTTTCATCATAACAAACCGAAATCTCTTATGCCATACACGAAAACTAAATACCGAACAATTGTAATATTTCAGATATTTCTTATTAGTTTTTCTTTTATTTTTCCAAAAAAATTTGCAGGAATTTGGCGTTTTACGTAGAATTTTATGTGTTAGTTGACTGACCATATATACAATGTCAACTACCAATATTTTTCTATATGAATATTTGTTAAATTTCTGTAAAATTTAAGTAGATTAAAGCATGAATTTTATCATGTAGAGTACAATGGTAGTAACGACCTTCTTTCCTGAATGGGGTCAAAAAAACTAGTAGAGGAGTGGTTTTCTCTTGAAACCTACAACTACTCGTATGCTAACACGCATTAAATCAATTTATATGTACATCAATGAAAACGGAACGGTAACGACGAAAGACCTTGTAGATGAGTTCGGGATCACACCGCGAACGATACAACGTGATCTAAATGTGTTGCAGTTTAATGAACTCGTGTATAGCCCTTGCCGCGGTAAGTGGACAACAACAGGAAAGAAAGTGAGAATGACCTCATAATGAAAAATAATTGTATGTAAATAAATACATACCCCTTTCTAATAATTAGAAAGGGGTCTTTTCTGCGCCTATAAAGGTACTACTTTTCAGTATCTACTTGATATGTTTTTAACATTTCTACTTCTTCATCTGTTAGCTCTCGGTATTGTCCAAGTTCTAGTTCTTCATCTAATACTAACGGACCCATCTCTGTTCTCTTTAGGTAGACTACTTTTTTCCCTACCGCTTCAAACATACGCTTCACTTGATGGAATTTCCCTTCCGTAATCACAAGCTCAATTTCAGAAATATCATCGCTTTTCAATATTGTAAGTGCACCTGGCTTTGTTTCATAGCCATCATCTAAAATAACACCTTTAGCAAACTCTTTTACATCCTCTTCTGTTACTACTCCTGCAACGTGTGCATAATATTTTTTCGGCACATGCTTTTTCGGAGATAATAATTGATGTGATAACTTCCCATCATTTGTTATCAATAAGAACCCTTCCGTATCGATATCAAGTCGTCCAACTGGGAACGGATCAAAGATTGCATCTTCTAATTCTAATAAATCTATTACTGTTTCATGATTATCATCTTCCGTCGCTGAAATAACACCTTGTGGTTTATGCATCATTAAGTAAACAAATTCTTTGTATTCCACAACTTCACCGTGAATCATAACTTCTTGCTCTTCTACATTTACATGAACTTTCGCATCTTTTACTGGCGTTCCATCAATTTTCACAACGCCGTCTTTCAATAATTTCTTTACTTCTTTTCTACTTCCATATCCCATATTTGCTAATAATTTATCTAATCTCACGTTTTTCACCTTCTTTATTTATCATAGAAAAGGGGACGTAATTACGCCCCTCTTGATTTCAACTTTATTTTAAATCTACTACCAAGTTTACGTTGAATTTTATCTAATGCTTCTCCGCCAAATACTCTTTCAAGTACTCCTGTGCGAATTGCTAACAATCCGTAAACAAGACCGCCAATACCTGCACAAATTGCAACTGTTATAAGAGCACCAATACGGCCATCAGGCGAAATCATGAAGGATAGAAGCCATTGTGATAGTTTTACAGCAACGACCATTATAAGTGTTAGTACTGCAATTTGGAATGTTCTTTTATATACAACACCGAATGAATAGTGTGCGTATTTTTTAATTTGTTGATTTGTGTACCAAACAGAAGCTAAGAAACCAACTGCTGTTGCTAGAATTGCTCCTACTGTACCGAAATAACGAATAAAGATTACGTTACATACAAATTTCAAAATAACGCCCATTATAAGCGCAATAATCGCATGCTTCTGCTGGTTAATACCTTGCAGGATTGCCGCTGTTACTGTAAATAAAGCGAATAACAACGCAACTGGTGCATACCACATTAATACTTGTCCACCTAGTGGATCTGAATCGTAAAACGCAGTATAAATTGGATATGCCAGTGAAGAAATACCGACAACTGCTGGCAATGTTAAAAACATATTCGCCTGGAATGTTTGTGTAATTTGTAATTTCAAATAACGGTATTGTTTTTCAGTAAATGATTTTGTAATTGCTGGTACAAGCGTTAAACTAAACGCTGTTGCAAGTGATACAGGAATCATAATTAACTTATGCGTCCACATTGTGAAAATACCGAGAGCTCGCTCTGCGATATCACCTTGACCAATCGCCTGCATAATTGAGTTAAATGTCAATGTATCAATTTGTTGATATAAAGGAATTGTTAACCCAATTACAACGTAAGGAATCGCATATGCAAATAACTCTTTAAACAATTGAACGGTGCTTACTGTTGATTCTGGTACAGTTTGTTCAATTAAATATTGATCCAAATATTTTTTACGTTTTAACCAGTACCAAATTAACACACCGAGTGCTCCAACCGCTGAAACGAACGCAGCAAATGTCGCTACTCCAACTGCTGTTGCAACTGTACCGCCAAGTACTTTAATAACGATAAAACTACCTGCTAATAAAAAGACGATACGAATAATTTGTTCAATAATTTGTGAAACGGTAGTTGGTCCCATAGACTGGTGACCTTGGAAATAACCACGAATTAAACTCGCTGCTGGTACAACAATAAGTGCGAAACTTACAAGACGAATAATCGTCGTAACTTCTCCTACATTATTGTGTATACTTTGTTTACCAAGCATCGCTTCTGCAAACAATGGCGCCGTCATGTACAGTACTAGGAACGAAAGAACTCCTGTTACTATCATCATAACCATTCCCGAGCGGAACATTCTCCGGCTCGTTTTATAATCGCCAAGCGCATTATATTTGGAAACAAATTTTGAAACAGCAAGTGGCACACCTGCCGTTGCGATACTTAAAAAGATCGTATATGGAATGTATCCATATGTATAGAGCGTTCCGCCTTCTGTTCCTACTAATGCATGAAACGGAAAGACGTAAATCATGCCTAAGAACTTTACTAAAAATGTCCCTAGCGTAACAATAAGCGTTCCGCGCAGAAATTTCGAATCGGACATACAAAAATCCTCCTACATCTACATAAAGTGAAACTATAATTAGTTGGAGACTTCTCTCCTACTCCTTATTAGTTGAACCATTCGAGCATTTACAGGCTAACAGACTCCCTATTTACTTCTCCTAAATCTTGAGGTTTTAGTCTTATCGCCTACAAATGGCAGGATAGTGCTGAACTCTAACTTTTGTATTGTACCACAATTCTCTCATTAAGCAGTACTTCACTCTATTTTTCTTTTAAGGGAAAACATGCTATTCTTTTAGGCAGGAAATGTAGAAAATGAGGTCGATATATTATGCATTATGATGTTATTGTCATCGGCGGCGGTCCTTCTGGGCTAATGGCTGCAATTGGTGCTGCAGAAGAAGGCGCAAATGTCTTACTTCTTGATAAAGGAAATAAACTTGGGCGTAAACTTGCAATTTCTGGTGGCGGACGCTGTAACGTAACGAACCGTCTACCACTTGATGAAATTGTTAAACATATACCAGGAAACGGTCGCTTCTTATACAGCGCTTTTTCTATTTTTAATAATGAAGATATTATTACATTCTTCGAAAATCTTGGTGTTAAATTGAAAGAAGAAGACCATGGTCGCATGTTCCCTGTGTCAAACAAAGCACAATCTGTTGTAGACGCACTTTTAACACGATTAAAAGACTTAGGTGTAAAAATTCGTACAAATACGCCTGTTGAAACGATTGAATATGAAAATGGTCAAACGAAAGCAGTTATACTGCAAACAGGCGAAGTGTTAGAAACGAATCACGTCGTTATCGCTGTTGGCGGAAAATCAGTTCCTCAAACTGGATCTACTGGAGACGGATATGCTTGGGCTGAAAAAGCGGGTCATACAATTACAGAATTATTCCCAACAGAAGTACCTATCCTTTCAAACGAGCCGTTTATACGTGACCGCTCATTACAAGGTCTTGCTTTACGTGATATAAACTTAAGTGTATTAAACCCGAAAGGAAAAGCTATCATTTCTCACAAAATGGACATGCTCTTCACTCATTTCGGCCTATCCGGACCCGCTGCTCTTCGCTGTAGTCAATTCGTCGTGAAAGCACTGAAAAAGTTTAAAACGAATACAATACAAATGAGTATTGATGCATTGCCAGAGGAAAATAGTGAGCAACTATTTCAGCGCATGCTGAAACAAATGAAAGAAGATCCGAAAAAAGGAATTAAAAACGTTTTAAAAGGTTATGTTCCTGAACGTTACTTCCTATTCTTATTAGAAAAAAATGAAATTGACGGCAGCGAACAAGCTGGACAAGTTTCTCACGAAAAGATTCGTGCACTTGTGAAAGACTTTAAAGAGTTTACTGTGAATGTAAATGGTACGCAGTCAATTGAAAAAGCATTCGTTACTGGCGGCGGTGTATCCGTGAAAGAAATTAACCCGAAAGAAATGTCTTCTAAATTTACGAACGGCTTATATTTCTGCGGAGAAGTTCTTGATATTCACGGTTATACTGGTGGCTATAATATTACATCAGCCCTTGTTACTGGTAGAATTGCCGGAACGACAGCTGGAGAAAACGCGAAAATGCAGTATTAAAAAAAGAAACAGGGATTCCTGTTTCTTTTTTTATAGGTACATGAAATTATATGAGCAATTCCACAAATATATCAGCGATTCCGCAACTTATATCGGCGATTTCCCAAATTTATCAGCGATTCTGCAACTTATATCGGCGATTTTCCAAATTTATCGACTTACCGACAAGAAGCGACAAATATCTGCTCCATGTAACTTTCCATTGCTTTTTTGTTGCTTTATTTACCTTAGTACCTTTATATTTTATATTGTTGAATATTTAAAAAAGGGTAAGGGGAAAACAAATGAGAAAAAAAGTCATGATGTCTTTAATGTTAATGACGTTTCTTTCTGCGGTAGAAGGAACGATTGTTAGTACAGCAATCCCTCGTATAACGAGTGATTTGTCAGGCGTCGAACTTGTTAGTTGGGTATATGCAATTTATATGCTTGCAACAGCTGTTTCGACTCCAATATACGGAAAGCTCGCTGATTTATTTGGCCGTAAAAAAGTTTTACTGATCGGAGCTACAATCTTTTTAGTCGGTTCTGCACTTTGCGGCGTCGTTACATCGATGGAACAATTAATCTTTTTCCGCGCGCTTCAAGGTATCGGTGCTGGTGCTGTTATGCCAATCACAATGACGATTATTGGAGACTTATATAGCGAAGCGAAAGACCGCGCGAAAGCACAAGGTTGGATGAGTGCCGTTTGGGGTGTATCCGGTGTTATCGGACCGTTAGTAGGTGGATTTTTAGTTGATTCCCTTTCTTGGCGCTATATTTTCTTCCTAAACGTTCCATTCGGAATTATCGCTTGCTTAATGATTGCAATTTACTACAAAGAATCTATTAAAGCTGCTAAGCATCATATCGATTATCTTGGTGCAACAGTCTTCTCATTAAGTACAATCGCTCTACTATATGCATTATTAACAGGTAGCAGTAAGCAAAACTGGGGAGACATGACAATTATCGGCCTATTAATCTTTGCCGCTATTTCATTTATTATTTTCTTATTCATCGAGAAAAAATCTCCAGAACCATTAATTCCGCTAGCACTTTTCTCTAACCGTACATTATCTACGATAAATATATTAACTCTTATTGCTGGCGCAATGATTATTAGTATTACAATGTACCTTCCAATTTGGAGCCAAGGTGTATTAGGGAAAAATGCTACAGAAGCTGGACTTATTTTAATGCCAATCCCTGTTATGTGGACATTTGGCGCTATTTTCTCTGGTAACTTAGTAGGCAAATTAAAAACGAAACAAATCATTTTACTTGGAGCTAGCATTTTATCAGTCGCTACGTTCTTATTATTTACACTATCAACAAATTCACCATCGTTCCTTATTTATGTAGCAGTCGGATTATTCGGCTTAGGAATGGGGCTTGTGACACCGATTTACATGGTAACAATTCAAGCAGCCGTACCAGCTCATACACGCGGAACAGCTGTTGGTTTAAACACATTTATTAATACATTTAGTCAAACATTAGGTGCTGCAATCTTTGGAACAATCTTCAATACGATGATTCATGCGCGCGGTATTAAAAACCTTGATCTTGTATCTGGCGGACACGGCGGAACTACAACAAGTGTAGCCACTGAATCACAATCCGCATTAGCAGCAAGTGTACACGTTATTTATATGAGCACTTTCGTATTAGCAGTATGTACATTAATTATCGGTTGGCTTTTATTAAAGCCAGCTACACAAACAAGTGAGCAACAATAAAAAGGATGACCATTTTGGTCATCCTTTTTTTATTCTTCATTCTCCACAATATGTTTCAGCATGGATAATTTATTATCCCAAAAACGTTCATAATATGAGAGCCACTGTTGTAATTCTTCTAATGGTTCTGGATGCAAACGATATATTTTCTCTCTTCCGCTTTTTCTTCCACTTACTAAATTTGCTTCCGAAAGAATATGAAGGTGCTTTACAACCGCAGTACGACTCATCGGAAAATGATCCGTTATTTTGGAAATCGGTAACTCTTTGTCACTTAATAACCGTATTACTTCTCGGCGGGTTGGATCAGCAATTGCTTGAAATACATCATATTTCGCTGCTGACGAGGACACTTAGCCTTCGACAACCTTTTTCAGTTTTTCATTTACAATCGCTACCCAACCACCGCTCATTCTATCGCGAATAATAGAGCTCTTCGCATTTGCTTTCGGAAGAATTTCATCAGGATGTTTCCAGCCGCCGTGAATTAACGTAAATTCTGTTTTGTTATCTCCTAAGTCTTTCAAATTAAATGAAACAACCCAGCCATCTGTATCCCATGAGAAAGATAAATAGTTTGGCTCATCAATCTCTAACACTTTACATGGTGATGGCCCAAATGGTGATTGCACATGAAATTCATGTCCTACCTCTAATACAAAATCATTTGGCATAAACCATGACGCAATCCCTTCTGCAGTTGATACTACACTCCATACCTTTTGAATAGACGCGTTAAAAACGATTGTTTGTTTAATATCATTTAATGTATTTTGTTGTTCCATTTTCATTCTCCTTTACTCGGCGTTATAACATAACACCTTTTGGTTATACTTCGATAATATAACACCTTTTAGTTTCATGTCAACGCTAATTCTTTTACTGTTGAGAAATTCTCAACATTTTTTCAACAGGACAAACACCCTCTTAGCATTTCCTCATAATATACTCACAAAGGCAATACAAAATAAAAACTTCTCTCAACATGAAACTCCATCATTTATCTTGAGAGAAGCGCCTTACTTATATCATGCGTACTTCGTCTCTCCTCCTTCCCTCAAGGGACAATACGCGAGATATGACAAATCAGAAGGAATATGCCCACCATTTGAGTAGGTAGTTATTTCTCTTCTCCTCAACATTTCCTCAGGAGCGAAATGACTACCGACTCACTTTTTTCAAACAAAAATAAAAAGGGGATGAAAGCTATGTTCTATTGCATTAACTGCTCTGATATTCATCATGAAAAACATCCGAATGATAAAGTATTCAAAAACGGTTTTTATATTGATCCATTTTTAGGTGATCGTTATCACCTTGGTATGTGTAAAGATGCCCAAAATCATGAAACAGGGGAGCCTCTTTTAACGACAAAGAAATTAGGCACACCCCAATCTATTATGAACGTATTACCGACACATGTTGTCCCAACATAAAACATAAAAAAGAGCTGGGTGAGCCAGCTCTTTTTTATGCTTTATAAACGATCATTGCTGAAAAACAATAAATTTGGTTTTCATCGTCGTTAATGGAAACACCAACTTGATACTTAATATCTACAAAGTTGCTATCATCAATCTTTTTCAAAAACACATTCACAGCGTCTTCTAAGTCTTTTTCGTGACTTTCATCAAACACTTTCACACGAATCATGTTAACACCATCCTAGATCGCAGCCCTCCGCCGCTTGATTATTGCCACGGTGCGTATCTATGATGCGATAAAACTTTCCATTCTCATATATATATCCGTCTTCTAACACATATTTTTTATCTTCAGTATAGACATAAAACTTACCTATCATAAATTTACTCGTATATAATTCCAAATAATTTGGTCTAAATTTAGCTACAACTTTATTTGTAATATCAATTTTTATTGTGCGCCCCACCTTCTCTCCCTCCTTTGCAAAGAACGGATTTAGGTATATTGTATTAGCGCTTTTACATTTTATGCTTAAAAATAAGTGGATATGCCTTCTTTCTCACCTGTACTATTTTTCTAAAAAAATC
>NZ_JBNRIL010000002.1:1366-146865 GCF_053557995.1 Bacillus sp. XB1 | reverse complement strand
CACTCCATATTATTGACTCTAATATAAATGTTATGTTATTATATAAAATTTGACATTTTTACATGCGTATGCTATCATTAAAAGTGGTTACCACATATGGAGGTGGATGATTTGTTTCAAATTGGTGATAAAATCGTTTATCCAATGCACGGTGCAGGAATTATCGAAGCAATTGAAGAGAAAGAAATATTAGGTACTTCACGTCAATATTGTGTGATACGCATCATTAGTAAAGATATGCAAGTAATGCTTCCGATGGAACAATTAAAAAAATCAGGTATTCGTTATATCGTTGATCGAGGTACGTTAGATGATATACTTCTTGAATTTCAAAACGGGGAGTCAGACCCATCACTCTCATGGAAACAAAGATATACAATGAATATGGAAAAAATGAAAAATGGCAATTTACAAGATAGCGCAGAAGTGGTTCGGGATTTACTTCGCCGTAATAAAGAGAGAACATTAAATGCGAGCGAAAAACAAATGCTAGATAATGCACGAAAAATGATGATCAGCGAAGTCGCGCTCGTACAAAATGTTACTGAACATCAAGCAACAGAATTTCTTCAAGATACAATTAATCATTAATTTTAAAATAGCCGAACGCTATTTTTTTTGTAAAAAAGGACAAAGAGATAAAACTCTTTGTCCTTTTCATATTACCCACGCCCAGCTTGAAACGATGGGTATAAAGTCATTCCACCATCTGCAAATAACGTAATTCCAGTTACGTAACTCGCCTCTGATGAAGCAAGCCAAGTTGCTACTGCTGCGATTTCTTCAGGTTTTCCAATGTAGCCCATCGGTATCATACTTTCTACGTCAGCCCGCTGTTTTGGATCAGCAAACTTTTCTGCATTAATTGGCGTATTAATTGCACCTGGCCCAATATTATTTACTCGAATACCTTTTGGCGCATATTCTAGCGCTAACGTTTCTGTCATCAGTTTAATACCACCCTTACTTGCTGCATAGTGCACAAATAGTGGCCACGGAATTTTCTCATGAACACTAGACATATTAATGACAGACCCTTTAATATCATGTTCTACAAAATATTTAATCGCTTCACGACTTCCTAAAAAAGCACCTGTTAAATTTGTATTAATTACCCTATTCCAATCTTCAAGCGGCATTTCATGCGACGGTACCGCGTTTTCTATCCCTGCATTATTAATCATAACGTCAAGCGTACCAAACTCTTTCACAGCAGATTGAATGAGATTCACAACATCTGATTCGACGGTTACATCACCTTTTACAGCAATCGCTTCGCCGCCTACCTTTTTAATTTCTTCTAACACATCATTCGCTTCTGATTCTCGTGAGCGATAATTAATAACCACTTTCGCTTTTTCCTTAGCAAACCTCACTCCCATCGCTCTTCCGAGACCAGTTGCTGATCCTGTAATAACGACAACTTTCCCTGCTAAATCACTATACATTTCCATACCTCCTTTAACTTTTGGCTATACCTAACATAATTCCGGCTGCGATAATAAAAACGATACCGACAACGATACCCGTTAATTGACGTTTCGTTTTCTTTTCACCTAATATAAGGATCCCACCAAGCGTGGAAATAATAATTCCCATTTGCGATAGCGAGAAACTTGTTGCGACTCCAACACGCGGCTGTGAAATGAATAAAAACATATTTCCAGCTGCCCAAATTAATCCTGGAATAATATTGCGAATTGCATATTTATTAAATGGATGATGTTTAAAGGTAAGCAAAATCCCACCTAACACCATACCAACTGCTTGTGGCAACAAAGCCGACCAGCCATCTACGTTAAATAACCTAATTACTACTACGTAAACTAAATAACCGACTGTTGAAATTAATAAAATTACGATACCTCTTTTAAAGTTTGCTGCTTGCTCTGCATTCTTTTCTTCTTCACTTTGAAGCGATGTTAAAATAACACCGATAATAATACAAACGAGCGCTAAAATCCCAAGGACGACCGATATTGTCGTGGACCATTCATGAAATACGATAACGCCAAATAAAGTCGTCGCGACTAATTGAAGTCCTGTTGAAATTGGCATCGTCCTCGAAACACCCATTAAATCAATACTTTTCAATTGATTCGCCTGACCAAGCGCCCAAAATAAACCTGACACAACTCCAACTCCGATAACGGTAGGTGTTAATACTGGCTTCATAAAAATATAAACAACAATTGAGAAAATAAGTGCTCCAAACGTTGTTCCGAGCGTTTGACTATACGGGCCCCCGCCCAGTTTTACGTTAAATAGCACAATACTTCCCCAAAATATAGCTGGTAAAATCGCTAAAAATATATCCATCACTCATTACCTTTCTTTACTAAATGCCATAGATTATCACTCTAAGTCGTTAGAGTGAGCTTTTATTTTTTCTTTTTCCCGTTCACAAACTTTTTCTGCAATAACGTCAGAAACATTCTTTTCTCGCTCCACTTTCTTTATCTTTACGTGATCTAAATGGTCTTCCAAAGTAAGCGTAACTTTATCGTTCGGCGGATTATGCGCTCCTTGAAATGTAAGAAATTGTAGCTTCACTTCGTATCTAGGAACAAATTCATCTTTCTTGCCGAGACGCTTTATATCTATAACTGAAGCACATTCATGTTGATCTTCTGTCACTTGTCTAATAACTGAATAGTACCTATTTGATAATGCACTCTCTAAAAGCTGTTCTCTTGATTCTTTCGCGAAAGAATCGCTTGGAGAAGAGAAAAAGGCCACACATAGCATTGTGATAACTACACATATTTTTTTCATAGTTCCCTCCTTGTTCTATAGATTAGTGTTCTCAAAACTGCCATAAAAAAACGACTTTCCCTATGTAGGAAAGTCGTTTTAATGAATCCAATATTAACCACCGCTCACTGGTGGAATTAGTGCAACAACATCACCAGATTGGACCCTGTCATCTTCATTTGCGTATTCTTCATTAATCGCAACCATAATTGGCTCTGAAACTGGTACATTATATTCGTTCGCAACAACATCTTTTAACTGTGCAACCGTAATATTTTCTTTCTCTATTTGTAATTCACTTGTCCCTGCTTCTTCTTGCAAGTGGGCAAATAACAATACTCTAATCATACTTATAGCTCCTTCCCAGGCTCTCCCGCCGGATATGGTGTTTTTTCTAATTGATCACCAATCCATGAGTCACCATCTTCCCAAAACTCCTTTTTCCAAATCGGAACAATTTGTTTTATGCGTTCCATAATATATTCGTTCGCTTCATAAGCCGCTTTACGGTGTGGTGTTGAAACAGCAACAACAACCGCTATATCAGAAATTTGCAACGTACCGATGCGATGTGTAATCGCAACATATGTACCTGGCCATTTCTCTTTCACTTCCAAGCCAATTTTCTCTAGCATCTTTTCTGCCATCGTCTTATAAGCAACATACTCTAAGTATAATGTACGACGCCCTTTCGTAAACTCTCTAACCGTTCCAATAAATGTTGTAACAGCACCGCATTCACGTCGAATTACTTTCTTCGTTACTTCTTCAATTGAGATTTCTGTATCAATTACTTCATAATATGTATTTATCATTTCGCACTCCTAACCGTTTGTAAAAACCAGTCTATGTACAACTCTTCTTCTGTTATATGAAATACTTTATATTCTTCTCGTATATTTGCCGGAACATCATACCACGTAATAACCGCCACTATATTTTCTACTTTATGTAAAAGCTCAATGTCTTCCGCAGAACGAAGTAACACTACTTTCGAGTAATTCTCTTTTTTATAGCCTTCTATTAAAATTGTATCCACTTCAAAAAACTCATATAAGCGAATAATTTCTTGCAAGGACCATTTCTTTCTTAGTGAAGAAAGTGAAAGCAATCCAGCACCTTCTACACTACTTACGACAGCACCAGCTTTACGGTGTCTTTCGCTATCTTTTTGCGCTACTTCTGGAAAGCCTCCGTGCCCGTGATGTTTAATTGTAGCAACTTTCATTTTTCGTTCAGCTAATGCATGCACCACTTTCTCAACAAGTGTTGTTTTCCCGCTATTTTGATATCCTACTATTTGTAAGATTGAAGGGGCTTTGCCCATGGCCAATCACATCCCTCAGAGTGCTCTAACAATAATACGGATACTTTCATTCCGGTCTCAAATCCTCTCGTTCCTCCAGGTAACACGATAAAAGCATTCGCATCTGCAAGTGAAGATACCGCACTCGATTTATCTAAACCAACTGGCATCGCTTGTAACGCCCCGTCCACAATTGTTACGTTCGCTCTTACGAAACGAGTAAATGGATTTGGCTTTGGAAAATCTTTTTGTAAAATAGCATCCGCTCTATATACGTGAGGTTCCTTCGCATACAAATACGTTTTTATAATTGGATGCACAAATAATTCAAAGCCTACATAACAAGCAGACGGATTTCCTGATAAACCAAAGAGTAACTTTCCATCAACTTCAGCTACTGTCGTTACACTTCCGGGCCTCATGGCTATCTTATTAAAGAGTACATTTGCCTGTAACCTTTCATAAATAGCTGGTAAGTAGTCATAATCTCCTACTGATACACCGCCTGTTGTAATTAAAATGTCGACCTCATCCACCGCTGATTGAACAGCTGTAAAACATGCATCTAACTCATCCGCGAGTTGACCATAATAACGAACTTTCCCGCCAGCTTTCATAATTTGAGCTGCGATCATATACGAGTTACTATTTCTAATTTTCCCCGGTTCTAACGGCTCATGTACTTCTAATAATTCACTTCCTGTCGTTACAATACCGACAACAGGCTGTTTTACAACTTTCACAGTGCTATATCCAAACGTTGCTAATAAGGCGGCAACACCTGGATTAATTGCAACGCCTTTCTGAACGAGAACTTGATTTTGTTTTATATCTTCTCCTTTAAACGACACATTGTCACCGTTATTAAAAGGGCGTTTTAACTTCATATATGTTTTCCCATTCTTCTCAAACCCTTCTGTCAGCTCTAGCATTACAACTGCATTGCAATCTTGTGGAATAGCTGCTCCTGTCATAATACGAACCACCTGAAAAGATCCTACTTCTTCTGTAAAAACAGAACCTGCCCCGATTTCTCCTATTACTTCAAATTCAACTGGATTCTCTTGAGTTGCTTCTTTCGTATCTTCTGCTCGAATGGCGAAACCATCGTAAGGGGAACGATCAAAATGAGGAACGTCATGATCTGAGACAACATCTTCCCCGAGAATTCTCCCGTAACTTTCCGTAATAGAAATTTCTTCTACTTCACCATGCTTTGCATATTTCATTACCCGTTCTACTGCCTCAGCAACTTGAATTGGAATTCTTTTTTCTACCATCGTTTCTCACCTCATATTTGCAATTTTTTTTATCTCGATTAAACTTTATATATTCAATAGAAATTACTTCAAGGAGGAATTCCATGTCTTCATTTACACACTTTAATGACCAAGGACGCGCGAAGATGGTTGATATAAGTGACAAAAAAGCAACCGTTCGAACAGCAATTGCGTGCTCTAGCATTGTCGTTACGAAAGAAATTTACGATAAAATCTCTCACAATGAAATTGGGAAAGGTGACGTATTAGCAGTTGCGCAAATCGCAGGCATTATGGCTGCGAAACGAACTTCTGATATTATCCCAATGTGCCATCCTTTACTATTAAAAGGTGTTGACGTTTCTTTCGATTGGAAACAATCAGAAGAACAATATCGTTTACTCATTGAAGTAAAAGTTAAAACAGAAGGTAGCACCGGTGTTGAAATGGAAGCTTTAACAGCTGCTTCGGCTACCGCTCTTACTGTGTATGATATGTGTAAAGCTGTCGATAAAGGTATGATTATCGGCGAAACGTACTTACTTGAAAAAACAGGCGGAAAAAGTGGAGATTATACGAGAAATTCATAATCCTTTCTCCGTTGAACCTAAAGGATTCCCTTTAGGTTCAACCTATATATCTTGCATATAAACTTTTCGCTACATTTATATCATTCGTCCCATGAATGAAAGCTCTGCCATCTGTAAATAAAACAAAACGATATTCTTCTACCGGAAACGACAATAAATAAGGTGTCGCCTTTATCTCTACGCTTCTTTGTAAGCGCTTTTTAATTTCTTCCAAATTAAAATTCTTCCGCACACCTGGACGAATTTGCACTGTATTTCGCCCACATAACACTTCTGTTTTCGTTTGTGCTTCAAATGTTAAACTCGGATATGTACGTAACCTTCCGCAAGATAAACAAGTATCTTTTTTCTGCCTATTCACTTTAAATGCCATCTGTTGATTATTCCAAAGATCAAATGATAACATCGTTTCACGAAGCGCTCCGTAGTCTTCTACTAATATTTTCAGCGCTTCCGTAGTTTGATGCGCAACTACTAATTGTACTGCCGGTTGTATAATACCAGCTGTGTCACATGTTGCTCCGCTCGCCGGATGCTCCATTAAACAGCGAAAACACGGTGTTTTCCCTGGTAAAATTGTATACGTTACTCCGTAGCTTCCAACGCACCCACCATATATCCACGGAATATTATACTTTTGTGAAATATCATTAATGAGAAGACGCGTTTCAAAATTATCTGTCGCATCTAATATTAAATCTACATCATTCACTAATTCTTCCATTTCTTGCACCGTTACATCTGTCACAACCGGAGTTATTTCCACCTCAGAATTAATCGCTCTTAAATGCTCTGCTGCCGCTACCGCCTTCGGTTTATACTGCTTTGCATCTTCTTCTGTATATAGTTGTTGTCTTTGTAAATTACTCCATTCTACATAATCACGATCAGCAATCGTTACTTTTCCAACACCCGCTCTAACAATCGCTTCTGCATTTGCCGCACCGAGAGCACCAGCACCAATAATAAGCACATGCTTCTCTCTTATTTTTCTCTGCCCTTCTTCTCCAACACCAGAAAATAATATTTGTCTTGAATATCGCTCCTGCATGCGATAGCCCCCTTTCTTATCCTCCTATATAAGACATTTCGATTTTCGGACGATTTTTTGCACTTTCTTCTGTTCGTTCATCCGAATACCTATCTTTTCTATTCATCCATACATCTTGTATAACACTTAATAACTCCTCATCCGAAAGATTTCCTCTAAGAAGTTCTCTTACATCCAAACCCTCTGTCGCAAATAAGCACGTATAAAACTTTCCATCTGCCGAAATTCTCGCCCTCGTACAAGAGACACAAAATGACTCAGAAACAGATGTAATAAAACCAACTTCAACATTTGTTCCAACGTACCGATATCGCTTCGCAACTTCACCAAAGTAATGCGCTTCAGCTGGCTCAAGCGGATACACCTTATGAATCATCTCAATCAATTCTCGTTTTGTAACGACTTGATCAAAATTCCACCCATTTGTACTACCAACATCCATAAACTCAATAAACCGAAGCGTGATTCCTTGCTCTTTAAAATACGCAGCCATCGGTAGTACTTGATGATCGTTCATCCCTTTTTTCACAACCATATTTACCTTTACTTCCAAGCCCGCCTCTTTAGCTGCTATAATTCCCTTAATTACCGGTTTCGTATTAATATTTCGACCATTAATATTCTTAAATATGTCATCATCTATCGCATCTAAACTAACATTCACTCTATGTAATCCAGCTTCTTTTAATGCCTTCGCTTGTTTCGTTAAATGAATAGCATTTGTCGTTAACCCTATATCTATTAGCCCATCAATTTTCACAAGACGTGCAATAAGTTTTGTTAAATCTTTACGAAGCAGTGGCTCACCGCCAGTAAGTCTAATTTTCCGTACACCGATGCTAACAAATAATTTTGCCAAACGCTCAATTTCATCAAAAGTTAGTAAAAACTCGTCTTTCAAAAAAGCATATTCTGGCCCAAATATTTCCGCTGGCATACAATATGTACATCTAAAATTGCAACGATCAATGACAGATATACGTAAATCTTGAAGTGGGCGTCCAAAAAAATCTTTAACCATCTCCTGCATCGCCACCCTCCCTTTCTGCCAAATTTCTTTCTTTTCATTCTATTATAATATATTTTCGAACTGCGATGTTTTTGCTCAAGTGAATAAAGTGAAACTTTAAATAATTAGAGGGGATTCACTCCCCCTGGTTAACGAGGTTTACTTACAAATACAAAGATAAAAAAACCTTGAAACATAAAAGCTTCAAGGTTCTCTGCTTATTAACTTAATCTAATAATAGTCAGGGTAGCCCCTGGCGTTGCTGTAGATAATGTAGCTATTGCAACTACTCCAAATAACTGTAAGCTAACAGCAGCTCCAGCAGGCAAGTTAGCAATTATTGTTGCACTAAATGAACCAGTAGCAACTGTCGGAGCATTTATCGTTCCCGCAAGCGGACTGCCATTTACAGTTATACGAGAACTTACAACTAATCCTGCCGTTAAATTAATTGTATAAGCTATATAATAATTTCCTGCATTCGCAACTGTAAATACAGTATTTCCACCACTAACGGTTATTCCTGGACCAATATTTTGATTGTTCGGTAATGGTACATTCGTACCACCTAATAAAACGGAAATAGCGGTTCCTGATGTATTATTCGCAAATGCATACGTTGCAGTTATACTAACTCCAGTCGCCCCGGTCGCTCCAGTGGCTCCAGCTCCAGTTGGACCTGTATCTCCAGTTGGACCTTGTGAACCGGTTGCTCCTGTAGCCCCCGTTGGACCTTGGATTCCTTGCGGGCCTTGAATTCCTTGTGGCCCTGTCGCTCCGGTTGCTCCTGTAGCTCCCGTTGGACCTTGAATTCCTTGCGGGCCTTGGATTCCTTGGGGACCTTGAATTCCTTGGGGACCTGTCGCTCCGGTTGCTCCTGTAGCTCCCGTTGGACCTTGAATTCCTTGCGGGCCTTGGATTCCTTGGGGACCTTGAATTCCTTGGGGACCTGTCGCTCCGGTTGCTCCTGTAGCTCCCGTTGGACCTTGAATTCCTTGCGGGCCTTGGATTCCTTGTGGGCCTTGAATTCCTTGGAGACCTGTCGCTCCGGTTGCTCCTGTAGCTCCCGTTGGACCTTGAATTCCTTGCGGGCCTTGAATTCCTTGCGGGCCTTGTGGGCCGGTCGGGCCTATATCACCTTGCGGACCTTGGATTCCCTGTGGGCCTTGTGCCCCGGTTGCCCCTGTCGCTCCTTGGATTCCTTGAGGACCTTGTGGACCTTGAATTCCTTGGGGGCCGGTTGGACCTATGTCGCCTTGTGGGCCTTGAATTCCTTGGGGACCTTGTGCTCCGGTTGCCCCCGTTACTCCTTGGATTCCTTGTGGACCTTGAATACCCTGTGGACCGGTTGGACCTATCTCTCCTTGAACACCTTGGATTCCTTGCGGGCCCTGTAAACCCGTCACTCCGGTTGCTCCCGTTGCTCCTGTCGCTCCTGTCACTCCAGTTGAGCCTGTCGCCCCGGTATCTCCTGTTACTCCTGTCGCACCTGTTGCTCCTGTCGGGCCAGGTGGTCCACCTGATGGACCTGTCACTCCTGCCGGACCTGATGGCCCCGTTGGGCCGGTCGGTCCTGCTGGTCCTCCTGACGGGCCAGTCACCCCTGTTGGACCGGTTACTCCTGTTGGACCAGTAGTTCCTTCTCCCGTCGCTCCGGTTGCCCCCGTATCTCCTGTTGCTCCCGTCGGACCTTGTATCCCTTGAATCCCTTGTGGGCCTTGCACTCCTTGTGCACCTGTTGCTCCTTGAATCCCTTGTATTCCTTGCACTCCTTGTGCGCCCATCGGACCGGTTGGACCAATCGCCCCTTGTATACCTTGCACTCCTTGGGGGCCCTCTGGACCCGTTGCTCCTATTTCCCCTTGTATCCCTTGAATTCCAGTTGCTCCTTGTGCTCCAGTTGCTCCCGTTATCCCTTGCACACCTTGTATTCCCTGTATTCCTTGTGGACCTTGTGGGCCTGTTGCTCCTACCGGTCCTTGAATGCCTTGTATCCCCTGAGGACCCTCTGGACCCGTTGCTCCAACTGGCCCTTGAACACCTTGTATTCCTTGCGGGCCCTGAAGTCCCTCTGGGCCTTCTGGACCTGTTGGACCTATCTCTCCTTGTATCCCTTGGATTCCAGTTGGACCTTGTGGCCCAGTCGGACCTATGTCACCTTGCGGACCTTGGATTCCCTGTGGACCTTGTGCTCCTGTTCCCCCTGTCGCTCCTTGGATTCCTTGAGAACCTTGTGGGCCTTGAATTCCTTGTGGGCCGGTTGGACCTATGTCGCCTTGTGGGCCTTGAATCCCTTGCGGACCTTGATCTCCAGTAGCCCCCGTTACTCCTTGAATTCCTTGGGGACCTTGAACACCTTGGGGACCGGTCGGACCTATCTCTCCCTGCACACCTTGGATTCCTTGCGGACCTTGCAAACCCGTCACTCCGGTTGCTCCCGTTTCTCCTGTCGCTCCTGTCACTCCAGTTGAGCCTGTCGCCCCAGTATCTCCTGTTACTCCTGTCGCCCCGGTTGCTCCTGTCGGGCCAGGTGGTCCACCTGATGGACCTGTTACTCCCGCCGGACCTGATGGCCCCGTTGGGCCGGTCGGTCCTGCTGGTCCTCCAGATGGGCCTGTTACCCCTGTTGGACCGGTTACTCCTGTTGGACCTGTAGTGCCTTCCCCTGTCGCCCCAGTTGCTCCCGTATCTCCTGTTGCCCCCGTCGGACCTTGGATTCCTTGAATTCCCTGTGGACCTTGCACTCCTTGTGCGCCCGTCGCTCCTTGAATTCCTTGTACTCCTTGCACACCTTGGGGACCCATCGGACCTGTTGGACCAATCTCCCCTTGAGCACCTTGCACTCCTTGGGGACCCTCTGGACCCGTTGCTCCTATTTCCCCTTGTATCCCTTGAATTCCAGTTGCTCCTTGTACTCCAGTTGCTCCCGTTATCCCTTGCACACCTTGTATTCCCTGAATTCCTTGTGGACCTTGTGGGCCTGTTGCTCCTACCGATCCTTGAATACCTTGTATCCCCTGAGGACCCTCTGGACCCGTTGCTCCCACTGGCCCTGGCACACCTTGTATTCCTTGCGGGCCCTGAAGTCCCTCTGGGCCTTCTGGACCTGTTGGTCCTATATCACCCATCGGACCTTGTATCCCTTGAACTCCCTGTGGGCCTGTTGCTCCTGATGGCCCTGGTACTCCTTGTATTCCTTGTGGACCTTGATCTCCTGTTGCTCCTGTGGCCCCTTGAGGCCCTATAGCCCCCTGTATACCTTGTGGACCTTGATCCCCTGTTGCTCCCGTTGCCCCTTGAATACCTTGAACTCCTTGTATTCCTTGTTCACCAGTTACTCCCGTCGGACCAGGAATACCTTGAATACCCTGCGGACCTTCTGGACCTGTTGGACCAATTGGCCCTTGAATCCCTTGGATTCCTTGCAAGCCCTGTGCTCCCGTGCTTCCAGTCGGACCTGTACTTCCCGTTGCTCCTGTTATCCCTGTACTTCCTGTAGCTCCAGTATTCCCAGTTGCTCCAGTCGCACCTGTACTTCCACTCGGTCCACCGCCCGGACCTGTTGCACCAGTCGGCCCCGTCGGACCAGGAGGTCCTCCAGATGGTCCAGTTATCCCAGTTGGACCTGTTATTCCAGTCGGGCCTGTTATCCCCTGACCAGTTGCTCCGGTTGCACCTGTATTTCCACTCGGTCCTTGTGTTCCTTGTATCCCTTGTGCTCCTTGTATTCCTTGTGGACCAGTTACACCCGGTAACCCTTGGACGCCTTGAATTCCTTGAGGTCCCTCAGGTCCCGTCGCTCCAATTGGCCCCTGTAATCCCTGTATCCCTTGTATACCTTGTGCCCCAGTCGCTCCCGTTGGACCAATCGGACCTTGTAACCCTTGCACCCCTTGAGGTCCTGTCGCTCCAGTTTCTCCTTGTGGTCCTCTCAATCCTTGTGGGCCCTGCTGTCCTTCTGGTCCAGTTGCACCTATTGGCCCAACTGATCCTTGTATCCCTTGCACACCTTGAGGTCCTGTCGGGCCCATCTCCCCCATCGGACCTTGTAATCCTCTTGGTCCTTGAGGTCCTGTTGGGCCTTGTGGACCGGTTGGACCAGTAATCCCTATACCTGTAAACCCAGTTGGAACAGGGGGGAAAGTAGGCCCAATAAGTTCGGGTGGAATTCTAAAATTAGAGCTTAACGAATTTTGCTTCCGATTATTGTCACGATTCTTCACACTTTCACCGCCTACAAACCGTCTTTTTCATAATAAATAAGCCTCTTCTTAATCTATTTACAAAAATAATTTCCAAGACTATTTTTATTTTAAATAATAAAAACTCCCTTAATTTCTTAAGGGAGTCCTGCAATTGAATCCATATTATCTGTATTAGGGACAGCTTGCGCTATACTCGATGTATTTACATTTTGCCCCATATTTGCTCCTGTTACAGTACCAGCAGGAGTGCCCCTTGTATACGTCGTCGTCACCGAATCTCCCGGCTGTAAACAAAGCTTCGTCTCCGTCCCTATTACTGTAACAACATCAATCCAAGTACACCCCATTGAACCACTATATGATTTCGAAGCAGTAAATGAAGTGTCGCTCAAATTATCACCGGTAAATATATTTCCAGTGTTATTCACAATAACAAACTCTTTTATATGAGCAGGCATAATTACACTCTACCTTTCCTCTATGAACCTAACGTACGTGTACTCGTTGCCAAAGGCGGAAGAAATACTGATGTTCTAATGACCGCTTCTGGCTGCCTTTTTCCATTTAAAAAAATAGCCGCACTCGATCCTCCAGCACCTGCATATACTTTTGCTACAGCTAAAGGTGAGAGATCATAACAGTCACCGACATTAACAGCTCCTGTATTATTAATAATTTTTACTTTACGCAAATTAATCCCCATTTACCCCTCCTCCTTTTTTATACTGTATGCAAAAGAAAAAAACTTGAAACAGACTCGTTTCAAGTTTTTTACAATTAACTATTTCGTTTCACCTTCATATTGAAGCATACCGCCAACCATGTTCACTGTTTTAAACCCTTGTTCATTTAAATAATGACATACATTTTCACTGCGCATTCCTGAACGACAAATAAAGATATATTCATTCTCTTTATTAAAGAAATCTACTTTATGTGGGATATCGCCCATTTTAATATGTACAGCTTCTGGAATCTTTCCTGCCGCTACTTCTTCATCTTCTCTTACATCTACTAAAAATAACGTTTCTCCATTTTCTAAACGCTCTTGTACCTCTTCTGTAGTGATTGTTTTAACTTCTGTCATATGTAGTTCCTCCTTATATACAATAAAACCTTTAGTTTCTTTTTCACAAACATTCTCTACCAATTTTAGCATGCAAAAGAAAGAACGCAAAGAATCGAAAAGCTATTTCTCAATTTTCTCGTAAAACTTATTCTTTACAAACATAACTAGCACATTGTATCCTCAATATACTTGTTTTATGAAAGGAGTCGATTAAAATGACACTTTTTCTTTTCATTATGGGGATTGTGTTCTTACTCGCTGCAATTATTGCTCTTAGTATGAAAAATAATAGAAAAATAAAATCCCCACAAGAAATGTCATTCTTATTTCTATTGCTTAGCATAGCGTTTTTCGGTATAGCAATAGCTACATATATTTTCCGTCTACAAATCATGTAAAAAAAGGTGCCTACTACAAACATCGCACCTTTTCCCCATCATTTGTCTTCTAAACAAAACTAGATACTTTCCGATTTAAAAATTCATAAACTTTCTTTTCAAATAAATGAATATCAAATGCTCCCGCCATATGCCCATTTATACTTTCTATCTCATACACTTCCGCATACTTCCCTTGTTTTTGCAAAATATCTACCATTTTATAATTATAACGAGACGGCTGAAGCAGATCTTGTTTACACGGAATCATAAGTACATTCGCTTCTATGTTAGAAAGAGATTCTTCTAGTGAAGAAAACCCATGTGCAATATCATGCAATAAAACTGCCTTCGCAGTATACATCCATGAATTTGCATCTACTAACTCTATACTTGTATATGTCGCTTTATTTATCTCTTTTTCAAATGATGTTAGTGTAGAAAACTTTTCATAAGGTTCTACCTCTATACTATTACGAGGAAATGCCATTTCATAAAAATGCTCATCAAACGCGTTCATAAACATCATTCTATTTGCTAAATGAAGCCCTTTTATCGGCTGCTGTTCTCCATATTTTCCATCTTTCCAACTTGGATCCAGTTGAATTGCTTCAATCGCATTTTGTGCTACGTTTACTGACGTAATAATTGGATTTTGTGGGTTCGTAATAACACCAATCATCCGCTCTACCATATGTGGATAGTGAACCGCCCATTGTTGTGCAATCATTCCCCCCGCCGACGGTCCAATTACAGCGTGTAACCTTGAAATTCCCATACCTTTTATTAACTCATATTGCATACGAGCTACATCAAGAAATGTAAAAACCGGAAACTCCATAGCATATTCTTCTCCAGTTTCTGGATTAATCGATTTCGGTCCTGTTGTAATCACATATGGATTCCTCGCCTGCACATTACAAAGATTATCCGTACATATAACAAAATACTTATTTGTATCAATTGCTTTTCCAGGTCCAATTAGCCCATCCCACCAACCAGACTCCTCATCATGCACTGTATATTTTCCTGCCGCATGACTTGTTGCACTAAAATAATGACAAACCAAAATCACATTTGACCTTTCTCTATTTAAAGTGCCATATGTCTCGTATCCCATTTGAACAGGAATTTCCCTGCCATTTTCAAACGTAAACCCTTTTAAAACAAACTTCTCCTTTTTTACAATTTGCACAGACTCTCCCTCTCCCCGTTATAGTATGAACTGCTTACTAAAGTTTTTTTTCTATGCAAACTAATCTCCTTCTTCTTTTCATAAATAAATGAATAATATACAAAAATAGCCACAAAATAGCACTATATTACAAGATTAAAGAGGGCGTACATATGATTTGGAATTGGTTACGTAAGAAAAAAAAATCAAATAAACCAGAAACAAACGAAACAGATAATCAGGAGCAGCATTCTAACAATCAAGAGGATGATAACAAAGAACAGACTAGAAATATGAAACATAATAAAGGTAAAAATAACGAGCAAAAAGATTCTTCTCAGAATAAGCAACAAAGTGCTAAACAAGAGGATTCCTCTCAGGATAAGCAACAAAACGCTAAACAAGGTGATTCGTCTCAGGATAAGCAACAAAACGCTAAACAAGGTGATTCGTCTCAGGATAAGCAACAAAACGCTAAACAAGAGGATTCCTCTCAGGATAAGCAGCAAAGTGCTAAACAAGATGACCCTTCTCAGGATAAGCAACAAAACGCTAAACAGGATGATTCCTCTCAAGATAAGCAGCAAAGTGCTAAACAAGGTGATTCGTTTCAGGATAAGCAACAAAACGCTAAACAGGATGATTCCTCTCAAGATAAGCAGCAAAGTGCTAAACAAGGTGATTCGTTTCAGGATAAGCAACAAAGCGCTAAACAGGATGATTCCTCTCAAGATAGGCAACAAAGTGCTAAACAAGGTGATTCGTTTCAGGATAAGCAACAAAGCGCTAAACAGGATGATTCCTCTCAAGATAAACAACAAAGTGCTAAACAAGGTGATTCGTTTCAAGATAAACAGCAAAACGCTAAGCAAGATGAACCTCCTCAAAGTAAGCAACAAAGCTCTGGAGGTAATAGTATTTATGACTTTACAAAACCAGAAAAAGATCGTATTCATTCTTTACAAAATTTAATAGAGAAGCTGAAAAAGTCTAGTGATTTTGTAAATTATCATACATCCGACGATGAAACGATGCCTTATTGGATTTCTTACTATCGCCCTTCACTTGATGGAGAAAAATTACAAAAGTATTTAATGCCCACTCTTTTAGAACGACCTAACGCATCACTAGAAGAGCTGAAGGAACATATCCCGATGAGCGGCATTACAATTACGAACGACTTACAAAAAATTGAGGATATGGTTTTAAAGGGGCATGCGATTATTCAATTGAATCAGCAAGATCAAAAATGTATGCTTGCAAACATTGCAATTGATAATTATCGTGCACCAACCCCTCCTTTAAACGAATCAACTGTTATTGGTCCGCAAGAAGGTTTCGTAGAGGATATTGATACAAACATTAATTTAGTTCGAAAACGTCTTCCTGTTTTAGATTTACAAACAAAAGAAATGATTATCGGCGAGTTTTCCAAAACAAAAGTTGTCATGATGTATTTAGACAACCTTGCTGAAAAAGATAATGTAGATTTTCTAGAAGAGTCATTACGCGCTCTTGAATATGATCAAATTAATGATAGTGCTTATTTACAAGAATTAATGGGTGAAAAATCGATTTTCCCTCTCTATATCAATACAGAACGTACTGATAGAGTTACAAAAGCACTAATTGATGGAAAAATCGCTATTTTTGTTGATGGTTCTCCAAGTGTTTTACTAACACCCGTATCCTATTTTGATTTTTTCATTTCACCAGAAGACTATAACGTCTCCTGGATGTACGCTACATTTTCAAGGATTTTAAGATTAATTGCCGTTCTATTTTCAATTTGCGCTACACCGTTATACGTTGCAGTTTTAAATTATCATTATGAACTTATTCCAAGTGATTTACTTGAAACCTTAATTTTATCAAGAGCACAAGTACCATTCCCACCTTTAATTGAAGCACTCTTTTTAGAACTTGCGATCGACTTACTGAGAGAAGCTGGCGCGAGGTTACCGATGAAAGTTGGTCAAACGCTCGGTATCGTAGGGGGTATCGTAATCGGACAAGCATCTGTACAAGCAGGTTTAACGAGTAACATTTTATTAATTATCGTTGCACTATCAGCACTCGCTTCCTTTATTACACCTATTTATAAAATGGGTAATGCGGTTCGATTACTACGTTTCCCGTTTCTCATATTTGCAGAAATAGGAGGACTTTTCGGGATTTCACTTGGATTTATCTTTTTATTTACCCATCTATTTAGACTCACTTCTTTACGCAAGCCGTACGCTTTATTTTATCCAACAAGACAACAATCTGTTAAAGATTCTTGGATTCGTTTTCCTTTAACAATGATTGATACAAGAGATGTACAAGCAAGGCCACAACATGTAAAAAAAGCAGCGAAAGGAATTTCAACAAAGCATAGATCAGACTTTGATGATTAAGAAATGAGGTGCATTCGATGAGTAAAGTTCAAGAAAAATATCAAATATCTCCTATCTTTGTTTTCTTCTTAATTCACGGTGCACAGTTCGGTGCTGGCGTTCTCGGCTTCGCTCGAATCATCGCAAAGGCCGCTGGATACGACGGATGGATGGGAGTTATAATCACAGGAATTTTAATCCACATTCTTATATGGATGATGTATGTCTTATTAAAAGAAACAAATGGGAATTTAGTTGATTTACATCGGCAAACATTTGGAAAATGGCTAGGAAATGGCATTAGCATCATCTTTATGGCTTATTTTTTAATCGTTAGTATTTCAGTCATCCGAACATATGTTGAAATTATTCAAGTATGGATGTTTCCTACCGCTTCTACCTTTATGTTAACACTCTTTTTATGCTTAGTTAGCTATTACATTATCTCTTCTGGATTTCGTGTAATTACCGGTATTTGCGTCATCTCTGTTGGTGGTACATTAGGATATTTATTTCTAAGCTTATTCGTTTTGAAATATTCACATTGGGATAATTTACTACCTATATTCACACATTCTTTTTCAGACATTTTAAAATCCGCTCAACTGTCAATCTACAGTATGACCGGTTTTGAGATTTACCTCATGGTGTATCCATTTGTGAAAAAGCCTATGCAATCTCATAAATACGCTCAGTTTGGAGCACTATTTTCAAATCTTCTATATTTATTTAGCACCCTTTTAGCCTTTGCATTTTTTAGTGAAAAACAATTGTTAAAAACGATATGGGCCCAACTTTCTATGACCCAAGTTATTCAATTACCATTTATAGAAAGACTCGAATATATTGCAATTTCAGGCTATGCACTCGTTATTATTTCAAGTTTTATCCTCCCTTTATGGGCGTCAATGAGAGCAACTCATGAAATATTCCGTGTAAAACAAAGGGGTGTTTTAATTGCTTTTATCTTTATCACTCTCATTGTTTCGCAACTTTTAACAAACAGACACGATATTAATAACTTTATTAGTAATGTATCAAAGGTTAGTTTTTGGCTCATTTATGTATACATCCCAATCCTATTTATTATTGTGTGGGTGAAAAGAAAATGGAAAAAATCAAAAGCACAAGCAAATTAATACTTATTTCTTGTATAACATTCTTCAGTCTAATTGGATGTTTACAAAAAAATATTATCGACGATGTACAACTTATTCAAGGATCCGTATTTGACGTTGCAAAAGATAATAAAGTAAAAGTGACATTCGTTTGTCCCATTCAAAAAAAAGGAAATAAAGTTCAAGTTTTTGAAGGCAGTGCAAATGCGGTAAAACAAGTAAAAGCAGACACATCTTTAGAGTCTTCTCAACCTTTTGCTAGTGGACAAATGCGTGTCGCTCTATATACGATAAGACTTGCCAAAACAGGAATGTCTACTTCATTCGATACATTACTCCGAGATGTGAATATAGGGAACGCTTTATATGCTGCTTTATTAGATGGGAATGGTACTGAACTTTTAAAAGGCAAATATTCGACTTCATACAACGTTGCAATTTATATAAAAAAATTGCTAGAACATAACATGGAGACCGGACCTTTACCAGCGGATAATCTACATATAGGAGCATTTCGCTATTATCAAGAAGGAAAAGACTACTATATTCCCATTCTAAAGAAGCATGGTGATAAAATAAAAATTACCGGAATTGGCCTTTTTAAAAAGGATAAATATATCGGTAAAATTGCGGAAAAAGATATGTTCATATTTAAAGGACTATTAGAGAAACATAAATTAGATTCACATGAATTTAAAACAGATTCTGCGTACGTAATGATTAATAATATTCGTTCTGTTCCAACTTACGATATAAAAATTAAAAACGGAAAGCCTTCTTTTTTCATTCACGTTCGTCTTGATGCACGTATTCAAGAACTATCAAAACAAATTAACTTAGAAAATAACAAGAACACAAAAAACATTGAAAAAGATGTACAAAAACAATTAGATAAACAAGCTGCTAAGTTAATTAAGCAATTTAAATCTTTAGGCGTCGATCCTCTCGGGCTAGGTGCAAAGTATAAACAACATTATCGCCCATTCAAATTAGAAGAATGGAGACAAATGTATAAAGATGTTCCGGTTCATATAAAATACACCGTAAATATTACAAATTCTGGTGTTATTGAATGAGAAATGATTGAACTCCTCTCTCCAGCATGATACAACGGAGAGAGGAGTTTTTTATTATCAAATAGAGAGAGAAGATATTTATGGGGGAGCTTATGTCTAAAAAATTAGTAAAGCCTATTTTAAATGGTATTTTATTTCTCGGCGTCTTTTTATTTGCTCATACATACTTAAAAAATGTTTCCTTCACACGTTACTTACTTGTCGTTATACCAATGTTACTCGTCGGTATTTTTGGCATCGATCTTATTTCATCGCTTTTAATAAAAAAAGAAGAATAACGAGCGAACATCTTATTTCGATAAGATGTTCTTTTCATTTCATAATCACCTTATGTTACAATAAACTTCGGCATAACGTAAGAAAGGATGAAACAACATGACAAACGAAAAAGGTTTAGATAAAGGATACGAACTTGTTGCGAAAATGCATGAAGTATTCGGACATCCTGTGACAAATACTCCAACAAAATTAACAGAAGAGCGTGCAAAAATCCGTGCAAGTTTTATGCAGGAAGAACTAGAAGAATTTCTAGAGGCAACGACTGTTGAAGATCAATACGATGCACTGATTGACCTTATTTACTTTGCATTCGGAACGTTTGTAGAAATGGGCGTACGTCCAGATAAAGGATTCGAAATTGTAAACAACGCCAACATGGCAAAACTATTCCCTGATGGGAAGCCTCGATTCCGTGAAGGCGACGGTAAGATTCTAAAGCCAGAAGGCTGGCAAGCACCGGAACCACAACTTCGTGCTGAAATTGAACGTCAGCGTCAAGAAGCTGAAAAAAACTGCTAGGATTTCCTAGCAGTTTTTTATTATGGCTTTTTTTCTGCCAATCATTAATGACCCACGTGCCCTGCGTGTCCTGCTGCTCCACTAATACTAGCTGCTCCTGCTGCTGCCCCTGCTCCTCCTGCTCCAATTCCACCTGTCCAAGGAGAAGATTGTTGTTGTTGTTGATATTGCTGATATTGTTGGTGCTGTTGGTGCTGTTGGTGCTGTTGACCTTGGTGTCCATGATGTTGACCTTGGTGTCCATGATGTTGGCCTTGGTGCCCATGATGATGGTGGTGACCTTGGTGTCCATGATGTTGGCCTTGGTGGTGATGTCCATGGTAACCATGTTGGCCTTGGTGAGTTTGATAAAGAACAGCTTGCGGATGAATGTGGTGGTGACCGTGGTGATGTACTTGTTGCCCCTGATGACCATGTTGACCTTGATGATGGTGATGACCATGATGGCCGTGTTGACCTTGATGGTGGTGATGACCATGATGGCCGTGTTGACCTTGATGGTGGTGATGTCCATGATGGCCGTGTTGACCTTGATGGTGGTGATGTCCATGATGGCCATGTTGACCTTGATGGTGGTGATGATGACCATGGTAGCCGTGAACTACTTGCGGATATCCACCTACTCCTCCTGCTACAACACCTACTCCCGGTACAGGAAATCCTGTCTGTACTCCTCCAACGAAAGATGGAAATGCAGTTGGTACGCCTACTGGTACTCCTCCCGCTGCTCCGCCAACAAATGTTGGGATTCCAGTTTGCACTCCGGCTACCGATGATGGAAATCCTCCTGTTAATGTTGGAATTCCAGTTTGTACACCCGCTACTGATGTAGAAAACCCTCCAGGTGTTCCGCCCATCCAGCTCGGAATTCCACCGTATCCTTGTTGTCCTCCTCCCATTAACATCATTTGTTCATAACTATCCGATCCACTCCCGAAGAAACCATGTGGTGCATTATTGTCCATCCCTTTCATTCCTTTCACCTCTTCTACTCAATTTAGCCTACCTTTTTTATCATATTTCCTATAGAAGAATAGGTGTTTGTCTGCACTAGAATTCCGCTTCTTTTTCTTCATTTATGATAAAATTAATTAACTGAATATTTTTTCTAGGAGGTATTTATATTGAAGAATGTAACAAAGGCTTCTATCAATGATTTAGATTCAATCGTCCATATAGATATTGACGTAATTGGAAACGATAGTAGACGAAATTATATTAAGCACACTATCCGTGAAGGCAGATGCATCATTGTAACAGAAGAAAATTCTATCTCTGGCTTTCTAACATACGATACAAATTTCTTTGGTTGTACTTTCCTCTCATTAATCATTGTTTCACCAACTAAAAGAAGGCAAGGCTATGCAAGCTCGTTAATCTCATATATGTTAAGTCATTCTCCTACTCAAAAAATATTTTCTTCAACGAACGAATCGAATGAAAGTATGCAGAAAGTATTTAACTCGAATGGTTTTATACGTAGCGGAATAGTTGAAAACTTAGATGAAGGTGACCCTGAGATTATTTTCTATACAAAAAAGCTCAGAACATAAACGCTCTGAGCTTTTTCAAATGATTTAGTTTGCAACAACGTTAACAAGTTTTCCAGGAACAACAATTACTTTACGAACTGTTTTCCCTTCAATTTGGTCTTGAATTGCTTCAAGTGCAAGTTGTTCCATTTCTTCTTTTGATGCGTCTTTACTCATTGTTAGTTTTGCGCGAACTTTACCCATAACTTGAACAACGATTTCAACTTCATCTTCTACAAGTTTAGACTCATCAAATGTTGGCCAGCTTGCATATGTGATTGTTTCATTGTATCCAAGTTTGCTCCATAGCTCTTCCCCGATATGAGGTGCAACTGGTGCAATCATTTTTACGAAACCTTCTACATATTCTCTTGGAAGTGTTTCAGCTTTGTATGCATCGTTGATGAATACCATCATTTGAGAAATCGCTGTGTTGAAGCGAAGCTCTGCATAGTCTTCTGTTACTTTCTTCACTGTTTGATGGTAAGCTTTTTCAAGCTCTTTATTTGGTGCGTCAGTAATTTTCTTACTTAATTCACCGTTATCTTGAACGAATAGACGCCATACGCGGTCTAGGAAACGACGAGCTCCGTCAAGACCATTTTCAGACCAAGCAATTGAAGCATCTAATGGTCCCATGAACATTTCGTATAGACGAAGTGTATCTGCACCGTGGCTTGCTACGATATCATCAGGGTTTACAACGTTACCTTTTGATTTACTCATTTTCTCGTTGTTTTCACCTAGAATCATACCTTGGTTGAATAATTGTTGGAACGGTTCTTTCGTTGGAACTACACCGATATCGTATAATACTTTATGCCAGAAACGAGCATATAGTAAGTGAAGTACAGCGTGCTCTGCACCACCGATATAAATATCAACTGGAAGCCATTGTTTTACTTTTTCAGGATCTACAAGTGCTTCGCTATTGTTTGGATCGATGTAACGTAGGTAATACCAACAGCTACCAGCCCATTGCGGCATTGTATTTGTTTCACGACGACCTTTTTTACCAGTCTCAGGATCAACAACATTTACCCACTCGTCAATGTTAGCAAGTGGTGATTCACCTGTACCTGAAGGACGGATGTTTTCTGTTTTCGGAAGAACTAATGGTAATTCCTCTTCTTTCACAGCTGTCATTGTACCATCTTCCCAGTGAATTACTGGAATTGGCTCACCCCAGTAACGTTGACGGCTGAATAACCAGTCACGTAGACGGTACGTTACTTTTTGATTTCCTGCGCTCGTTACTTCAAGCCATTCAATCATTTTTGCGATTGCTTCTTCTTTATTTAATCCATCAAGGAATGCTGAGTTTACGTGTGCACCATCACCTGTGTACACTTCTTTCGTAATATCTCCGCCTTTTACAACTTCCTTCATTGGAAGATTAAATACTGATGCGAATTCATAGTCACGCTCATCGTGAGCTGGAACTGCCATTACAGCACCTGTTCCGTAAGTTGCAAGAACATAGTCAGCGATCCAGATTGGTAATTTCTCACCGTTTACTGGGTTCACTGCGTAAGCACCAGTGAATACACCAGTTTTTTCTTTCGCAAGTTCTGTACGCTCTAGGTCACTCTTCATTTTTACAGCGTTAATGTAAGCTTCTACCGCTTCTTTTTGTTCTGCTGTTGTAATTTCTGCAACAAGTGCATGTTCTGGAGCTAGTACACAGTATGTTGCACCAAATAATGTATCAGGGCGTGTTGTGAAAACTGTGAATTTCTCGTCTGTACCATCGATGTTGAAGTGTACTTCTGCACCTTCAGAACGGCCGATCCAGTTACGCTGCATATCTTTTAAGCTTTCTGGCCAATCAAGCTCATCTAGATCTTCTAATAGACGATCTCCGTAAGCTGTAATTTTTAACATCCACTGTCTCATCGGACGACGCTCAACTGGATGTCCACCACGCTCACTCTTACCGTCAATTATTTCTTCGTTTGCAAGTACTGTACCAAGTGCTGGGCACCAGTTTACAGGTACTTCATCAACGTAAGCTAAGCCTTTTTCAAATAGTTTTAGGAAGATCCATTGCGTCCACTTATAGTAGTTTGGATCTGTTGTATTTATTTCACGGTCCCAATCGTAAGAGAAACCTAATGATTTAATTTGGTTACGGAACGTATTAATATTATGCTCTGTAAATTCAGCTGGGCTGTTTCCAGTATCAAGTGCATATTGCTCTGCTGGAAGACCAAATGCATCCCATCCCATTGGATGAAGAACGTTATATCCTTGCATACGCTTCATACGAGATAAAATATCTGTCGCTGTATAACCTTCTGGATGTCCTACGTGTAAGCCTGCACCTGATGGATATGGGAACATATCTAGTGCATAAAATTTTGGTTTTTCTGTCTCATCTGGCGTACGGAATGTTTTATTCTCTTCCCAGTACCCTTGCCACTTCTTCTCAATTTCTTGATGATTAAAGCTCATGAGATACCCTCCTTGAAATTCTATTTATTTTCACCGCCCAAAATACAAAAAACCTCTCATCCCTAGAAAGGGACGAGAGGTTATAGATTCCCGCGGTACCACCCTAAATTAATGTACAAATATACATTCGCTTAGATCCGTAACGTGGATTAACGGCAATTGCTACTATTAGTTTCACAACTGCAACTCAAAGGCGAGTTCATAACGAAACGTGGATTGACTTGCACCGACCGTCAACTCTCTAAACCCGCTTCTATTACTACTACTCCTTCTCACTGTTATTACACATATAAGTTAAGTGAACTATCCTTCACTTAGTATCTCTTAAGAGCTTACTTAAAGCGAGGACTTCTCGGTTAATCGTTACTCTTAATAACTAACGAATTCATCTTAAGACAGCCGAGCTATCTCCCTTGTTCTAAAGGTTGTTTTATTTAAATATATTCTAAAACATGTTACATGTTCCGTCAAACTAAACTGCAATTTTTTCTTCAACTGTTTCTTCTACTTTTACTCGTTTATCATAAATGCTCGTTGCTATAAGCGCTACTACAAGCATTACCATGATTGCTATAAACAATACTTCCATATTGTATAAATCCACAATTGCTCCGCCAACGACCGGCCCGAACATTTTCCCTACAGTCGCCGCACTATTTACAACCCCTTGATAAAACCCTAATTTATCTTTTGGTGCAAGTATATTTGCAATCGTTGGAACCGCAGGCCATACAAATAACTCACCTATTGTTAATGTTACCATCGCAACGAGGAACATCGTAAATTGCTGCGCTTGGCTTAACACAATGAATGACGCCGCAAAAATGAAAATCCCAATCATAATTTGCTGTTTTAAAGAACGCTTCATCCAACGAATTAGCATACTAACAAGTGGCTGTGCACAAACAATCATTGCTCCGTTTATCGTCCATAATAAACTATAGTGACGAAGGCTAATATTCAATTCTTGCATATGTGTTGCAATCGCTCCTTGCCACTGTACGTATGTAACCCAGCATAAAGCATATGCTACACACACGATAAGAAGTGCTTTAAATCCAGGTGTAAGTGACCACCCTTTTTTCGTTTCGACTTCTTTTTGCACTCCTGGCTCATTCTTGTCTTCCATACCGCGGAATCCAATAAAAGCAATTAAGAAGAAAACAAAGTATAAAATAAAGTTCGCTAAGAAAATATAATCAAAACGATACGATGCAACTAATCCACCACATGCTGTTCCGATCGCAATACCAACATTTTGTCCAACGTACATCGCATTAAATGCCCGTCTTCCGCCTTCTGGCCAAACCGTACCAACCATCGCATACATCGATGGGAAGACCATTCCAGAACCGAAGCCGATTAACGCTAGCCATACAACATATAACGGCCAACCGTGGAAGAACACAAGACCTAAAATTGATACAAGTGTAATCACAATCCCTACTAAAGTTGATTTATAACCGCCCCATTTATCAAATAAAACACCGCCGAGCAAGTTTCCGATTACACCAGTAAGCGAGTTGATCATTAATACCATTCCGGCCACAGATAAAGATTTTCCCAAGTGATCATGTAAATAAATTGTATTAAAAGGCCATAAAAAAGAAGCACCCGTGACATTAATAATCATCCCAGCTACTAATAGCCATACTTTCCTTGGCATAGCTTCCCCTCCTATTCTATTTTTTTCGTTCATATATATAACAGTAAAATTGTAGTCGTTTTTAAATAGGAAGGCAACTGATTAATAGTTGATGAAATTCAGATAATAGTTCGTCGGTAAATGAATTTATATTGGTTGCTTCTTGGATTATATCAGCGATTATCAGAATATATCGGCGCAACTACAAATATATCAGCGATTATTAAAATATATCGACTTACCGACAAAAAACGACAACAGTAACAATATATAAAAGGGTAGACTGCATGAAATTTTCATGCAGTCTACCCTTATTTGTACTATCCAACTTCCTTTTCTCGCTTCACACGTTCTTTAGCACTCCATTTAAACACCTTATCTAGTAGCGAGTATATTCTCCCAGATTCTTTCGTTAACAAAGGTCCTAACGATGCTAATATTAAAACATACAAAGCTGAGAACGGTTTAATCGCTGCCATTAAGCCACCCGCAATTCCAATATTCGCGACGATAATAGAAAATTCTCCGCGTGATACAAGTGTTAAACCGATATTCGTAGAAGCCTTATGCGATAACCCAGCTTTACGCCCCGCAACCATTCCAGCAGTAAAATTACCGATAAGAGTAATGAAAACTGCTCCTAATGCCAACCACACTGCTCCGCCAAGTGAAAATGGGTCTATACTTAAACCGAAGCTGAAAAAGAATATAGCTCCAAAGAAATCACGAAACGGAACGACAAGCTGTTCAATTCGATCACTATGCTCTGTTTCAGAAAAAACGAGTCCTAGTAATAATGCTCCAATTGCCTCTGCAACATGAATCGTTTCTGAAAATCCTGCTACAAAGAACAAAATAGCGAATATTACAATAATAAAAATTTCATTGGACGAAATATCTAACATTTTATTTAAAAACCGTGTAGCTTTTCTAGCAACTACAAAGAATAGTAGCATATAACCTACTGCGATTAAAATAGATGTAAGAGCACCTACAAATGATGTTGCCCCTCCAAGTACTAATCCTGAAACGACTGATAAATATACCGCTAAAAAGATATCATCAAACATAATGATTCCTAAAATTAGCTCCGTCTCTTTATTACCAGATCTTCTTAAATCAACAATTACTTTCGCAACAATTGCACTCGATGAAATTGTTATGATCCCAGCAATAATTAATGTTTCTAATAAGGGGAAACCCATTATATATCCGTAAAGTAAACCTAATATAAAATTAAGCGATATATGAACAGTTCCCCCAAAAGCAATTGATTTTCCTGATTTAATTAATTTTTTAATTGAGAATTCTAAACCTAAGTAAAATAGGAGGAATATGACGCCAACACGGCCGAGGAAGGAAATAACTTCTCCACTTTCAATAAATCTTAAATCGATAAGCCCTAAATCTGGGGCATGAGGCCCCACTAGCATACCGAGTATAATAAGAAACGGAATAATCGAGAACTTTAACTTTGCAGCGAGAATAGCTGCAAAAGCGACTAATACTAACGCAGTTCCAACTTCAAAGATTAAAGTATCCATCGATTATGAATCCCCTCCTACTGAAAGCAACTCATTAATAATTCTTTTCACTTCATGTCTCGCGCCTGATAATACGAGCATATCGCCAGCTTCAATGATAGAATCTGGGCCTGGATTAAAGAACTTCTTCATATTCTTTTTCAAAATGGCAATAATCGTTACGTTATATGTGTTTCGAACATGTAAACTACCAATTGTTTTTTGTACAACTGGTGCATTATTTTCCACCTTAAACCACTCAATTGATAATCCCTCAAAAGCCATTTCAATCGTATCTAAAGCTTGTGGCCTATATACCATTCCGCCCAATATAGCTGCAATTTGTCTCGCTTCAGAATCACGAAGAGAGACGCTTGAAATACTCTCTTCATGATCAGCATCAAAATGGTACATTTCTCTTCGGCCATCATCATGAATAACGATAACCATCTTTTCATTACCTTTTGTAATCACTTCAAACTTACATCCAATACCCGGCAGTTCACTCTCTCTAATATTCATATTTTCCGCCTCCTAATTTTTTAGTTACGGCTTTTATAAATCGACATCAATCTCCGTTTTAAAGCTCTCATCCTTTGAGATACCTAAATACTTTAGTGTCTCTGATGGAGTCGCGTGATGAAAATGTTTTTGCAATAGTGCAATCGCTATCCCTCTTTTGTACGCATGAAATCCGAACGTTTTTCGCATTGAATTCGTTCCGATTTTACCAACAACTCCAACTGCTTCTGCAGCATTATGAATTACACGATACGCTTGTTGGCGCGTAATTGAATTTGGCGTTTTATTAGATTGGAATACGTAATTTTCTCTTTTAACGCCAATAGATTGTACGTAATCTAAAAGCGCTTCTTTTACTTTTGTATTTAAATAAATATCTTGTTTAAATTTTTCATCTTTCACAGGAAGAGCATAAAACTCTTTAACAGTCCCGTCTTCATTTAATACATCTTCAAATTTCATGCTAAGTAGTTCTGTAATTTTTAATCCTGTGTTAATTCCAATAACAAATAAAAGATAATCTCGCTGGGAGTGCTCTTTTAAATATTTTTTCATAGCCTCAATTTGGCTTATATCTTTTAATGCCTCTACAACTTCCATACATGTATTCTCCTCATCTTATGAACGGTAATTTTCTCATTATGTTGTCCATTTTACCTTATCATGCTATGAGATTTCCATGTGTTATCCATTATTTTCACAATATACTCAGGTGGTTCTGAAAACTTTCAATGTGGAAACTTACGATTGTATAAATACGTTGCGGTAAAAAAATGTGGGGATAAAAGTTCAGCTTCTTTCTACAGATTGGATTCCTCCTTTCCTTATACAGCTACTTCTACTTTTATATTACGTTACTTACTTACATTATATTATACATTTCAGTAACATTAAAGTGTTTTTTCTGAAAATAATAAAAACCGAGCGTTTTTGCTCGGTTTTTATTATTAATCTTCTTTCGGAAGAACAATTCCTTTATACAATTGAACTGTAATGAAGTAATAAATCGCATAAATAACTACGAAAATTACGATTGGTATCCAAATACGGAAGTACGGATCGATTAAAATAAATCCGAAAATATTCATACCAACTAATACGTGAGCGATACCCACAATTGCTGGGAATAAGAATACTAAGAATAGCTCTTTATAAATCGATTTCGTTAATAACTCACGGCGCACACCGATTTTACGAAGCATTTGATAACGCGTAATATCTTTTGATGCACCAGAAAGAATTTTAAACATAAGACAGCTTGCCATCATTGCTAAGAACGCAATTCCAAGGAAGAATCCCATAAATACTGTTCCACTCGCAATGCCATAGAACCCACTATAAGCTTGATATTTACTATCCATTTGTTCAGCTTTTACATTTTTATATTTATCTAGCTGCAACTCGTCAAGTTTTTTCCATTCTTTTTTATATGTTAAAAAATCATCTGTTTTTCCGATAAATGCTATACCTTCTTTACCATTTATCCCATCATACATTTTTTGATCTACAATTTTAATTGCATGATCATTGTATAAATAATATGGATGGATTGTACTAAAAGCATCTGTCCATTCCGCTGAAAGTTCTTTAGTATTCGCATCTTTTTGATTCATCTCTCTAGAAACTGCACCTACCGGTAGTTCCTCTGAAACTTTTTTCGTATTTACTAAATCCTTCATAGACTTCATCTTTGCCATATCTTTTACGAAAGGACGATTTTTCTCTAAATCTTCTTTTACATAGTAAACGTATTTATCATCAACTTTGTAACGATATTCGCTTTTCTCTTTAAATGTAATACCATCTAAAATTTTCTTTTCTTCAGCTGTTGGATTATGAACTACTGAATCATATATTACTAAACCATCTACCATTTTTATAACGTTATTTTTAAATGCCATACCACCTGAAATTGCACCAGCTCCAAGTGCAACTAACATTGCCACTGTTGCAAGTACTTTTGTTAAACTATTAATTCGGAAGTTTAATTGTGCAAATGTAAAAGCATTAAGTCCTTTTTCACTACGCTTTTTATTACTTTTTAACTTTTTAATAATGACTGGAAGAAGTGAGCCAAATAGCATGTAAGTACCAGCTGTCGTTGTAATTAATGCAATAAGGATTCCCATCTCTTTTAGTTTTTCCATATAGATCATAGATGCATAACCTATACCTAATAAAATAACAGCAAGGAATGCCACTACAACTGTCTTTTTACCTTTTACTGCAACACGCTCTGTTTGTGCATCTGCATGTACTAGTTGCAATACAGAAATACGTGACAATTTAATACTGTTCATAATTGCTGATAATACAAATAGTGCAAAGAAGAAGATGCAAGTAACAGTCATAGATGGTAGATAAAATGCTTTATACCCTTCACCAGCAAATTCAAGCTGTTTCATTAATAACTGTCCAATACCTTCTGCAAGTCCTACTCCAACTGCAATCCCGATTGCAAGAGACGCAGCACCTAATACGATTGTTTCAATAAACATAAGTAATGTAACTTTATGTTTTTTCGCACCTAACATCATATACATACCGAACTCTTTTTGACGAAGAGATAATAAGAAAGAGTTTGCATATAAAATGTAGAAGAACGTTATAATTGCTAATAAAAATGATCCTGCTTGGAATACGAATCCAATAGATTTAATCACTGAATTAGATTCTAAAAATGCTTTATTCAGTGCTAACGTTTGGAACATGTAAAAAATTGAAATCGACATGACAAGACCGACAAGTAAGACGATATAATCTTTCAGCTTACTTTTCAGCCCCGACATGGAAAGTTTAAATAACATACTGGAACCTCCTTTCTTACGCCTTTTGTGTACCTAAATCTGCAAGTACATCTAAAATTTCTTTGTAGAACTCTTCACGCGTACCACCGCGATGAATTTCTTTATATAGCTCACCATCTTGAATGAATAAAATACGCTGACAGTAACTTGCACTATATGGATCATGCGTAACCATCATAATCGATACGCCTTGATCTTTATTTAAGTTTGTCATCGCATCAAGTAAACTCGTTGCATTTTTAGAATCAAGCGCTCCTGTTGGCTCGTCCCCTAAAATAATTGCCGGCTCATGCACTAAAGCACGCGCTGCTGCTGAACGTTGTTTCTGTCCACCAGATACTTCAGATGGATACTTTTGAAGTATTTCTGTAATCCCTAACATATCCGCTACTTTTTCTACTTTCGGTCCAATATTACGTGATGCGACACCTTGAAGAGAAAGTGGAAGTGCAATGTTTTCATAAATAGATAAGTTCTCTAATAAGTTAAAATCTTGGAAGATAAATCCTAATTTTTGCGAACGGAAATCTGAAAGCTCACCTTGCTTCATTTTTGTAATATCCGTTCCCGCAATTTCAACAACGCCACCTGTTGCCTTATCTAACGTTGAAATTACATTTAATAATGTCGTTTTACCGGAACCAGATGGTCCCATAATTCCAACAAACTCACCCTCTTGAATTGAGAATGAAACACCCTTTAACGCGTGTGATTGGTTCTCACCTTTTTTACCGTACACTTTTTGAACGTTTTTCACGTCTACAACTGGTTTCGTCATATATATCCTCCTACGCTTGTTTTTCCATTACCTATTTTGCGCTTTTTAGAAGTGAACTGCTATTTGTTAACATTACAATTACCTTACACTTTTGTAAGATAGAAAATGGATGCGTGTAAGGTTGGCTTTTCATACTAGTTCACATTTCGACATAGTAAATCGGTAAATGAAATTATATCGGCGATTCTTACACTTTTATCAGCGATTACCAAAATATATCGACTTATCGACAAAAGATGACAATAAAAATAGGCTGTTCCGCGAAAGGAACAGCCCACTGATTAAAGTTTCACTTTATTTCTTTAAAGGTGTTACCGTCCAGTACGTAATAACACGCCAAACCCATTCTAATGGACCCATTTTAAAGATTTTCATCCAAATTACACTAAACACAATTTGAATTGCATAAATTGCGATACATACATATAGCGTCTGCATGTATGTTAAGTTACCTGCAAAGTTAAATACACTACCAGCAATTAAAATCATTGCCGTTTGTCCGATATAATTTGTTAAAGCCATACGACCGTAGTATTTCAATGGTGCTAATAATGTTTGAACTGGTTTTAACTGAAGTAATAAAATTAATGCTCCTACATAGAAAGCTGAAATAATTGGTCCAACAGTAATACCAATTTTTAGAAACTGGCTTGCAGCATCCATTGTTCCATCTTCATTCATCAATATCATATTTACAAATGGGCCAGCAGGCACGTGTCCATATTGATACCATACAGCTGCCACACTTAAAACAAACATAATGCCTGTAAAAATAGCGACTTGCTTTATGTTTTTTGAAAGATTTTCAAATACACGATATTGTCCTGCAGCAAGACCTAATAAAATTAAACCAAGTGGTAATAGTTCTTTAACACCCATTACACTAAAGGCTATTGTCAAAATAAGACCAATTACTAAGTTCGCTTGTTTTTTCGCTTTATAAAACGGTAAAACGATTAATCCGCAAATTGCATATAACGTTAACGCTTCTCCAGGCTGAAACATGTAATGAATCAAACCAAAAATAAATAATGCAACTACGCGGCGGAAAAATAGAACATATCCATTTTTCCCTTTCGCAATCGCTCTTGAAATAAAGATATAGAATCCCACTCCAAATAAGAATGAGAAGATTGAGAAGAAACGACCTTCTACAAATAAGTATAAAAATCTTTGATAGCTAGCATCTACTGTATTAGGATCTGGAGTTTTAATATTAAGTAGCGCTAGAATATTTACTAAAATAATCCCCAGTAATGCGAAGCCACGAATGTAATCTAACTCATCAATTCGTTTGTTTGTAATATTGTTCCCCATAAAGCAGCTCCTTGTCCAAAATTTAATCCTCCCTTACTCTACTGGAAAAGTAAGCTTACAACTATCGGCAAACCTTACAGGAATCTTACATTATTGTCATATAACAAAATAAAACCAGGTCATATTGCGACCTGGTTTACTCTGATTGTTTTGATTTTTGAGGTTGTCCTTTTTTACTATTACGCTGTTTTACTTGAACAATGGGATCAAGTTCATTCGAAAACTCAGCGTTATGTCCATTTTGTGTTTTTTGCTCTGGGTTATTTTGATCTGAACGTTTCGCCATTACATTCACTCCTTATTAGTGCGGTGTAATAATCATTTGATGTTGCAATTGGCGAATTGCCATACGTGCTCTATTTAATTGCTCACGTTGCTCATCATTCGCATGTTGTTGCATCGTTTGTAAATCGTTATACGCTTGTTCTAATTGTAACTGTGCATCTGAATACTCCATCGTATTGTAATGCTCTTGTCTCATGCCTTGTTCTAATTGTTCTTTTGCATATTCCACCGCTTGTTCCGCTTGTGTAATATACGATTCAAGTGATTGACGCTCTGCCATAATTGTCCCTCCTTGCTTCAATTCCCCTTTAGTGTGTCCCTTCCATCTCTACCTTATGAGTATGTTATAATGGATTTTGTTTCATTTTGACTCGGCTTAGGAGGGAAAATAATGAAGGTTCAAAACCCTTTTCCATATACAAACGACAATAAACGTTATCATACATGGAATTACCATTTACGAAATGAATTTGGTGAAAAAATCTTTAAAGTTTCATTAGATGCTGGCTTCGATTGTCCGAACCGTGATGGTACAGTTGCTTACGGTGGTTGTACATTTTGCAGCGCTGCCGGATCTGGCGACTTCGCTGGTGATCGCCGCGATGATGTTATAACACAATATCATGAAATGAAAGAAAAAATGCGCTCAAAGTGGAAAGATGGAAAATGTATCGCTTATTTCCAAGCGTACACAAATACACACGCACCACTTGAAGTGTTAAAAGAAAAATTCGAACCGCTTCTAGCAGAAAAAGATGTTGTCGGTCTTTCTATCGCAACTCGTCCAGATTGTTTACCAGATGATGTTGTTGAATATTTAGCGGACTTAAATAAACGTACGTATCTTTGGGTTGAACTTGGACTACAAACCGTTCATGAACGCACTGCAAACCTTATTAATCGCGCTCACGATTATCCGTCTTACGTGGAAGGCGTAAATAAATTACGTAAGCACGGCATTAAAGTTTGCTCTCATATTATTAACGGTCTTCCACTTGAAGATTACGACATGATGATGGAAACAGCTCGTGAAGTAGCGAAACTTGATGTACAAGGAATTAAAATCCACTTACTTCACTTATTAAAAGGAACGCCAATGGTGAAGCAATATGAAAAAGGACAACTCGAATTCCTTTCTCTTGAGGATTACGTAAGTCTTGTTGTTGACCAACTTGAAATTATTCCAGAAGACGTAATTGTGCACCGTATCACAGGTGACGGCCCACCTGATTTAATGATTGGTCCAATGTGGAGCTTAAATAAATGGGAAGTATTAAATTCCATCGATGCAGAATTTGTACGCCGCGGAAGCTGGCAAGGAAAATATGCAAATGAGGAGAAACAACAATGAAATTAGAACGTGTATTACCGTTTGCTCGCACACTGCTGCAAACGGCTGTTAAAGAAGGCGACTACGCTGTAGATGCAACACTTGGAAATGGTCATGACACTTGCTTCCTAGCTGAAATTGTTGGGGATAGCGGAAAAGTATTTGGATTTGATATTCAAAAAGAAGCGATTGAAAGCTCAACAACTCGTCTAAAAGAAAAAGAACTTTTTGAACGTACTGTTTTAGTTCACGATAGTCACGATACACTTCTATCCGTACTACCAGAAGACGCAAAAGGAAAAGTAACAGGCGCTATCTTCAACTTAGGTTACCTTCCTGGCGGTGACAAGCATATCGTTACAAAACCGAACTCAACAATTTCGGCAATTGAACAATTACTAGAAGTAATGGCACCTGAAGGTATCATCGTCCTCGTCATTTACCACGGACACCCAGAAGGACAAGTAGAACGCGACGCTGTTCTCAAATTTGCAGAAGAGCTAGACCAAAAACAAGCTCACGTACTGCGATATGGCTTCATTAACCAACAAAACAACCCGCCATTTATTGTGGCGATTGAGAAACGATAAAGTGAAACTTTAATCAGTGGGGGGAATCCCCACTGATTATTAGTTGAACCAATCGGGCATTTATGGGCAGTTTATTTCCCAACTAACTTCTTTGCTCCAGCCGAATTTTAAGGTGGAAGTTTTACTGCCCGTTAATGCGGGGTAATATATCAACGATTTTTCAATTATATCTATCGTAACTCGGGATATATCAACGATTTTTTCGATATATCTATCATAACTTACAATATATCAACGATTTCTCGGATATATCGATTGTTCGACAAAACATAACAAAAAAAGACGTGCATTCACTGCACGTCTTTTTGTTATTCTCCTATATAATGGATATAAACATTCTTAAAGGAGACAAAACAATGATCGGAATACTAGCAGGAATGGGGCCAAAATCAACTGGTCCATTCGTCGATACAGTTGTAGCAAGGTGCCAAACAATATACGGAGCAAAACATGATATGGACTTTCCTCATATGATGATTTATTCGTGCCCAACACCGTTTTACATGGATCGTCCTATTGATCACGAGACGATGAAAAAAGCGATTATTGAAGGGGCACAAAAACTTGAAAGTACTGGCGCAAGCTTTATCGCTATGCCGTGCAATACAGCGCATCTTTATTTTGAAGAATTACAGCGATCTCTTTCTATTCCTATTTTGAATATAGTTGATGAGACGTTAAAAACAATTCCTGAAAATACAAAAAGAGTTGCTCTTCTCGCAACAGAAGCAACTGTTCAAGCTGGGATTTATCAAGATGGGATTACAAAACGTAATATAGAATACATTCATCATAAAAAATGGCAGGAAATGATTAATCAAATTATTACTTGGATTAAATCTGGAGAGAGTGAAGAAGCTCGCGAATTGTGGAATGTGCTCGTTTTACAATTGAAAGATGAAGTTGATACCGCTATTATCGCATGTACCGATTTGAATGTAGTGGCAAATGAGGATTTTGTTGATTCCTCTCAATGTCTTGCTGAAACGGTTGTTAGGATGTATGTAGAAAATATAAGGGGGTCCAAATGAATATATCTTGCTGGCTATTGTTTTCAGAAAGATTATATTGCTGCAGTAAGTTCATTAATTCACCTTTAGTTGTAAATCTCTCTTTATAACATCCTTTGTATACACCGTTTTCAAAAGTAAATTGCGCTTCCAATTCAAAGAAAGGCGTTGGTTTAAAGTTTTTAATTTCCTGCTGTCGCTTGTTTATCAAACATAACGCAGGTGTTTATACTCGTATAAACACCTTGAATGCCTTTCTTACGTCAGTGTATATAACTTACTAGCATTCATTCCAATAATCCAATCGCTAATTTGATGTACTTGCACTTCAGCGAACATGCGCTCATAATCTGAACCAGGCTTTAAATTCTGAAAACCTTTTTTAATATCCTCTACTTCTAAACTATTGATCCACAAGCGGTTCTGTTTTTATTTGTACATCCTGCTTGTTGAATGAGTAACCTCGCAATTGCTTCACCCTCTCAAATTTAGTAAACTCCAACATAGCACCATGTTGGAGTTTTACTGCTACCTATTCATGGAACGCAACTTCCTAAGAACAACATACTATAGCATCATCAAATGCATCTTCTGGAACATACACCTTATTGCCCTCTACTTTATATGGAATATTGTTTCTTTCAAATCTTTCTGTGTCAACAGTTTCTACAGTGTCGCCCCATTTCACATATTTTCCTTTGTATTCTTTTTGACAAGCAGACAATATGAATAAAATAGCTAGACAAAAAATCAGTATTAAATTCTTTTTCAAAATCTTTGTCTCCTTTTTTATGCAAATATGTATTTTCAAGGTGTTAATTTAAAGAATATCACTAAGTAAAATATAAAGACAATACTATAGGATACTTACTTCTTCTCACATTCATTCTGTGCATTACTTACCAGTAACACCATTTGTCGCCACTAATTGATTATTAACTATTCGTGCTAAAGAACCTTTACTCACTCTTTCTCTCATGTAACTGCTATATTTTGACGTAGTCCAATAATAATTATTCATTGCTACAGATCTTCCAAACCAATTGTTATGAAGATCCATTTCTTTATCAATACCAACAGAATATTGTTCATGAGCATCAGTCCAAGCTTTTGCTCTTTCTTCGCCATATACAGCACCACTAGAACCACCCATGTTCGGAACTAAAATCGCATTCCAATAAGCATGTCTAAACGCATCACCATTTCCCTTAGTAAGTTGATCACCACCATAATATTTCTTCGCTTCATTAAGAGCATCAATTGAACATCCTCCATAAGTTACGAATTCAATAGGATGCCTCTTTGCTAACGAAATTTCCGCTTCTGTTAAATCAGGCATTCCTGGTATATCGTAACCATATAAACTAGGGGATTTTGCTGTGCTATTTTTTATCTTGTCACTAGCAATTTGATTCAATTCAGCATGAGTATATTTCCCATTCTTTATCTCATCTTTTAATTCTTTAAATATCAAATTTAATTGATATGGATCGATTGACCTTACCTCTTCTTCACTTAAATATTCTTCCCCCGTTTCTTTTAATTCATTTAAGTCAATGTTTTTTGCCTTTTCTGGCATGTTAGATAAAGAGAATGTTTGAAGTTTTGCTATGTTACTTTCTTCAGCATGAGAAATAGTTGGCAAAAGTCCGCCAAATAACATAGCTGATGTTAATGTAATAATTCCTGCCTTTTTAAAATTCAATTGAGTTTTCCCCATAAAATTACCTCGCCTTTAATTGTTAGTATATTTCAAATTTTGAAACACCTGTATATATTTGTAACATATTACCAAAGGTGATTATAGTTAAATATATTTTTCTCAACAATAGACAGAATATTCTTTTTTTATTTTATTTTGATTATAAATATTTCCTTTTTAGTAGATGAAGTAGAGAAAAGGTTAACTGCAAAATGCGTTGGCATCATAGAGGAACACACTGCTGCGGAACATGAGCTGCTTCTTTTAGAGGAAAGAAATGAAGCTTACACAAAAAGTAAGTCAATTGCTAAATTAGAGCAAGAACTGAATATCTTGTTACATATAAGAAAGGAGTGAATAACAGCTGAACAATTAAATATTTTAGATTCAGTATTTGAGTAATTAAATAAATTTAAAAATTGATTTAATACTATAGCATCATTAATTACGGAAAAAGTAAATTAGATGCAGGTGACTTCCATACTGCCTTATCTTATTTTCAAAAGGCACTTCAAATCAGGCTACAAAAAGGAAATGAAGAGCTAATTCATTCAACTAAGTTTTGCATTGCGTATTGTATGTCTTGCTGATAAAAATCCCACAAACTTTTAACTTTCTTCACAATTCTTTCAAAGTAATCACACTTAATCTCGCTATATTAAATAAGTAGTTATTCATATAGGGAAGGTTAGGGGAACTGAAAGTATGAAAGTAAATCGTTCGCTTCATTACATTTTTTGGCGTTGGCATTTTTATGCTGGGCTTTTTATTACGCCGCTTCTTATTACGTTGTCACTAAGCGGAATTGGGTATTTATTTCGGGAGGAAGTTGAAGATTTCATCTATAAAGATTTATATTTTGGGAAGAGCGCCCAAACAGAATCTATTTCGATGGCTGATTCTATTTCCTTAACAGAAAAAAAATATCCACATTATAGCGTGGCGAAAATTAGTGAGTTTAATGGGGATTATAATACGAGACTTACGATTACAAATGAATATACAGGGCAACAAAAGTATGTATATTTAGATAGCAATAATCAAATTGTCGGAGATCAAAACGCAAGTGAAACGTTTGCCAATATAATGCGGGAATTACATAGTTCTCTTTTAGTTGGTGGCACTGTCATCAACTATACTGTAGAACTTGCGGCGTGCTGGACAATCTTTTTAATTGTAACTGGTTTGTATATGAGTATACGACAGTTCAAAAACACACCAGTATCCAATAAGCGAGAAAAAGCAAAACGACGTCATTCTATTATCGGTATTATATTTACAATTCCACTCGTTCTGCTAGTCGCATCTGGATTGCCATGGTCAGGATTTATGGGTAACCAAATTTATAAAATTGCGTCGTCGAATGAATCGCTCGGATATCCGAAATTGTATATGGCGCCGCCTGAATCAAAGGTAAAAGAATTGCCATGGGCAACAAGAAAAGAAGCTCCTCCTGAATCGGATTCAAATGAACCGAAAGCTATTTCTGTCGATGAATTACAAAAAGGAATTGAAATAAAGAAGCCATACGTTATCTCACTACCAGCTGATCCGAAAGGTGTATTCACTGTTTCGAAATCGAGCGGTTCTGGTATTACAGGTATGCATGTTGCACCAAATGAAGAGATAACAGCTTACTTTGATCAATATAGCGGAAAGCTTATTTCCAAAACGGACTATCGTGATTATGGATTACTTGCACAATGGTTCACTTACGGCATCCCGCTTCATGAAGGACATTTATTTGGATGGCCAAATAAAATATTATGCTTACTAACAACGTTATCTCTACTACTTCTTATTTATTACGGAGTAAAAATGTGGTTAGCAAGAAAGCCGAAAGGAAAATTAGCAGCACCTCCAAAACAAAGAGATAAGAACAGTATATTCGTTTTCTTTATCATGATGGTTATACTGGGCGCTGTCATGCCTTTATTTGGATTATCTGTATTAGTGATTTTTGCGATTGAACTTCTTATATATGTATTTTCAAAAATACAATCATAATGAAAAGAAAACCACTCTACATGAGTGGTTTTCTTCATCACTGCGCTGTTTTCTTTCGGTACATCTTCCCGTTCCAATAGAAGAATCGTGAAGTGAGGCCTCCGTACTTTACAATGCGCCGTGCCATTTTATGCATATTCTTTTGTGCTGATACTTTTTGATCTGATAAATAAATACCAAGTAACCCTCGGCTTATAAGGCGATGAAACTTCGCATGAGGCAAATCACCAATGCTCTTCTCCGCTTCTTCTACAAAATGTTTCATCCGATCTAATATCGCTTGCTCGTTTTCGTAATAACTACAGAAATTCAAATCTCCGCCTATACGGTCTTCTTCTTGATCAATGAAATAATCAAGCAAAATATGAAGTCCTTGTACGTAAGGGAAGTATCCTTGTCTAATTTTCGCAATATCTTCATCATGTAATTCATCATGAAAGGCATATGCGACAAGACAGAAAATTCCAAGTGTAGAACCGGCACATGCTGAAAATTCAAACCAACTCATCTCTGGTAAGTTTTCTTTATGTGCTTCAAACCAATTTTTCAGTCGCGGCTCTCTTTCTTCTAATTTCACGTGTTTATGAATTTGCAAATCACAATAATAACAAGCAAGTTCATGAAGAACAGGAGCAATTTTGTCATAGTGCTTCGTTTTCTTTAAAACATCTTGGCATGTTTCAACAAGTTCATCTAAATAACCACCATCATCTTGATCATCACGATAACGATAATAATTACCGCCACCTTCTACTTCAGGTGATAATGCCATTAACATCGATTCATGCAGTGCGGCAAAATCATTTGGATTAAGTGATGTACTGCGATCACATAAATTATCTAAATAGTCGCTGATCGTTTGATACGCTACGATAAAACGAATACATTCTTCTCGGTGTTCATTTGCTAGCAGAGCTAAAATGCCACCGCCCTCACAATGAAACGTTTTATGCTCAATACTTGCGATTGCCTGACTATGAAGCTCATCATTCGGAATATGGTAGGCACGCTCTTTCCACATCGCTAGCTCATGGTGTACAACCGGAAACACATCACGGTATACTTTCGCCATGAGCGTTATGGGATTACTCGGTACGTTCACTTCTTCCTTCATCTCCTCTATTAAATGTACAAATAATGATTTATTTATTTGTTTGTTTTTACTATATTATTGACATGCATTTCAGTAAATGACTGAATATAACTCAAAATTTCATCACGCTCATACTCATTTAATAGCTCGTGATAACAATTCGGCCATTCTTTAAAAGCCTTATCACTTATTTTAACATTATCAAACCAAGTGCGGACACGTGTTTTATCTACAAGTTTATCCTCACAAGCTTGCATTAGCAAGAGCGGAACATCTGGAAAATCATCTATTTTTTTATGAGCAATTTCGATAGACTTAATCAATTCACTATACCAACGTACTGATACTTTGCGCAAGAACAAAGAATCATTCTCCATTGCATCTCTCACTTCATGGTTACGTGTTGACATTTCCACCGTAAGATTCGTTGCAAATTGCAATTTTGGAGCCACAACATTTAATATTCTTGAAGCAAATTGAAGCGGAGCAGAGGGTCCAGTCACTACCCCTAAACAAGGCGAACTCAAAATAATACCTTCTACATCTTCTCTCTTCGTTTCTTGCATCATACGAATGACAATAAGACCACCCATACTATGACCGAATAGAAAAATAGGTAACCTATACTTTCTTGCTTCTTTCACCCATAATTTAACTTCCTCTATGTATTCATCAAATGAATCAATATGTCCTCTATTTCTTGAAGTCGTTCCATGTGACGGAAGATCCCCCATCACGACGTGGTAGCCGATATGATTCCACATTTCCGCAACGGCTTCGTAACGTCCGTGATATTCCATTGCGCCGTGCACAATAACAATGACAGCTTTTGCTTCCTCCGCTTCATAATTCCACATACGGCTCTCCTCCATTTCACTCTTTCTCATAATTTGATACACTAAAACTAGTCTCTAGGAAAGGAAGACTTTACATGATATATCCTTACAAAGAAAAAAAACCGAAAATTGCGAGTAGTGCTTTTATCGCTGACTATGTTACGATTACAGGCGATGTTTCCGTTGGCGAGGAATCAAGTATTTGGTTTAATACAGTCATCCGTGGTGATGTGTCACCGACAATCATTGGAGACCGAGTAAATGTACAAGACCAATGTACACTTCACCAAAGCCCGCAGTATCCTCTTATTTTAGAAAACGACGTAACAATTGGGCATCAAGTCATTTTACATAGTTGCCATATTAAGAAAGATGCTTTAATTGGAATGGGATCTATTATATTAGATGGTGCTGAAATTGGCGAAGGAGCTTTTATCGGCGCTGGAAGCCTCGTTTCACAAGGAAAGAAAATTCCGCCGAACACGTTAGCTTTCGGTCGTCCCGCGAAAGTCATTCGTGAATTAACAGAAGAAGACCGTAAAGATATGGAGCGTATTCGCACGCAATACGTTGAAAAAGGTCAATATTATAAATCATTACAGAAGTAAATTTCCGCTGCCATAAGATTGGCAGCTTTTTTTATATAAAATCTAACTTTTTCTTTACAAAACATTATTACTCCCTCAACAAAATCTTATTAAAATAAAAGCTAATATCTCCATATATATGTAGATGAGGGAGGAGAATTTTCATGAAGGTCAGTGGATTATATAAAATAGAATGTTACATTTTCAGAGGAATTAACCGCTACTTTGATCAAAAAACATTAAATATCTTTTTCAGCAATATTACTCATATCGGTAGCGCGACTTTCTCCATCGGACTCACACTTTTCTTTTTAATTTTCGCAAAGGGAACTTTGCATCAAGCTGCAATTGCAACTGCTATTTCGTTAGCAATTAGCCATATTCCTGTGCAAATATTAAAAAGGTGGTATCCGCGAAAACGTCCTTATTTAACAATTCAGGATGCAAAATATCCAGTCCATCCATTAAAAGACCACTCTTTCCCGTCTGGTCATACAACAGCCGTTTTCTCTGTCTTCATTCCATTTATTTGCTATAATCCAAGCTTACTTGCTTTCCTATTACCGTTAGCGTTATGCGTCGGTATTTCACGTATTTATTTAGGCCTTCACTATCCGTCAGATGTATTCGTCGGTATGTGCCTTGGCACTTGTTCTGGCATCATCTCTTTTTATCAATTCATCCCACTTTTCACATAAAGGAGTGATATGATGAGAGTCGCCATTTTTACCGATACTTTTACGCCACAAGTTAACGGGGTTGCGAAAACGTTAGAGCGATTAACACAATATTTTCAGAAAGAACAGATCGCCTATTCTGTTTTCGCCCCTCAGCATACAGCTGAAGATAATTTTGTAGCGAATGTGAATAAGATGAGAAGTATCCCGTTAACAATATTATATCCAGAATGTCGTTTTTCTTTTCCTACTCCGCGCATTAAACGGGAACTACTTTCCTTTAAACCTGACATTATTCACATTGCCACACCTTTCAACATGGGACTTTGTGGATTGTATTATGCAAAAAAGTTAAACATCCCAGTTGTCGGTTCTTATCATACTGATTTCGATGCCTATTTACGTTATTACAAAATCGAATTCCTCTCCAATATGCTGTGGAACTATTTAAAATGGTTTCATAGTCATATGCAAAAAAATTTTGTACCTTCCTTTGAAACATTACATCAATTAAAAAACAAAGGCTTTCAGACCCTCTCTATATGGGGACGTGGTGTAGATTGCACACTCTTTCATCCTGCTTACAATACAGACCTATTCCGAAAAAAATATAATATTACAGCGAAGTATGTCCTTTCCTATGTTGGACGAATTGCTCCTGAAAAAGATATTGATACACTGCAATACCTTATCGTTAAAACAGCACATACTCGAAACGATATTCATTGGCTCATCGCAGGAGACGGTCCTCTAGCAACAAGTTTACGTGAAGCTGTTCCGAAAACAAATATCACTTTTACTGGCTATTTACAAAGTACAGATTTAGCTGAAGCATATGCTTGTTCTAACATAATGGTGTTTCCATCAGCTACTGAAACATTCGGAAATGTCGTACTTGAATCACTCGCATGCGGTACACCTGTCATTGGTGCAAATAGTGGCGGGGTTAAAAATATTATTACAGATGGAAAAACGGGAGTTCTTTGTCCGCCTAAAAATGAAGATGCATTTCTATCATCCATTTATTTTTTATTACAAAATGAAGAAAAACTTGAGCAGATGGGAATATCAGCTTCATCTTTTGCGAAATCAAAGAGCTGGGATGAGATCTTTCGCGGTTTGCTTAACCATTATGAAGAAGTCCTGCAGCATAACGCATCAGAGTTGCTTGCTTAAATAGAAAAACTCCCTTCAAAAAAACGAAGGGAGTTTATTACATGGTCATAAATTTTAGTTTAATAAATGATACATAAGGTTAAACATTGTTTTATTTCTATATTAATTATATCAAAAATAAACATAACTAAACAGACTTGTAATAAAAACCCATAAAAATTAATATATGGTTATACAGTATTTTAAACTGTATAATGATTTTAAGAATTCCCCTTAAAATCAACTTACTCACATACCTTTATACAGTAATTGTTCCCCAATTCTGTATATCAAAAAACCTTTCATTCATTTGAAAGGTCTTTTTGAGCCTGCACATATTCTTCTTTCGTATTTACATTTATAAACCAATCCGCATTCGCTTGTACATCTTCTCCAGAAACATACTTCACATTACATTGTGATAAAAGCTGGCCCATACTTCTTTTTTCTTCCTGAAGTAAAGCATAAATCTTTTCTTTCACGCGGTTATGATACGCCGCAAGTAGCGGTTGTTTTCTTCCATTAATAATAGGTACAACCGCATCATATTCATTGCTCGTTTGCTCTAGTAAAATGGCAAACCATTGATGCGAAACGTTTGGTGCATCGCAAGGCATAATAGCGTACCAATCTGCTTCTATGTATTCCATACCTGATACAATGCCGGCAAGTGGTCCATTTCCTTTATAGTGCGGGATATCTTCTATAACAGGAACTTGTACGAATTGCTCTACTCGCTCTTTTATATCAGTATGGCTAATTACTACAATGTCTTGCAAAGTAGTTCCCATCACTTTCACAATATGCTCAACAAAAGTAGTTCCCTTCCAAATTGCTAACGCTTTCGGCTCACCAAATCTACTCGACATACCGCCCGCTAATACAATTCCAGCACACTTACTCATTGGCGATGCAGCTCAAATGTAATATGGCCTAATTCCGGTAAAATTAATTTATTCATCGCAAGTCGAACCGCTCCGCTAGACCCTGGCATCGAGAAGACTACTTTGCGCCCAATTGTACCACCAATCGCTCTACTTAACATTGCGCTGCTTCCGATATCTTCTAAATAACTAATCATACGGAACAGCTCACCAAATCCAACAATTTCTTTATCTAATAACGCTGATACTGCTTCAATTGTGACATCACGTTTCGTAATACCAGTACCGCCGTTTGTTAATACAACATCTACATCTTCCTTATGATAACCAGCTAACACCGCTTGCTGAATACTTTCTTTATCATCTTTTACAATTTCATAAAAAGTTACTTTATGTCCCGCTTCTTTTAACAATTCATGTAATAGTTGTCCGCTCTTATCTGTTTCTTCCGTACGTGTATCGGAAATCGTAACAATCTTGCAACGCACTTCTTTTGGAGCTTGTTTTTTATGTTCAGTTACACTCATTTTTTATCTTTCCTTTCTTAAAGACTTTTCTTCATTTTATCATACATACCTTTACACAATTATGTATGAAGCCAATCATGCGCCATGATACAATATAAGTATACTAACCCACAAAAAGGAAAGTGTACTTTCTTATACTCCTAGACTACACATCTTTAGCTACTCTTTATATTTTCTACATAATAGAATTCAATTTTAAAACTTGTACTAAAAAATAAATTGGAGGTCTACATTGTATGGAACTTTATAAAAAATTAACAACAACATTTATCCTCTTATTCATCGCTTCAATCACTGTCGGCTTTTCCTTAAAAGGCGCAATTCCATACGCTACATTAGTAAGCATTATATTCGCGACACTATTTTTACTAAGTAGTGCCTTTTGCGCAAGTAAAGCACGTCAAATGAAAGGTTGATCACATATGTTCAAAAAGAAATCAATCTTTTGTAAATCATGTAAAACAGAAATACAAACGTATGAAAAAGCGTGGATTCATATGCCCTTTCCGGCGAATGGCATGACGAATATGAAAAAGTATATTGAATTAGAAGGACAAATTTATTGTAGTTCGTGTGTTGAGATAATGAACAAAAACCAGTAAATACAAAAGGGGTGTTTACATTGTTTGAATCCAACCGTATCCAGTTACGAAAGTTTTCCGAAGATGATATTCTAACATATTATAAATGGCATAATGATATAGACGTTATGAGTTCAACTACACTCACTCTTGATAAATATTCCTTTCAAGACACAGAAAAACTTTGCCGGCAATTTATTCATTCTTCGAACTCTAAGAGCTATATCATTGAAGAAAAAGCTACGCATCTTCCAATTGGTATTACTTCTTTAATTCATATTGATTCGTATAATCGAAACGCTGAATGCATTATTGATATTGGTAAAAAGGATTACTGGGGGCAAGGTTATGGGCAGGAAGCTTTAACCCTATTATTGGATTATGCATTTTTAGAATTAAATTTACATCGCCTTTCTTTACGAGTATTTTCTTTTAACGATAGAGCAGTTAAATTATATAAATCACTTGGTTTTCAACATGAAGGAACTTGTAAAGAAGCTATATTCCGCAACGGCACTTGGCATGACATTGAACTCTTCGCTTTATTCCAACGTAATTATAAATAAAAAAAGCTTTGCGCTCACCGCGCAAAGCTTTTTTTCATATATTATAGACCAGCTTGCTCTTTTAAAGCTGCAGCTTTGTCTGTACGTTCCCATGATAGATCTACATCAGTACGTCCGAAGTGGCCGTAAGCTGCTGTTTGTTTGTAAATTGGGCGACGTAAGTCTAACATTTTAATAATACCAGCCGGGCGAAGATCGAAGTTGTTACGAACTAGTTCTACTAGTACGTCTTCAGATACTTTACCAGTGCCGAATGTATCAACTGAAATTGATACTGGTTGTGCTACACCGATTGCGTATGCAAGTTGTACTTCTGCTTTTTCAGCAAGACCAGCTGCTACGATGTTTTTCGCAACATAACGAGCTGCATATGCTGCAGAACGGTCAACTTTCGTTGCATCTTTACCAGAGAATGCACCGCCACCGTGGCGAGCGTATCCACCGTAAGTATCAACGATGATTTTACGTCCTGTTAAACCAGCATCACCTTGTGGTCCACCAATTACGAAGCGGCCAGTTGGATTAATGAAGAATTTCGTTTCTCCATCCATTAATTCTGCTGGTACTACAGCTTTAATTACGTGCTCTTTTAAGTCGCGATCGATTTCTTCCCATGTAACATCTGGGTGATGTTGTGTAGAAATTACGATAGTATCAACACGTACTGGTTTACCATTTTCATCATACTCAACTGTAACTTGCGTTTTTCCATCTGGACGTAAGTATGATAATGTATCATCTTTACGTACTTCAGTTAAACGGCGAGCTAATTTGTGAGCAAGCGAGATTGGAAGTGGCATTAATTCTTGTGTTTCATTACATGCAAAACCAAACATTAAACCTTGGTCTCCTGCACCAATTGCCTCAATCTCAGCGTCAGTCATTTGACCTTCGCGTGCTTCTAGCGCTTGGTCAACACCCATAGCGATGTCAGCAGACTGCTCATCGATAGATGTTAAAACAGCACAAGTTTCTGCATCGAATCCGTATTTTGCGCGTGTGTAACCAATGCCTTGAATTGTTTCACGAACGATTTTCGGAATATCTACGTAAGTAGAAGTCGTAATTTCCCCCGCTACCAATACTAAACCAGTTGTTACAGTTGTTTCACAAGCTACACGTGCATTTGCGTCTTTTGATAAGATCGCATCTAAAATTGAATCAGAAATTTGGTCACAAATTTTATCTGGATGTCCTTCAGTTACAGACTCAGATGTGAACAGATGACGTTTTTTTGTCATGTGGTAAACCTCCCTACAGTAATTGTATATATTGTACGGAACTCATCCTTAATTTGCCACAAACTGCGACATACATTTATTCTCCCACACAAGCATACAGAAAAACCTTTCCTACTTTACATAGAGGAAAGGTTTAATTTGCTACTTGCATACTGCTTTTTGCCCTTCGCTCTTATCGTTCGAGACCTGTAGCCTCGCACAGGTTTTAGCACCTATTCACCTGCATTTATCAATACAAGTGAGGTTGCTGGGCTTCATCGGGCCTGTCCCTCCGCCAGCTCGGGATAAGAGAGTATCCGTCCCAACCTATACTAAAGAAATGATATTCATTTGTCAATTAATATTCACATTTTCCTGAAAGTTTTTCTCAATACGCCTGAAATGAAATATTAATAGGGAAATAATGCATTCACACAAACAAAAAGAAATAAATAGTATACATTATTTATATAATTGTGTTATACTCTTGTTGGGGATTACGAGAAATATTTCATTAAATGAAAAGGATGGTATATAAATATGAGTACTGTGAATGTCCAAATTGGTTTACACGAATTATTGAACGGAAGCAATGCACAGATTCAACTAAGTGTTCCGCAATTAGTGGAAAAAGTATTAATGCGAAATGAAGGGAAATTAACTTCTACTGGTGCCGTTTCTGCTTCAACAGGAAAATATACAGGACGTTCTCCTAAAGATAAATTTATTGTGAAAGAAGCATCGGTTGCTGACAAAATTGCTTGGGGAGCTGTGAACCAACCGATTTCTGAAGAACATTTTAATAAATTATATACTAAAGTTTTAGAATACTTAAAAGAAAAAGAAGAGTTATTCGTCTTCAAAGGATTTGCAGGCGCTGACCGCAATTACCGCCTACCAATTCAAGTTATTAACGAATATGCATGGCACAATTTATTTGTACATCAATTATTCATTCGTCCAACTGAAGAAGAATTAACGACTCATGAATCAGAATTCACAATTGTTTCTGCACCGAATTTCAAAGCTGATCCAGCTGTTGACGGTACAAACTCTGAAGCATTCATTATGGTTTCATTCGAAAAACGCATCGTATTAATTGGTGGTACAGAATACGCTGGAGAAATGAAAAAATCAATCTTCTCTATTATGAACTTCTTATTACCTGAACAAGATATTCTTTCTATGCACTGTTCTGCAAACGTAGGTGAAGAAGGCGATGTAGCATTATTCTTCGGTTTATCTGGAACAGGTAAAACAACATTATCTGCTGATCCAAACCGTAAATTAATTGGTGATGATGAGCACGGTTGGTCTGATAACGGTGTATTCAATATTGAAGGCGGTTGCTACGCGAAATGTGTAAACCTTTCTCACGAGAAAGAACCACAAATTTTCGATGCAATCACATTTGGATCTGTTTTAGAAAACGTTATCATTAATGACCAAACGCGTATCGCAGACTATAACGATACTACTTTAACAGAAAATACTCGTGCTGCATACCCTATGCATGCGATCGACAATATCGTACTGCCAAGTGTTGCTGGACACCCAAATACAATCATTTTCTTAACTGCTGATGCATCTGGCGTATTACCTCCAATCAGTAAGTTATCAAAAGAACAAGCTATGTATCATTTCTTAAGTGGTTACACTAGTAAACTAGCAGGAACAGAGCGCGGTGTTACATCTCCGCAAGCAACATTCTCAACTTGCTTCGGTTCACCATTCTTACCACTTGATGCATCTCGCTATGCTGAAATGCTTGGTGAAAAAATTGAGAAACACGATGCGAAAGTATTCTTAGTAAACACTGGCTGGACTGGTGGCGAATACGGCGTTGGTAAACGTATGAACTTAGGTTACACTCGTGCAATGATTCAAGCTGCATTAAACGGTGAACTTGCGAAAACTGAAACAGCTAAACATGACATCTTCGGTCTTGAAGTTCCACTTCACGTACCAGGTGTACCTGACGAAGTGTTAATGCCTGAACAAACTTGGGCTGATAAAGCTGCTTACAAAGCAAAAGCAATCGAACTTGCAAATGAATTCAAAGCTAACTTCAAAAAGTTCGACAGCGTATCTGAAGACATTATTAACTTAGGCGGTCCAATCGCTTAAATTAAAACTTTCTGTTGGAATAACCCTTTACTCATATGAATAAGTGTCGTGTAACCGTAAAGTTTCGCGTACTCACCGACAAAACCCAATGCGGCTTAACGGTTACACACACTTACATAAAAAAGAAGCTTACGTGAAAACGTAAGCTTCTTTCTATATCTTATATAAAGTGAAACGCTAATCTCTTCATCTGTGACCTAGATTATAAAATTACAGCTTCGAATATATACATTATATCCCTACTGGGTTTCACATCGTATGGGGCTAAAAAAGGCCCTGACCGCTTCTATCCGTGGCTGGATCATCTATTCCATCTAAAAAGAAGTCTTTTACCTTTTTTAGCTCTTTGTTAGTTCTTTCTCATCTTTCATGCTATAGTATCCTAAATTAACAACAATTAAGAAATACCCACCCAAAATCCCTACTGCAAATGCCCACATAACCATGTGGTGCTCAATTTCGTACATAATAATAGCACCCAAAATTGCAGCTGCAAAACGGTTAAACATACCGAGTGTCGGTGCTTTCGTCTTCTTTACAATACTATCTCCAAGCTTCTCAATTCTTCTCCCTAAAAGCCAAACGCAATACATACTTACGATAAGTCCAATTCCTGCACCTAAAAAATGTGCTGAAAACGGTGTTACCATCCAGCCTAGTAAAAGAATACCTAGTATATAATACGATTGAATTTTAAACGACCTTAATGACATACTAATCATGCTGTTCTCCTCTTCAGTAATTTTTATCTATCCAACAAAAAATTTCTTTCAAATTCATATTCCTTAAATCCATTTCACTCAAATTAAAAACAACATAAACAGTATGTTTATGTTGTTTAAATATTTTTAGGAAATAATATTATACAAGATTTCAAACATCATATTCTCATATTTTGTGACGGTTTTTCAAACTTTTTTCGTCCATTTATGAAAAAAATGATATCAATCTATGAACATACGGATATGATGTAATAAGCACACAAATAAAGGGGGCGTCTAATGATTTATTTTTTAATGGCTCTCATTCACCTCATTATCCCTGCACTTATTGGACTTTCATTGTATTGGTACACGAAAAACCATAGCATTTTTTACGCTGTCCTCGGTGTTCTTCTTCCAGGTATTATTCTTATTACACTCTTCCGTATTCCATTTTTAAACTTAATTCCACTTATTACTGCTATCTTATTTCTCATCTTCTTACCAAAAATAAAAAAATAGGAAAGCAGATCATAGGTGATCTGTTTTCCTATTTTGATATAGGTTCCCCTGCAATAGAATGAACTTTTACTTTCTCCGATTTCACAAACCATAGACCGACAAAAATGATAATTCCACCGATGATTTGTTGAAACGATACATATTCATTTGCCCAGACAGCTGCAAATAAAACCGCTACAAGCGGCGTTATATACATATATACCATCGTATGTGACGCCCCAATTTTTTGAACACCAACATACCACATTACTAGACCAAATACTGTTACAAAGAAAATAGAATATAGTAAAGCAAATAGTGTCATTCCGTGAGTAATGTGAAATGGCATGACAAACACATGTGGACCACTTAACAATAATAGCGGAATCGCACCCACTAATGCAGACCATGCTGTAACACGTAATGCTGAATATTTTTTAATTAATGGTCCTGCTAAAACAGGATAAAGCCCCCAGCATATTGATGTAATCAGTCCAATTCCATTGCCATAAAAAGAACTAGTAAGCGAATGTCCTGCTACTAAAACTAATGCTGCACCAACAAAGGCAGTCATAGAACCGATTAACTTTCGAGAAGAAAACTTTTCTTGTTTCAAGAAAATCGCAAATGCAGTTGTAAAAATAGGTGAAATAGAAATGAGTAAAGAGGCATTTGTAGCAGATGTATATTTGACAGTTTCCATAAATAACGTTTGATACAGTACAATACCTACAATGCTAACGATAATTAATCTAGGTATATCCTTTCGCTCCATATAAATCGACTTTTCAATAAAAAAGGTAAGGAGTAACAGAAGCGGTGCCGCCGCCATCATGCGAAGTGCAGTAAACTCAATTGCTGTAAATTCTAAAAGTCCATACTTCGCAATTGTATAGTTAATCCCCCAAATAATAACAACACTTAAAATTAACAACTCAATTCCCCATCTTCTCATGCGTATCCCCTCCGCAAAGAAGATTATACAGAAAATTCAATCACATGTACATTTCATTATGTGAAAAAATCTTTTTACTTTTGAAACGTTTTAGTAAATGAAATTATATCGGCGATTTTCTGAATATATCGGCGATTTCCCAAATATATCAGCGCAACTCCATTTATATCAGCGATTTTTTCAATATATCGACTTATCAACAAAAATCGACAATAATAGCGACTTATAAAATAAAAAAGGTGATTCCAAAATACATTTTGGAATCACCTTTCCTTTACTATATTCGAACGTGTAACTTCATATTTGGATTATAAAACTGGCTTGGGCTCTTCAACTGAAAAGTTCCTCCACCTTCATGCCAATCAACCGTTAACTTATCGTCCATAAATACAAGCTTTGTACGATCAGCGATAAAGTTCATTGTGCTTGATTCAATATCCACATCGCGCTCATCTTTCTCTGCTACAGCTACTAAATCGATGATTCCGCTCATGACACAACCGCAACCCTCATTATCGTAAAATAACTTTATATATTTCGCTTCACTTGGAATCGTATCCATAATCTTTTTATATGCTGCTTCTGTTACAGTAACGTACATATGTTAATCTTCATCCTCTCTTCTCTTATCATTCATATATTGTATCACCATTTTTCTTAAAAGTTATATACAGAAAATTAAGACTAATATACAATGTATGTGATAAAGTTTCAGTAATCGAGCTTTTATGAGTAGTTCATGCAGGAGAAAGGATGTTTACTATCCGTGTTCAAACTACAACGATATCCTATGTTATTAGGTCTATTTAGTAGTTTCTTCATTTCTAGCGGAATGCTATTACAGCATGTACTTCCCTATTCTCCTTCTATTAGCTGGATCCTAGGTTTTATTTGTTTCCTATCCGCTTCTTATTTTGCTACGAAGAATACAAACAACTCATAAAGCAAGAATCATCTTAAGGAGGATTATCAAACATGCCAGCCTTAAAAAAAATAGAGCAATCACTCGATCACTTATTCCAAATTGAAAAATACGGAAAAGATAGTGCCTTTAGTCGATTTATCCCAGCCGTATATGATCCTATCAAATTTCCTTGGCAACAATTTTTCGAAGCAAATTTTGTAGATTTATTTAACGGCCTTATGATGCACGGATCTGAAAATTTAAACAAAGTATTTTTAGCTGTATTCCCTACAGATGACGTTCTTGAAACATTCATTTCACAATCCACACCTGGTGATTTACTCTTTATGCACCATCCCCTTGTAATGGAGTGTGGTGATCCGCTTGGAAGATCTGGTCGCGGTTTCATACCAATTCCTGAAAAATATTTGCAAGGAATAAAAGAAAAACAACTTTCTATATATACATGTCACGTACCAATGGATTTTCATCAAACGCATGGAACGAGTATTTCAATTGCAAAAGCATTAAACGCTACTGTAGTGGACGACTTTGCATATGGAGGTCCAGAACAAGAACCAATTGGCCTTATTTGTGAAATAGATGAAACATCAACAGAAGCACTCCAAAAACATCTAAAACAACTCTTCCAGATTCCTTACACAGACTTCGAAGGTAAACGACATGATTCCATCAAAAAAATCGCAATTATCGCTGGATGTGGCGATGTTGTATCTTTAATGAAGGAAGCAGAAGAAAAAGGTGCTGAAGCATATATTACAGGAGAAATCCATTGCCATATCGACAATGATTACGGCCGACATAAATACTCGCTCATTATGGATTATGTAAAAGAAACGAATATGTCTCTAATTGGTGTGTCACACTCTGCCTCTGAATATTTAGTGAAAGAGACATTGATGTATGATTGGTTTAAAGAAAATTTTGATGTGGATGTTATTTTGCTTCCGCAGGAGAAATGGTGGCTCTAACGCTATCATTTTTTAAATTTATATACACAATACAATCGATCACAGAAAAATAGAGAAATGTGAAAGCACCACCTGTACCAACGTAAATGCTTTCGTTGTGCCGGAAAACAAACCTACTGGTAGCACCGAGTTTACTGGCGCTACCAGTATTACAGCATGAATATATATTCTATTTTTCTAATCACTGACATATAGCAATTCATTTCATAAAAAAAAGACCCGAGATTCGGGTCAACAAATAGAAATATAAATGAACTACAACAAATAACAGACAAAGCCATTATATATTTTTCATAGTAAAACATCCATTATTTTCTTTTTACACTATCAATATATTATTTTTCGTTATCGTCCTCTTTTTTAGAACGTCTACCTAAGAAGAACACAAAAACATTACTTCCAAATAAGTGATGTTTTTTCTATTTAATGCAATGGTAACATAACCTCAACCGTTGTTCCAACCCCAACTTCACTTTCAAAACTCATTTTACCATTGTGGTCTTTAATAATTTTTTCTGTAACTACTAAACCTAGACCAGTTCCTGTTTCTTTCGTTGTATAAAAGGCTTCATTTAACTTTGGAATTTTATCTTTCGGAATACCACATCCCTCATCTTTCACTTGAACGATGATTCCATCTTTTACAGTAACTTTAATCGTAATTGTTCCCCCAACTGACATTGCTTCAATTGCATTTTTGATTAAATTAAAAAAGACCTGTTTTAATCGTTTTTCATCACATGTAATGGACGGTAAGTCTTTACTGTAAATACCTTGTATGTGGACTCCTTGTTTTAAAGCAGGCTTTTCCATAACTCGAATAACATAAGAGATAATTTCTTGTATGTTATGAGTTTCTGATTCTAGTGATTTAGATTTCTCAAATCCACTAAGTTCTGTAGCAATTATATGAATCCGATCTACTTCTTGTTTCATAATATCACTATAAATTTTATCCTCTGGATGCTTGTCTGCCTGTTTATTCACAAGTTTTTTTAAGTTTGCTAAAGGTCTTCTAATCTTATAACCAATAACCGTTGCCATTTTTCCAACAGCTGCTAGTTTTTCTGTCTGTTTTATTTCTTTGTCCATCATCTCAAGCGTACGAACGTAAGACTGAACCCTCAAAAATATAATCCAACATATAATAGTAAATACACTATATAATGCCATTGGGATTAAAACGAGAGAAGATTGAATAATGATTCCTGTAAGAGCGTACTTCCCGACAAGTATCGCTGGAACTAACCAGAAATATCTTTTGTTCACAAAGATTGGTGCGAACAAAATAAAAAATACTTCTACTATATTTCCACCGTCAAATTCCGCATCGCTACCATAATAAATCATAATGTTATGGATACAATCTAATACATTATAGCCAATTAGAATAATATACTTTACCACAAAAACATTCTTCCATTTCATAAAGTATATTCCAATGCAAAACAATACTACCGTCAAAAGGTAAAGCCATAAACCTAAACCATCTTCAAACTTTCCTACGCCTTCTTGCTCTCCCGCGATTAAAGGTACGATAAATTCATAGGCAAGATCATACACAAAAAATATAATAAAAAATAAACTTAAAAATACTTTCAATGCCTTTATTTCTTCATTTTTAAATATATAGCCTTTATTCATATGGTAACTCCTAGCTTTTCTTCCACTTGGATTTCAGTATTTCCACACTTCCTTGGGAGAATGATGTCTATTCTCGTTCCAGTATCTCTTTCACTTGAAATATGCAGCTCACCAAAGTGCTCGGCGACAATTCGATTCGCTACCGTAAGTCCCAGACCAATTTTATCTTGTTTCGTTGTATAAAAGGCTTCTGTAACACGGGTTAAGTTTTCTTGCTTAATACCATGACCATTATCGATTACGCTGATTATTACATATTCTTTCCCTTTATTCTCTAATTGTAAATGTAATATGCCACCTTGTTCCATTGCCTCTAAAGCATTTTTTATCGTATATAAAAAGACTCCTCTTATTTTTCGTTCATCACATTCAACTTCTATTGTTTTTTCTTCCACATTAGAAATAAACTGCACGTTTAATTCATTCATTTTTCCGCGAAGACTTGTTATTACTTGTAATACAATTTTTCCTACATCATGTTTCTTATAAATAGAAGGTTTGCATGTAGCAACTTCCATCAACTCACTTATCATATTATTCATATTTTCTATTTCAAAAATCATACGTTTATAAATAGGATCCTCTTCATGCTTCTCTCGTTGTAATTGCGTAAATCCTTTTAATGAAGCCAGTGGATTTTTAATTTCATGTCCAACAGTCGCTGCCATTTTTCCGATTACTGCTAATTTTTGTGATTCACTAGCAATCGCAATACTTTCCTTTACGGCTGAAAGATATTGTAAAAATCGATTTAAAATGATATATGCAGCTATTAACATAAGTGTACACATAATAAGGAACATAAATGCTTTTATTTCCTCTAATACAAATAAATAAATTAAATATTTTCCTACAATAGAGGAAAGCAAAAACACATAAAATTTTTTATTTAAAAATATGGGTACAAAGAAAATGAGAATAATTTCTATTATATTTGTCGCATCAAACGCCGCCTTATTATAAAAAATATACGAAATTATATTAGCGATTTCTATCCCTATGTATGCAAATATCCATGCATATTTAACAAGGTTTGCCTTTTCTTTTTTCAGTAAATATATATTCACGCATAGTATTGCTACTCCGCAAATAACTTGCCATATTATGTTGTATCCCTTATCCATTATTGATTTATCTTCTAATACGATTGCATAGAAAATTTGATATACAATAACAATGACATATAACACCCATAAAAGGATTTTTGCATTCCTTTCTTCTTCTTTATATGATAGAAAACTTTCTTTCACTTCAACACCCCTTCAAAATAATATCTCGAAGAATACCATTTATTATAATAAATGATTTTCATAGACAAACAAAGATAAATCGAACATTTGAGGAAAATCGTACCAAAAACGCAATATATTTAGACTATATACAGAGCATAAAATCTATGATCATTAATACGTATATTATGGAGGATGTTTTATATAGACGGCCTAAAAAGTAAAACAAAGCTTTTAGAATGGAGCCTATTGATAGAACAGGGGGAGTTTTATGTTTGTTACTGTCGAGAAAGATGTGCATATTTTTGTGCAAGACGTTAATCCTGGTCCAGGTAGTAAGACTGTTTTCTTCGTTCACGGATGGCCTTTAAATCATCAAATGTATCAATATCAAATCAATGTTTTACCAGAGCATGGCTTTCGTTGTATCGCCATGGATATACGAGGGAATGGGCAATCTGATAAGCCATGGACTGGTTACACGTATGATCGATTAGCCGATGATATCGCAATTGTTCTAGAAGCACTCCAAGTAGAGAACGCTACATTAGTCGGTTTCTCAGTTGGTGGTGCTCTTTCTATTCGCTATATGTCTCGCTATCATGGGCGCCGCATTTCTAAGCTCGCATTAATTGACGCTGTCTCCCCCTCTTTCGTTAAAAATCAAGAGTCCCCTTACGGTGTACCGAAAGAACAAGCAGATGCTCTCATTAATCAAATGTATGCTAATTTACCAAAATTTTTAAATGACGTATCTTTATCTTTTTTCAATAGAAACTTAGGGGCTGCAACCCTTGAATGGTTTTCTTATCTCGGTATGCAATCCGCTTCTTATGCCCTTATCAAAATTTTACAAGCAGCTGCAAATGAAGATGTAACGAAAGATTTAAATAAAATTAACGTCCCAACAAAAATCTTCCACGGCGTTCACGACCAACTAATTCCTTACAAAAGTGCTGAGCTTACGCAACAACGAATTAAAAATTCTCAGTTACATGCTCTTACAAATAGTGGTCATGGTTCACCAATCGATCAAGCGGATGAATTAAATAAAGAACTGATAAAATTTTTACAAACATAACAACTGCAATATAAGAATGAAAGTTAACATAATCGGTTTTTATAAAACATAAAATTCACACATTTCTCACAAATACACAAATAAAACAATTACATTTTCATATATACTAAATGTACAAGTAATACTCCCTAAACCCAGCTTGTCTGGTTACCCCGTTAAATACTATGAAAAAAGAACTTGTATCGTTATACAAGTTCTTTTTGTTTCTTTTATTTAAAGAGGATATCTGTACTATATTGATTTCCAACGAGTAAATCATATTGGAGCATTTTATATTGCTCTAACATTTCTTTTTGTTTCTTTGTTAAATCATTGATTACTTCTCCATTTTTATCAACTTTTAATTCATCTCTAAGCACTGGTATTTCCTTGTAAAGTTCCGATAAAAATTGATAAAATAAGGATTTATTTAATCCTGCATAATCAAAAATAAGATTAGAAAAATGAATTGGGCTTACTAAACCTAAATTATCATTTGGCATATCAAAGTTTGCATACATTAATAACGGAGTTTGCGCCATCGCTAAACGTTCGCTCGGTGTTTTTTCATTCGTTATATACCCGTTTTCTTTATAAAAAGATTTATTTGTTCCTAATGATGGAAGATGATCTCCAAAGAATACTAATAATGTAGGTCTATCTAAATTATCTAGTTGCTCTATTAAATATTGAAGTGCCTCATCTGAACGTCTTAATCCTTCTGTATACGTCTCTAATTCTCCTTTTGATTCTTCATTTTCTAGACCGCTAATTTCTATTAGGTTTTCACCAAATCGGCCTTCTGTAAATGGAAAATGATTTTGCATCGTAACTGCATGAATAAATGTTGGCTGTTTTTGTTCCTCTAACTCAGCAATTATCTCTTTACTCATCGCTAAATCACTAATATAATCTCCATCAATATCCACATTTTCCATCGTGTCCTCTGCATTAAACTTATCAAATCCTAACACCTTATATACATCGTCACGTTTAAAGAATGTGCGACCAAATGAATGAATTGCACTTGTATAATAACCTTCTTTTTTCAACGCCGTAGGGATTGATGGAACTTCTTTCTTATTTGTAATAACCTGCTGATATGGTATAGAACCTGGCTTTAACAAACTCATTGAATAACTTGTTAATGCCTCAAATTCAACGTTCGCTGTATTTCCCCCAAATGTAGGAGAAATAGTTTGTCCCCCAGGAAAGTTTTCTATATAATGATGCAAATTTGGTACAGGATCTTCACTAAAAGAAAGGTTGGTTACTTTCGTCGGATCCCAAAACGATTCACTCATTACAAAAATAATATTCGGTTTCTCTTTTTTCTTTTGATTCCCTACATTTCCACTATATTGTTTTTTTATATCGTTTGCTATTTGAAGCATATTTTCTTTAGAATAATTTTTTGGTTTTTCCATAACTGTTGTATCTAAATTGCTAATAAACCCAAGTACAAAACCATTTGAAGCGTAGTTCTCATTTTGATTCCACAAAACAAAATCTACACCTGATTTTTGAAATACTTTATTCATAAATGTATTCGCAAAATTACCGTACGCATATAGAACAAAAATAGATCCTACTACTAATAAGGCTCTTATTCCTAGATGAATCTTTACATTTTGAATATACCTTCTCATATATATCCCTGCTACAATACAAGCTACGATACTTACGATAATGACAAAAATATAACTCCAACTAAAATAGTCCATCACCATCGGTATAACAGATTGCATATGCGTAATTTGTGTGAAATCAGAAGGATATAACGGATCACCTCTGAAAATAAGCTTCAAATAATTCACAATACATAAAATGATTAACGTACAGCTCGTTAAAACCATACTTAGAAAAACCTTACCTATTAAATTATATACAAGAATATATATTGCATAAATTACTACAAAACTTAATATAAACTGCATATTATAAAAGTAAATCCAATTCATTGCCTCTATGAAACTCATATTAACTTGCATGACAATATAAAATAACGCTACTGTATGAGCTAATAAAAGTAATATAAAATGCACTCGCAGGGATGCTCTAAGTATAGGCATCTCTTTTTTATTGAAATGCGTAATATAAAACGTTATGCCCCATATGAAAATCATCATAACACTTAAAACAAGCTTTTGATTTAAATGATCTTTCATCATGTCTAAATTAAAAACCTTTAAAATCATAAACAGCATAGTTATTACTAATAAAGTCACCATACTACTTATAATGCTAGAAATTAATATATTTCTTTTTGGAAGATGAAAAAGTGTAGAACCATACTTCAATTCATTCCCTCGTTTCTATGTCTTAATTTCCCCCGCATCGAAAGAACTATTTCTATTAAAATAACATATATTACATATTTCGTCTGCATACTTGCTTCTACCATAAATGTATTGTCTTAATATTCCCTTAATCAACAGTTAAATTGTGGTATACAAATTACTCATTCTTGAAAAACTTAATTTCAGCATTCCACTTTATGATATAATAACTAGGTTTTGGAAATCCTTAATACTATTAAAGATTTCACATAAAAATACGAAAGAATTAATAAACAGGCGTTGCACGTTTTTAACAACTATTACTATAACGAAAAGAACCTGCCACAAGACAGGTTCTTTTCGTTATTTTATGATAAAAGAGAAAATGATTAGTATGTGTATTATATAAAAGGAAGCAGCCATATTTTCCATACGATACATACGAGCACTATAACTACAAAATCAAAAAAATCTAATCTCGGTCCTTTTTTCATATTCATATGTAGCCACATATGAAACCATTTTATTTTTGTATATTTATGGATGTTTTTCTTTGCGAATCGGTAAATAAGCATTTGCATAATAAAAAATACGGCCACAAAAATAAATAATAAGATGAGAAATCCAATCACAAAATTCCTCCTATTTTTGTAGCGTTTTTTCTACTATCCGATTTTTCAAAACCCACTCTTCAAACTGGGCACTTCCAAATTCCCAACTAAGATCGCGAGCATGTACAGAAAAAACGTAATAACCGGCATATTCGTCCATAAACCTACCTAACTCTACATCGTCTTTCTGAATACCGTATACTCCAAAATTAAAATACACATCCCATACGTCTTCATTCTTCCTCTTATAAGCGATCGATTCCATATCACATTCTGTCCCGAAATAATCAAGATGTAAATGTACGCTATCATCGTATTCGTACTCCATTTTATCACCCCTTATATTTGTACTTCTTTACCACCCAAAAAATTCCTGCTATCTACACTCACATATGGGCACTTACCTACATATCATGCTTGTAGAGTGACTTCTAGGAGGTGTTATATAGTGAAGAAATTAATCGCGATTTTTTGCATCATGTTACTAGCTGTTTTTACTTTTGCTGCTTGTAGTAGTAAAAAAGAAAGTACGAAAGAACAAACTCAAAACATTCGCGTTGGCGAAGTTACCCATTCTCTCTTCTATGCCCCATTATATGTCGGGATTGAAAAAGGATTTTTTAAAGATGAAGGACTAAATATTGACCTACAAACAACAGCTGGTGGCGATAAAACGATGACCGCCCTATTATCTGGCGGAATTGATATTGCTCTCGTCGGTTCTGAAACGTCTATTTACGTTCATCAACAAGGAGCGAAAGACCCTGTCATTAATTTTGCACAGCTTACACAAACAGATGGGACATTTTTAGTTTCACGTAAAAAACTAGACTCTTTTAATTGGAATGACGTAAAAGGTGTTACATTTTTAGGACAGCGTAAAGGCGGCATGCCGCAAATGGTTGGGGAATACGTTTTAAAGAAAAATGGAATTGATCCTCGGAAAGATACGAACTTAATTCAAAATATCGAATTTGCTAATATTGCAAATGCCTTTGCATCTGGTACAGGAGAGTTTGTGCAGCTCTTTGAACCGACTGCAAGCATATTCGAAAAAGAAGGTAAAGGTTATATCGTCGCTTCATTCGGAAATGAATCTGGTACTGTTCCTTATACAACGTTCATGGCAAAAGAAAGTTTCTTAAAGAAAGATAAAGCTGCTGCTGAAAAGTTCACACGTGCGCTCTATAAAGCACAGCAATGGGTTGATACACATAGTCCAGAAGAGATTGCTGATGCTGTTTCTCCGCTATTTAAAGACACTTCGAAAGACATTACAGTAAAAGTAATTGAACGGTATAAAAAACAACATTCTTATGCGACAAATCCACTACTAGATGCGGAAGAATGGAAACAGCTCCAAACGATTATGAAAGATGCTGGTGAATTACAAAAAGAAGTCCCACATGAAGCGCTCGTCAATACAAAAATTGCCGAAAGCGTTATTAAGAAATAGAGGCGAAGTGTATGAGTTTTTTACAAATACGTAACGTTTCTCACTGTTTTTTCGCAAAAGAGAATGCCAAACTTATTCTCGAAGATATGAGCTTACAAGTGGAAGAAGGCGAATTTATTTCTATACTCGGCCCAAGTGGTTGCGGTAAAACAACGCTCCTCTCAATCATTGCTGGACTACTTGATCCAATTGATGGTATCGTCTTTTTAGATGGTGAACCAATTACAACGAAAACTTCATCTATGGGATATATGTTGCAGCAAGATTACTTATTCCCGTGGAAAACAATTGAAGAAAATATTATGCTTGGACTTCATATTCGAAAGATTTATGATGAACAGATGAAAGAACATACTTTAAATCTTTTACAACAAGTCGGTCTACATGGGGTAGAAGGACAATATCCTCGTGAACTATCCGGCGGTATGCGTCAACGTGCTGCTCTCGTTCGAACGTTAGCAACTGATCCGAAAATTTTATTACTAGATGAACCATTCTCCGCACTCGATTATCAAACGAAATTAAAACTAGAAGAACTCGTTTTCAACTTACTAAATAAATATAAGAAAACATCACTACTTGTTACTCACGATATTGAAGAGGCGATTGCGATGAGTGATCGTATTTATTTACTGCAAGCGAATCCTGGAAAAATCGCAAAAACCTTTATCGTCCCGGAAAGTATCCGTTCTTTATCACCGTTAGAAGCACGCCATCACTACGATTTCCCAGCCCTCTTTCAAGATATATGGAAGGAGCTGGAACGACTTGGATAATATAAAACAACTACATGAACAATTTCGAAAGAAAGAACGCAGGCGTGCTTGGATTGCTCGCTCATTACAGCTTTTACTACTTATTCTTTTCTTTGCACTATGGGAAATAGCTAGCAAAAAAGAATGGCTCGATCCTTTACTCTTTAGTTCTCCTTCGAGTATTTGGGATCTCTTCTTAACGAAATGGATCGATGGTTCACTTTGGGTCCACATATGGACGACATTGCTGGAAACAGGAGTAGGCTTCATTCTCGGAACGGTACTCGGTGCTATTATTGCCACGTTTCTTTGGTGGATGCCACTTCTAGCCCGCGTACTTGATCCTTACCTCGTCGTCCTAAATGCAATGCCAAAAGTTGCACTCGGTCCAATCATCATCGTTATTTTCGGTCCAAACATTTCATCTTCTATCGCAATGGGAGTAATCATTTCCATCATCATTACCATTCTCGTTATTTACAGTTCATTTCAAGAAGTCGATTCTAACTATATAAAAGTGATGGACACATTTGGCGCAAATAAATGGCAATGTTATAAGCAAGTCGTTCTCCCTGCATCCTTTCCAGCAATTATCTCAACGTTAAAAGTAAATGTTGGTTTATCCTGGGTCGGTGTTATTTTCGGAGAACTTCTCGTTTCCAAACAAGGACTTGGCTACTTAATTAGCTACGGATTCCAAGTCTTTAACTTCACACTCGTCTTACTTAGCGTACTACTCACATGTGTTCTTGCAACTCTTATGTATGTATTTGTTGAGGCATTTGAAAAAATTCTAATTGGAAAAAGAAAAAGAAGCTGACTCAAAACAGTGCGCTATAGTCAGCTTCTTTCTTTTACCTTTTATCACACATTTTCGTTTCATTTGTAATGTTTCCATCCGCAACCGTAACTGTATGGAAACAGTCTTTCACACGTACTGTAACGACATTATCTTTTCGATCTATCACATGATAATCATTAAACTTTTCATTCAAAGCACTACGAATTTGCTCCCCTTCAAAAATCGGAAAACCGTGAGACATTACCCAAATGAGACCAGCAACAGCAAGAATCGTTTTCATACGTTTCATTACCTCCTCGAGAGTAAACTTATAGTCCCTACAACACGCGCATTATAATTGTGTCTAAATTGTGACATTTTTATACTAATTCTATTTTATACCGCAAGTTCCTTCTTCTTTTTAATAAAAATACAGAATTTTCAATTTTATCAACATAAAAAACGCAAAGAATTAAAAATTCTTCACGCTTTTCTTTAACGAAACTATATCGAAAGCATAACTCACATTAGTCTCCACTTTGTTGTTCTATCGTTTTTGAAACATCATATAATCCCGACAGCACTTCCGCTCTCATTTTTACAAGCTCAGGGAACTGATAGAAGAAAGCAATTTTTTTATATTTTAACTCTGTTCCTTCTTTCACCTTTTTTGAATCTTGTAAAATGAACGCTGTAAATGTATCTGCGATATCCTCCGTTACATTTGTTGTTCCATACAGCGATACAAAATCATCATGCTTTTCTTTATAAAATTCAATTTGTGCCTCTTCACCTTCTTCTACTTTCTTTTCTGTCCACTCTTGCTCAATTGGTTTCCAAAATTCATTATAAAATTGGTTAATATACGAAGTTTTTCTCGCACATCCATTTTTCAAGAACACCGTGTTACATTTATTTCGATATGATGAAATGTCTTTCTCTTCATCAAACGCCTCTAAATATTTCCTATCCACTGGTACTTGTTTATGCCCAATCGTTAATACGTGAGCCGTTTCATGAATTAATGTTTTCATCACTTCATCTATATTCACCCCAGAATCGAGCACGTCTAAACTAAGCAACCAATCTCTCGGGTCATCCATACTTGGCATGACATGGGCAACAACGCCGTCATAACCATCCGTTATTAAATCCAACCCTGTTATATTCTCACGATATTTCACTGGAATGAGAGTGCGATACATGTCCCATAACGTTTCATGATACTCTCTATCTTGCCGCTGGCTTAACAAATCATCTTTTGCTACTTTGTCATCTGCAAAAACTTTATTCAATCTCTTACGATCCAATTTCTCAAAATAAGGATCTACAATTTCATCATCATCGATATAATAAGAAGCTAAAAAGAAGTAATTGTCATCCTCTTCTTTTTTCTGTTCCGCCTCTTTCATATTCATACTTTCATACTCTTCTATGTCATAATCCTCTACTTTTTCAAGTTCTGAAAGTCCCTCTATCTTTTTATATACTTTTTGTAATGTTTTATCTCCTATTTGCGTGCACTCTTCTTCTGTTTTACAAATTTCTTTTTCTTTCGTAACCTCGATAGCACTCTCGCATCCTGCAACTAAACTGCTTGCTATAATACAACATACTAACTTGCCATACAGTTTCTTCATACAATCCCCCATTATTCCATTCTACAAAATATCATAATCATTTTTTTGCGAATATGCGATAATTAATTATAAAAACTGCAAGGAGGCTTCCCATGATTCGTGCAATCTTATTCGACTTAGATGGAACACTATTAGATCGGCGCCAATCTTTAGAACAATTTATTTGTGAGCAATATAATCGCTTCGCCTCACATTTGAAGAGCGTAGAGAAAACAGAGTATTGTTCTCGATTTCTTGAACTCGATAATAATGGCTATACGTGGAAGGATAAAGTATATGCTACTCTCCTTTCCCAATACAACATTACTACTTTAACGCAAGAACAACTACTACACGACTATATTACAAACTTCCAACATCATTGCATTCCTTTCAAAAACACGCATGAACTACTTCAACAGTTAAAACAGCGAAACATTAAAATTGGTATTATTACAAATGGTTTTACTGAATTTCAAATGAGCAACCTTCGAGCACTACATATACATACGTATACAAACACCATTCTCGTTTCAGAAGCTGAAGGAATTAAAAAACCTCATCCTGAAATTTTCGAACGTGCTTTGCAAAGACTAGATGTGAAGGCAGAAGAATGTCTTTATGTTGGAGATCATCCAGAAAACGATGTGCTTGGTTCTGAACAAGTAGGGATTCTTGGTGTTTGGAAAAAAGATTCGTTTTGGGGGAATTTTAAGCATTCACGTATCGTAGATGATTTGTTGGAGGTGCTTTCGTTTTTAGAGGTGGAGATAAAGTGAAACTTTAATCCGCCCCCACCCGAAAGAAATATATGCAAATAACCAATTCCAAACGACAAAGCAATTATTATAAAAAATAAAGAAAAGTTTAATTTAACCATCGAAACAGTAACAGTCGTTTCTTTTCTTTTATCCATCTTCCCCCTCCTAAAATGTAAATATATCTTTACAAAATTGTATAATATAACCAAAATAATGTAAAGATATATTTACATTTATTCTTACATACAAAAAAAGAAACCGGCTACTTTACTTCGTAAAACAGCCGATTTCTTCTATATGTTTCATCGTACGCGCTAATACGTCATCGCGCATTATAAAGCTAAATTTTCTATTCGTTTTAATGTTGTCAGGAATGTCTTTTAATAAAACAGACCCTTTCGTTTCTTCGTAATGCGTATGTTCTTCTACCGCACTAATTGTTGCAAAATAAATGTTTTTAATGATTATTTTGTCTTTTCCAGATACTTTGTATTGTCCTAAGTAAGTTAAATCAGAAACTATGCCGCCGGTTTCTTCATGAACCTCTCGAACTGCCGCTTCTTCCGGTGTTTCCCCTAGTTCTACTTTACCACCTGGAAATTCAAGACCGCGACGTAAATGATGCGTTAATAACCATTGATCCCCGTACCGGCATACAACCCAAACATGCTTTGGCTCAGGAGAAAATGGATAACGTTCAAACGATAATTGTACAGTGTTGTGGTAATAATCTTTAAATTTGTACATGCCATTACTCCCCTATTGATGGTTACAAGTTTTTCCTACCACAAATTGTAGCATATTCTCGCTTTTCTGCATAATATTATCCAATTACAATCCATTGATTATTCCCATTTGCGCGACTAATTCTTTCGTCTCGTGATTTCCTAAATCGTAAATCATTTTATATGCTTTTTGTAGTTGTTCATCATATCGGTCATTATTTGAATCGTGATGATACTCAACAAATGGAACGTGGGAGCGTACAAATGACCCTAAATCTTCTACATATGCTTGATCGAAGTGCTCTCTTAATTCCGTAATTTCCTCATCATTTGCGGAAATCTCAAAATTATACGTATCCGCCGTCTTCACTTGTGAAATTTGACCGTTTCCTATTGATATATAATATGTTTTTTTCGTCTCCATGTAACACCCTTCTTTCATCCTTTTAATTTCTATTGTTTTCATCAATTACAAAATTATGTAAAATAAAGAAAAGGAGGGGTTTTAATGTTCAAAATATTAATTATCGGTATTATCATCGTCCTAATCATCCTCGTACTCTCCATCATGACAATTAATAAAGGCTATGCTTATAAACATTCGGTCGATAAACTAGAAGATAATCCTTATACAAAAAAGAATAAGGAGGATTTATAATATGCTTCGTATACTCCGCATCACAATCGCACTCACTGTGATCGTTATGTCGGCAATTGGATTATATACAGGTCAAAATAATTTTTTACCTCTTTCACAATTTCTATTAGGAGCTTTAATGTTTCTCATCGCATTTGAACAAATAAAGAAAAAGGAGTCCTCAACTGGACTTATTTGTATTATTGCCGGTGCCTTCATTTGGATTGTTCTCATCATTAGCTATATAAAATAAAAGAAGGTACATACATGCTAAAAGGAATCCGGATTACTGTATTACTTATCGCTTTCTCTATAGCAATTTATGGATTTTTTAATGGTAGTAGAGAAATAATCCCTTATATGTTCATCTTTTTAGGAGTTATGGCCCTCACCATAAGTTTAGAGGAAATATTAAAACGGCAAACAGGAGGTAGTGTGCTCGCTCTACTAGCAGGGGCCGCTGCTTTATTTATTGGTTTCACAGAAATATTCTAGTAAATGGTCTAAAGGAGGCTATACAATGCTAACTCTAACTATATTACGGATTTTTTTAGCATTTCTCATGCTTCTCTTACTCACTCTAAGCACTTATGTCCATGTTACCGATAATTTTTCACTTCTTCCATACTTACAATTTATTCTCAGTTGTTCCTTTATTCTTCTAGGAATTAATGAATTAAAATCCGGACGAAAATCAATGAGTATCCCGTATTTTTTCGTTTCTGGTCTTATATTCTTCTTCTTAATATCGAACTACTTTCGTTATATGTAGAATGAAATTTTGACCAATTTAGCATTTATAATTATTTTCTCTCAGTAACTATTTCTTTCTACTTAAGGGGGATTCCATGTTAAAAAACATTCAAATTATAATCGCCACTATCGCTCTTTCTCTCGCCCTATTTAGCTTCTTTGCAAACTTCACTATTCTTTTACCTTACGTGTCTATCCTTTTAAGTATTATGTGTATCCTTTTTGGAATCGATGAAATAAAGAAGCAGCAAAAAGCGAAAGCATTTGTTTATTTTCTCTGTTCTGCCTTTATTTTATATGTTGGAGTATCTAATATATTTTCATACAAAAGAAGAGTATGGTCGCTCTTAGCACAATAAAAAAACTGCCCTTTCACAGGCAGTTTTTCTTTTTATCCAAAAACTTTCTCAAGTTCATCTTTATCTTGGCTTAACCAGAAGTTCATTAAGCGTTGTGCTCCTTCTAAGTCGTGAAGCTTCGCTTGACCACATTGCGTTTCATTTGCAGCCGGAATTTCTGTAATTTGAACCGCATCTTTTAATGTTAGTTCTAATAAATCAATGATTTCTCGAACTGTCGGCGTTCCGCTCACTACAAGATAATATCCTGTTTGGCAGCCCATCGGTGAAATATCGATAATATCAAAGTGCGGATAACGATCAATATATTTACGTAAATTAAATGCTAATAAATGCTCTAACGTATGAATAACATCTGGTTTCATTGCTTGTTTATTCGGTTGACAGAAACGAATATCAAATTTATTTACAATACCGTCACTACCTACATTGTGAACTCCGCAATGTCTTACATAAGGTGCCTTTACAATCGTATGATCTAATTCAAAGCTTTCTACTGATGGCATACAACATCTCTCCCGCTTTTAATTTAATTCCGTTATATCCAATATGATATAACGGAAATGCACATTAGTAAAGTATTATGTACAGTCGTGCTATAATACTTTAAGAATATGCTGAAAAGGAGACCGTTATGAAACAGATTTTTATTGGGATTATACGCTTTTATCAAAAGTTCATTTCTCCGATGACGCCACCAACATGCCGTTTTTATCCAACTTGTTCTCATTATGGATTAGAAGCGTTTCAAAAACATGGTGCATTCAAAGGCTTTTGGCTTACTTGTAAGCGTATATTAAAATGTCACCCTTTCCACCCGGGAGGATTTGATCCTGTCCCAGATAAAAAGGATGACAAAGTAAATTCTTAATTGTCGTAACCATTTACAACTAAATCTAATTTTCCTGTATCAGGATCTATAACAAGACCGTGAACAGGTACTTCTTCCGGAAGTAATGGGTGGTTGCGAAGTACTGATACGCTATGTTCTACACTTTCTTCCACACTAGAGAAACCGCGCAAGAATTGTTCTAAATCGATTCCAGAATAACGAAGCATATCTAATTTCTCTTCTGTTATACCGCGTTCTTTCATTCTCTCAATTGTACTACTTGCTTGAATTTTTGCCATACCACAATCATGGTGACCAACTACACATACTTCATCAGCGCCAAGTTCGTATACAGCGACTAAAATACTACGCATAATACTTCCAAATGGATGTGAAATAACAGCGCCTGCTACTTTAATAATTTTCACATCACCGTTACGCATATTCATCGCTTTTGGTAATAGTTCGACAAGTCGTGTATCCATACAAGAAATAATTACCATCTTTTTGTTTGGAAATTTCCCCGCTACAAACTCTTCATATTTTTTCTCTTCAACAAATTTCTCATTGTACTGCAAAATCTCTTCTAATGACTTCATAGTAAAGGACCCTCTTTTCTCTCGTTTACACTACATAAATAGTGTACCAAAATATGAAAAACTCAAAAAGGATATCGCTTTATAGTAAAAATAAGATATTTTCAGATAATCGACATAATTCTTTCAAAATATACACACATCTTTGTAACAAGTTTCACATACTTTAAACGTATTTTCACTATAAACTGATTGTAGATAATGTAAAAAAGGAGTGAATATTTATTATGTCCGACGTTCTGTTACTGAGTCGTTTTCAATTTGCAATTACTATTTTTTATCACTTTTTATTTGTACCTTTGACAATCGGACTTGTCATTTTAGTAGCATGTATGGAAACTCAATACGCCCGCACATTGAATCCAACATACCGTAAAATGGCAAATTTTTGGGGTAAATTATTTACAATTAACTTCGTAATGGGGATTATAACCGGGATTACGATGGAATTCCAATTTGGAACAAACTGGTCTGAGTACTCCAAATATATGGGAGACATTTTCGGATCCCCTCTCGCAATCGAAGCACTTGTTGCCTTCTTCTTAGAATCTACTTTCATGGGAATATGGTTATTCGGTAAAGACAAAATTTCACCAAAGTTTCGTGCCTTCTGTATGTGGATGGTTGCACTTGGAACAAACATTTCCGCCCTTTGGATTATTACAGCAAACGGCTTTATGCAAAACCCTGTTGGATACGTCGTGCGTAACGGCCGCGCTGAATTAAATGATTTCTGGGCACTCGTTACGAATCCATACGCTTGGAACATGTTCTTCCATACTGTAGTTGGTTGTTATATCGTAGGTGCTTTCTTCGTTATGGCAATTAGTGCCTATCACTTATTACGTAAAAATGAAGTAGAATTCTTCAAAAAATCATTTAAGTTTGGTTTAATGTTAGGCTTATTCGCCGCAACAATTACACCGTTTATGGGACATCAATCTGGTGTATCAGCAGCTAAATATCAACCCGCAAAAGGTGCTGCGATGGAAGCAGTTTGGGAAACTGGAAAAGGACAAGGCTTCTCAATTGTTCAAATTCCTGATGTAAAAAATGAGAAGAACTTTGAATTCCTTACGATTCCAAAACTCGGAAGCTTCTTCTACACAAATTCATTTAATGGCGAAATTGTTGGTTTAAAAGATATTCCGAAAGATGAACGTCCAAATGTTAACCTCGTGTATTATAGCTTCCGCTTAATGGTTGCACTCGGCATGTTCTTTATGGCATTAACTTGGTATGGCTTCTATTTAAACCGAAAAGGAAAACTAGAAAACTCAAAACGTTATTTGAAAATTACAATATGGTCTGTCTTACTTCCTTATATCGCAATTAACGCAGGATGGATTGTCGCTGAAGTAGGTCGTCAACCATGGACAGTATATAAACTAATGCGTACAGCAGAATCTGTATCACCTATATCTGTCCCGCAAATTTGGTTCTCATTAATTAGTTTAATTTTATTCTACACTTTACTTTTAATCGCAGACGTATACTTAATGCTGAAGTTCGCGAAAAAAGGACCTGCCGCATTAGAAGAACCTGCTACTGAGGGAGGTGTAGCTCATGTCTCATGATATGCTTGCAATCATCTGGTTCGGTTTATGGGGCGTGATTTGGACAGTTTACTTCATTCTTGACGGGTATGCACTTGGTAACGGAATGATTTTTCCTTTCGTTACGAAAGATCGACAAGAACGAAATCAATTACAAGAAGCAATTGGCCCGTTCTGGGGCGGTAATGAAGTATGGTTAATTACAGCTGGTGGCGCAACATTTGCTGCCTTCCCAGTCACATATGCTAATATGTTTAGTTATTTATATACACCGTTATTCTTAGTATTACTTGCACTATTTGCTCGTGCCGCTGGACTGGAATTCATGCATAAAGATGATTCACCAATTTGGCAAAAAACTTGTAAATGGGCATTTGCAATTGGCAGTTTCCTAATCGCCTTCTTATTCGGTGTTACGTTCGCTAATCTTTATTACGGACTACAAATCGGAAAAAATGGCTATGAAGGAAATTTACTTAGCTTACTAAACCATTACGGTATATTAGGTGGTCTTTTCTTCACTGCTATATTTGTCGTATCCGGTGCCCTTTGGGTCATGATTAAAACGACTGGTGAAGTATCTGATCGTGCTTATAAAATCGCAAGACCATTTTCAATGGCAGCTGCTATTATTTTAGCTATCTTCTATGTAGCAACTGCTAATCGGACAAACTTATTCCAAAACTTTACGGAATATCCGGTACTATTCATTCTTCCAGTACTTGCAATGCTAATGAGTGTACTCGCACTTATTATGGTGTACAAACATAAAATTGGCCTTGCATTCACATTCGTTTGCCTAACAATCGCAATGTTTATGACAACTGGCTTTGCAGGTATGTTCCCAAGAATGTTACCATCTCGTATTAACGATGCATACAGTACAACGTTATATAACGCAGCTGGTAGTCAATTAAACTTAAAAATTATGTTCTTCGTTGCAATGGTTATGGTACCAATCGTTATTGGATATCAGCTTTGGAGCTACAGTATTTTTAAAAATAAAATTCATAAAGACTCTGCTAAAGGGTATCACTAAAGTAAAAAAAGACACTTCGTTTGAAGTGTCTTTTTTTGTACGTATGATTTTCGATAAGATGTTATATTTCTAATCTAACAACTATAATACAGAAGAATCATTAACAGCTCACAGCTAGAGTGTAACATACAACAAACATGTTACTTTATGCAATTTTGCATTTTAAAATTATAACGTTGATTGAATAACTTGATCATACGCATCATTATCCCTTACATCCGCCGTACTAATCCCGCTAAACGTTTGTACTTTCATTCCTGTATTTGATGATCCCGATCCATTATAAGCTTTCGTCTTTTCAATCGGCTGTACGTTATATTTATCCCCTACATTAATTGTTCCATTGCAGTTTTCAATAATAACACCTTCCACAACTGCCGGCATTTTGTCACCCACTTTCATTTCTTTACTTTTATTTTATGAAAATCGCCTAGAAAAATAGCATGTTTCAATAAGAAAAAGCACTCAATTTGAGTGCTTTTTCTTTAAGCATAAAGACAAGTTTGGAGACAGTTGACTTCTTCAAAATTTTATTAGGGGTAATATTTTGAAAAAGAAAGCCTTTCATATGTAGGTTAACACCACTGGAATATATAGTAAATTGATAATATTTATACGGAAGATTGCTAATGTTTAGTATAGATAGTTTACACTATGCTAACAGTGAAAACTATCTATACTAATAAAAAAAGGTGCCTTCAAAAAAGACACCTTTCAAAAACAGACACTATAAAACAGAATTATTTATTGTTATACGATTGTTAGATACAAAAAGTAGAGGGAAATGTTTGTATTAAATTCTGCTTTATAAAGTCTGTCTACAAATTATATTGTAATCCTCTTCATTTGAAAAAAAATATAATATGCACAATTGCATACAAAAAGAAAAAGCACTCTATTGAGTGCCTTTTCAACCATTTTACTTTTAATATATCGCTTTGAATATATTGTAACATATGTATCCATATATTTTATTGAGAAAATTCAAAATCCTTTTTCTTTCATTTTCACTTATAAAATCATGTAATATAAAAGGTATGTCAAATTCTTATACAAATTGAGGTGTACTATATTTATGATGTATTTCGGAATTATTCCTCTTATATTATTTATTATTTTTCTTATCTCCTATTTAAAAGATCCGCGAAAAATAATAAACGGCTTTTTATTTAATTCCTTTGTCTGTTTTTTCCTTCTTTTTTGTGTGATTATATCTGTAAATTCAAGTAGTGATGTCCTACGCTATATTATAATTTTACCTATTTTAGCACTTCTTATTATGCTTCCTTTCGGTGTTGTTGCTTTAATGTTTGGGCTATTTCTTAATGCTAGAATTTTAATGAAGCGAGAAGGAAGACGGTTCACTAACTGTTTAACACTCCTTGCTGCTTTAGGGATGTTATTCTTTATGTTACTCCCTATCATAAACCCAGCAAGTTTGGTCTCATCGCATTTAGAGCCTATTTTTGCAGCTATTTCTCTTATAAGCTTCTATTTCTTTATACACTTATCTAACTTCTTAAGCGCATATTTTTTATACCAATTCAACAGACCAAGACGTAATCAAGATTTCATTATCGTTCTTGGTAGCGGCTTAATTAATGATAAAGTACCACCATTACTTGCAAGCCGCATTAATAAAGCTATCGACTTCTATTGGAAACAAGCAGCTGTAAATACACCACCAACAATTATTTTCTCTGGTGGTCAAGGTCCAGATGAAGGTCTTCCAGAGGCAGAAGCAATGCAAAATTATGCTGTTGAAAAAGGAATTCCTCTTGAACATACGGTGCAAGAAAATCGCTCTGTAAACACATATCAAAATATGTTGTTCTCTAAAGAAATTATGGATTCTTTAAAACCTGAAGGTAAATATAAAAGTATTTTTACCACAAATAATTTCCACCTTTTCCGCGCTGGCATATACGCTAGACAAGCTGGTCTTAATAGCCAAGGAATCGGGTCAAAAACTGCATTTTATTACTGGCCTAACGCAATGATTCGCGAATATGTTGCGATTGTCGTAATGGGACGTAAGCGCCATATGAAAATATGTGGAACTATTTTAGGTTTCGCTTTATTCGTATCAATACTTAGTTTTATATTTTCTTAATAGCATCCCATCCTTTGAAAGGATGGGATTTCTTATACTGATTTCAAAAATATTTTAAAGATAATATGGTGATAATATTCCCTGCATACATCCATTAAAGGAGAATTTTTTCAAATTAAATGTTAAAATAAAATTTAGGTGTGAATGACGTAACAAATAAGAAACTAGTTTGAAACGAGGAAATTATATGGAGAAAATTATCAAAAACAAGCCCAATAAGCTAAAAATTGCTTCAAAAGCTTTGATGATTATTATTGGGGCATTTATCACAGCGTACGGATTAGAAGCAGTATTAATTCCAAATAACGTATCAGACGGTGGTGTGACTGGTTTAAGTATCGTTAGTTCAAGATTATTTGGATTGCCATTAGGAGCTCTAATCGCAGTTATTAACATTCCTTTCGTTTGGTTAGGGTATAAGCAAATCGGTAAAAGCTTTGCGATTTATTCTATTATCGGAATTGCTTCATTAGCAGTAGGTACCGTTGTCATGCACGGAATACCAGCTATTATTGAAGGCGATACATTATTAGTTACAGTTGTTGGTGGTATTATCATCGGTTTTGGTATGGGACTAGCATTACGTAACGGTGGGGCATTAGATGGAATCGATATGCTTGCTGTATTGCTTTCTCGTAAGTTACCATTTGGAACGAGTGACCTTATTTTATTCTTAAACATGTTCGTATTTATTTTCGTATCAACGGTATTCGGTCTTCAAGGAGCTATCCTTTCGGCAATTGCTTACTTTATCGCTTCGAAAGTGATTCATATCGTTGAAGTTGGTTTAAGTGGTTCAAAAGCATTTAAAATTATTACAAAAGAGCCTGAATTAATGGTAGAAACAATTCGCGATCGTTTAGGCCGAAGTGCAACATATAACGAAGTATACGGTGGTTATTCAAGAGAGAAATTCAAAGAAATTTCTTGCGTAATTAACCGTTTAGAAGAAAGTAAAATGAAAGAACTTATTAATGAAATCGATCCACACGCCTTTATTACAGTTTATGACGTAGCAGAAGTAAAAGGCGGTAATTTCAAGAAACGTGATATTCATTAATCGTTATATAAAAGAGGGTGTGCCAAAATTTTGGCACACCCTCTTTTTATTATTAAGTTGCTATCGTTGTCAGTTTTTGTCGGTAAGTCGATATATTCCAATAATCGCTGATATATTTTAAATTGCGGTCGATATATTCTAATAATCGCTGATATATTTTTACTCCCCCCCCTTATGCATAAATCGTACCAACTGAAAGGGATTAATTCCCATAACAAAAAAAGACCAAAAAGCAATTTACACTTTTCGGTCTCTATACTATCTTCTCTTTGTAATTTTTCCTGAACCACCGACCCTTGTTTTCGGAGGAGATGTGTTCCTTGGCGGCGTTTTAATAGATGATTTTGGCTTCACATCTGATCCGCTTGAACCGCCTGGTGTTTTTGTAATTTTACCCTTGCTTCCAGTAGAAGGTGGGGGCGTCGTATTACTTCCTTTTTCAGTAATACTTCCCTTATCACCTACTGATGGTTTCGAATCTACATTATCGCCTCGCTTAATGATAGATCCTTTCCCTTCCTTCGTAATTGGAGGTGGGGTTTTCTTTTCTTCTTTCGTAGGTGGTCTTTCTGGAATAACTGGTTGATGATTTTGTCTGTCATTATATCCTCGGTAATCACCGGATGATGATCTTTTTGAACCGAATATATCGTTTAATATGCTACCCATAATATATCCTTGCAAGAAGGACGGTTGGTAATTTTGACGGACAAATTCTTTATTACTTATTTCAATTAACGTATCAGATGGTTTCTCTTTATCCTTTTGCAGGTTATAAATCTTATCAGAATAAACGAGGAACATTTGATTTTCGTCTTCTTTAGATGCTTGCTTCGGTTCTCTTTCGTTAATGAGTTCCTTCGCTACTTCAGGAACTGACCGATTGGCGGCCCTATACACGTAAGATTCTTGTTTACCTTCCTTGGCAACAGATTCAAGTGGATAACGGTCTTGAATCGACTTTGTCTGCCCGCCTTGACAACCTGATAAGGCATAACCAGCAACAACAAGTAATATAACGATAGCAAGTATAGGGATTACAAACGATTTAATCATGGTAAACAATCGGTTTGACATGATTACGCCCCCTTACGTTGCTCTTATAATTTGTACATCAGCAGGAATGATTGCTTCTCCCTCATACATCATTGTGCGACCATTTTGCCATTCAATACGCAATAATTTTCGATTATCTGATTGGAATTCCCATACGTACTGTTCTTCTGAAGCTGAGAATGGAGTTTTTCCCATAACAACAACACGTCCGTTATATTGTTCTTCCATATGGTACTCGGTATCATCCATTTCAATTGTCGTCGGAATTTCATCAATTGAATCTAAGCGACCATCAATTGGTGTATATAATTTGTAATACGTATTTTCACGATCTTCAATTTTTAAATAACGAATGTCTTTTCCATCTTGCAATGTCAAAACAATTTCCTTACGCGAATGCATACTCGTTTTCCCAATTAATTCATACATAACTAATGACACTTCAATCATATCGCCAGGAGCTAACGTTAAAAGACTCTTTTCCGGCTTCGGTGGCTCTGGGCTTTTCATTATATTTTTAATTCGTTTAAATAAACTCATGATCTACCCCTCCTTTTCTCTTTATAAACAAGCACCTAAAATTAGTGCACCAACAATATGTAATGATCCGGCTAACATCGCATGTGCAACGCTACCTTCTTTCGTACCTTCTTCTAAATCAAGACCAGACATTTTCTTTAATACAAATTCGATAAACATTTCTACCACTAATAAAATAACGAAAGAAACTGCTGAAGCAAGAAGTGCCTGCCATAAGTCATTTGCTTTCGTAATTGATTGGGATAAAATGTACCCTTGTGCAAATAATTTCATAATAAAACGAGTTGTTACAGCTGTATTTCCATTTTTAATTTCTTTTAAATCATTGTATTTTGTAAAAATTGAATCAACCCACATAATTGCAAATAAAAGTACTGCACTCGCTCCAGTCCATACAAGCATGGCAACTACATTCATCCATGTCATTGCAAAACCTCCTCTAAATATAATAGAAAACCGACATGAATATATTTAGACATGTCGGTTCATTTGTCTCTATTCTATATTATTTCTCATACTGCTTCATAATACGAGCTAATTCATCGTCAACAGCAGAATTTTTGTTTAAGCTTGCGAATTCATCATCTAATGATTTTTCTTTCTTATAAACTTCACCGCTTGCTTCTGCTTCAGCCTCTAATTGAAGAGCTTTCTCTTCCATACGGCTTAAACCAGCTTTTGCTGAATTTGAATCAAATCCAGACATTGCCTGATTAATATTTTTCTGTGCTTTCGCCGCATTTACACGTGCTACAAGTGTTTCACGTTTATTTTTCAGTTCATTTAATTGCTTGCGCATTTCTTCTAGCTTCAGGCGCAGGTTATCAGCAGCAGCTTTATTTTGCTCATAGCTTGCTTTATACTCATTCATTTTTTGTTCTGCATTTTGTTTCTCTTCTAATGCACGACGCGCAAGATCTAGGTTATTAGCTTGAACAGCCATATGAGCCTGCTCTTCACGTTTTTTCACAAGTGCTTCTTGCTCTTCAAATAATATTTTGAATTTCTTCTCAAGCGCGATTTGAGCTGCTACACTTTTCTCAGCTTCTTGTACATCCGCTTGCATATCGCGTAAATATTGATCAGTCATCTTAACTGGATCTTCCGCTTTTTCAATTAATGAATATACATTCGACATTGTTAAATCTCTTAATCGTTTGAATACAGACATCTAAATTCCTCCTATGATATACCTCATATTTCAAATTCACTACTTGGAAAACTGAAAAATCTCCCTTTACAGTAAAGAATATTCATTTTTACAGCCTATGTGTTTATTATAACAAAACTAATATGTCCTTACATGTTATTTCCAAAATACATCCATTATAATATGACATTCTATATACAATATTGTATTTCTAACATATTCTCATTATCCCTCTTTGAAATTAACTTACTTTTATGCAATTTCACTAAATTACATAAGTGTAATGTTACTGTAAGCTAACTCGATAGTTGCATTCTAATATTTCTTATACACTAATACCAGAAGCAACAAACAAGCTTCTTCACTTGTAAGCAATAATACAAAAATTGTATTTAATATAAAACATATAAAAGGAGAAATCATCATGAAAAAATTAGTAGGAATCGGATTAGCAGCAGCAATTTCACTTGGAGCATTATCAGGTTGTTCTTTATTAGGAGAGAAAGCGAACGGTTTTGTACTGTACGGCTCAGAAGAACAAGTTCAGCAAATTACAGATAAAAACAAAAAAGAAGTGAAAGAAAAAGACTTCTATAAAATGAAAATGACAACATTAGATGGTAAAAAAGTTCTTGTAATGGATAAGAAAACTGGTGAGGAACTAGTGAAAAAAGAGTTACTTAGCAAAGTTGATGAAAAAGACAACACGAAACCACTTGATAAATTACCAACTGTAACAACAGAACAAGGTGTATTATTTGCAAAAGAAAAAGTAGAAAATGCTACACTTGATGGAGCGAAATTAAAATATGAAGGCAACACAATTATCGGAAGTGGCCGTGCATATACAGATATGTATGCGATTGTCGATGACGCAACTTACAACAATGTAAAAGGTGATGAAAAATCTGTAGGTGTATTAAAATTTGATAAAGACCCAAGTAAAGAATTCCCTGGTTACAACGGCGTCGAAGCTTCTCAACTTGTAAAAATTAAAAAGTAAAACAAAAAAGCTTTGCGAAATTCGCAAAGCTTTTTTCTATTTATTATGAGCAACTTGTTCCATATCTGGACTACAATTTTTCGACTGACATGACTTATTTAAAGAACATGCTGCGCATTTTCCTTTTTTACTTCTCTTTACAAAATTAACTAACGTGTATGCTGCATAACCAAAAATGATAGCTCCAATTATAATATTGACCATCATTATACATCTCCTTTTAGAATCCTAGTAAAGATCCAACTTGGTATATAATAAGCGTTAATACATAAGCAACAACAAGCGGGTAAACGACTGAGAAAATCGTCCATTTCGCTGATCCTGTTTCACGTTTAATAACAGCCACCGTCGCTAAACATGGAACGTATAATAAAATAAAGAACATAAATGCATAAGCTGATAATGCTGTATAATGTGCTCCCATTACGTTTCCAAGCACATCTTCTTTAACTGCATAAATAATTGCCATTGTTGAAACGACAACTTCCTTCGCTAAAAATCCTGTTAAAAGGGATGCTGCAGCTTGCCACGTTCCGAAGCCGAGCGGTGCAAATAGTGGTGCGATAAATCCACCAATCATCGCTAAGTAACTGTCTCCCATATCAACACCAAATCCTGATGGACCTGCATAGTTTAATAACCAAATGATAACTGAACCACCGAAGATGAATGTACCAGCTTTACGAACAAATCCTTTTCCTTTCTCCCACGTGCTCAGCCATAACGTTTTTGCTTGTGGCACACGATAAGGAGGTAATTCAATTACGAAAATAGACTTTTCCGCTTTCAAAATCGTAAGAGACATAATTTTTGTAACTAATAACGCAAGAACAATCCCTGCAACATATAAAGAAAATACAACAGTCGCCTGACTATGCGGGAAGAATACGCCCGCAAATAATGCATATACAGGTAATCGTGCTGAACAAGACATAAATGGTGTTACTAAAATGGTAAGTAAACGTTCTTTCTCCTGTTCAATCGTTCTCGCAGCCATAATACCTGGAACGTTACATCCAAAACCGATAATCATCGGAATAAAAGCTTTTCCGTTTAAGCCGAAAAACTCCATAATTCTATCCATAACAACTGCAATTCGCGCCATATACCCTGAGTCTTCTAATAATGAAATGAAAAAGAATAGTGCAAAGATTTGTGGTACGAATACTAATACAGCACCAACACCGGCAATAATACCTTCTGTAACGAGTGCTTGAATAAAATGAGAAGCTCCAATACTTGTAAGTCCAGCCGTCACCCAATCCGTAAGCTGGCCACCAAAAAACTCATCTAACATATCAGATAAAGGTGTACCAATCCACGTAAACGTAACCTGAAAAATAAAAAACATAACTGCTAAAAAGATTGGAAGTCCTAAAATTTTATGTGTAATTAATCTATCAATTTTTTCTGAAAAAGGAATTTTTCCTTCTTTCTCATGCTTCATAACATTTGTTTTTAACTTTTCAATATACGCTTCACGAGTTTTGTAAATGTGCTCTTCTAACGTACAATCAAGTTTTCCTTCTAAGCGAGATCGAATGGCTATGAGTTCCTTATAAATTGGTAATGCTTTCATTTCTTTTTCTACTACTTCGTTATTGCTTAAAAATTGAAGTGCTAACCATCTCGGATGCTCGTAATTCACTGTCTCTAAAAGAGCAATTACTTCTCCAATTCCTTCATCCATTTGTACACCATATGAAATAAGGAATGGCTTTTTCTCTTTTTTGTCATTTTCTTTAAGAGTCGTAAGCAGTTCTTCACAGCCTTTTCCACTCCTTGCAACAACAGGAACGACTGTTACACCTAATAGTTCTGATAATCGTTTTACATTAATGACAATTCCTCTTTGCTTCGCCACATCAACCATGTTTAAACCAATTGAGACTGGCTTACCAAATTCAAGTAACTGCAACGTTAAATGCATATTTCTTTCAAACTGCGAGGAATCTACGATATTTAACATATGATTAAATTCTTCTGTTAATAGAAAGTTTGTTACAACACCTTCATCACGTGAAACTGGATTTAAATCATAAACACCTGGTAAATCAATTAATGTTCCTTGTCTATCTTTTAATTTACCAACCTTCTTTTCTACTGTTACACCGCTCCAGTTTCCTACATACTCATAAGAACCAGTAAGTGCATTAAATAATGATGTCTTCCCTGTATTCGGATTCCCTAGCAAAGCTACCTTATTCACGCTAATTCCACCTTTATCATTTTCGCGTCACAATGACGAATACTAATTAACTGTCCACGACACTCCAATGTACAAGGACCTTTAAACATCGCTTTCTGTTTCAGGCGAAGTTCGCTTCCTTCAGCAAGACCGAAAGCAGCTAGTCTACGCTTTAATAGCTGATCTAAAGACTGAATACTTTTTACTAACACTTTCTCTCCAATTTTAATATCTACTAAGCTCATAACCTTCCCCCTCAGAAGAGAATGATAATTATTTTCAAAAAAATTATACCACACCCAATTTCTCTTGTACTATACCCTTTTGCTTCATATTTATTAACATTTCGCTACAATTCTATTTCAATTATTGTCATACTGTATTCGTTTGCCATTCTCATCCATTTCGCTTACAATAAACAATAGCAAATAAAGAATCTCGTTATCACTGGGGGAGCCATGCCGCTGAGAGGGAACACTTCGTTCCGACCCTTCGAACCTGTTAGTTAATGCTAACGCAGGGATTGTGCAAACGTCCGAAATACATACCTCATTTTTATTTACGTATTTCGTATCCTCCTATGATATCTATTCTTTTTTGTACAACTTGGATTTAGGGGGAGACAACATGCGTAACACCAATTTACAAGCGATGATCGAATCTGCTATTCTTGCAGCCTTCGCCATGATTATCGATATTTTACCATTATCACTTAAACTTCCAACAGGCGGTTCTATCTCATTCGCTATGATTCCTATTTTTATTATTGCTTACCGCTGGGGCTTTAAATCAGCTTTCTTAGGTGGTTTAGTTTGGGGACTATTACAAATAGTCGTGGGGGATGCTTATATTTTAACACCTGTTCAAGCATTCATTGAGTACTTCATTGCCTTTGCTTTTATCGGATTTGCTGGCTTATTCTATCGTCCAATTCAAAAAGCACTTTTAACGTCTAATGAAAATAGTGAAGAACATTCAAGTTTAGGTAGTCGCAATGAAAAACCTTCAGCAAAACAAAACCATGGTAAGAAAATCCTTGTTTACATTATCCTTGCTACATTTGTCGGTAGCTTTGCTCGCTATTTCTGTCACTTTATTGCCGGTATTATTTTCTGGGGACAATATGCGCCGAAGGGTCAATCAGCTGTGTTATATTCATTAATCGTAAATGGAAGTACAATGCTTGGTTCTTTTATTTTATGTACAGTTTTACTTATATTTTTATTCCTCACTTCCCCACGCTTATTCAAAAGCATCAGTGCTTATCAAATGAATACACAAAAAAAGGGCGCTTAATGAGCGCTCTTTTTTCATATCGTAATATTAATTAAAAATACAATAAATGCGCAAAAGAAAATAAATACCATTATACTTAGCCAATTGCTATGCACGGTTCATCGACTCCTTACATAACCTCATTTTCTAACCAGATTATATCGCTTAAAAATAAAGATTAAGTAAAGATAATATGAAAATAAATTAAAAAAAGCGTAGCATGCATTATCTACGCTTTTTTCGGTAAGTAAAAGTAAAATAATACACCGTCTTCTGTATTTTTCACTCCATATTCAGCATCGTGTAATTCTAAAATATTTTTAGAAATAGCAAGCCCAAGTCCCGTCCCACCTTGTGAACGCTGACGAGCTGTATCCACGCGATAAAAACGATCCCAAATTTTATCTAATTGTTCTTCTTCAATGTGAGTACCTTTATTTTCAATACAAACTTTTATACGATCCTTCTCATCTATTGCAGAAATAATAATATCTTCTTTATTTGGTGTATAACGTATGGCATTCGTAATGAAGTTAACGATGACTTGTTCAATCCGGCCTTGATTTGCAATCACTTCAAATGAATGTATATTTTTATGAACATGAAGTTCTTTTTTCTCTATTTCCACAGATAGATGTTCACATATATCTTCAATTACTGTATCAATATAAAACGAAGACTTTTTCATTTTATATGTACCAGATTCAAATTTAGCTAGCTCAAGCATATCCAAAATTAAAGTATCCATTTTGTCTACTTCTCTCTCCATCGCTTGAAAATAATACTCTTTTTTATGCTCAGCTACCCCGTCTTTTAAAATGGAAATACAACTTTTCATAATACTTAGCGGTGTTTTTAATTCATGCGAAACACCAGAAATGAATTCTTTCCGTGTATTTTCTAACTTTCTTTCCTTTTCAATATCTTCTTCTAACTGTCCAATATGTGAATGGAGTTTATTTGATAGCACATTAATATTTTTCGATAAATCTCCAATTTCATCTTTTGAAATAATCGGTATTTTTTCTGTAAAATCTAATTGTGCTATTTTCTTCGTCGTATCATTTATTTTTAATAACGGTTTGGCAATTTGTTTTGAGTAATAGAACGAAGCTAAAAAAATAAGAACAACTACAAATGCAATGATATAGATGTAATAATCTTGCACCATTTGTACAGCTTCATCTACGGGCTGTAAAGAAGCCATCGCATAAATATATGTTACTGATCCGTCTTTTTCTATTGGCTTGATTAATAATTTATATTTAATATCATTTTTTTCATAGTCCATTGTTTGTGTTGTATATTGTATGGGCTTGCTCTCTTTTAATAATAAATTAGTTTGAAATTCTTTTATGCTATCTAAGAAGATGCCATTTTTATAAATTGGATTCACAGGACCTTTTACATCTGGTAACTGTACTTTTGTAACACGTCCTCCTATGTAAACGCCTAATTCCTGAGCAGCTTGCTCCTGAACAGCTGGTTTCTTTTCCTTAACAAGTTGTTCCTCAACTGCTCTCTTTTTCTCCTCATTTAATTTGCTCATTTTCTCATTAAATGCTTTTTCTAACGGTTTATTAGATCCACTTAAATTCTGCTTAGATAAAGAAAAAGAGAATGGAATAAAACTATCTTCTTTTCTCACTCCAGAAAAATAAATTTCTTGCCCTAAAAACTGCTCTGATAATTTATTATCAATTTCCTCTATATTGACGAGATTACCTAAGGGAATTTTAAATATTTGTTGTCCAAAGCTCTTTTGTTGCCTACGATCTATCGTTACTTCAAAATAAAAATCATCTGCATGTTTTAAATTCCCGTTCTTATCTAATGTCGTAATCCACGTATTATTTTCTCTTAAAAAGTCTTGCTCTAGTTTCTGAATTTCTTCTGCATTTCCTGCATAATTCAAATAATTCTTCTCAAAAGAATTTAAATTCACTTTAATATCTTCCACTTTTCGATTCGCATAATATTGTTTAAAAAATATCGTTTGTCCAATAAATATCGTCGCTAAAATCAACATACATAATGCTGTTGTAAGAGTAAATAATTTTAGTACAATTCCTTTCTTCATACATTCCCCTCAAATTTATAACCAGTTCGTACTACAGTTGTAATATACTTTGCTTTCTCTCCTAATTTATTTCTTAAATTACGAATATGGCTATTCACCGTTCGATCATCGCCAGCAAATTCATATCCCCAAATTCTTGAAATGAGTTGCTCTCGCGTTAAAACGATTCCTTGATTTTTCATGAAATACACCAATATTTCAAACTCCGTATGCGTTAAACTAACATCTGCCTCATCAACAGTAACAGTACGCGACGGAAAATGGACATGGATGCCATGAATCGATAACGTATCATCTTCGTTCTCTAAAGGTTTCTTCGATGCTTTTCTACTTTCTAATAATCGTTTCGCTCTTGCTAATAAAATTGGAGGACTATACGGCTTCGTCACATAGTCATCTGCTCCAAATTCAAAACCAAGTAACGTATCGTCTTCATCTACACGCGCCGTCAGCATAATAATAGGCACCTCGGACGTCTTCCTAATCCTTCGGCAAACAGACCATCCATCGAGTTCTGGCAACATGATATCTAAAATAACTAAATCAACCTCTTCTTCTTCAAATACAACTAAAGCCTCTTTCCCGTCCCTCGCTTCAAACACTACATATTGTTCACTTAAAAAATAATCTTTTAATATTTCACGTAATATGTCTTCATCTTCAACAATTAAAATGTTTTTTGACATAACTTATATATCCCCCTCTCGCTTTCAGAAACTATAATTTCACTTTGAATAACTGCCAGTTAACTTCGCCTCGATAATATATCTATCTGGTGCATCCCCTATATAATCAAATGGGTAACAAGTTGTCAGTGTTAATATCGGTTCTTCTTTTTTTATAATAACAGTACGATCATCCGCATGAGTAATCCATGTCTTTTGAATTTCATATGTGTACGTTTTATTATCATACTCTAAAACAAGGGTATCCTTTTCTTTCAACTCTTCTAAATCTGTAAATACAGTATCTCGATGTCCACTCAGTACAGTATGTCCCCCTCCAGATGGAGTTGTCGTTAAATCACTAACGAACATACCCACTCCTTTTTTCAAAGTCGTATCATCTGCTCCCCAATATATAGAAAACTTCTTCTTTATTTTCGGTATGTTTAACATCGCTACCTTTTCTCCTTCTTTATGTTCTGTTTGAGAAGAAGGCACTTGAGAAGTTACAGGTGTTTCATGAGAAAGTTGAGTATCTTGTATATTTTTAAGGCTCTTTATTTCTTCTGCCGTTAATTGCCCGGCAGAGCTTCTTCCTTTATACCATTCCACAGCATAATAGGATCCCATGAATAGCCCTATAGCCATCAATATGATACCGATATAATTGAGTAACTTCATTCTTCATTCCTCCATGCCAAAAATGGTAGGAGTAACCTACCATTTTTAATATATGAAATTATCCCATTCTTTATAGGAAAATATTTTATTTACGCTTTAATCTTATTGCGACGATTCAAACCAAATAATGTACCTACCGCTACAAGACATGCACTTAATCCCATCATTGCTACATTATTTGATGCTGTATTTGGTAATTTTTCACCTTGTACAACTGGCTTTGCTTCTTCTTTTTTAGCTACTTCATTCTTTTGCTCGGCTTTTATCGCTGCTTCTTTTTTGGCCATATCGTTTTTTAACTGTTCTTGCGCTATTCTCTTTTTCTCTTCTTCACTTTTTTTCTCAGCTTTTATTGTTTCCTCTTTTTTAGCCATATCATTTTTTTCTTGTACTTGTGCTGCTTGCTTTTTCTCTATTTCACTTTTTTGCTGTTCCTTGATTGCTTCTTCTTTTTTAGCTTTATCCTGTTGTACTTGCGCTTCTTCTTCCTTTGTTACTGTTCCAGTATCCGCACTCGCTACTGAAGAATATCCTACTGTTAAAAGTGCCATTGCACAAATTGGTAATAGTTTCTTTTTCATTTTCACTCTCTCCTTATATTTTATTCACATCTACTCGCATCGGATGTATTACTAGAATAAGCAAGAGATATAAATATAAGATGCAGATGAAATATATTTCATTTAAAGATTTCATTGTAGAAAAAGAAAAAAACATCGCAATATGTACGATGTTTTTTTCGGGTGTGTGTCTCAATTATTTACATGTTACTTTCGCGTGATTTGGAAGTAGAACGGGCCGGAGCGATAACTAATTGTCTCGGCTCAGTTTTCTTGAAGTGATTTTTGACGTTACACTTACGACGTTGAACAACCCACGCTTTAATAGGGTTTGTTAAAATAATCTTTTGCTCTTCGTTAGGGGCCTCTTCTTCAAACCTACAACTCTCGCTCCATTTATTCCATTTCATTGTAAATTTAGAAGAAGAATGATCATCTTCACGATCAAACAAGTGCAAAAAATCCATTTTTCCATCTAGCATTACGGTGTTACTAGTCGCTAAAAAAGAAAAGGTCGTCCAACGTTTCTCCATGCCCTCCTACTCCTTTTTCACATATAGAGTGCCTAAAACTTAATTTACCTAAAATATGCTTGCCTTTTACCTTACACCCATAGTTTATCCAAAATGCTCTTATGCAACTATCGATTTGCCTTACAACTACCTTACATTTTTGTAAGAAACAAAAAAACCTTCACTCTATATAATGAAGGTTTCTCACTTTTTATCTATATGATCTCTCATATCATCAAGTCCAGCTTCTTTTAGCTGCGACATCATACCGTGCGAAATTGCTCCTAACACTAAAGTCATTCCAATTAATGAAATACGAATCGCAGGTACATCAATTACGTAAGCCAACAGGCCAAGAACAATTGTTAAAAGTAATGCTTTTATAAATGTTACACTTGTGTACTGTTTCTTCTTCATCATATTCACCCTTTATGGAAGCGTTTTCTTAATATACTTAGTATATCATATCATCAGATGATTTTGTCGTTATCTTTGTAAAAAATTACTATCTCCTTTGACTTTTTCTATTCTATCCTTTACAGTCGAAATGTTCATAAGTTTTACACTGTAGGAGGATTACAATGAATATTGAAATAAAAGACACTTTAATTTCTGAAGAACAATTACAAGCAAAAGTTAAAGAATTAGCACTTCAAATCGAACGTGACTTTGAAGGAGAAGAAATCGTAGTTATCGCAGTATTAAAAGGTTCATTCGTATTTGCTGCTGATTTAATTCGTCACATCAAAAATGATGTAACAATTGACTTTATTTCTGCATCTAGCTACGGAAATCAAACAGAAACAACAGGAAAAGTGAAACTACTAAAAGATATCGACGTAAACATTACTGGGAAAAACGTAATCGTTGTAGAAGATATTATCGATTCTGGTTTAACACTTCATTTCCTAAAAGACCACTTCTTTATGCATAAACCAAAAGCACTCAAGTTCTGTACATTACTTGATAAGCCAGAACGTCGTAAAGTAGACTTAACAGCTGAATATGTTGGCTTCCAAATTCCAGACGAATTCATCGTTGGATACGGTATCGACTGTGCGGAAAAATATCGTAACTTACCATTCATTGCTTCAGTTGTAACGGAATAATCGTATAACTTAAAAAATCGATAGTACATAAAATGTATATCGGCGATTTTTTAAATATATCGACTTACCGACAATAACTGACAATCTTAGCACCCAATTAATAGGGAGAAGCTGTTCTAAAATACATGGGAACAGCTCCTTTCTTTCCATTACAAACTACAGGGAGAGATGAAATATGACAAAGACAAAATTTGAAAAAGTACTCCTCATCGTAAATCCGAAAGCTGGTCAAGGTGACTTACATACAAATTTAACGAAAATCGTACCACCTCTTGCCGCAGCTTTTCCTGATCTACATATCCTTCATACGAAAAAACAAGGTGATGCAACAAAATATTGCCAAGAGTTTGCTAGTAAAGTAGATTTAATTATCGTCTTTGGTGGTGATGGAACAGTATTTGAATGCACAAATGGCTTAGCACCTCTCGAAACTAGACCTACACTTGCAATCATTCCAGGTGGAACTTGCAACGACTTCTCTCGCACACTTGGTGTTCCGCAAAACATTGCAGAAGCGGCAAAACTTATTACAAAAGAACATATAAAACCAGTTGACGTTGCAAAAGCAAATGAACAACATTTCTTAAACTTCTGGGGCATTGGACTCGTATCTGAAGTATCAAACAATATCGATGCAGAAGAAAAAGCAAAGCTTGGTAAAATTGGTTACTATTTAAGCACAATTCGAACTGTAAAAAATGCTGAAACATTCCCAGTAAAAATTACTTATGACGGACAAGTATATGAAGACGAAGCTGTCCTTGTCATGGTTGGAAATGGTGAATATCTTGGTGGAATTCCATCCTTTATTCCGAACGTAAAATGTGATGACGGAACACTTGATATTTTCGTAGTCAAATCAACAGGTATTCAAGCATTTAAAGATTACATCGGAAAGAAACTATTTGAAGACTCAAATGAAAATGACATCTTCCACGTAAAAGCGAAATCCATTCATATTGAAACGAAAGAAGAAAAAGAAGTAGATACAGATGGAGAAAGCTCGCTTCATACACCTTGTCACATTGAATTATTACCAGGACACTTTACGATGATTTATAATCCTGCGGTTGTGTAATAAAAAAACGAGTGCTAGCACTCGTTTTTTCTCTTCTAATCTAGTTATATTGTTGGATCATTTCCTCTATTTCTTTAACTCTCTCTAAAGTAATTCCATTTCTTTGTTCGATCGCTAAAGGATGCTCGGTTGGCTCTAATTCAACATACGGTGCCATTCCAACTTCTCTTATATGTACATTTGTTTTTAAATTTAATGTTTCTGGATAAACTGGTATTTCTACAGATAACCAACCAAAATAAGGATCACTATTTTCTCGGCCTCTCTCATCTCACTTTTCTAATACTTCATCATAACTTTCTTTACTAAGTGATACCCACACAGTCCATATGAAATTTTCGTGGTAGTCAATTATAGGAATCTCTAAACATCCTCTAATAAAATAATGTTCACCATCCATTACACAAAGATCTGATGTTAAATGGAAGCGTTCCTCTCTTTCATGGGGCGCTACCTCGTAATAATAATATGGTGCTTCACTTCCGTAGCATAGAGGTAGTGCAAAACGATGCATTTGTACTTTTTCTCCGGATTTTCTTCTTCTTTTCATTTGTCATTCTTTCTCCTATCCTTTTCAGTCACAATCAAACTCTACCCAATTTCTCCAATGCGTATTAGCATTTTCATTCACAATAACACTTGGATCTTTCTTCTCTATTGTAGCGGCTACTGATTGGAAGAATTCATTTTCACTTACTTTTTCGTCTTCAACATGTTTCCATTCTTCCGTTTCATACGCTACTTCCCAGTCGCCTTCTAAACCGAACTCTTCTAAAATTTCTCCTTTATCCCACCACAATAATTTTTGAGCTTCCTCATTAGTAGCAAGCATACGCATAAAGTATGTTGGATAATGCTCTGTCGTTTGTACTTCTATTCCATTATTTATATAATCCTCTTCTGTAAATTCATATTCAAAATGATGCTCGCGAATTTTTAAACTGCCGTTATAAATATTCGGTATAAATTCACCTTCATCATCAAACAACTCATAATCGCCATTATTTAATTGTAAAATGCAATCATCACCCATTGAATGAGTAATTCTATCGCCATATACTTGAATATCATTACATACACCTAATGAACCTACACCCACAATTTGAAACACCATTAGCCAATCCTTAGCATCTTTAAAGAAAAGAGAGAATTTCACTTGTGAAATATCCATATATTCATTATCAAAGGCAGGAAATTCATAGTTACTTTGCTTTTTATCTAATAACCTTAAAATCTCTTTTTGCACATGTATCACCTTTTCATTAATATTATCTAACGTTTACCGTGCTCTCATGTAGCTAGAAAAATTCCTCTTTCATCACTATTCGTATACTCAATCTATCTTAACAAAAATGCTTTTCCTACTTCCATCATATATAGGCCGTACACCGATTCCATTTCTCTTACTTACGCATATATTGGAATATTGTTGCTTCTAATGCAGTGTGTTTTATTTTTGCTCGGAGGTGTTATAAATCGTGTTCGAATGTAAGAACGAACTAAGTCTCTCTAATATAGAAAACTTAAAATATAATTCAAACATTCCTATAATAGTAATAGCCTTCAATAACCTTACTTATGTGAAAAATATGTTAAAACAATTAGAAAACAAAAAGATAAAAAGTGAAGATATATGGATTTGGGACAATAATTCAACCGCTCCCGCTTTGCTTGCTTTTTATGAGCAAATATCAACTAAATATAATTTAGTGAAAAATAATGCCAACTATGGACCACGTTTTTTTGCCGTTCCTTATATTTTCGATTTACTTCCAGATTTTTTTGCTGTAACTGATCCTGATTTATCTTTTAATGAAAAAATGCCAGATAACTTTTTAGAGTATTTAAAGCAGTTAACAATCGAGCTTTCACTCTTTAAAGCCGGCCTTGCTTTAGACATTATACCTACTTCTAATTTCAACAGAGAGCTCATGTCAAATGAAAAATGTACAGTAACAGAATGGGAAATGCAGTATTGGCTTTTTCCTATAACTAAATACAATAACCCTAAAGTTTTCAACGCTGGAATTGATACAACTTTTGCTGTTTACAATAAAAAATTTATTAGTAACGGTTTTTATAATGCCGTAAGGGTAGCTGATAATTTCACCTGTAAACATTTACCCTGGTATAAAGACAATATAATTTCAGAAGAAGAAAAAAATATGCTAAATACGAAATGGGCTAACTGGCACTAATAAAACGAAACGTTATTCAGTAGCAGATATTACTACAAATCGAAAACCTACTTTACAGCATATGTAATAATTCAAAAATAGCTTGAATGGTTTCAAGCTATTTTTTATCAAATTTCCTCAATACTATCCAATTGAGTCTTATAACATTCATCACACTCTGGCCTCGTAGGAAGAATCCCTCTTTCATCAGGTAATAAAACCCTCAAAACTTCTCGATCCATCTCTACGAAAGACTTCATAATAATGGGATATCCTTCAATAATATTCGTATACTCAATCCCTTGTTCAAACTTTTTTCCGCTCTTTATTTCTTCTATTATGGTACAAAAAACACTATGCGCGACTTCAGGATCCATATTTAATGCTATTTGTAAATCTTGATGATTAAAGTTATCTCTTAGACCATGCGTATGATAATTAGCATGGATGCCATCAATATCTTCTGCTAATATGCTATGCATGTACCATCCATACTCTTGTAGCATATTTTCTTCCCATTCATCTGCATCCTCTTCTAAATCTTCATCAAACAAATTCGGATCATACCACACGTCCTCGTAATCTCCAGCAATTAAAAATCTCCAACCAGGTGGTAACCCTAAATACTTCTTTATTTCAGGTGCCCATTCATCAATATGTTGAACGTGTAAAGGAAGAAAGAAATCTTCTTCTGTCCCCATTTCTTCACCAGCCCAAATGTACCAACCTGTCGTTCCATTTTCTATAGGCATTCGTAACCCATTAATCGGAGCGATACCATCTTTCACATTTTGCGCTATTCCTAATTTCAAGTCATTCGGAGATTCTACATACTCCGCTTTATATTTATCACATATACTCCTCTGTTCTTTTATGTATTTTTCCATCCTTTTAGCACACTCCCCAATTTTTGAAAGATAGATTTCTTTGCCGAAGCACTCTCTAACTTCCATACCCCACACGGATTATAAAATGGATCCTCTTGTTCATATATATCAATTTCAAAGCCAATCTCTTTCTCCTTATGGTGCATAACATTTCCCGCTAATATATAGTTACTTTTACTCACAACTTCTTGTATTAATTCTGTTCTATCTTTCCATAAACCAGGTACTCCAATAACGATTTGTGTCTCCATCATATGCACTCCACTTCTCATCTATTTTCAATCTATTCTTTCAATCTTCCAAACTAAATTAGCTGGGATATCTTTCTCTAAAAAGGTTAACATCCATACAGTTTAGACATCCTACTATGATTAAAATCTCCAAATATAACACTCCATGTGTACATTTATATTTATTTTCGTTTACATACTATTGTTATTCATAATCCATTTTAGCTAATAAACAAACGAAAGAGAACTAGGTGGATTAATGTTTACTTAAAAATAAAAAGTCCGAAACTATATAAAGTGATTTCGGACTTTTTATTTTTAAAATATTAAATTACATTTCGAACAAAAAGGAGCTGAATTTCCTCTTCTAATTTTTGTATCACATTTTGGACAATATACATATCGTTCCTCTACCTTTTGTCGTTCTATCATGTGTAAAGATACTATTTTCATACTGCACATAATTCCAATTAAGATAAGGCTAAAAATGAGTAGCACAACGCTCTTCCTCCCTTAACTACTTACCTATATTTTACCATTAAATAAAGATAATTTTATACTTATAATCCTATCTTGTCCTTCATACTGGAAGAAACTTTCTTTACTTCTATTTACTCATCAGTGTGATTCTTTTTTGTCTATATAAATAAAGAATACCTGTAACTATAAAAACAATCACGCCAAAATACACGCCATATTCTATCGCGATCGCTACAATACTTTCAATATGTTGTCCAAATAAAGCACCGAGCACAAAGTAAACGAGTGTCCAAACAAATCCTGTCATATAAGAATACAAAGCATACGTCTTAAATGACATGTTATTCATTCCAACTAAATACGGTACGATATGTCTTACAACTGGTATGAAGTAACTTGTGACTAACGCATAATGACCATACTTCTCTACCATTTGTTGAGATTTCAAAAGATATTTCGCCTTTTTCTTTTTCATTAGCTTATCAAGTACTTTCGTACCAAATATTTTCCCTAATATATAACCTAAAGAAAGCCCAGATACAACACCTAAATATGTTAATAAAAATGCAGGAATGACACTTAATATCCCTAGTGAAGATACAAAGCCACCACTCATTACGATCATTTCGTCTGGAATTGGCATACCGATAATACCTAGCCATAAACAGAAAAATAATGCCCAATAACCGTATTGTTCAATATAAGATAATAATTCATGTAATTCCATTATGCATATGCTCTCCTTAGCTCTTTTTTACAGCTAAAGACGTACGCTGGTGGGAAATTGAGCCACACTTTCTCTAGCGTAATTTCAGGAAAGAAGTGCTGTATAAATCCTTTTTTCACAAGTGAATATTGAAATGTAATGAATTCACCATTCTCATGTATCACTTCCATCGCATTGCTTAAAATGCGCTTTGAAACTTCTTCTGGTAAAGAAGTGAAAGGCAACCCTGATAAAATGTAATCAATACATTCTATATCGAGCTCTTCTATATACTTTTTTATATTTTCGGCTGAACCGTGTACAACAATGACATTCTGCTCATCTTTAAATTTTCTCTTTAGCTCCTTGCAAAACACTTCATTAATTTCAATAAGAAGAAATATTGTTTCCTTCTTCTTTCTCTTCATAATTTCTTTCGTAAAGACTCCTGTACCAGGCCCTAACTCTACAATGCATTTCGCTTTATTAAAATCAATTACATCTACCATTTTCTTTGCTAATATTTTTGAACTTGGCGCAATTGCACCAGTATGTTTCGGATGTTTAATAAATTCATGTAAGAATGTTATGAGTTGCATATAAACCTCTCCTCATTCGTTCAATAGTTTTTAACTTGTTTCTAAGTATAACTATTATTTCTTAACAAAAATTGAGGAGATTTCTTAAGATTTTATGAAGAATAAAAAAACAGCTATCGCCTCTAGCGATAGCTGTCCCTTATTACTTCGCACTCACGATCTTATAATAAGAACGAACTGTTAAGAAGTAATATCCAATATAAATCGTGCCGTATACTCCGATACTAATTAGAAGCGGAATCATAATTTCAAATGGTAATATATTTGATAAACCTTTTAGTGCAAATAGGCTGTGTAAAATACCAATTACTAACGGAATAGCAAAGATAAAGCTCACTTGTTTTGCGATAGCTCTCTTCATCTCTTGCTTCGTTACACCAATTTTATGAAGAACAACGTAGCAATCACGGTCAGCACTTGCTTCTGTTAATTGTTTAAAGTAAATGATTGAGCCTGTTGCTAATAGGAATACTAATCCTAAGAATAACCCAATAAACATCATTAAGCCTGTTGTTTCAAGCCCCATTTGGAATCCTGTATAGAAATCGTTAAATGGTTTTAAAACTTCTGATTCTCCAGCTGGCATAATGCTTGCTAATTTTGCTGTTAACTCTTTACTATTTCGCTCACCTTTTACATCAATATTTTTTACAGTACGCGTTTCGTTTACTTGTTTCACTTGCTCATATGTTTTATCAGGAACGATTACAAATAGTTCATTTAAATTTGTAAGGCTTCTATTATTTACACCTTTAATTTTTAATTCTTTTGACTCGTTTCCAACAGGGAATACAGCTGTATTTCCTGTATAAAGAGGACCAAAATCAAGTTTCTCAATATATAAGCTATCATATACGAAAGCTTCATTCGCACTTAAATTTACAGGTTCTACATCTAAATGTTTCACAAGTGTATTAAAGCTTGATTGAGAAATAAGCTGGTACTGATTCGTAACATTATAGTGTGTGTTCAGAACTTGATCAGCTCTTTCACCTTTAAATGTTCCCTTCACAGGAATCATTTCAACTTCTGATTCATATGTGACTGGGTGATTATTCTTCTCTCCAGCAAGTATTTCATTTACTTTTTTATCTAATGCTGCATCTTTTTTCTCATAGGAATAACTATACGGCGCAGCAACTTTTGATTGCGTAAATGTGTTGTAATACATCGTAACTGACGTACCAACCGCTGTTAATGTTACCGCACTTAAAATAGCGATTGTCGCCAGTGATTTCGCATTTCCTTTAATACGATATAGTAACTGTGATGTCGTTACCATATTCATACCATTATAAAATGCTGACTTATTATTTCTTGCACGTTTCAATACAAATACTGTGAAGAACATGAACAGTAAATAAGTCCCTGCTACTGTCGCTAATAAAATATATAATGCAACGACCATAAAGTCTGCATACATAACTGCTTTCATGTACATTAATGCTAAAAAATAACCTGAACCGATTAAGAAAACTGAAATTAATGCCATAATGACAGATCCTTTTGGCATTGCTTCTCCTTCACGTTCTGCACGGAAAAGTTCAATTAACTTAAAGCGATAAATTAAACGATATCCTTGAAGTGATGTATATAAAATAATCACAAAGAAAATAATTGCTGTATCAATAATGGCAGCCATCGGTACTTCAAAATGAACGTTTAAATTTAATCCCATCATATTTACTAATAACTCAAGGAATAATTTTGAAAGGACACTACCGATCGCAATCCCAATTACTAATGACATTAATCCCATTAACATATTTTCATAAAAGAGCATTTTACCAATTTGTCTTTTACGAATACCTAATAAGGAATAGAGTCCAACTTCTTTTTTACGTTTACGTGTAAAGAATCCGTTCGAATATATAATAAACACTGCTACGAAAATGATAAGCATCACACTTGAAACTTGGAACGCTCCGCTAATTTTTTTTGAAGCTTCTGCTGCTTTTTCCATCTGTGAATTATATTGCAGTGCTTTAAATGTAAAATAAATAACGATACTAAAAATCATAGATGCGAAATATACAAAGTAGTCTTTAAAGTTCCGCTGTATGTTGCGGAGGGCAATGCTAGATAAGGTCATCAGCCATACCTCCAGAAATAGAAGACATTACGTCAACAATTTTTTGGAAGAACTGTTTACGCGTCGATTCACCGCGGTGTAATTCTTTATATAGCTCACCATCTTTAATGAAAATAACTCGTTTACAATAACTTGCTGCAAATGCATCGTGCGTTACCATTAAAATTGTTGAGTTATCATATTCATTTAACGACTTCATACTTTCAAGTAAATCTGTTGCAGATTTAGAATCAAGTGCTCCAGTTGGCTCGTCTCCGAAAATCATACTTGGATTCGTAACGATTGCACGCGATGCTGCACAGCGCTGCTTCTGTCCACCAGATACTTGATATGGGAACTGACTTAAAATATGATCAATACCGAATTTCTTTGAGATTTCAAGAACGCGGCGATCAATCTCACTCGCTTTCACCTTTGATAACGCAAGTGGTAAAGCGATATTCTCTTTCACCGTTAACGTATCTAATAAGTTATAATCTTGGAAAATGAAACCTAAATGATCACGGCGGAATAACGCTAACTTATCATCATTCATCTTTACAATATCTTTTCCATCAATTAAAATTTCACCGTTCGTCGCATTATCAATTGTAGAAAGAACATTTAGTAAAGTCGTCTTACCAGAACCAGAAGGTCCCATAATTCCAACGAACTCACCTTCTTTTACTTGTAAGTTAATACCTTTTAACGCTGCAAATTTATTCCCACCCGTGTCGTACACTTTTTCAATATTTTTTGCTTCTAACACTGTTTTCATCTCGACATCCCTCATTTCTTCTATTCTCTATTTTCAACTATATACACTCTCTACTCTTGCCACTATCGATGTTTCTTACACAAACATGACAGTTATGTAAGACGCATAAGTAAAGATATAAAAATTTAACCTACTGAACAAAAGTACTTTGTTACTATAACATTGGGATATCATACCATCCATTCATTCTCCTTACAGGAACATTACAATTTTGTAAGGTTAAAAATGTCCCCTACAAAGTTGTGCACGAAATGTCGGATGGAGCTATTTCGTTCCTGCTATTCTATGTACAGAGGAGGTCATAATATGGATTCACTTAAAAATATGAATACTGCAATGCGCTATATTGAAGATAACCTTACGAATGAAATTGATTTTAAAGAAGTTGCGAGGCTAGCTCTCTGTTCTGAGTATCACTTTAAAAGAATGTTTTCGTTTTTAGCAGGTATATCACTGTCTGATTATATTCGCTGTAGACGTCTTACTCTTGCTGCCTTTGAACTAAAAAATAGCGATGCAAAAGTCATTGATGTCGCTATAAAATATGGCTACAACTCACCAGATTCATTCGCTCGTGCATTTCAAAACTTGCACGGTATAACACCTTCTGAAGCCCGAAATAGTAGCCATTCTTTGAAGGCTTATTCACCAATGACCTTCCAATTATCCATTCAAGGAGGAAATGAAATGAACTATCGAATTGAAGAAAAAGAGCCATTTCGAATTATAGGTATTACAAAACGAGTACCAATCGTTTTTAACGGTGTAAATGAAGAAATTGCTTCTATGTGGAAAAGTTTAAACCCAGATTCTATTCAAACATTAAAGTCCCTTTCAAACATTGAACCTACTGGAATCATTAGTGCTTCTACTAACTTTTCTGAAGGAAGAATGGAGGAAAAAGGCGAACTCGATCACTACATCACAACAAAGGATTGTCCAGAGCAGTTTAAACAGCTTGAAGTTACTGCTTCAACATGGGCTATATTCGAAGCTGTCGGTCCATTTCCTGATGCATTACAAAATGTATGGGGACGTATTTACTCTGAATGGTTCCCTTCTTCGAACTATGAACTAGCGGAAGGACCGGAGATATTGTGGAATAAACAGAAAGATATATCTTCTCCAAACTTTAAAAGTGAAATTTGGATACCGGTTTTGAAGAAGTGATAAAAAACAAAGCTGCTCTTCCCTAAAAGGAAAAGCAGCTTTATTTACATTTTCAACTCTTCTTTATAAATACTATATGACTTTATTGTTGATACGATAATGCATATTAATATGATTCCAATCCCTATAAAAATATTAAATGGATCTGGAAGCAAAGCCCCGGCATATATACAAAGTGAACCTATTACAAATATCCTCGAAGCAAATCTATGTGTTTTCCTCCAAACTACAGGATTTTCTAATGTCCAGTCCATTCGAATGCCTACTAACCCGTTTGGCTTCGTTTGTTGCATGTAATTACCTAATACAAGAAACAATGTTCCAAGTCCAAAATTAAATGCAATTGAGCCCGATGCAATATAATTAGACGCTGCTAATAGCGCAAATAAGTTACAGCCGAATCCTATCAAAAGAATAGCATAACGGATTGCGGAAAGGACTTTAGCATGCTGTTTATACTTATCTTTCGTTACGTCAATATACCCAAGAGCTAGCCATATCAAATACAGCAACATCATGCTTCCTATTGAAACAGAACTTGCTTCTACTTTAGAAAAATATCCATCTACTACTCCTGCTGCATTATAATGGCGTGGAATTTGTTCTGGTAAATATGGCCATACAATATACCATCCAATTGCAATGCCAATAATTAAACTCCATGGTAATACGTGTCTTTTCATCCTCTCTCCCCCATAATTTTTTATTAGGCCCCTATTTCTTTTTTATAAGCAACATAAGAATATCCCATTGTTAATCCTACTGCACCAATAATAATTCCAACCATTACGAAAGATTTCCACGTTACTGGTACAAAAACACTTAGAATCATAATAACTCCTAATACAACAAACACCTTCCCACTAAAACGGTGTGTCTTTCTCCATACTTCCTCGTTACTTAATGTCCACGGTGTTTTTATACCTACAAAGTAATTTGGTTTACATTGTGGTAAATAGTTACCGATGACTATAAATAAAATACCAACTAATAATTCCGGCACACGATTAATGAATAAGTTATATCCTAATCCACTTGTAATAATATCTATATTTCCTACAAATAGTAGCAATAGTACACCATTATTCATCATCATAAAAGCTTTAGAGAACTTCTCGTAATTTACTTTCTTTGGGTCAATCTTTGGTAACACGTTTAGAAAAATATATAAAACAATCATAATTCCAATCATAGAAATCATTCCATACAATTTAGAAGAATATCCATCTACCTTACCACCGCTCCAATGCGTTGCAATTGTATCCGGCAAATGTGGCCAAGCAAACGCCCAAGCTAAACAAGTTATAACAATTAATAAGATTGCAAAAAGATGTTTTTTCATTTCCCCTCTTCCCCCTTATTCGTAAATGTAAACACCCAAGTTAATAAATCTTGAAAGACAGTTGTGTTTAAAGAGTACACAACAAATTGCCCTTTCTTTTCATCTTGAATAAGTTCAGCATTTTTAAGTGCGCTTAAGTGGTGTGAAATACTTGGTTTTGTCATATTGAAATGTTCAGCGATTTCACCAGCGGTTAAATCACCTTCTTTTAATAAGTCTAAAATTTTTCGCCTTGTTGGATCTGCTAATGCTTTGAATGCTTGATTCAATGTCTTTCTTCCTTTCGATAATTAGACATTTAGATATTTATCTAAATATTAAACCGATTACTGTTATTTGTCAATTGTATCCAGTGCCCTTTTTACTTTTCTCACTTTTAACCTATACTGTTTACTAGCTTATCTTTCAACATAATGAAAAGACTTGAAACACATGATACACTATAGCTACAATTGTTTTTCTGAGGAGGAATATACATATGTATAAAATTTTAATCGTTGAAGACGATCCAAATATTTCATCATTACTGCAATCTCACATTCAGAAGTACGGTTATGAAGCTGTTGTTGCAGAGAATTTCGATGATATTATGGAATCGTTTAACGCTGTGAAACCACATCTTGTTTTACTTGATGTAAACTTACCGAAATTCGATGGTTTCTACTGGTGCCGTCAAATTCGTCATGAATCTACTTGTCCAATTATTTTCATTTCAGCGCGTGCTGGTGAGATGGAACAAATTATGGCAATTGAAAGCGGTGCGGATGATTACATTACAAAACCATTCCACTACGACGTTGTAATGGCAAAAATTAAAGGACAATTACGCCGTATTTACGGTGATTATGCACCAAATATTTCTGAACGTATCGTTGAAGTAGAAGGTTTAAAACTATTCCCAGAACGTCCTGAAATTCACTTCGGATCTGAACAAGTTCTTTTAACGAAAAAAGAAGCTATTTTAGCTGAAATGTTATTATCTAAATTCCCTCGTACAGCAAGCCGTGAAGATTTATTAGCTGCGCTTTGGGATGACGAAAGCTTCGTTGAAGAAAATACATTAAACGTAAACATTACGCGTCTTCGTAAAAAGTTTAATGAGCTTGGTATTGAGAACTCTATTGAAACAGTACGTGGACTTGGATATCGCTTTAACGCAACTTGGAGTGAATAAGCATGAAGCTATTTTTACGTGATCATTTTGCATTTTTCCTACTGTACGTTTTAAACTTCGGTATCATTTTCGTTCTTTATGATGCAGTAGATGGATTTCAAAACAATAAATTTTATTTCGTCGTTTTAAGTTTATATTTATTTATTTGTTTCCTCGCTTACCGTTACGTTCGCAATCGTAGAATGTACCATAGATTAAGCGAGCAACCAGAAAAAATGGAAGATGCGTTTATTGAAAGAGCAACTGCTCCGATGCCTCACGGTGTCAATGAACTGGTGCGTACGCAGTACCGCCTCTTCCAAAAAGAACTACAATCGTATGAAGTAAAACAACAAGAACATCAATTATTCATTAACCACTGGGTACATCAAATGAAGACACCTGTTTCTGTTATGCAGCTTATGGTGCTAGAAATGGAAGACGAGCATTTAATTCCAAAGTTTAAAAAAGAATTAGAGCGTCTAAACCAAGGGCTTGATATGGCTTTATACATGGCTAGGTTAAATAACTTCCATGAAGATTTCCATGTTGAGACGATTTCATTAAAAGATACGGTAACAAAAAATATTAACGGATTAAAAGAACTATTCATTCGTAATGGTGTCTTTCCTGTTTTAGAAGTTCATTCTGATTTAAAGGTTGCTTCTGATGCAAAATGGCTAAAATTTATCATCTATCAGTTAATGACAAATGCTGTTCGTTACTCTGGTGAGCGCGGAAAGAAAGTTTTCTTATCTGCTTACCGAAACGGAAAAGATATTATTTTAGAAGTTCGCGATGAAGGTGTTGGTATTCCGCAAGAAGATATTCGAAGAGTATTTGAACCATTTTACACTGGGAAAAACGGTCGCGCATTCGGAGAATCTACTGGTATGGGACTTTATATTGTAAGTAAAATTTGTGATTATTTAGGTCACTCTGTCAAACTAGATTCTGAAGTTGGTAAAGGAACGACGATTAAAATCATCTTCCACAACGCTGCAAATAATCAAGCAGAACATACGGAGAAGGTGACCGAAGCATGATCGTAACATATGCAAGCAAAATGTATGAGAACTCACTCTCATACATTTTTTGCAATACAACTACTTCTATATCTTCTAGCCGGAGGTATAATCTATGACATTTTGGCAATTTGCATTTAAAAACGTCACGCGCAACTCAAGAGCTTATTTTGCTTACTTTGTAAGTAGCTCCTTTTCCATTGCTGTGTTCTTTTCGTTTGCTGTTTACTTATTCCATCCGAAATTACAAAACTTTGACATGACTTCTGAAATTTCAGGATTAATGATATTTTCAGAAGTAGTAATTGTATTTTTCTCTTTCTTCTTTTTACTATATTCCATTGGTACTTTTTTAAAAGTTAGAAAAAAACAATTTGGTGTTTTGACCATTTTAGGAATATCGAGAAAACAATTACATCGTCTTGTTTTTATGGAGAATATGTTAATCGGGATTTTATCTATATTTTTCGGCATGCAGTTTGGAGTTGTTTTTTCTCAATTTTTCTTATTAGTAACATCCAAACTTACGCATGTTCCAGGAATATATTTATACGGTCCTACTAACGCGTTTATTTTAACAACCATTGTTTTCCTTAGTCTTTTTATCATTGTATCTGTATTCACACCAATGCTTATTCGTACAAAAAAAGCGGTACACCTTTTAAAAACAAATGGTGGAAAACAAAAAGAAAGAAAACCATCCATACTTGTTTCATTATTTGGTGCGATTTGTTTATTTGGTGGTTATGCGTTAGCTGGAAATCCTAAATATTTCGTATCAGTAAGCCCGCAAATCGGTGTTATATATATGGTTTCGAGTATTTTCGTTATCCCAATGCTTGTTACAATAGGAACATATTTTTTCTTTTCTCAAATTAGTTTCTTACTGATTTATATTTTAAAGAAAAGAAGAAGATTTTATATGAAACGGATTAATATGCTTTGGATTTCAGATTTAGCAAACCGTATTCGAACGAATATTAATATGCTTTTTATTGTAGCAATGCTATCTACAATTGCTTTCACAATGATTACGTTTCTATATGGATTCGGGAAATTTATTAAGCTAGAAGTGAATAGAACTTCTCCTTTTCCAATTTCTTATTTTTCTTATGATGCGAACCCTTTTGTTACAGAGCATTTAAATTGGCTTGAGCAACAATTACAAAAAGAGCATTTCCCTTATCAAAAAATAGAAGCTGATATATATGAAACACCACTAAAAGAAGATAAAGATATAGCTATTTATAATGACGTATACGCAATTAAGCAAAGTGACTATAACAAACTTGCAGATTCTTTACGAATGAAACAACTATTTATGGATGATAACGAAGCATATGTGCTAACAGGGACATCTTATATCACCATATTCAACGAATTTGAGCAAAGCTACAATAGAGATTACATTACACTCTCTAGTACAAATACGAAATTAAGAGTTAAAGGCTATGAGCATGTAAACGCAATCCCATCTGACTTTTCATATCAAACGATAGTGTTGCCTGATGTTATCGTAAATAACTTACCTAACACCGTAAAACATATATCAGCATACAATTACAAAATTCAAAACTGGGAACAGACATATGAAATTGCTGATAATTTTATAGAAAAGGTACAAAAAGATCGAAATAAATACCAGTATGAAGGGCCTCTTATTCGATCCTTTGAATCAGCAGGATCGTTATACAAAATAACATCAGGTAGTGCCGCGTACTTCCTAATCGGGACATTTTTAGGAGTTATTTTCTTCATTGGAGCTGGTAGCGTTCTTTACTTTAGAATGTATACGGATTTGACGAACGAACAAGAGAAATATATAACGATTTCTAAAATCGGTGTAACAGATACAGAGATGAAACGATCTGCAACCATTCAACTTAGTATTTTATTTTTCATTCCGTACATTATGGCATCCATTCATACAATGTTCGCAACAAAAATGCTACAAGATGTAATTGGTTTATCTCTATTCAAAGAAGTTTCAGCCGTTCTTATTATTTTTGGATTCGTTGAAATCGTATTTTTCTTATTCATTCGTTCACTTTATATGCAAAAATTATCACATTACACGAGTGGACAAAATATTTAAAACAAACTTGATGAAAAGAGTATCTCTCATACTCTTTTCATCTTCACCCTATTAGGAGGTTTAGGTGAATGACATTTTGGCAGTTTGCATTTAAAAACGTCACAAGAAACGCCAGAGCTTATTTCGCCTATTTTGTAAGCAGTGCGTTCTCCATCGCAATCTTTTTCTCATTTGCAGTTTATTTATTTCATCCTAAATTGCATATGACAGACGTGAATTTTTCTCTGAACATATTAATGACAATTTCAGAAGTTGTCATTGTGTTCTTTTCATTTTTCTTTTTACTGTATTCAATCGGGACGTTTTTAAAAGTACGAAAAAAACAGTTCGGGATTTTAACAGTGCTTGGCATATCTCAAAAACAATTAAAGCGACTCATATTTATAGAAAATATGTTAATTGGTGCTCTTTCTATATTTTTTGGCATTCAACTTGGACTTGTCTTTTCACAGTTCTTTTTGTTAGTTACCGCCAAAATTACACACGTACCTGGTTTATATTTATATCCACCTACAAGTGCTATCGTTTTAACTATCATCATCTTTCTCGGGCTCTTCATTCTCGTATCATCTTTTACACCGATGCTCATTCGCACGAGAAAAGCCGTACGTCTTTTAAAAGAAGGAAAACAACAAAAAGAAAGAAAAGCATCCGTGCTCATCTCTCTATTTGGTGCGATCTGTTTAATATGTGGATATGCGTTAGCCGCAAATCCGCTGTATTTTATGTCGCTAGGTGACATAATTGGACTTTTATATGCCGTCTCTAGTATATTTGTCATTCCATCGCTTATTGCAGCTGGAACATACTTTTTCTTTTCACAAATTAGTTTTTTACTTATTCGTATTTTAAAAATGCGAAGAACGTTTTATATGAAACGAATTAATATGCTTTGGATTTCCGATCTAGCATCACGTATTCGGACAAACATTAACATGCTCTTTATTGTAGCGATGTTATCGACGCTCGCTTTTACAATGATTACATTCTTATATGGCTTCGGGAAATTTACAAAGTTTGATGCGATTAGACAAAATCCTTTCCCGTTTACTTATTTATCGCATACTGAAAATACGTTAGCTGATGAACATTTAAACTGGTTAGAGCAGAAATTTAATGAAGAGCACTTTACTTATACAAAATTTAAAACAGATATATATGAAGTATCTTCAGCTGAAGATAACACGCAGCTCTATTATGCCATTAAACAAAGTGACTATAATGTACTTGCTAAAGCGTTAAATTGGGAAAAACTCACGGTAAATAAGAATGAATCTTATATTCTTATGAAAGACTTAGATGATCAAGTTATTGGAACACTTCACAATAAAGAACAGAAAAATACTCTTACACTTACTCAAAACAATTTACAACTACAAGTGAAAGAATATAAAAGTTATAGCCCATTCCCAAACAGCTTAATATACCAATTACTCATACTATCTGATGAAAATGTAGAAGCCTTATCCACCGTTTCCAAACAAATGAGTGTATATAACTTCAAAGTTACAGATTGGGAAAAAGCACATAATATCGGTTCATCGTTTATAACAAAAATCCATAACGATAATGCAGCAATTCAAGCAGAGCATCCACCTTTCCATGCAAGTGAAGCGAGCGATTCTCTATATAAGACAAAACTAAATGTCGCTTCGTTCTTCTTAATTGGTACTTTCCTAGGAGTTATTTTCTTTATCGGTGCTGGCAGTGTTCTTTACTTCCGGATGTATACAGATTTAACAAATGAACAAGAAAAATATATAACGATTACGAAAATCGGCTTAACTGAGACTGAAATGAAACGTTCAGCGACAATTCAGCTTGCGATTCTTTTCTTCGTACCTTACATTATGGCATCAATCCATACGATGTTTGCGACAAAGATGCTACAAGAAATATTACATCTCTCGTTCTTCGCTGAAATTACAGTCGTACTGTTGATTTTTGGAACAGTTGAAATTTTATTTTTCCTTTTAATTCGTTCCTTTTATATGCAAAAATTATCACAACACATTAAGTTTTAAAAAGTAGAAAGGTGATTACTATGGAAGAAGTATTACACATAAAAAACGTCTCAAAAGTATATGAGGGGAAAGTCCCTCATACTGCTTTAAAAAATATAAATTTACACGTGGATAAAGGGGAATTCGTTGCCATTATGGGACCATCTGGTAGCGGAAAATCTACATTTTTAAACGTTATCTCTACAATCGATTCTCCGACTTCTGGTGATGTCGTAATTAACGGAAAAAAACCGCACACATTTCGTAGAGAGAAGTTAGCTATTTTCCGCCGCCAAGAGTTAGGATTTGTTTTCCAAAACTTTAACCTACTAGATACACTAACAATCGGTGAAAATATCGTACTACCTTTAACATTAGATAATGTTCCATTAAAAGAAATGGATGAAAAGCTTGATAACATTTCAAAAAAGCTTGGAATTGATCATATTTTGGACAAGCGTATTTTTGAAGTTTCTGGGGGACAAGCACAGCGTACCGCAGTAGCACGTGCTGTTATTCATCACCCTTCTCTCTTACTAGCCGATGAACCGACAGGAAACTTAGATTCAAAAGCGGCAATTGACGTAATGGAGTTATTTACGAAATTAAATAAAGAAGAAGATGCAACGATTTTAATGGTTACGCACGATCCGTTTGCAGCAAGTTATTGTAACCGTGTTATTTTCATTAAAGATGGCGAGCTTTACAATGAACTGCACCGCGGATTATATCGCGAGAAATTTTATCAAGAAATATTAGATGTTCTAGCGTTATTAGGAGGAAGACGTGGATGACATTTTGGCAATTCGCATTTAAAAATGTCTCGCGTAATTCGAAAGCATATTTCGCCTACTTTGTAAGTAGTGCTTTTTCTATCATGGTTTTCTTTTCATTTACTGTATACGCGTATCATCCGCGCTTACAGAGTGTACAAAGCTTTCAAGAACGTGATCCTCTAATGAACTTAGCTAGTACAGCACAACTTGTGATCGTTATGTTCTCGTTCTTCTTTCTCTTATATTCAATTGGAACATTTTTAAATGTTCGGAAGCAGCAATTCGGGATACTCACTATTCTTGGTATCTCACAGAGACAATTAAAAAGATTGTTATTTACCGAAAACATGATAATTGGGATATTATCTATCTTTATCGGCATTCAAGGTGGACTTGTATTTTCTAACTTTTTCTTATTAGTCACTTCGAAATTAACAAGTGCGAAAGGTCTCTATTTATATTGGCCAACAGAAGCGATTATCGTTACAACCGTAACGTTTATCATTTTATTTTTAATCGTTTCTACATTTACACCAATGTTTATTCGTACTCGAAAGACAGCCCACCTCATTAAAGGGAACAAGAAAATGCCAGCTGAAAAAAGACCATCTATACTCATCTCTTTATTCGCTTTAATTTGTTTAGGGCTATGCTATTATATCGCTGGTTATCCGCGAGGCTACGTAACGGAAAAAAATGTGCAAAATGGATCTGTCTTTTTTATTATGTTATCTATTTTACCGCTCGTAATAGTCGGGACATATTTATTCTTTTCACAAACATTCCTTCTTTTCATCTATATTTTAAAGAAGCGCAGAAAGTTTTATTTGAAACAAATAAATATGTTATGGATTTCAGATTTAGTTTCTCGTACACGCAGTAATATTAATGTACTCTTTATTGTTTCTATGCTATCTGCACTTGCATTTACGATTATTATTGGATTATTCGCCGCTAATAACAATACGAAGGCATCAGTATTAGAGCGATATCCCGTTCCCTTCACGTATACATCAGAAGGTGACAATTCCCTTGAACAAAAACATATTTCTACAATTGAAACGGAGCTTACAACTAATAATTTTCTTTACAAAAAATATAAGTTTACAGTATTAAAAGATACAGCTTCCAAAGAAGATATTATGCTTATGAAGATGAGTGATTATAACGCAATTGCTAAACAATTGAAAAGACCGGAAATAACAATTGATTCTACAGAAGTGTATATTATTTCTCGCCACTCACCAGAACTTCTCGATCTCGTATCTAATCCATTTGCAAAGCAAAATACGATTACACTTGGATCTAATAAAAAAGAATTTCATATTAAAGGGTTTATTAATAAGGGAATCGAACCATCATTTGCATTCCCTCATTTAGCTGTCGTACAAGATTATGTATTTGATAATATGATTCCTCATATTGAAACAACTGTAATCTATAACTATTTCGTAGAAAACTGGGAAAATGCAATCGTTCCAACAAAAAATATGTTACGTGTTATTAGTGGTGATGCACGTGAGTTCTACGAAAAGCATACAGAAGAGAACGCTCAAGTTCCTTTCTTCATACACACGGCTACGGATGAACTCATTTACGGTAAAGGAAATGCAGTTGCTCAATTTTTTATTTGGGCATTTCTCGGCTTTATTTTCTTTATCGGTGCGGCTAGTGTTCTATACTTCCGTATGTATAATGACTTAACAACTGAAAGACAAAAGTATATTACGATTACAAAGCTTGGCTTAACTGAATCAGAAATGTTTCGCTCTGCAACCATTCAATTAGGAATTTTATTTTTCGTTCCTTACATCGTTGCTGGTGTTCACACGTTATTTGCGGTTAAGTTTTTACAAAGCATGTTTTCTTTCTCATTACTAAAAGAGACATGTATCGTACTCACCTTTTTCGGGATTATCGAGATTATTTTCTTCTTCTTAATCCGCTCTCTGTACATTAATAAATTATCACAGCATATAAAAATATGAATAAAATGGCCTTGTGCATATTGCACAAGGCCATTTTCAATAGTTTTTAATAATTAGCAGCAATATCCGCCGTAGCCACCATATCCGTAGCCGCCGTAACCGCCATAACCACAACCGCCGCCTCCGCCGAAGCAGCTAGCACCGATGATAATTAATAAAATAAACAATACGATTAGAAGCGCAAAACCGCCTCCGCAACCATGTCTGCGGTTACAATCATCATGTCTGTGTTCACACTTTTCGCTCATTACCCTATTCCTCCTTTAGTATCATTCATAACAAGTTCACCTTGCTCTAAATGAGGGGATTCCATTTATATTATGTTTTCAGGGCGAATAGGAAGCTTGGCTTACCTAAAAACGGGCTTGTTTCAGAAAATGAGCCTTATCAAGATGTAGGTATAAAACATTTGACATACTAATAATTTCTTACTAATATTTAATTGAACGATCAATCATTTTTTTGATTATGCATTCAAATTATATAAATCAGGAGTTGAATAGCGTGACTGATTCTTTTATTGCAGAGGCTAGGCGTGAACAAATTATTCTTGCATGTATTGATACATTAGAAGAGGTTGGATATAACAACTTAAGCTTAACGAAGGTGGCAAAAAAGGCTAAGATTAGTACCGGACTTATTTCTTATCATTTTAATGATAAGCTTTACCTTATGAACCGTACATTACAATTTTTAGTTGCCAAACAACATGAATTTATTAGTAATCGAGTACTATTAGCTCAATCTGAAATAAATAAACTAGAGGCTTTTATTGAAGCACACTTGGCTTATCAAGAAACTCATTACAAAAATAATATTGCCTTAATTGAGATTGTCTTTAATGCAAGAAATGAAGAGAACATTCCTTATTACAGAATCGAAGACGACGAAGAGGATGCTCTTAGAACGATGTTATTAGATATTTTGAAGACTGGACAACAAAATGGTGTGTTTTCTAACTCTTTTCAAACCGACACATTAGCTTCATTTATTTTAGGAGCAATCGAAGAAAGAATGTTGAAGGCAAATTCATCTATATCCATAGAAAATTACTCAGATGAGCTCATAAAAATGGTGAAAAAACTCACTATTTAAAACATGCCCTGGTTAAAAAATATATATAAGAAAGGATGAACTACACATGAAAAAGGCATCTGTCATTGGATTAGGTTTTTTAGAAAAGTTACTTGCTATAGTAAGTCCAATCCTTTTAGGCGTTATTGGATATTTTTCACCTAAATTAATAGAGATTATAAAAAAGATTCCTCTCTTTTCTGATTCAAAAATTATAGAACTTTTAAATTTTATTAATCCCTTCTGGCTTCCTATTATCCTCATGCTAATTGGTGTTATTGCAGGAATTTTATTTTCTTTAATTATTTATAGTGAAGCTTTAAAAATGAACATTACTTCGGAAAGCATTCACGTGAATAAGGACGATCAAAAGAAACAAATCACCAGATCAAATGTAAAAGCCGTTTTTGTAGATAAGCGTCAAGTGGTTATCATTGATCAAGAAGACCGAGAATGGTTACGTGAAACATCTGACATTACCCCAAGCAAAATTAAAGATACTTTCTTAACGCACGGCTTCCCCTGGGTGGAACAAGATCCTTATAAACATGAGTATAGCTTATGGAAATTAGAGGATGCGCGATTTAATAAAAGCATAAATACTATTTTGTATGAAAGACGAAATGCCCTTCGAGAAGGAAACTCGAAAAAAAAGAAGCATTTACGCAAAGATTTGAATGAGCTAGGAGTCTTTGTCAAAGACGATGGAGAAAATCAGTATGTCCGTTCTATTAAATAATAGGACAATAGAAAAAAGATATAAAAAGCACCTTGCCCTGTATATTTGTAAGTAACTACGATTAAAAAATAGCAAAACCCACAGAGAAATTGAATTTCTCCTGTGGGTTTTATTAATTAAAATGGGCTTTTCTCCCTAAAGAAACATATTCAACAAAAGAGCAAAACCAAATGCAATAAATGATAACAATGTCTCGAGTACCGTCCACGTTTTAAACGTTTCCTTCACCGTCAAACCTAAATACTCTTTTACAAGCCAGAACCCTGCATCATTTACGTGAGAAAACATTAATGATCCTGCACCGGTTGCAATAACTAGCAACTCTAAATTCACACCAGACATGTGCTGAATAACTGGTGAAACAATCCCTGCTGCTGTCGTTAATGCTACTGTAGCTGAACCTGTTGCAATTCGAATTAAACCAGCTACCATGAAAGCTAATACAATTGGTGATAACGAAATATGTTCTGCCATTTGTGCAATAGCTGTTCCAACGCCGCTTTCAATTAATATTTGTTTAAATCCACCGCCTGCACCAATTATTAAAATAATAGAACCGACAGGCAATAAACTTTCATCTGTTAATTTTTTAATCATCTTTTTATTAATACCTTGTTTGATACCAAGTAAATAAAATGCTGCGAAACATGAAATAAGTAAGGCGATTACTGGACTCCCTATAAACACAAAAAATTCAGTCAATTTTTTCGGTAATGAAATATATGGTGCAACTACTGATAAAATCATCAATACAACTGGTAATAAAATAATAAAGAATGAAACTTTACGACTTGGCAAATCAGTTGATACTGTCGTAACTCGAACAAGCTCCGGTTCATTTTCAGGTATAACCCTCTTATGTACCCACTTTGCAAATATTGGGCCTGCGATAATGGCTGTTGGTAACGCGATAATTAATGAATATAAAAGTACCTTTCCTAAGTTCGCGTTATAAATACCGATTGCTGTCATCGCCCCTGGATGTGGTGGTACGAGCCCGTGAACAATAGATAATCCTGCAATGACAGGTAACGCAATTAATAATATATTTTGCTTCGTCGTTTTTCGAATTGAAATAACGAGTGGTAATAAAATGACAATCCCCACTTCAAAAAATACGGGAATCCCTATAACAAACCCTGCAAATAACATAGCCCAAGGTAATTTTTTTACGCCGAAAAATCGAATAAAGAAATCTGCAACTTGCATGCCTGCCCCTGAATCGGACATCATTTTTCCTAAAATTGTTCCAAGTGCTAAAATACCAACTAAATGCCCTAGTACACTACCAACACCAGTTTCATAGGCAGCCACTATTTTCGTTAAGTTCAGTCCAGACATAATAGCTAAAAATAAACTCGCAACTGTTAAACTAATAAATGCATGCCATTTCCACCATGATACCCCTAAAATAACAATTGTGATCGCAAGTAACGTGACGATTAATAAGTATATATCCATCTCTCATTCCCCTTACTTTTATCCCGATTGGTGTGAGCTAATAATTAGTGGATGATGCCCTCCTCCACTAATTAAAGTTTTACTTTATAAAAAAAGAGGGAACATCCCCTCTTTTTTATACGTCATAATTCACTACATAATGCTGCATCTCTGTATTGTAGTAGCCTTCGCTATATTCAATTACTTCGCCAACTTCATCGTAAGAATAACGCATACGTTTTAATAGCGCTGTCCCCTCTTTTTCACCTAGCGCTTCTGCAACGAAACTAGGCGCGAGTCCAACAGCGAATTCATCTCTGAAGTTTTCTAGGTGAATGCCTCGGTCTTCAACTAAATCATAAAGCGATTGCAAGTCAAAGTCCGATAAATCTGTACTTGCCATTCCTGCTGAGAAATAGTGCGTATAATGAATGTACGGTGCATCATTTAACGTGTATAAACGTTCAATACGAAAACTCTCCTTACCGAATAATCGAAATGGCACCGTTCCTTCTTCAATCTGAACGATTTCTGCTTTTAGCAATTTTTTTTGTACTTTATATCCTTCTTCCACTAACACTTCTGTAAATTTCTTACCTTTTGACAACTTTGTCGCAGAAGTATTGCGGATAACTTTCGTTCCTTTACCGCTTTTCTTTTCTAAATATCCTTCTTGAGCGAGTTCTTTAATCGCATTACGCACTGTAATTTTGCTCACTTTGAACTCTTCTTCTAACTGCGGTTCGGAAGGAATATTCGTATGAATCGCATATACACCATGCAATATTCGATCACGAATAATATTTTTTATTTGTAAATATAATGGTCCTTTTTTTCTCGTTACGTTCACCGTTACACCCACTACCTTTCTACATCACCTACTGATGCCGTCATTGCCCGAAGTATATCCTTCTCTGATGACATTGGCGTATCACCGACGATTGTATGTGCAAGCATTCCAGCTGCTGACGCAAATGAAACAGCTTTCTCTGGTGCAAACTCTTCTATCTCGCCATGAATAATCCCGCTCGTATAAGCATCTCCAGCACCTATTCTATCATATACAGAAAACGTAAGTGTTTTTGCAAAAGTGAACGCGCCATCTTTACATATAAATCCGCGAAGCGAGTGTGTATTATCACTGTTAATAGAGCGATGAGTACCAGCGATTGTAGCGATATGATACGTTTCAGCCACCTTTGGAATAAGATCAACAAGCTGCGCCTCTCGCTCCGTTTCTTCTGTTTTCATTCCAAGAACGAACATCGCATCTTTTTCGTTCATCATAACGATATCAGCAAGCCCCAGCATTTCTTCATAATGCGGTTTTGCCTGTTCATATCCGTCTTCTCCCCAAAGTGAGGGACGATAATTACAATCAAAAACGACGGTTCCTCCGTTTTCTTTAACTGCTCTCGCTAAAGATTTCATATGATGACGCACCGTATCATTCATCGCAAGTGTAATACCGCAAAAATGAACGATATCAATTTCCTTTGCGATTTCTTCAAATTGATACATTTCTTCACATGCCGTATTGAAGCTACTTTCTAATCGATTCGAATATGTAACGCGGCTTGCACGTGCACCGAATCCATTTTCTAAAAAATACATACCTACATATTTACCGCCTCTTGAAACAAGAGAAGTTTGAATCCCTAACTTTTGAATGTAAGATACAGCTGCATCTCCAACCGAATTTTCCGGTAAAGTTGAAATAAGAAGCCCTTCATGCCCTAAGTGAGAAAGTGCCGCTGCAACGTTCACACCTGTACCTGAAAATGAGTAATTTAACGTGTTAGCTTGCGACAACAATTCATATCCAGGTACTTGCATGCGCATCATTACTTCGCCAAACGCTGCAATTTTCTTACGCATATTGATCAACTAGCTTCTTCACGACTGCTAATAATTCACGAACATCTTCTACTTTCGTGTTACCAGTTTCTTTATCAATAATAGAAGAGTACACGTGCGGGATAACTTGCTCTACGTTTGCTTCAAGCGCAATACGTACAATTGTTTCGAAGTTTTCTTTATCAATTCCGCCTGTTGGCTCTAATGCGAATCCTTCTTCCGCACAAGCTTTCGCAACTGCACGATATTCTTCTTCATGAGCTAAACCTTTCATTGGGAAGTATTTCAATGAATTTCCGCCCATATCACGTACAATTGCAATTGCTGTTTTAATTGGAACGATTGCTTTTTCTTCTCCAGCTGCGCTAATTGGACCAGTAGAAATATTTACGTAACCTACTTTTCCTGTTGGCGATACTAAACTATTAATCCAGCTATCTTTTTCGCCAAGATTTGCACGTGTAGCTCCAACTGAAGGGAACACTTGGTTAATATGGCTGCCAGGATAATGCTTCGCAATCTCAGCTACAACTGCCGCTTGGCGATTATCTCCTGCTCCTAGTCCGATTGATACAGCGTCATCAATTTCTTTTCCGTATGCTTTCATCGCTGTAACGGCTTCTTCTACTGTTGGGTAGTCTTTTGATAATACCCCCACTACTACATACCCTTCTGCTGCTTCAAAAATATCTTTCGCATTTCGGGTATTGTTCGCTAATACATTTAATGCTACGCGGCCTTTATAAAAACGTTTTTGAATATTTGTCATTTTAGTTTCCCCCTACAATTTCTCTCAATTTTTCTTCAATTACATGTATGTCATCACCTTGAAGTGGACGTGGATCAATATCAAAGAATCCTTGTCTTACTCCGTAATCACGTGTATAGATTGCGATTTCCCCTTCGCGTAATGCTGTCACAACGTCTTTTGCCGATTTATTTAACTCTTTTTCGTTAATATGAATACGTGCTCTAAAGATTGCTCTTCCGGCTTCATCTTGAACGATCGTTACATTTACACCTTTTAATTCTTTTAGCGGCATAAGTACTTGTAGCAATTCTTTTTCTTGCTCACTTTTATCTTCTTTTACTCCGTACTCATCAAGCGCTTGAAGTAAGCCGAAAGTTGTTTCTTTCCCAACTTTCATACTTCTTCCGATGCAATGTAATTGCACTTTCAGCCATTCAATATACTTTCTTTTACCGCCCACAATACCAGAAGTAGGTCCTTCAATTGCCTTTGAACCACTATAAATAGCAAGATCTGAATACTTCACATATTTTTGAATGTCTTCTTCAGCTGCTGCATCCACGATAAGCGGTACGTTATTTCGCTGCGCAACTTCCCATGCTTCTTCAACAGAAATCATATTTTTTTGCACTGCATGATGTGATTTCACATAAAGAATTGCTGCTGTATTTTCGCCAATCGCATCTTCAATATGCTCTGCTTTCCCTTCATTTGCGTAGCCAACTTCTACAAGTTTACCGCCGCCTAAGTAAATCATCGTTTCAACAGGAGCACCGTATTGAACGTTATGACCTTTTAACATAATTACTTCGTTTTTCGCGATTACTTCTTGATGAAGTCTTTCACTTTTACGGCGATTTCCTTCCGTCACGATACCAGCGATAGAAAGCGCAATGCCACTCGATGCTGAGTTCACAACGACCGCTGCCTCTGAATCTAGAATTCTCGCAATATGGTCTCCCGCTTTATCTACTAAATCAGCAATTTCCACATAATTTTGTCCACCATGTTTCATCGCATCCATAACTGTATCTGTAGGAGCGGATACACCTAAAATACTCATTCTACCGCTCGCATTAATTACTCTTTTTAATCCGTACTTAGCATTCAATGAATGACCCATTGATTACAACCCCTTTCGTATCAATCCTTCTTTCAGTAATGCGCTGATCCCCTTCTGAATCAATTAACGTAACCTTCTCATCTTTCACTGTAAATAAAGTTAAGTTTGCAATATCTCCTTCTTGAATGCGGCCAAGCTCTGGTTTTTTCAGCCACTCTGCTGCATTTTTCGTAACCGCGTCAATTACTTCTTCTAGCGGATAACCTAAGTAAAGGAATTTCGAAAGAACGTGAGCCATACTATACACGGGACCGTGTATACGATTCTTCCGGTAAATATCTGTACTAATTGTATTAAAAGCAATACCGTGATGCTTCGCCGCCTCTGCTACTTTAAAAGAAAAACTAGCATTACCGTGACCAACATCTAAATGAACACCACGATTCACTGCATCTAGTAATACAGGTAGCGGTTTGCCTTCTTCATCGAATAAATTATTTTCTTTCCCGTTTAAGTAATGTGTAATGACATCATCTTTTTCTAAAAGAGGTACAACTTCCTCAATGTGAGGAGGCGCTGAACCGATATGTACCATAATTGGTAATGATGTTTCACGGGATAAAGAGCGTGCAACATGAAGCGGTTCAATTCCGCTATCACAAACGACACTTTTACTCATTCTCGCCTTTAACCCAACGATTACATCTTTATACTTTTCTACTGCTTCTATTACTTTCTCTTTATCTATCCATTCCATATTGGACAATTCATCAATTCGTTTCAAACCGATGCGAGAAATATTCAAAAAGGCAAATAAATTCGTTTTCGCCTGTTCTCTACTTTTTACTAAATCTGCAATACGATCAGCTCCGCAGCTACCCGCATCAACAATTGTCGTTACCCCTTGCTTAACGCCAATTTCATCTACCTCATCGCCATACGGATTAAACTCCGGAAAAGCATGAACGTGCAAATCAATCCAGCCACTCGATACGTAAGTACCAGAGTAATCAAGAACCTTTCCACCCTCACCAGCACCAGCTTTCGTCACCTGTACGATTTTGTTATTTTCAATTACAATGTCAATCTCTTCCCCGTTCACACGTTTCACATTACGTAGTACGAATCGTTCTGTCATTGTATTTCCACCCTTTTCTATAAGAAGCCATAAGAATACGCTTACATTTAAGTTTCATTTTTTATATCTCTTTCACACGTTTAGCGTAACACAAAAAAAGTTAGAAGTAAATATAACGTTATAATGTTTGAAAGTGAATAAAAAGATGCTCCTCCAAAATGGTAGTAGTATAGGAAATTATATCAACGATTTTTTGAATATATCTATCATAACTTACAATATATCAACGATTCGACAAGGAATATCGATTTACCGACAAAAAAACTTCAATTCCTTTCTTATATAAGAAAAGGCTGTCCCAAATGGCACAGCCTTTTTCTCTATTCCTGAACCGTCACAATAACCCCATCCATATTATTCCCCGAAATTTCATACTGCTTGTTTGCCGGAATGTTCACTTTCATATTCTCAGAAACTTTATAATAAGAAACAGTATATTTCTTACCTTCTACTTCAGTTGAAATCTCTTTTTCCTCTTTTAAAAACTCTAAATATTCCTCTAGTGTGAAATTCTTTTTTTGCATAATTGCGCTATGAGGTAGGCCAACATAACGGATATGCCATGGCTCATATTGAATTCCAGTAATGTTACTTTTATTTTTCGGATAACGTAATACAAAGCCATGCTTCCATACGTTCTCTTCGATCCATTTTCCTTCAGGCGCTTTCTCCATCTTCTTTTGCGTTGATCCAACGTCTAGTGATAATCCTAAATTATGTTCACTATATCCTGCTGGAAGCGCGTAATCAGATCCCATTTCTTTATATAATTTACTTTGTTCTTTAAAATCTCGATACCCACTACTCATTAAGAAATGCTGTACGCCATCTTTTCCAGCCGCATCGACAACGTTCAAAAACTTTTTTACAACATACTTTGATAAACGAAGATTTCTATCAAATATTACGTAGCCTCTTACTAATTCACTATTATGATTTACATTTATAATATCAGACCTAATACTATCTTTTTTTACTGGATAATCCCTATTAACTAATAATAAATCACCCTTATAAATTTGTTCCTTCGTAATCTCTTTCCTCTCGGTATTTGCCGCCTTTACTAGCTCATCTTTTCCGACAATTTTAACATCGATTTCCTTTTGAAATAACGGTGATATATAAAAGCCTACACATACTGTGCATGCTATAAAAAAAGAAATAAATACCCACTTTTTCATTTCTAGTTCCTCCTTAACGTAACTTACGTATAGAATAGAAAAAACTATTAAAATAAAAAGTGGGGTAAAGTTTAAATTTTTATTAAATTGTTAAGTTCTCGTCTTTTGGCAATCGCACTTCAAACATTGTTCTAACTACATTACTTTCAGCAGAAATTGTACCGTTATGCTGCTCAACAATATTTTTCGCAATAAACAGTCCAAGGCCTGTCCCGCCACGGTTCTCAGTTCTCGATTTATCACCTGTATAAAACATATCAAAAAGATACGGTAAATCTTCTTCTGGAATGCTGTCTCCATAATTCATAACTTGTACGACAACTTCTCCATTATCGATATACCCATTCAGATCAACAAATTGCCCATCATATCCGTATCGAACGGCATTTGTTAACAAGTTTTCAAATACTCTAGCTAGCAATTTTCCATCACCGTTAATTGGCAAATGAGGATCAATATTCAACCTAGCTTGTAAATGATGTTTCTCTAATAAAGGATACAATTCCTCATCTAACTGTATAAGTAGTTCACTTATATCAATCGGCTTTTTATCCAGCTTTAGCATGCCATAATTCATACGTGTAATTTCAAATAACTCATCAATTAAACTTTCGAGCCTTTGCGATTTCGTATATGCAATTGTGGAGAAATGTTTAATTTGTTCTTTTGTTAAATTCTCATCTTTAAGAATTAAATCTAAATACCCTAACACGGATGTTAATGGAGTTCTTAAATCATGAGCTAAGTTTACAACGAGCTGATCTTTACTACTTTCAGCAAAGTCTCCTCTTTCCACCGCTTCTTTTAACTTTTCACTCGCAACATTTATTTCACGTGCGATATCTCCAAACTCATCGTTTGATGAAACTTGAACTTTATTCGTAAAGTTACCGTTCGCAAGATGATGAATCCCGTTAGAAATCTCACTAAAATACTTTAAATACGGTTTTGTCAAAAAGAAGAAAAAGATAATAGATAACGGAATAAAGAAAATTAAAAAGAAGTTAATGTCTCCAACTTCCCTTACCACTGACCTAAATTGCGCTAAAGGCTCTTCGTAGCGAACCATCGTTTTATAATACAGCTGCAATCCTTTATAAATTATATAAGTTACAGTTGCTGCAAGCACCATACTTAACGCAAATAAGGCAATCATTTTAAATCGAAAACTTTTCATCATATTAGCCATTGAAAGTATAACCTACTCCCCACACTGTTTTTATTAATTTATCCTTTCTTTTATCTTCCCCAAGCTTTTTCCGCAACGTACGAATATGTACCATAACTGTATTTCCGCCTTCATAATAATCATCTGCCCATACTTGCTGAAAAATATTTTCCACATTATACACTTTCTTCGGATGGCTCGCTAATAAATATAAAATATCAAACTCTTTCGGTGTTAACTCAATTTGCTCTCCATAGACGTTCACTGTTCTTCGCTCAGGATCAATAATAACTCCGCCTATCTCTAAAGCAGATTTATTCTCCGCTACTTTCGGCTGATTTAATGTAAGAAACCTACGTAATTGTGCATTTACACGCGCAACTAATTCAATCGGTGTAAAAGGTTTCGTCATATAATCATCTGCGCCTAATACAAGACCTGTCACCTTATCAAAGTCCGAAGTTTTCGCACTTAAGAAAATGATTGGCATATGGTGCTTCGCGCGAATTTGACGCGTCACTTCATACCCATCCATTTTCGGCATCATAATATCTAAAACCACTAAGTCGATTGGCTGCGTTTCAATAATATGAACAGCCTCTTCCCCGTCTGCTGCCTTCACGACGTGGTACCCTTCTTTTTCTAAATGTATCTCAATTAAATCAGCAATTTCTGCCTCATCATCCACTATTAAAATTGAAATGCGCTTCATTTTACTCCCCCTTTTATACGCTCGATTGTAAACTAGTCTATCCAATTTGTACAATACGAAAAGGTTACCCATTAGAGTAACCTTTGTAAATAAAATTATATCAGCGATTTTCCAAATATATCGACCATAACTTGAATTATATCGGCGATTTCTCAATTATATCGACCGTAACTCGCATTATATCAGCGATTATTGAAATATATCGACTTACCGACAATTAACAACGAAATTCGCCCGCTACTTTAAAGACTCAAGTTACCGCTCCAAAACAATTCGCTGTTTCGTGATCTCCGCCAACCTTCCGCGGTCTACTTCATACTCAGCTTCAACACTTTGCGGCACCATAACTTTCCCGCTCTCAAGCATCACTTCCGGCGAAATAATATCCTGCTCCCAATGTCTGCTAGAAGCAGATATATCGCCTGGAATCGTAAAGTTCGGCAATGAGGCAAGCGCAACATTTTGTGCTCTTGAAATCCCCATCTCCACCATACCGCCGCACCAAACGGGTATGTTGTGCTCCATGCAATAATTATGGATTTGAACCGATTCTGTTAATCCGCCCACTCGCCCTGGTTTAATGTTCACAATTTGGCAGCTACCAAGGGTAATCGCAACGCGTGCATCTTCTAAACTATGAATACTTTCATCTAAACAAATCGGCGTTTCAATTTTCTTTTGCAACTCCGCGTGATCAAGAAAATCATAATCGGCTAACGGTTGTTCAATCATCATTAATTGGAATTCATCTAGTCGTTTCAGCCTCTCCGTATCCCCTAATGTATATGCTGAATTTGCATCTGCCATTAGCGGGATATGCGGAAACTCTTTTCGAATCTCTTTCAATAATTCGTAATCATGCTCTGGCTTTATTTTCACTTTAAAACGCTCGTACCCTTCTTCTGCGTACTTTTCGATTTGTTTTAACATAACCGGAATTGTATTGATACCAATTACAACACCGACCTCAATTTCAGGTCTAGTCCCGCCTAGTAATGTCGCTAATGACTTCTTTTGTCGCTTCGCATATAAATCCCAAACAGCTCCTTCTATTCCTGCCTTTGCCATTCGGTTTCTTTTTATATGCTGGAACAAACTTGGCACTTCATTCGGATGAGAAATTTCAGCCTTTAATAAATCAGGTAATAAAAAATCTTGCAGTACATGCAATGCTGTCTTCACTGTTTCTTCCGTATACCACGGTTCAGAGAAGGCGACGACTTCGCCAAATCCAATGTATCCGTCCGTATCCTCTAATTTAATAACGATGCTCTCACGCTTCTCATACGTTCCGTAGCTTGCAGCAAACGGGATTACGAGTGGCATTTCTGTTATATGAAGTGTCGCTTTTTTTATTTCCACTTACCTCTCCTCCACTAATTTTCTTAACTCTCGTCTTAACAATTTTTTCGAAGCGTTACGTGGTAATTCCTCTAAGAAACATGCTTTCTTCGGCACTTTATATTTCGCTAATTTCTCCTCGCAAAAGTGAAGAATTTCTTCTTCTGTTACCGCCCCGCTTTTCACAACAAAAGCAGCGGGTACTTGTCCCCATTTATCGTCAGACATACCGACAACACCAGCTTCCGCTACCATCGGATGAGAGAGTAACACTTCTTCAATTTGAGCTGGGTATATATTCTCTCCACCAGAAATAATTAAATCGCTGCGGCGGTCTAATACGTATAAAAATCCTTCTTCATCTAAATAACCGAGGTCACCAGTATGAAGCCATCCGTTTTGAATTGTCTCACGCGTCGCATCTTCACGGTTAAAATAACCGCCTGTTACGTTCGGCCCTTTTACTACAATTTCGCCTTCCGCATGTGGCGGCACTACTACGCCGTCTTTTTCAATACGAAGTTGGCACTGAAATAGTGGCTTTCCAGCTGATCCTACTTTCGTTAACATGTAATCTGCGGACAACGTACAAATTTGCGAAGACGTTTCTGTCATACCGTACGTTTGATACACAGGAATTCCTTTATCTACACATGTTTCGAGTAACGGTTTTGGCGCTGGTCCTCCGCCAAGTAACATACATCGTAAAGAAGAAGGATATGTTTCTTCTCCAAGTCTCTCTAATAAATCAGTTAACATTTTTGATACGACTGAAATAATCGTTACGCCTCTCGTTTGAAGTGCTGTATGAATAAAATCAGCATCATATTTCGGAACGAGTAAAATGCGCATGCCGTACATAATATTTTTCATTAGAAGAGATAACCCGCCAACATGGAACATCGGCATACACGCTAACCAGCAATCATCATCACGAAGTCCTAAATTAAGCGAAGAGCCAACCGCGCTGGCCCAGTGATTACCGTACGTTAAAATAACGCCTTTCGGTTTCCCTGTCGTCCCTGACGTATAAATAATCGTCATCGCTTCTTCTAAAGAGAATTCTTCTTGTATAGAGGCTTCCTCTTTTGGTCCATTCATCACCTCGGCGAATGAATAGACAGGAACATCTTTAGCATCAAATTCTTGATCGGTCACTAAACAAATAACTTCAGCATCATCCATTTGCCAAAGTAGCTCTTCTCTTGAAAGACGCGTATTTAAAAGCACAGCTACTGCCCCTACGTACGATAGGGCGTGAATAACTGTAATCATCTCCATACCATTTTTCATCAGAACAGCCACCTTTTGTCCTCGCTTCACTCCTACATGCGTGAGGTGTTCACAAACAGATACTACCTTTTCATGCAGCTGCATAAAAGTAACTTTCTCTTCCTCTATTTCAATTGCAGTACGATCTGGTGTTAAAAATGCACGTTGCTTTAACCAATTTGGCATCGTCTCCATCATACATTCTCCTTTCATGAAAGAAAGAGACTTGATGTGACATCAAGTCTCTTAGTTGTTTTGTTTCTGGTTTGATCTCATCTAGCTACAGCGGCTAGAACAGTCGGTCGTTTCACGCCTTCCTACGAGGCAAAAAGCGCCTCTACGTCAGGAGTTCCAACGCCCTCTTGTTCTAAGCGAGCCGCTTCCGCTTTTGGTTTCATCTAGCTGCGCCTCCTAGCCCCTTCCGTCTAAGAACCTTCCGCACGAGAAAGTAAAAAAACACTTTCTGTGCGAAAGAACCTTAGCCTACGAGGCTAAACAGTCGGCTCCGCTTTTGATTTGATCAAGGGAAACGAGGGAATTGACCGAAGTCCGGACTGCGTTTTTCTTTGAATGCGTCGCGACCTTCTTTTGCTTCGTCAGTTGTGTAGTACAATAACGTTGCATCTCCAGCTAGTTGTTGAATACCAGCTAGACCGTCTGTGTCTGCGTTGAATGCAGCTTTTAGGAAACGAAGTGCCATTGGGCTGTTTGCTAAGATTTCTTGTGCCCATTGTACTGTTTCTGCTTCAAGTTGTTCTAATGGTACTACTGTATTTACTAAGCCCATATCAAGCGCTTCCCCAGCACTGTATTGACGGCATAGGTACCAAATTTCGCGAGCTTTCTTGTGGCCTACCATACGAGCTAAGTAACCAGCTCCGTATCCACCGTCAAAGCTTCCTACTTTAGGACCTGTTTGTCCGAATACAGCATTTTCTGCAGCGATTGTTAAGTCACATACGATATGAAGTACGTGTCCTCCACCGATTGCATAACCTGCTACCATTGCGATAACTGGTTTAGGAATTGCGCGAATTAGACGTTGTAAGTCTAATACGTTTAGACGTGGGATTTGGTCGTCACCTACATATCCACCATGACCACGAACTTTTTGGTCGCCGCCAGAACAGAATGCACGTCCACCTTCACCTGTTAAAATGATAACGCCAACATTTGCATCATCACGAGCTTGTGCAAAAGCGTCGATTAACTCCATTACCGTTTTTGGACGGAATGCGTTATGTACTTCAGGACGGTTAATCGAAATTTTTGCGATACCATTGTATGTTGAATAAATAATATCTTCGTAATTGCCTTCTTTTACCCATTCAATAGCCATTACAACTACCTCCTTGTATATTTCTGATCTCCTCTATAAGTGTAACTTCATTCTTAACTGAAAAAAGCATCACTGCATAGTTTTTAGAAATCCCTTTACTATTGTATCAAACTTTTCCGGTTGTTCCACATGAATTGCATGGCCAGCACCATCAATTTTGACAATTTTCGCATCAGAGACGCATTTTTCGATATTTTTTAATATGCGAAAGAACTTTTCATCATGCTCTCCGTTCATTAAAAGAACAGGTATTTTTAAGTTTTTTAGCTCATCCCACCATGAAGGCTGAGCCCCAGTTCCCATGCCGCGCAAGCTATTTGCGAGCCCTTTTGGGTTGTTAGCAAGTCGTTCTTTTCGCACCGCTTCTTGTACGTTTTTTGCTAAACGTTTTTGCGTTTCAAACAGCGGAATATTTTCCCACATCGATACAAAACTTTCTATGCCTTCTCGCTCAATTTTATCGGCAAGTCGTTCATCTTTTTCACAGCGTTCTTTTCGCTCATCTTCACTTTTGAGTCCAGCTGTACAATTTTCTAATAAAAGAGAACGTACATATTCTGGATATAGACACGCCATCGTAATCGCCAGTCTACCGCCCATTGAATAGCCAAGTATATGTGCTTTTTCAATATGAAGGTAATCTAATAGTTCTTTCATTTGCAATGCCACATTTCGAATGTCATAATGCGCAACATCTTCAGGACTCTCGGTCTTTCCGTGTCCAACAAGATCCACTACAATAACTTGAAACTGCCCACTCCATGAAGAGATAAAAGAACGCCACGTTTCCATGCTTCCCGTAAAACCATGAAGAAGTAGAAGTGGTTCCCCGCTTCCGACTACTTCATATTCATACGATACACCTTGCAGCGTTACTTTCATTTTGATTCACCTTGCAATGATGTAGTAATTACGTCCTGTGTTTTTGCCCATAACGTACGGTGCAACGTTAAGTTTTCATCACGGTTCGTACAAATTTCTACAACGTGTAAACCTTCTGTCGTTGCTCCCTTTTGTACTTCCTCCCGGAATTGCTCCCAACCATTTACACGGCTAAATGAACCACCGTACATTTTAACAACATGCTCATAGTCAAGCCCAATCGGCGTTCCAAATAACGATTCGAAGTGTTCCTTTTTCTCATATTGTGGTAAGAATGAGAAAATACCCCCACCATCATTATTTACAACGACAATCGTTATATTTAATTCATGTAATTTTGCAGCTAATAGTCCATTTAAATCGTGATAGAATGATAAGTCACCGATGACTAATACGAGCGGATCGCAAATCATGCTCGCTCCTAAAGCTGTCGAAATGATGCCATCAATCCCATTTACACCGCGGTTTGCCATCACTTGAATATTTTTATCTGATGTGAAGAAGAATGAATCTGTATCACGAATTGGCATACTATTACTCGCAAATAACGTTGCTCCTTCTGGTAATACGCGTACAATATCTGTAATGACTTTTCCTTCAAATGCAGTTTCATATGTTTCCATTTCACGAAGCGTTTCCTTCGTTTTTTCGTTTATATGTTGCCACATTTGGGACCAATCATTCTTTTTCATAACTGGCATTTTTTCTATTAATGTACTGCAAAATGCAATATCACTTGCCTGTACAACTTCTGTCGCAACAAGAGCTGGATCTCTCCATTGTCCAGATTCGTCAACAACGATATGAACAGCTTTCGTTTGTTTTTTAATGAACTGCGTTAATGCTTTCGAAACAGGCATACCACCAAAACGAATTAAAACGTCCGGCTTCCACGTCTCTTTTAACAATTCATTTCGTAAAAATGTATCATAACAGTCGATTACCATCGTTTTATCGTGGTGTCCGCTACGAATATTAGAAAGTGGGTCTGCTAATATTGGGTATCCCGTTTTTTCAGCTAGTTGCGTTGCAAACGTTGCGATTTCTGAATGACTATCATCTCCACAAATAATAAGCCCCTTTTCCATATGTGAAAGGCGCCCTACAAGAGAATCTACATATTCACTCGGCATCACCACGTTCCCTTGCTGAACTACTCCTGTATATTCCCCGCGTCCTTTATCCCATAAACTTTCTAATGAAAAGTCCGGGATAAGCGGTTCACGAACTGGAAAATTAAGATGAACAGGTCCTTGCGGCGCTAAACAAGCACTTGCTATCATGCGCTGCGTTGTCATGCGAGCGTAGTGGTACATCGCTTCACTCGCTTCTGGAAGTGCCATCTCTGTAAATTGCTTCACAAACGTACCGTATAAATTAAATTGATTCATCGCTTGTGGTGCACCGACATCTCTTAATTCATGCGGTCTATCTGCTGTTAAGACGATAAGCGGCACTCGTGAATGGAAAGCTTCACATACAGCTGGATAGTAGTTCGCTGCTGCCGTTCCTGACGTACATAATAATGCAACCGGACGTTTTTTCGCTTTTGCGATACCGAGCGCAAAAAATCCTGCAGATCTTTCATCTACATGTAAATATGTGTTCATTCCTTCGTGTTGTTCCATTAGTAGAGCAATCGGCGTTGACCGTGAGCCTGGACTAATGACAACATCACATACATTTAGACGCGTCAGTTCATCCACGAACGCGCCTAAATAATATGATAATGCTTCTATATGATTGTTCATTTCATTAATTCCTCCAAAGCACCAAGCATCGGTCTAAACTTCAAACTTGTCTCTTCATATTCAAGTTGCGGTACTGAATCAATTACAATCCCGCAACCGGCAAATAAGGATGCTTTCTCGCCATTTAATAATCCGCAGCGAAGTGCAACCGCAAATTCACCATTTCCTTCATCATCTATCCAGCCAATCGGTGCACCATATAATCCTCTGTCTAACAATTCAACATCACGAATCAGTTTCATCGCTTCCAAACGAGGTGTCCCGCCAAGAGCTGGTGTTGGATGTAATTCTTCTACCATCGTTAAAAGACTCGCAGTGCCTTTTGCCTCTACAGGCGTATATAAATGAATTAAGTTTTTCGTTGTTAATAGACCTGGACTCTCCGGAATATTAACGTATTCGCAGTGCTCATTTAATACCGACCTGATCATGTTCACAACATAACCGTGTTCAGCTAAATTCTTTTCATCATGAAGAAGCGCATTACTATTTCGCTTACTTTCTTCTATAGATTGACCATGACCAGTTGAACCAGCAAGACACATCGAAGTAAACTTCTCATCTTCTTTGCGAATTAACCTCTCTGGCGTCGCTCCTAAGAAGCATGCTCCTTTATAATCAAAAGAAAATACGTAACAATCCGGTTGCCCAATGCGAAGTGCTTCTAAAACAAGAGCAGAATCAATATGATGATCCATTTCTACTTTTAGCTCCCTCGCTAATACAACCTTCTGCACGTTACCCTGCTTCATCTCATCTTGCACTTTCTCAATGGCTTTCATCCAGCCTTTCGGATCCACTTCCACTTTAGAAGTAACTGTTAATTTCGATCCTTCTAATGCACATTTACTCTCCCCAAAAATTTTCTCTTCTAAAGAAACAATTTCGTTATAAAGAGTTTCTGCACAATCTGTTGCTGAAACGAATGTATTCATCGTTAACCATGCTTTTTCATTTTTTACAGTTAATAAAAATGCTGGTAGTGAAAATGTCGTATCATCGAATTCTTTCCATAAGTCCGTTTTCTCTTTTTCTTGGTCAAATGAAAATCCACCAAATAAAAGAGGACCTGTTCCAAATTCATATTTTTCTCTTTGTACAAATGCTTTCTCTTTTACTTTATCCCACTCGTCACGAGCCGCTTGAAAGCGTTTGTGAGAAGAATTTGCTATAGTGAAAACAGAGCCAATTCCAGCAAATATTACATGCTGAGCTGGATCTGCAAAATAACATCTATTTTCCAATGCAATCCTTTTTCCTGCTGCATAAAACAGAAGCGGATCCATCCAGTCTATTTGTTTTACAAAACTAACCAATATTTTTTCATCAGTTGCATGCTTAATGGCTGCACTAAGAACTTCTTGCAAGCCTTTTTGTTTCGTTTGAATCACAATTGTCTCCCCCCTATGGGCGAAAAATAGTCATAATTACGCTTGATTTTAAGATACACCTCAAACGAAAGGCCTGTCAACGTTTAGCATTTCTGAGAAATTCACCTTCTCTTCCTAGAAAATAAACGTTGACACTAAATGATGCTTTTTCTACACTTAGTTGTGTACAATATGTGACCAAAGGAGGATTCAACATGGAAATGAACGTCGAAACGAATTCCTCTCCTACGGCGCCAAAACCAAGCAAGCAAACAGGCTGGCGCATTTGGTGGAGTTTACTACGTCCCCATACATTAACAGCAGCTTTCGTTCCTGTTTTCATCGGAACAGCCTATGCAATGCAGGTCGGAGGTATAAATCAAATCCATCTCCCTCTTTTCCTTATAATGCTTCTTGCTTGTCTTCTCATTCAGGCAGCAACAAACATGTTTAATGAATACTTTGATTATAAAAGAGGACTCGATCACGAAGGTTCAGTTGGTATCGGCGGCGCTATCGTTCGCGATGGCATTCAGCCAAAAACAGTGCTTAACTTAGCATTTGGATTTTTCGGCATCGCAATACTATTAGGTGTTTATATTTGTATGAATTCTAGCTGGTGGCTTGCTGCAATCGGTCTTGTTTGTATGGCCGTTGCTTACCTTTACACGGGTGGCCCACTTCCCATTGCCTATACACCATTTGGAGAGTTAACAGCCGGATTATTTATGGGTGTTATCATTATTGGAATTTCATTCTTTATTCAAACTGGAACTGTAACATCAGAAGTCATTTTACTATCTATTCCAAGCTCCATTTTAATTGGTGCCATTTTACTAGCTAATAATATTCGTGACTTAGATGGCGATAAAGAAAACGGTCGTAAAACGTTAGCAATTCTCGTTGGACGCGAGCGAGCGGTTGGTGTACTTGCTTCTATGTTCATCGTTTCCTACATTTGGACAATTGCTTTAATTATCGTGGGCATCGTATCACCATGGATGCTTATCGTATTTTTAAGTGCACCGAAAGCATTTAAAGCGACGAAAGGCTTTATCGGCAAAAGCATTCCAATGGAAATGGTACCTGCGATGATTGCAACAGCAAAAACAAATACGATCTTCGGTCTCCTCATGGGAATCGGATTATTACTTGGATACTTTCTATAAAAGGAGCTGCTTATGCGGCTCCTTTTTCATATCTGAAATTCATCTCATAATTCCTACTCGCAACGCTCATACTATGTAAAGAAACTGAATTGTAGGAAGGTGGACGACTATGTTAACTCCACAACAAATAAATCAATTTAAATCCGTTTTAGAAAAACAAAAACACGAACTAGAGCAAACGATACAAACACACGAAAATGAAGATCGTGCATCTGAACGTGAGTCTGTTGGAGAATTATCTAGCTATGATAACCATCCAGCTGATATGGCAACAGAGCTATATGAACGTGAAAAAGACTTCGGGCTTATTGAACTTTGGCATAAACAGCTAGAGGATACGAAACATGCCTTGCAAAAAATAGAAGCGGGTACGTACGGCATTTGCGAAGTGTCTGGCGAAGAAATTCCATTTGAAAGATTAGAAGCAATGCCGACTGCTACAACATGTATCCAGCACGCGACAAATAAGCTAAATATGAATACACGACCAGTTGAAGAAGAAGTATTGTCTCCCTCTTTCCATAAACACGATGAGGATCGCTCTGTTGAGTACGATGCAGAAGATGCGTGGCAAGATGTTGCCAATTATGGAACGTCTGAAACACCGTCTGATTTAGAAAGACAAGATTCGAAAAACTATAATGGCATGTACGTAAACAGTGAGGAAAATGTAGGATACGTAGAAGATTTCGAAAACTTTATTGGTACAGATATGTATGGAAAAAATCCGCAAGTTTTCGCTACGGAAGAACATGAAGAATATGAACAAATGCTTGATGACTTTGAAGAGCGTACCTTTAAGGGCGAATTATCTTCAAATGAGTCGAGTTCCAAAGAATAAAAAAAAGCATTCCGAAAATCGGAATGCTTTTTATCGCTAGCTAATTAGTTTTTTGTAACGTTAGCAGCTTGTGGTCCACGGTTACCTTCAACGATTTCGAAAGAAACTTCTTGACCTTCTTCTAAAGTTTTGAATCCGTCACCTTGGATAGCTGAGAAGTGAACGAATACATCGTCTCCACCTTCAACTTCGATGAAACCGAAACCTTTTTCGCTGTTGAACCATTTAACTTTACCTGTTTGCATGTCATGTACCTCCTAAATAAAAATGAAACTATGAATCCACATGAAAAGGTGGATATAAAGGACATGAATGTATAACAAGCTTACAGCCTTTAATTCAACGTGCTTTATTTCCGTACCACATTATGTAGCTCAATAGTGATTTCACTATATCACGCTATATCCAAAACGTCAAATGAGAACACTTTCATTCCACCATTTTTTTATAATTTTAATATAATGTTGAATTTCCATATTCATATTTTAGCCCGGTATTTGCGGACAGCTTGATTGGCGGGAGCTGATAATCAGTTTTGGTTTGTTCCACTTTATTTGAAAATTAACAAAACTAAAGTATTCTAATCCTATTAAATTCTGTACAATATAAGTATCTATTACATACGAGGTGAAAAAAATGAGAGCACATGAAATCGAGTATAAGTTATACGGAGATGATATGCAGTTTGTTGAAATTGAGTTAGATCCAGAAGAAAGCGTGATCGCAGAAGCTGGCGCAATGATGATGATGGAAGATTACATAGAAATGGAAACAATCTTCGGTGATGGTTCTGGCCCATCTGGAGGTTTATTCGGAAAATTAATGGGCGCTGGTAAGCGTCTCGTTACAGGCGAAAGTATGTTTATGACTGTATTTACAAATACAGGTCACGGCAAACGCCACGTCTCATTTGCTGCTCCTTATCCTGGTAAAATTATTCCTGTAGATTTAACAGAATATCAAGGAAAAGTAGTTTGTCAAAAAGATGCCTTTCTTTGTGCCGCAAAAGGTGTTTCTATCGGAATTGAATTTACGAAAAAAATAGGAACTGGTTTCTTCGGTGGTGAAGGTTTTATCATGCAGAAACTTGAAGGTGACGGTCTTGCTTTCATGCACGCAGGTGGAACTGTATATAAACGTGAATTAAAACCTGGTGAGAAACTTCGCATTGATACAGGTTGTCTCGTTGCTATGACAAAAGACATTAGCTATGATATCGAGTTCGTTGGAAAAGTAAAAACAGCTCTATTTGGCGGCGAAGGTTTATTCTTCGCAACGTTAGAAGGACCTGGAACAGTTTGGATTCAGTCCTTAACACTTAGCCGATTAGCAGCACGCCTTACAAGCCCAGCAGCGCAAAGTACTGGCGAAGGTAGTGTATTAGGTGGCCTTGGTCGTTTATTAGATGGGAAAGAGTAAACTGTGCCCTTATGTGGGCATGGCCATCAACTAATAAAATAATAAAATTAAAACACCCTTGCTTGCAGTAATAAAGTGAAAGGGTGTTTTAATTTACGTCTACAAACGAGAAAAAGCAGTTAAAATAAAGTAATAAGGTTTACTTAAGGAAAATAAGGTATATTATATTTGTTGAGTAGATTCTCTTTAGAGACAAGAAAAGTAGGTGAACAAAGTGGGAAAATATCAATTGGATTCCAAAAGTCAGGTAGCTGTGGCAAAGTTCCATGAAAAACAGAAGCCTGCCAAATTTGATAAAAAGCAGCAACTTGAAAAATTGCGTACGGAGTATTTGAAAAAGAAGCAAAAACAAACAGATAAATAATATGTTTTATTTTCCGAATTTTTTCTGTATGTAACGCAAACAAACACAAGAAAATAGGTAAGTTATTCATCATTCAAATATATACAGGCTATTTTTTCAAACCTCTTACTTATGCAACTAACGCATGCGTCAGTTCATTAAGAATAACTAAAAAAGTCGATTCCTTGAGATGAAAAAGAGTAAACAGTGTCCTTATCAGGCACTGTTTTATTTTGACATTATAATTTCCTCCACTGATTTAGGTAAGCGATACAAGCTATTCCCCACCTCCAAAAGAATGAATCAAGTTCCTCACCGCATATATTAAACTATACCTTTTCTTAAGGAGGGCTACCTTAATGCGTACTCCTTTATCCTTTGATAAAGACACTGCCATACTGTTAGCTTCTTGTTGTGAGTTAACGTATGAACAATATAAACAAAATGGTATTTTCGAAATACCAGATGGTTTTCAATATGTACAAGGTTTTCAAGGAAAGGCCATTCAAACAACAGAATGGTTCGGATTTATATTAGAATCTGAGGATACAATTATCGTTGCCTTCAGAGGCACTCAAACAGATCCAGATTGGATTATTGATTCTCTCGTCAATCAAAAACCTTATCCTTATGCTTTAAATGGCGGAAATGTCCATAACGGTTTTCTCTCTATTTATGAGTCTTGTCGTGATTCTATTATGGATATGCTCGTATCATTGCCAGCACATAAAAAACTGCTAGCTACTGGGCATAGTCTAGGTGGCGCGCTTGCCACATTACACATATTAGATGCACGTATAAATACTGCCTTCGCACAGTATGGACTTTATACATTCGCTTCTCCAAAAGTAGGAGATATCGCTTTTCGAAATTATTATAAACTACAAGTAGCTAGTAGCTTTCGTTTCGTCAACTTATTCGATGTCGTTCCACTTCTCCCTCCCCGAAACATAAATTTTAATGATCATGATTGGGAGTATGCACACGTCCATCACAACATGACATTTACAAAAAACACAAAATCCATTACAAATAATCATTCCATTACAACATACAAAACATGTCTGACTTCTCATTTTTAACCAGTAAACAATTGGAAATAAAATATTCGTATACTATAATAATCTATGAAGTTATTTTTGGATGAGGGGACCTTACATGTTAAAATTTATCTTCGCATTTTTCCTTATTGTAATTTTTACGGTTACAGGTTTCCTTACATTTTCATACTTTGCGACAGGAGAGTATGATGGGGCAGGTATCATATATACCACTGTTCCATTTCTTTCTTAAGCAAAATAAATAAAACGAGCTTAATTTTATTAAGCACGTTTTATTTATTAATATCCATTTCTGTTGGTAAATCGATAATATATCTCCCAATATAGCAACCTCTTTAAAACTGTTTAACTGCATTACCAATACCCCAAATTTCATTACTGTACTGCAAAATCGTTCGATCGCTCGCAAAATGACCAGACTGTGCAATATTTAAAATCGACATTTCTAGCCACTTCGTTCGGTTCTCATAAGCTCTACCGACAGCTTCTTGTCTTTCAGCATATGGACCAAAATCTCGCAGAACGAAATATTCATCATTTTGAATAACGAGAGAATCGTAAATTGCTTCAAATTCGGCTCCCGACTGTGCAAAGAAACCATTCGTTAACTGATCTACTACCTTTTTAATGTGCCCATTGTGGTGATAATAATCACTTGCACGATATCCACCATTTTGATAGTAATGAAGAACCTCTTCGGCTGTTAAACCGAAAATGAAACAGTTATCATCACCGACCCGGTCTTTTATTTCAACGTTAGCACCGTCTAGCGTTCCGAGTGTAATCGCACCATTCATCATAAATTTCATATTACCTGTTCCCGATGCTTCTTTACTCGCCGTTGAAATTTGTTCACTTACATCCGCTGCCGGGAATATATCTTCTGCTAAAGAAACTCGATAGTTTTCTAGAAAGATAACTTTCATATATTGACTGACATACGGGTCATTATTTACTTTTCTTGCGAGTTCATTTATTAATTTAATAATTTTTTTCGCGTAATAATAGCCAGGTGATGCTTTCGCTCCAAAAATAAAAGTACGCGGATAAAATGTAAAACTAGCATCCTCTTTCAAACGGTTATACAAATATAAAATATGAAGAACATTTAATAATTGTCGTTTGTAAGCATGTAATCTTTTCACTTGCACATCAAAAATAGAATTTGGATCAATGGTAATCCCCATTGTATTATGAATACGCTCCGCTAAAATCTCTTTACGCTCTTGTTTTACCTCTGCAAATTTCTCTTGGAAACTCGCATCATATTGAACTAATTGTAGCTCTTGAAGCTTAATCGGTTCTTTCTTCCACTCTGTTCCAATCGCCTCTGAAATGAGATTTGTTAACTGTGGATTTGCTTTCATAAGCCAGCGCCTATGAGCAATTCCATTCGTCTTATTATTAAACTTATCTGGATAAAATTCATAAAACAATCGCATTTCCCGCTGCTTTAATATTTCCGTATGAATTTTCGCTACACCGTTTACGCTATGGCTACCGACAATCGCTAAATGAGCCATTTTCACAAGGTCATGTGCAATAATCGCCATTGCTTCAATACGATCCCACTCATACGGATACTGTTCCCACAGTTCATGACAGAAACGTTCATTAATCTCTTCAATAATCATATAAATTCTCGGTAATAACGGTTTAAAAATGTGAATTGGCCACTTTTCGAGCGCTTCTGATAACGTCGTATGATTCGTATAAGAAATCGTCTGCGTCGTTATGTGCCAAGCTTCTTCCCATGCTAACTTTTCTTCGTCTAGTAAAATACGCATCAGTTCCGGAATTGCTAAAACCGGATGTGTATCGTTAATGTGGATCGCAATTTTTTCATGTAGTTGACGAAGGTCACCATATCTTTCTCTATGCATTCGAACGATATTTTGCAAACTTGCTGATACGAGGAAATACTGTTGTTTTAAACGAAGTATTTTTCCCTCATCATGCGTATCATCTGGATATAAAAACTCCGATACAGCCTCTGTTTCACGCTTATATTTCAAAATATCTTTGCAGTTTTGCGGGAAAGGAACTGGTTCAGCATTCCAAAGTCTAAGTGTATTTACAGTACTCGTCTCATAGCCAACTACCGGCACATCATATGGCACGGCCATAATGACTTCTGCATTTGTATGCCTAAACTCTAAACGCCCGTCAATTTCTAGCGGTTCAACATTGCCGAAATAACTTACTTCTACAGCTTGATCATGCCTTCTTACTTCCCATACGTTTTCATGAAGAAGCCACTGTTCTGGAAATTCGACTTGATAACCATCAACAATTTTCTGATCAAACAAACCATGTTTATAACGAATTCCACAGCCGTGTCCTGGCAAGTTTAAAGATGCAAGTGAATCGAGAAAACAGGCTGCTAAGCGTCCAAGCCCACCATTACCAAGGCCTGCATCTGCTTCCACTTCTTCTAACTCTTGTAACGAAATCCCTAGTTCAGATAACCCTTGCTCGCATACATCTCTAATACCTAAATTCAAGATGTTACTTCCAAGCAAACGTCCAAGCAAAAACTCAATAGACAAGTAATACATTTGCTTTTGCTCTCCGGATCGATAACTCTCATTCGTTGCAATCCATTGACTATTCATATACTCACGTACCATATGGCCGAGTGTATTATATTGATCACGAGTTGTAGAATCTTTAAAACTTTTACCATACATCGTCTCTAACTTTTCTAGAAAAGTTGATTTAAAACTTTCAACATGAGTAAACATTTTTTCACCACCTACATGTTATTCCATGAGACTTTTATACAATTCCTTATAAGCAAGAGCCGATTGCTCCCAGCTATAATCTTCAGTCATCGCTTGTTTTACAAGCTGCTCCCATACCGGTTTATCGTGATAGAATTCAATTGCACGATGAATCGTATGCAGCATGTCATGTGCATTAAAATTCGCGAAACTAAAACCATTTCCTTCTCCAGTTTCTTCATCATAAGAATGTACCGTATCGTTTAATCCACCTGTTTCTCTTACAATTGGAATCGTACCGTATGCTAATGCGATAAGTTGTCCAAGTCCACACGGTTCAAACAGCGATGGCATTAAGAATAAATCACTTCCTGCATACACTTGATGAGCTAATTCTTCATTAAATCCGATATAAACTTTTACCTTCTCCGGATACTCATATGCCATCCATTCAAAGAATTGCTCATATTCCGAATCACCTGATCCTAAAATAATACATTGTACATCTTCTTCCATTATTTCGCGGAATACAGTACGTACTAAATCAAGACCTTTTTGCTTCGTTAATCTCGTTACCATTGAAATAATTGGTGTATCCTCTTTTTCTGGCAAACCAAAATAACGCTGCAAGGCGCGTTTATTTTCACTCTTTTCATATAATGACTCTGCATCATACTGAGCCTTAATATACGAATCCGTTTCTGGATTATATACGCTCGTATCAATACCATTTACAATGCCGCTAAGCTTATCATTATATTTTCGCAGTAATCCATCTAACTTCTCACCGAAAAATTCATATTGAATTTCTTCTTTATATGTCGGGCTCACCGCTGTAATTTGATCCGAAGCGATAATACCGCCCTTCATAAAGTTCACATTCCCATAAAACTCTAACTGCTCACTGTGGAAATATTCATCACCAAGTTCTAACAAGTCGTACATTACTTCAGGAGGAAATACACCTTGGAACTGTAAGTTATGAATTGTATATACCGTTTTAATACGCTCATATAACGGGTTATCTTGATACTTTTCACGAAGTAAGAAATTAACCATAGCCGTATGCCAATCGTGGCTATGAAGAACATCCATTTCAAAATCAAGGTGCGGAATACACTCTAACACCGCTTTTGAGAAATAAGAAAAACGCTCTCCGTCATCATAATGACCATACAAAGAATCTCTCTTAAAATAATATTCATTATCTATTAAGTAATACGTAATTCCGTCTTGCTCACCTTTTAAAATTCCACAATATTGATTTCTCCACCCAAGCGGGACGTTAATTACTTTATGTAACGTACATCCATCTCTTAACTTTTGCGGAATGAGGCTATAATTCGGAAGTATAATACGAACGTCCACTCCTAATTTTTTCAGCTCTTTTGGGAGCGCACCCGCTACATCAGCTAATCCTCCCGATTTCACAAACGGTACACATTCTGATACTGCAAATAAAATATTCACTTGTTGTCCCACTGCGCGAAAAGTTTTTATTACTCCTCTTGCAGCTTCCTCCCTTCGAGTTTTCATTTGAATTAAAACTTTAATCAGTGGAGGAAAAAGCCCCCACTGATTCTTTTAAGAATAACTATTAATCGTACTGTTTTGTACGCTTCCTTTTTCTACAACATACGGCCCATCGGCGTTTCCTTTTAATACGACACCGTCACCAATTTTCACGTCTTTATCAATAATAACACCATCTATTATACAGTTATCTCCAATTTGGCTCTTTTGCATAATAATACTGTTACGAATAATTGAACCTTTTCCAATTTTAACTGAACGGGAAACAACACTGTTTTCGACTTCCCCTTCAATAATACTACCGTTTGCAATCATTGTATTTTTCACGACTGCACCCTTTAAATAACGAGTTGGTGGCTCATCTTTTACTTTCGTAAAGATCGGTGCTTCTTTCTTAAATAATTGCTTCCAAATAGCAGGTTGCAAAATTTCTAAGCTATGTTTATAGTAACTTTCAATCGAGTCAATAATTGCTACATATCCAGTATGTTCATATGTAGCAATGTGTAATGATTTCCCGCGCTTTTCTCTCACTACATCAAATAAACTGTATTGTTCCACATCTTTATATGACTCAAATAAGTCTAACAATAATTGTTTCTTTAACACATATGTTTGAAGTGAAACCCCTTCATGGCAAACTTCCGTAATATCAGCTGCCGTATGTATATGCCGCTCTAACACCGCTTGAAAATTTAATGCTGTTACGAGATGGCTATTCGTAATAACAACGTACTCTTCTCTGCTTCTTAGAAAATAATCAATATGTCTTCTAAAGTGTGCAAAAGACCCAAATTCATCTTGGTCACATTGGCAGTTTGGCGGGAATAAAAATAGTCCGTCTCTTTTTCTATCTAAATCCCACTGTTTTCCTGAACCAACATGGTCCATTAACGAACGATTTTTATGGCTTGTAAAAACTGCCACACTATGAATACTAGAATTCACCATATTTGAAAGCATGAAATCAATGAGTCGATAACGGCCCCCAAACGGTAACGCCGCTAGTGAACGATGCCCTGTTACTTTCTTTAAGGAAGGAAAACTTCCCGTTGCATTAATAATTCCTAACATTTTTTCTCCCATTCATTTCATCCCCCTTTTCTATTTCCCTTCAGCAATTAATACTACATCGTCAACATTCTTTTCTGGACGAATGATTGTTCCATCCTCGATAACCATTTCTGATCCAACAATCGCTCTTTCAATCACAACATTTTTACCAATCTTAGCCCCTGGCATAACGACAGAATCAATCACCATACTTCCTTCTTCCACCGTCACTCCTTGGAATAACACAGAATGCTTCACGTCCCCTTCAATGACGCACCCTTCGTTAATAAGCGATTCTTCTACTTTCGCCTTTTCAGCAATATATTGAGGCGGTTCGTTTGGATTGACAGAGTAAATACGCCAATTACGATCGTTTAAATTCAGTGATGTTTCATCGCGAAGCAAATCCATATTCGCTTCCCATAAGCTCTTCACCGTTCCAACATCTTTCCAATATCCTTCAAACGGATACGCCATTAGCTTCTTCCCTTCATCCAATAAAAGCGGAAGTACGTCTTTTCCAAAATCGTTACTAGATTCAGGGTTTCTTGCATCCATCTCTAAATACTCTTTCAAAATTGACCAATTAAAAATATAGATTCCCATTGATGCAAGATTACTTCTTGGAAATTGTGGTTTCTCTTCAAACTCAACAATCTCCATTTCTTCATTTGTATTCATAATGCCAAAGCGACTCGCTTCATCCCAAGGTACTTCAATAACAGAAATGGATACGTCCGATTCTTTCTGAATATGGTAATCTAGCATCTTACTGTAATCCATTTTATAAATATGGTCGCCTGATAAAATGAGAACATACTCCGGTTCATACTGACTTAAATAGTTTAAGTTTTGATAAATGGCACTTGCCGTACCTGTATACCACTTAACCCCTGAAGACTCCGCATAAGGAGGTAAGACTGTGACCCCACCGTTTACTCGGTCTAAATCCCACGCATTTCCGATTCCGATATAATTATGAAGTTCGAGTGGTTGATATTGCGTTAAAATCCCAACCGTTTCAATACCAGAATTCGCACAGTTACTTAGCGTAAAATCAATAATGCGATATTTACCACCAAATGGAACAGCTGGCTTGGCTAAATTCTTTGTTAATGCACTTAAACGACTACCTTTTCCCCCTGCTAGTAACATTGCTACGCACTTTTGTTTTTGAGCCATCTTGTTTTTTGCTCCCCTTTCTCGTCTTCACTGGTCGTAATATGGATACGCCAAATGGTGGTATTGTAATCTCTACATGTGCTGCTTGATTATGGTACGGTTCTAGAATCGTCTTAAGACGTTTCTTATTCACTTGTCCCGAACCGCCATATTGCTGTGCATCACTGTTTAAAATCTCGTTATAATACTCGAAATCTGGTACACCTACTTTATAGTTTTCATATGTAGCTTTCGTAAAATTACATACGATAACTAACGCATCTTCTTGTTTATCCCCTTGGCGGATAAACGAGAAAATACTTTGCTCGTTATTATTAGCATCAATCCACTGAAAACCTTCAGGCGAATGATCAAGCTGCCAAAGTGGTTTTGAGCGCTTATACAATGCTATGAGCTCTTTAAAGTAATCATGCATATAACGATGCATTTCAAAATCATGTAAATTCCAATCTAAATCTTCAAGGTCTTTCCACTCATCAAACTGCCCGAATTCTCCTCCCATGAAAAGTAATTTCTTTCCTGGGTGAGTAAAGAAATATCCATATAACAAACGAAGCTGAGCAAACTTATCCCAGTAATCACCTGGCATTTTATTTAATAACGACTTTTTCCCATGAACGACTTCATCATGAGAAAGGGGTAATATGAAGTTTTCAGAGTAAGCATATAGTAAAGAGAACGTCATTTTCTCATGAATATATTTTCTGTACTCTGGCGCACACTCCATATATTTCAGCACGTCATTCATCCAGCCCATATTCCATTTGTAATTGAATCCAAGCCCACCTTCATACGTTGGTGCTGTTACAAGTGGCCAAGCTGTTGAATCCTCTGCCGTCATAAGAAAATCTTCATCCTCTGCAAACACTGCTTCATTTAACTCCCGTAAAAATGACACAGCGTACTCATTACTTTGCTCTTGTCCTTCTTTATTCCAGTACAACATGTTCGCAACTGCATCTACTCTGAAACCATCAATATGGAAATATCTCATCCAAAATAACGCATTTGAAATTAAGAAATTACGTACCTCTCTCTTTCCTAAATCAAAATTGACAGTTCCCCATACTAGATTTTCTTGTACATCTTTATCTTTATATTCATAGGTCGGTGTGCCATCAAACAAATATAAACCGTGAGCATCTTTACAAAAATGCCCCGGTACCCAATCTAAAATGACACCGATTCCATATTTATGACATTCGTCGACAAAATACATTAAATCATGCGGTGTACCAAATCTACTCGTCGCTGCATAATATCCCGTTCCTTGATATCCCCAAGAACGATCATATGGATGCTCAACAAGCGGCATAATTTCAATATGTGTAAATTGATGTTCCACCACATACGGAATGAGTTCTTCTGCCATTTCCCTGTAAGAATATAGTGTTCCATCTTCTTTCTTTTTCCAAGAACCAAAATGTAATTCATAAACTGTCATCGCTTCTTTATAAATCGGTTTTTTCTTTTTCTTACGATTCCAGTTTTTATCATTCCATTCATATCCTTTTATATCAAAAACTACAGATGCCGTATTCGGTCTTACTTCTGCATATATAGCATACGGATCTGCCTTTAAAATGACGTCACCAGCCAACGTTTCAATCGCATATTTATATATTTCTCCTTCTTCAATATGCGGTATAAATAAGGACCAAATCCCTTCTTCTGTCACTTGTAGCATCTTATGTTGCTCATAATCCCACTCATTAAAATCTCCAACAACACTCATTGCTTTCGCATGAGGAGCCCAGACTGTAAATCGTACCCCTTGAATCTCATCTTCCGTCACAACATGTGCGCCAAAGATGTTATAACTTTCATAGTACTTTTCTGTATGAAACTCATCTCGTTTCACTTCTTCACAATTTATTACACTCAATATGCTCACCTCACTTAGATGACAGAATTTTTTATACTTTAACTATTTCTGCGAAAAACTGCAATATCCTTGTTAATTTATAAAAAACATTCGTTTTTTTCTTAAAAATGTTAGTTTTTCTTCACATTTCCGTGTAAAATATCGAATTTTGACGAATATTCATTGAAAACGTTTTATTATTCTTCTATATTTTTACCAATTATTTTTTCTCAACCTTTATTTTATTATGTTTATCCTATTTTTCATGCTATTTTCCACTCAAAATCAAAACAAAATAATCTGTCATAAAAAAATGTTTCTCAATATTTTTTGTCACAATGTTATTGAAATGCGAAATTTAATCCTGCTTTTGAAAAGCTACTTTCCGAAAAAGGAGTAACCGCAAAAGTAAATGAACCGAAACTAGAGGCAGGTTCTGTTACAGTTGGCGGCGCTATCGATGACAAAAACTTTGCTGGATTAGATGGTGATTTCCCGTTCATTGATGTAACTTTCAAAGTAGAAAATGATGAATTTTATGAAGCAAACGCTCAATTAGAGTCACCAATTTTTGTTTACTGGAAACAAGGTGAATCAGAACCAAATAGAATGCGTGTACTTCAAGATCAAACATTCTCAGTTATGTCCTTAAACTCACTAGTAGAAGGAAATATTAAACCTGGTGCGTTCTTAAATGAACGCGAATATTTAGATGAAAAGTTCGATTATACAAAGCTTGGCGTAAAAGTATATGCGACTGATTCTTACCGTCATAAGTTTGAAGGCTCACTAGATAAATACGGATACTTCAAACTAAATGAACTTCCAGTTAATAAACGCGACTATAACTTATATGTAGAGGTGCCAAGACATTTAACAAGCCGCCTAACAACGAAACTTGGTACTGAAAAAGACGGTAAGCTGCTTGGCCAATATTATTATGCAAGACCTGAAGAAAACCTTACCGGCGATGTAAATGCTCATAAAGTAATCGATATTAAAGATGCTGAAATTATCGCTAGCAACTATGGTAAAAAAGGACTAACTGTAAAAGACGGATACCTTAATAAAGATGGTATTGTCGACGAAAAAGATATTCGCTTCGTTGAAAGGAACTTCTTGAAAAAAGGTCCAGATGCATCTAAATCACAAACACCTGTAGAAAAATCCAAAAGCGGTACACTGGCAGATATTTTAAAGAAATTAGGATTAACACCTAAAAAATAATAAATTGAAACTTTAATCAGTGGGTTTTTACTGCCCGGCAAATAGCGGAATAATAAAGAGCACTCTACGTAAAATAGAGTGCTCTTTTCTATAAACGACCCTTATCCAGCAAAGGGGTATATTGGGGATATACAAGGGAAACCGGAAAAGGAATTTATATTAAATTATATAAGTTCAGAGGTAAGAAGCAGTTTCCCACCTCTGAATTATTTAGCAATTATTATAGTACTGGTGCCATTGTTTCTTTTAATACTTTTACAGAATGAGCGAATTTCGCTTTTTCCTCTTCATTTAGCTCAAGTTCTACGATTTCACGTACACCTTCGCGGTTAATTACAGCTGGAACACCTACGTAAGCATCTTTCTCGCCGTATTGACCTTCAAGGTATGCAGATACAGTTAATACGCTGTTCTCGTTGTTTAAGATTGCTTTAGTTACACGAAGTAGTGACATACCGATTCCGTAGTAAGTTGCACCTTTACGCTCGATGATATGGTAAGCTGCATCACGTACGTTTTCGAAGATTTTGTCTAAGTCTTCTTGTTTGTACTGTTCGTTGTTAGCTAAGATTGTTTCTAATTTTTGTACACCGATAGTAGCGTGGCTCCATACTGGAAGTTCAGTGTCACCGTGTTCACCAACGATGTAAGCATGAACGTTACGTGGATCTACATCTAAGTAGTCACCTAACATGTAACGGAAACGAGCAGAGTCTAAAGTAGTACCAGAACCGATTACGCGCTCTTTCGGTAAACCAGATTCTTTCCAAGTTACGTAAGTTAAAATATCAACTGGATTAGTTGCAATTAAGAAGATTCCATCGAATCCGCTATCCATAATGCCGCGAACGATTTGTTTAAAGATCTTTGTATTTTTCTCAACTAAGTCTAAACGAGTTTCACCTGGCTTTTGTGGTAACCCAGCAGTGATAACAACTAAATCTGCATCTTTACAATCTGCATAGCTACCGCTCCAAACTTTTGTTGGTGATGGAGAGAATGGTACCGCATGGCTTAAGTCCATTGCTTCCCCTTCTGCTTTTGCTTCATTAACATCTACTAATACGAATTCTTCAGCTACACCTTGGTTGATCATTGAGTAAGCGTAACTACAACCTACAGCTCCTGTTCCTACTAATACTACACGATTGATACCTTTTTTCATGGTAATTTCCCCTCTCTATTGTTCACATATATTTTTTTATGATTGTTTAAGTAATTAATTAAAATACTAATTTAATGTTGTTTAACTTCTTTACATTCATATTGTAGCACGTATTATTGTGAATTACTTCACAAATTATGACCTATTTGTGAACTTTTTCACATAGAGTGTAAAGTTATTGGAATAGGTGTGGAATCCATTTCAATGGAGGCGTTTTCTTTAGATTGTGAAAGGGTTTTTCTTGTGGTTTTCATCGGTAAGTGAAATTATATCGGCGATTTTTAGAATATATCGACCGTAACTCCAAATATATCAGCGATTATTAAAATTTATCGATCGTAACTCAAATTATATCAGCGATTTTTGTAATATATCGACTTACCGACAAAACTCGACAATAATGACAACATAAAAAAGCTGTCTCCAGTAGGTCACCCTATTGAGAGGCAGCTTCTTCTATATATTATTTATTTTCCACAGTAGCTCCCGGATGTATTTTCATCGGTTTCTCCAAGTTTAGGAGGCTACAGCCATACAGCTGGGGTAAAAGTTCAACTTGAGGTATCATTTTAGATAGATAGTTCCTTCATATTCATACAGGCCCAAATAAACAACATGATTGTATTTACCGCTCTATATACCCAACTGCAACAGCCCATACTTCATATTTCTTCTATTGCATAAAAAAGCAGACTATCCAAAGTTCACTTTTATACAACAAAAAAGAGATAGCAGATTATGCTATCTCTTTTAGTATGACCCGTACGGGATTCGAACCCGTGTTACCGCCGTGAAAGGGCGGTGTCTTAACCACTTGACCAACGGGCCAGTTCTGGCAGAGAAGAAGGGATTCGAACCCTCGCACCGCGTTCGCGATCTACTCCCTTAGCAGGGGAGCCCCTTGAGCCACTTGGGTACTTCTCTATAAATATGGCTCCGCAGGTAGGACTCGAACCTACGACCGATCGGTTAACAGCCGATAGCTCTACCACTGAGCTACTGCGGAACAATTATGGTGGGCCTAAATGGACTCGAACCATCGACCTCACGCTTATCAGGCGTGCGCTCTAACCAGCTGAGCTATAGGCCCATAATTGAAAAGCGGGTGAAGAGAATCGAACTCTCGACCAGAGCTTGGAAGGCTCTTGTTTTACCACTAAACTACACCCGCATTAAATTGTAAATGGTGAGCCATGAAGGACTCGAACCTTCGACCCTCTGATTAAAAGTCAGATGCTCTACCAACTGAGCTAATGGCTCATTTTGAAAGTGGTGCCGACTAGAGGACTTGAACCCCCAACCTACTGATTACAAGTCAGTTGCTCTACCAATTGAGCTAAGTCGGCTCGTGATTTCAAAATGGTGGCTCGGGACGGAATCGAACCGCCGACACGAGGATTTTCAGTCCTCTGCTCTACCGACTGAGCTACCGAGCCTTTATGTAAAAAATGGCGGTCCCGACCGGGGTCGAACCGGCGATCTCCTGCGTGACAGGCAGGCATGTTAACCACTACACCACGGGACCATTTGGTTGCGGGGACAGGATTTGAACCTGCGACCTTCGGGTTATGAGCCCGACGAGCTACCGTGCTGCTCCACCCCGCGATGATAAAATATTCACTTTAGA
>NZ_JBNRIL010000002.1:0-1356 GCF_053557995.1 Bacillus sp. XB1 | reverse complement strand
AAATGGAGGAGGTAGAGGGATTCGAACCCCCGCGCGACTCTCGCCGCCTGTCGGTTTTCAAGACCGATCCCTTCAGCCGAACTTGGGTATACCTCCGAGATATATACGTCTAATGGTGGACCTTGTAGGACTCGAACCTACGACCGGACGGTTATGAGCCGTCTGCTCTAACCAGCTGAGCTAAAGGTCCTTTATGGTAGCGGCGGAGGGGATCGAACCCCCGACCTCACGGGTATGAACCGTACGCTCTAGCCAGCTGAGCTACACCGCCATAAATGATATTAATATAAGTGGAGCCTAGCGGGATCGAACCGCTGACCTCCTGCGTGCAAGGCAGGCGCTCTCCCAGCTGAGCTAAGGCCCCATGTTTTTTAGGAATATCGGGAAGACAGGATTTGAACCTGCGACCCCCTGGTCCCAAACCAGGTGCTCTACCAAGCTGAGCCACTTCCCGTTAATAAAAGCGCGCCCGAGAGGAGTCGAACCCCTAACCTCTTGATCCGTAGTCAAACGCTCTATCCAATTGAGCTACGGGCGCATATGGTGCCGAGGGCGGGGGTCGAACCCGCACGGTGGTCACCCACCGCAGGATTTTAAGTCCTGTGCGTCTGCCTGTTCCGCCACCCCGGCATGTCATATTGAAAATTGGAGCGGAAGACGGGATTCGAACCCGCGACCCCAACCTTGGCAAGGTTGTATTCTACCACTGAACTACTTCCGCAAGACATGTATGAGTTATTTAATTAAAAGTGCGGGTGAAGGGAGTCGAACCCCCACGCCAAAGGCGCCAGATCCTAAGTCTGGTGCGTCTGCCAATTCCGCCACACCCGCATATTAATTTATTTAAGAAAAATGGGGCGACTGATGGGAATCGAACCCACGAATGCCGGAGCCACAATCCGGTGCGTTAACCACTTCGCCACAACCGCCATGATTTCTGGTGCCGACTAGAGGACTTGAACCCCCAACCTACTGATTACAAGTCAGTTGCTCTACCAATTGAGCTAAGTCGGCTAAATGGTGGAGGATGACGGGATCGAACCGCCGACCCCCTGCTTGTAAGGCAGGTGCTCTCCCAGCTGAGCTAATCCTCCGGATTGCCTGGCAACGTCCTACTCTCACAGGGACAAGGTCCCAACTACCATCGGCGCTAGAGAGCTTAACTTCCGTGTTCGGTATGGGAACGGGTGTGACCTCTCTGCCATCATTACCAGACTGTATTCATTTAAGACAAGAATTATTATAACTCATTTACTTTTGAAAGTCAACAAGTTTTTTATATTCTTTCAAAACTAGATAACATTGCTTCATATTATATGGTTAAGTCCTCGATCTATTAGTATTCGTCAGCTCCAC
>NZ_JBNRIL010000001.1:2916956-2917657 GCF_053557995.1 Bacillus sp. XB1 | reverse complement strand
GTGGAGCTGACGAATACTAATAGATCGAGGACTTAACCATATAATATGAAGCAATGTTATCTAGTTTTGAAAGAATATAAAAAACTTGTTGACTTTAAAAGTTAAATAAGTTACAATGATTCTTGTCTTAAATGAATACAGTCTGGTAATGATGGCAGAGAGGTCACACCCGTTCCCATACCGAACACGGAAGTTAAGCTCTCTAGCGCCGATGGTAGTTGGGACCTTGTCCCTGTGAGAGTAGGACGTTGCCAGGCAATATGGAGGATTAGCTCAGCTGGGAGAGCACCTGCCTTACAAGCAGGGGGTCGGCGGTTCGATCCCGTCATCCTCCACCATATATGTCGGAGGGGTAGCGAAGTGGCTAAACGCGGCGGACTGTAAATCCGCTCCTTCGGGTTCGGCAGTTCGAATCTGCCCCCCTCCACCATTCTTAATTAATGGGCTATAGCCAAGCGGTAAGGCAACGGACTTTGACTCCGTCATGCGCTGGTTCGAATCCAGCTAGCCCAGCCATTAAGAGCCATTAGCTCAGTTGGTAGAGCATCTGACTTTTAATCAGAGGGTCGAAGGTTCGAGTCCTTCATGGCTCACCATTTTAATGAAATATGCGGGTGTGGCGGAATTGGCAGACGCACTAGACTTAGGATCTAGCGCCTTTGGCGTGGGGGTTCGACTCCCTTCACCCGCACTTTTAATAA
>NZ_JBNRIL010000001.1:2916238-2916946 GCF_053557995.1 Bacillus sp. XB1 | reverse complement strand
ACTTATACATGTCTTGCGGAAGTAGTTCAGTGGTAGAATACAACCTTGCCAAGGTTGGGGTCGCGGGTTCGAATCCCGTCTTCCGCTCCAATTTTCAATATGACATGCCGGGGTGGCGGAACAGGCAGACGCACAGGACTTAAAATCCTGCGGTGGGTGACCACCGTGCGGGTTCGACCCCCGCCCTCGGCACCATATGCGCCCGTAGCTCAATTGGATAGAGCGTTTGACTACGGATCAAGAGGTTAGGGGTTCGACTCCTCTCGGGCGCGCTTTTATTAACGGGAAGTGGCTCAGCTTGGTAGAGCACCTGGTTTGGGACCAGGGGGTCGCAGGTTCAAATCCTGTCTTCCCGATATTCCCAAAAAACATGGGGCCTTAGCTCAGCTGGGAGAGCGCCTGCCTTGCACGCAGGAGGTCAGCGGTTCGATCCCGCTAGGCTCCACTTTATTTAATATATGTCTCGGAGGTATACCCAAGTTCGGCTGAAGGGATCGGTCTTGAAAACCGACAGGCGGTGAGAATCGCGCGGGGGTTCGAATCCCTCTACCTCCTCCATTTTTTCTTTAATGGTTTAGACATATAATAATAAAATATTTATTTTTCCTTCATGGAGGTATACCCAAGTTCGGCTGAAGGGATCGGTCTTGAAAACCGACAGGCGGCGAGAGTCGCGCGGGGGTTCGAATCCCTCTACCTCCTCCATTT
>NZ_JBNRIL010000001.1:2775147-2916228 GCF_053557995.1 Bacillus sp. XB1 | reverse complement strand
AAAACTTTATATTGTCGCGGGGTGGAGCAGCACGGTAGCTCGTCGGGCTCATAACCCGAAGGTCGCAGGTTCAAATCCTGTCCCCGCAACCAAATGGTCCCGTGGTGTAGTGGTTAACATGCCTGCCTGTCACGCAGGAGATCGCCGGTTCGACCCCGGTCGGGACCGCCATTTATGTTGGCTCGGTAGCTCAGTCGGTAGAGCAGAGGACTGAAAATCCTCGTGTCGGCGGTTCGATTCCGTCCCGAGCCACCATTTTTTTTATGCCGGCTTAGCTCAATTGGTAGAGCAACTGACTTGTAATCAGTAGGTTGGGGGTTCAAGTCCTCTAGCCGGCATCATTTAGGGGCATAGTTTAAAGGTAGAACTGAGGTCTCCAAAACCTCCAGTGTGGGTTCGATTCCTACTGCCCCTGTAAAGTATATGGGCCTATAGCTCAGCTGGTTAGAGCGCACGCCTGATAAGCGTGAGGTCGATGGTTCGAGTCCATTTAGGCCCACCATATATTATTCCGCAGTAGCTCAGTGGTAGAGCTATCGGCTGTTAACCGATCGGTCGTAGGTTCGAGTCCTACCTGCGGAGCCATGGCCCGTTGGTCAAGTGGTTAAGACACCGCCCTTTCACGGCGGTAACACGGGTTCGAATCCCGTACGGGTCATACAAAAAAGAGTCAGCATTATGCTGGCTCTTTTTTATTTTGTTAATTCTTTTTATTGCGTTACTTTCCAGAAATAAATAAAGGAATTTTGGAAAAGCTATGGTATGTATAAAAAGGAGGAAATAAATAATGACACGAGTTAGAGACTTAATGAGTACCCATATTGTACATTGTACACCGCTAGACAATGTATATGAGGCAGCTGTTAAAATGAAGGAAGAATCAGTTGGATTAATTCCAGTTGTTGAAAATGAGCAAGTTGTTGGGCTTGTTACTGATCGTGATTTAGTCGTTCGAGGGATTGCTGAAAAACATCCTGGATCTAATAAAATTACAAATGTAATGACAACAAATATTATCTCAGTTTCTCCAAATGATTCTATTGAAAAAGCTACAGAGCTAATGGCACAGCATCAAATTAGACGATTACCAGTAGTTGATAGTGGTCAACTTATTGGCATGTTAGCACTAGGAGATTTAGCTATAAGGGAATCAGCAGATGATCAAGCTGGATTTGCCTTGAGCGAAATCTCAGAGCATACAGAGTAAATTAAAACTTTAATTAACCGAGAGTCTAATGGTCACTCATAAAGAGCTAAATTATATATAAAGTTCAGATACATTATTCTAGCATATATGGATTAAACTAATATGTTAGCGTGATGTATCTGAGACATTATATAATAAGGATACGGTTAATAATTTCGACAGTTTTTTTTAATTTGTTATTCTTCATTTTTAATAAGAGAAAAGATGATATACTGATAGATATAAGTATTATGAGGGATTTTGAATATAACAATATTAATTTTTAGTGGTGCGATAATAAATTAATATTTCCTACATAGATGAAAAGGGAAGGGGAATTATATGAAGGCTGTACAGGGCGATCCAAATTGGAATTTGGTTACAGATACATATATAGAACCAAATAATTTCGCTGAATTATTTTCTTTGCTTGTACCTTGTCACCCAAAAGGTGAGGGGAAAGAACGAACTATATTAGTATGGAAAGAAAAAGAATTTTATAAAGAAGAAAATTTAGCGGCATTTATCGTATATGGCATGAATAAAGCAAAGAAATTACCGCAGTTTCATAAAGATGAAATTCCAACTTTAGTGCGTATTCTTCGCTTATGCCAAGAGATTGGTTGGTATGAAGAGGCAAATGATTTTATGATAGCGCAAGGATTAGCTGAGTTTGTTCATACTTCATTGGAATATGAAACATGGGATCTTTTGACGCAATCAGTTGCTTTAAATTATTTAATTATTAAATATCGTATAGGTGAATTGACAGATAGGGATATTGAAATTTGGGATAGAGTTAAATTTAATGAGAAGTGTATAACCGATTGTAAACATTTATTATCTCATAAAGAAGTATTGGAATTTACATTCTTTTATATGTGCAAGAGAGCGAAATCATTATCAAAAGAGCAATTAAATAGTGATATGATGAGTTTAGCAATGTATTGTAATACTTTTGTATATGATTTGTATACACATGATTTATTACGGAAATATCGTAAGTGTACAGATTTCCTATCATATTATGGACCTAGTCAGGCAGTTTTAGCATGTCAAAGAGCTGTATTATCTCAAATTTCCGATCGCTTAGACCCATTAAAGACAACGCATGTAGATGATTATTTATATGTGATGAAAGAAATGATGGAGCATATGACGATAGGAGTAATGGATCGATACGGTCATTTTATTGGAAAGCTACTATCTTATGTGCCATTTTTCGAAATGATACAAGTTCCACAGCATGCATATTATTGTGAAGAATTACTGTATATTTGTAAGGGCATTGAATATAAAGAAGAAACACTACGCAATTATATATTTATACAATTACATGATTGTTTACCATCATTCTTTAGGCTATTTCTTAAAAATAAGCGTTACGCAACGATTCATGATATTCTTTTCTATTGGTGCGATGACGAACAACGAATGAGCTTAGAGAAAAAATATAATCTGAGCTTTATTTATGAAAAATATGCTTGTGGATAAACAATATTTTCGATATGAAAAATTAATATAAATTAAAAAGGATCTCCAGTTTATGTGAGATCCTTTTTTGTTAGTAAAACAAGGAGAAAGTGATTAAGACAAGAAACAACATTCCATATAGGAGAAGTTGTTCAGTATAACTTCCTTGTATACCAAAAAAATTATTGGCTTTCTTATACAAATTCAATATGTATTTTATTGGAGTATCTTTGAAAGATTGGTACACAGTGTCTCCTCTTTCTAAGCTTCTTGTTCTTGTTTTTGTTTATAAGGGACATTAATATATCTAGCTACAAATAATAAAACAGCCATAAAGAATACTGGAAATACAGTAGATAAATAAAAGCCATTACTAATTATATTTGTTATGAGAGCACTCAAAAGAAATATAGCATTATAAATATGGGCAATTTTTTGTTTTAGTTGCACTTGAAATGATTCCATCATAATTTCTAATGCAACAAAAGCAATAATAATAGATAAAAATACAATGTTTGTATTGTAAATGATTAAACAGCAGATTAAACCTAAAAAGGCTACGTATTCAATTATAAGAGGTATATTGCGTGGCATACAATTTACCTAACTAAATATGGCAGTGGATTTACTGCATTTGTTTTTTCAAAATTCCATTCTCCATTATGTAATTCAAAATGAAGATGTTGCCCGTATGAATGACCTGTGTTTCCCATATGACCTATTAATTGTCCAGTTTGTACTTGATCACCAGCTTGTACAGTGCGATCCTTCATATGAGCATAAACAGTTGTATATAATTTCCCATTGATTTGATGCGCAATGAAAACAACATTGCCATAGCTAGCTGAATAATAAGATTTCACAACTTTACCTGCAGCAGCAGCTTGGATAGAGACGTTTCCTGGAGCGGCAATATCTATACCATAATGCATTTGTTCCCAGCGTATATCAAAGGTTGAGCTAATTCTTCCTTGAGCAGGGAATTTGAAAGCAGCTGGAATTGATGAAGGTTGATCTGTTTTAGCTTGTGGTTGATTTTGTACTACATAGTGTTTTGCTACATATCCGTATCCTGTGCCAAAACGAATTTTATACCAAGTTCCTACAGTTTCTACTACTTGTACTTGTGTACCGTTTTGTAATGAACCGAGTAGAGCGCTACTTGTACTAGCGTTGCTACGTACATTTAGATTAGGTGTTGCAACAGTATATTTTGTATTATTTTGAACGGTGATTCCTTTTACTAAGGGTTGTGAACCATTAGAGATGAATGCTTTTTGTACGTAACCTGTTTGGCCATTATGCGATATTTTATACCATTCGCCTTGATCTTCTTGAACGGTAATAAACTTGCCATTTGGTAATACATCTAAAATGGAAGATTCTAAATTAGGTTCAGAGCGAACGTTTAATGCATTAGCATTAACGATGTATTGATCATTAGAATGAAGTTTGTTTTTTAGTAAAATAGTATCTTTTTGTACATAACCTACTTTATTATGAACAGATACTTTATACCACTCATTAGTTGTTTCAAGGATGTTCACTTTTGTATTAAAGCGAATTGTATCAATTGATGTGCTTTTTACGTTATCTTCTGTATGTAATGCTACTTGATCGACTTTGACATACCCAGTTTTAATATTAGATAATTGTTCAGCGTTTGCTTTTTGTACATTTGTTTCACCCATAGAAGGAAGTAAAGAAGCAATCGCTACAGTAGTTGCTGTTAAAGCAGTAGCTTTCATATTCATGGAATAGAGACCTCCTCTAGTTGTATAGTTGTAATTTTATTATAGTATAAAGATATAATATAGTGGGTGTATTCACATAAATGTAATATGAAATCAATATAAAAATAAATTTTTTGAGGATAATGATTCCTTCTTATGCAATTAATTGGGGTTTTATTTTCTAAAATAGAATGTATGTATTGTATAACTTTGATATTATGTTGATAATTAAGAAAATTAAAAAAGTTGATGATGTCTTATTAGGGTGTTATACTGACAGTGATAATTTTATAGTTTGCTAGGAGAGCTGGTGTTGCCAGCTGAGAGTAGGCCGTAAGCCTTTGATCCTTTTTATTACCTGATCTAGATTATGCTAGCGTAGGGAAGCAATTCGGACACTAACAATGAGTCCCCGTTTCTTTGCGTATAGAAACGGGGCTTTTTTATTTAAAAATTTCATATTGAAACCACTAGGGGTGCTTGATTTGCTGAGAGAGGAATAATCCTTAACCCTTACAACACCTGATCTAGGTAATACTAGCGAAGGGAAGTGGAACATCGAATAAATGTATAACTTTATTTGCTGTAACCACTTCTTATATATAGAAGTGGTTTTTTATTTAGATACATATATTGAAAGGGGATAGAGAAATGAAATTTTGCGATAGATTATTAGAAACTGTGCAACCGGTTTGGGAGATGAGTCATAATCATCCGTTTGTAGTGGGTATGGGAGATGGCACGTTAGAAAAAGATAAATTCCAGTATTATATTATTCAAGATTATTTATATCTGCTAGATTATGCAAAGTTATATGCGATTGGTGTTGTAAAAGCAACGAATCCACAAGTAATGGGAAAGTTCGCTGAACAAATTGATGGAATATTAAATGGCGAAATGACAATCCATAAACAATATGCAAAAAGACTTGGAATTTCTATAGAGGAGATAGAGTCTGCGAAACCATCTGCTAAAAATTTAGCTTATACAAATTACATGATGTCTGTATCTCAAAATGGCACACTTGCGGAATTAATAGCAGCGCTTCTTCCATGTATGTGGAGCTATTGGGAAATTGGAAAGCGTTTAAATGATATTCCTGGAGCAAGAGATCATGAGTTTTTTGGTGAGTGGATTCAAGGATATAGTTCGGAAGAATACGGTAATCTGTGTATTTGGTTAATAGATTTATTAAATAAAATGGCAGTTGGAAAGTCTGAGACAGAACTAGAAAGATTAGAGGAGATTTTCTTATATTCCAGTCGATTTGAATATTTATTCTGGGATATGTCCTATCGTAAGGAGATGTGGGGATTTGAGGAGCAAGAACATACTACAGTTTCATAATGTTTCTTTTCATTACGATGAGAAACCAATCATCCATGAATTAAATGCTTCTATACATGAGAAAGAGTTTGTCAGTATTATCGGACCGAGTGGATGTGGGAAAAGTACTTTATTTCGCCTTATTACAGGTCTAGAAAAGGTAAGTACTGGACAGATAGAACTGACAGAAACAAAGCACCATCCTGTAGGATATATGCCGCAAAAAGATATGCTTTTGCCGTGGAGAACAATTATTGAGAATGCTGCCCTGCCGCTAGAGTGCCAAGGTGTACAGAAGAAAGAAGCACAAGTAAAGGCAAAGGAACTGTTACATAAATTTGGTTTGCAAGGGTATGAGAAAAAATATCCGAAAGATTTATCTGGTGGTATGAGACAACGTGTATCTTTTATTCGAACTTTATTAACAGGCGGGGAAATATTGCTGTTAGATGAACCATTTAGTGCGTTGGATGCTTTAACGAAGACCTCTTTGCAAGAATGGTTGTTTGAACAATGGCAAGAGTGGGAAAAAACAATTTTATTCATTACTCATGATGTTGAAGAAGCGTTATTTCTTTCAAACCGAGTTTTAGTAGTGGAACAGCAGCCGATAACGACTTTGACTGAGCGGACTGTACCGCTTGATCATAACAGAACACGAAAAGATTTATATAAACCGGAAGTATTAGCGCTGAAAGATGAGCTTCTTAGTATGTTACAAAGGCAGGTACTTGTGTGATGAACCGATTGAAAGAATTAGTTCCTGCTATTACACTTTCTAGTATTTTACTAGCTGTGTGGGAAATAGGAGCAAGAATTGTAGATGAGATGTACATTTTACCGTCACCTTCTGCGATTGTAATGAAGATATGGAAACTAAAAGACATATTATTTACAGTTCATTTACCTGCAACGTTATACGTCGTTTTAATAGGTGTTGTTATCTCTATCGTATTAGGTGTAGGGCTAGCGATGTTAATGAATGCGAGTACATGGATGGAGAGAGCATTTTATCCATTATTAGTTGCTTCACAAACGATTCCGATTACTGCGCTTGCTCCGCTATTTGTTTTATGGTTTGGATACACAATTTGGAGTAAGGTTGTTGTCACAGTTTTAATTACGTTTTTCCCAATTGCGGTCAATACGTATGATGGACTGCGTAGTACGAAAAAAGAATGGGAGGAGCTCTTAGTTACATATGGAGCAACAAAAAGAGATATTTTTCTCAAATTAAAGTTGCCATCTGCTCTTCCTTATTTTTTCTCAGCTTTAAAAATTGCAGTTCCGCTTAGTGTTATCGGAGCAGCAATTGGAGAATGGCTCGGTGCACAAGCTGGGCTTGGATATTTCAGTAAGAGAATGATGACGCAGTTAGATGGAGCTGGCGTATTTGCACCTATTGTATTGTTATCATTATTAGCTATTTTCTTCGTCGTAATTATTTCCATATTAGAAAAGAAATTCATTAGTTGGAGGAAGTATTCATGAAATTTTTAAAGCGCATCTTTGTGTTTACATTATTAATTGCAATAATTGCAGGATGTTCGAGTAATTCAGCATCAGACAAAAGTAAAAAAGAGAAAGAAATAACAGTCATGTTAGATTGGTATCCAAATGCGGTACATAGCTTTATCTATGCAGCAATTGAAAAAGGATACTTTAAAGAAGAAGGTGTAAAGGTAAATATTAAATTCCCTTCTAATCCGACTGATCCATTAACGCTGGCAGCAGCAGGGAAGGTGACAGTTGGCTTGTATTATCAGCCAGATGTTGTTATGGCGAGAGCGAATGAGCAAATTCCAGTGAAATCAATTGGAGCTGTCGTACGTTCACCATTAAATCATGTTGTATCACTGAAATCAGCGGGCATTCGATCACCGAAAGATTTAGAAGGAAAAACAGTAGGATACTCTGGAACACCTTTAAGTGAGATGTATTTAAAAACGATGGTAAAAGAAGCTGGTGGTAATCCTGATACAGTGAAAGTAGTTGATGTTGGCTTTGATTTAGTACCAGCATTAATTACGAAGAAAGTAGATGCGGTAACAGGGGCATACATTAACCATGAAGTACCTGTTATGCGTCATGAAGGCCATGAACCAGCGTACTTTAATCCAGCTGATTACGGAGTACCAAACTACCATGAGCTTGTGTTTGTAACAGGTGATAAAACGTTGAAAAAAGATAAAGAAGCGTTGCAAGCTTTCTTACGTGGTACGAAAAAGGGCTATGATTTCATGAAGAAAAACCCAGATGAAGCATTGAATATTTTATTAAATCATCAAGAAAAAGAAAACTTCCCACTTGTGCCAGAAGTTGAAAAGGAAAGTATGAAAATTTTATTAGAGAAGATGGAAACGAAAGATGAGCCATTTTTATCAGATTCAAAAGAATCTTGGGAGAAACAAAATAAGTGGCTGAAGGACAAAGGAATGACGAAAGAAACCGTCCCAGCCGATGAACTATTCGAAAATATTTTAAAGTAGGCGAATGAATATGAAAAATGAGCTCCACGTAATCTCAAATGGCCATATGCCATTCGAAGAGTTAGTGAATGTAGCGATGCAAATTGAGAGTGAGATTGATTATTTGCATATTCGTGAGCGTGAGAAGAGTACGAAGGAATTATATGAAGGTGTGGAAAGTCTATTAATGGAGGGCTTTCCGGCTTCTAAAATTGTCATAAACGATCGAATTGATATTGCAATTTTATTAAATATACCTCGTGTTCAACTAGGATATCGAAGTACAGATGTAAAGTCAGTGAAAGAAAAGTTTTCGTATTTGCATGTCGGTTATTCTGTGCATTCGCTAGATGAAGCAATAGTAGCTTTTAAAAATGGAGCGGATTCACTCGTTTATGGCCATGTATTTCCGACAGATTGTAAAAAAGGTGTGCCAGCGAGAGGGCTTGAAGAAATTTCAGACATTGCAAGGTGTTTATCTATACCGATTACAGCAATTGGAGGAATTACCCCAGAAAACACAGTGGATGTTCTTACTAACGGTGTAAGTGGTATAGCAGTTATGTCTGGGATTATAAGTAGTAGTAACCCGTATAGCAAAGCGAAATCTTATAAGGAATCAATAAGAAAGTGGGCGGAAAAACATGTGTAAGAAGTATGATGTAGCGATAATTGGCGGTGGTGTAATTGGTAGTTCAGTTGCACATTTTCTAGCAGAAAGAGGACATAAAGTAGCGATTGTAGAGAAGCAACAGATTGCATCTGAAGCCTCGAAAGCAGCCGCTGGTTTACTTGGGGTGCAGGCAGAATGGGATGAATATGACCCGCTATTTGACCTTGCTAGAGAAAGCCGTGCTATATTTCCACAACTTACAGCAGTTTTACGTGAAAAGACGGGTATTGATATTGGATATGAAGAAAAAGGAATTTATCGTATTGCTCAAAATGCAGATGAGAAGGAAAGAATTCTTCACATTATGGATTGGCAGCAGAAAACAGGTGAAGATTCTTATTTTCTAACGGGAGACCATGTGCGGGAAAAAGAGCCATATCTATCCGAATCTATTATAGGAGCAGTATATTATCCGAAAGACGGTCATGTTATTGCACCAGAGCTTACGAAAGCATTCGCACATTCTGCGGCAATTTCCGGTGCTGATATATATGAACAGGCGGAAGTATTTGATATCCGTATTGAAAATAATAAAGTGACTGGAGTTATTACAAGTGAAGGTATTGTCACATGTGAGAAAGTCGTTATTGCAGGTGGTTCATGGAGCACGAAGTTACTAGGTTATTTTCACCGTGATTGGGGTACATATCCAGTTAAGGGAGAAGTGGTTGCGGTAAGAAGTAGAAAACAACTTTTAAAAGCACCTATTTTTCAAGAAAGATTTTACATTACTCCAAAGCGCGGTGGACGTTACGTAATTGGGGCAACAATGAAGCCACATACGTTCAATAAAACTGTGCAGCCAGAAAGTATAACTTCTATATTAGAGCGTGCTTATACAATATTGCCAGCTTTAAAAGAAGCAGAATGGGAAAGCACGTGGGCAGGATTACGACCACAATCGAATCATGAAGCTCCTTATATGGGAGAGCATGAAGAAATAAAAGGTTTATATGCTTGCACGGGCCATTATCGAAACGGTATTTTATTAAGTCCTATTTCTGGTCAATATATGGCCGATTTAATAGAAGGAAAGCAAGAGAATCATTTGCTAGATTCATTGCTTTCTAGAAGCGTTTAGAAAGGGGATGGAAGTTTGAATTTAAAAATTAATGGTAACCAAATTGAAGTGCCAGCGAGTGTAAAAACAGTAGCTGAGCTACTTACACATTTAGAGTTAGATAACAGAATTGTTGTAGTAGAGCGTAATAAAGATATTTTACAAAAAGATGATCATACAGATACATCTGTTTTTGATGGAGACCAAATTGAGATTGTAACTTTCGTAGGAGGCGGTTGATTATGTTAAACATTGGACCATTTTCATTTCATTCTAGACTTTTATTAGGAACAGGTAAATTCCCTGATTTTGACGTACAGCAAAAGGCAATTGACGTTTCTGAAGCTGAAATTTTAACGTTTGCAGTACGTCGTATGGATATCTTTGATGCAAAGCAACCTAATTTATTAGAGAAACTTGATGTGAAAAAATATACGTTATTACCAAATACAGCAGGAGCAAAAAACGCTGAAGAGGCTGTTCGTATTGCAAAATTAGCAAAAGCCTCTGGGCTTTGTGACATGATAAAGGTAGAAGTTATTGGTGATGATAGAACGTTATTACCTGATCCGGTAGAAACGTTAAAGGCATCTGAAATGTTACTGGAAGAAGGATTTATCGTACTTCCGTATACATCTGATGATGTTGTATTAGCACGTAAATTACAAGAGCTTGGCGTGCATGCGATTATGCCAGGAGCATCTCCAATCGGATCAGGACTTGGTATTGTAAATCCATTAAATTTGAGCTTCATTATTGAACAAGCAACAGTACCAGTTATCGTTGATGCCGGTATTGGTAGCCCAGCTGATGCAGCATTTGCAATGGAATTAGGAGCAGATGGCGTGTTATTAAATACAGCTGTATCAGGAGCAAAAGATCCTATTAAAATGGCACAAGCAATGAAATTAAGTATTGAAGCAGGTCGTTTAGGATTTGAAGCAGGTCGTATTGCACGCAAGCGTTGTGCAACGGCAAGTAGTCCTTTAGAAGGAATGAGCGTAGTTGAATAATCGATATTCTCGCCAAGAACTATTTTCTCCAATTGGAGAAGAAGGACAGCAAAAGATAAGAGAAAAGCATGTGCTTATTATCGGTGCAGGTGCATTAGGTAGTGCAAATGCAGAGATGTTTGTAAGAGCAGGTGTTGGCAAGATAACAATTGTTGACCGTGATTATGTAGATTGGAGTAATTTACAAAGACAACAATTGTATGCAGAGAGCGACGTAAAGAATAATCTTCCAAAAGCTATAGCGGCTAAAAAACGTTTAGAAGAGATTAATAGTGATGTAACAATAGAAGCTCTCGTTCAAGATGTAACAGCTGAAGAGCTAGAAGAACTTGTTACAAATGTTGATGTAATTATTGATGCGACTGATAATTTTGAAACACGCTTTATTGTGAATGATATAGCACAAAAATATTCTATTCCATGGATTTACGGTGCATGTGTAGGTAGTTACGGTCTTTCTTACACAATCCTTCCTAGTAAAACACCATGTTTATCATGTTTATTACAGTCGATTCCGCTTGGCGGGGCAACATGTGATACAGCGGGTATTATATCACCTGCTGTATCTCTTGTCGTTTCTCATCAAGTAACAGAAGCTCTTAAACTGTTAGTAGAAGATTACGAATCACTTCGAGATGGGCTTGTATCGTTTGATATGTGGAAGAATGAGTATTCATGTATGAATGTGCAAAAGCTTCGCCAGCATAATTGTCCTTCATGCGGAGAGAATGCATTATATCCGTATTTAAATAAAGAGAACACATCAAAAACAGCAGTTTTATGCGGGCGAAATACAGTTCAAATTAGACCACCTCATAAAGAGGAAATGAATTTTGAACAATATAAAGAGTTGTTGGAAGGTCGTGTGAATGATTTAAATATAAATCCATATTTACTATCATTTTCTATTGAAGACAAGAGGTTAGTCGCCTTTAAAGATGGCCGTGTGCTCGTACATGGAACGAAAGATATAAGCGAAGCAAAAACGATTTATCATCGCTATTTTGGATAGAAAAGGATGAGTGGGATGAAAGTGAATAAAGCTTTAACAATTGCAGGGTCTGATAGCGGCGGCGGTGCTGGAATTCAGGCAGATTTAAAAACATTCCAAGAGCTTGGTGTATACGGAATGACGGCTATTACGGCAATTACTGCTCAAAACACGCTTGGCGTTCAAGGGGTATATCCTGTTCCGTTAGAAGGTATTACAGAACAGTTGAATTCAATTGGTACGGATTTAACACCAGATGCAGTGAAACTAGGAATGTTATTTAGTAGTGAAATAATTCAAATTGTTGCAGAACAAATTAAAAAGTTTGGCTGGAATAATATTGTGCTAGATCCCGTTATGATTGCAAAAGGCGGTGCATCATTATTACAGCAAGAAGCAGTTCAAGCATTAAAAGAATATTTATTACCAGTAGCAACTGTTATAACACCGAATGTCCCAGAAGCAGAAGTGTTAACTGGGATGGAGATTCATAATGTTGAAGATAGTAAGGAAGCTGCAAAAGTATTGCACGAATTAGGTGCTAAATATGTGCTTATGAAGGGCGGACATGCAGAATATCAAGGTAATGAAGTAATTGATTTCCTCTTTGATGGAGAAGAATTTATTGAGTTTAGAAGCGAGCGAATTCCTTCAAAGCAAACGCATGGAAGTGGGTGTACATTTGCTTCAGCGGTTACAGCAGGACTTGCGAAAGGATACTCAATTCAAGATGCTGTTCAAGAAGCAAAACGATTTATTAGTATAGCAATTGAAGAGCCATTGAATATTGGTAGTGGCCATGGACCGACGAATCATTTTGCATATAAAGTGAATAGAACGCGTGCATAGGTAAGTGAAAAGCCAGTTTTATAACTGGCTTTTTTTCTGTTTACTTTTTCAAAATACAGGAGTAATATATCAGCCAGAATACATTTTTTTGTAAACGCTGAGTCCAATTATATGGAGCGGAGGAACCAATTTGTGCGTAGGCACTAGGGGTGAATCTTTCAAGTTTGAAAGTAGGGCTACTCTCAAAGTCCGAATCCGACAGCTAACTTCGTAAGCGTCTTGAGAGAGGACGGTGCCATGATGGATACATCACTTCATCGATCTGATTAGTATAGGGGAATATCAATCTATGTTTGATTTCTTTTATACTAAGGAGGATGAGGTACATGGAACTAACACTTATTTGTGTTGGAGAAGAAAGTAAGGTAGATAGTTTAAGAGATCTAGTATCATTTCAACATGAGTTAATTATTTTTACAGCAAATGAAGAGATAGCGGCTGAAGTTAGGAATTGTGGGTTTGATTGGACTTATAGCTGCAGTAAGGAGCAGGACTTTACTAGTATTTGTGAGTGTATTAAGAAGGTGATTTTACTAGGGGATGAGCTTCCAATCGTTAGTTTTTTCACAGAACACATTCGCTTTTCTTTTCAAGCACCTATTACTGTTGTTACAAGGAATAAACGATATCCAGCGAGGCTCTATGAAACAATTGGAGCTAAGTTTGTCGTGTTTACAAATTGTGATAATATTTCTTTTTTATTTTTTGAATAGGGCGGGGGAAGAAATGATGAAGGTATTATTACTTGGAGATATAGCAAATCGTTGGGCAGTATCGGTAGAGCGAGTTCAAGAATTGGTTCAGATCGATCCCCTTTTTCCAGGGCCGTATATTATATTACCATCAAAAGATGCTTTGTATTTAGAGGTGGATATTACCGAGTATGAGCAGCTACATGCAGAATTGACACAAGTTTATATTCGCGGGAGAAATTTACGTGCATTTTTACGAGGAGAATAAAGGTTGAATAAAAAGAGCGAATGCTGAGTGCAACAAGCTATGCACTTCATCTCATTCGCTCTTTTTATTTCATATTTAAAAGGTCATTTTTAAGAAAAGAGAAGAGAAATAAAGAAAATAGATGAAATAATAGTAATAATCTTCAATGTAAGCGTTTAAATGAATGTAAATATTATTATTTTCAGTAATTTACCCCTTTACAAGTGAAATATAGAGGAGTATATTTACTCTCATAAATCATTCATAAAATTTCCAAAAAAACCTAAAATCGCTGAGTTCCAGAAATGGAGCGGGGGAACCAATTTTGTGCATCGTCACTTGGGGTGAATCTTTCAGTTTTGAAAGTAGGGCTACTCTTTAGGCCCGAATCCGACAGCTAACCTCGTAAGCGTTTAGAGAGGAGGTTTACTTTTTGTTGTTCATTTTTTGAACACTGAGTAGAGCTCAGTGTTCTTTTTTAACATTTAAATGGTAAATTTTAACAAAAATGAAGCGAGGGATAGCTATGTTAGATGTTGTAATGGTCGGGATTTTTATTTTATTAGTTGCATCAATGGCAAGTCTTGCAAGTTGGTCAGATAAAGTTGTGAAAGAAGGAAAGCAATCATGATGATTGTCTTATCAGTTATTGTCGCAGCAATTACAGTGTATTTAGTGTATGCATTATTAAATCCAGAGAAGTTTTAATTAGGGGGAATCATTCATTATGATTTGGGTTGCAGTCATTATTACAATGCTCTTGTTTATTTTAGTAGCAAAGCCAATGGGGATTTATTTAGAAAAAGCTTTTCAAGGTAGCAAAATGCTAGATAAAGTATTCGGGCCTTTTGAAAAACTTATTTTTAAAATTACGGGTGTAAAAGAATACAATCAAACGTGGAAACAGTACGCATTATCATTAGTTTTACTCAACGGATTTATGATTGTTATTGTATATTTCATTTTCAGATTACAAGGTGTGTTGCCGCTAAATCCAGCGCATATTGAAGGGATGGAGCCTACGCTCGCTTTTAATACAGCGATTAGTTTTATGGCTGATACAAACTTACAGCATTATAGCGGTGAAAATGGTTTATCCTATTTATCACAATTAATCGGGATTACATTTTTAATGTTTGCGGCACCAGCAACGACATTGGCGCTCGTTATGGCTTTTATAAGAGGACTTGCTGGAAAAGAACTTGGTAACTTTTTCGTTGATTTTACGAGAGCGTTAACGAGAGTGTTTCTTCCTATCGCATTTATTGCGGCACTAGTTTTTGTCGCACTTGGCGTACCGCAAACGTTAGATGGAGCGGTTACAGCACAAACGATTGAAGGTGCAAAGCAAAGTATATTACGTGGACCAGTTGCATCATTTGTTTCCATTAAGGAACTTGGAAATAACGGCGGTGGATTTTTCGGAGCAAACTCTACGCATCCTTTTGAAAATCCAGGACAAATGAGTAATATTTTGCAAATGATGCTTATGATGTTATTACCAACAGCACTTCCATTTACGTACGGACGAATGGTAGGAAATAAAAAACAAGGTCGCATCCTTTTCGTGTCACTATTTATGGTATTTTTACTAGGGTTTATAACGATTACGACATCTGAACTAAACGGGAACCCGGCATTAAATGGAATGAGTATCGAACATGTACAAGGAAGTACAGAAGGGAAAGAAGTACGATTTGGAACAGTATTTTCTTCACTATACGCAACAGTAACGACAGCTGCTGAAACTGGGGCTGTTAATACGATGCATGATACGTTAACACCAATTGGCGGTCTAGTTCCACTTGTAAATATGATGTTAAATACAGTGTATGGCGGCGTTGGAGCAGGCTTTGTAAACATTATTATGTATGCAATTATCGCGGTGTTTATATCTGGGTTAATGGTTGGACGGACACCAGAGTTTTTAGGTAAAAAGATTGAAGGTAAGGAAATGAAATTAATCGCGGTCACGATTTTATTTCATCCATTGCTCATTTTAGGATTTTCGGCATTAGCTCTTTCAACAAATTTAGGGACGGATGCTATCTCTCATTCCGGTTTTCATGGTTTAACGCAAGTTGTATATGAATATACATCGTCAGCTGCGAATAACGGATCTGGATTTGAAGGATTAGGAGATAATACACCGTTTTGGAATATTACGACTGGTTTAGTTATGTTTTTAGGACGCTACTTCAGTTTAATTACGATGCTAGCAGTGGCAGCTTCGCTGAAAGAAAAAACGGTAGTGCCAGAAACAGTCGGAACGTTCCGTACAGATAATAGTTTATTTGGTGGCATCTTCATCGGAACAATTGTAATTGTCGGTGCATTAACATTCTTCCCGATGTTAGTACTCGGGCCAATTGCAGAATTTCTTACATTGAAGTAATGGAGGGTAAATGATGAGACCGGTAGTAGTAAAAGAAAAACAATTAAATGAGTCACAAATACATGCTGTAGAAGATGAAGTTAGACAAGCGAAAACGATGGATCGTGATATCGTAACACATGCGATGAAGCAATCCGTTGCGAAATTGAATCCGAAAGTCATGATAAAGAATCCGATTATGTTCGTTGTGGAAATTGGATTTATCATTACGTTCATTTTATCTTTTCTTCCAAGTAGTTCTAGTAGTATACCAGGTTGGTTTAATATAACAGTTTCTCTCATTCTATTATTTACAGTTTTATTTGCGAATTTTGCAGAAGCATTAGCAGAAGGTCGTGGTAAAGCGCAAGCCGATTCTTTAAAGCAGTCGAAGAAAGATGTGTTTGCAAATATTGTAAAAGAAAATGGAGACATTGTCCAAGTTTCAGCAACTGATCTTACAAAAGGTGACGTTGTTATCGTAAAACAAGGAGAAATGATTCCGAATGATGGCGAAGTAATCAAAGGATTAGCATCTGTAGATGAATCTGCAATTACAGGGGAATCAGCTCCTGTTATAAAAGAAGCAGGCGGTGATTTTTGTTCCGTAACAGGTGGAACGATGGTCGTAAGTGATGAAATTACAATTGTCATTACGAGTAATCCTGGTGAATCATTTATCGACAAAATGATTTCTTTAGTAGAAGGAGCTGCTCGTCAAAAAACGCCGAATGAGATTGCTTTAAATACAGTATTAACAAGCTTAACTCTTATTTTCTTGATCGTCGTTGTGACGTTGCCGATTTTTACAAATTATTTAGGGTTTCAAATTGATACTGCTGTGCTAGTTGCATTATTAGTTTGTTTAATTCCAACGACAATTGGTGGTTTGCTATCAGCGATTGGTATTGCTGGGATGGACCGGGTGACAAAATTTAACGTGTTAGCGATGTCAGGGAAAGCAGTAGAAGCTGCGGGCGATATTAATACAATTATTTTAGATAAAACAGGTACGATTACTTTTGGGAATCGAATGGCTCATACATTATTACCTGTAGGAAATGAAACGATTGAGCAAGTTGGAAAGTGGGCCGCTATTAGTTCTGTTTTAGATGAAACACCAGAAGGTCGATCTGTTATCGAGTATGTGCAGGGAAAATCTATATCATATAATAGAGAACTTGCAGAACAAGGTGAGTTTGTTCCGTTTAAAGCAGAAACGAGAATGAGTGGTGTTGATTTACAAGACGGAACGAAAGTGAGAAAAGGTGCTGTAGGTGCCGTTATTGAATGGGTTGAGTCACAAGGCGGAATAATTCCGAAAGATGTAAATCAAAAAGCAGACTTAATTTCAAAAGAGGGCGGAACACCACTTGTAGTTGCAGTAGATAATCGTATTTACGGTTTAATTTATTTAAAGGATACAGTAAAACCGGGTATGCGTGAGCGTTTTGAACAGTTACGCCAAATGGGGATTAAAACGGTTATGTGTACAGGTGATAATCCGTTAACGGCAGCAACGATTGCAAAAGAAGCTGGAGTAGATGAATTCGTTGCTGAGTGTAAACCGGAAGATAAAATTGCTGTTATTAAAGCAGAGCAAGATAAAGGGAAACTTGTAGCGATGACAGGTGATGGTACAAATGATGCTCCGGCATTAGCGCAGGCCGACGTTGGATTAGCGATGAACAGTGGTACGACAGCAGCGAAAGAAGCGGCCAACATGATTGATCTAGACTCGAATCCAACGAAAATTATTGAGGTTGTAGGAATTGGTAAGCAATTGTTAATGACGCGAGGTGCGTTAACGACGTTTAGTATTGCGAATGATATAGCGAAATATTTTGCAATCATTCCAGCAATGTTTACACTTGCGATTCCGCAAATGGAAGCATTGAACATTATGAAATTAACATCACCATTGTCAGCGATTTTATCAGCATTAATATTTAACGCTGTTATTATTCCATTACTCATTCCGTTAGCGATGAAAGGTATTGCATATAAACCGATGAGTTCTAATGCATTGCTTAGCCGAAACTTACTTATTTATGGGCTTGGTGGAGTTATCGTTCCGTTCATTGGAATTAAGGTAATTGATATGATTGTCGGCTTGTTTATATAAGGAAGAGGGGAAAAAGATGGAGAAGAAACAAAGTATACTATCACCAATTATCCGTATTACTTTTACATTTCTAGTATTGTGTGGACTTGTATACCCACTTATTGTTACTGGTATTGCACAAGCAGTGATGAAGGATAATGCGGATGGAAGTCTAATATATAATGATAAAAATGAAGTGATTGGTTCTAAATTAATTGGTCAAAACTTCACGGATCCACGTTATTTTCAAGGGCGTGTTTCTAGTATTGAATATAAGGCTGAAGCATCTGGTTCAAATAACTATGCACCATCTAATCCAGATTTAGCAAAGCGAGTAGAGAAAAGTATTGCGGACTGGAAGGAAAAAAATCCAGCTGTTCCAGTTACAGAAGTACCGATAGATTTAGTGACAAATTCAGGTTCAGGGCTTGATCCTGATATTAGTCCAAAGGCGGCCTCGGTGCAGGTGAATCGCATCTCAAAATTAACGAATATTCCGAAAGAAAAACTTAATCAATTGATTAAAGATCAAACAGAAGGTGCTGCGCTTGGTTTATTTGGAGAGACCCGCGTAAACGTCTTAAAGCTAAATTTGGCATTACAGAAATTAATGAAATAGTAACAGTGCTACCTCAATCTAATGGATTGAGGTAGCGTTGTTTCGAATGAAAGGTAGTGTTTATTTTGTATGCAGATGATTATGAACCGAAGTTTCAAAGGCGAACGCCAGAGGAATATTTAGAATATATTCGTCAGCAAAATCGCGGAAAGTTAAAGCTATATGTCGGAGCAGCTCCAGGCGTAGGAAAAAGTTATAAAATGCTCTTTGATGCAAGAGAAATGAAAAAAGATGGAATTGATATTGTAATTGGTTTAATTGAAACGCATGGAAGAAAAGAGACGGAAGAAGCAATTGCTGATTTAGAAAAAGTTCCTTTAAAAGAAATACAGTATAAAGGAAAGGTATTTTATGAGCTTGATGTGGAAGGAATAAAAAAACGCGCGCCGCAAGTAGTCATAGTGGATGAACTTGCTCATAGTAATGTTCCTGGTTCTAAATATAAGAAACGTTATATGGATGTGCAGGAATTGTTAGAGGCTGGTATATCGGTATTATCAGCTTTTAATATTCAACATTTAGAAAGTGTTCATGATATTGTAGCTCAAATTACGAATGTAAAAGTAAGAGAACGAATTCCAGATTTTATTTTACAAAAAGCAAATGAAATTCAGCTCGTTGATGCAACGCCTGAGGTATTAAGGAAGAGACTAATAGACGGAAAGATATATAAAGAAGAAAAAATTCAGCAAAGCTTACAAAACTTCTTTACACTTAATAATTTAGGAGCACTTAGGGAATTATCACTTCGAGAAGTTGCTGATGATATGGACGAGAAAATTAGCCAAACAGTAATAGAACCAATTGGCGTAAAAGAAAAAATTCTCGTTTGTGTACAATACAGTTCAACAGCGGAGAAATTAATAAGACGGGGATGGCGCATGGCTGATCGGTTAAATGCTGAATTGTACGTATTAAACGTTGAGAGGGAAAATATAGATTCTATTTCAGCTGGAAAAAAGCAGACGATTGAAGAGTGGAAATCGTTAACCAATCAATTTGATGCGAGTTTTGTATTAGAAGAGGCGAAAGGGAGAAAACCAGCGGATGTTATTATTGAAGTCGCAAGAAGATTACAAGTGACGCAAATTTTACTTGGACAATCTGCAAGAACAAGGTGGGAAGAAATACGAAAAGGCTCTATTGTAAATGAAATTATGAGACAAACAAAGTATATTGATATTCATATTGTTGCGGATCAAAGAGGGTAAAATAGAGCCGACATTTTGGGGGCTCTATTTTAATTTTTGTACAGCATGAAAACTTAGCATTTTCATTGCATATAAGATTACAAGTAAAAACATAATTGCACCTAGGAAGAAAATCCAAAAGTAATTTTGGTTAAATAAAAGAAATCCACCTATAAGTGGCCCTGTACCCATACCAAGATAGCGGATGAAGTTGTATATACCGATAGCTGTTGCACGTTCTTGTACGAATTCTTCTGTTAATAAAGTAGTGTGAGTTGGCATAGAAAGTCCCATACTAAAACCGTACAAAGATGTAACGATAATGATGAAGGGGATATTGATGCTATATGTGAAAGAGAATAAAACGACACATATAATATTGAAGAAACTCGTAATAAATAAAGCTTGCTTTGTTGTGAGGCGTTTTTGCAAAAACTTGTAGCAAAAACTTCCTAGCATGATAGAAAGAGACATTGGTACAAACATAAGACCAATTTTATTTACAGTTAAATGAAATGAATTTGTTAAAATACTCGGTAAAAAAACGAGAAAGCAAAAGTAAATACAAAATTGAATGAAGCCAATAAGAGTAATAGAAAATCCAGTTTTATTTTTTAAGATAAGAGAGTAATTCTTTTGTGCTTTAGACTGCTTAATTACACTTGGCTTTGTTTCTGGAAGTAGTGAAATGTTTATCATTAATAAGATAATGCCAAGTGTAGATAAAAAGAGAAATACAGATAAGTGACCATTTATACTGCCAAGATAACCACCTATGAGAGGAGCCATTGCAGGTGCGAGGGCAAGTAACATTTGGTATAGGCTCATCGCTTCTCCGCGTTCTTTTCCTTCAAATAAATCGCCGATAATCGTTGCTGAAACTACAGGTATAGCCGCTATTCCTATAGCTTGAACAGCTCTAAAAAAGAGAAATAAATAAATGTTTGCCGAAAAAGCACATCCGATTGAAGCAATCGTACTAATAATTAAACTAGGAATAAGGACAGATTTTCTCCCTTTTGTATCAATTAAAGGGCCATATATGAGCTGCATAATCGCAAGAACGAATGTAAAAAGTGAAACTGTTACATTTACAAGATAAAGAGAAGTATGAAAAGAATTTTGAATCATCGGTAAGATAGGTGTGTAAATATTTTGAGCGAAGGAACCGAATAAGGCACTAATACAGATAACATATAAAATGAAATTTAGTTTAGATTTTTTCATCTTGTTAACCCCCTTGTAATTTAGTTTCCTAGGAAACTAAATTTATTTTAACATGATTTTCTCACTTGTAAAGATGAAAAAATAATTTTAAAATGGTATATAGTTAAATTGTTTCTTCGGAAACTTAGGAGGCGAACGGATTGAAGCATGCAACGAAGCAAATGGAAATACTGTCGGACATTCGTACACTTTTGCATAAAAAAGAAGAACATTTAAAACGACAAAACGAGAAGTTTCTTCGTGAGACAGGTGTAAGTAGTATGTCTTTATCTGAGTTACATGTAATCGAATGTATCGGAAAAAATGGTTTGATGAATGTAACGGCAATTACGACAGAAATGGGCATGACGAAGGGAGCAATCTCTAAAATTTGTACAAAGTTGTTTCAAAAGCAATTCGTTGAGAAGATGCAAATGTTAGATAATCAAAAAGAAATCTTCTTCCGCTTAACGGAAAGTGGGAATGAAATATATAAAGCTCATGAAAAATTGCATAAGCAAGCTGAAGAAAAGTGGTTGTTACTTTTAGATGGATATACGAAAGAAGAGCAAGACTTTATTCAAAGGTTTATAAAGGATGTCTCCAATCATTTGGAAATATAATTGGAAGAAAAAACTCCTTTTTCTCAAGTCTTTTAAATATAATTTCTGAAAGAACTCATATATAATAGAAAAAGATACTTAACATGGTGAATAATTAAAGAGTCAATATATATAGAGGAGAGAGTAACATGCTTGAAAATACGGGGTTAGTATTAGAAGGCGGCGGTATGCGTGGTGTGTACACGGGCGGGATATTAGAATACTTTATGGAACAAGATTTATATTTTCCATATGTAATCGGTGTATCAGCTGGTGCTTGTCATGCAGCGTCGTATCTTTCCAGACAAAGAAATAGAAATAAAACGGTCAATATTGATTATGCATCACATCCGAAATATTTATCGTATAAAAACTTATGGAGAAAACGTCAGCTATTTGATATGGATTTCATTTTTCATGAAATTCCAGAAAAGTATGTGCCGTTTGATTTTGAAACATACTTTAATAGCCCGGAACGTTTCCTTGTAGGAACGACGGATTGTGAAACAGGGCAATCTGTTTATTTTGAAAAAGAAGGAACGAATGATGATGCGCTAAATTTATTACAAGCGTCTAGTTCATTGCCTTTCATTGCACCGGTAGTAAATTACCGCGGTAAACAACTGTTAGATGGCGGGATTTCTGATCCAATTCCAGTTCGTAAAGCGCAAGAGGATGGATTTAAAAAATCAGTCGTTATTTTAACGAGAAATCATGGCTACGCGAAGAAAAAATCAAGGTTTGGATGGGTTGCAGCGAAAGCTTATAAAAAATATCCGAACCTTGTTAACACGATGCTGAATCGTTATGAAGTGTATAATGAAACACTTCACTATATTGAAAAAGAAGAACAAGCTGGCAATTTATTTGTTATTCGCCCAGAAGTGCCGCTTCAAGTAGATCGTATGGAAAAAGATACAGCAAAACTACAAAATTTATACGAGCAAGGCTATGAAGATGCAAAGAGACAGTTTGCAGATTTAAAGGCGTTCTTGCAAAAATAAGTATTAGGCTGCGGAGAAGAGTTTCTCCGCAGCTTTTTTATATTGCTACTTATACGTTACTTTTTAAAAATGTATGAATGTTTAAGTGTTTAAAGAGTTTGTAAAACACCGGGGTTTCTTGTTGAGGAGAATTTATTTGAAGGATATTATGATGATGTAGCGCTACTAAACTATTAAATTTATGAGGTGATTGTTAATGAAAGGAAAAGTTTTTTCAATTACAACTTTAGTATTATTAGCAACATCAACCTCAACAAGTGCATTCTATCCAACTCTAAGCGGTAACCTACTATATTAGATGATTATACAGTTGTTGACAATGTAATGCTTCCGCTTATATATAGAAGAATTTCTCATAAGAAACGTATGCAAATATCAAAAAAAATGCTGAAAATGGTAGGGCTTGAGAGGCATATTAACAAATATCCTTACGAGTTATCAGGAGGAGAACAGCAAAGAACAGCAATAGCAAGGGCTTTAGCACAAGATACAAAAATTATACTTGCTGATGAACCGACTGGTGCTCTTGATCAAGAAAATGGGGAGAAAATTATGAGTATTTTACAAGAGATTAATAAAGAAGGAAAAACAGTGCTAGTTGTTACACATGATCAAAAGGTAGCTGCATATTGTCAGAGGACGATACGGTTACTTGATGGTTGCATGGTATAATATGGATAATGTTATGTGAAGAGGTGATACATATGGAAAATGTCTATAAAGGACTTAGGCATATTGGGTTTATTATGATGTTTATTTTTGGTAGCGTATTTTTACTTCGCTGGTTTATTCATGATGAAATGTTAATAGATCAACTTATTGGTTTTAGTGTGGGCATAGTAATGGTTATTTCATCAGTTTTCATTCAAAAGTATAGTAAAGAATTAAAGGTAGAAGAGAAGTATTAAAAGGTTATAACCTTCTTCATATTTTGAATGATTGTTGTAAAAGAAAAGTAGAGCATCGGATTTCGATGCTCTACTTTTTTAATGTGGTAAGAATATCAATTGATAAGCAAACAAAATTCCAAATACATATACAAGTGGGTGAACAGCACGGAATTTACCTTTTGCCACTTTCATAAGTGGATATGAAATAAATCCAAGTGCGATACCTGTTGCGATACTTGATGTAAGAGGCATGCTTAAGATTACTAAAAATGCTGGGAATGCTTCATCAAATGCGTCCCAATCGATGTGGCGAACTGAACCCATCATAAGACTACCAACGATAATTAATGATGGAGCAGTAATAGCTGATACACCAGAGACAGCACTTACTAATGGTCCGAAGAATGCTGCTAGTGCGAATAGAACAGCTACTGTAACAGTTGTTAAACCAGTACGACCACCAGCTGCAACACCAGCAGATGATTCAATGTAAGCTGTTGATGGTGTCGTTCCGAACATAGAACCAATAGTTGCTGAGAATGAGTCAGATAGAAGAGCTCGTCCAGCTTTTGGGAGTTTTCCGTCTTTCATAAATCCACCTTGTTGAGCTACCCCAAGTAATGTACCTGTTGTATCAAATAATGTAACAAGGAAGAATGAAAATACAACGCCGTATAATCCGTAGTTAATTACGTCAGATACAGCAGTAATTGGATTTGAAACGATAATTCCTTCTGGTAATCCAGGCATTGATGTAACACCGTTTGAGAATGTTAATTGTCCTGTGAAGAAAGCGATAATACCAGTTAATAGCATACCGATAAATAGTGCGCCATTTACATTTAAAGACATAAGGATAATAGTAATTCCAAGTCCAGCTAATGCTAGTAGAACTGGAGCAGAGTGAAGATCACCAAGTCCAACTAAGTTTGCATCATTTTTTGTAACGATACCAGTTAATCGTAAACCGATAAAGGCGATAAATAACCCGATACCAGCAGTAATTGCATGTTTTAAGTTTTCAGGAATTGCTTCCATTAATTTTGTACGGAAAGATGTAAATGATAGCAAAATTAAAATCATACCTGCTACGAATACAGCAGAGAATGCAATTGCGAAAGTCATGCCTTCATGCGCTTTTACAACAGAGTAAGAGAAGTAAGCATTTAATCCCATACCTGGCGCGATTGCGATTGGTAAGTTTGTAAAGATTGCCATAAATAATGTTCCGACAACAGCAGCAATAATTGTTGCTGTAAATGCTTGTTCAAATGGAACACCTGCATCTCCAAGGATAACAGGGTTTACGACAATGATATATGCCATTGTTAAGAAGGTAATAATACCTGCCATAATTTCAGTTTTAATAGAAGTTTTATGTTTTGAAAGGTTAAACATATAAACATCCTTTCTGTTTACGAATAATTTTCACAACAGTTATATATAATATTCGTTTTTTATCTATTTTGCAATAGTTTTGCATAAAAAGTTTATAACAATTCATATTTTGTGTCTTAAATTCGAATATTAATCGTAAACCGATGTGTGAATTTCAGCTTTTTATTGTGCACATGCTAAGGAAAAGGAGTTGAAAGCAGCTATGCCACAGCAAAAAAACTTTATAACAATGCCTGCGCAACATCAAAATAAGCAGCCTGGTATTGAATCATTAATGAATCCTCTACCACAGTTTGAAGATCCCAATTATAAAGGTAGCGAAAAGTTAAAAGGAAAGAATGTATTAATTACAGGGGGAGATAGCGGAATTGGACGAGCAGTTTCCATCGCTTTTGCAAAAGAAGGAGCAAATGTTGCGATTGCTTATTTAGATGAGGAAGAAGATGCTAATGAGACGAAGCAATATGTTGAGAAAGAAGGTGTAAAGTGTGTATTGTTGCCGGGTGATTTAAGTGATGAACAGCATTGTAAAGATGTTGTTCAAGAGACCGTCCAGCAGCTAGGTAGTTTACAGGTTTTAGTAAATAATGTCGCGCAGCAATATCCGCAGCAAGGACTAGAGTATATTACAGCAGAACAGCTAGAAAAGACTTTTCGTATTAATATTTTTTCTTATTTTCACGTTGCGAAAGCAGCCCTTTCTCATTTGAAGAAAGGGGATGTCATTATAAATACGGCATCTATCGTTGCATATGAAGGAAATGAAACGTTAATTGATTATTCCGCGACGAAAGGAGCAATCGTAGCTTTTACAAGATCACTTTCTCAATCGTTAGTGCAAAAAGGGATTCGGGTAAATGGTGTTGCACCAGGACCGATTTGGACACCGCTTATTCCATCGAGCTTTGATGAGAAGAAAGTCTCTCAGTTTGGGAGCAATGTCCCAATGCAAAGGCCTGGTCAACCATATGAGTTAGCGCCGGCATACGTATATTTAGCGTCTGGTGATTCTTCTTATGTTACTGGACAAATGATACATGTAAATGGGGGCGTTATTGTAAATGGATAGTTTTCATTTATAAGAGCAAAGTAATGTTAATTCCACTTATTATAGTGAGCGCTAGGGGGGATATAGCTGAAAAAGTTATGTTTCGTCATACTATTATTTTTCATCCTACCGGTTAGTGCTTTTGCTAATACAGATCATTTAATATTAGTGAATCTTACGACAAATCAGTTGTCTTTTTTTGAGAATGGAAATTATACAAAAACATTTCCAGTAACGACTGGAAGAGATCGTACACCTACGCCTGAAGGTAACTTTTGTATTATAACTAAATTTAAAAATAAAGAATACCATCGAAAAAAAATACCTGGGGGTGCACCGAATAACCCTCTCGGTACGAGGTGGCTTGGACTAGATAAGAATGAATATGCGATTCACGGGACGAACCGGGAATGGACGATTGGAAGTAGGGAATCAAATGGTTGTATTCGCATGCATGACAGGGATATACAATGGTTATATGACAGAGTACAATTACAAACAAAAGTAATCATTTCTCGTTTTCATACGAGCCCCGAATATGAAGCGAATAAGCTTGGTTATCGCGTTGTGAGCTGGAATGGTCGAAAAATAGAAGAAGAACAAATTGGAGTACTAACGCTAGTAGACCGCGCGGATATATATTGGCAAGAACCAAATGGACAGTTAACGAAAGTGAAAACGGTATTGCCAAATGAAAGATATCCAGTGTACTCAAAACGCAAAGACGGAATATATTATATAGGAAACAATTCGTATATTATAGATGAAACAGGAGAGAAAATTCGTTACGAGCAAATTCCTTCTTCGATTTTAAGTAATATATATAAACGGAAATACAATGTTCCGTAATGGCTACCGTATTATAGACGGTAGCTTATTTATACTTGGAGTTTAACTGCAACTATTGTATTTTGCTGAATATAATACAGTACAGATAGGGGGCGGTTATATTATGAAAAGTGAATTTGCGTTTAAAGTTTTTTTAGTAACGACCTGTTTATTTATCGTGTATTTATATGCGTTTCTCGTCTTTTCTTTTTATGTTCCATATGTTGATTTAATATTGTTCTTCGGATTTATTTGGGCGTTTGTGAAAGCGAGGGAAGGAGAGAAGAGTATATATCGGCGCATTACCTTATGCGGGACGGCCGTTCTCGTTATTTTGTACTTTTTTATTATGCATGATTTTTGGAGGGGAATGTAAAAAAGCATACGATGAATCGTATGCTTTTTTGTTTAATATTTAGGCTTAAATGTATGACAACAAGTCTCTACACTCGTTGCTACAGAACTTTCTAGCGTCTCGTTTGTTAAAACAGCAGCTGTATATGAATCATTTTCAGTTTGACCAGTTTCATCTGCATCAGGCTGAACGATGATCGCACTTGCTTGACAAAAGTTACCTTGTCCCCAAAAAGAACAGTTGGAAACAGAACATCTTACTTCTGGCATAAAAACCCCTCCTTATACATTAGTGTGGGATTTTACACCCATTTCATGTGTAGAAGGAGTTTCCTTTTCTCGTTACTTTTTCGTTTGCTCAAGCCATTCTTTTAATTTATCTTTCGGCTGTTCACCGCTAATACGGCTCACTTCTTTGCCATCTTTAAAATGAATGATTGTTGGTGTTCCTTGAATTTTATATTCATCCCAAGGAGCATCTAATTTTTCAATATCCATAACTTTCATATCAACGTTTAAGTCTTTAGCCATTGGCACTAGGACAGGAGATAATTTTTGGCAATGAACGCAAGATGTTTGATAAAAGTATACTGTTTCTTCTTTTTTCTCTTTTAAGTTCTTTTGAAGATCTGAAAGAGAGATTTTATTTGTGTAGTAGTCAGGACCGTTTGTCTTACTTTCAGTAGGATTATCAATCTTTTGGCTAGTTGAAGCGTTTTTTTCTTCCATTTGTGTTACAGCGAAAATTGCCGCAAACAAGGCGATAATAATACCACCAAATATAAGCATTTTTTTCATTCTTTCATCTCCTTATTTGTTTTTGATGACAATAAAGCTACAAACAGCGATTGTAATAAAGCCGATAAGTGCTAAAAACGGGATTGTAATAAAACCAAACCAGTTTATAAATTCTCCGGTGCAGGGTACACGACCGCAAGCTGCTCCAGCAGCTGAAAACGCTGGGACTTTTTGAATTGCATAGTGATATAAAGAAATACAAGCACCAATACTTGCAATTGGTAAAGAATAACTTGCGATGCGATAATCTTTTTTTGCTACAGCGATACCGAGCCATAAAACGAATGGATACATAAAAATACGTTGATACCAACAAAGTACACAAGGCTCAAATTTCATGATTTCGGAAAAATAAAGACTTCCCAGTGTAGCGATAAAAGAAGCTCCCCATGCGGTAAGTAAAGCATATTCTTGCTTTTTTTCTCGTCCCATATTTTATACCTCTCTTATAATAGTTACATACTAAATTATAGTATGAAGTGGTATGGAAAAGAAAGAAAAAATATGTTTATCAATAAAAGTTTTATGAGGAGAAACTTTTATTGATATAAAAATTTAAAAAAAGCGCCATTCTCCGGAAGAGAATAGCGCTATAGTTTACATTTGAATTTGTTCTACTTCTTCTACATGCGACTTTTGGGATGCGTGGTCAATATATTGAAATAGGAGCTGCAATTGTTTATCAACTTCTGGCAGTTCCTTGCTGTATTGATAAGCGTGTAAAAAATGCTCAATACGCTTAGAAAATAATTGATCGTTCGTTTGAACCATGAGAACGAGTAATTTATCCCAATTACAGCAATACGTGTAATAGAGAGCTTTATCATAGTCGTTATATGTTTGCACTGTGTACCCTCCTTACCGAGAGTTATATATAGTGTGTGATAAGTAAGGAGAAATACACTTGAAAGAATTTGTTAAGAAAAAATGAGAATGAAAAGAAAAAACGAGGAATTCCCTCGTTTTTTAAGCTTTTGGCATTGGCGTAGGTGTTGGTTTGCCATAGCCTTCTTTGTATTTATTATCGATATAGTTACGAATTTCAAGCGTTGATTTTCCTTTTTGTTTCATGGAAGCAGATTCAACTGCAATTTCTAGGCAATTGACGCAAGTCGTTGCATGGGAGTCCCAAACAACTTCACCATTCTTTTTAATTTCACGAATAAAGCAGTTTTTATTATTTTTATGTCCTACACTTTCACCGCAACCACAATAGCATGGAATCCAATCTAATAGCTCTGCATTTTGTCCAGCGACGGTGTAGATATCTTTCATTTGTGGATCAAGCTTATCTAGGAAGGTTGGAAGTGTGTCGACTCCTTTTGTTTTCTCTTGAATGTCAGCTTGCTGAGTGTGCGATGCGTGGTCATGTTCTTCTTGTTTTGATTCAGAAGATTTTTGGTCATTTGTACCAGTACTTCCGCATCCAGCAAGAATTAAGCTTAGTACTGCAAGTAAAGAAAATACATACTTTTTCATTCGCTTGTCCCCTTTACAAATGTATTAATCAAATTGTATCAGAGATTACGGTGTATCGGTTGAAGATTTTTTTGACTGATTTTTGAAGCGCCATCTTAGCGAATGGAATAGAAATAAAATTGGGATATAAGCGTATACAATATATAAACCCGCTTGAGATAGTACGGTATTTAATGTGTTGATACTTTCACGGTTTGTGAAAAGTAGAGAAGCTGAAAATATGATGAAAATAAAAAACGGTAATGTAAATTTAAATGAAATATGAAAGGAACGCTTCATCGTTTGACATGATGACCAAATGGTTAAGCAAAGGTTTGGTAAAATAATTAAAAACCAAACGAAAATAATAATATATTCAAAGCGCTGAATAAAAGGAACTTTAATTATTTTTAACATCGTTAAAGTAGGCCAAATAGTACGGTTTAATTGTCCCTCGCTGTAATACATAAAAGATACGATAGCTAAAACTACATAAATTAAAGTGCTAAAAGCAATTCCAGCATGGGCCCATCTTTTTAAAGATTTTCCTTTTTCAATAAAGGGATAAAAGATAAGAATTGTTTCAAACCCTAGAAATTCCAATGCAGAGTGTTTTGCAGATATAAGCATGTCAAAAGGTGAATGTGTAAAAATAGGTAAAATATTACGAAAATGTGCATACTTCATCGGATAGACTAAAAAGAATACAACGAACATAGGAAGAACAATACCCCAAAAACATATCCCTGTCACAGAACGGAAGCCACCTTTTATAATGTAGTAAGTGACTAATAAAAACATAAGCGTAAGCTTCCATAACTTAATGGTAGGGAAAATCCAAACTTGTATCACTTCCATATATGTACGAAGAACAGTAAGGCAAAATAATAAGCAATAAAGAGTGAAAATTACAGAAAATATAGAGCCAACCCATTTTCCAAAGGTTGTTGTATGAATACTAATTAAATCTCCGTCTTTTTCAAGCATTTTTAACATACAAAACAGTACAATATGAGTTGCAATACCTGCAATAATAAGAGAAATCCAAGCATCATAACCTGCATTTTTCAAAATTACACGTTGATATCCGAGAATTCCTATACCAATCTGGAGAGAATGCAATAAAATAAATGCAAAATATGGAGATACTGTCTTTGTTTTATTCATTGTATTCATTGCTTATTTCACCTCACTATTCTCCGATTCCAGATTGTACAATATTAAGATCTAAATTTATATCTACCGCTACATTTTTATACATATTTCGAATTTGTCTTATATTCCATTTTCTCGTATGGCTTCTAATTTCATCTCGTATTCCTAACGGATCAATTTCCTTTTCTTGAAATTGTTTTATTAAATCTTCACAGTCTTTTTCGACATTTCGTTCAATTTGTTTTTTTATATAGTTGATATTTGTTTCTTTTCTTAAATCAATCCAATTAGGAGAGTTTTTAATTAATCCATTTAATTTTAAATGGATTTTTACTTTTGGTATGTCGCCAGTTTGATCTATATCATATTTGTTTTTCCCAGCTAAGTTTTGTATCACAACCATACCTTTATGTTTATCCTTTTTTATTGCTGCTTCGTAACGTCCATTTTTCGTAGGATTAATAAGTAATTTTGCTAAAACAGAATGTCTTTTATCCGTATACATGACGACTTTATCGTCTTTTAAAAAGGCAAGTCCTTTGACAGCGACAGAATGATTATCGTCCATTTTAATATAAGGAACATAGGCATCACATACAGAAGAGTAATAATTATATAAAAAAATGTTTAATTCAGTTTGTGGAATGTTCTCATTTCTTATATTTTGCTCGAGTAAATCAGCAATATATAAAGACCCATTTTTTTTCCCGTAATTTAAAAGCTCTTCAGCCGATCCATCTACAATGGCTAGTTGTACATCACGCCCGATATTTGGGTCACGTTGTAAGTTAGTAATAACCTCTCCCATTCCGCGTTCCCCTAGAGCCTTTCCAAATAGGACGACACGCATTTGACCTACAACAACATTGTGAGGAGATTTCGCATTTAATCGTGAAGCAATTGTTTCAAGTGAACGGGCAGATGTTGTTTGCGTCTCTGGTTTAGACTTTACACCATGTGTGTACTCTGGGAATAGAATAGTTCCTTGGAATTTTTTGTTTTTTGTGATGTCAAATCCAGCAATATGAATAATACGCTGTGCATCCACTATATACGTTTGTGTACAGCCAGTTTGTAAAACGAAGAAGATAATGATAAGGTGCAATAAAATTTTTTTCATTCATTCTCACCATCACGTTTTTGCTTCGATTTGTTTGGATTGTAGCGCCATTTTGATTTTGGTCTAAGAAAAGAAGGTCTTTGTGCCGTTTGACTAAATGGTAATCGAAGAAAACCTTCTGCTGTACCTAAACCACGAAATGGATATAAAGGTAACAAATAAGGTGATCCAAGCGATTTTAATTTAATTAAATGAGCTAAAATAAATACAAATCCGACAGCGAGGCCTAATCCTCCGAATGCACCGGCTAAGAGAATAAGCGGAAAGCGTAACAACCGGATAGTAGAAGACATCTTTACAGTCGGTGTTGTGAAAGATGCAAGGGCGGATAAAGCAACTGCAATTAATAAAATTGTACTTGTTAAAGCTGCTTCAACAGATGCTTGGCCAATTACAATCCCCCCAACAATCCCGATCGTTTGTCCGACTTTTGTTGGTAAACGCGCCCCTGCTTCACGAAGCAATTCGATTGTAATTTCTAAAAAGAGTGCTTCTAGAATAGGAGGGAAAGGTACGTTAGCTCTCGAGAAAATAATAGGACCTAGTAGATCGGCAGGGATCATTTGATAATGATATGTTAAAGCCGCTGTATAAATAGCGGAGGAAAAAAGAGAAAATATAGCTCCGAAAAAACGAATAATACGAAAGAACGATCCAATCATCCACGGTAAATAATAATCTTCTGGTGAAATGAAAAAATCCAGTAACGTTGTTGGTCCTGATAAAGCATATGGAGAGCCATCTGTTAAAATTAAAACTTCCCCGTTAATTAATGCAAATACAGCTCGATCTAATCGTTCTGTAGGTAATAGAACAGGAAAAGGTGAATTGCTATTATCACTAATAAATTGCTCAATCATAGTTGAATCAAATGGGACATCAAAGTCAATGTCTTCTAGCCGTTGAATTGCGGTGTTGACAAATTGTTCATTTGTAATTCCTTCTATATAAGCAACTGCTACTTTCGTTTTTGATATAGATCCGACGGTAACTTCTTTAAAAATGAGTTGCTCCGTTACGATATTTCGGCGTAATAAGTGGATATTTGTATCAAGGTTTTCAACGAAACCGATTTTAGGCCCGATTACGCTATACTCATTTTCTGTATCGTTATATAATCGTTTTCCTAAAACAGTACTTTCGGCACGAATTAAAGCATATTGATCAGGATTCGAATTGTTTTTTAAGCGTATTAAAATATATCCACCTAATAATTTTTCACGAATATCATCAATAGAAGGGGAGGTAATAATGTCTTCAATAGAGATAATATTACATAAATCAGAGATGTTTTGGATTTGTTCCGATTCCTTTTTTATAGGAGTTAAAATGAATTGTTTAATAATAAGTGCTTCCACGACAGATTTATAATAAAACAAGCACAACGTTTCATCTTTAAGTATATTATAAGAGACAAAATCGCTTGATTCTTTCATGGTTTGTATAAATTCTGGAATAGAACAAAGTGTTTTTGTATTAGTCTTTTTTGATTTCTTAGATGATAAACCGAACATTTTCTCACCCCTAACTTACATCATTTACTTGTGTTAGTTTTTGGGAAAGACGGGAATTTATACTTAAAAATTGAAAGTTCATAAAGAAAAGGAAGAGTGGTGAAAGCCTCTTCCTTTTTAGCAGTTTAATTTGTTTTTTGTTCTTTAATAGACTTCACTAATTTCATCATTTCCGCTCGTATATCTTCTCTTTTTACATTTAATTTTTCGGCAATTTGTTTAATGTCCATTCCATCTTTTTTCATCTTTAATACATCATCAAGAGGGGTATTGCTTTTTTGAGAGATGATTGTTAACACAGTAAGATGACGCAATTTGATGTTATATTCTTTCATTTTTTGCTTTAGCTGATCAGGTGTGGATTTTTGCATAGTTGCTAACTGTTGTAGCAGTGCTTGCTTTGTTTCTTTATTCATATGATGCTTTTTCAGCTTACTTGGATCTACACCGAAATGCTCGGCTGTTTTCTCCCAAGATTTATTTTGCTTATAGTAAGCTAAAACATCTTTTATTTCTTTATTACTAATTCTTGCAATATGAGCAGCTTTCCAAATTTCATGTTTGTTATAGCCGAGTTTTTCTAGCGATTGCACTTCTTCTTCTGGAATTGGTTTATGGTGATGCATTGTTACTTCTTTTGGTGTGGCAGCGGATGTAGGGAAGGTGGATATCCCGCATAATAATGCTGCCATAGTCATACAAACAGCGATTTTTTTGTACATGTAAACTCCTCCTAGATGGATAATGTAGAAAACTGTACACATATCATTTCCATAAAATGTGAAATACTTGTGAACAAATCAAGTTTTTTTATTCACAGTATGAAATGACGTTTTTAGAAGTTTTCCAACATAAAACATTGATTAATAGTAAAAAACTAAGGTATAATCGAAATTGAAAATCAATATCAATGATGACGATAAACTTATACATATAGATAAAAATAAGGGAGAGATAAATATGACTACATATACTTCCATCGCTAATGTGATTAAAGAAAGACGCTCTGTTCGTACATTTACAGACAAAGCAGTAGAAAAAGATTTATTAATTGAACTATTAAACGATGCAACATGGGCACCAAATCATAAGCACCGTGAACCATGGAATTGTAAACTATACATCGGAGAAGGCCGCAAGAAATTAGTAGATGCAGTATTAAACTCTTTCACGGAAGAAGAAAGAGCGAAACGCGGTAAAATTTTATCAGATCGTTTTTTAAGCACGCCTGCACAAATCGTTGTATATATAAATGAAGATCCGCGTCAAATTCAACGTGATGAAGATTATGCTGCAACATGTGCATTCATGCAAAACTTCCAACTTCTTGCTTGGGAACGCGGATTAGGTTGCGTTTGGAAATCAGGCGGATTAAACTACAATCCATTATTTATAGAAGGAATCGGTTTAACAAGAGGCCAACGTATCGTTGGAATTCTTCATATCGGCTATTTCGATAAAGCGCCAGAAGGAAAAGCACGTACTCCGATTACGGAGAAGATGGAGATTATTGAAGGTTAATAGATGAGACATTCTCGTTTTTGCGGGGGTGTCTTTTTATTATGCAATCAATCCTCATGAAAGCTTGTTCTTCATCATACACTTTCTTAAGGGAAAGTGTAAGGAGGGAAAATAATGAGAGCAAGTGACGATAAAGCACTGCAATATGCGATTGCGGAAATTACGGAAATTGCGACTGGATTTGGGCTTGATTTTTATCCGATGCGTTATGAAATATGTCCAGCGGAAATTATTTATACATTTGGTGCATATGGGATGCCGACAAGGTTTTCACATTGGAGTTTTGGAAAACAATTTTTCAGAATGAAATTACAATACGATTTAGGACTTAGTAAAATATACGAACTCGTTATTAACTCTGATCCATGTTACGCCTTTTTATTAGATACGAACTCTTTAATTCAAAACAAATTAATTGTAGCGCACGTTTTAGCACACTGTGACTTCTTCAAAAATAATATTCGTTTTTCAAATACGAAGCGAGATATGGTAGAGAGTATGGCCGCAACAGCGGACCGTGTGAAAGCTTATGAGCATAAGTATGGAAAAGCAGAGGTAGAAACATTTTTAGATGCCGTACTTGCCATTCAAGAGCATATTGATCCGTCGCTTATGCGTCCGAAGCTCGCATGGAGTATTGATGATTTAGAAGAGGAAGAAGTAGAAAAGAAAAAGGTATCGCAATACGATGATTTATGGAATTTAGATAACCGAAATAAAAAACAAGAGCGCTCTAATATACGTAAAAAGAAGAAAATCCCACCGCAACCAGAGAAGGATTTACTTCTCTTTATTGAAGAATATAGCCGTGAGTTAGAAGATTGGCAGCGTGATATATTAACGATGATGCGCGAAGAAATGTTATATTTTTGGCCGCAGCTTGAAACGAAAATCATGAACGAAGGCTGGGCATCCTACTGGCATCAACGCATACTTCGTGAAATGGACTTAACCTCTGATGAAGCAATTGAATTTGCGAAACTAAATGCAGGTGTCGTTCAGCCATCAAAAACAAGTATTAATCCATACTACCTCGGTATTAAAATCTTTGAAGATATTGAAGAACGGTACAACAATCCGACTGAAGAAATGAAGCGACGGGGCGTAAAACCAGGATCGGGCCGTGACAAAATGTTTGAAGTACGCGAAATTGAATGGGACGTATCGTTCTTAAGAAACTACTTAAATAAAGATCTTGTTATGCGAGAAGATATGTACTTATTCCAGCGCCAAGGAAAAGAATATAAGGTAATAGATAAAGAATGGGAAAATGTACGTGATCAACTCGTAAATATGCGTACAAATGGTGGGTTCCCGTACTTAGTAGTAGAAGATGGAGACTACTTAAAGAACGGAGAATTATACATTAAACATAGTTACGAAGGAATCGAGCTCGATTTAAAATACTTAGAAAAAGTATTACCATATCTTCATCAACTATGGGGAAGAACGGTGCATATGGAGTCCATTGTGGAGAGTAAGGGCGTTGTGTTTTCTTATGATGGTAAGATGGTGCATCGGAAGTATGTGTGAGGGGAAGAACGGACATAGGATACTGTGTCCGTTCTTTTTATTTGGAACCAAGTTAAATATGCTATTCTTGAAAAAAGGGAGTTATATAGAGAAATGGAGTGATTTAAATGAGCAAAATAGGGGTATGTAAGGTTGATATTACGCCGCCTGTAGGTATTGATTTTGTCGGATATCATAGAGAGACAGGAATAAATAATATTGAAGAGCGTATTTATGGGACAGTTTTTGTATTTGAAAAAGATGAAATGAAAACTGTGTTTATAAGTATCGATAATATTGGGATGTTAGTAGAAGATACGAATATGATTCGTGAGCGAGTAGCAAGTAGGCTTCATGTGCCATTTGAGCGAATAACGGTTGTTTATACTCATACGCATTCCGGTCCAGAGACAGTCGGTGATGATCCGCTAGTGCAGTCGTATAAAATGATTTTAGTAAATAATGTAGTACATGGTGCTGTTACTGCAAATAACAATTTAAAGCGATGCGAAGTTGGATGGGGTGTTACGACAGGTGATATCGGTGTAAACCGACGAGAGAGAACATCTGATGGAAGAGCAAAGATGGGAACAAATATTGAGGGTGTTGTAGATAAACGAATTGGCATGTTGGCAATCAGAAATGCTGAAACGAAGGAGCTATCTGGGATTATAGTATTTTGTACTGCGCATCCGAATGTTTTAAAAGGTGATAGCGATGAATTATCAGCAGATTATCCTGGAATAACGAGAGAGATTCTAGAGCAGATAGTGAACTGCCCTGTTATTATTGTTCAAGGTGCCGCTGGAAATGTGAATGCGAAATATCGCGGTTCAAGGGAAGCGTTAAAACAAATGGCTTACATACTTAGTGGACATGTATTAACGATGTTACCAACAGTTACATATAGTCCAATTGTAAAATTAAGGACAGTTTCAAGTATGATGCAAATGAAGTTGAAGGATATTCCTGAAATTGATGAGATACGAAGCATGGCTCGATTAGCCGAGAAGCAGTGGGGCGTGAATACGGATGAATGGCTTGCTATCGTATTAGAGAAATATAGGCAAGGTATTCGGAAGTTACGTATAGATTTAGAAGTTCAACTGTTTCAAGTTAATGGTGGTATGTTTTCAGGTATACCGATGGAACCTTTTTCAGAAACTGCCTTAGCAATGAAAGAGAGCCTTCAAAATGAATTGGCTTTCTTTGGTGGATATATGAACGGATATCTTGGTTATTTACCGACAAAAGACGAATATGCATATGGCGGATATGAAGTAGAATTAAGTCCTATTGTGTATGGAACAGTTACAAATTTGTTAATGCCACCGGGAGAGAATACTGCGGAGTTGATTGTGAAAAAGGTTATGGATTTATGTAATATGGTGAAACTTTAATGAGACAGGTTTTTGAACGCAGAGTAAAGAATATGACTTATTGTTTGATTTTGTTAAGTCAATGTAATTAATGATGATAATCATTATTAATTACATTGACTTCTAAAAAAAGAAAAACTAGAATTTATAAAGGGATCTTCAATTGTTCGCTATCATTTGTATAGGAGGTAAGTTATGTTGGATAGCTTTATTTCTATAAGATGTAGGTTGGCTCTTTATAGTTTTGGTGTTCTTTTTATCTTTTTTTGTACAGTATTTTTGGTGAATCAGAAGGTGTATGCAGAAGATGTACCGTGGACATCAGTTTCAAATGAGGGAGAACGTGTACTTTTTCAAGAACAATCTTTGTATAGTAATGATCGAAGGGGAGAAGATCTTGTTTCACCTTCATTTGAAGGGCGTAAACATGGTGGGGAAGATTGGGGAGCCTTCTTAGAAAATACGAAGTTAAATTATTCACCTAACATTCTTACCTATTCTGTTATAGGAATAGATGATCGAATACGGGTTAATGATACAACTTCATATCCGTATAGTGCTGTAGTCCATATAGCAACTCAGTATAATAGTGGAGAAATTTATGGATGTACAGGAGCACTAATTAGTAAAGATACAGTGCTGACAGCTGGACATTGTATTTACAATAAAGAAATTGGTGGATGGGCGACAAATGTTATTGTAACTCCAGGACGTAATGGAGGACAAGCACCGTATTTACCTTATAAAGGAACAAAACTTTACTCGGTAAGTGGATGGACTGATAACGAAAATTCAAATTATGATTATGGAACGATTAAATTAAATGGGTCTCCAGGAGATTATACGGGTTGGTTTGGATATAGAACTACCTATGTAGAATCACCAAAAGGTTTACTTGCGGTGATTCCTGGATATCCAGCTGATAAAATAGGAAATGAACGTTACACAATGTGGAGAGATTATGGTCCAATTGAAGGTGTTAATCCTAGCAGACTAACATACAAGATTGATACTTATGAAGGGCAAAGTGGATCACCTGTATATCATTATTTTGATACAGGTATCAAAATAATAGCCATTCATACAAGAGGAAATAAAAATATGAATTTTGGAAATCGGATAACAGACAATGTGTTTAATAATATTAAAAGATGGTCTGAATAAATATAGTAAATCCATTTGGAGTCATTTTCTTAGATTGTGGTATTTAAGAATTTTAAGCGAAATATATTCAACTTCAAGTGAAACTATTGAGTTTGGAAATTTAAATGTAGGTGTAGTTCAGTTATCTAAAACAAGTATTCCCTCATACTACACCATCTTTAGGTATTGATGTAATAGTAAAGAAAGTTATAGAACAGAACTATATGAAAAAGAACTTGGAAATATCTAAGTTCTTTTTTGTTTCAAATTTGTGAAAGAAAGACATATTGATTGAAATTAAATTTTTCATACTCTATTATATACCCATACAGGTATAGGTTTTTGTGTGATACATGAAAAAATTAAATAATAAATAACATGGAGGTTTGAAATATGTCTAGAAAAATTGTTGTAGTAGGCGGAGTTGCTGGCGGGGCATCAGTAGCTGCAAGGCTTCGTCGTTTAAGTGAGGAAGATGAAATTATTATGGTTGAACGCGGTGAATACATTTCGTTCGCAAACTGTGGATTGCCATATTATATTGGCGGTGTCATTACAGAAAGACAAAAGTTATTAGTACAAACTGTTGAAAGGATGTCAAAACGTTTTAATTTAGATATACGTGTATTGAGTGAAGTTGTAAAGATTAATAAAGAAGAGAAAACAATTACGATAAAGAATGTAACTACAGATGAAACATATAACGAGGAATATGATGTTTTGATTCTTTCACCAGGGGCGAAACCAATTGTTCCACCTATTCCGGGCATTGAAGAAGCGAAGGCGTTGTTTACGTTACGAAATGTACCTGATACAGATCGTATAAAAGCGTATATTGATGAGAAGAAACCACGTCATGCGACGGTTATTGGTGGAGGATTTATTGGAGTGGAAATGGTTGAGAATTTAAGAGAACGCGGGATTGATGTTATTCTTGTAGAGATGGCGAATCAAGTAATGCCACCAATCGATTATGAAATGGCAGCATACGTACATGAACATATGAGAAATCACAATGTTGAGCTTGTTTTAGAAGATGGTGTAGATGCGTTAGAAGAAGACGGGGCTATTGTACGTTTAAAAAGTGGCTCAGTTATAAAAACAGATATGATTATTTTAGCAATTGGTGTACAACCAGAGAGTAGTTTAGCGAAAGAGGCAGGATTAGCATTAGGAGTTAGAGGAACGATAAAGGTAAATGAGAAATTTCAAACATCTGACCCATATGTATATGCAATTGGTGATGCGATTGAAGTGAAAGATTTTGTTACAGAAATAGAAACGATGATTCCTTTAGCGTGGCCAGCTAATCGTCAAGGTCGCATGTTAGCAGATATTATTCATGGTCATACGGATTCTTTATATAAAGGTACGATGGGAACTTCTGTGGCTAAAGTTTTTGATTTAACAGTTGCTTCGACTGGAGTGAATGAGAAAATATTAAAACGACTAAATATACCCTATGAGGTAGTACATGTACAGGCAAATTCTCATGCGGGATATTATCCGAATGCTACGCCTGTGCTAATAAAATTAATCTTTAATAAAGAAAGCGGAAAAATTTATGGAGCGCAGGCGTTAGGGCGTGATGGTGTAGATAAGCGTATTGATGTTATTGCAACGGCAATGAAGGCAAACTTAACTGTAATCGATTTGCCGGATTTAGAATTATCATATGCCCCGCCCTATTCTGCTGCAAAAGACCCAGTAAACATGGTGGGGTATGCGGCAAGTAATATAGTAGATGGTTTTGTGGACACAGTGCAATGGCATGAAATAGATCACATTGTTAAAAATGGTGGATATCTTATTGATGTTCGAGAGCCTAATGAACTAAAACAGGGAATGATTAAAGACTCTATTAATATTCCGTTAGATGAATTACGTGATCGATTGGATGAAGTGCCAATGGACAAAGAAATATATATCACTTGCCAACTTGGTATGAGAGGGTATGTTGCAGCGCGCATGTTAATGGAAAAAGGATATAAGGTAAAGAACTTAGATGGTGGCTTTAAATTATACGGAACAGTAGTACCAGAATGTGTTGTATATTAATATTTTTTCATCTTCCACTTCAAAATTTGGTGGAAGATGAAAGCCTATATAGTAAGGTTTCACTTCTTGTTTTGTGAACATATAAGATAAATATTAAAAATAGGGGTTTACAAAATACCCTATAGGGTATAATATATTGTCATAGGTTATAAATAGTGACATAATGGTAATGAGGTGATTATAGGATGGAATATAATCAAGATATGAAAAATAGATTGAAACGTATTGAAGGTCAAGTTCGTGGTGTGCTTCGTATGATGGAAGAAGGAAAAGATTGCCGAGAGGTTATTACACAGTTAACGGCATCTCGTTCTGCCCTTGATCGTACAATTGGGCTCGTTGTTGGGACTAATTTAGAGCAATGTTTGCGTGAGCAGTTTGAAAGTGGTAATGGTTCAAATGAAGAGTTAATTAAAGAAGCTGTTCAATTACTTGTAAAAAGCCGATAATCTGTCAAATATAATTGTTGACAGATTTTCAAAAACATTTTAATATACCCCTACAGGTATATGTATATAAGTTGTGGAGGAATCAATTATGAGTATAAAAGTGGATATGAGTTTAGATTGTAAAGGGTTGGCTTGTCCGATGCCGATTGTGAAAACGAAGAAGGCGATAGAAGGATTAGCACCAGGGCAAGTGATTGAAGTTCAGGCAACAGATAAAGGATCTACGGTAGATATAAAAAGTTGGGCGGGTAAAGTAGGACATCAATATATCGGGACGAAACACGAGGATGATGTATTGGTGCATTATGTTAGGAAAGCAAAAGAGCATGAAGTGAATGAAATTGTGAAATATCCACATACAATTACGAATGCAGAATTACAGTCTATATTGTCTCATGGAGAAGAGAGCATTGTATTAGATGTTCGCGAAGCAGCGGAATTTGCTTTTGGTCATATTCCATCCGCCATTTCGGTACCATTAGGTGAATTAGACAGCGCAGTATTAGATAAGACGAAGCAAATTTATGTTATTTGCCGAACTGGTAATCGCAGTGATATAGCTTGCCAAATGTTGAAAGAGAAAGGTTATTCAAATGTGAAAAATGTCATTCCAGGTATGTTAGAGTGGCAAGGGAATATAGAGAAATAAATTTTTTGAATAAAAATATACCTATGGGGGTAATAGAGTGAGTGTTAAACCGTTACAAGCAAAAGATGTGGCAGAGAAAGTGTTATTCGGAGAGTTATTCATTTTAGATGTTCGTAATGAGGCGGATTATGAAGATTGGAAAATTGAAGGGAAACAAGTTTCTTCTATTAATAAACCTTATTTTGACTTGTTAGATGGTGTAGATCATATTGTCAGTGAACTACCTAAAGATAAAGATGTTTTAGTAGTATGTGCAAAAGAAGGGTCTTCTATATTTGTGGCAGAGCAATTAACAGAGGCTGGATTAGAAAATATTTACTATTTATCTGGTGGTATGAAGGCTTGGAGTGAATATGTAAAGCCTATAAAAGTGGGAGATTTAAAAGATGGCGGAAGTATGTATCAGTTTAACCGTCTTGGAAAAGGTTGCTTATCATATATGGTTATTTCAAACGGTGAAGCAGCAGTTATTGATGCAGTAAGAACAGTTGAAGCGTACGAAGAGTTTGCGAAAGAGCATGGCGTTACGATTACGAATGTAATGGATACACATTTACATGCAGACCATATTTCCGGAGGACGTAAGTTAGCGGAAAAGGTAGGTGGTACGTATTGGTTACCACCAAAAGATGCAGAGGAAGTTGTTTTCTCATACGAACCGCTTGTTGAAGGATCTGTTATTACGGTGGGGGGTACTAAAATTGTAATTGACGCATTATACTCACCAGGGCATACGATTGGAAGTACGTCATTCATTGTAGATGATTCTTATTTATTATCAGGCGATATTTTATTTGTAGATTCAATTGGGCGTCCTGATCTTGCTGGTAAGGCTGAAGATTGGGTGAGTGATTTACGTAATACTTTGTATAGCCGATATAAAGAGCTATCTCAAAATTTAGTTGTGTTACCGGCTCATTATTCAAAAATAAGTGAAATGAACGAAAGTGGTATCGTTAGTGCAAAATTAAAAGATTTATTTGAGCATAATGCAGGATTAAATATTGAGGATGAGGGAGAGTTCCGTAAAGTTGTAACAGAAAACTTACCACCTCAGCCAAATGCATATGAAGAAATTCGTCAAACCAATATGGGTAAAATTCACCCAAGTGTGGATAAAGAGCGTGAAATGGAGATTGGTCCAAATCGTTGTGCAGTGCACGAATAATGAAATAAATAAAAAATGGAGGAATTGATGATGAATATAAAACAAGTGTTAGATGCGAAAGGTTTAGCATGTCCAATGCCGATTGTAAGAACAAAGAGATCAATGGATGCTCTACAAACTGGAGAAGTGTTAGAAATACATGTAACGGATAAAGGGTCAGTTAAGGATATTCCAGCGTGGGCAAATAAATGTGGCCATGACATCGTAAAGCTTGAAGAAGAAGGCGATGTGCTGAAGTTTTGGATTAGGAAGGCGTAGTGAAGCAATAGTTTTGTAAATATAGAGAGGTTGGTTATATGAACACAATATTAAGTACGCTTTTCATTGTACTTGCTGCATGGTTTGTTATTTCACGATTTTTACCAGTGAAAGGTGTTCAAAATATAAATGGCAAAGAATTGAAAAGTATAGTGGGGAAAAAAGGGAAGTATTTTATTGATGTCCGTACAGTAGGTGAATATAGAGGGAATCATATGAAAGGCTTTCAAAATATCCCCCTAAATGATCTAGCAAGTAAGGCGAATCAATTAGATAAGAATAAGGAAGTAATCGTTATTTGCCAAAGTGGAATGAGAAGTAAGCAAGCAGCAAAGGTATTAAAGAAATTAGGATTTCAGCACGTTATCAATGTTTCAGGCGGTATGAATGGTTTGTGAGGAGGGAGTTTAAAATGAAAGAAATGACAGTAAAAGAATTGGAAGAAAAATTGTTACGTAAAGAAGCAGTAAATATCATGGACGTACGTGAAGTAGAAGAAGTAGCCGAAGGGAAAATTCCAGAAGCGTGTAATATTCCACTAGGACTATTAGAGTTTCGTATGCATGAGTTGGATAAAAAGAAAGAGTATATTATCGTTTGTCGTTCTGGCGGAAGAAGTGCACGAGCAGTTCAGTTTTTAGAGAGCTACGGTTTTCAAGCAATTAATATGGTAGGTGGTATGTTAGCATGGGAAGGTAAAGTCGTATAGTACAGGGATACATGATTTGAGCCTTTTTATAAATGATAAAATACCCCTATAGGTAATCGGAGGGAGAACAACATGGAACAACAGAAGAAAACAACAATCGTTTTATTTAGCGGAGATTATGATAAAGCAATGGCTGCTTATATTATTGCAAATGGTGCAGCGGCGTATGATCAAGAGGTAACTATTTTTCATACTTTTTGGGGATTAAATGCTTTAAGGAAAGATGAGCATGTGAAGGTAAAGAAAACTTTTATAGAAAAAGTGTTTGGAAAAATGATGCCACGCGGTGCGGATAAGATGGGATTATCAAAAATGAATTTTGCAGGTATGGGACCAAAGATGATTAAAGGTATTATGAAAAAACATAATGCGATGCCTTTACCAGATTTAATCGATTTGGCGAAAGAACAGGGGATTAAACTTGTCGCTTGTCAAATGACAGTAGATTTATTAGGGTTAAAGGAGGAAGAGATTATGGAAGGGGTAGAGTTTGCAGGAGTAGGAGCTTATTTAGCAGATGCTTCGGATGGGAATGTAAACTTATTCATTTAATTCATCTTCTTTCTAGAAGGGAGGGGATGTAAGATGAGCTTAGTCGTATTACTTTTTATAATTGGATTTATAGGATCGTTTATATCAGGAATGGTTGGAATTGGCGGTGCGATTATTAATTATCCGATGATCTTATACATTCCGGTATTGCTAGGATTTTCTGGCTATACATCACATGAAGTGAGCGGTATTACAGCGGTACAAGTATTCTTTGCAACTTTTGCAGGGGCATGGGCCTATCGGAAAAGTAATGATATGGATAAAACGCTAGTTGTATATATGGGAGCTAGTATATTAATAGGAAGTTTCATAGGGAGTTTTGGTGCTAACGTATTAGCGGAACATACGGTCAATGTTGTTTATGCAGCTTTAGCCACAATTGCTGCTATTATGATGTTTGTACCGAAACAAAATAATAGTGGAGATGTGAAGTATAATAAATGGTTAGCAAGCTTGTTAGCGTTCGTTGTAGGGGGAGCTTCAGGCATTATAGGAGCTGGAGGTTCGTTCCTTTTAGTTCCCATTATGCTAGTTATTTTAAAATTACCACTGCGCATGACGATCGCAACATCTATCGCTATTACGTTTATTTCCTCAATAGGGATTACTACAGGAAAAATGGTTACTGGGCAAGTAGTTATCATTCCAGCTCTAATTATTGCGGTTGCAAGTATATTTGCTGCGCCACTTGGAGCACGAGTCGGGAAGAGGCTAAATCAAAAAGTACTGCAATATGTATTGTCCACTTTAATTGTAGGCACTGCTGTTAAAATGTGGATCGATATGATATCAAAATAAAAGGATGGTGCTGCTTACAGCCCATCCTTTTATTTATTGCCCGTAAACCTAACGGATTATAGTTTTACTTTATGCCCAAATAACTTTCATTAAGTTTTTATATTCGTCATTTGCTAATTTATATAGCATTCTCGTATGTTCAAAGACAAGTGCTGGATTAAAGTTTGGTTCTGAGAATGCAAGAGATGTTGAAATATCAATTGCATTTTGCTTATTTAATGTGAATTTTGCAAAGCGATAAGATGTATTTAATTCATTGATGACATGTAAAATATCATTTGTTGATGTTGCATCAGGCACGTGAGCAACATTGAAGCAGTATATATCCACCGTAGGATGTTCGTTTTGGAAAGCAGCGATAAGTTGAATCTTTGCGCCAGCTTCAGTCTCTAATCCTACTGAAAAATGAACAGAGCCATCATTTTCATCTATATTTTCTTCCATGTATATATCGTTAGATTTTAAGTAGTCTTTAAAATCTGAGATGTTATGTTTTACTGCAGCTTTCATATGTATGAGCCCCCTGATAATTGGAATAGATTGCTACTATTTATTATAATTTAAAAATATTAAAAAAGATAGTTAGAAAGTTCTGATTTTTATATTTGGAAGAATATAAAGAAGCGGTTCTCTACCTCCATAGAGAACCGCTTCTATATTATTCATTGTCATTAGACGATGTTTCTGTATCTTCACTGCTATTTTTGTTCTTATTTTTCACTTCATTGTTATTTGATTCGCGTTCACTTGAATTTTCAGACTTAGATTCTTTTGTCTTTTTCGAATCAGAGTTTGAGTCAGACTTTGTATATGCAGGTAGCCCAAGATGAGTACGAAGTTCATTTGTAACATTAGCTAATTCTTTTTTATCTGGATTGTAGTAGTAAGTTCGACCACCACCAGCAGATTTGCTACAAGTATCGTCACCTTTTGCCATGTAGCAATCATCACCTTGGATTTGTAATTTCTCAATTTCCGAATCCGATCCATATTTATAGAATGAAAGCATATCATCAAATGTTAAGTTTGTAACGAATTGTCCGTTAATATCATCAATGATGTTGCCAACTTTTGTTACAGAACCAACACTTGTTAGTTTCTTTAAAATAGCCTCGATAACGAGTTGTTGACGTTGTCCACGCATTGCATCACTATCGATGTGCCTTGTTCTAGCAAGAGCAAGAGCTTCTTCGCCATTTAGCTTTTGAACACCTTTTTCTAGATGAATAGCCTCAGCATTATCATTGCTATCTTGCTCAGTAAATTCAACTGGTACATCAACTTCAACACCGCCCAAGTCATCGACGATTTTTATAAATGATTTAAAGTTGAATTTTACAAAATAATCGACAGGAACATTCATTAATTTTTCAACTGCATCAATGCTTGCTTGTGGTCCACCATTTTTTCCGTTTTTAGCAGAACCGAATGCATGAGCGTGTGTAATTTTATCTTTTTTCTTTTCTATTGGAATATAAGTATATGTGTCACGTGGGATACTTAATAGTTTAACAGTTTTGCTATCTTTATTAAATGTTGCAAGTAAAAGCGCGTCTGTTCTTATAGCTTCACCATATTCTTTTCCACGGACATCGCTTTCATCGACACCCATTATTAAAACAGAGACATTGTTTGTAATAGGTTTTACAGCCTTATCACGTAAATCAGATTTATCACCGCGTGCTAAATCGTGTGCGGCATTTCGAACAGCAGAAGATGCTTTATTTACTAAAAACCAAGTATAACCGCCGCCTATTAATAAAACGAATAGTATAGCGCTTATAATAATTTTTATTTTTTTCTTATTTTTTTTCGGTTTATTGCGTGTATTTTCTTGCAAAGATGGGTTTTGCTCCATTTCCTGTACTCCTTCATTTGGATTGAAATACGACACTCATATCCACTTATTATAATGAAATTTAGCGAAAAAAAACATTACAAAACATTTACATTTCGTAAAAATTCAATATATTTATAAAAAGTCAGATTTTCTATATATTATTTGTCAGATGTAGAATAAGTATAAGGGCTTTTAGTAGAAATGAAAATATATATTATGAGAAAGTGATAGGGAAGTAAGATTTGTTGAAATATAGCCAAGAAGAAATGAGTAAGCTTACTTATTTCTTCTATATAATAAAGAAGAATTTGACGGATAAAGGAGAGAGCATAATGAATCATACATCATTCCGAGCAATCGTTGTGAACGAAAAGGAAAATCATCAGTTTGTAAGAAAAGTTGTTGAGAGAGAAGTAAGTAGTTTACCTGAGGGAGACGTATTCATACAAGTTCATTATTCTTCATTAAATTATAAAGATGCTCTTTCAGCTACTGGTAATAAAGGTGTTACGAGAACATATCCTCATACGCCAGGAATTGATGCTGCAGGAGTAGTTGTGAGTAGTGAAGATGCTACCATTAAAGCAGGAGATCAAGTTATTGTAACGGGATATGACTTAGGTATGAATACCTCTGGTGGTTTCGGAGAATATATTCGCGTGCCATCATCTTGGGTCGTGCCTTTACCAGAAGGAATGTCATTAAAGGAAAGTATGATGTATGGGACAGCAGGTTTTACTGCGGCGTTGTCGGTATATAAGCTTATTGGGGCAGGAATCAAGCCTAATATGGGAGATGTTTTAGTAACGGGTGCTACAGGCGGCGTAGGCAGTGTAGCTGTTAGTATATTAAGTAAGTTAGGGTTTAACGTAGTAGGAGCGACAGGAAAAATGGAAGAGAAAGATATGCTACTACGTCTAGGAGCGAAAAAAGTGATTCATCGCGCGGAATTGAATGATGAATCAGGAAGACCGATGTTAAAAGGGATATACGCCGGAGTTATTGATACTGTAGGTGGACGTATGTTAGAAACAGCTTTAAAAACAGTAAAGTATGGTGGTTGTGTAACGACATGCGGTAATGTGGCAGGCCAGGAATTACAAACAACGGTATATCCGTTTATTTTACGAGGCATAAGCCTTTTAGGGATAGATTCTGTGCAATGTCCAGCAGATGTGAGAAGTGATGTGTGGACGCTCTTAGCAAATGAATGGAGTAATAAAGAGTTAAGATCTTATACAGGAGAATGTACATTAGAAGAATTAGAGGAGAAGTTTACACTTATATTGCAAGGAAAGTTAAAAGGAAGAACAGTTGTTAAAATATAATAAGAAAGAGACGCTTACATTAGCGTCTCTTTCTTATTATAATGATTGTTTTAAATTGATTTTTCCTTGTTCACCTAAAACACCGTCAGCGATATTTACAGCGTGATCGCCAATGCGCTCTAAGTTACTTACCATATCGACGAAGATGATACTTGCATCACCTGAACAGCTGCGTTCGTTTAGACGTAATACGTGACGTTTACGAAGAACACGTTCCATTTGGTCGATTTTGCGTTCTTTTGCAATAACAGTTTGAGCTAGTTCAGTATCGAAGTTTGTTAAAGCTTCAACTGAGTCTTGCAGTGTTGAAATTGTTAACTCAAGCATTTCGTTTAATTCAGCTAATGCTTCATCTGATAGTGAAACACGGTTTGAAATTTGGAAATCTACAAGTTCTACAAGGTTTTCTACATGATCACCGACACGTTCAATATCTCCAACAACACCTGCTAAAACAGAATGTTTTTCAGAATCCGTAGGTGAAAGTGGCTTTTCTGATAGTAAAACTAAATACTCGGTAATTTTTTTATCTAAATTGTTAATAGCTCCTTCTAATTGAGTAGCCATGTTTGCGTGTTTTTTGTCTTGTGTATTTAAAAATTGATTTGCTTCTTTTAATCCATGTAATGAGAACTCAGCCATACGGATAATCTCTTTTTGAGCTTCAGTTAAAGCGATGGCTGGAGATTGTTCAATAAAGATTGGATTTAAATGTTGTGGTTTGAAGTCAATCGCTGCATCTTCACCACGAATAATTTTTGTTACGATCCATGCTAACACTGCAATGAACGGGAATTGAATGATTGTATTTGTTACGTTAAATGTTCCGTGTGCAAATGCAATAGTCATTTCTGGGTTCAAGTTTAATGATGTTTGGAAATATTGAATTAAACTTGTAAATGGTACTAATAAAATTGTAAAGATAATTGTACCGATAATATTAAAGATAACGTGAACTAATGCTGCACGTCTTGCGGCAATAGAAGTACCGATTGCTGCTAATACAGCTGTAATTGTTGTACCGATGTTATCACCGAATAATACAGGAAGAGCTGCTTGTAAATCGATTGCACCTTGACCAAATAGTTCTTGTAAAATACCGATAGTTGCACTTGAGCTTTGTACAATTAAAGTAAAGACTGTACCGACAACAATTCCTAAAATTGGATTATCACTCATGCTAACTGTTAATTCTTGGAATGATTCTAAAGAACGAAGAGGTTTCATACCTGCACTCATTAATTCTAAACCGAAGAATAACATACCAAAACCGAATACAACTTGACCTACAGAATGTACTTTTTTATTTTTAAAGAAGAATAGTAAGATTGCTCCAATTGCCATAACTGGGAGAGCATATTCTCCGATTTTAATTCCGATAATAAATGCAGTAACTGTCGTACCGATGTTTGCACCCATAATAACACCGATTGCTTGTCTTAATGTCATAAATCCGGCACTTACAAGTCCGACTGTTAAAGCAGTTGTTCCTGAACTGGATTGGATTAATACCGTAACTAACATACCTGCTAGTACACCCATAAGTGGGTTTGTTGTAAAACGATCTAGAATATCGCGAAGACGATCTCCAGCTGCTTGTTGCAGTCCATCGCCCATGTATTTAATCCCGAATAAGAAAATACCTAATCCACCAATGAACTGGAAGATCATATCTTGAACATTATATTCCACGCATTCCACTCCTTAAATTTCATGTACGATGTAATTATTAACTGAACCTTGAGGCACTGTAAACGGTTTGCTAGTAAAATTTACACTAAATTTACAAAGAGAAGAAAAGTTTACAATCCCTTAAAGAAACAGCTGTGTTCTATTGGTTTTCATCTTGTATAAATCTTAATTTTGTAAAGAAATCACACTTTTTAGAATAATGTTGTTCAGTCGAATATTAAGGAAAGCGTCTGCGAGTTCATCGTATATTTTTTGATGAAAGTTAAAAAAATATGTAGGAAAATGCATGTAGTTTTATAACAGCAAAACGAGGGGAAATAATTCTTTTAACACGATAAAAAAGCCACTGAATTATCCAGCAGCTTTTTCCGTGTTTTTATCGCCATGCTTTTGTTTTCTTATGCTTGTAATGTAAATGAAGAGAAAAGCAATAAGTAATAGAGAGGAGTAACGATATACAGTTGCATAGTTTGTAAAATGAGCAATAAATCCAAATATAATCGCTCCAGCGCCGATTCCAAGGTCAAATGCGGAGAAGAATGTAGCTGTTGCTACGCCGCGTCGATGCGGTGCTACGCGGTCAATCATCCATGCTTGTAGTGCAGGTTGGATCGCTCCAAAACCACTTCCGTAACATGCTGCAGCAATAATTAAGCTCGGAATTGTCGTCGTATACGACAATAAAATAATGCCTGTAAAAGTTATAATAACTCCCGGAATGATGACGAATGTATGGCCTTTCGCATCATATAGCTTTCCAGAGAATGGACGAGTTACAGCGATTGCTAGTGCGTTACATAAAAAGAAGAGACTAATATCAGCTATGCCGACTTCTGTAGCAAATAGAGTGATAAAACTTCCGATTCCTCCGTACATTAATGTAATACATAATATTAATAATGAAGGAAGTAAAGCTTTACGCTCAATAAATCCATCGAGAAAAGTACTAGATGATTGTTGTGGAGGCTGTTTCGATTTTTGGATTTGAAGTAGTTTCGTTAATATTAATGAAACTACTGTGCACGATAATGCACATAAAAAAAGAATTGTGAAGTTATATGTTTGCATAAGCCATAGTCCGATAAGTGGACCGAGGGCCATTGCAATTGTTCCAGAAAGGCCAAAATATCCCATGCCTTCTCCGCGGCGAGCTGAGGGAATTAAATCAGAAACGACAGTTCCATATGTAGTCGTTGTAATACCGAAACCAGCTCCGTGTAAAATACGAACAGCAAGCAAGAGAAAGATAGTTGAGGCGAAAAGGTAACTGCCCATAGCGAGTAAACAGATAGCAGTGCCGATCATTAAAATGATTTTTTTATTGAATTTTTGCAAGGCGTTCCCAGTTAGCGGTCTAACAAAAAGTGCCGCAACGGTAAACATGCCGACAACAAATCCGATATTGGAACTTGTGCCACCAATTTCTTTCACATAAACAGGTAAGGTTGGAATTAACATTTGAAACCCTAAAAACATACATAAGTTTGCAAAAATTAAAGCAACAAACTCTTTCGTCCATAACGGTTCTCGTTTTACGAGTATTGCTTCTCCCATATATTCATCCCCTATATAAAATTTTCTCTTTTCTTTCGAGTATATGTATTGGCCAATGCAACAGTCAAGGAAGGTGTCTTGAAAACGGATAACAATTTTTAAGATGAAAAACTGACAAATTTGTGTAAAAGCTACACAACTATGAAAAAAAGATGTAAAGTATAGATGTATAGACTTGTAGGTGTTAAGAATGATAGAAATTGTTTTTTCTTTAAAGAAAGCGGATTCAAAAGAGTAGTGAACAAGAAGGGGATATATACTTTTTCACTACATATATTTGAAAAGGTTTACAATATGATGAAGAAAGAGGCGTGTACATATGAGACGATTAGGTATTTCTATTTATCCAGAACATTCAACAGTAGAGAAAGATAAGGAGTATTTAACATTAGCAAGTAAATATGGATTTACACGTGTGTTCACATGTTTATTATCTGTGGATGGAGAAAAAGAGAAAATTATAGAAGAATTTAAAGAAACGATCTCTCATGCGAATGCATTAGGGTTCCAAGTATTAGTTGATATTAGTCCATCTGTTTTTGAACAATTAGGTATTTCGTATAATGATTTATCATTCTTCCATGAATTAGGTGCGTACGGTATTCGTTTAGATGTCGGTTTCTCAGGATTAGAAGAATCAATTATGACTTATAATCCGTATGGTTTGAAAATTGAGATTAATATGAGTAATGGTACGAAGTATGTAGATAACATTATGAGTCATAGACCAAATCGTGAAAATTTAATTGGTTGTCATAATTTTTATCCGCACCGTTATTCAGGATTATCATACGATCATTTCATTAAATGCTCGAAACAATTTAAAGATTACGGTATGAGAACGGCAGCTTTTATTTCATCATTTGATGCAACATACGGACCTTGGCCAGTAACAGAAGGGTTATGTACATTAGAGCAGCATCGTGAATTACCGATGACAACACAGGCGAAGCATTTATTCGCGACTGAATTAATTGATGATGTTATTATTGCAAACGCATATGCGTCAGAAGAAGAATTACAAGCACTAGGTGCATTAAATAAAGAGAAACAAACATTTGATATAGAAATATATGATACAACGACAGAACTAGAAAGAATTATCGTATTAGACGAACCACATTTTTATCGCGGAGATGTATCTGAATATATGATTCGTTCTACACAAAGTCGTGTGAAATATAAAAAAGAAGAATTTAAACCTCATAATACGCGCGAAATTAAGCGTGGAGATTTATTAATTGATAATGAACAATATGGCCAGTATAAAGGCGAATTACAAATTGCATTAAAAGATATGGTGAATACAGGAAAAACAAATGTAGTTGGTCGAATTGTAGAAGAAGAGATTTTCTTACTAGACTATTTACAAGCATGGGATAAATTCGGATTTACATTAAAGAAATAGAGAGAATATAAAGGGGAAAAACTACTGATTTCAGCAGCTTTTCCCCCTTTATATATAAAGAGCGAGAGGAAGAGCTATGACAAAGGTGCATCAGCGATTAATTTCTATTTTAGAGGAATTTTTAGAAGAGAAATCGATGTTAAATCGAGCTTTTTTAGCAGGCCGTTTACATGTATCAACGAAGACGATTCAAAAGGATATAAAATTATTAAATGATATATTGGAAGAAAACGGAGCGAAAATCGAATCGCAAAGAGGGAATGGGTACGAATTAGAAATTATACAAAAGAAGAAATTTGAAGACTTTTGTGTGAGTCTATTTCAAAAACAGACGGAAAAGATCCCAACTTCTTATGAAGAAAGAATAGCGTACATTCTGCAGCGTGTTTTAATGACAGAGGGATATGTGAAGCTTTCAGAATTAGCGGAAGAGATGTATGTGAGCAAATCAACGGTCAATTTAATTATGAAAGATGTTACAGATATATGTGGTTGCTATGAATTACAAATTGAGAAGAGACCATATTATGGTATACGTATTGTTGGAGAGGAATTTAATATTCGTTCTTGTTTATCACAATATGGTTTACCGCGTTATGACCATACTCCGTTCCATGAGCAATTTGAGCAGACGGAGACATATTTATCGCTACCTCATATATCACTTATTCGTTCAATTATATTAAAGTATATTGAAGGCGGAACAATATATTTATCTGATATAGAAATTGATAATTTAGTCATTCATATTGCAATCGCATTAAAGCGTTGTCAAAGTCAACATTATATGAAAGGACTGCATGCGGAGCAATCAGAACTTATACTAAAGAAAGAATATACAATTGCGAAGCAGATTTTAGGAGATTTAGAGAAAGAGTTGAAATTTTCATTTCCAGAAGAAGAAGTATTATATGTGACGATGCATTTATTAAGTACTGCTGTTACAACGAGAGATTGCTATGAAAATGTAGAAGAGCTATTAGGGAAAGATATATATGCATTTATGCAACATATTCTTTTTAAAGTAGCGGAAGAACGGAATCTTATTTTTTATTATGATGAAGAATTATTATTTGGATTTGGTATTCATTTAAAAACGTTATTAAATCGTTTGAAGTATAAGTTAAATACGAGAAATCCTCTTTTGGCAGAAGTGAAAAAGAATTATCCGTATGCTTTTGAAATTGCGGTTCTTGTTGGAGATATCATTGGTGAATATACGGGTGAATCGATCCCTGAAAGTGAAATTGGTTATATTGCAATTCACTTCGGCGGAGCGATGAGCCGTTTGCAGGAGCAAAATCAAAAGAAAAGATGCTTATTAGTTTGTGCGACTGGTCAAGGAAGTGCACAACTATTAAAATATAAAATTTTATCACAGTTCCGAGATAAATTAGAGATTGTAGGTATTACAGGCTATTATCAATTGAAAGTAGAAGATCTTTATAAAGAAAAAATAGATTGTATTATTAGTACGATTCATATACCGAGTGGCTTGCCTGTTCCAGTTATAAAAGTGAATTCAATATTTGATGATAAAGAGATTAAATCGATTGGTCAGCGGTTGTTTACGCATGTGAATACTAGTGTGCAGCCTTATATTAAGGAAGATTTAATCTTTTTAAATCATAATGCTTCTACGAAAGAGGATGTTATTCAGTTTTTATGTGAGAAAGCTGCTGAGAAACGCTATGTACCAGAAAACTTTTATGCTTCTGTTATAGAAAGAGAAAATACGTCTCCGACAGCGGTTGGGAATTCGGTTGCAATCCCGCATCCGATGCAGTTATTAAGTGAGGAAACTTTTCTGATGTTTTGCACACTTGAAAAGGCTGTTGATTGGGGAGATAAAAAAGTACAAGTAATTATTTTATTTAGTGTAAAGCGCAATAATAATGAAGATTTGCAAAGGCTTTATGATTTTTTATATGATATTATGTCTAGTCAAACTACGATAGAGAAACTTACTCAGACCGAGGTAATTGAAGATTTTCAAGAGATTTTATTATCATTTTGAAAAAGTATATAAAAACTTCCGTTACATAACGGAAGTTTTTTATGTTTAATTGTATGCGTTTTCATAATAAGATAAAAATATAGAAAACATATAGCTTGGGGGAATTTAAAATGGCTGATATGCAAACTCCATTTGCGTTAATTTTACATGGTGGCAATGCGAGAAGCGCGGCGCTTGAAGCAATTGCTTTTGCAAGACAAGGAGATTTCGGGAATGCCGGTGAAAAGATGAAACTTGCTAGTGAGGAAATTTCAGCAGCGCACCGTATTCAAACGGATTTAATTCAAGAAGAGGCAAGAGGAAATCATGCAGAAATTAGTTTACTGTTAGTGCACGCACAAGATCATTTAATGAATGCAATTACAGTGAAAGAACTGGCTGAAGAATTTATTGCTCTTCATAAACGAGTAGAAGAGAAAGTGACCGTATAAGATGTACATTTTATTATGTTGTGCAGCAGGTATGTCAACGAGTATGGTCGTAAGAAAAATGCAAGAAGAGGCAAAGAAACAGGGGAAGAATTATAAAATTAAGGCGGTTGATTCAGAACTAGTGAAGCTTGAAATTAAGGAAGCCGATGTCGTTTTAATTGGCCCACAGGTGAAATATTTATTTCCAGCTGTAGAGTTTCTTGCAAATTCATACAATATACCAGTTGCGATTATAGACCAACGAGATTATGGTATGTGTGATGGTTTGAAGGTGCTTAAGCAAGCAGAACAATTAGTTTTAGCATAATTATATCTTTTTAAATATAAACATTATAATGTTATAAAGTTTATTTCATTCTTTTATAGTAGAGAGAAAGAGGAGGGCTATTGATGAATGGGTTTATGAGTTTTATGGAACAAAAGATTATGCCAACAACGCAAAAGATTGCAGGACAACGACATTTATTAGCAATTCGAAACGGGGTTATTTCTACATTACCGTTAACGATCGTCGGATCATTTTTCGTTATCTTTTTAAATTTACCAATTGATGCATATATGGAATGGATTGCACCGTTTCGCCATATTTTAGATATTCCATTTCGATTTACAGTAGGACTAATGGCATTATACGCAGCGTTTGGTGTAGGGGCTTCGCTCGCGAACTTTTATCAGCTCAATCAGTTAAGTGCAGGGTTATTATCTGTACTCGCCTTTTTACTAGCATCAGTTGAACCAATTCAAATTACGAAAGCTGTACCAGGTGTTATTGATGCAGGTAGATATATTTCAGTAGGAACATTAAGTGCAACGTCTTTATTTGGCGCAATTGTTACAGCATTAATTGCAGTAGAAATTTATCATTTTATGATTAAGCATAATATCTCGATTAAATTACCAGATAGTGTACCACCAGCAGTTTCAAATTCGTTTGCAGCATTAATTCCAACATTAGCAGTTATTCTTTTATTCTGGGGCATTCGCTACGGTTTGAAATTCGATGTAAATACAACAATTACATATTTAATCGCACCATTAAAATCAGTATTAGTAGGAAATAATTTATTCGGTGGTTTATTAACAGTATTCTTAATCGTGTTTTTCTGGTCATTCGGTATACATGGACCAGCGATTTTAGGACCAATTATTCGTCCGATGTGGGATTCAGCAATTCTTGAAAATATGGAAGTATTCACGGCTACAGGAAATGCACATCAGTTACCAAACTTATTTACAGAGCAGTTCATTCAATGGTTCGTATGGATTGGCGGATCAGGCTCAACGTTAGCTTTAGTTATTATGTTTATGTTCTCTAAATCTAAGTTCTTAAAAGAGTTAGGTAGATTATCATTCGTGCCAGGCTTATTCAATATTAACGAACCAATTATTTTCGGTGCACCAATTGTAATGAACCCAATCTTAATTATTCCGTTCGTTATTACACCGTTAGTGACAACGACAGTATCATATTTCGCAGTTGTTTCAGGTATGATTCCACTTATGATGGCGAAACTGCCATTTACGATGTTAGCACCAATTGCAGCGGTGATTAGTACGGACTGGACAATTATGGCTGGTGTACTTGTACTTGTTAACTTTGTTATCTCGTTCGTTATTTACTATCCATTCTTCAAAATGTATGAGAAACAACAATTAGCAGGAGAGGAGAAAACAGAATGCTCGGAGCAATTATCATCTTAATTACATTCGTGGTCGGACAGTGTATTGCCCATTATTCGAAATGGGTACAAAGTAAATCTTTATTAGTGTTACTATTAGTATCAGTTTTATTTATCGGTTGTTCAATGGGTGCATATGTAATGTTAGGATTGCAATCACCGTACGTAATTATTGTACCGACAATTTTATGTGCAACGTGTTTATCTGCAAAATATAGATTTACGAGCATGGCATTAATACAACGTGTGAAGGAGATGCAAAAGCATGGAGCGTAAATTAGGAATTTCACTTTACCCAGAACATTCAACGAAAGAAAAAGATATGGCTTATATTTCCGCAGCGGCACGACACGGTTTTTCAAGAATATTTACTTGTTTGTTATCTGTGAATCGTCCGAAAGAAGAAATTGTAGCTGAATTTAAAGAGATTATCAATCACGCAAAAGATAACAATATGGAAGTTATTTTAGATGTAGCTCCGGCTGTGTTTGATCAGCTTGGTATTAGTTATAGCGATCTATCATTTTTTGCAGAGTTAGGCGCAGACGGTATTCGTTTAGATGTAGGTTTTGACGGATTAACGGAGGCGAAAATGACGAATAATCCGTACGGTTTAAAAATTGAGTTAAATGTAAGTAACGATATTGCGTACTTAGAAAATATTCTTTCGCATCAAGCGAATAAATCAGCTTTAATTGGTTGTCATAATTTTTATCCACAAAAATTCACTGGTCTTCCGTACGATTATTTCATTCGCTGTAGTAAACGCTTTAAAAAGCATGGTATTCGCAGTGCAGCTTTTATTACATCACATGCCGCAAACATCGGTCCATGGGATATTAACGACGGATTATGTACGTTAGAAGAGCATCGTAATTTACCAATTGAAGTACAAGCGAAGCATTTATGGGCAACAGGGCTAATCGATGATGTCATTATCGGAAATGCTTATGCGAGTGAGGAAGAGTTAGAAAAACTAGGAAACTTAAATCGCTACATGTTACAGCTAAAAGTGCACTTTGTAGACGAAGTGACTGAAGTAGAAAAGAGAGCCACGCTGCAAGAATTACACGTAAGACGCGGCGACATAACAGAGTATATGATACGTTCTACAGAAGTGCGTAAAAAATATAAAGACTATGACTTCCCAGTGCGCGAAAGTGTGCTACAGGAAAGAGGGCAAGTTGTAATTGGTAATAACTCATTCGGAAAGTATAAAGGTGAACTGCAAATCATCTTGAAAGAAATGTCGATAGATGAACGGAAAAATATTGTCGGTATAATTGCGGAAGAGGAGTTATTCTTACTAGATTATGTAGGAGCTTGGACGCAGTTTACTTGTGTGGAATAGAGAAGAGAAGGAGAGGATGCTGTGGCATCCTCTTTTTTCTGTTGAAATGAAAGTCTATCATATATAGAATGCAAAGAGATAGATTTAATCTGGACGGGAGAGAAGGAGATGGAAGGGTATATAGATAGTTTATTAAGGCGGATGGCTGATGAGGATACAGAGGTTAGGCATCGTGCTTATGATGAAGCAAAAGAGCTAGATGACCTATTAACGTTTCCTTATTTACAGCAGAAGGTAACCAAAGCAAAAAAAATATCTATGAAGAAAGATATGTATTATGTAATGACGAAACTTGCTATTAATACGAAAGAGATCAGTATTGCTGATTATCTTATAGATTGTTTGGAATGTGAACAAAACCCGACCTTGTTAAGTGAACTGCTTAGTAATATTTATACATTGCCAGAAGTAAGTGATACAAATAAAATTATTCCGTATATTTACCATAAAAACGATAGTGTTCGTTATTGGGCTATTTCTTCCTTAAAGTTATGTAAATCATTAGAAGCGGAGAGTGCTTTACTAAAGTTGCTGGATACTCAAGAAAATAAAGATGAGATTACACATATTTGTTATACATTGTTTGAGATTGGAACGAAGCAATCGATTCTGCCGTTAACAAAGCTTTTATATAGTAATAGTGCCTATGTTCGTTCAACTGTTATTGAGGTGTTAGCAAAAATAGGGGAATCGGACTTACAAATAGTTTATATTGAAGCTTTACAGGACAGAAATGTGATGGTGAAATATGAAGCTGTTCGAGCTATTTATACGTATGGCGACGAAATGGCAATGAGACCAATTTGCGAACGTGTGAATAAAATTGTTGCTAGAAGGCGGAAAAATGAAGCAGAGCCTACGGATGAAGCAGAGATTATCATTGCTCTTCGTTTCTTACATAAGTTTGCTAATCATGAAGAAGTTTTAAAGATATTTGATAAAGTGTATAAAAAACGTGGAAACTTGTTTGTGTCGGAGAGGAAGTGGCTTCGAGACAATATTACTTACTTTCAAGAGAAAGAAAGAATGTAAGAATCATAAAAAAAGAGCCAGCCTCAACGATGAGACTGACTCTTTTTTACTAACTAGTTTAATACTTTAACTGTAACTGTTTTACGTCCCCAGCTACTTGATGTACCTTTATCTGGCATTAAAACGTCGATTTTATTACCTTTAATAGCTCCACCAGTATCACCAGCGATTGCTACTCCGTAACCTTCAACCCATACTTTTGAACCTAATGGAATTACACTTGGATCAACTGCAATAAGTTTCATGTTTGGATTAGCTGTTAAGTTATGACCTAAAGCTGATTTTACTTGGTCGCCTGCTTTATAACCATTTTCAAGTGGATCTGCTGTGTAAGCTGTTGCTACAACACGTAACTCACGAGAAGATGATGGTGCACTTGTTTCAGTTTCTTTTGCAACAGGTTGTTGTGTAGCTGGTTTTTGAGCTTTAGCAGCTTCACGAGCTTTAGCAGCTTCTTGAGCTTTAGCAGCTTCACGAGCTTCAGCTGCTTCTTGAGCCTTAGCTTCTTGAGCTTTAGCAGCTTCACGAGCTTTGGCTGCTTCTTGAGCCTTAGCCGCTGCTTGAGCTTCAGCATCTGCTTGAGCTTTAGCTGCTTCACGAGCTTTAGCCGCCTCTTGAGCTTTAACTTCTGCTTGAGCTTCAGCATCTGCCTGAGCTTTAGCTGCTTCTTGAGCCTTAGCTGCTTCACGAGCTTTAGCTGCTTCTTGAGCTTTAACTTCTGCTTGAGCTTCAGCTGCTTCGCGAGCTTTAGTTGCTTCTTGAGCTTTAGCTTTTGCTTGAGTTTCAGCTACTTCCTGAGCTTTAGCAGCTTCACGAACTTTAGCTGTATCTTGAACTGTAGTCGTTTTTTCAACTTTAACTACTGGTTGAACTTTAACTGGTGCTTTACCTGTTAAGTAAGGAACATGAACATAAGCTGTTTTTCCGTTATATTCAAATTGAATCCAATCATTCTGTACTTGGTGTGTTGTTTCAATTACATCATCTTTTTTCAACTTACCAAGAATCTCTGAGTCTGTGTTTGCTCCAGCACGTACGTTTAATACGTTTGCTGTTACGTAGTAAGTGTCTTTTGTATAGTCAGCGCTTATGAAAGCTTCTTTACCGCTATTCAATTGAACTTTTGACCAACCATTTTCTGTATGTAAAACATTTACTTTATATCCATCTAATAATTTTCCTACAACTTTTGATTCAGTAGTTGGGTTTTCTCGTACGTTTAGTACGTCAGTCGTTACGATTGTTTCTGCTTTAGCAGATGTTGTGAAAATCCCAAGACCAAAAACCGCTGCTGTTGCTATACCCATAAATTTTTTCATAATAGCCTCCATTGCATTTGTTTTCGTTGACCTCATTATAGCAACCATTATTTTCTTATTTGCGAAAAACATAAAATTACAAAGCTTTCGTAACGGGGCATTAATATTCTGTAACAATTCCATAAATATCCTGATAGCGCTTCCTTGTTGTTTTTTGGCGTATCAGGGCATATGAAACACAAAATGAGTAGTATTTCAATTACTGTAACGTTAATAATGTTACAGTAATATTTCTATGTGATATCTATAGTGTTACGAAAGTAGCGTATTTTACTGTTTGAATGGAAATTTAGTTATAAAACGATAATATTTTTAGGCGTGAAAATATATAAATGAGGTGAAATTTAATAAAATATCGATATAATTGTTACAAAATCAGTCGAAGTATGGAAAAAATTACGCCTTGATTTTCGTCTGTTACATAGTATTTTTGCAATAATAGAATTAGATAATAGCCTTATTACCTATAAATAATGAAGAGTATGAGAATGATAGTTGTAACGTGAAACATATATAATAGAAGAAACTCAATTTAGTAGATAAATAAAAAACGCAGGAGTGTAAACTCCTACGTTTTTGTTTATTCATATCGTAAACATTCAATTGGATCCAGTTTGGCAGCTTTGTTAGCTGGTAGTAGTCCGAATGCAATACCGATTAGCATTGAAATACCTACTGCAAGAAGTCCAAGTTCTTTTGAGACAACGAGTGGCCATCCAGCAAAGATTGAGACGATCCAAGCGAAGAAAATACCGAGCATGAATCCGATGAAACCACCAAGTCCTGTTAAAATACAAGATTCGATTAAGAATTGTGTTAATACTTTACCACGTGTTGCACCAAGTGCTTTACGAATACCAATCTCACGTGTACGTTCTGTTACAGATACGAGCATGATGTTCATTACACCGATACCACCAACAAGTAAGGAGATAGCAGCAATACCACCAAATACCATTTTCATCATACCAATTGATTCGTCTAGTTGTTTCGTAAATTCACCTAAGTCTTGTGCTTCGAATTTGTGCTCAAATTTAGGAGCTTTCATTTCGTTTAAGACAGAAACGGCTTGTTTTTCTACACTTTTACGTTCTGTCGGAGAGGTCATTGTTAATCTTACAGAGTCATACTCATTTACTCCTGAAATGACAGGCGCATTTTCAAGTGATGTATAACCTTCAGGCATAGGCATTCCAAAGTCGTTTTTCGTTTCGTATACACCAACTATTTTATACGGCTTTCCTTTTATATCTGTGTATTGATTTGATTCCCAACCACTACTAAATAATTTGTTGAAAGCTTCTTCATTTAATATAACAGCAGGGATTGCTTGGTTTAGTTCACTGTCATTTAATTCACGACCGTGAACTAATTTTATTTTCGAATCTGTCATAAAGGCGCCTGTTCCACCTTTTAAATCAAGATTTACATCTTTTGAACCAGCAGATGCTTTTACTTTCATACTTACGTCTGGATACACATCTTTAACGCCTGGTACAGTTTGCAGACGGTTTAGCATATCAGGTGTGATTTTGGCACTATCTGTTCCGTAATCAGGATTGTTGTAGTAAATCGTTACTTCGTTATCTTTTCCTTGGCCTAATTCTTTTTTAAACTTTGCGTTTGTACCATCACCCATTGAAATGATAGTAATAATGGCACTAATACCGATAATAATACCTAACATCGTTAAAATAGAACGCATTTTATGAGCAAAGATAGAGGAAAGGGCCATGCGTATATTTTCACTCGTATTCAAAATTAACCTCTCCAATCTTGGACGATATTTCCGTCACGAATTACAATTTGACGTGCTGCAGCTTCCCCGATTTCACGGTCATGGGTAATCATAATGATTGTTGAGCCTTGTTTATTTAATTCGTAAAAGAGGTCCATAATTTGTGTGCTTGTTTTTGTATCAAGTGCTCCCGTCGGTTCATCGGCTAAAATGAATTTTGGGTTATTTACGATTGCACGTGCAACAGCGACACGCTGCTTTTGTCCACCTGATAATTCGTTCGGTAAGTGAGTAGCGCGATCAGCTAAACCGACTTTTGTTAAAGCAGCTAATGAGCGCTCGCGTCTTTCTTTTTTATCGACTCCAGCGTAAATAAGAGGTAGTTCTACATTTTGAAGCGCTGTAAGTCTCGGTAATAACATGAAGTTTTGGAATACGAATCCGATCTCTTTATTACGTACGTGTGCAAGTTCTGTTTCAGTCATGTTTGAAATATTTTGACCGGCTAGTTCGTACGTACCTGTCGTCGGTTTATCTAAGCAACCGATAATGTTCATTAATGTTGATTTACCAGAACCAGAAGGTCCCATAATAGAAGTGAATTCTCCTTGGTTCAGTGTTACGTCAATTCCGTGTAATATTTGAACGGATTCTGCACCATTTTGGAAGGATTTCGTGATGCCTTTTAAGTTAATCACTGGGCGACAACCTCCATACCATCTTTTAAGTCTTTTTCAGGTTTAGAGATAATTTCCTCTCCTTTTTTCACTCCAGAAACTTTTGCTTCGCTATCAGTCTCGAATTCAACAGTAACTGCTTGTTCTTTCGCCTTACCGTCTTTTACAACGAAGACAACATTTTTGTCACCTTTTTTCACGATACTGCTTTTCGGAACAATTGTACCAGTTGCTTCGCCAGATTTACTTGTTACGTAAACGTGGAAGCCGTTTTGTAATTCGTCACTATTATCTAATGTGACAGTGAATTGATAGTTAGAAACAGTTTTATTTTCATCCATGCTCTTTAATGGTGTAGAACCGATTTCTGTTACTTTTCCTGTCCAAGTCTTACCAGCGACAGTTTTTGATGAAATAGTTACTTCTTGCCCAACTTTCATACTAGCAAGCTCATATTCAGAAAGTTGACCTTTTACTTTAAATTGACCAGCGTGACGAAGAGTAATTCCGCTCATACCTGTTTTTTCGTCAGCAGTTTTTACGATATCATCAATTACGCCATCAGCAGGACTTGTTACAGAAAGAGTGTTTACTTTCTCTTTTGCTGCTTTAATCATTTCATCAGCTTTTTCAACTTCAAACTTTTTCATTTCAAGTTGTGATTCTAATTGCCCAACTTCAACTTCTGATGCTTTTAATGCTTCAGCAGGAAGGCCTGCATTTTTATCTTTTTGTAATTTTTGTTTCGCCGCATCAATTTGTTTTTGGAACAACGTTACTTCTTTTTGTGCGATTTTCTTTTGCATTTCTGCTTCTGTTATACCTTGTTTCGCAGTCGGATCATTGTATTTAAATAGAAGCTGACCTTTTTTCACTTCATCGCCTTTTTTTACAGCTAATTCATATGTTCCTTTTGTTGGATCGAATGAAATAGTTTCAATTCCATTTGGAATAACTTCGCCACCAAATTTTTGCGCGTTTTGGATTTGTTTTTCAGTTACTTTATATCCGCTATATGCCATTGCTACTTCTGAACCGCCCCCAGCAAATGCAAAGTATGATCCAGCTGCAATTCCGATTGCTACTACACTAGTAATTAACACCTTATTTTTCTTTTTCATCTATTTATCACCTTTTCGTTCGTTTTAGTATCTACATTAAGTATAGAAGAGGTGAAGAATCTGACAAATCGTTTTAGCTTACAATAACCTTACAGTTTTGTAAGGTATGAATATGTAAATGTAAGGTAGAGGTTGTCCTATTGTAAGCAAATGAATTGACTCGTTGTTTCTTTCTTACAATAATATTGTATGAAGGAGAGGAGGAAGGAAGATGGAAGCTTATTTTAGTGCGCATCCATTAAAACCGTTTATTCCATACTCAAGGCAACATGCCATTATATTATTTATTATGTTGGTGGGGATATTTTTTCTGTATCAATACCAAGATTTATTACGTCAAAATGAGTGGAATATAACGGTTCGATATGCGATTGCATTTTTATTTATAGGTAGTGAAATTGGGCTTCATATGTGGGAGTGGAAAGCGGGGATTTTTGAGCTAGCTACTTCATTACCGTTTGAGTTATGTACAATTAGTTTATTGTTAGCGTCGATTATGATTGTAACGAAAAGTTATCGAATATATGAGATTGTATTTTTTACGGGAATTATTGGTGCATCACAAGCCATTTTAACACCAAATTTGCAATATGCTTTTCCGCATTTTCGTTTTATTGAATATTTTATCGCGCATGTATTGCTTATTTGGGCACCACTCTTTATGACTTGGGTGGAAGGCTATAGACCGACCTTGCAATCTATTAAGCGTACGATGATATTTTTAAACATATTGATTCCGCTTGTTTCGTTTGTGAATTACAAAACAGGTGGTAATTATATGTTTTTAGCTCATAAGCCAGAAACAGCTTCATTACTCGATATGTTAGGGCCGCATCCTTACTATATTATTTCATTAGAAATAGCTGCGCTTATTGGATGTTTCATTTTGTATATGCCGTTTGCGAAAAGAGAAAGGCATGCGCATAAAGAATCACTAGGATCATAGCCTAGTGATTTTTTGCCTTTAAAATATTTACAATTCAGAAAATTAAGAATAAAATTAAGAGGTAAATTATAGAGAGAGAAGGGCGAAAATGGTCAAAAAGGTATTTTTGAATGGGATGGAAGTGACGATTCAATTTCTTATTTCGATTTTGGGGATTATTTGTTTAGGAGCACTGCCGAAATTATTTTATGGATTTGAGCTGCATGCATCAGAGTACATACAGAGTTTAAAAGAAGTGTTTGTGAACTTAATGGATATTTCCAATTTGCAATATGTGAAAGGTAAATTTTTATTTCCGCAGCTGTTCGTCCATTATAAAGAAACGATTATTATTTTTTTGGCTGCTTTTTTTATTTCATTATTTGTAGCATTTTGTATCGTTTATGTAATTATGAGTAGTTCACCGCGTATACAACATCGAATTAAATCATTTCTTATCTTCCTAGAATCCATTCCAGATATTCTTCTTATTTTAGTATCACAAATTTTAGTTGTATGGTTTTTTAAACAAACAGGTTTTTTACCTTTTCAAATTGCTTCAATTGGAGGCGAGTCGATTAGGGGGTTGCCAATATTGTGTTTGAGCATCCCGACTACGATTATGTTTGTAAAAATGGTCGTGCTTCGTTTTGAAAATGAACTAGAAAAAGATTATGTACTATTTGCTAAGGCGAAAGGGCTGGGGCGCTTTCATATTTTAAATCGTCATATTTTACGAAATGTGTTGCTTAGTACATTATTTTTTGCAAAAACGAATATCTTTTTTATGTTATCTAATTTATATATTATAGAATGGATTTTTAATACGGGTGGTATTTTTATGTTTTTGAAATCGTATTTTGGTATTAGAGTTGAGGTTTTCATCGTTAGTGTGCTTCTTATATATATTCCGATTTTTATTTTATTTAAATTGTTTCATTATCTCATTCCGGCTGCGATGAAGGAGAGATTATAATATGTGGACGTATATAAAACGTGATAAAAGATTTTGGATAAGCATTGGGTTTCTTCTCCTATTAGTTCTTTTGAGCATCGGAAATACGTTATGGAATGATGGACATATTAGACAAGTTACATTGCAATATGATGCGGATGAAAATCCACAAGTGCCACCGTTTCCACCTTCATTCCAATTTTTACTCGGGACAGACCGGAAAGGGTATGACCTGTTACATTTAGTCATTGAGGGCGCGAAGTGGACGATTGGTATATCTATTTTAATTGCGGCACTTAGAATGGTAATAGGTGTGTTTTTCGGTGTCGTACTCGGAACGTATATAAAAAGAGGATTTTCAAAAATTGAGGCTTTCTTTGATAGTTTTACAGTTATTCCGACAGTTATGATTGCGTATTTTTTTCTTCAATCTGCAAATGCATTTGGAAGCGGAGAGGAGACAACAACCTTTTTTGAAAGGGCTTCGTTTCAAGTGGTATTACTTGTACTGCTTGTAATGCCAGTTATTGCACTGTATGTTGCGAAGGAAGTTCGTAAATTGCGAACGGAAGAATTTGTTGATGCCGCGCGCATATTAGGCGGATCGAGAAGACGTATTGTTATAAAACATCTTTTTCCGCATCTCTATATGACTTTTATACTCGTATTTCTTCAACAGTTTACGCAGAGCCTTACTATTTTACTGCACTTAGGATTACTTGAAGTGTTCTTTGGTGGGACTGTTACGTTTGGTGGACCTATAAAAGAGGTGGAATCTTATACGCATGAATGGTCAGGTTTAATTGGAGTATACTTTAGATCATTAACAGTGCATCCATGGATTCCTCTCGTCCCAATTACATTTTTTGGGCTTACTATTTTTTCAGGAAATATGATTGTGAAAAGTATAGAAGAGGCGATGTTGAAAGTAAGGTTAGGCGGAGAGCTAAAGAAGGATGTTGTAGAAGAGGAACAATCTGTTGTGCAGTCAAAAGAAGAGTTATTTACTTTTAAGCATACGATGTGAAGAGAAAGAAGAAGCAAGCATGGATTTCATGCTTGCTTCTTTTCTTTATTTTGTAGAAACTTCACCTGCAGCTTCTGTTTGCGGAATAAAGTATCCAATTATACCACCGATTATTGCTGGAATGATCCAGCCAATTCCTAAGTTATAAAAAGGAATGATGTGTACGATATTAGCGATAAAATCTGGTATCATTTCCACATTATCAAGTGCGTGAATACAGCTAATAATAAATGCTGCGATCATCGCTCCGATGTAGACAGAAGGTTTACGTTTCGTATATTTATCGATAAATGATACGAAAATTAAAATGATTGTAATTGGGTACAAAATAATTAATACAGGTAGTGTGATTTTAATTAATAAGCTTAATCCTAAGTTTGAAATAACGAAACTAAAGATACAAACGTATAGCACAAGCTTTTTGTATGAAACATTTGTTAGCACTGTTGTGAAGTAATTTGCAAATGCACTTACAACGCCAATTGCCGTTGTTAAACAAGCGAAGATAATGGCGATACTTAATAAAATATTACCGCTTGTCCCAAAGAATTGATACATAACAGTAGCTAATAGTTGACCACCGTTTTCGAATTGCCCTAAGTTTCCGTTTGAAGCTCCGATATAACCGAGTAAGAAGTAAACAATTGTTAAGAATAGAGCAGCGATACTTCCGCAAATGATTGTATATTTCGCGATAGATTTCTTCTCTTGTATACCGTTTTGACGAATTGCATTTACAACAATTGTTGATAGTACGAGAGCGCCAATTGCATCTAACGTTAAAAATCCTTCAAGAAATCCTTTGAAAAACGGGATGTCTTTATAGTCACCGATAGGTTCTGCAAACGTCCCTGGTGAAAGAATCGCTTTTGTTGCCATAATTGCAATAATTACAAGTAAAATTGGCGTTAATATTTTACCGATATGATCTACTAGCTTGGATGGATTTAATGATAAGAAGTAAACGACTGTAAAGAAAATCGCACTAAAAACTAACATAGAATACCATTGATCTGGGAAAAGTGGTGCAATCCCGATTTCATAAGATACAGATCCAGTTCGTGGAATAACAAATAGTGGGCCGATTGAAAGATAAATAATGATAGCGAATACTGCTGCGAATTTTGGATGAACACGGCTCGCTAAAGTGTTAAAACTACCACCAGCAAGGGCAACAGCAACGATAGCAAGTAAAGATAAACCGACGTCTGTAATAATAAACCCTGTAATGGAAACCCACATATTTTCTCCGGAAGAAAGACCGAGAAGGGGCGGGAAAATCATATTACCAGCACCGAAGAAAACTGCGAATAGTAATAAACTAATCGAAAGTATTTGCGCTGGTTTTAAAGTTGTATGCATATAAAGAAAATCCTCCTAATGAGTGTTTTTGTCGAAAATTCAAATAATTTGTCGAGTAACTGTTATTATTTTAAAGGTCTGATGACTAGAAAGCAATAGGGAATTTTGAAAATATTAAAAAATAATGCATTAAATCGAATAAATATACTATTTATATGTTTAATAGGAAGGATTTAACTTTTAACATAAAAAAACACATATCGCTAGGATACGTGTTTTAAAAAAATATTTTTTTATCGCGTTCTTCTTTTAAAATTTCAACTGCTTCTCGGAAACGTTGTGAATGGACAATTTCTCGTTCACGTAAGAAGCGTAGGCTGTCATTTATATCTGGATCATCTGATAAGTTAATGAGCCATTGATATGTTGCGCGTGCTTTTTCTTCAGCTGCAATATCCTCGTATAGATCGGCAATTGGATCACCTTTAGCCTGTATATAGGTTGCAGTAAATGGAACACCAGCAGCGTTATGGTAATGAAGAGCACTGTCATGATCAGCGTAATGAGGGTCAAGACCAGCAGCTTTCATTTGTTCAGGGGTCGCATCTTTCGTCAGCTTATAAACCATTGTAGCAATCATTTCAAGGTGAGCAAATTCTTCTGTACCAATATCAGTAAGTAGGCCAATGACTTTATCAGGAATTGTATAACGTTGATTTAAGTAACGTAGTGCAGCAGCTAATTCTCCATCTGCACCACCGTATTGCTCGATTAATAATTTTGCAAGTGCGGGATTGCAAGTTCCCACTTTAACTGGGTATTGTAATTTCTTTTCATAAATCCACATAGTTTCTCTCCTTTATATTTGCCATGGCCAAGGACCTTTGCTCCATTCCCAAGGGGCATTAGAATAGCTATTGCCAAACTGTTGGAGTGGTCCGTATTTTTCTTCCATCTTTTGTTTTAATACTCTCCGTTTATAGGAAAAATCATTAAATTGATTAATCGCAGCGGTGTCATCTGGATGTGTATCTAAATAAAGAGTGAGTTCAACTAGTACAAAGTCTAATTCTTGAAGCTCCAGTAAAAGCTGATAGTATTCTTCTGGTAGCGATTGATTCACGTCAGTAGTCACCGCCCTTTTTTATAAGGATTTTCATAATAGTCATAAAAAACAGGCCATAAAGTCCCTTTTTGTAGTGCTTCTTTTGGTGTGAATTGCGGCAAGTTTGGCGGTTGAAAGCCTAAAAATAAATTAGGAGGAGTAGAATAATATTTTTTTCCGATAGGAGGACAAGGATCGAGAGGGCTATGATAGGGCACGAATGATCTCATATATTTATTCACGAATAAACCTCCTTACATGTTCATTACTACGTATTGTATTCAGACATAATAGGCATTTATGACACATATAAAAAAGTAATAGGTACGGGGGGAATGAATGTGGAGACTGTGAAACAATTCATTGTATTGGAAGTAAAGAACTTAAAGGAAACTCTGTATTTTTATGAAGGGATTTTAGGGATAACACCTAGTTCAGAAAGGCCGCAATTAGATATTACAGGGGTTTGGTATGATACTGATTCAACGAGAATTAGTTTTGTGATGAATCGCAGTTTGGGCGGGCGTGAGAAGAGTGTTACGGACTCAGTTGATGTTCTAACCTTTTCAATTTCTAACATAGGGAATGTAAAGAAGAGGTTAGTATTTTATAAAATCGCATATACAGAAAACAAAAGTGAGAAGAGTATTGTGGTACAAGACCCGGATGGATATAAACTTCAAGTGATAGAGAAGGATGAATAGACGGAGGGGATTTAGTGGAGAGAAATTATGAAGAAAGTGCGTTGTTTGAGCATCAATTTTGGTTAAAGGTACTTACTGATCATGCACAATTTTTACTGGATGCATTAGCTCCGAAGGAAAAAGAGGATATAAAAAAAGCTACTTACTTTGTTGAAACATTTACGAATTTGTTAAATAAAGTTCGGAATGTGAATCTGATGGCATTTTCAAAAGAGGCAGAACAAGCCGCTAAGGAGATTCGGGCGTTTAAATTAAATATTATACAGAAACAGCTGGAAGGGAAAATTACTATTCATTTTACGCCAACTTTTATTAATCATATGGTAAACGAAGTGGAAGAGTATATAACAGTTTTAGAGTTTTTGAAGAAAGGGGAAGTTCCGCCTGTTTTTCATGAATTACATTATCATCTCGTTTGGTTAACGGATGCGGCTGGTCATGCAGGCTCTATTTCTGGTGGATTAGATCTTGTTGAAAAAAGATTGAAAGAGAAAAGCGAAGAATTTACGAAGCATTTTGAACAATTTTACTTAAAGGCAGTTGAAATGACAGGGTATTTACGGACAGAGCTGCATCATTTTCCTGCATTAAAGAAGTTTACGAAAGATGTTTCACTTGAATTGAAATTATTTTCGCATTTTTTACATGAAGTGGAAGAGCTCGAGTTATCTCATGAAGTATTAAGTGCATTATCAGCTAGAATGGCAGATCATATGGCAAGAGAAGAATGTTACTACTTATTAAAACTAGCTCAATCGTCTGGACTTGAAATGCCGAAATGTAATCCGCTTTAAAGAAAAAGAGGTCAATTTTATTTGGCCTCTTTTTCTGTTTTATTGTCTCTTTTTATTTTTGCTTGTTCAATGCTTGCCTGTAATGTCTCCATAATATTAATGATGTTCGGAGCTGGAGAGATTGTTTCGGTTTTTTCCTGCTGTTCAATTTTGTTTTCGATTAGTTCGGTAAGGGCTTCTTTATACTCATCTGTATACATCTCTTGTTCAAAAGGATTTGTAAGATGGTGGATTAAATTGATTGCTGCTGTGAGTTCTTGTTTTTGAATCGGATAATTTTCGTTACTTGGTAAGTTAGGTGTATTTGTTATAGCGCGAATTTCATTAGGGTAGTGAATAGTTTGCAACATAAGACCATCCTCAAAGTTACGGATAATAGCTAAATGTTGTTTTTTTCTAATAGAAATATGAATAAGCCCAAGTTTATTTGTACGTTCAAGAGCTTCTTTTAATAATAAATACGATTTTTCATGTCCTGGGGTAGGACCTATAAAATAAGAGCGATCATAAAGAACAGAATCGATTTCGTTATTTTGGACAAAAGATATAATACGAATGGATCGTGGTTCATGAGCTTGTTGTAATTCAGCTAATTCTTTTTCATCCATAATAATATATTTATGAGGTGCGTATTCATAGGCTTTTACAATATCGTTATCATCAATTTCTTCATCCGTACAATCAGGAGCAAATTTTTTATATTTAATAGGTGTTAAACATTCTTTATGGAGGCTTAAAAATTTTATATCGTTTTCTTCTACGGCACTGTATAGTTTAATTCCTATATTTAATAGTCCAAGTGAAAGTGCACCTTTCCAGACGGTATGCAAATGAAACATCTCCTTTCGTTCAAAAATGATTATGTATATTATGAGATAGTAAGAAATTTCCTATACGTTTTTTGTTTTTTACGAAAGGGATTGGGATATAAAATATATTGACAAGCCCTCTGAAATATTTTAATGTGAGTGTATAAAATTGTGTATAAAGGGGAGTAACTTATTACAGTAAAGTCGTCATTACAGGGAGAAACCCTCGGCTTTATTGGCAACGTTTCGTTGTTAGTGAGACCTTTACCAGCAATGGTAAAGGCCCCTTTCTGTCTTTTTGAGGACCCTTACCATATTTGGTAGGGTCCTTTTCGTATACAAAGAGAGGAGATATAAAAATGAAAAAACTTATTAGTAGATTAAGAGTTGTATTTCATGTTCGCCGATTTGTTCCATTCCTATTTGACTTTTTTACTTCAAAAGAGGTTTCAATAAAGAAGAAAATTTTATCTGTTGCTTTTTTAGTTGGTTATGTTGCGATGCCGCTTGATTTAATTCCAGACTTCCTACCGTTTATCGGTATTTTAGATGATATTGGAATTGTGTTATTTATTTTGAACCGAATTGTAAAAATGGCGCCAGTTCAATTACAAGAAAAGCATAACGTAAACGTAGGATAGGAGTTAAAATATGGAGCAAATGATTTTAGATATAATCGAGTTTTTAAAGCAGTTTTCTTATTTTGGAGTTGTATTGGCTTTAACGTTCGAATTTATTCCGGCAGAAGTTGTTTTGCCTATGGTTGGGTATTGGGTATACGAGGGAGATATGAATTTTTGGCTAGCTGTATTAGCTGGAACACTTGGCGGAACGACAGGACCGTTAACGTTATACGCACTTGGTTATTATGGTGGTCGTCCGCTATTAATAAAATACGGAAAATACTTCTTTATTAAAGAAGAACAAATTCAAAAAGCAGATGATTTCTTTGAGAAATATGGACCAGTTGTAGCATTTGTTGGACGCTTTGTACCAGGGGTTCGAACGCTTATTTCTGTTCCGTGTGGTATGGCGAAAATGAACATATGGAAATTTAGTATATATACATTTGTAGCAATGTTCCCGTTAACGACTTTGTATGTTTATTTTGGAATGAAATTAGGTCCGCATTGGGAAAAAGCAGCGGATGTTGTTGGACAATATATGCTACCGATATTAGGAGGCGTTATTCTTATTGTTGCTAGTATCTTTGTCTATAAATATATGAAGAAAAGAAACAAAACGGAATCTATCTAGTCATTTGAATATTTTTTGAAAATAGATGAATAGTACAGGCAAAAGACTCTGAGGGACATACACATATAGGGAATATAAAAGAGAGAGGGGAAACAACTATGTCTTGTGAGTGCTCAGGGTCAGCATTAACTTGTTGTCCAGATAAAAATTATGTGCAAGATAAAGTGTGTAGTCCGTGGTCTGCTACTGTAGTTGCAACAGCAATTGATAATGTTCTCTATACAAATAATATTAACCAAAACGTAGTTGGTACTGGTTTTGTTAAATATGATGTTGGACCAGGCCCAATTACTGTAGAAGCGCTTGATTCTGCTGGGGGTACAATTGATACACAAACATTAAACCCAGGAACGAGTATTGCTTTTACGTATCGTCGCTTTGATAGTATACAAGTTGTGTTACCTGCAACACCTGCTGGAACGTATCAGGGAGAATTTTGTATTACAACACGTTATCCACTTTCATAGCAGAATAGGAGAGGATCGAAATGGGAATGAGAAGTTCCAGTTTGTCTTGTTGTTCTAATAAAACACTTGTGCAAGACCAAGTATGTACAGACTGGTCTATTACAGGTGCTGGTACTCAAATTGTATATACAAATAATATCACGCAAGAAGTATATGGTTCAGGTTACGTGAAATATGATGTAGGTGCGAACCCGATTACAGTTGATTTTTTAGTTGGAGCTACAGTAATTGATACAATTACTGTACAACCGCAAAGTAGTGGTACTTTCACTGTCCGATATTTTACGACTGTTCGAATTACTACGACAGGAACAACTGTTAATCAAGGAGAGTTTTGTATTACTGTACGTTATCCGATTTCATAAAAAAGCATACCGTAAATGGTATGCTTTTTTATTGAGAAAGCAATGAAATTGGTATTCTATAAGCAACATGTAAATTCGCAACAGTACTTACCTTCTAAATATAGTGAAGGGTTACTTTGTATATTGATAATACTGACTGACTCTAAGTCTTTTCCTGTGTAAGATATTGTATTACCAGGAAACACAGTGAAAACATTAGTTACTGCTCCAACAATTTGAATCATAATTGCTTCCGTGCTGCTAGTACTATTGTAAACCGAGACAGTACCTGATATAAGTAGTATCCCATCACTTTGCCACAGTATCATTGATTGTGATCCATCTTTGACAGAGGGGATGGTGTTATTCGTTATGAGGAAATTTCCTGCAAATTCATTTGTTACTCGTTCACAATTTGGATTTGGAGGAGGGGGCGGTGGACAAGGGTCTGGACAAATGATAGATAAAGGAGCGAAACAGCCAATATTTTTTTTGTTCTTCAATACAACCCCTCCTTTTAAGTTGTCTTTTATTACTATTAAATGTAAAAGCATGGCCGATGTGTTAACAAAAGAAGGAAATATTAAAAATTAAGATTGTCTAATAGGCTTAAACCTTAACTTATCATTAGTGTTATAGAAAAGATTATATGTAAATGGTCATAGGAAAAGAATGATTAGACTCTTTTAGACAAAAGGTGGTTGTATACCATAGTACGAGGAATGTTGGACTTAATTTCTAATTAACTGTATATTTACAAAAATCTAATAAAGTTCATTTGTTATTTAAACGACATTAACATATATTAGATAAAATAGCCCTTGTAATGAATCAATTATTATGAGGAGGATTCACGTGGACAGAAATGCTTTAAGAAAAGTAAAAGGCCTTATTGGATTATTAATGGTTTTTGTATTAGCATTCGTATCATTTCCGTGGAGTACATCAGTCAAGGCGGAAGAGAAAAAGCAAGAAAAGGCATCAAGTGAGAAGAAGATAGTTTTTCCAGTTGTAAGTGATGTGCATATTAAAAATAGTGGAACGGATGATACGTTTCGCTGGAAAAGAGCGATTGAACAGTTTAATACATTAGCACCAAAGCAAGATGCGTTTGTTATTGTAGGTGATTTCACAGATACAGGATCAGTGCAGCAATATGATCGTTTCATGCAAGTGTATAATGAAAATGCAAATAAAGATGCAGTGCGAATGAATTCTCTCGGTAACCATGATTATTGGAACGGTTTATCCGTAGAGGGTGCACAGAAGCGTTTCTTAGAAAAAACAGGTATGGAATCAATTTATTATCATAAAGTGGTAAAAGGTTATCACTTCCTTGTTATGTCTCCAGAGAATGGAACAACACATGGTTATTATTCGGACAAGCAAATTAATTGGTTAAAAGAAGAAATGGCAAAAGCACAAAAAGATGATCCAGAAAAACCGATTTTTGTATTTTTACATCAACATATTAAAGATACAGTGTACGGTAGTCAGGAATGGGGAACACAAGATAGCGCAAAAATTAATGCAGTGTTAAAAGAATATCCACAAGTTATTACGTTTTCAGGTCATTCACATTATCCGTTAGATGATCCGAGATCGATACATCAAAAAGACTTTACATCAGTTGGTACATCTTCAGTAAGTTATATGGAAGTTGAAGGTGGTAAAGTACAAGGGAATATCCCGCCAGGAGCTAGTACGTTAAGCCAAGGTTTATTAGTAGAAGTAGATGATAAAGAAGTGACGATTAATCGCCGTGATTTCCATACGAATTCTTGGACAGGCGAGCCTTGGAAAATTAAATTACCAGCAAAGAAAGAAACATTTACACATGTAGAAGATCGTGATAAAGAAAAGCCTTACTTTGCTAAAGATGCAAAGCTTGCTGTATCAAATGTAACAGAAAATGCGGCAACAGTAACATTCCCGCAAGCATTGGACAACCTCCTTGTTCACTCTTACCGTGTGCAGGCTAGAGATAAGCAAACGGGTGAAATAAAAAATAAATTGTTAGCATTCTCAGAGTTTTATCGTGATCCAGTGCCGAAAGATCTTACGTTTACGCTTGCAGGGTTAGATGGCGGGAAAGCATATACACTTGAAGTAGTTGCGATTGATTCATTCGGCAATGAAACCGCGCAGCCGTTAACTGCGGAAATTACTACGAAAAAAGATAATATTGACCCGAATGTGAAAGTACCAAAAGCTGATGTTTTCGATGTAAACTTTGCAGATGGTACATTTAAAGACAATTCACCATTTGGTACAAAAGGTGATGTGAAGGGCAATGTGACTATTGAATATGATAAAGCATTGAAGAAGAATGTTATGAAGTTAAACGGAAAAGCAAATACATTTGGATATCTTCCATTTTCAGCAGCACAAAAAGAGAAAATAGTAAATACGTTTACATTAGAAACTGTATTTTCAATGAATGAAATTCGCGGACAAGGTATTTTGCAAAATACAGAGAGCGGCGGAATTGGATTTGAGTCTACAGGAAGTGGATATGTTGAATTATGGGCTCACATTGGAGGTAGCTATAAACGTGTTGGTGTTCAATTAGAAGCGAATAAAACGTATCATTTAACAGGAACGTATAACGGAAGCGAAGTGGCAATTTACGTAGATGGTAAAAAAGTAAATAGTCAGCCAGCTACTGGGAAAGTGTATCATCCGAACGTACCATTTGCATTTGGAGCGGATCCTGATAGTAACGGAAATGGTGGTATTCCGTTAAATGGACAAATCGCGCTTGCGAAATTATATAGTAAAGCGTTAAGTTCTTCAGAAGTATTAGCAGCGTACAATGAGTTTTTTAACCGTACGAAGTTAGAGCAAGTAACTGTGTTATTTGAAGAGCTTGGAAAAGTAAAAGAAGTGTTAGCGGGTACGTATGAATTTGGTAATAAGCCAGGTCAATATTCAAAGGAAGCATTTCAAGAACTAGAGAAAAGCTATAACATTGCAAAGCAAGCATTTGAAAATGTAGGAAGTACTGGGGAACAAATTATTCAAACATATAACGAATTAAAATCAGCTAATGTAACATTCGTACAATCAAAAGTGGCAGAAGAACAACCAAAAACAACGAAAGAAAAATTACAAATCAATATTGAATCTGCAAAAGCAGTAGTGAAGAAAGCGCAAGCTGTAAATGTAACAGATGGTTCAGTGAAATCATTACAACAAAAAATTACAGTTGCAGAAGCTGTATTACAAGATGTGCAAGTAAAAGATGAACAGGTAGAAACGATGAATCGTACATTAGAGTATGCGATTTCACTTGTTGAAAAAAGTATGAACAAATAAGAGAGAAGAAAAGAAGCTTATCATGATAGGCTTCTTTTTTGTTATACTAAAAGTAGCATAGAAAGAAGGAGCGAATAATTTGGAACAGAAAAAGCTAAAAAGAATTCTTGAATATGTATGGATCGCGGTTGTGCTCCTTGTAGGATATTATTTATTAAAAGATAAAAGTATTTGGGTTTTATTCTTAATGACGTTTTTATTAGCAGGATTAGGAACGTTATTTATTAACTTCTTCTTTGATAGTTTGAATGCCTGGAAGAAGAAAAAGAAGGGGACGAAGTAAAGGAGGGAATATATGCAAAAGTGGAAGCTCATATATCAGGTGATTATTTTCTTAGTGCTTGTGGGTATTGGAATGATCAAATACTCGACACCAATAGGAAATTGGGCATGGTTTACAGCTTGCATCGGCATATTTTTCATTTTACAATCGTTAACGAAAAAATATAATAGTACAGAAAGATAGCTCGCCGTTTTATCGGCGAGCTATTTTGTTATGCTTTTTTCTGTTCATCATTTGTTTTTTCAATAGCTAAATGACTATGCTTTCTAGAGTAGAAGAAATAGAAGCATAAGCCGACTATAAGCCAAACTGCAAAGCTAATCCATGTTGTTTTAGACAAATTGATCATTAAATATAAGCAGCAAAGAATCGCAACAACTGGTAATACAGGTACGAAAGGTGTACGGAATCCGCGTTTTAAATCAGGGTGTGTTTTTCGTAAAATAAGTACTGCGCAGCAAACGAATGTAAAGGCTGTTAATGTGCCGATGTTTACTAAATTCGCTAGCAAATGTAAGTCTAAAAGGCCTGCTAATAAAGCAGCAACAACGCCAGTAATCCACGTATTTAATAAAGGGATTTTTACTCTTTTATTTACACGTGCTAACGCTTTTGGAAGTAGACCGTCACGGCTCATTGCATACGAAACGCGAACTTGTCCATACATAACGACTAAGAGGACGGTTGTCATTCCAGTCATCGCTCCAACAGCGAGTAGTCCTGCAATTGTATCCTCACCAACGAAATGCAATGCAAATGCAACTGGATCAGAAACGTCTAATTGCGTATAAGGAACCATACCTGTTAAAACGAAAGATACAATCATATATAAAACAGTACAAATAAGAAGAGAACCGATAATACCAATTGGTAAATCACGCTGCGGTTTTTTCGTTTCTTCTGCAGCGGTTGCGATTGCATCAAATCCTAAGAAGGCGAAGAACACAGTGGCAGCCCCAGTAATAATACCGTCGTATCCGAATGGAATGAACGGTGTCCAGTTTTCAGGTTTTACATATTTTGCGCCTGCTACGATAAAAGCGATAATAACTGCTAGCTTGATAAGAACCATAATATTATTAATGCGAGCGCTTTCGCGTATACCGAAGCTTAAAAGACCGGTAATGATTAGTAAAATACAAACAGCGGGTAAATCGATGAGGCCACCTTTTCCTACGCCAGGGGCCGAGGCGATTATGGCGGGCAGGTGTATATTGAAACCTTGTAGTAATGATTGTAAATAACCAGACCAACCGACAGCTACTGCTGCAACGGCAAGTAAATATTCGAGCATTAAACACCATCCGACGATGAAGGCGACGACTTCTCCGACTGTCATATATGCGTAAGTATACACACTTCCTGAGACAGGAATAGAAGAAGCAAATTCAGCGTAACAAAAGGCTACACAAGCACAAGTAAATGCAGCAATAAGGAATGATAGCATAATACCAGGACCAGAATGTTTTGCTGCAACAATACCTGTTAATACAAAGATCCCTGTCCCAATTACGGCGCCGATTCCTAAAAACGTTAAATCGAGTGCAGTTAATGTTCTATCTAGCTGCTTTGGTGATTCAGTACTAAGCGCTTTTTTTCGTAATAATGACTTCACTTTGGACTCTCCCCCCGTTTTTTCATTTCCATAACTGCGACTATAGTATGAGCCCATTAAAAAAGAGTAAGTAAGGAAGTGGAGGTGCAGTTATGGTATGTAGTTTTTTAAAATTGCTGGATTAATCTTAATATAATTCAGAATATTTTGTCAAATAAAAATATGACAAATAAAATGCGGATCAATAGGGGAAACTACTTGCAGAAATGGACGAGGGTTAACGACCCACTGATTAAAGTTAAAGTAGGAGCAGATGCTATGTTATTTTATTTTGAACTTGTCGTCATTTTACTTTGTACGAAATTAGCTGGTGACATTAGTGTGAGACTTGGTCAGCCTTCTGTACTTGGTAAGTTAATTGTCGGTATTATTATCGGTCCGGCTGTACTCGGTATTATTAATAGTTCTGAACTGATTGATGAACTGAGTGAGATTGGTGTTTTGTTGCTTATGTTTATGGCGGGACTTGAAACGGATTTAGAAGAGTTAAATCGGAATTTGAAATCGTCATTTGCAGTAGCGGCTGGTGGAATTATTTTTCCTTTCATCGGTGGTTATGTAACAGGATTGCTGTTTGGATTAATACAATCCCATGCCATTTTTTTAGGGTTATTACTTTGCGCGACATCGGTTAGTATTACGGTGCAGACGCTACGTGATCTAGGAAAAATGAATACGAGAGAAAGTACAACAATTTTAGGTGCTGCCGTATTTGATGATGTCATTGTCGTTATTTTATTAGCATTTGTAATGAGTTTTTTAGGAACACAAGATGTGAATATAACACTTGTCATTGTAAAGAAAATTATTTTCTTTGTAAGTATTGTTTTTATTGCTTGGAAAGTCGTTCCTTGGATTATGAAAATACTTGTCCCGCTTCGTGTAACAGAAGCGTTAATTAGCGCGGCTCTTATTATTTGCTTCTCTTTTTCTTATTACAGTGAAATGATGGGAATTGCAGGCATTATTGGAGCATTTGCAGCAGGAATTGCTATTTCTCAAACAGAGTATAAGCATGAGGTGGAACATAAAATTGAACCGATTGCTTATGCAATATTTGTTCCAGTATTCTTCGTAAGTATCGGAATGGAAATTACATTTCAAGGCATTGGAAGCCAGCTTTGGTTCATTATTATTATGACTCTCATTGCAATTTTCACAAAGTTAATCGGATCAGGTTTAGGAGCGAGACTGACAGGATTTAATCTCCAATCTTCTATTAGTATTGGCGCGGGGATGGTATCACGTGGTGAAGTAGCGCTTATCATCGCTGCAAATGGACTTACGGCGAATTTATTAGCGAAAGAAAATTTCACAGCGATTGTTATTGTTGTTATATTGACGACGATTATTACACCGCCACTTTTGAAGAAATATTTTGTATAGAGAGGAAGGGCTTATCTGATGTAGGTAAGCTCTTTTTTTATTCCCAAAAGCAATGATCATATAGCATGAAGGGTTTGTAATTATGGTAAAATCTATGTATGTGATATGACAAGGAGAGGGAAGTGTGAAGATTACGAAGGAGAAGGTTATCGGTGTAATCGTACTTATTGCAGTATGTATACCATTTACTGCATGGAAAGAATCAAAAGTGAAAGATTTTCCGGTTTCTATTTTTTCGGAAGAAGCAGATGGTGAGTACGGTCAGAAGCTGAAATATACTGCTTTTTTACCTGATGTTGCGATTTGGATGAACGGTTGGGAAAAGAAGTGGACAGAAGGGGAAAGAACTGTTTATCAAAAAGGGAATCGCATTGTAAATGTGTTTCATCCTCCTGGCGATGATGGTTATTACCTTCTTGAAGCAAGAGAAAATAAGTGAACGCAACCGTAAGAAGTGGAGGTTAAATAGTGAAAGCTTCAACATTACTATTTAAAATTGAAAGTAATATGGATCAATTTTCACCAGCTGAGAAGAAGGTTGCCATGTACATAATGGAGAATGCAGAGATTGTTCCGAACTTAACGACGAAAGAAGTGTCAACGAATGCAGGCGCAAGTGAGGCGAGTGTCGTTCGTTTTTGTAAGTCGATTGGGATTGGGAGCTTTAAAGCATTTAAGATAGCACTCGTTCGTGAATTAACGATTGCTGATTATAATATTAACGATTTTTCAGTGATGAATACAGAAGATGGACCGTACGATTTATTTAATAAAGTTACTTATGTGAATAAAGCTGCAATTGAGGCGAGCGTGACGGCGATAGATAAAAAAGAACTTGAAAAAGCTGCAGATCGTATTGTAAATGCCGATAAAATTATCTTTTATGGAGTAGGCGGATCAGCTACTCCGGCGATGGACGGAGCTTATAAATTTACAAGGCTCGGATTTACAGCGATGATGCTATCTGATTTTCATATGATGTTGCCGCTTGTGACGAATTTAAAAGAAGGCGATATATTTGTTGCGATTTCAACATCTGGTCGAACGAAAGATGTGCTTGAAATGGCGCAGTATGCAAAGAGACAAGGTGCAACTGTTATTGGAATTACGAAACTAGATCAATCATCACCGTTATATAAAGAAGCGGATATTCGCCTTTGTATGCCAGATGTAGAACAAGATCATCGTATTGCGAGTATTGCTTCGAGAATGACGCAATTGAATATGATCGATGCTTTATATGTGATTACTTTCAATCGAATTGGTAATAAAGTATTGAATCAATTTATGGAGACACGAGAAGAAGCGTTGCGGTTACGGAAGTTAAAGTAGAAGAAAAGATGAGGAGACTCATCTTTTTTTATCCCGCTATTTGCCGTGCAGTAAGACCCTCACTTCAAAATTCAGCGGAAGCAAAGAAAGTTAGGTGGGGATCAACTGCCCGTTAATGCCCGATTGGTGCGGGCTAATAATCAGTGGGGATGAACAAAACCCCCACTGATTAAAGTTTCACTTTATGATCTTTGACAAAAATATGTCATGTTGTGAAATTTTATTTCATAAAATAAGAAAGAGTCATTGATTTTTAGTTTCTTAAAGTTATAATAAAAGTGTGAAATATAATTTCAAAGAGGGTGGCAATATGTTAGAAAATTTATCGACAGAACATCGTAATGAGAAAACAATGAATTTGGATGAGATGAGCATAAAAGAAGTGTTGCAAAGTATGAATGAAGAAGATCGAACTGTTGCGTTAGCAGTTGAAAAAGAGATAGAACAAATTGAAAAGGTTGTACAGACTGTTATTAAATCTTTTGAAGAAGAGGGACGTTTAATTTACATTGGTGCTGGTACGAGTGGTCGTTTAGGTATTCTAGATGCAGTGGAATGTCCGCCGACATTTGGCACGGATGATAAAATGGTGCAAGGATTTATAGCAGGTGGATTGAAAGCGTTTACTAAAGCGGTGGAAGGTGCCGAAGATCGAGAAGAGTTAGCAGAAGAAGATTTAAAAAGTATTGGATTAAATGAGAAAGATACAGTGATTGGAATTGCTGCAAGTGGCAGAACTCCTTACGTAATTGGCGGCTTGAAATACGCACAGAGTGTAGGAGCGAGTACAGCGAGTATTTCTTGTAATAAAAATGCTGAAATAAGTAAATATGCAAAGTTAAATGTGGAAGTAGAGACAGGTGCAGAAATATTAACAGGATCAACGCGTTTAAAAGCTGGTACAGCACAAAAATTAGTGTTGAATATGATTTCAACAGCTTCGATGATTGGTGTAGGAAAAGTATATAAAAACTTAATGGTAGATGTTCAATCCACAAATGAAAAGTTAGTAGAACGATCAAAACGAATTATTGTGGAAGCAACAGGCGCTAGTTATGAAGTAGCGACAGAGTATTATGAAAAGGCAGAACGTAACGTAAAAGCTGCCATTGTTATGGTGTTGTTGCAGTGTGAATATGGGGAAGCACTGGAGAAACTAAAATACGCTAAAGGGTTTGTGAAGAAAGCACTATAAAATAATAGGGAGGGGGATTCTATTATGAAGAAAGAAGAGAGAATGGCCAAGGAAATTTCGGAGCAACTTGGAGGAATAAAAAATATTCGTAGTATTGCTCATTGTATGACGAGACTACGATTAACGCTTCATGATGAAAGTAAAGTAAACATGGACATTTTGAAAAAAGTTGAAGGCGTTATGGGTGTTATAGAAGATGAGACGCTTCAAGTTGTCGTTGGTCCAGGAACAGTAAATAAAGTGGCAGCTGAAATGGAAGGTTTGACAGGACTACGAATTGGTGAGGTAGCAGATCATCACCTTGAAGATATTGGGCAAGAGATGAAATCAGAGATTAAGAAGAAAAATAATACACCGGTGAAAAACTTTTTACGAAAAATAGGAAGTATTTTCATCCCATTAATTCCAGGTCTTGTTGCGTCAGGAATTATAAACGGGGTTGCTAACTTTGCGAAAAACGCTGGTGCTGATCCAAATGCAACGTGGTTACAAATGTTACTACTCATTGGCGGGGGTATCTTTACATTCTTAGGAATTTTAGTTGGTTGGAATACAGCGAAAGAGTTCGGCGGGACACCGGTTCTTGGGGCAATTGCTGGCATTTTAATTTTCAATCCGGCGATGGCAAACGTAAAATTGTTTGGTGAAGCATTAGTGCCCGGACGGGGCGGATTGTTCGCAGTTATTTTTGCAGCATGGCTTATGGTTGTAGTGGAAAGACAAGTTCGAAAAGCAGTGCCGAATGCAGTTGATATAATCGTGACACCACTCATTACTGTATTAGTTGTAAGTATCGTAACGATGTTAGCAATTCAGCCATTAGCAGGTTTCTTATCAGATGGTATTACGAGCGGAATTAATGCGATTTTAAATATTGGCGGAGCATTTGCTGGCGCAGTACTTGCGGGAACATTTTTACCTCTCGTTATGGTCGGATTGCATCACGGTTTAACACCAATTCATATGGAATTTATTAATCAAACACACGTAACACCTTTATTACCAGTACTAGCAATGGCTGGTGCTGGCCAAGTGGGCGCAGCAATTGCGATTTATGTGAAAACAAAAAACAAACGACTTCGAAATGTAATTAAAGGTGGATTGCCAGTTGGCTTTTTAGGAATTGGTGAGCCGTTATTATACGGGGTTACATTACCACTTGGGAAACCGTTTATTACTGCTTGTTTAGGAGCGGCTGTCGGTGGTGCATTCCAAGCAGTTATGCAAACAGCTTCTCTTGGAATTGGCGTATCAGGGCTATCTTTAATTCCGTTAATTGCTGACAATAAATATTTACTATATTTCTTAGGTTTAGTAATTGCATATGCTTTCGGATTTATCTTTACGTACTTCTTCGGATTTAAAGAAGAAATGGCAGAAAACATATAGAGAAAGGGATTCCTTTCTCTTTTTCTATTAATAGAGAGGGAGATTTATATGATCGGAGTTTCCATTTATCTTTCAAAAGAACGAGTAGAGAAACAAGAAGAGTGGCTAAAAGTAGCGAAGGAACATGGGTTTACATCTATTTTTACATCACTGCACATCCCAGAAGATGATCCAAATACGTATAAAGAGTTAATTCAAATATTAGGGAAACAAGCTTTTGCACATGAAATGGAGCTAATGGTTGATGTTTCTCCAAAATCGTTACACCATTTAGGGCTAACATATGAAAATGTGGAAGAGCTATTGGACTGGGGCATTACCGGTTTAAGAATGGATTACGGCATTGCGCCAAAAGAAATTGCAAGCGTATCTCATAAGATGAAAGTAGCTTTAAATGCGAGTACGATTACAAATTCATTTTGGAAAGAATTACTTGCAGAACATATAAGAGTAGAGAATGTAGAAGCATGGCATAATTTTTACCCACGTCCAGAGACAGGACTAGCAAAGTCCTTCTTACAAAAACAAAATCAATATTTACAGAAGTGCGGAATAAAGACGATGGCATTTATTCCAGGAGATGCGGAAAAACGAGGTCCGTTATATGAAGGGTTACCAACGTTAGAAAAACATCGCAATATGCGCCCGCTTGAAGCGTACTTAGAACTTGTTCAAGATTGTGGTGTTGATAAAGTGTTGATTGGAGATATAAGCGCAAGTTTGGAAAGTATGCAAGAAGTAGCTAGTGCGAGTAGAGGGATTATTCCATTGCGTTACAAATCATTTATAACTGATAAAGAAGTATTAAAAGTGGTGGAGCAAGTGCATACAAATAGACTAGATCCGGCTCGTGATGTTATTCGATCTGTAGAATCAAGGGAAGGAAATAGAGTGGTGATAAAGCCGATGCATACAATTGTAAGAAAGAAAGGTAGCATTACAATTGATAATGAATTGTACGGTAGATATGCAGGGGAGATGCAAGTTGCCACACATGATTTACCTGTAGATGAGAAAGTGAATGTTGTTGGAATGGTTGTGGAAGAGGACGTTTCTTTGCTGCCTTATATTGGCGCTGGAAAAATGTTTCAACTTTTTCTATGCGATAGAATAAAAGCTTGAATTAGCGCTATTTTGTAAGAAAACATTATCCGTAAAACGGATAATGTTTTTTGTTTTCTTTAAAAAAGTATTTGACGAATGAAATAAAATACCGTATTGTTTTGACTTGTGAATAAAAGTTCACCATAACGAAACAAAAAGGAGAGTTCAAAATGAATCAATATATTGGGAATTTAATTATTCGTATCGTGTTAGGAGTTACGTTTTTTGCACACGGTTTAGCAAAGTTTCAATCAGGTATCGATAATGTAGCAGGGTGGTTTACAAGCATCGGTTTACCAGGTGGCCTTGCATACGGCGTAGCAACTGTAGAATTAGTTGGTGGTATATTATTAATTATCGGTTTAGGTGTACGATATGTAGGATTGTTATTCGCTCTTATTTTAGCTGGAGCTATCGTAAAGGTAAATGGAGCAGCAGGTTTATTAGGAGATGGAAAGAATCCAGGATATGAATTAGATCTTGCATTATTATCAATGGGTGCGTATTTATTCGTAGTAAAAGCAGAAGGATATGTAGATCGTTTCTTAAAAGAGAAAGTAATGAAAACGAAGTAAATTTTATTTATAAATTGTTGACTTGAAGAATTATTGTAACTATAATGATTACAACTGATGAATTACGAATGAAACAATTTAAATATTTTTTTACACAAGATGTAACTACATTGGTTACGTCTTGTGTAAAAATAAATAAACGGGAGGAAGTAATATGCCTAAATCAAATTTAGAAATTATTCAAAGCACGTATGAAGGATCAGCTTCTTCGAATGCAAAGCATTTAGCAGAAGCCCTCTCTGAAAAAGTGGAATGGACAGAGGCAGAAGGTTTCCCGTATGGCGGAACATATACAGGCGTAGAAGCTATAATGGAAAATGTATTTAGCCGTTTAGGATCAGAATGGGATGATTATAAAGCAAGTGTAAATACATATCATGAAGTAAGCGGAAAAGATGTAATTATTGCTGAAGGTATGTATTCTGGAGTTTATAAAGAAATAGAAAAATCATTTGAAGCAGAATTTGTTCATGTATGGCAACTTGAGAACGGAAAAATCGTGAAGTTTAAGCAATATGTAGATAGTTATATTGTTAAGGAAGCGATGAAGAGATAATGCTTTTTAAATGGATCGTAGGTATATGCATTACAATTATAGTAATTTTCTCGTCTATAGTTGGCGGAAAGAAATTGCTTGCATATGTGGAAAAAGAAAATAAAAATATTCAAACCGAGCGAGCGACAAACGAAAAAGAGAAGAAAGCTGCAGAAGAGGTCCCGCAAATTAGTGAAGGTGAAATTATTTCTACTATGCATAAAATGGTGCACCAAAAGGTAAAATCCTCTGAAAAATGGGGATTTGTAGAGATGACAAAAAAGGAAATTTCTAATGTAAAAAGAGATATTGAAAATAGTACAGGTTTTCAATATAAAATGAAGTTATTTTCTATTATAAATAGATGGGAAAAAGGAGATTTTTCTCAAACTGTTGAGGAGCATAACTTTTTATGGAGCCTTCAAGGTGGAGATACTGGCAAGGCGACGGAACGTTTATCGCCAGAAGAGGAAAAGCAGTATATAAGAGAAATGAAGAGTAAATAAAAACATCGCCAACCTAGATGACGATGTTTTTTCATTAAGAATGTTTTCGTATTAAAGGTCTAGTTGGCTGAACGGCAACAGTTTTGAAATGAGAAAATAAATAACATCCTGTTACAACGACAATTGTCCCTAAAATTTGTATCCACGTTAATTCTTCTCCGAGAAATATGAATGCTAAAATGGCTGTGAAAATTGGATTGAAGTTTAGAAAAATACCTGATGTAGTTGCGCCTAATTTTTGTACGCCAATATTCCAAAATACCATACAAAGAACTGTCGAAATAAGCCCAGTATATAAAAGTGATGTGATGAAAGAAGTATTTATATTTGAAACAGTGAAGCTACCTATGTTAAACGGTAGTAATAAAATAACGCCGAAAATACCAGAGTACAACGTTGCCATAAGTGGTGTAGTTGTTTTTGTTGCCCATTTACTACAAACAGAATAGATTCCCCAAATACAAACTGCTGCAATCATCCATAAATCACCGCTATTAAAATGTAGTGAAAATAAAAGCGAGAAATCACCTTTTAATAGGACGAGGATGACCCCGAAGAATGAAAGAATCATGGATAGGATTTGAAGTGTATTTATTTTTTCTTTTAGAAATAATACTGAAAATAATGCGATTGAAATTGCATTCAATGTAGAGATAAGACCTACATTCGTAGCGGATGTTTTTTCTAATGCTAAAAATTGAAAGATGTTAAAAAGAGCGACTCCTGAAATTCCCATGAATATTAACGGAAGTATCGCGGTACGTGGTGGAAGGATTTTCTTTTCTTTAAACCATACCATTGGTAATAAACAAACAATCGCAATCAGCCACCTTAAACTTGTCAGTGTCATCGGTGATGCATGATCGACGAGTGATTTTCCAACGACGAAATTTCCTCCCCATAATAGGCTCGTTAGTAATAGTAAAAAGACGTAAAAATAAGGCATGATAAAATCCCCTTTTTTGTAATCAATACTAATTGTAAATAATTTTAGCATTTTTCTTTATTATGTAATATATTCTTTTGTATAATGGTGAAAACTCGATAAAATATTTAGTTTAAAATGATATTTACAGAAAAATATTCAGTTTTATATAAATTATAAGTTGTTTTTTCGAATAATCATCGGTAAGAAAAAAGGAGGAATTGTAATGGAGTCGTCTGTTATTAAAGTGTTGGATGATTTGGATGTACAAATTTTAGATATATTGCAGAAGGATTCACAAGTAAGTAATGCAGAGCTGGCACGTCGCGTTAATTTATCACCGGCTGCGATGCATGCAAGAATAAAAAGGTTAGATGGGGAAGGTTTCATCGATAAGCAAGTTGCGATTTTAAATCAAGAAAAGCTTGGGTTTGATTTATTATGCTTTATTTTTATGAGTACGAATATTCATCAATTTGACAAGTTGGAAGTGTTGGAGAAAGAATTAGAATCAATGCCGGAAGTGTTAGAATGTCACTGTTTAACAGGAGAGTACGATTATTTATTAAAGGTTGCAAATCGTGATCGTAAAGAACTAGAGCAGTTTATTAGAAAGCTGAATAAGCTTGGTATTACACGTATACAGACGAGTTTGGCACTTCGTGAAATTAAATATTCAACAGTATTGCCGATACGAGATGAGGAACCGAGCATCGATTAGATTGCTTGGTTTTTTGTTTGTATAAAGTGATTGACGAGGAGAAAAGAGAGCTGTATTATTATATAAAATTATGAATTAAAATTCATTTAAAGTTATAAATATTAATATCGAGGGCAAGGGGATGTAATATGAAAATCTGTAATGCGGTGACGAGTGATGTGAAAGAAATTTATAGTCTTATTGAGGTTTATGCAAAAGAGGGAGTTGTTTTACCACGTTCTCTTTTGTCTCTTTATCAATATTTGCAATGTTTATATGTTATGAAAGAAGATGAGAGAATTGTTGGAGTTGCTGGATTGCATGTATTAGGGGAAGATCTTGCAGAAATACGATCGTTAGTAGTTTCGCATACATATGCAGGGAAAGGAATAGGGCGTATGCTCGTAAATCATGTAATGGAGGAAGCTACGAAAATAAATGTAAGAAGAGTAATTTCCTTAACATATGAAACAGTATTTTTTCAAAAGTGTGGATTTGATTTTGTAAATAAAGAAACGTTGCCAGAGAAAGTATGGATTGATTGTAGACATTGCCCAAAGATGGATTATTGTGATGAGGTGGCGATGGTTCGGTATGTTGGATAAAAAATTTATAGAGAAAAAGTTCCCACTATTATTTACAGATATAGTGGGAACATATATTTCCATAAGAAATGGATAGGTTATTAAGAATTTGAATTCGTTTGTCTTACGGCAAAATTATAAAGTGGATCTTTAAGTTCATAGTTATACGTTAAACCGTCGACAATTCCTACAACTTTATCATTATCATAAAGGTCGAGCATAAATTGTGCCATTTGTTTTGCAGTGTGGAATTTTGGTACAACATTATCGTATTGGAATTCATCAATATCAAATGAACGCTTCGCAAATTCTGTTTCAGTTGCAGCAGGAGCTAAAACTTTTGCTTGCAGTTTTGCGCCTTGTTCTTTCAGTTCGTGAGACAGCCCTTCTGTAAAGGCACTTACATAAAATTTTGTAGCGCAATACGTAACAGCATCAGCAACAATCGTGTATCCGCCGCCCGATGAAACGTTAATAAGCTGTGTTCCGTCAACCATTGAATAATCTCGAACGAAAAGAGAAGAGAGTATTGTTAGTGCTTCTATATTGACATGCAACATCGTCTCGATTTTATTTAAATTTTGTTCGGCAATTGAGGCGAAATTACCAAAACCTGCGTTATTAATCCACGTTTCAATTTGAAAAGCTTGTAGGCTTTCATAAAGTTTATAAACATCTTCAGTAACAGATAAATCAGTTCGTCGAATGACAACATCTAACTCTGGATGCATTTCGTTAATTTTCAATTTTAATCCATCTAATTCTTCTTGTCTTCGAGCTACAAGTACTAAATTTTTCCCGCGAGATGCAAATGCTAAAGCTGCTTCATAACCAATTCCGGAACTTGCACCAGTAATAACAGTGTATTTCATATAAAATCCCCCTAAATTCAAATTTATTTATGGTTAGATTGTATTTGTTAGAGTATACTCTAAGTCAAATGTTTTTTATAAATTTGATACGTTCATAAAATATATAAGGATAAGCATGTGGAGGGAGTTTAGTATGTATACAATTAGTGAGGTAGCAAAATTATTAGGATTGAGCACACATACACTACGTTATTATGAAAAGGAAAATATATTGATTGCAAATCGTGATACAAATGGAAATCGACTTTACGAAGAGTCACATATAAAGTGGTTGCAGTTTGTAATGAAATTAAAACAAACGCAAATGCCAATAGCGAAAATAAGAGAATACGCTAGATTATATACAGAAGGGGCGCATACAACAGAAGCTCGTTTACAGCTCCTAGAAGATCATAGGAAATCTATTCAGATTCAAAGAGAAAACTTAGAGGTTACAGAGAAGATGCTTGAGAATAAAATTCGTGCATACAAAGGCTCATTGGAAAATAAATAGATGGTTGTTATGTGATGAAAAATGGATTTTATCTATGAGTATTTCATCATAGTGTATGGATAAATAAAAAAGAGCAGCTAGCAAAAGCTAACTGCTCCATTCAAGGGATCTCTCCAAGGGGGAGTGGAGAAAATATTATGTTACTAGCATTATTGACAGATTATTAGGAAATATACAAATAGGATGAAAGAAATTTTAAATAAACTTTCGGCATTGACAATTTTTAAAATGTTCATGTACAATATATATGAATGACATTCAGTCATTTTCATGTGACAGGATGCAGTTAGCTTAGAAATGGAACAAATACAATGGTAAATGAGGATGATAGTTGTTTTTATATAGTATTGATGAAAGAGTATATTTTTTTAAAATAAAAATGACTGATAGTCAGTCATGAAGGGTGAGAGGTATGAAAAATAGAGCTTGGTTATATGTCATATTAACATGTATCTTTGAAATTTTTTGGGTGTTTGGTTTTAATACGGCCGATACTTGGTGGCATTGGATTATTATTTTAGGAGTTATTGCTGTTGATTTTCACTTCCTTTCTAAAGCGTGTGAACATCTTGCAACAGGAACTGTATATGCTATTTTCGCTGGAGCTGGTACGGTAGGTACTTTCTTAATGGATGTATTTCTTTTCGGTGGAAGTTTCAGCGCAGGCAAACTATTCTTCATTCTTATGGTAGTAGCCGGCGTTATCGGTTTAAAGTTAGCTGACAATAAAGAAGAAACTGTGGAAGGAGTTGCTTAAAAATGGGTTGGTTTTTCGTATTTTGTGCTGCAATTAGTGAAATAGTCGGTGTGATAGGACTTAAAATGTATAGTAAAGATAAGACATTAGCCAATGGTGCGATTTATATAGGTGGGTTTGCTACATCCTTCGCATTTTTGTATACTTCCTTCTTATTTTTACAAGTAAGTGTCGCGTATGCGGTTTGGATTGGTATCGGAACAGCAGGTGCAGTTTTGTTAAACATGTTCTTGTTTGGTGAGTCGAAAAGTAAAGCGCGTATCATTAGTGTGTTTCTTATTGTATGTGGAGTGACAGGATTAAAGGCACTTTCTTAAAGATATATTGTATTTTTATCTCCTAATTGTTTATTAGGAGATTTTATTATAAAAAAATGATTTCCTCTTAGAGTTCACTATCATTGACAGTACAATCGATTATCTTATAAAATGAGTGACAGTCATTCAATATGCGTGTGAAAGGGTTTAGATGATGAATAAAAAAGAGAAAATTGTCTATGCAGCTATTGAAGTGTTTCAGGAAAAGGGCGTCGAAAAAACGAAGATTTCTGATATCGTGAAATTAGCTGGCATTGCGCAAGGAACTTTCTATTTATATTTTCCTTCTAAGTTATCTGTTATGCCTGCAATAGCAGAAGTGATGGTTGAAAAGATGATACTTGCAGTGAAAGAAAAAGTGCAAAACGATGCGCCTTTCTCAAGTAAAGTGACGCAAGTAATAGATGCGGTGTTTCACTTTATAGCTGAATATCGTGAAATACAGGCTTTAATGTATGCTGGTCTTGCATCTACAGAACATATAAAAGAATGGGAAGCTGTGTATGAGCCCCTTTATATGTGGCTAAGTGAATTTTTAAATGAGGCAAAAGAAGCTGGTGAAATTCGTGATTCGGTTCACGCAGAGCGAACAGCGAAGTTATTTATCGCTCTAGTTGAATCAGCAGCGGAACAAGTGTATTTATATGATCATAAAGATGATGAGCAAGTCGATTTGCAAAAGGCAGAAGTACTAGATTTTTTAACACATGCACTACATATAAAGAAATAGTGAGATGAACCTGTCTGAAAAGGTAGGTTCATTTTTGAGGAAAACTGAATGATAGTCATTCATCTAATGCGTATGTATGTGTGGAAGGATAGTGTGAAATTCTAACGAGTAGGGGGGCATCTCTACTCATGACTAGCCCACAAATAGAAGGATAAAGAAAAAGCTTCTTGGGCATTATTTTTTGAGAGGAACTTACGGGAAGAGGTGTTAAAAAGTGAAGAAACCGATAAAAGAACAAAAGATGGTATTGGTCATTCTTTTGAGTAATATATTTATCGCTTTTTTAGGGATTGGATTAATCATTCCGGTTATGCCGTCCTTTATGAATGATATGCATTTAACAGGGAAGACGATGGGATATCTCGTTGCAGTGTTTGCAATGGCACAGCTCATTACTTCACCTATTACAGGCCGGTGGGTTGATCTTTACGGTAGAAAGAAAATGATAATCATTGGATTATTTATTTTTGGTGTTTCAGAGCTTCTTTTTGGATTAGGAAAAGATGTATGGATGCTTTATGTAGCAAGGGTATTAGGCGGAATTAGTGCTGCTTTTATTATGCCTGGTGTTACGGCGTATGTTGCGGATATTACATCTATTCAGGAACGTCCAAAGGCGATGGGATACTTATCTGCGGCTATTAGTACTGGATTCATTATAGGGCCTGGAATCGGCGGATTTATTGCAGAATACGGTATACGTGTGCCGTTTTTCGTTGCAGCAGTAATTGCTTTTATAGCATGTGTGATTTCGATCTTTATTTTAAAAGAACCGTTAACGAAAGAAGAACTTGCAGAGATTTCTTCTAATACGAAGGAATCAAGTTTTATTGGTGATTTAAAGAAATCATTACATCCAATGTATGCAATTGCATTTATTATCGTATTTGTACTCGCATTCGGATTATCAGCGTATGAAACAGTGTTTAGCTTATTCTCTGATCATAAATTTGGCTTCTCGCCGAAAGATATCGCAGCAATTATTACAATTAGTTCAATCTTTGGGGTAGTTGTGCAAGTATTTATGTTTGGCAAATTGGTAGACATGTTCGGTGAGAAAGTGTTAATTCAAATATGTTTAATTGTAGGTGCAGTATTAGCATTCGTCTCAACTGTAGTCTTTAATTATTGGATTGTACTTCTCGTTACTTGCTTCATTTTCTTAGCATTTGATCTACTTCGTCCAGCTTTAACGACATTTTTATCAAAAGCAGCCGGAAAAGAGCAAGGATTCGTCGCTGGTATGAACTCGACTTATACGAGTTTAGGGAATATCGCAGGACCAGCGATGGGCGGAATATTATTTGATATGAATATTCATTATCCATATGCATTTTCAGGCGTTGTTTTAATAGTTGGTCTCGGCATTACATTTATGTGGAGAGAGAAACAGTTGGCTGAAAGTTTTGCGAAGTAATAAAACCCCTTACGACGTGAGGTAAAGTGACCCCCGACAACGGGACACATATCAAAACACCTAAACCATCTGTTCCCTAAATTCTTTAGGGGATAGGTGGTTTGGTTTTCATTGAATTTTCACATAATTGTAGTGATGAATGTATTCTAGCACAATCTTTCGCACAGTTTGGATACTTTTGTTATCTTTTGTGAATTGAAAGCTTCACTTTTTAAATGGCCAAAGAAGCTTTCCATGACGGCATTATCATGGCAATTTCTTTTACGGGACATGCTGGTGATGATGCCGTTTTGTTTGGCATACGCTTGAAATTCCTTCGCAGTATAAATACTTCCTTGATATGAGTGAAGGATGATATTTTTTACTTTTCACTCTCTCATTGCTTGTTTCAATGTCTTCGTCGCTAATGTCAGTGTTTGTAATTCGTTGATGACACAACTAATAATTTCGCGATTAAGGGCATCCATGATCGTTGATAAATATAAGGTACGCTCTCCTAATAAGAGATACGTCACATCCGTAAACCTGGATGTATTGAATTGGCACTCCAATCGATCAGGGGCTACCATTGGTTCCGCACCATTGATATATTTCTTTTTTTCGACGTCCTTTACTTTCTCTTCTAAATGGGATACCACCCGCATTTTAACGAAAGTATACGCTAAGCAAATTTTGACATAAAAAAAGCCGATTTTTCTACTCTAAGAAATTTTCGATTCTAATTCGTTATAGGTTAGTTGTTACTTTGTGTGCTTCATATTCTTTCACTATTTTATAAAAGTATTTTTCTTCAGTTTTAATAGTTTCATAAACTTAACTCCTGTTATTTCACTATTTTTCTACCTTGGATAAATTTCTTGTGTGAATATTTTACATATAAAATTATCTATTTACATTTTCTACCATAATTATACCTCTACAAACTAATATTGATTTCCTAATAATCCGTTTTAATATTAAAATCTTAAAAGTAATTAATCTTTTGTAGGAAGATATTTTTAAGCACATTTATTTTGCTTAAAGGTATCTTTAAATAGCATAAGTGAACAAGACTTGCTGGAAGTAATGAAATAAGAGCAATATTTAAAATAAGATTGCAAAATGCAGAGAGTTTAAAAATTTAATGAAAATTTTATATTTGCCCTACATTTTATTTAATTAATTTTCTCTATCTTATACATGTTGGAATTCATATAATACCTTTCTGTTAAAGAAGGAATTGTACTAAGTTACGCATTAGATAAAAAGTGATAATGAAAGGTAAATGTATAATGAAAAAAATAAAAAAGTTAATTGTTCCAATTAGCTTCAGTTTATTGCTAATTGGATGTAGCGGTAAAGAATTGAATGGGAATTGGAGATTAGCGGATAATGACACTACTTGTCCGGTTTCTTACCAGTTTGATAAAAAAATCGAAGTTAATCCAGAAAATAAAAAAAAGAAAACTATATGGTTAATAGAGATGCATACTCAAAAAATATCAAATGAATATAAAAATGCAGGGACATACACTTGGCTTGATAATGAATGGATAAATATTGATTACGGCAACAATTTTACTCAAAAACAAAAAATGGTACAAGATAAAGACAAATTAACAATTTATTTTCCATGGGTAGAAAAAGTATGTACGTATAAAAAAACAAAGTAGGATGCCTTCAAAATTATAGAAGAAACTATGGATTGATAAAGGAACTTTAGATGTATGGCTAAAAAGTAATCTAGATATTATATATATTTGATATGTATGTAATGGAATACGAGCTGGTTTTGCTTGTTATCTATTCAATGATACTTTATTCCAAACTTGACTGTATGCGATAAGTTCTATTTATAATGGAGCTACATTTTCAATGAGGGAAAATATTAGAATGATGCTAGTAAGGTATTTAAAAATATGCTTTATTAGAGACATTCTGCACTTTCCTTCTGAAAATGATAAGATTTCAATGTAGAAACGTGGAATTTTATAGCCATTCAAAAAATACTAAAAGAATTTGTCTTTTTAAGGGAATGATAGGAATTCAAACTATTTTCAAAAAGAATGAATTACACATTAGTAATTTTGCAGATGAAATTAATAGAGTAATCAATTTTTTTATTTGAATATAAGGAAAAAAAGAAGAGGTAGGATAAAATGAAGCCGATTACAATTCTAATAGCTGATGATGACTTGAAGATTGCTGAATTAATTGAAATACATTTAAAAAAAGAAGGATACCAGGTTGTAAAAGCAACTGATGGAGAAGCCGCAATTGAAATTATTCAATCGCAGGCAATTGATTTAGTGGTTTTAGACATCATGATGCCAAAAATGGATGGTTATGAGGTGACGCGTCAAATCCGTACTAAACAAAATATGCCAATTATTTTCTTAAGCGCGAAAACATCTGATTTTGATAAAGTGACGGGTCTTGTACTAGGTGCAGATGATTATATGACGAAACCTTTTACACCAATTGAATTAGTTGCACGTGTGAATGCTCAACTCCGCCGATTTTTTACGTTAAATCAGTCGAAAGTAGAAGAAACATCTGTTTTAGAGGCTGGAGGCATTGTTATTGATTTTGAGAAAAGAACGGTACATGTATACGGAGAACGAATTGATTTGACACCAAAAGAGTTTGATATTTTATATTTATTGGCAAGTCATCCGAAAAAAGTATATAGCCTTGAAAATATTTTTCAGCAGATATGGACAAATGATTATTATGATGATAACAATAATACAGTTACGGTGCATATTCGTACTTTACGAAAGAAACTTGGAGAAGATAAAAGGAAGAACAAGTTAATAAAAACGATATGGGGAGTAGGTTATACTTTCAATGGCTAAAATAGTAAAAAGTTTTAGGTTTAAAATGATTGCCTTGTTTGCACTAAGTATGATGTTAGCAGCTTTCGGAACATATATAATTTATAAAACATTAGGGTTCTCTTTTAGAATGATGGTTAGTCATGAAGACTATGTAGCAAATAGAGTGGTTGGGGGAAGTATTTATTTCTCTTTCCTTTCCTTCACTTTGCTATCTATTTTATTCTTTTTCTTTTTAACGAAACCTTATTTAAGGTATTTTGATGAAATTTCTAATGGCATTCATCATCTCTCTAAAGGAGATTTCACACATAAAGTTTATATTTCATCAAATGATGAATTCAGCGATATTGCACGCGCAATTAATATTGCAAGTGAAAAATTAAAAGAGGCGGTTGAACGAGGAGACTTTGCAGAAAGTAGTAAAGATCAACTTGTTGTTAACTTAGCTCATGATTTAAGAACACCATTAACATCTGTCCTAGGTTATTTAGATTTAATTCTCAATGAGAAAAACTTAACTGCGGAACAAATTAAATATTATTCTACAATTGCATTCGCAAAATCACAACGACTTGAAAGTTTAATTGATGAGTTATTTGAAATTACACGAATGAACTATGGTGTACAACAAATAGATAAAAAAAACATTAATATAAGTGAATTGCTCGTGCAATTAGATTTGGAATTATATCCATTATTAGAGAAAAATCAATTAGAGGCTAGATTACATGTTGCACCAAATTTAACTATCAACGGTGACGGGAATTTGTTAGCACGAGTATTTGAAAATCTTCTAACAAATGCGGTTCGATATGGAAATAATGGGAAGTTTGTTGATATGAATGGATACATTGAAGATGGAGACGTTGTTGTACAGATTATTAATTATGGAGAAAGTATACCAGAAGAAGAGTTACCTTATCTTTTTGATATGTTTTATACAGGTGATAAAGCAAGAACAGTACAGAAAAATAGTACGGGTCTTGGATTGTTTATTGCTAAAAATATTGTTGAGAAACATAATGGGAAGATTTCTGCAGAAAGTAATGTAGTGAGAACAATTTTTGAAGTGAGATTACCAAAAGAAGAGAATTGAAAAATTTAATAAATATTTAATTATTACCCCACTTTTTATTTAATTAATTTCTTCTATCCTATTTATAGGTTAGGCCAAAGAGAAATTACTAATAAAAGGTGGGGCTTTTTATATTGCGAAAAGTATACGCCTAGATTTTTATCACAATTTGATTTTAAAAGAGATATGTTAATACTTTGAAATCTAATTTATATATAATTTCTAAAAATGTTAACTAATTATACAAACGGAAATAATGGTCTCCAAAAATAAAGTACAAGAAATAGTGAGGATAATATGAAGACAGTAAATAAGGTAGTCATTGTTGGTGTATTAACAGTTGGTATAGGAGCTGGGGCTTATATGAATTTTGCCGGAAGTTCTGAACCAGTTATGACCTATAAAACATCTGAAGTACTAGAAAAACAAATCGAAAATAAGCAAAAGTTTGCTGGTGAAGTGATTCCAAATGGAATGGAGATCATTTCATTTGATCCAACAAAAGGTACGAATGAACTAGCTGTTAAAAAAGGCGATGAAGTAAAGAAAGGACAGCTTCTGTTTAAATACAATGATCCAACTGTTAAACAAGGTGTAACAGAAGTGGAAATGCAAAAGAAAATTGCACAAAAAGAAGTAACATTACAACAAAAACAAATTGATGCAGCAAAACAAAAGCTACAAAAAGATAAAAATGCTGGTCTTCCTGCAGAAGCAGTAAAAGCGTCAGAGATTGAAATTCAACAATTAGAATCACAGCTTGAAATGAAGAAGTTTGAAGTAGAAAAAGCGGATGAAATGATTAAAGTAGCAAAAGAGAAAGTAAACACACTTTCTGTTATGAGTCCTGCTGACGGTGTAATTGATGATATTATTACAGCTTCTAATGAAAGAAACGGTATGAGCGGAATTACACTTCGCCATGCAGGTCCATTTAAAGTAGCAGGTCAAATGTCTGAATTTGAACTTGCTAATGTAAAAATTGGACAAGAAATAACAGTTTCATCAAAAACTGTAGCGGGTAAAACATGGACAGGAAAAGTAACAGAAATTGGTTCTACACCATTAAAAAGTATGGATGAAAACAAAACAGTTTCTAGTTATCCATTTACTGTGACGTTAGACAATAGTGAAGGCTTACAAAATGGTTTCCACGTATACGTAGAAACTAAATCAGGCGAAGCAAAGGGTACAGTCATTCCAAAGACCAGTATTTTAAAAAAAGGTGATAAAAACGTTGTCTTTGTTGTAAAAGACGGAAAAGCAAAAGAACAAGTTGTTACGGTTGAATTTGAAACAAGTAATGAAGCAAAAATTTCCGGAGTGAAAAAAGGAGAAAAAATTATCTCTAGACCTACTGTAAATCTAAAAGATGGTATGGAGGTTGCCACGCAATGATTAATTTACAAGGCATTACAAAATCTTTTCAAAATGGTGAAGAATCCATTCAAATATTGCACGGAATTGATGTAACGCTAAATCAGGGAGATTTCACTTCTATCATGGGGCCTTCTGGTTCTGGTAAATCAACATTAATGAATATTATTGGGTGTTTAGATAAGCCTACGACAGGTTCCTATGAATTAGCTGGACAAAATATTTCAAACATGTCTGAAACCGAGCTTGCGCATGTTCGTAATAAAGAGATTGGATTCGTATTTCAAAACTTCATGTTACTGCCACGACTTACAGCGTTGCAAAACATTGAATTACCACTTATTTATGCGGGAGTCGATAAAAAGGAAAGACAAGAGCGTTCATTAGCAGCCTTAACAAAAGTTGGTTTAGCTGATCGCGCTACCCACTTTCCAAATGAATTGTCAGGTGGACAAAAACAACGCGTTGCAGTTGCACGCGCAATTGTAAATAACCCGAAATTTATTTTGGCAGATGAACCAACAGGTGCACTAGATACGAAAACAAGTGAACAAATTGTAAATCTATTTTATGAATTAAACAAGCAAGGTTCAACGATTATTATGATTACTCACGATCGTGAAATCGGGGAAGCCGCAGCACGTCAAATCGTTATTCGTGACGGAAACATTGTTCAGGATTGGAGAGAATAAAATTGAATATACATGAAAATATACGTATGGCTATCTCTTCTATCTTTGCCCATAAAATGAGATCTATTTTAACGATGCTGGGAATTATTATTGGAATCAGTGCGATTATTACAATTCTCGCAACGGGGGATGGAAATACTGCAAAGATGCAAAAAGAGATTGAAGAGAGCCGCCATATGGATGAAATTAATATAGAGTATATCAACCCAGATTTTCCGCTGGAAATAGCGAAGATTACACCAGATATGGTAAAGCAATTAGAAGTAATACCAGGTGTAAAGGATGTGTACCCACATGTAAATATGGACGTAAAAGCATATGTAGGTTCAAAAGAAGCTTCTCTTAATTTAAATGTGGGAACAGGTAATTTTATGCAGGATCACAAACTACGAATGATACATGGGCGTGAGTTAACAGAGACTGAGCTGGAAAAACCAATTCCTGTTTTGATTATCAGTGAAGCTCTATTTAAAAAACTATATGATACATGGGAAAATGATTTATATATAGATATAAAAGGAAAACCATATAATATTGTCGGGGTGTACAAATATGATAATATATGGCAATCAAATGTGTATGCAGGATATACCTCGGTTGACAATGCACCGTTGATCTCAGGTGTTGAGGAATATAATGCAGTGACCATTAAGTTATCTTCTTCTAGCGAGCGAGAAATTGTAGGGAAACAAGCTGTATCTGTATTAAATGGATTGAAACCACCAGAATTTGAGCATCTATTTACAGTAGAGGATGAGACAAAAAACGATTTGGTCGTAGAAGAATCATTAGATACGATGAAAATGGTATTCACTGGTGTTGCTGGAATCTCTTTAATCGTAGGTGGTATTGGTGTGATGAATATCATGCTTGTATCTGTTACAGAGCGTACACGTGAAATAGGTGTTCGAAAAGCACTTGGTGCAACGAGAAGGGAAATATTAATGCAATTTCTTATTGAAGCTTGTATTTTAACAGCATTAGGTGGAGTAATTGGTTTTGTGTTAGGTATTTTCTTTGCTTGGGTATCGGCAATCGTAGGTGGATGGCCACTTGTTATTTCTGTAAATCTCGGTCTACTATCTGTTGGAATATCTATATTGATTGGCATTGCCTCTGGTATACTTCCAGCAAATAAAGCAGCTAAACTAGACCCAATTGATTGTCTACGATATGAATAATAGTTGTAGGTGAAAGATAAGATATTTTAGAAAAGAGTAAATACCCCTATGAGTATTTACTCTTTTTAAAAATAAGGATTTTCATGATATAAGCAAAAATTTAAACAATCTTAATTCTAATTTTATATAGATTTCTTGGCTGTAAATACTAAGAGGAGAGAGGAATATAAAATGAAAACAGTGCTAGAAGCAAAAAATATTAAAAAAGTATATGACACAGGTGGAAATACATTTGAAGCGTTAAAAGGGATTAACTTACAAGTAAAAGAAGGAGAATTTGTTGGAATTATGGGCCCTTCTGGTTCAGGTAAGACAACTCTATTAAATGTTCTTTCGACAATTGATCATGTGACGAGTGGTGAGATTTTAATAGATGGAAAAGATATTGTAAAAATGAGTGATGATACGTTGGCATTATTTCGGCGCAATCATTTAGGTTTTATTTTTCAAGATTATAACTTATTAGATACGTTAACGGTCAAAGAAAATATCGCATTGCCTCTCGCTTTATCAAAGGTGAAGGTTAGTGAAATTGATCGGCTTGTTCTTGAAATCTCTAAGAAGTTTGGCATGGATCATATCTTAAGTCAATACCCATATCAAGTATCTGGGGGACAGAAACAACGCTGCGCAGCATCACGTGCCATGGTTACGAATCCGAGTATGATTTTTGGGGATGAGCCAACTGGGGCGCTTGACTCTAAATCAGCAACGGATTTATTAGAAAGTATGAAGTCATTAAATGAATATGATAACTCAACCATATTAATGGTAACGCATGATGCGTTTGCGGCAAGTTATTGTAAACGAGTGATTATGATTAAAGATGGTGAATTATATAAAGAATTACACCGTGGAGAATTAACACGTAAGCAATTCTTCCAACAAGTCATTGATGTAATGTCTTCCATTTCTGAAGATAAGGCTGATGATCTTATCTAATATGGCCATTTATAACATAATGTGTGATTAAAATAATGTATATTTTGTAGAAATAGTTTTTAGGAGGTTAAAATAAATGATTTTAATTGAAATCGTTCAACGAAATATAAGGCGAAATTTTAAGGAGTATATACTTTATTTTATATCTTTAGCTTCGAGTATGCTGATTTATTTTATATTTGCGTCACTTCGATATAGTACGCAAATAAAAAAAGAAATGCTTAATAATGTAATGATTAATAGTGTTCTTCAGTCTTCAAAAGTGATACTCATTATTTTTATAGCCATATTTATTATTTACTCTACTAATTTTTTTATAAGAAAACGTAAAAAAGAGATAGGGTTATATTCTTTACTAGGTATTACTAAAAAACAAATTGGTACGATGTTATTTTGTGAAACATTAATAATGGGGGGCGTAGCTTTAATAGTTGGGATATTGATTGGCAGTATAAGTTTTAAGTTATTTTTAGAACTTCTAATGAGTTTGATGAAATTAAATGTGCCAATTACGTTCGAGTTATCTATAAAGGCCATAATAGACACAATTATTGTTTTTTTATCGATTCTATTATATACAGCTTGGAAAAACTCGCGCTTAATTTATCAATTTCCATTAATTGAAATGTTCCAAGCGAATCATAAAGGAGAGAGTATGCCAAAAGGATCTAAATATTTGGCATATATAGGTCTTATTTTAATTGGCTTTGGTTATGTTTTAGCATTCTTTTTTCGCGAAGTCGTAAAATTTGTGCAGAACCCTGAGGACCCTATGCGTCCGCTAATGGATCCTAAAATAATCCCGTTATGTATTTTGATTGCGATTGTTCTTGCAACCTACTGTCTATTCACGTCTTATACAGTTATTGTATTAAAGAAAATTAAAAGTAAGAGCAATATCTATTTTAACGGTATGAATATACTAAATATTTCACAGTTGTTATATCGAGTAAAAGGAAATGCCAAATTACTTGCGACTATTGCTATCTTAAGTGCCACAGCTTTAACGGCTGTTAGTACAGTTGTATCAGGATATTATGTAGGGCAATCTGAAACAAATGAAGATTTTATGCAACTGTATGGAGTTACATTATTTATTGGAAGCTTTTTAGGAATTATATTTGTACTAGCAACTGGTTCTATTATTTATTATAAACAACTATCTGAAGCACATGCTAATCAGAAATACTATGAGGTTCTTCGTAAGATAGGTGTTACGAAAAAAGAAGTAAGAAAGTCAATTTCTAACCAAGTTAGCTTTAGTTTTATTTCACCTATAATAGTCGGACTTACTCATAGCTTATTTGCTTTACCAATAATAAACAACATGCCTATATACAGTATTATGATTCCTATTTCCATTAGTTCTATTGCATATTGCATAATCTATTTTGGATATTATATATTAACTGTTAATTCGTATTTTAGAATTGTGTATAAATAATAAATTCTTTTGATATTGCGTAATAAAATTAGGAAATACAACCTATCAAGTTCTAAAGAATAATGAAATGAACAAAAGCCGATACCCTTAACGTGTAGGGAATCGTTTTTTTCTATATGGGGTACCGCCACATCGCTATCAAGCTAAGAAAACAAAATTCCTCCTAAAATGAAAAAATAAGCTATTCTTTCTGTAGAATCGTAGGAAAGGATGGCGTTTTTTAATTTTTATAGATACTTTGTGGTAACCTCAAGTAGGAGGATTTAGCACAGTCAAATAATAATATCTTTTGTCTAGAAAGGAGAATGTTTTTTGAAATATAAATTAAGAAAAAAATTAAGCGTGTTTTTTATAGGAGTACTAGTACTAGTACTAATCGCTTCTATTTTCGTTTATTATAAGTTTTTAACACCTTCAGCAGATATTCAACAATACAAGGCATATTATGCTCCAAAAACAACACAAAAAGTATTGAATCACGGTGAGGTAAAGGTCACATTCTTAGGAACATCATCTTTACTATTTGATGATGGAAATACGCAAGTAATGATTGATGGTTTTATTTCTAGGCCATCCTTACCAAAAATATTGTTCAGCAATATAAAAACAGATGAAGATACTGTGGATAAAATTTTTAATCAAATAGGGGCTGATAATAATAAACTTAAGGGATTATTTATTGCACATACACATTATGATCATGCGTTTGATTTAGCTTATATAGCTAAACGAACTGGAACACATGTATATGGTTCAGAGTCAGCAATTAACATAGGTATTGGTGGTGATATAAATAAGAACCAGATGTCTGTATATGAAGTAAATAGGGCTATGAAGTTTGGTGATTTTACTGTTACTGTCCTTCCATCGAAACATTCACCAACCTTTGATGAAGGAGAAAAAATAAAAAAGCCACTTAAACAACCAGCTAAAGCACTAGACTATCATGAAGACTCTTCATATGATTACTTGATTACGTATAATAATAAAACTTTCCTTGTTAAACCAAGTGCTAACTATATAGAAGGTGTATTAGATGATATTCGAGCTGATGTCCTGTTTTTAGGAATAGGGGGATTAGGAAAGCAGGAAAGTGCTTTCCTAAATATGTATTACGAGCAAACTGTACGAAAAGTACAACCGAAGCTTGTTATTCCAATACATTGGGACGATTTCACCAAACCATTGACAGATACTCTTGAAGCAATGCCTAAATATGCGGACAATACTAAAAATGGATTAGATTTTATAATTCAAAGGACAAAAGCAGATAAAATTGATCTTCAAATACTACAAGGTGTTAGAAGTATTTACTTCTAAAAAAGGATCCACCACACCTCTATCAAGTTAAGAAACATAAAAAAACGATAATAATGAAATTCCGTGCTAAAAAAGCTACAAAATTTTCGTTTAGGGGCAATCTGTTCTGTTAGCTTGATGGCGATGTGTCTGTACCCCTATATCATCTTTCAGATCTTCCGTTCGTTGTAATGAGCGATAAAATATGGAACGGGGTAATTCTAATACGTTACGCAATTCTTTTACTGTTATTTTTGTTTGTACATTTTTCCATAAAGTAACTACAGTTTCTGATTTCAGCCCCTTTCGATTTCCAGATACTTTCCCCATACAAGTAATTTTGTTTTAGGTGTTTATTTTCTATACGTAGCTATTCTAATTCACTGAGCTCTTTTGGTCTTTTTCCATAAGAATATTGTTTTCCTACAGGTTGTGGAAACCGATACGTTTGATCTGTACGATACCATTTCATTTCATTTCATCTATGTCTTAATTTGGGAAACATTTTTAATTCCGAGTTTCTCCATAATGGTCCGATTGGAATACCCATCCTTTTTCATTTCAATCACTTTCCACTTTACTTCTTCTGGGTAATGAACTCTTATTTTTTTCATGTACCACTATTCGGGTTCACTTCACTTTAACGGTAAGGCTTTTTTGTTTTATAAGCTTAATCCAAACCGTTTTAATTCAATAAAAATCCCCTCTAATTGCTTTCCTTTATCCGTTAATGTGTACTCTACACGAGGCGGAACTTCTGGATATACTTTTCTCGTTATAATGCCTTGAGACTCTAATTCTTTTAGTCGAAGTGATAATGTTTTTGGACTAATACCATCCATTGATTTTTGTAAATCACTAAAGCGTAATGTTCCTTCGATAAGAAGATCACGAATGATTAAAAACGTCCATTTTGTACTAATTACATCAAGCGTTTTAGCGATAGGGCAAGGTATGCCCGGTAAACCTTTCGTTAATTCAACTGGATCTATATTGCTCATGGAACTAGCCTCCATAAAATTTTTTTGGATGAATTTGCTTTATAGTATCACAAAACTATACTTTTGGTAACTATATGAAAAAAATATCACTACTTCCATAAAGGAAGTTAGTGCATATACAATAGCAATACGAAACAAAAAGGATTTATATAAGGAGGTGGTGATTTCCATGGGGTTAAAAAAGTTACTTGGATTTCTTAGTTTGTTTGTTATTTGTATTGTGCTTGTAGCATGTGGTGTGGAACAAAAAACTGAAGTTCAGTTATTAAAAGAAATGCCAAAGCCAAAAGCAATGACAATTGATCCCTCACTAAGTAAAAAAGAAGCGACAGAAATGGTTCATGCGGCGCAGCGTTTTTATGCATTTTGGGATACAGGTAAGGAGGAACTTATTCCGCAGACTGTTACTAAAGATTTCTTCGATAATACATTGCCGAAAGGGCGACCACAAGGCATTGAAGGATTAAAGTTTGCAGCGCAAAATTTTCGTAAAGTTGTGCCTGATATACATTGCGAGATTGAAGACTTATTAGTTGTTGGTGATAAAGTAACGGCCCGTCTTTCTTTTACAGGAACGCATAATGGTAAGAAAATTAATTTTTTTGCAATTGATATTTTACATGTGAAAGACGGAAAGATAACAGACGATTGGCATTTAGAAGATAATCTTACACTACAGCAGCAACTCGGCTTAATAGCTGAAGAGTAGATCATATAGGGGAGAGAAAAACGATGAAAAATATATTTATTATAAATGGACATGAAAAATACGGTACAAAGGAAGGACGATTAAATAAAACGTTAGTAGATTATATGGTTACTGTATTAGGCGAGAATCATCATGTGAAAACAACAACGATTCAAGATGGTTACAATATTAAAGAAGAACAAGATAAGTTTTTATGGGCTGATGTTGTGATTTATCAAACACCAATTTACTGGTTTAGTGTTCCAGGCTTATTTAAAACGTATATGGATGAAGTATATGAATACGGTTTGTTCTTTAAAGGTGCAGATGAATATGGAACAGGTGGTTTATTAAAAGAGAAAGAGTATATGTTCTCTACAACTTGGAATGCACCTGAAAAAGCATTTGGAGATAAGACAAAGTTCTTTGAAGGAGAAAGTTTAGAATCAGCGCTTAGTCATTTACATCGCGTGCAAAAGTTTCTCGGTATGAGTCCGTTAAAGAGTTTTGCTTGTTATGATGTGGTGAAGAATCCGGATATAGAGAAGTTTTTAGTGAACTTGAAAGATCACTTAGATGGAGTAATTAAATAATAGTATGTGAAGAAGGTACTGCTAAGGATGTAGTACCTTCTCCTTTTATAATGACTCACATTTTAAGACATGGATGGCTGTATCCATAACTTCGCAAAATTTGCCCAACCGAATGAATCAATTGTTACGTTTTTTAAAGAAGAAGGGTATGTTTTTCTTTTTAAAACGTGATAGTTAAATAAAATGATGTGTTCTGCTTGTAAAAACTCTTCAATCTCATACATGAGTTCATAACGCTTTTCTTTATTTTTTTCTAGTAAAAATGTATCTAGTAAACAGTTAATTTGTTTTTCGTAGTGCGGGTCCATGAACCGATTTACGAAGCAACTTTTATTTTTAAATACATTTAAGAATGCAATTTCATGATTGGCAGCAAATACTTCTCCCATGAAAATAATATGAGCATGTTTATCAATAGAGCGATTCATATAATCTGAAACGGGAAATGGGTGAAGCTCTACTTGTATACCTAAACTTTCACATCGTTCTTTTAAGAAATACGCATCATTTGCACTATCTTTAAATGCGAAGAAGTAAATATGTATCGTTTCTCCATTATATGTACTCTTTTTCAAATACTCTTTTGCCTTTTCTAAAGAGTAGGATCTTCTTGTTGCAAGGCGGCTTCTATCAGGGAAAAAGCTTGATGCAGCAATTGTCCGTCTACCCTCTATGTTACGAAGTATCATTTCAACATCATATAGTTCTCTCCAAGCTTTTCGAAAGTAAATGTCGTGATGAGGACCAGGTTTTGTAAAGTTGAAGCTAGCATAAATACAACCTATTTCTTCTATTTGTATATCATGCCTTTCATTTTCCTCTTCGTTTGGTAGTTCATAATCAGCATCTATTTGCACATGGTCAGGAATACCCCAAAATTCAATACGGTCTAATAACGCGCGCTCTTTAAAATAATGGGTGAACGCTTCGAGTATGATATTATCTTCAGAGTAATGAGCAAGTTTGAAAGGTCCAGTACCTATATAATGATGATTTTGAATACTCGTATCACGCGGTAAAATTGCGAGCTGCATTGAACTTACATAGTGTAAGAAAAATAAATTTGGTTTTGCTAAATGGAATCGAATTTGCAGTGGTGATGGTGTTTCAATTTCAACAATTTCTTCTGTTAACCATTCGAAAGGGGATTGAACTTGCTTTAGTCTTTCAAATGAAAACTGTACATCTTTAGAAGTTAAAATTGATTCATTGTGAAAATATATATCTTTTCGTAAATAAAAGGTCCACGTAAGTCCATCTTCACTTAATTCCCACGTATGCGCAATGTGAGGCTCCATTTTTTCAGTAACATCGTTATAGACAACTAACGTATCAAAAATTTGACTCGTAAGATGACTCTCTGTAGTTACAGCCACAAAAGCCGGATCTAATGGGAATATCTTTCTCGATATAGGAATCTTTAATACGTCGTACATATCATTTGAAGGTTCGTATCCAAAATGATGATGTAGTTTATTTTCTATCTTTTTTTGAAGTGCAAGGGGTAGGGGTTCTTTTAAAAGAAGAAAGATATCTTTTAATTTTTCTTGTGCTAACAGTTCATCTGTATAGGACTCAATCGCTTCTACGAAATTATGTATAAATAGAATTTCCGTTTTATTTCCGCGGCCTCGCCCTGGAGTCCAGCTAATTAATTGCTCCTCGCTCATTTTCTTTAATAAAATCTTTACGTTTTTCGTACTGCAATATAAAACATCCGCTAATTCTTGTAAGCTATTTCGCATATGTTGTTGATCTTGTGCATGTAGTCTTAGTCTAATGTAATAGTCCATAATTTTCATATATACACTTCCTTCTATCATAAAAGGGGAAACTCTTTAGAATATTCTAACCTTTTTCTTCCTTTTTTTCAAAGTAAAATAAGTAAGCATAAGGAGGGGAAACAATGGGATTTTGGAGTATGCATCGAAATATAAAAATTAGAATTATAACATCGTTTTTAACACGTACTGTGTCCACGATGATTTTTCCATTTATGGCGATTTATTTTTCCGTAAAGTTAGGTAGCGCGATTGCTGGTGCGTTACTACTTATTAATGTCATAGCTTCATTAGTAATTGGTTTATACGGTGGATATGTTGGAGACCGGCTTGGGCGTAAAAAGGTTATGATTATCGGTCAAAGTATACAAGTCATTTCCATTGCTTGTATGGGAGTTGCGAATTCGGATTACGTTGACTCACCGTGGTTAACATTTATCTTTATGCTAGTGAATAGTTTAGGGTCTGGACTTATGAATCCTGCGACAGAGGCGATGTTAATTGATGTGAGTACACTTGAAAATCGAAAAGTGATGTACAGCATTAATTACTGGGCTATTAACTTATCCATTGCAATTGGAGCGATATTTGGTGGATTACTATTTGAAAACTATAGATTACAATTGTTTATCGTATTAACTCTTGTTGCCATTATGACTTTATATGTGATGGCTGTGTATATGGAAGAAGTGTATGTAGCACGAAAAACGATGGAGAAGAAAAATGTATTAAAAGATATGGCAGATAGTTATAAAGTCGTGATGAAAGATAAAGCATTTTTAATTTTTTGTGCAGCGAGTATATGTACATTATCGTTAGAGTTTCAAATTAATAATTATTTAGGGGTACGTTTGCAGAAGGAATTTGAAACGGTTCACTTTTTATTCGGGAATGGTTTTACGTTTGATTTAACAGGGATTCGCATGTTGAGCTGGATTTCTGCAGAGAATACAATTTTAGTTGTGTTATGTTCAGCACTTCTTATTAAAATGCTGAAAAGCTTCAACGATTTGAAAATCTTATATGTAGGCTTATTTATTTACACGATTGGATTTACAATACTCGGAACGAGCAATAGCTTATGGATTTTATTAATTGCAGGGCTTTTCCAAACGGTAGGCGAGATGATGTATGTGCCAGTGCGTCAATCTATTATGGCAGATATGGTGCCAAATGAGGCAAGAGGTTCTTATATGGCGATTAACGGAATGGTCTTTCAAGTTGCAAAAATGAACGGGGCATTAGGTGTTATGCTAGGTTCATTTATTGCATCTTGGGGCATGAGTGCTCTGTACTTTATCGTTGGTATGAGCAGTATTTTATTATTTATGAAGGCGATAGGGAAAGAGAAGTATGAGGGGGAGGTTTCTCAGATTGGATAAAACGATATGAAAAGCGATGCTAGAAATCGCTTTTCATATGGCTTTTAAAACGGATCAACTTCAGCTAAATCAGGATTGCTATTTGGGTTTGTTAATAAGACTTTCAGCTCACCTACTTCAGAGAGCGCAACGAGGATATAACCACTAATAAGGACGACGAGTCCGATGACCCTTAATGTTTGCAGTGTAATATCACGGCTATTGTTTTCGGAGTTGTCTTGGGGCGTTGAAGGTGGATTGTTATTCATAAATAGGGCTCCCATCTTTTGTATTTATATATGTGCGAAATCATTATTTAACTTATGGATAGGAATTATATAGTCATTTTCACTATATGAGAAATGCCTATGAAAAGTGATAAGGAATTTTGGGGCGAGAAAAGGGGGGAATCCAAAAGATTATTAAAACTGAACTTTTGGATTCCCCTCTTTTTATTTATCTTGCTATTTGTGGTGGTCGGATTTCCTGTAAACGACCAGTTGGTGAGGGCTAATTAATTATTTTCATGTAAATACAAGGAGGTTAGTTAACCAAAGTAGTTATCCTAATATACGCAACGATTCTTCAATAAACGCTGGGATGTCCTCTGGCTGTCTACTTGTTACTAGCTGATTTTGACATACGACAACCTCTTTGTCATGAAAGTTCCCGCCGGCATTTTTCAAATCGACTTCAATAGATTTATATCCAGTTACATCGCGTCCTTCAAGTGTTTGTGCAGTGGTGAGTAGCTGAGGTCCGTGACAAATAGCGAAAACAGGTTTTTCCGCATCCATAAATGCTTTACTAAAGTGAACAAAACGTTCATCGGCACGAAGTATATCTGGAGAAAATCCACCCGGTATGAAGAGGGCATCAAAGTTCTCTGGAGAAACATCATCAATACTTTTATCAATCACGACTTCACTTTTTCCTTGCTTACCGTGTACCGTTTTCCCTTTTTCCATTTCAATAGTTGTGAATTCATATCCCTTTTGTTTAAAAGCTTCTACTGGCTCTGTGTATTCTGTATCCTCGAAATAATCCGTTATTAAAATAGCAATTTTTTTACTCATTCTAATCCGCTCCTTATATTATATTATCGGCTCCAGAATCTTCCTTGGGCAATGCCTTCTATAAATGATTCAATTGAAGTATTTGTTAAGTTGTAAACTCCTGCTCCATCCAGTTTAATCTTACTATGGTCCAAAGCATGAGGATTACTAAGGACATGAGCTATCGGTTTAAAATGTTTAAAAGTAGTTTCTGCAAATTCTAAAACAGGGGGTTGAATGACAGACTCACTACTAAACACTAATACTGCATCAAAAAGGGAGGAGTCTGTTGTTGTATAAGTATCAGTTACTTTAATGGAATCATTGAACTGATAAATTTTATTATCTATGATACTATAGTTAATTCGGTGTTGTACAAAAGCTTGAATCCATTCGGACAGAAGTGAGACGCTTGGATCACCATTTAATAGAATTGCAACATTTTTGGAATCAGATTTAAAAATAGTATTGGACATACTTAGTGCAGGTGATTTTGCATCTGAATTTACTTCGTGATTTTCCTTAGGTAAAGGAGCTCCAATAATGTTAGCGACTTCTTGTGCTAATTGACGATCGACGTGGTTTAAGAGAGCAATTACATTTGCCTTCACCATGTCTGATTTACACTTCCCAACTTCAAAGCAAAAAGCTTCTTTTATGTGCTGCTTTTCAATAGGGCTCATACTATTGTAGAAAAGTTTAGCCTGAGAATAAAAGTTAAGAAAGCTTTTACTGCGACCTCTAATTTTATGCCCATCAATCTTTTCTTGATAATGTTCATATCCTCCTTGTTCGGCTTGGACGGTTGCAGGTTGATTGTTATTTAATCCATTAGGATGATAGCTTGTTTGACCGCGATGAATCTGCATTTGATGCATACCATCACGTTGATTATTATGAAAAGGACATACAGGCTGATTAATAGGAATTTGATGGAAATTAGGGCCCCCTAAACGAGATAATTGTGTATCTGTATAGGAGAATAATCTTCCTTGCAGAAGAGGGTCATTTGAAAAATCAATACCTGGTACGACATGACCAGGGTGAAAAGCTACCTGCTCTGTTTCAGCAAAGAAGTTATCAACATTTTTGTTCAGTGTCATTTTACCAACTAATTTTACGGGAACTTCTTCTTCTGGCCATAATTTCGTTGGATCTAAAATATCAAAATCAAATTTATGTTCATCTTCTTCTGGAATTAGCTGTAATCCAAGCTCCCATTCAGGATAATCCCCTTTTTCAATTGCTTCGTATAAATCTTGACGATGAAAATCAGGATTTTTCCCGGCAATCTTTTGAGCTTCATCCCATACTAATGAATGAATCCCGAGGGTAGGTTTCCAGTGAAACTTTACGAAATGGGCTTTTCCTTCTGCGTTAATGAGTCGAAATGTGTGAACTCCAAAACCTTCCATCATTCGTAAACTACGCGGAATAGCTCGGTCGCTCATTTGCCACATGACCATATGAGTGGACTCAGGATTATGAGCAACAAAGTCCCAAAAGGTATCATGAGCGCTAGCTCCTTGAGGAATATCATTATGTGGTTCTGGTTTAACTGCATGGACAAAATCAGGAAATTTAATAGCATCTTGGATAAAGAATACTGGCATATTATTACCCACTAAATCATAGTTTCCTTCATCTGTATAAAATTTTGTGGCGAATCCGCGTACATCTCTTACTGTGTCGTTGGATCCTTTAGAACCTTGAACGGTTGAGAACCGTACAAATACAGGTGTTTTCTTTGAAGGATTAGTAAGAAAATCTGCTTTCGTATATGTTTCTAAAGATTCATAAAGCTGAAAATAACCATGAGCGCCAACCCCGCGTGCATGAACAATCCTTTCGGGAATTCGTTCGTGATCAAAGTGGGTCATTTTCTCACGAAAGTGAAAATCCTCCATTAAGGTTGGGCCTCTTAAGCCCATCTTTAAAGAAAATTCATCTTCAGCTATTTTTACCCCTTGATTTGTTGTTAAAGCATGTTTGCATTGATTGTCAGTAACGTGATGCTTCAATTGTTCCGTTTTTTTATTCACAATATAGGCCCCTCCTTTACTCTGTTAATTAATAGATACCCTTTTTATTAGGTCGTAAACATGTATTATCGTTTTTGTATGTAAAAATCATAAAATATCGGTTGTTTCAGTGATTCTTGTTTGAGGAAGCAAAATAAAAAAGCCAAGGATAATTTATTTTCTCCTTGGCGTTTAAGATATTTCTTTTCGTTAAAACGAAGAAACGCGTTGCTTCGTTTTTGGTACAATAATAAATTTGATCCAGAGTAACCCGACAATCATAATGATAAGGCTATGTAAAAATTGACCTGTAGCAATGAGTATAACACTCGAAAATACAATGAGTTGAATACTTAGCAATATAAAGATTAAGCTAAGAAATTGTTTCATTCTTTCTTCAGTATGGATTGGATATAATGCTGCAATAATATTTCCCGAAAAATATTTCCATAGTGAACGAAGCTGCATAGAGATCATATATAGAACGATGTAAGTGATAGCACCTTTTACGTATATATTTGGTATGAAATATAAGGCGAAAGCACCGATCAATCCTAAGCGAATATATATACCGAAATAATCATTTCCACGTAAAAATGCTAGTGTATGTAAGTAGAAGAAAGTTGCTCGTTTTTTATGTAATAAAGGTTCAATCCAATTTGTAAGCCATTTTCTTTTATTTACTTGTTTATTCAGTTGCGGAACATCTGTGAAAATGCTAGCAAATTGATAAAAACGAACGTTCATTTTTTCTTCTTGCTCAATTATGTAATCCCACGGTATTCGTTTTGTAGGCTGTTTTTTCGTATATAGAAGTAGGAAAGCAAGTAGTAAGAGTAGTCCGCCCAATATGAGAACATTTGCGGAATAAAACAGCATGTAAATGATTAGGGCGTTACAAGTAATACGAATGATCAGCCATATATTTTTTTCGTGACTATCACGCCACATCCAATGTATGTACATGTTCCAGGCTTTCGTAATCATTAACACGATAAAGATTGTACATAAAAAAGGTACAGTTAATTGTAATGATTGCATAGCAAGTGGAACGAGAATAAGGAACGTAAATAACAATGGGAAAAGCTGAATGATGTAATTGTATAGAAGAGATTTGTTGAAATAAGATGTTAATTTCTCTTCTAGTGCTAGTAAATAGACAGCATCAGGTTTTTGAATAAATGTACGGATAGGGCATCTCGTTATAAGGAATGTAAGTACAATCGTTATAATTATTAAAGATATTCCTTTAGAAGGAGATGCTTTTAGAAACTGAGCATAATAATATGCGCCAACGCATGAAATAAAGATAAAGCTATATAGTAAACCGTTAATCATACGTGCAAAGTATGTAATGATATTTTGAATATGTTGTTGGAAGCGACTGCTCCATAGCGATTCGATTGACATGTTTTTCACCTCTTTGTTCTATTATATATGTTTTACAAAAGAAAAAACGAGCAAATTGCGTTATGCAACTTGCCCGTTTTTCTTTTCGTTATTTTTTTTCTGATCACGATTCATTAATGGATAGAAAGCAAATCCAATTACGAATAAACCAATTCCGAGAAGGAACGTTTTTATATCGGATGCGCCAGTTTTAATAACCCATAGTGCGTAGCAAAGTGCGATAACTGCGACTATGCCATCTGTAATTCTTGCCCGCATTTCATTTTTATATGTTTCACCAGTTGCGACTAGTTTTAACTGGAAGATTGGTGAAACGAGATATGGAATGAGGTAGGCCAGTGTTGATACGGTAATAACGAATGTATAAGCTTCCGCAATGGTTCCTGATAATGTTGAGAATAGGAATACTTGCGACATAATGTTTGTTAATCGTAATGAGTAAATTGGACTTCCTTTTTTATTTGTTTTCGTGAAGAAGGAAGGGAAGAAACCTTCTTTTGCTGCTTGATAAGGTACTTCTGAGCTTAATAAAATCCAGCCTAAGATAGAACCGAACAGGGAAGTAAGAGCAAGTAATGCCATCAGTTTCCCGCCGCCGTGACCCATTGCAGCATTTAGTGCATCTGCTAATGGACGTTCAGAAGCTTGTAATTTATCAACGTGAAGTACACCCATTGTTAAAATTGTAATTCCTAGGTAAATCGCAACTGTAATAAGTAATCCCGCAACTGTTGCACGTTTTACCGTTTTTGGAGAAACAGCACGGTTTGATAAAAGAACGGCTGATTCAATTCCGATAAACGCCCAAAGCGTTGTAAGAGCAGCTAAATTTACTTGTGAAAGAAGACCATGTGATGCACCTGATTTATCAATCATCGGTGTGTACCATTGTCCAAACTTAGAAGCTTCGAATGCAAATAACGTAACGACGATGAATAAAAGGAATCCAGTTACTTTCGTTGTTGTTGCTAAGAAGTTTAGTTTTCCAGCTCCGCTTACACCGTTTGTTAATATAATATGAGTTCCCCAAAGTAAGATGGAACAAATCGTAAATGTAATTAGTTTTCCGACTTCTACGTTAAACGAGCCGATTGAAAATAGTAGTCGCGTATCTTTCATAATTGGGAAGAAGAGTGATAAATATCCCGCAAATGATGTAATGATGGCAACGTTACTTGCCCAGTTTGCAACCCAATATCCCCATACCATACTGAAGCCAGCCATTTTTTTCTTTTTTGGTGTTGAGAATAAAGCATATGCATGACTTTGTGGCCCTGTCGTTAAATCAGGACGACGAATTGCTAAATTACCGAAAACAAGAGCTAGCATTAAAACACCAAACCCTGTAGTTAACCAAGCTAAAGTGACACCGAGTGGGCTTGCTGTTTGTGCCAACGTACTTGGTACCATGAAAATACCAGCGCCAACCATGTTACCGACAACGAAAGCTGTTAGTACCCAAAAGCCCCATTTTTTTTGTTGCATAGAAAAATACCTCCAAAGTTAGTATAACCAAGTCAAGCGAGGAGATATGTATGTCTTCCTGAGTCAGGAAGAGAAGTCCCAAACAAAACAAAAAAAGCACGTAATCTGCCGCTACATGCTTTCTATCTTATAAGAAACCCACGACATACCTCTCGATAGCTCTCCACAAACGAAACGTTTGTGACAGTTCTGCACTTATTAAATGCAGACCCAGCAAGCGTGCATGGTGGACACGACTTACTTCGGCAACCATTCCTTTCTCATTCCTTCATCAATGCCACTACATCTCCTGAAATGATACTCTTAATGACTGCAACCTCTACCTCACCGAGATACGAATGAGGATTTAAATATTAAATTAACGTATTTAAGAGTAACAAATGAATTTTTATACGTCAATGGATATAGTAATAATCAGATTATAGAGAACAGTTTGTGATTAAAAGTAAGAGGGATTGTTATGTGATATTTGAATTTTCGTAATATAATACATGTTATTAGCGCTAGATGATTGAAAAGGGGATGAAGTATATGTCTGTATGTCATAAACATTCAGTAATAGGTGTGCTAGATTCGGGTGTTGGGGGATTAACAGTTGCGAGCGAAATTATAAGACAATTGCCTAAAGAAAGCATTTATTATATTGGTGATAATAAGCGTTGTCCGTATGGGCCAAGAAGTGTAGAGGAGGTGCAATCTTTCGTATTTGAAATGGTTGAGTTCCTCAAACAGTTTCCATTAAAAGCGCTAGTCGTAGCATGTAATACTGCTGCAGCTGCTGCATTGAATGCGCTACAAGAAGCACTTTCCATTCCAGTTATTGGCGTTATACATCCAGGAGCAAGAGCGGCAATTAAAGTTACAAAGAAAGGGGAAATCGGGGTAATTGGAACTGTAGGTACGATAAAATCTAATATGTATGAAAAAGCATTACACGAGCTGGATACATATTTGGAAGTGCATAGCTATGCTTGCCCGACTTTAGCCACAGTTGTAGAAAATCAATTAGAAGATACAGCATATGTCACGCAGCAAGTGAAACAAGCTTTACTTCCATTAACGAAAGAAGATATAGATACGTTAATTCTTGGATGTACGCATTATCCACTTTTAGAGTCCTATATAAAAAAGGAACTAGGAGAAGACATAACGATTATTAGTTCTGCAGAAGAAACAGCGATAGAGTTAAGTACCATTTTACAGCATAAAGGAATTTTGTCTGACAATCTGAATCTGAAGCATCGCTTTTTTACAACGGGATCTGTTTTATCATTTGAACATATTGCTGAGCGATGGCTAGGGTATCAAATTTCTGTAGAATGTGTACATTTGCCTATGAAAAATGCGTGTATATATAATTAAGATTTAGTAAATTACTTTTTTAAATAAATGAGGTTCGTTTCATAAGAAGGAAAGAATAAGCTTTTAATTGAAGTGTTTAAGGGCAGTTCAATTAAAGGGGAGATTGGATTATGGAATTATTAAGATCTCAATTATTTGCTTTAGAGTATATTTCAAAATATGCAGAGAACAAAAAACGTGGGGCTAAAGCAACGATTAATCATATACTTAAAATGTCTAATATTACAGATGAAATATTTGAAGAAGCTGTCGCTAATTTAAAATCTCATGCAAGGATTGCTTTACACTTTCATCCAGACAGACTAGATTCGAATATGAAAAGTGTTGCTGAAGCACTGTTTGAGCAAGGAGTATATAAAAGTCAGTTTGAAACATTGCTATCTAATGGAAGCGTATCTGCTTACCCTGGTGGTGAACGTGACCTTTGGGAAAAGAGAATATTTGGAGGAGCATATCAATTAGAAGGCGTAACGAATGATCAACGGCCAAAATATGGAGCGCTAAATTTAATGTTACATCCAGATGGGCCGGCTCCGCGTTTTGGTTCATGTTATTTTCTCTTATCTCCAAAAGTTTCTTCGCGCTCTACATATACGTATTTAGATTCGCATCAAGATCCGAAAGAAAAGGGGACTTATGAGGAGTTTGATATGATTTTAGCTGCTCTTTTGGAAGAGACATTTGTAGGAGATTTTGCAATTGGTGAAGGGAATTTGACTCCAACAATATTAATTAATCATTTACTGGCTAACCTGAAAAGGCCGTTTATAGATTTAGTAAGCAAAGAGCCAGCCCGTAATCTTAATCATTATATCGAAGCGCAAATTCATGGAGAGATTTCTCTTAAAGAAGACGTAGAGGTGCTTGTTGCAGATCCTTCATTTAAGGGTACGGATGTAGGAAGAGTTTTAGAAGAAATTTGCCTGAAGTATGCGATTGATTTGTATTGGCACATCGGTTTTGTACTTGCGGTAGACGAAGTTCCGATGGATTTTAGAGGTTCAAAAATGCCATCTTTAGCAAGACGCATTGCACGGAATCATTGCATCGATGCAAATATAATTGGCTCTGCTGTAGTGGATTTGAAACGCAATCCATTATCTTGGAGTGATCGTGGAACTTATGAAGAAGTGCTTCAGGAATTAAAATTATTATGGCATGTTTTAGTTCGATTTGGAAAACCAAATCGGAAGTAGAACGAAATACTCCGTTTTTCGGAAGTATTTATATAGAAAAGAAGCTGATCTAAAAATAGATCAGCTTCTTTTTATAAGATTAAACTAAGTTTAATACAGTTACTTTTTCACGTGTCATAGACTCAAGGCTCTTACGAATACCTTGTGCGCCCATACCTGAACCTTTTACACCGATGAATGGGAAGTGGTCAGGGCCGCGCTCTGTGCGTCCGTTAATTTGTACAGAACCAGTTTCGATTTTGTTAGCAATTGCAAATGCTTTGTTAATGTCTTTAGTGAAGACACTTGCTTGCAGACCGAACTCTGATTTGTTAGCAATTTCAATTGCTTGTTCATCTGAAGAAACACGGATGATTGGAAGGATTGGGCCGAATGGCTCTTCCCAAGCAACTTTCATCTCTTCTGTTACGTGATCGATTAATGTTGGGTAAATTAAGTTACGCTCACGTTTGTTACCGATAACGATTGTAGCACCTTTTTCTACAGCGTCGTCAACTAAACCTTGAACGAAGTCAGCAGACTTGTCGTCAATTAATGGAACGATTGTGCTGTCTTGTTCTGGAGATCCAACTGATAGTTCAGCTACTTGCGCTTTTAATAAGCTAACAAGCTCGTCCGCTACGTTTTCGTGTACAAGTACACGTTTAATAGCTGTACAACGTTGACCAGAGTAAGAGAATGCACCGCTTACGATATGGTTTGCAGCATCTTGTAAGTCAGCATCTTCACGAACGATACCAGGATCTTTACCACCAAGTTCTAATACAAGTGGAATCATTGAAGCTTTTTTCGCTAAATGTTTACCTGTGTTTGTACCACCTGTGAACGATACCATATTGATGCCTTCGTGCTCTACTAAGTAGTCACCAATTACAGAACCGCGTCCTGTAGCTACGTTTACAAGACCTTTTGGAAGGCCAGCTTTGTGAAGTGCTTCAACCATTTTAATACCACTAATTGCACCTTGAGTTGCTGGTTTGAAAATAACAGCGTTACCCATAATTAATGCTGGTGCAAGTTTTGCAGCAGATAAGTTTACTGGGTAGTTAAATGGTGCGATTGCTAATACAACACCAAGTGGTGCGCGTTGGATAATCGCAAGTTTAGATTTTGTACCGCCCGGGAAGCTATCGCCCATCATGCTTTCTCCGTGCATATGTAAAGCTTCTTCGATCGTGTAACGAATGAAGTCAGCTGTACGAACAACTTCTTTCTTCGCATCTTTATATCCTTTACCGACTTCTTTCATAATGATATCGGCAATTTCATCCTGCATATTTACGAGCTCATCAGCCCATTTATATAAGTATTTTGCGCGATCTTGTAGGGAAGCTTCAGCCCATGATTTTTGAGCTTCTTTTGCAGATGCAATTGCTTCATCCACTTCTCCGCGAGTAATTGCTTGTACTTGTCCAATTACTTCGTGTAAGTATGGAGATGGAATTTCGATTGTTTCTCCTGAAGAGCTTTCTCTCCATTCTCCATTTAAATAAAATTTGTACGTATTGCTAGTTGTCATGATTAGTCCTCCTAAAATAGCAACTTGTAAGAGTGAGTATAAGGTGATTGTAGGGGGTTTGATAACATTTTTCAAATGAAATGTTTGTGAAAACGATTTCTTATTCTTTTTTTATTTTGTATACCCTTTCTTACAGAACATTCCTTTATTTCAGAATGATGTAGCGTATATTTTCATGCGGTTTGTGAAAAAATAATTGACAGAATACTCAATAAAGTTGTAAGATTATAAATGGAAAATAAATGAAGGGGGTGTGCGTAATGATTGTAATCGTAAATGTAATGGGCTTAGCTCTGTTAAATGGCAGAAAACATTCATATCATTACGCAACCCGTACGGATATATAGGGCATCTTTGTCTTATAAAAAGCGTACGTTGCGTATATCGTAACGTACGCTTTTTATGCATTCCTGTGCATATCGTCAAGCGGCGGTATGCTTTTTTTTGTTTATTTTCCCTTGTTTAGTTCCGATAAAAAACTTTGGAAGGTGGAAAAATGTGATGAGATTGTATGGGTTACGAAATGTAAATGTGATGGGTCTGGATAGTGGATAAAGAAATGAGAGGTAAACGAGAACGAGAAGGGAGAGGTTACATTGTTATCAGTATTACTAAAGTTAAAATGGTTTTTTAGGGAGCACTGGAAGAGATATAGTATTGCCATTGGAGCTCTTTTAATTGTGAATATAGTTGAAGTTATTCCCCCGAAAGTGTTAGGGGTTACGATAGATAATATAAAAACAGGAACGTTATCGAACGAAGCAATTATGCAATCTATTCTTATTTTAATAGGGGTTACAATCGTTGGGTATGGTCTTACTTTCGTATGGCAACATCAATTGTTTGGAGGTGCATTTGTACTTGAGAAAACGATGCGCTCTAAATTTATGGGGCATTTACTTAAGATGACGCCGACTTTTTATCAAAAAAATCGTACTGGCGACTTAATGGCGAGGGCAACGAATGATTTAAAAGCAATCGCTATGACAGCTGGTTTTGGTATATTAACACTTGTGGATTCTAGTTTATACATGCTTACGATCGTTTTTATGATGGGATTTACAATTAGTTGGGAGCTTACATTTGCAGCGCTTATTCCGCTTCCAATTATGGCGTATGCGATGAATATATATGGAAAGAAATTGCATGAAAGATTTACCGTTGCGCAAGATGCGTTTGGTGATATGAACGATAAAGTGCTTGAATCAATCGCTGGTGTGCGTGTTATTCGTGCATACGTACAAGAGAATGCAGATGAGGAAAGATTTCATCACTTAGGAGATGACGTCTACGAAAAAAATATGAAAGTAGCGAGAATTGACGCATTATTCCAACCAACCGTGAAAATGCTTGTTGGCCTTAGTTATTTAATCGGTTTAGTGTACGGGGCATATCTTGTATTTCAATCAAAGGTAACACTTGGTGAACTTGTTTCATTTAACGTGTATTTAGGGATGATGATTTGGCCGATGTTTGCAATTGGTGAATTAATTAATGTTATGCAAAGAGGAAATGCTTCGCTTGACCGTGTGAATGAAACGTTAGCGTATGAACCAGATGTAAAGGATCCGAAACATCCAAAGCTTGTGCAAGAGCCGGATTATATTCAGTTTGATGACGTTACCTTTTCATATCCTTCATCAACTGAAACAAATTTAAAAAAGGTTTCGTTTACCTTAAAACAAGGGGAGACGCTTGGGGTTGTCGGAAAAACAGGAAGCGGGAAAACGACGCTTGTACGTCAGCTTCTTCGTCAATATCCACTTGGAGATGGAGATATTGCAGTTTCTGATGTGACATTAGATAAAATGACGAATGAAAATGTACTCGGCTGGATTGGTTATGTACCGCAGGAGCATATTTTGTTCTCAAAAACAGCGCGAGAAAATATTTTATTCGGAAATAGGGAAGCGACTGAAGAAGAACTAGAGAAAGCAATTGAAATTGCTGCGTTTAAAAAGGATTTAGAGTTTTTACCAGAAGGGTTAGAAACGCTCGTTGGAGAGAAAGGTGTTTCTTTATCAGGAGGGCAAAAACAAAGGATCTCGATTGCAAGAGCTGTTATTCAAAATCCAGAAATTTTAATTTTGGACGATTCTTTATCAGCTGTAGATGCTCGTACGGAAGCAGCGATCATTGAAAATATAAGAACGGAAAGAAGCGGAAAGACGACGATTATTACGACGCATCGTTTATCAGCAGTGCAACATGCGGATTGGATTCTCGTTATGGATGAAGGCGCAGTTATAGAAGAAGGTACGCATGCTCAGCTTATCCAAAAGGGAGGCTGGTATGCCGAACAGTTTGAAAGACAACAAGGTGAAAGTGAAAGTGCGGATAGTGGGGTGAAAATATGAGCGTTTCAAAACGATTGTTTCAATACGCGATGAAAGTGAAAGGGACGATTTTTGCTGCGATGTTAATGTTATTTATTTTCGTCATCGCAGAGCTTGCTGGTCCTTTCGTCGCTAAAACGATGATTGACGATCATATCGTCGGGATAGAGAAACCTTGGTATGAAACAGAACAGAGTGAAGATGCTGTTTCGTATAATGGGGCTTTTTATAAGCGAAGTGATCGCTTTGAACAAGGCGAGAAAAAAGGAAAAGAAGTACGCGTGATGCAAGTCGGTTTTCAATATTATTTTGTACCGAATAAAGTAAATGTAGAAGGATCACGTACTGTAAAAGGGGATATGATTACCGTTCAAAATGGTAAGGCGGTGCAAGTTTATAAAGCGAAAGCATTAACAAAGGAAGAAGTATTTGCATTTTATAAGCCAGAAATAAACCGTCTATTATTACTTGGTGGTGGCTATTTTGCTTTATTAGTAGTCGTATCATTATTTGCATACGGAAAGCAGTTCTTCTTGCAAAAGGCAGCGAACAAAATTATTCAAATTATGAGGGAAGATGTGTTTTCTCATATTCAAACGTTGCCGATTCGTTATTTCGATCATTTACCAGCAGGGAAAATTGTATCGCGTGTCACGAATGATACGGAAGCCATTCGTGATTTATATGTAACGGTACTTGCGACATTCGTCTCTAGTATCATCTATATTATAGGGATATTTGCGGCATTATTTTTACTCGATGTAAAATTGGCAACGATATGTTTACTCATTATCCCGATATTAATCGTTTGGGCAATTCTTTATAGAAAATACGCGTCTGTATACAATCATAAAATGCGCTCTCGTTTATCTGATATTAACGGAACAGTAAATGAATCCATTCAAGGGATGCCAATTATTCAAGCGTTCCGTCAAGAGCGTGAAACGAAAAAAGAGTTTGAAGAATTAAATGGCGATTATTTTAAGTATCAAAATAAAATTTTGAATTTAAATGCAGCAACTTCACACAATTTGGTATCCGTATTAAGAAATATCGCTTTCACAGGTGTGATTTGGTATTTCGGTGGCGCTTCATTAAGTGCTACAGGCGTCATTTCTCTAGGGATACTGTATGCGTTCGTTGATTATTTAACACGATTGTTCTCACCGATTACAAATATGGTGAATCAGCTTGCTAACTTAGAACAATCGCGTGTTGCATCAGAGCGTGTTTTTGAATTGTTAGAGGAAAAAGGAGAAGCAGTAGAAGAAGAGCGTATGCCTCGCTTACAAGGAAATGTGAAGTTTGATAATGTATCGTTTTCTTATAATGGGAAAGATGAAGTGTTAAAAAATATTTCTTTTGAAGCGAAACAAGGGGAGACCGTGGCACTTGTCGGTCATACTGGATCAGGAAAAAGTTCTATTATGAACGTACTCTTTCAGTTTTACGAGTTTGAAAAAGGAAAGCTTACGATTGATGGTCATGATGTAAAAGAGATGCCGAAACAAGCAACTCGTGAACATATGGGAATTGTACTGCAAGATCCGTTTTTATTTAGCGGAACAGTAGCATCTAATGTAAGTTTAGAAAATGAAAAAATTTCAAAAGAGCGCATCGTAAAAGCATTGCGTGATGTTGGTGCTGAAAGATTTGCGAACAATATAAATGAAGAAATTACGGAGAAAGGAAGTACTCTTTCAACCGGAGAACGTCAGCTTATATCGTTTGCTAGGGCGCTCGCTTTTGACCCAGCCATTTTAATTTTAGATGAAGCGACATCTAGTATCGATACAGAAACAGAGGCGATGATTCAACAAGCGCTAGAAGTTGTGAAAAAAGGAAGAACGACATTTATTATCGCTCACCGACTTTCAACAATTAAAAGCGCAGATCAAATTATTGTGCTTGATAGAGGAACCATTTTAGAAAAAGGGTCTCATGATGAGCTAATGAAAAAGCGCGGGCGTTATTATGATATGTACAAAACGCAAATGGAAGGGAACCAGAGCGCTTAATAGGTAAGGTGGAGAACTTGTGATTTTCACAAGTTCTTTTTTTAGTGAATCAGGGCAGTTAAATAAGAAGTATTATTTTACCTTTCGTACAATAAATGCTATATTAAAAAATGTTACTTATTTTTTGTATGTAGCATTATTTTTCCCTTTTGTTTGATTATGAAGAAAAAGGATAAACTAAATAAGAACATTTTCATTGAAAAATTGTTCAAGATTGCATACAATCAATATAGTTTTTAAATTCCTATCAGAATACTTGGAGGATTACTATCATGAAGAAATTATTTTCAGTGCTTGCAGTAACTACATTAGCGATCGGGATTGTAGCCGGCTGCGGTAAAGAAGAGAAAAAAGATACAGCTAGTCAAGACGCGTTACAAAAGATAAAACAAAGCGGTGAACTTGTAATTGGAACAGAAGGTACATACGCACCGTTCACATTCCATGATTCAAGCAATAAATTAACTGGATTTGACGTTGAACTATCAGAAGAAGTTGCAAAACGTTTAGGTGTAAAACCTGTATTTAAAGAAACACAATGGGATAGCTTACTTGCTGGTTTAGATGCAAAACGTTTTGATATGGTTGCAAACGAAGTTGGTATTCGTGAAGATCGTCAAAAGAAATACGATTTCTCTAAACCATACATTTCATCTTCAGCGGCATTAGTTATTGCAAAAGATAAAGATAAGCCTGCTACATTTGCTGATGTAAAAGGTTTAAAAGGAGCACAATCTTTAACGAGTAACTATGCAGATATTGCTAAGAAAAACGGTGCGGAAATTATTGGGGTAGAAGGATTTAGCCAAGCGGCAGAATTATTAGCTTCAGGACGCGTTGATTTTACAATTAATGATAAGTTATCAGTATTAAATTATTTAGAAACGAAAAAAGATGCAAAAATTAAAATTGTAGATACTGAAAAAGAAGCTTCAGAAAGTGGATTCTTATTCCGTAAAGGTAGCACTAAGCTTGTACAAGAAGTAGATAAAGCGTTAGAAGATATGAAAAAAGACGGTACGTATGACAAAATAACGAAAAAATGGTTCGGTGAAAATGTATCTAAGTAGTGCATTAGTTTCAGATCGATTGTCTACTTGGATAGATATTATGCAGACTTCCTTCATGCCTATGCTGAAGGAAGCTGTTTTTACAACAATTCCATTAACGCTTATTACATTTATTATCGGGATTATACTGGCAACGTTAACAGCGCTCGCACGTATTTCTGGTAGTCGTATTTTACAATGGATTGCTCGTATCTATGTATCTATCATTCGCGGAACGCCACTTCTTGTACAGCTATTTATTATTTTCTATGGTCTTCCAACTCTTAATATTGAAGTTGAGCCATATACAGCAGCAGTTGTTGGATTTTCATTAAATGTCGGTGCATATGCATCTGAAATTATTCGTGCTTCTATCCTTTCCATTCCGAAAGGGCAGTGGGAAGCAGCTTATACAATTGGGATGACATATCCACAAGCATTAAAACGTGTTATTTTACCACAAGCAACGCGCGTATCAATCCCGCCGCTTTCGAATACATTTATTAGCTTAGTGAAAGATACTTCGTTAGCATCGTTAATTTTAGTAACAGAAATGTTCCGAAAAGCGCAGGAAATTGCGGCGATGAACTACGAGTTTTTAATTGTTTATTTTGAAGCAGGTCTTATTTATTGGGTTATTTGTTTCTTATTATCAATCGTACAACAGATGTTAGAAAAGCGTTCAGAACGCTACACATTAAAATAATCCTTTTACAAAAGGAGTTTTTGTTTTTATGATTTCAATTCAGCATTTACAAAAAAGTTTCGGAGATAATACCGTACTAAAGCATATAGATTTAACAGTTGAGAAGGGCGAGGTTGTTGTTATTATTGGGCCGTCTGGATCTGGTAAAACGACATTCTTACGTTGTCTCAATGTATTAGAAACACCAAACGCTGGTAATATTCGTATCGGTAATAAAGAGCTTAACTTCTCTCAAAAAGTAACGAAGAAAGATATTGTTAATCTTCGTACGCAAACAGGTATGGTATTCCAGCACCATAATTTATTCCCGCATTTAACAGCACTTCAAAATGTAATGGAAGGGCTCGTTACAGTGAAAAAGATGGGGAAAGAAGAAGCGAAGAAAAAAGCAAACTATTTCCTTGAAAAGGTTGGTCTTGCGGATAAAGTAGACTTATATCCGTTCCAATTATCAGGCGGACAACAACAGCGCGTTGGAATTGCGCGTGCGCTTGCGATGGAGCCGGAAGTGTTACTATTTGATGAGCCGACATCAGCGCTTGATCCTGAACTCGTTCAAGAAGTTCTGAAAGTAATGAAAGAACTTGCTAAAGAAGGCATGACGATGGTTATTGTAACGCACGAAATGCGTTTTGCACATCAAATTGCGAACCGTGTTATTTTCATGGATGGTGGTGTCGTTGTCGAACAAGGTACACCAGAAGAAGTATTTACAAATCCAAAAGAAGAACGTACGAAGAAGTTTTTACAAATGTTGCAATAAATTAAGGAAGGTCTCAAGGCATATGCCTTGAGACCTTTTTGCCATATATATTTATTTGTGGAATCCGCCAAGGCTTTGCTCAGCCATTGCAACTAGACGTTTTGTGATTTCTCCACCAACTGAACCGTTAGCGCGAGCCGTAGAATCTGCTCCTAATTGTACACCAAATTCTTGAGCGATTTCGTACTTCATTTGATCGATTGCAGCTGTTGCACCTGGTACTACTAATTGATTTGAAGAATTTTGGTTTGCCATAGGAATATATCCTCCTTAGAGTTATAAAAGTTTTTTTGGTTGGACTAGCTGGAGTTGAACCAGATTATCGCCCCGATTGGCGCTAATCCATCGGTAATTAAGTTTGTACTCATAGTATGGATGTTACCTAGAAAGATATACAAAATAATAATTTGTAAATTTTGTCAAAAAAACTTATTGATTTCGTAAATTATGAAATAAGAGTAATCGTTGTATTTTTAAGAAAACAGGCCAAACTAAGGAGGATATTAAATATAATTTTCTCATTGTAGCCTGCTACTTGTAGGCTAATTATTAGCTTCTTATTTATGATTTATTGAAATAAAAATGAAATCGGTAGCAACTTTATAGTTCTATTTTTAAGTAGGGATGGAGTGGGCACTCCTATGTCTGGATAGGTTGCTCTCTTCACTCTAAAAAAGAGAGGCTTTAAACGATAAAGTATGGAGGAATCATGATGGGGATTTGCCCGCTTTGCAACGCATTAGAATCACAAACATATTCTTGTCAAAATTGCCAAAGTATACTCCAAGATTATGGGAAGTCTGTAGATTATATAGACGATTATAGTGCCTATATGGATCAAGAATTATTAAGTGCAGTAGATGGTTTAACGCATAATAATTCAAATGAATATTGCAATCATATTTTTTATTGCGGAGTATGTAATGTGGAAACTGAGGTTGTAGTAAAACTTGTGTAAATAGAAAACTTCCACCTTATTATCTAGGTGGAAGTTTTTGTTTTTGCATTTGTGAGTGAATCATAGGAGAAGGGATACATTCGGTGTTTGATGAAGTCCCGGATTTTATTTGGGACATTTTTTCTTTTGTATCACGTAAAGAATGTTCAGTTAAGTAGATGGCATATTCGTAAAATAACTGGCGTGTCAGTTCACTTTGTTCTTTTAATTTGGCATCTTGGAATACAGTTCGCCCAGGTTTAGAGTTGGCTTCAAATAACCACGGATTTTCCTTTGTGTCTAAACCGATATCGAAACCAATCTCACCGATGTTTCCAGTTACTTGCTCGTCGAGTGCATAACTTATTTGCAGAGCTGTTTGTTTTAATTTATTTTCAATTTGAACTTGCTTCGTTGAATCTGGAAAAAGCTCTTGTAGCAATTTTGTATTACCGCCGCTATTTACATGCGTTGTTAAACTGCCTTTGCCGGCGATTTTGGCGACGATTGCACTAACTATCCAATTACCGAAATGATTTTTATTTGTATGAATGCGGAAATCAACAGGTTGACCATCAAAGCGAAGTAACGAAATACCTTGCTGTACGATAAACTTTTTTAAATCATGCCCTTTTAGTACATGGTTTAGAAGAGTTTCTAATGATTGATACTTTCTCAGTTTGTTTTCTTCATTTTCGCGATAACGACAGTAGTAGCAATTTTCTGTTTGAGAATAAAATATTTGATGAATATTTCTACCAAAGCTCCCGTGTATTGGTTTCATGTACACTGATTTATATGTGCCAAGAAACCGTTCTACTTGTTCGAAATGCTGAAATGCTTCTGTATTTGGTAATAAGGGTTTAATTGATTCTTCTTTCATAAGAAGTTGATGAACTTCCCATTTATTGAAAAACCCTGGGTTAAACCATGGAATGGAGTAGTCTTGTTCTAATTTTCTTTTTGCTCTGACAATTGGTTTGTAATTTTCCGCTTGTCGATTCGGTAGTCGATCGTAAATGACGTTTGGTAAAGGAACCTTTTTCTTTATCCATTGTTTCTCTCGAAAGAAATATCCTTCAATTGTTTCTTCTTCCCAGTTTATATGTTGAACGCCAAAGACGAATACGAACGGTCGTAATGAGAATGGTGGTGTTAACAACTCACTGAGAGCAATTGAACGATTTCCTAAAGGATTAGAAGAATCATCGTTAAAGCCAGTTGTGAAAATGCCGATCAATGGTCCGAAAATAATCGTTTGGTTTTGTGTGAATGCATGAATAGTAGTTGATTGAGGCAGTAAAAGTTTTTCGGCAATATGCTTTCCGATAATAATTTCGCGAGTAAAGGAATAATGAATTTTTACTTCTTCACTTGCTATATGACGTATGCCGAAGGAGAGGGATGTAATAGGTGGTGTAATAGAAAAAACGTAAGGTAAAGTAATGCTATTTGGATGTTCATCTGAAATATTTAATGTATATATATGTTCTTTCAAAATAGGTTTACCTCCTTTCATTATGGTGTAAAGCGACTGAATTTAAGTGGTCCGTGAAATATCTTTTCAGCTAATGAATCACTATGACGAATGTATTGTTCGTAAGGAGGGATCGTGTTGACATACATAAGCCAGATTGCACCTTTTTGATCCATAATTGTGGAAAGTTCTAGTTCAAATAACGAAGAATAAGACTGATCTAGTGTTTGGAATACTTCATTTATAATATCGTGTAAAGCGTCGTGCAATAGTTGCACACCTGTACTAGATAGTACGTATTTAATTTTTGAAAATGAATGTAATGAATCATCGTCCGTTGTTGAGGGTAAAAGCTGATTAGGAAATGAGCTTTTTTGTATAAATTGACCGATAACATTCCAAGTTTGTTCTTTGTTTTTTTGCAAAATGGTTCGAATGTGCAGTGGATATGTTAATTGATTTGGTGGTTGTAGCATAGTGTGCGCTATGTAACGTGATGAACGTATGTTAGATTTACACCAAGATATAAATTCGTCTGTGCGTTTGATTGGAATAGAAGTATGGTATTTTTCATTTACTGTATCGATCTGAAACGTTTTATTTTTGTAAGCGACTCGATATAAGTTATCTTTAGAATGTATATTAGTGGGGCGTATAATAATATCTTTAGTTTTTAACAACAGTTTGAAAATGTTTTGTATCGTCGCAATTTCAAATTTTGGTATATAAGGAGACAGTTTTTTATTAGTGAGAAATAAATCATGTAGTTCACTTGAATTAATAAGTGTGTTATTTAAAAAGGTAGTGGAAGGACGATTGTGCAAAGAGTGAATAATTGATTTTACTTTTTCAAAGTCTGTTTCCTCTTGAAAAGAATAACGATCATATATATAAGAAGGAATAGGGAATGTTTGCTTTTTCCATTTTCCTGTATCTGTATCGTAAATAAGACCAGAAACAAGGTCTGTTTTAGGATCAATACAAAATGGCGTAAACTGGGCAACGACATTATGATAAAGCCGAGCGCGTTTAGCGATTTCGGTGTAATACGTTTGCTCATAATGAAGTTTAGAAGTTAAAAGGCCGAGAACCAACGAAATCACTCCTTTACTACTATTTGCATAATAGGCGAAGCTATATATTGCAAATACGTTTTTATACCATTATACTTTTGTCCGTATGATGATATGCTATAGTTTTGGAGAAGTGAAAGGTTGATTGTAATGAATATATGGTTAAATATGTTAACGACGACAGGACTCGGAGCAATTATTGGAGGATATACGAATCATTTAGCGATAAAAATGTTATTTCGCCCTCATCGTCCTATTTATATCGGAAAGTTTCAAGTTCCATTTACACCAGGGTTAATTCCGAAGCGGCGTGATGAACTTGCTGTTCAATTAGGAAAAATGGTTGTAGAACATTTGTTAACACCAGAAGGAATCGGAAAAAAGCTAACAAATGAAGAGTTTCAAAAAGGTTTAATTCACTGGGCGCAAGTGGAAGTGGATAAAGTAATTACGAATGAACAATCACTGCGATATATGTTAGAAAAATGGAATGTAGCACATGTAGAAGAAGAAGCAACTCGAAAAATCGAACATGTGATTACAGAAAAAATTCATGCATTTTTAGCAGAGTATTATACATATACATGGGAACAGGCTTTACCTCATTCTGTACATGAAAAGATAGAGAATGCGATTCCGAATGCCTCGGCGTTTATTTTAGAGCGAGGAATTAGCTTTTTTGAAAGTGAAGAAGGGAAAGCTCGTTTTTCAAAAATGATTGATGATTTCTTTGCTTCTCGCGGAACGCTACTTAACTTAGTTGGGATGTTTTTAGGAAATGTAAGTGTTGTGGATCGTGTGCAGCCAGAAGTTATTAAGTTTTTAGGGCAAGATGCTACAAAGCAGCTTTTAACTGACGTACTGCAAAAAGAGTGGGAAAAGTTAAAAGGAAGAGATGTAAAAGAATTAGAAGCATTTGTAGAGAAAGAAATGATTGTAAGCTCCGTGCTGTCAGCAGTTAAAGTAGAGGAAACAGTGAGTAAGTTTTTAAATCAATCTGTTCAGCAAGTATGTGAACCAGTTCGAGAAACAATTATTGAAAAAGTGGTTCCAAGTGCAGTAACGAAAGGCTTAAAGTGGGGAACAGAAAATGTAGAGAGTATACTAAACAATCTACACCTTGCGGAAATTGTCCAGCAAGAAGTGTCTACATTCTCAACAGAAAGATTAGAAGACTTAGTTCTGTCTATTACGAAAAACGAATTAAAAATGATTACGTATTTAGGAGCGTTATTAGGCGGAATGATCGGGCTCGTACAAGGATTGTTACTATTGTTTCTTAGATAATAAGGTGAGTACATAGAAATAAAAGTGAAATTTCTTCACATCTCTTGCATAGTTTGATATGGTAAGAAGAGGTGCGTATGTAAATGCACTGAAAAGGCAGTGCGTATGAAAAGCGCTAGCCTTCTAAAGGAGGAAAAATAAAATGACAAAGAACATTCATGATGTTGCATATGAATTACAAAAAGCAATCGCTGAAAACGATGACTTCAAAACTTTAAAAGAGAGCTACGCAGCAGTTCAAGCTGACACAGCTTCAAAGAACTTATTCGATGAGTTCCGTACAATGCAACTTAGCCTACAACAAAAAATGATGCAAGGCCAAGAAATCACTGAAGAAGACAACCAACAAGCACAAGAAGTTGTAGCTCGCATTCAACAAGATGCTAAAATTACAAAATTAATGGAAACTGAGCAACGCCTAAACGTTGTAATCGGTGACGTTAACAAAATTATCATGAAGCCACTTGAAGAATTATATAGCGCGCAACAACAAGCGTAATAGTGGAAGACGCTCCTAGGGGAGCGTCTTTTTTGTTTAGGGAATTTAATAGTTATATCACAAAAACTCCCTTTCAAAATAGCCATTTCTTATTGATTATTTTGAAAGGGATATGTAACACATCGGTTAAATTTTTTTATTGCTGTTAATTGAAGTTTTAATATTTTTTTCGTTCAAAAACTTTTCAATCTCTTTTTGTTTCCTCCCATTTATTTTCTCAAGGCGTTTCGTAAAAGAAAAATTCGCCTTGAATAAGTTACCATCTTGGGCGAGTTTGTCTAACTCTTGATCTAGTTCTACTGAAAGTGCTGTAGACGATGAAATAAATTCATAGATTTCTTTTGAAGGCTTTTTGTAATCATCAGGGATTGTATTGTTACTAATAAAATTATGGAAGTTTGCATCATTTTGCTTCGCTAACTCTATTAGTTTTTGTAATTTTTCTCGGTCAGATTCAGTGAAATTCTTATCAGAATTTGTTGAAGCGAGAGGAATTATATTTTCAGATAACTCCCAACTATAATCTATATAATTTTTTATATTTTGTCTCATTTCGTCTTCACTAATATTTTCATTTTTCTTTGAGGAACTAAATATATTTTCTGGAACTTTAATAGCAACATCTTTGATAGATTGTACATCATTTTTTTCCTTAGGCTGTACACTGTTTGAACAAGCTGATAGAAATAACATTGTAAGTAACATGAATGGGTATAAAATATAATTTTTCATCTTAATCTCCTTTTGCATTAGTGTCGTTGCAAAATAGCTACATTCCATTTCAAATACTTAACTAAAGCTACGTATAGATGTTTTATTATTTGATAACATATGACTGATATTAGTAAGCCGATGCAAAAAGCTATGAATACATTGTAAACATCGGAATAACTGATTTGGTGAAACCCTTTAAAGAATCCTAACCCTATTAATAAGATAGGTGAAATAATTAATAACGGTGTAGCAATTATAAGTGCTAGAAGAAGCGGTAATAGAAAGAGTAATACGAAAAAGGCGATAATGATAAATATAAAGTTTAAAAGACTTAAGCTCATAACAGAAAACAGTGCTGTCATAATGTTTTTTAGGCTGCGCCTATTGTCAGCGTTGCTTATTGCATATGAAACGTTAAGTTCTTTAGCGATAGTTTTAGGGTTTCCTAGCTTTTTAGAAATTTCCTCTTCAGATATTCCATCTTGTTTACCACTAATAAAATGAGTTTCGTACTCCGAGATAATATCCTCCTTTTCTAAATTAGGCATATTCTGCAGAGAGGAACTAAGTTGTTCCAAAAATTCATTTTTGTTCATAACAATCACTTTCCTTTATAGAATGATGAATTACAGTTGAGAATCTTATCTTCTTTCTAAACAGCACAATCTGTATCTACCTTTTGAAGGGTATATATAAATTATAAAAAGGATTCCAAATAATGGTTATTCCATTATTTACAAATATATCACTTGCTATTATTCTTTGCAAGGTACTATAAATTTGTTAATAATGTGAATAGGTGGAAGTATTTTTGTACATTTTTAGAAGAGATATAAAAATGTTATTTTAAGATAAACAAAAGGTTGTAAGCGCATTCTTTAAATCTTGTCAAAATAATATCGAATTCATATTGTTGGAAAAATAATGCATTTGTAATATAATGATAAATGATACTTCACCACATTAATTAACTAGGTGAAATTAAAAATCTTTATTACACAAATTATGAAACAAAGGAATGATTAGTTTGAGTACAGGTGTAAAAGTAAACGACGTGAAGACAAAAACAAAAGGAGCAGATCTTGTTGTTGATTGTTTAATTAAACAAGGTGTTACACATGTTTTCGGTATTCCAGGAGCAAAGATTGACTCTGTATTTGATGTATTGCAAGAAAGAGGACCAGAGTTAATTGTTTGTCGTCATGAACAAAATGCAGCATTTATGGCAGCTGCTATTGGTAGATTAACAGGAAAACCGGGCGTATGTCTTGTAACTTCAGGACCAGGGACATCAAATTTAGCGACAGGTCTTGTTACTGCGAATGCGGAGAGTGATCCCGTTGTTGCTTTAGCTGGTGCAGTACCGCGTACGGATCGATTAAAACGTACGCATCAATCTATGGATAATGCTGCACTATTCGAACCAATCACAAAATATAGCGTAGAAGTAGAGCATCCTGATAATGTGCCAGAAGCACTTAGTAATGCATTTCGAAGTGCGACTTCCACAAATCCGGGAGCTACTTTAGTAAGTCTTCCGCAAGACGTTATGACTGCGGAAACAACTGTAGAGTCTATCGGTGCGCTTTCTAAGCCACAGCTTGGAATCGCTCCCACAAATGATATTACATATGTAGTAGAAAAAATAAAATCAGCGAAATTACCAGTTATTTTACTCGGTATGAGAGCGAGCACAAATGAAGTGACGAAAGCTGTTCGTAAATTAATTGCGGATACAGAACTTCCTGTCGTTGAAACATATCAAGCAGCTGGTGCGATTTCACGTGAGTTAGAAGATCATTTCTTCGGCCGCGTTGGATTATTCCGTAACCAACCAGGTGATATTTTACTAGAAGAAGCAGACCTTGTTATTTCTATCGGTTATGATCCAATCGAGTATGATCCAAAGTTCTGGAATAAACTTGGCGACAGAACGATTATTCATCTTGACGACCATCAAGCAGATATTGATCATGATTACCAACCAGAGCGTGAATTAATTGGTGATATTGCCTTAACGGTAAATAGCATCGCAGAAAAGTTACCGAAACTTGTGTTAAGTACGAAATCAGAAGCGGTATTAGAACGATTACGCGCAAAATTATCAGAACAAGCAGAAGTTCCAAATCGTCCTGCAGAAGGTGTTACGCATCCACTTCAAGTGATTCGTACACTTCGTTCTTTAATTAGTGACGATACAACTGTTACATGTGACATCGGTTCCCATTCTATTTGGATGGCGAGATGTTTCCGTTCTTATGAACCACGTAGATTATTATTTAGTAACGGCATGCAAACGTTAGGTGTTGCACTTCCTTGGGCAATCGCAGCGACTTTAGTAGAACCAGGTAAAAAAGTAGTTTCCGTATCAGGTGACGGTGGTTTCTTATTCTCAGCGATGGAGTTAGAAACGGCGGTACGTTTAAATTCTCCAATCGTCCATCTTGTTTGGAGAGACGGCACATATGATATGGTTGCATTCCAACAAATGATGAAATACGGCAGAACATCAGCTACAGAGTTTGGCGATGTTGATCTTGTTAAATATGCGGAAAGTTTCGGGGCGTTAGGTCTTCGTGTTAACACGCCTGATGAATTAGAAGGTGTATTAAAAGAAGCATTAGCAGCAGACGGTCCTGTCATTATTGATATTCCAATCGACTACCGTGATAACATTAAATTAAGCGAAAAATTATTACCAAACCAATTAAACTAATGGAGGCAGATTTGAGATGACTGTTGCGCAATTAATCGATATTGATGCAAAAAGAACGAAAACGAGTAATGAAGTATATCAAACATCTACAATGCTTGCGCTATTAGATGGTATATATGATGGTGTGATTAGCTTTGAGGAATTGAAAGAACGTGGTGATTTCGGCATCGGCACATTTGATCAATTAGATGGTGAAATGATTGCATTTGATAACGAATTTTATCATTTACGTTCAGACGGTTCAGCAGAAAAAGTAGAGCCAGAAGAAACAACACCGTTTGCGACTGTAACGTTTTTTGAAAAAGAAATGAGTTATACGGTAGAGCGTCCGATGAATCGTGAAGAAGTTGAAGCGTTATTACATGAATTAATGCCAAGTAAAAACTTATTTTACGCTATTCGAATGGACGGTACGTTCCGTGAAGTAAGAACGAGAACTGTTCCAAGACAAGAAAAACCGTATACACCACTCGTTGAAGTGACGAAATCGCAACCAATCTTTTCGTTTGAAAATACAGAAGGTACGCTTGCTGGATTTTGGACACCAGATTACGCACAAGGTATTGGGGTAGCTGGATTCCACTTACATTACATTGATGATGAAAGAAGCGGAGGCGGACATGTTTTCGACTATGTTGTAGAAAACTGCACGATCCAAATTTGTCAAAAAGCTCATATGCATTTAGCACTTCCAGAAACAGCAGATTTTATGGCGGCTGAATTATCAAGAGAAAATTTAGAGGATAATATTGCAACTGCGGAAGGTGCAGAGTAAAAGGGAGAGACTGTTCCATTTTGGAACAGTCTTCTTTTATTCGTAATGTTATTATTTGTCGATAAATCGATATTTCTTGTCGAGCCGTTGATATCGCTTATTTCTTTGAAACAAACGGATGCCCCTCATAATAAAAACGCCACGGATAATGTACAGCTTCTTCTGCATAGTCGATGTTAATACGAGGTCCCGCTGTTATTTTATATTGTGATGATATGTGTTCTTCTTTTGGAACTAATTCAATATGTAACGTATCACTTTGTAACGATACACCGCGTTCTTCTAAAGTAATTCCGAGGGCACGGCATAGTTTGCCAGGACCGTTCGTTAAATTTTTGTACTGCGCTTTTGTAATTTCGGTCTTATTGTAGCGCGCTAGTTTTATTTCTTCTATTCCATCTACCGGCTCAAGGGCTCGAATGAGAACACCTTGCGGGGTGCCTACTGGCGCTGTAATAACGTTAAAGCAATGATACATACCGTAAATCAAATATACGTAAGCATGCCCTGGTGCACCAAACATAACTTCTGTGCGATCTGTCCGTCTGCCTCCGTAACTATGTGCTGCCTTATCATCTGGGCCTTTATATGCTTCTACTTCTACAATGATTCCGCTTCGCTTTATTCCGTCTACAATATGAACAAGTTTTTGTCCGAGTAATTTTTTTGCGACTTCTAACGTATCGCCTTCATAAAAAGAAGGAGGTGCCTGCATTGTACTATCTCCTTTGCTAAGTGTATATGTATATAGTAAACCAAATTTTCAGTAGTAATTCTAACTCGTTCTATTTATCGGGTTTATTTCATAAATTATGGATAGAGTACAACAGCGAAGAGGGGGAGTGCGACATGATTTATCGCTTACTAGCTCTTAATATAGATGGGACACTACTATACAACAATGGAAAAATTGCAAAAGGATTACGAGAAACAATTGAATTTGTGAAAAGAAAAGATGTATACGTTACGTTATTTACGAGTCGTAATTTTCAATCCGCTCATAAAGTAGCAAAGGCGTTAAAATTAGATTCTATATTAGTGACACATGGTGGTGCTTTCGTTTCAGCAACGTTAGATAAGCCGTACGTTCAAAGAAGATTGTCTGAAGAGAAGACTTTTAACATTGTGCAAGTGTTAGAGCACTTTGATTGTAACGTACGTATTTCTCATGAACGGTTTTCAATAGGAAATCGTGAGAGAAATACACCAAACTTAATTGCGCGCACTGTATTATCAAGCGCAGATCCGTTATTTTATCCAGTTCAATTTGTAGATTCGTTAGGTGACGCGCTTCGTGACCATCCGGTAGCAGCGCCAAAAATTGATGTTCTTTTCCAAAGTAAAGGTGAAAAAGAAAGAGGACTGAACACATTAAGAAAAGCGTTCCAAGATGTAGAGTATGTTGAATGTGATTCAAAACGAATAGAAATTTTACCGCAAAATGTATCAAAGTTACGTGGATTACAATTGCTTGGAGAGCATTTAAATATTTCGCTAAATGAAATGGTTGCGATTGGAGATAGTATGGAAGATTTAGAGGTTATTGAAAACGTGGGACTTGGGGTAGCGATGGGGAACGCGCCTGTAGAATTAAAGCAAGCAGCAGATTGGATTACACGTTCAAATAGCGAAAACGGTGTAGAGTATATGATTAAAGAGCATTTCCGTAAGCAATTCCCGCTTCCGTTTTTGAAGAATCATAAAAATACACCGAAACGATGAAAGAAAAACGTAGCTTTTTGGCTACGTTTTTTTGTTTATCTTATTAAAAGCAGTGAAAGCGTTTTAAAATATGAATTGTGTATGAAATCTATACAATTCACTTGAATCCTTTAGAAAACTAATGTAAAGTGGATGATGTTGCCAAAATAGTTACACCACATGAAATATTCTTCAGATTAATTTTATTGGGCTCCCATATGTAAAAGTATTTCCGCATGACAGTTTAGTTCACGTATTATTTCAAAAATGAATTGTAGCAATCTTATTAAGTAGTTGTAGTGTTTCTTTGTTTTATTTAAATGGATTATTTTAAGTTAATGTGAGTAAGGTTTGGTACATATGATATGTACTTCTTTTTGTGGTTTTAGGAAGTTTAAAAGGGGGAATGAATTTCTTGAGGAAATCATTTAATCAAAAAATTAAAAAGTTAAGTAGTAGTTTAATAGTTGTATTACTAATATGTATGAATTTTTTAATCCACTTACCATTTAAAGCAGAGGCAGCTACAACAGAATTAAAAGGTTTAGGTGATGTATCTTATTACAATGCCATCATTTTTGGAGATCATAGTGCAACGAGTGCGGATATTGAAGGTGCGATGGCTGTTCAGAAAAATATGAACGCATCAAGTTATACAGTCGTAGCGGCTGCAACTGGAGCAAATAACTTAGCTGGAGCAACTTGGGTAGATGAAGGATATCCATCATTATTACTAGGCGGTCAATTTACGAAAGCGGGAGCAGGACAAGTAATTATTCAAGATGGAACAGTGGCGATGACAAAAGACGGTGACCCAGATGGCGCAATGAAAACATCATATGACCGTATCTCTTATAAAGAGCAAGCGGAGATTGATGCTAAGTTTAAAGAATTTAGAAAAGACGTTGATGGTGTAATCGGGGATGCAAGTAAACTACAGACTGATAAGCCAAAACCTAATATGAGCTTTGGCATCGGTGAAGATGTAAATAACCCTAATATTTATGTCTCTTCAGGCCAAACTGGAAAGAAAACATTTGATGTAAAAGACGTTTTTCTTCCGAATGTAGAGAATAAAGACTTTATTGTTATTTATTCAGATGCAGAAGAAGTGAGTTTTGGTGGCGGTGCAATTTTGTATGATACAAGAAATACTGGGATGGCGACGGATTTAATTAATACATCTCAAGCATACGATCCTAATTCATCTTTTACTGAGTTAGCTAGTAAGGTAATTTGGGTATTTCCTAATGCTACAAAGATAACAACTAAAGGTTATGGTGTAGTAGGTAGTGTGTTTGCACCTAATGCAGTTGTAGAAACAAAAGGTGGTTCTATTAATGGACAAGCCTATGTTGGAGGATTACACCAAAGAGATGGTTTTGAGGTTCATAACTTTAAATTTAACTGGCCAAAGTGGAATAAGCCAGCAACTGAAAAAGGACATTTACAAATTAAAAAAGTTGATGAAAACGATGAAAACATTGTTTTAAAAGACGCAAAATTTGATGTTATAGACAAAGATAATAACGTTGTGGCTACTGTTACAACAAACGAAAAGGGTATTGCGGAAGTTAAAGATTTACCACTTGGTGACTATTTTGTAAAAGAAATAAATGCACCAGAAGGATATATAAAAGTTGATACACCAGTCAAAGTAACAATTGATAATACAAACGTAATTGAACTTGTTATGAAGAATACGAGAAAAGTAGAGAATGGCCAATTTAAATTATTGAAAAAAGATAGTGAATCTGGTCAACTTCTACCAGGTGCAAAATTTGATGTTATCGATAAAGATGGGAAAGTTGTGGAAACAATTGTTACAGATGATAAAGGTGAAGCCTTATCGAAACAACTTCCAGTTGGAAGCTATACATTAAAAGAAGTAGAAGCACCGAAAGGATATGAATTATCATCTAGTTCAGTTTCTGTTGATGTAGAGGCTAATAAAGTAGTGACTGTAGATGTGGTGAATAAAAAGATCTCCGAAAAAGTAACGGGTCAATTTGAAATCGTGAAAGTAGATGCGGAAGATAAAACGAAAGTATTATCAGATGCAGAATTCGAAGTGTATAAAGATGGTAAAAAAGTAGATACGTTACGAACAGATAAAACAGGTAAAGTAATTTCTCAGAAATTAGAGCCAGGAACATACACATTAAAAGAAACGAAAGCACCACAAGGATATAAGTTGTTAAAAGAAGAAATTGAAGTCGTTGTGGAAGCAAACAAAGTAGTAGAAGTACAA
>NZ_JBNRIL010000001.1:2680509-2775023 GCF_053557995.1 Bacillus sp. XB1 | reverse complement strand
AGGTGTTGTGAAATTCGAAAACTTAGTGCCAGGAAAGTACACGTTAGAGGAAACAAAAGCGCCAGAAGGTTATAAGGCGTTAGAAGTAACAGTAGAAGTAAACGTTGTAGCGAACGAAGTAGTAAAACAAGAAGTTACGAATGAAAAAGTAACAGGTCAATTTGAAATCGTGAAAGTAGATGCGAATGATAAAACGAAATTGTTATCAGGTGCAGAATTCGAAGTGTATAAAGATGGTAAAAAGGTAGCAGAACTAAAAACAGATGAGAGTGGAAAAGTGATGTCACCGAAATTACCGCTAGGTGAATACACAGTGAAAGAAACGAAAGCACCAGCGGGCTACAAGCTTTCAAATAAAGAATGGAAAGTAACAATTCAAAACGAGAAAGAAGAAGTAAAAGTAGAGGCAGAAAACGAAAAAATCTTAGGTTCTCTACAAATTATTAAAATGGATGATAAAGATCAAACGAAACGCTTAGCAGGCGCACATTTTACATTGAAAGATGCGAAAGGAAATGTTGTAAAAGAAGGAATTACAACAGATAAGTCTGGAACGGTTAAAGTAGACGGACTTGTGCCAGGTGAATATACGTTAGAAGAAACAAAAGCACCAGAAGGTTATGAGTTAACAAAACAAATAATTCATGTAACAGTTGACGGTGAAAAAGTTGTTGATGTAAAAGTAACGAACAGTAAGAGCCTTGGTCAATTCGAAATTGTAAAAGTAGATGCGGAAGATAAAACGAAAGTATTATCAGATGCAGAATTCGAAGTGTATAAAGATGGTAAAAAAGTAGATACGTTACGAACAGATAAAACTGGTAAAGTAGTTTCACAGAAATTAGAGCCAGGAAAGTACACATTAAAAGAAACGAAAGCACCACAAGGATATAAGTTGTTAAAAGAAGAAATTGAAGTCGTTGTGGAAGCAAACAAAGTAGTAGAAGTACAAGTAGAAAACGCAAAAGAACTAGGAAGCTTACAAGTAACCAAAAAGGATTCGGAGAGTGGAAAAGTTCTAGCAGGTGCAGAATTTAAATTAAAGAACGAAGCTGGTCAAGTAGTTGGAGAAGCGAAAACAACGAATAAAGACGGTGTTGTGAAATTCGAAAACTTAGTGCCAGGAAAGTACACGTTAGAGGAAACGAAAGCGCCGGAAGGTTATAAAGCGTTAGAAGTAACAGTAGAAGTAAATGTTGTAGCAAATGAAGTAGTAAAACAAGAAGTTATGAATGAAAAAGTGAAAGAAGAAATTACAGGTCAATTAGAAATTACAAAGGTAGACGCTAATAATACAAATAAAATATTAGCAGGCGCAGTGTTTGAAATTTGGAAAGACGGAACAAAAATCGACATATTAACAACAAACAAGAGCGGTAAAGCGACTTCTAAGAAGTTAGAACCAGGAGATTACACTTTAAAAGAAATCCAAGCGCCAGAAGGATATACTTTATCCGATAAGGAAATGAAATTTACGATTTCTAATGAAAAAATTGAAGTTGTAAAGCTTCAAATTACAAATGAAAAAGATCCAGAAAAAGGTCCGGAAAAACCAGGTGAAGGAACAGAAAAGCCGGGTGAAGGAACAGAAAAACCAGGTGAAGGAACAGAGAAGCCAGGTGAAGGAACAGAAAAGCCGGGTGAAGGAACAGAGAAGCCAGGTGAAGGAACAGAAAAACCAGGTGAAGGAACAGAAAAGCCGGGTGAAGGAACAGAGAAGCCAGGTGAAGGAACAGAGAAGCCAGGTGAAGGAACAGAAAAGCCGGGTGAAGGAACAGAAAAACCAGGTGAAGGAACAGAAAAGCCGGGTGAAGGAACAGAAAAACCAGGTGAAGGAACAGAAAAGCCAGGTGAAGGAACAGAGAAGCCAGGTGAGGGAGTAGAAAAACCTAATTTACCAGAAAAAGGACAAGGTTCTTCTAATAATCAACAACTTCCAGCTACAGGACACAATACGAATTACGTTCCATTCATCGGTTTTATGCTTCTGCTACTAGGAATACGTTTAAGATTCATGGCTAAAAATAGCTAAAAGATGTATAAAAGGCATCAGAGATATATAGTCTCTGATGCCTTTTAAGTGAATACAGATAAAATGAAAATATCTATATGGAATGATAAATATGTTAAGCTTCAATTACGCTAAGCATTCTGTTTATAAATGCAGCTGCGTGTGCACGTTGTGATGGTCCTTTTGGTACGAATTGATTAAATTCATTACCTTTTACAATTCCATATCCATACACTCTTTGTACTTCTTCTTTAGCGTAAATTAAGTTTTGGTCTACGAATGGTAGTTCAACTTGTTTTGCAAAAATACCAGCGTGTTTTAGAGAACGATCGATCATAATAACAGCTTCTTCGCGTGTAATTGTAGTATTTGGATCAAATGTATTATCACCACGTCCGCGGATTATGCCTGCGCTTGCTGCACGATTAATACCGTCTCTTAACGATGGGTGTACTTGTTCTAAGTCTGTGAAATTAGCATTTCCACTTGGCAATTGTAAAGCACGAGTAATTAACGTAGCAAATTCAGCACGCGTTACAAGACGTTCTGGGAAGTACTTGCCGTTCCCTTCTCCTTGCATAATGCCTCTAGCTGCTAATTGACGAATGTCTTGTTCATACCATCCACCTGTAATGTCATCAGTTACGGGATTTTTTTGATTTTCCTTATAGTATGTTTCAGTTCCTTTTAAGAAAGCATCCCATTGTCCGCGTTGAATCATAAACGCAGGGCAGTTTTTTCCTGACCAAAATTGGTGTTTTTGGACCTTATCTAGAGAAATATTTAAGTCGTTCATTAAATAAGCTGCCAATTTACGGGCATTTTCTACCGCTTTTTCATAGTTTCCATCTTGATTAACGGCAATTTCAATTCCGATAGATTCATAGTTTCCAGTTTTATTTCCAGCATGCCATCCAACTTCATTTACTGGAAGATGTTGATAAATTTCTTTATCATCTACTGTGAAATGCCAAGATGCGGCGCGATCAGCTGTTCCGCGTGCTTGATTATCTAAGAATTTTGCATGATTTAGAGCATTGGCACCCTTCGCTGTATTAGCTGTTTCGTGAATCGTAATATATTTAGGTACCATCGGGTAGCCAGGGCGAATATCGTCATTTCCTTTTGGGACAATCATTTCTTTAAATGTAACGCCATAAATATTGTTTGTTTGTAGAGCTTCTGGCGATCTCAATAAACTATTTTTAGCAGTACGACTGTTTTTTAATAATGAAGCTTTTGTACCTTCAAATGTAGCAGAAGGTGCATAAATCCATTTTGTTGTTTCATTTATTTGGACTTTAAACCAATTTCCAGCTTGTTCAGTAGGAGTTATGACTTGTGGCTGTAGTTTCCCTTCTTCTTTAAATGATTGGAACGGAAGGGCATGTATGGAAGCTTCTTCTTTTACGATTAATTTTTGATTAGATAGTTTATGAATCTCTTGAACTTCTAAGCTATTATCATTGTTATCTATCCATCCAGCGCCAGTTGGCGTCGTTATGTAATAAGCATTTCCTTTTTTCTTTGTCGCCGTTACGACTTGTTCTGTAATCTCGATATTCGATTTGTTTTTTAAATCATTCGCGGTATATAATGAATGTTTTTTTGAAGTGTATAGTAGGAATTGACCAGTAACCTCGATATCTTCTTCATGAGTACTATGCTCATTAACATGCTCTTTAATACTTTTAAAAACTTGATCTTCCGTATATACTTCAGCGGATTTTTCAGCACTCTCTGCAAATGAATAAGTAGGTGCAAGAACAGTTTGTAATGCAAGAGAGAGAGTTAAAACACTATAAAATTTCTTTTTCATATTTTTTTTAACACATTAGATTATGGAATCTAGTGTTAACATTCCTCCTTTTTATATTGTATTTTCACTATGTATCGATTTTAGTACTAATAAATTTTAACAAGAGAAAATGATGATGTCTATATACAGGAGCGATATTCATAAAAAGAATTATTTGAAAAAATGTAAGAGAAACAGGTAAAACCTTCTGTATTGACCTGTAAACGCCCTTCAAGTAAACTAAAGAGAGTTTGCAAATGAAAAGGTGATAATGTTGTTAATTTCAATTAAAACGTTACAAGATGATCGTTTTTTACGTCCGCTACAAAATATTGGCGGCTTATTTTTTGAAGATAGTACGATTGGATTTGAACAAGAGGAAGCGAATCTTATCGTTGATATACACATTGAGGATAATGTGAAAGCATCCGCTCGATTAACGGATGTTAGCACAGGAAATGTGTATGAAGAAACATTCTCGAAAGATTTATCTGCTTTCACAGATGAAAAAGAGCGTATGAAGCAAGTGAAACACGTTGTTTCTTATGTATATCTTTCTGTTCTTCAGCAGTTAACTGGTATTGAACAAAGCTGGGGTATTTTAACGGGAGTACGTCCGACGAAACTTCTTCATAAAATGCTTCAAAATGGTATGTCAAAAGAAGAAGCGCATCAAGAGCTTCGTGAAAGTTATTTAATTCATGAAGAGAAAATTGAACTTCTTCAGCGCATTGTTGATTGCCAATTAGCAGTTGTTCCAGATTTATACCGTTTGAAAGAAGAAGTAAGTATTTATATCGGTATTCCGTTCTGCCCAACGAAATGTGCATATTGTACATTCCCGGCTTATGCGATTAATGGACGCCAAGGGTCTGTTGATTCGTTCTTAGGTGGTTTACATTATGAAGTTCGTGAAATTGGTAAGTTTTTAAAAGAAAAAGGTGTAAAAGTTACGACGATTTATTACGGCGGAGGTACACCTACAAGTATTACAGCAGAAGAGATGGATATGCTGTATGAAGAAATGTATGAAGCGTTCCCAGATGTGAAAAATGTGCGTGAAGTAACAGTTGAGGCAGGTCGCCCAGATACAATTACGCCAGCAAAGCTAGAAGTGTTAAATAAATGGAACATTGACCGTATTAGTATTAATCCACAGTCATACCATCAAGAGACACTAAAAGCAATTGGACGTCATCATACTGTAGAAGAAACAATTGAGAAATACCATTTAGCTCGTGAAATGGGAATGAACAATATTAATATGGACTTAATTATTGGTCTTCCTGGTGAAGGGTTAGATATCTTCAAACATACGTTAGATGAAACAGAAAAGTTAATGCCAGAATCATTAACAGTTCATACGTTATCATTTAAACGTGCTTCTGAAATGACGCAAAACAAACGTAAATATAAAGTAGCAGGTCGCGAAGAAATTACAGCGATGATGCACGAAGCAGAAGAGTGGACGCAAAAGCATAATTACGTACCATATTACCTATATCGTCAAAAGAATATTTTAGGTAACTTAGAGAACGTTGGTTATGCAATGCCGACGCAAGAAAGTATTTACAACATTGTCATTATGGAAGAAGTACAATCAATTATCGGACTTGGTTGTGGTGCATCAAGTAAATTTGTTCATCCGAAGACGGGAGCAATTACGCACTTCGCAAATCCGAAAGATCCAAAATCATATAACGATGGCTTTGTGAAATATACAGAAGATAAACTGAAAATTTTAGAAGAGCTATTTGCATAAGAAGAAAGAGGTTGTTCCGAGTTGGAACAACCTCTTTTTATCCTGCAGTAACGGGCGGTCCGATTATATCTTGTCAGTTTTTGTCGGTAAGTCGATATATTCGAAAAATCGCTGATATAATTCGAGTTGCGCTGATATATTTTGAAAATCGCTGATATATTTCAAGTTACGGTCGATATATCTGGAAAATCGCCGATATAATTTCATTTACCGTCTAGTGGTACCGTATGTAAAACTATGTCGATAATAATCAGAAAAATTAGTCAAATCATTAAAGGACAATGTCTACTTATGGACGAAATGATAGATTTATGAAAGAGAAAAGGGGGAAATTGTTGGCATGTACATGACGATAGGGAGAATTTTTGATTTATCAGTTGGTAAGTATCCGAATAAAGAGGCGTTAGTGGAACCTGAAAAGAATATTCGCTGGACGTATAAACAGTGGGATGAACAAATAAATAAAACAGCGCACGCTCTATTAGAAGACGGAGTAAGAAAGGGAGATACGGTATCTGTTTACTTATATAATTGCCGTGAATTTGTAAACGTTTACTTAGCCTGTGCGAAAATCGGAGCGATCTTTAACCCGATTAATTTCCGCTTAAAGGCGAAAGAAGTATCTTATATTCTTCAGGACGCATCCTCGAAAGTCGTTGTCTTTGAAAAAGCAGTTGAGTCAACTGTTGCTATAATTGAAAGAGATTTTCCAAATACATCTTTTTGGTCTATAGAAAACGATAAACCTTCCTATGCAAGTTCCTACCATGAAAAAGTGAATGCAGCATCTTCTGAGAAAGTAAATATCGAAATTGATGAAATGGATTATTGTTCAATACTTTATACGAGCGGTACGACAGGTCATCCGAAAGGCGTATTACATCGTCATCGCGAAATGACTGAGCATAGTATGATTTGTACGTATTTCCTTAAATATAATAGAGATAGTGTAGGGCTTGTCGTTGCGCCTTTATATCACTGTGGTGAATTAAACGCTGGAATCATACCACGCATTCAAGTTGGCGGAAAGAATGTTATTTTGCATCATTTTGATACAGAAACAGTATTACATACGATTCAAGAAGAAAAGATTACGACGTTCTTTGCAGCGCCGACAATGTGGAATATGTTGTTGCAAAAAGATTTAGCTCAGTATGATTTAACTTCGATGAAGATTGGTATATACGGCGGAGCAGCAATGGCACCGGCGTTAGTAAAAGAATGTAAAGAACGTCTTTATATTGATCTTGTTCAAATATACGGAATGACAGAAATGGGGCCAGTTGTTGCGTTTCTCGTAGAGGAGGATCAAATTACGAAAGCTGGTTCAGCAGGCACGCCATGCTTTAGCCATGAAGTTCGTATTGTGAAACCGAACGAGGATGCACCGGCAGAACCAGAGGATGTATTACCTCCTTATGAAGTGGGAGAAATTATTTTGCGCGGCCCAACTATGATGGCTGGCTATCATAATCGTGAAGAAGCGAATAAAAAATCGATGTATAAAGGATGGTATCATTCGGGTGATCTAGGCTATTTTGATAAAGACGGTTATTTATTCGTTGCTGATCGCGTTGATGATATGGTAATTAGCGGTGGCGTAAATATTTATCCTCGTGAAATTGAAGATTTCCTTCATAGTCATCCAGGTATATTAGATGTGGCCGTACTTGGTGAGCCAGATGAATTATGGGGAGAGCGTGTTGTGGCGGTTATTGTGAAGAAAGATGAAACAATAACAGAAGCTGATTTAGAAACGTATTGTAAAGAAAGTGATGAACTAGCAGATTATAAACGTCCGCGTCATTATTTATTTGTAGATGAACTTCCTCGTAATGCGAGCGGGAAGTTGCAGAAGTTTGTGCTGAGGGAGTCATTGAAAGGTGCGAAAAAATAAAAAATGAAGGATACCCCATATCTATGGGGTATCCTTCATTTTTCTGTATTAAACAGAAGAAACAATATCTTTGTTAATTCTCGTTTCTTCTTGGTGAAGGTTAATTAGTGCATTTGAAATAAGGTGGAAAAACAAAATGGATGTAATGTCCAAAAAGAAAAGACACCTTAAGGTGCCTCTCTCCGACTTGAACCATTTCATTTCATACGAATCTATCCGTATTACCATTACCCCTTTGTTATGAGTGTAAACACATACTATAAAGCAGAATCGTCTATATACACTAGATTGTTAGTTCACAAAAGACAAGAGATTTGAGATCAATATTGAAGTGACGCCACATCCCCTATAATAATTGATATGTTACGCCTTTTAAAAGAATCTGCTTTATAGAACGTGCCCACAAGTTATATTTTACTACATGTAATATTCATTTAGTGTATTTTTTAATGAATATGTATAATTACATAAACTGTATGAAAAAAAGAGAGTATACTCTGATGTTGTGTAATAAAGATAAAGCCCGCCTACGGAATAGGGGGCTTTTCTTACTTTTTATAAATATTTATTCCAATTATATTATCAGATGAGTCTAAACGAATATAAACGTCAGCTGATAAAAGGTGTGCATTATATATTCTTTGTTTATATGTTGATATCTCGAAGCGTTTTCCATTTAATTCACATTCTAGAATAATCATATCGCCATGTTCTTTCCAATTTATTAATTTAGCAGTTGTATTCATATAAACCTCCTCTGAATCATTTTATGAAAATTAGTAGAGATAGTGTGAGAAAGGAGTTTATATAACAAAAAAAGACACCTTAAGTGTCTTCTTTGATTACTATAAAAGTCGTTGAATGAAATAGGCTTCTATTTTTATTTGCGTGAAAAGCCTTCTTCATCAAGGTATTCCGCAGCTTCTGGATAAGAGTTGAATGTACCGTCTAAGTTTACACCAGCGTACACGTTCCACATGTCATCCTCTGAAATAAGAGTAAGAATATGACCATCTTCGTTCTGCCATTCTTCTTCTTTCGCAGGTTCTACAGGTGCTACTACCTCTTCTTGTGATAGAAGGTCAATTGATTTCTCAATTACTGAACGTAACTCCTCTGCTGAAAACTCACGGATGTTAACCATGCCTTTATCATCTGTTTTATAACCTTTAATACCGCTTGCATATACAAATCCATTTCCATTTGGGTGTAAATGAAATACAACGTTCTTTTTATCTAAACGACTTTCTTCAAAGTGGAAGTTTACACGTTTTAATGATACGTTCTTTCTTTCTAGTTCTGGGAAAGATTCAATAATCGATAATTTTTCTTCAAAAGTTAGCATAGTGCCTCCAAGTATATAGTAAAAGATTTAATTTGTTCATTATAGCATAGTTGCAATTGTTTCCAAAGATAAGGGGAAAACTTTTCGTTGAATACGTTTACGTCACGAGAATGTAAAAAGTGAGCTAACGAATGTATCTTTTTAGGTGTACAATGGAACATGGACTTTATACAAAGGTGGTTTTTTTATGTTTCAAAAAATAGCAAAGGAATGTTTAGCAGGATTTACTGTTGCGATTGTTGCGTTACCACTTGCGATTGCATTTGGTATTGCCGCGACAGGAACGTCTGAGGGAGCGCTTGTTGGATTGTATGGTGCGATTTTTGCAGGTTTATTCGCAGCGTTATTTGGCGGGACACCTGGGCAAGTAACAGGGCCAACTGGACCGATTACCGTTATTGCAACAGGAGTTATTGCGACGCACGGGTTAGAGGCAAGTTTTATTGCCTTTATGATGGCAGGATTATTTCAAATTTTATTCGGTGTATGTAAGCTCGGTTCTTACGTTCGATATATTCCGTATCCTGTCGTTTCAGGATTTATGAATGGTATTGCATTAATCATTATTTTAGGCGAAATAAAACACGTACAAAATAGTTTTTTACTTGTTGTGTTAACGATTATTGTAATGATTGTTTCTGGCAAATGGATTAAGGCGATTCCGTCTAGTTTAGTAGCACTAGTCGGTGTGACAGCTTTGCTTCCTTTATTTTCTTCTCTACTCGAAGGACTTACAGTAAAGTTACCGATTATCGGAAATCTTTCACTAAATAAAGTAATTGAAAAGATTGGAACCATTCCAGAAGCGATGCCTACGCTTCATATTCCATCTTTAAGTGGAACAGGAATAGCAGCACTTATTTTACCAGCGCTTAGTATTGCTTTATTAGGATCGATTGACTCGTTGTTAACATCGGTCGTAATGGATAATGTGACAGGTACACGTCATAAAAGTAATAAAGAGCTCGTTGGACAAGGTATCGGTAATATGATGAGCGGATTGTTTGGCGGATTAGCAGGTGCAGGTGCGACTGTAAGGTCTATCGTGAATATAAGAAGTGGCGGTAAAACGGCACTTTCGGCATGTATGCATAGTGTTATCTTATTTATTTTTATTATGGGTCTTGGTTCGGTCGTACAATATATTCCACTTGCTGTATTATCAGGTATTTTAATTTTAACTGGTATTGGAATGTTCGATTGGGGAAGCATGAAAAAGATGCATGTCGCTCCTAAAGGTGATGTCGTTGTTATGCTCGTAACGATGATTGTAACGGTGAAGTTCGATTTAATGATTGCTGTTGCCTTCGGTATTATTCTTTCGTTCATCATATATATGGTGAAATGTAAAGAACGTAAAACTTCTATCGTAAAAGAAAAAGAAGAAACGTACACAATTCAAGGGCCGCTCTCTTTCCTATCAGTAGATCGTATTTTCTCTACTTTACAAGATGTGAAGTCACCGGTTGTTTTACGTATGAAAGATGTGCGTTATATGGATGTATCAGGAGCTATGGCATTATTAAATTTTGTTGAGCAATCAAATAAAGTAGGAGCAAGTGTAAAGCTTGAGCAAGTACATCCGAGTATTGAAAAAACAATCGCAGTAATGGCAAGCGATGAACAGAAAGAGCAATTGAAAATCTTAAGTGTTTAGATAGTAATTAGAATATCTCACAATTTTACATAAATTATAATGTAGAGTTGTGGGATGTTTTTATAATGTTTTTAGTAATATGTATCGCAGTGACAGAGAGGAAGGGCTCTTTTGGCGTAACAGAAACGCTTATAGTGTGTATATATATAATGGAAGGAATTAGAAAAATATTGTGAAGAGACAGGCTTAAATGGGTTCGCTTTTCTATTTTGAAAAAAAAACCAAGTATTCAACCTATAATAAATTTGTTATGATAACCAATGGGATAAAATGAATTCCTATCGCTTAAAACAATATGTTTGAGAGTATATGTATAAAAGAAAAGAGAAAAAATATGAATAAAACATTTGTAAAAGGAGCAGCAATTTTAACCATTACAACTTTTTTGTCAAAATTGCTTGGTAGTTTTTTTCAAATTCCATTACAAAATATTGCAGGAGATGAAGTGCTCGGTATTTTTCGCCTTGTTTTTCCTGTATATATGATTGCTCTTACATTATCGGTAGCCGGAGTTCCACTTGCAATTTCGAAACTAATTGCAGAGTTGAACGAAAAAAATAAGCAAAAGGAAATTGCGAAATTATTTAAATCAGCGTCAATTATTGGGATAGCATTTGGCGTTTTCGGCTGTTTAGTCATTGTATTATTTTCTATTGAAATTGCGAATATGCTCGGTGGACAAGAAACTAGAATGCCGTTGCTTATTACTTCATTAGCATTACTCATTGCGCCATACATGGCGGTGTATAGAGGGTATTTTCAAGGTTTCGGTGATATGAAACCAACAGGGGTATCACAGGTCATTGAGCAATTTGTACGTGTGTTTTTTATGTTAATAATTGCTTACATACTAGTATCATGGGATAAGAGTAATACTGTTATTACTAGTGGTGCGATGGTTGGCTCTTTTCTTGGAGTCATTAGTTCGCTTATATATTTGCGTATAAAATATAATAGAAGTCCATACTACAATAAAAGCAATTCCTATTCGCTCCGAGATTTAAGAGAAAACGGCAAAAAGATATTGCGGGTATCGATCCCAATCGCTATCGGAGCTTTATCAATGCCACTTTTAAATTTAGTAGACTCGCTTACAATACCGCATGTATTACAAGGATCATCAACAGAAATTCAAGAACAATTTGGAATATACAGTCGCGGTTTTGCATTCACACAAATAATTGTTATTTTTGCAAGTGCAATTGTATTTCCGTTAATACCACTCTTAACTTCCGCATTGGCCAAAAGAGATATAAATTTGGCGAAAATAACAATTCAAAATACAAATCGACTAGCGCATGTTTTGACAGCACCGTTAACAATATGGTTGATGGCATTAACCGTACCGTTAAATGTCGGATTGTTCACAGACGTAAAAGGCAGTAGTATGTTAACAGTTATGATTGGCAGTTCGTATTTTACTGCGGTTATGGTATTATCAATAGGTGTTTTACAGGGCATTAACCGTTCTGCACAAGCTGCATGGATTGTTATTGGTGCGAGTTGTGTGAAAGTCATGCTAAACATGATGTTCGTGCAGAAGTTTGGCATAGATGGAGCGGCGTATAGTACATTAATTACTTACGTATTGATTTGTATTGTAAATCATTTGTATATTCGAAGCTATATTGCCTATTCTATTCATTTAAAAAGCTTTTTCGGTGTGCTAGCAATAGCATGTATTTTGGGACTAGGATTGTATGAATTATGTAATGTGATAGATGTTACAACTTCAAGAATTATGACGTTATTATTCAGTGGTATAGCATTAAGTATTACAACCATTTTGTATGGTGTATGTGCTTTGAAATTAAAATGGATATCAATAAACAAAATACCATTTTTGAAAAGATAAATATAGAAATTTAATTTTTTATTATAATTCATATGAACTGATAAAGAGGAAACTATGTAGGGTATCAAGTGTTTAGGTAAGGAATGGGTACTAGTTTATGTTAGATGAAATAAACGGTTACCTAGTTTTGGAGGAGATTTAGGGTGCGTTTAGTCTTATCAGGATATTATGGTTTTTATAATGTTGGAGACGAGGCGATTCTACAATCAATTATTGAATCGTTAAGTAAAGAGAACCCGGATATAGAACTAGTAGTACTATCAAATGATTCTAAATATACAAAGGAAATGTATGGTGTAGAATCGGTAGATCGCTGGGATATAAAAGCTGTTTATCATGCGATAAAAAACAGTGATGGAGTTATTAGCGGTGGCGGGAGCCTTCTTCAAGATCAGACAAGTACGAAGAGTATTCTATATTATACGGGTATTATGGGACTCGCTCGATTATTAAAAAAGCCGTATTATATTTATTCACAAGGAATCGGTCCAATTACAAAAGGATATAATCGTCTATTAGTAAAATGGAACTTGTCAAAAGCTTCCTATGTATCAGTTCGAGATGAGGATTCGTTTTTATATTTAAAAGAACTTGGCATAAAAAACGATATTGAAATTGTTCCAGACCCTGTTTTAACATGGAAACGGACAAAACAATCGGATTGGTTGCAAAAGCATTCGATACATGGAAAAGTAATCGCGGTTAGTGTGCGTTATTGGAATGCAAAAGAAGATTATATAAAAAAATTAGCTGCGGCATTAAAAAAATTAAAGCAAGAAGGATACCAAATTCTATTTGTTCCAATGCATGAGCCATTTGATCAAAAAGCTTCGCGTGAAGTAGTAGACTTAATGGGAGAAGAGACGTATATGCTTCCATATAAAATGGATATCGACGAGAAAATATTCATTTTATCACAATGTTCATTACTAATTGGTATGCGTCTTCATGCACTAGTTTTTTCTGCTGTAGCCAAAACTCCAATGGTCGGGATTTCATACGATCCGAAAATTGATTCGTTTTTAAGTCAAGTGAATCAGCCAGTTATAGGAAGTGTGGATGGCGAATGGAGTGCTGAGTATTTATATGAAATTGCGAAAAAGCAATTAATGCAACAAGGAACTGTGCAGCAAGAGTTACAATTGACAATAGATGAGCTTCGGTTGCAAGGCAAACAGGCAACAAAGAAACTCATTGATCATATGGAAAAAGGCACTTTATTAAAAAAGTAAAGTGTCTTTTATTTTGTTTTGAATTTAATGAAAATTCTAATTAAAAAACGTTTTATTTTAATTCCTATTTATTATGCTAAAATGATTGTGATTATTATATAATCAAATTTGTGATAATAAATTCGTAGATTACGAGGAGGATAACCTTGAAGACTTTTTCAAAAGGTATAACAGCAGTGGCATTAACGGGATCATTACTTTTAACTCCTATTTCAAGTTATGCGGCAAATGATGATATTACAGGACATATGTTTGAGACGAATATGCGCTCACTTATTACTAAAGGAGTTTTAATGGGGTATGGAGACAATGTATATGCGCCTGATAAATTAGTAACAAGAGCAGAGTTTGCTACATTCATAGCAAGGGCTTTAAATTTACCGAAAGCTGATTCGAATTTCGAGGATGTGCCGAAGACTTACGGTTTATATGATGGTGTAAGTAGAGCATATGGAGCGAAAATTATTAATGGTCGTACGAACGAGACATTCTCACCAAATGATGTGATTACACGTGAAGAAATGTCGATAATGGTAAAGCGAGCGTTAGACTATAAAAATATTAAAGTAGCTGTAAGTCCGCTTACCTTTACTGATAAAGATAGTATTAACTATAAAGAGCATGTGCAAGTTATGGTGGCTACTCAAATTATTAAAGGGTATCCAGAAGATAATACATTTAGACCACATTTATCAGCTACAAGAGGGATGGCTTCAGCTATGTTGGATCGCATGCTTCAGACGATTGAAAAAAACGGAAATAGCAATCCTGTAGAAACTAAGAAATATGTTGTGACAAATGTAAGAGAAAACGGAACAGAGCAAGAAGTAGAGCGCTATAATACGTATAAAGAAGCGGTTACGGCTGCTCAAAATAAAGGTATGAATGCGGTAAAATACGAGAACGAATTTTTATGGATTAAAGATGGTTTTGCAAGTGCGAAAAGAATAACTGGGCAAAACATCATTAATATTTATGATGAGAATTTGTCAACAGTATATACGTATATTCAGTATGGAACAGAATTGAAAGTGTTAGAAGTTGGCGAAGATCGTGTGAAAGTTCAACTTTCTGGTTTGACAGGTTATGTGAAGAAGAATGAAATCACTTTAATTCCTACAAATGAAATGAAACAGTCGTCTTATTATGTGAAATCAGATGGATATTTATACCATAAATATTATACATATAATACAAGTTCACCTGGATATACAGAATTTAGATATGGTGTGGCACCTTCTTTCATGAAGCAAGGACAGCAAATGTATAGTGTAGATGGAAAGACATTTGGAGACGAAACTTTCTATCAATATTTCAATTATTTATCATTACGTTCGAAAACAGATTATACAGCTGAACAACTAGATAGTTATGTGAAATCGATTAAACCAGACTCTCCATTAATTGGTTTAGGAAAGAAATTTAAAGAAGTAGAAAGCAAGTATAATGTAAATGCATTATTCTTATATTCATTAGCAATTCATGAAAGTTATTATGGAACAAGCGCTCTTGCAAAAGACAAAAATAATTTATTTGGTTTAAAAGCAACAGACGATAGTCCGTATGGTAACGGAGAAGCATTCAATTCAAAAGAAGATTGTATTGAACATGCAGCAAAATTATACATGAATGAAGGATATTTAAATCCAGGACATTGGCGTTATACAGCAACATATACAGGTGATAAAGCTGCTGGTTTAAATGCGAAATATGCATCTGATGCGAACTGGGGTAAAAAAGTAGCGGGGCATATGAACCGTTTTGATTCTTATTTAGGTAAAAAAGAATACAACAAGTACAAACTTGCACGTGTGATGAATAACGTGGAAGTGAAAAAGAATCCTAGTATATCAAATGAGCGACTGTATCGTTTAAATACAAATGTAGTTGTCACAGTTACTGGTGAAGAGATAATAAATGGAAAAGCGTGGGTTAAAGTTATTTCAGATAATCCTACTGTAACAGAAGCGTATATTGCAAAAGAAAGCTTAGAATACGTAAAACATTAATTAAATAAAAAAGAAGGTGCTACTAATATTTCGTAGCACCTTCTTTTTATTCAATTTCAAAATCAACAATGATATAAGCGAGTATAACAACGAAGAAAATACTAACGGCTGGCGCTGTTAATACGTGGCCAGACATAAAGCCAATGCCAAGTGATAGAATGAGTGTGCTCGCTAATAGCATATACTTTACTTTCATGATTTTCTTAAAGTTTGTGATCATGCGGATAAATAATTTAATACCAAAGTATAGAAGAGGTATTAAGTAAATAAGGAAACCGACAATTCCAAAGGCGAAAAATAGGTCATGGAAGTCCATTTCAATTAATTTAATTTTATCTGTGTAGTTACCAGCGTAACCCATTCCGAATAGTTTTTGTGAAAGCGGTGCGTCTTTATAGTATTGTTTGTATGTTTTTAAGAATTTGTCGCGATCACTGTAAATTAAACTTTTTACTTCAGAATCTGTAAGTTCACCTTTTGCATGTTTTTTTGCATCTTCTGGATCTGCTTTAATTACTTTTCCTTCTTTTCGATCTTTCTCTTCTTGCACTGATTTTTTGTATTCGTATATTTGCATGTGAATGCCCATATTTTTTGCGATAGGAGTATGCGGTGTAAGAGCAATTAAACCTCCTAGTATAACTGCGACAACAACGGTATTTACAATATGTGTGAATCCTTTTCCTTCTTTTTTACGATTTATCATATATTCAATGAATGAGAAGAAAAGTGCTACGCCTAATGTAATAACAATTGCGCCATATCCGACTTTCGTTCCGACCATAATACTTGCATACATCGCAAGTATTGTTGGAATCCAGTAATATATTTTCGAGAAAGAAGTTGTTTTATGAATCGAATATAAGACAATGATTGGGAACATAATGGCGAAAAGAGAACTTAAATCATTTCCAGCGAAGAACCAACCTCTTGAACCGATTTTTGAGTGAGGATAGCTTGGGAAATCCGTTCCAGTTTGCATTGCGACAATCATTGTAATGCTTAAAATTAAAGTTGCATATAAGAAATATGTAATGATTTTATGAAATACATACTCTTTATTTTTTAGCTCTTTAAAGGCGATAATATATCCAAACAGTAGCACAATTGGATATACGCTCTTTAAGATGAATTTAACTTCTTCTCCAAATGAAACTGGAGATTTAACCATCATATTATTTACAAGACCAATTGCGAGTGCGATTCCGAGTAAGCATAAATAGAGGATGTACTTTTTCGCATCTTGTTGTTTGTGATGAAGAAGTAGGTACCCTAATGCAAGAAGCATAAAGGCGAAACGGACTACAACTCCAACTGTTGCGCTCATGTGTAGTATATAGATTGAAAAAGATGTTAATAAATCTAAAATTGGTTGAAACACAATGAATAGCAATAGGAAATGTGGGAAGTAGTTATCCGTTTGTTTCAACTTATTAACCATATGTTCCTCCAGTTCTTCATTCCTTTATTACAACACCCAAAATAGGGGTATAAAGCCTTTTTTACATAGTAAGGCGAATGAATTTCAATATTTGTTTTTTATCAAACTTAAGAATACACCATTTCATTGTAATGGTAAATAGATGAAAAGCATGGATAAACCGACTTTAATTTCTATATTTTTCAACGGAATGGTATGTTTTATACGGTAAATGTACAAATTGTGAGATTATTAGACAGAAAATTGAGAAAAAAGAAGGGTTTTTCAGTGGTTTTCTATAATTATATAAGTATAATCTTTATGGAGAAAAGAGGGGTATATATAATGGAAATAACAAGTAAAACAGAATCTGTCGTTGTGAAATATGAAGGCCACGTTGCAACGGTTATGGTCAATCGCCCAGAGGTATTAAATGCGTTGGATGAGCCGACCTTAAAAGAGTTATTACAAAAGTTGAAAGAAGTAGCGGAAAGTTCTGCGCATATCGTTGTGTTATGCGGGAACGGCCGTGGTTTTTCTGCGGGTGGGGATATTAAATCGATGCTTTCAAGTAATGATGAAAGTAAGTTTGATGGCATTATGAATACCATTTCTGAAGTTGTCGTGACATTATATACGATGCCAAAGCTTGTTATTAGTGCAATTCATGGACCGACTGCAGGTCTTGGGTTAAGTATTGCGTTAACAGCTGATTATGTAATGGCGGATATATCATCTGTTATTGCAATGAACTTTATTGGAATCGCTTTAATTCCAGATGGAGGCGGTCATTTCTTCCTTCAAAAGCGTGTCGGTGAAAATATGACGAAGCAAATTATTTGGGAAGGTAAGAAGTTATCAGCGACAGAAGCGCTTGATATCGGCTTAATTGATGAAGTAATCGGCGAAGATTTCCAAACGGCTGTGAAACAAAAAATTAATGAATGGTCACAAAAACCGATTAAAGCAATGATTCAAACGAAGCAAATTTTATGTGAAGTAAATCGCTCTAATTTAGAGCAAACATTGCAATTAGAAAAGCGTGGTCAATATGCAATGAGACAAACAGCGGATCATAAAGAAGGTATTGCTGCGTTTTTAGAGAAACGTTTACCAGCATTTAAAGGGGAATAAAGTTTGTCCATTCCTCACTGATTATTAGCTCGTTAATTCGGGATAAAGGGGAGAAAGTGCTAACACATTTTAGTATAATTGTGTTAGCACTTTTTTTTAGGAGTAATACATGAAGAAAATAATCGGTGTTATCACTATTATTTTGCTTACATATTCTGCTTTGCATAGTACACCATCTTTGGCAGTTCGGACTGCGTTATTTTTTGAGGGACATCCAAGTGTTGCATTTTCTGACGGGGTGACGAAAGAAAAAGATGTGAAAAAAGAAGCGATTCCAGATGAGTACCAAACTCTATATGGTAAGGAAGAAAACTCAGAGCACTATTTCTTTCCGCCTGTAAGAGCACATGAATCAGAAATTGATATGTTAAGTGCATGCGTGAAGAAAAAATGGTTTTTCTATAAAGCAGAGCTCGGATGTTATTAAATATAGGAGGATGAATGATGTCAGCATATAACAAGTTAGTAAGAGATCGTGTTCCAGAGAAGATTTTAATGTCTGGAAAAACATATACAGCACAAAAATTAACAGGGCAAGCATACATACGAGCTTTAGCGAAAATTGGAACGGAAGAAATTCGTGAATTTGCTTCTATGAAAGAACGCGAACATGCGCTAGATTCTCTTGCGGATGCGCTAGAAGTTATCATCTCATTAGCACGTGCAGAAGGTGCATCGATTGAAGATGTAGAACGCCTTCGTAAGCAAAAAGAGATAGAGCGCGGTGGATTTGAAAAAGGGATTTATTTATTAGACGTTTCAGAAGAATAGTTTTATAGGAAAAGCATAGCGTTAATGAGTAACGCTATGCTTTTTTGTTGCAATGAAGCTAATAATGAAGAAGATAGCTGTTAATATCCAGCCGATTGTAATAGAAGTAGTAGTGTGAACGGCATAAGAGATTTGTAAACAAAATAATGATGCTAAAAACCAAATGAGTGCAATGTGTATATATTTTTTTGATATATTCATATTTTATAACTCCTTTTATATACTAAAAAGAATTTTACTACAATTTAGAAAATTAAGCTATATAAGTAGAGGTTTTCTGGTGAATTTTGTATACTGAATAGTAGAGAAAAAGAGGAGGAAACGACAATGGCACATCATGCGAAAGAAACGATGGAACTGATTAAGGAGCTTGTCTCTATTCCAAGTCCATCTGGAAATACAGCAAAAATTATTAATTTCATTGAAAACTATGTCAGTGAGTGGAACGTAGAAACGAAACGTAATAATAAGGGAGCTCTTATTTTAACGGTAAAAGGGAAAAATGATGCACAGCACCGCTTATTAACGGCACACGTTGATACGTTAGGTGCGATGGTAAAAGAAATTAAGCCTGACGGTCGCCTGAGTCTTTCTATGATTGGTGGATTTCGCTGGAACTCCGTAGAAGGGGAATATTGCGAAATTGAAACATCAAGTGGCAAGACGTATACAGGAACAATTTTAATGCATCAAACATCTGTACATGTATATAAAGATGCAGGTGAAGCAAAACGCGATGAGAAAAATATTGAAGTTCGTATTGATGAGCGCGTATTTTCAGCTGATGAAGTACGCGAATTAGGAATTGAAGTAGGAGACTTCGTTTCATTTGATCCGCGCGTTCAAATTACAGAGAGTGGATACATAAAATCACGTCATTTAGATGACAAAGTAAGTGTTGCAATTTTATTAAAATTAATTAAAAGATTACAAGATGAAAACATAACATTACCATATACGACGCATTTCTTAATTTCTAATAATGAAGAGATTGGATACGGTGGTAACTCTAACATTCCAGAAGAAACTGTTGAATACTTAGCAGTTGATATGGGAGCGTTAGGTGATGGACAAGCATCTGATGAATATACAGTATCTATTTGTGCAAAAGACTCTAGCGGCCCGTATCATTATGCACTGCGCAAACATTTAGTAGAGCTTGCGAAAACGAATCATATCGAATATAAAGTAGATATTTATCCGTACTACGGATCTGATGCATCAGCTGCGATTCGCGCGGGATTTGATGTGAAACATGCGTTAATTGGAGCGGGTATTGATTCTTCCCACGCATTTGAACGTACGCATGAAAGTTCTATTGCGCATACTGAAGCATTAGTGTATGCATATGTAATGTCTAATTTAATTGAAGAATAATTTCATAGATAATAGAGAGCTGATTAAAGATATTATTTTTAATCAGCTTTTTATTTGGCAAAGCGATTAGGAGACATGTCCTAATCGCTTTTTTATCCCGCTATTTGCCGGGCAGTAAGACCACTACCTCAAAATTCAGCGAAAGCAAAAAAGTTAGATGGGGGCGGGCTGCCCGTAAAAGCCCGATTGGTGAGGGCTGATTAAAGATTTTTATATACATTCATTATAAGTTATATATATGCGATTTTTTTTATACGGCCGGAAACGTATTTACTATAGATATATAATGTTATACACTATGAAAGGAATTAATTAATAGTTAATATTTTTTAGTTAGCTTGATTAAAAAAATTGTATGAATATGAAGTTTTGAGAGGAGATTTATTTTTCATGAAGTACAAAGCAATAGCCGCAGGTTTATTAGCAGCAAATTTACTAGCACATCCAATTAGTAGTTTAGCAGAAACGAAGAAATTTCCTGATGTTTCAGATAGTGCGTGGTCAAAAGACGCAATTTATTATTTAGTAGAGAGAAATGTAATTAACGGTATGCCAGATGGTAACTTTATGCCATACGGAAATTTAACACGTGCTCAGGCAGCAAAGATTATCGCAACAGCAATTGGTGCTAAAATAGATCCAAATGCAAAGCCGTCTTATAATGATGCAAAAAATAATTGGGCAGCTTCATTTATTGCAGCCATGGAAAAAGAGAATATTATTAAAGGGCGAGAACCAGGAGTATTTGATCCTGAAGGAAAAGTAACTCGTGCTGAAATGGCAGCTATGCTTGTAAGAGCATATAATCTGAAAAGCAAAGTAACAGGACCAGTTCCTACAAAATTTGCTGATTTAGAGAATCATTGGGGTAAAGAAGAAGTTAATATTTTAGTAGAATTAAAACTTTCGTTAGGTACAGAGGATGGCTGGAAACCGAATGATTCTATTACGCGTGAACAAGCAGCTCAACTTACTGCGCAAACAGATAAATTTAGCAAGAATAGTGATCGTCCAGTAGAAACAAAGAAAATGTACATAGATAGAAAATTCATTACATATCACGCACCATCATTAAGTTCTGGGATTAGTGCAAATCAGCATAATCCACAAATGGTTGAAATTAAAGAAGAACGAGATGGATGGATCAAAATTGCAACAAGTAAAGGTGATAAATGGACACCTTTAGTAGAGAAAACAGAAGTTATTAATGAAGGATTCACTACTTATGCAGAAGCTTCTTCTTCTTCAAAAATAATGGGAACACATAACGCACAACAAGTAACTGTTATTGAAGAGAACGGCAGCTGGATTCGTATCCGCATGGGCGCTGGTTTCCAATGGGTTAATAAAAATCAATTAAATCCAGTGAAGCAAGGTAACTTCTTAGAAGGAAAAGCGATTATCATTGATCCAGGTCATGGGGGAGCGGATTCAGGTAATCCAGGTTATTATGAGAAAGAAAGTGAAACTGTATTAGATGTATCACTACGATTACAGAAAATATTTGAGAAAAAGACACCATTTACTGTGTTATTCACTCGTACAGATGATACACGTCCAGGAACAAGTGCTTCTGATTCTTTAAAGAAACGTGTAGAATTTGCTCAAAAAAATAATGGGGATATTTTTGTAAGTATTCATGGTAATGGCACGGAAGAGAAAAATGGACAAGGTACAGAAACGTTCTACTATGAATCAGCGACAGCAAGAGGAACAAATCCTAACGTATCAGAAAGTCGTTTACTAGCAGAAAAAATTCAAGAGCGTCTTGTAGATGCACTGGGAACAAAAGATCGTGGTGTGAAAAAAGGCGATTTATATGTAATTAGAGAAAATACAATGCCAGCTGTATTAGCAGAATTAGCATTTGTAGATAATAAAAGTGATGCAGATAAAATAGCTACACCAGCGCAGAGACAAAGTGCAGCGGAAGCTATTTATCAAGGTATTTTAGATTACTATGAAGAAATGGGTAACAACGTGTCTTCTTTCCGTTAATAAATAATAAGAGATTGCCATTGGCAGTCTCTTTTATTTATTAACGTTTCTCTTTATTTCCGGCATATGATATCATTTAATTTTATATACAAAAGAAAAGTATTTGAGTAATTGTAATCAGAACAATTTTAAACGATAGAGGATGATAATAGATTGAATAATCATAGTAAAACACCTGCCTGTATATATACGTATGCATTTCGTGAGGAGGAGCGTGCTTTATGTTACTTGGAAATGCGCTCGTTCTTTGGAATGGAGTCCCACGTTAATATTTTAAAAAGTGATGTCAAAATTGACCCGAGTAGAAGTGCGTTTATTAAAGAGCGAATTGAAGTTATGTATGAAGGGGACGACTTAGAAAGCATTTTAAAACAAGTGGAACAAATTGATTTGGCGGGAGCGACGTTCAAAGTCATCTTCGTTAAAATCAATGACCTCGTTGGAGAGAATAAAATTGAATATGGAGAAAGACGTCTTATTGAAAGAGACCTCGGCATGCATATTGAAGGAGAAGCGGATGTTCGTAATCCAGAGCGTGTATTCGGGATTGTTCCTCTTGGAGGACGCTGGTACTTCGGGCACTATGTAGAAAGCGAACCAGTTTGGTATCATCACATAAAAAAACCGCATAGTTATTCGACATCTCTTAGCACACGTGTTGCGAGATCAGTTGCAAATATCGCTGTACCAAATCCAGAGGGAGTACGAGCAATTGACCCGTGCTGCGGTATTGGAACAGTAGTAGTAGAAGCACTTTCTATGGGGATTAACATCGTTGGTAGAGATATAAATCCACTTGTAGTTCTTGGAACGAGAAAAAACATCGCACATTTCGGATTTGAAGGAACAGTAACAAAAGGGCCGATCGAGGAAATTACTGAGAACTACGACGTTGCCATTATCGATATGCCGTACGACCTATTTACGCACGCCACACCAGAAGATCAACTATCAATTCTCTCAAGTGCACGCCGCATCGCGAAAAAAGTAGTCGTTGTCACGATGGAAACAATGGACGACATGATCCATGAAGCAGGATTCGAAATTACAGATCGCTGTATTACAAGAAAAGGGTCATTTACTAGACAAATTCTTGTTTGTGAATAAGAAAGAAAGGTCACCCGTTTGGGTGACCTTTTTTGTTTGTATTGATGTGTAATTGGTTGGTGGTTTAGGTAGATGAATTAGCGAAATTTGTCGGTAAGTCGATATTGCATGTCGAATCGCCGATATATTGTGTTGAATCGCTGATATATTCCGAGAATCGCCGATATCGTTACATTAGAATGTTACTGTTCTTTTAATTTCTCTTGTTGTGCGATTAATAAATTGCGTAATATGTGTCCGCGGTAACTTTCTAGTTTTCGTCCTTCATGATAGCGTACGCCTAATTTTTTTAGTTCAGCTACGTACCAGCCCTTTGTTCCGTAATACATGGGATCACTTCCTTTTTGCTTTTGAACAGTATATGTTGGGGGTGGAAGTAACTTTCCAGTGAAAATAATAAGACTGGTTGTATCAAGGGGCTCCATAACATAGCCTCTGGACAGTGTATAAAAAAATAGACAGTAATGTATGCTTTTTTAAACAATGTATACAAATTTATACCCTATGCGTTGGCATGATATTTGCAATAAAAAGAGTATCAACATATAGGGGAGAGATAGAAATGAAGGTTAGTAAAATATATACAACGATTGATGCACACGTAGCTGGGGAGCCGCTTCGAATTATTACGGGTGGTGTGCCAGAAATAAAAGGAGAAACGCAGTTGGAAAGACGCGCCTACTGCATGGAACATTTGGACCATCTTCGTGAGGTTCTTATGTATGAACCGAGGGGGCATCACGGGATGTACGGTTGTATTATTACCCCGCCTGCAAGTGCTCACGCTGATTTTGGTGTGTTATTTATGCACAATGAAGGTTGGAGCACGATGTGTGGTCACGGCATTATCGCTGTCATTACAGTAGGAATTGAAACAGGCATGTTTGAAGTAAAGGGGGAAAAACAAAAGTTCATTATTGATAGCCCAGCTGGGGAAGTTGTTGCGTATGCAACATATAACGGGAGTGAAGTAGAGTCCGTATCATTTGAAAATGTTCCTTCATTTGTATACAAAAAAGACGTTCCTATTAAAATAGATAACTATGAATTTCAAGTAGATATTGCGTTTGGAGGAGCATTTTACGCTGTGGTAGACTGTAAAGAATTTGGTTTGAAAGTTGATTTTAAAGACTTGCCTGCTATTCAAACGTGGGGCGGTAAAATTAAGCACTACATCGAGAGCAAAATGGAAGTGAAGCATCCACTTGAAGAAGGATTAAAAGGGATATACGGCGTTATTTTCTCAGATGAACCGAAAGGGGAAGACGCAACTTTACGAAATGTAACAATCTTTGCTGATGGGCAAGTAGATCGTTCTCCTTGCGGTACAGGAACTTCCGCAAGAATCGCAACTCTTTTTGAAAAAGATGCTTTACAAAAGGGAGAAATTTTCGTCCATGAATGCATTACTGACGGGAAATTCGAGGGGGAAGTATTGTCGGTAACCGCAGTAGATACATATGAAGCTGTCGTTCTAAAAGTAACGGGGCATGCCTTTATTACAGGATTTCATCAGTTCGTTGTAGACCCGAGAGATGATTTGAACCGTGGATTTTTGTTAGGATAAGAGGAGGGGGTGGAAAGATATGCTAGTCATAAGCGCGAACGAACAAAGAAACTTAGTAAATATGAATGAAGTTATTGAATACGCGGCGCTTGCTTTAAAAGAATTTTCCGCAGAAAGAACGATTACACCAATAAGGGGCTCATTACCATTTGCGAACGAGCAAAATACGGCATTAATTATGCCTTCAGTAGCGGAAGGGCTTGAGGCGCTTGGAGTAAAAATAGTAACGGTAGTCCCGCAAAATAAACAGATAGGAAAGAAAACGATCAACGGGATTGTGATGCTATCAGACTTTCAAACGGGAGAACCGCTCGCACTTTTAGAAGGATCCTACTTAACGATGATTCGAACAGGCGCCTTATCAGGAGTAGCGACAAAATATTTAGCTCGTCATAACGCAAAAACGTTATGTATCATCGGGACGGGTGAACAGGCGAAGGGAATTGCTGAAGCTGTATTTGCGGTAAGAGCTATCGAAAAAGTCATTTTATACAATCGAACAGAAGAAAAGGCGTATGCATTTGCGGAGTATATACAAGAGAGATTCAACAAACCTGCATATGTTCACACCAATGCGAATGAAGCAATAAGCGAAGCAGACATCATTGTCACAACTACGAATGCATCCACACCAGTCTTCTCAGAAACACTACAAAAAGGCGTCCACGTAAACGCCGTCGGCTCATTCAGACCGAGCATGCAAGAACTACCATCCCATGCCATCGCGGGAGCAAACAAAGTAGTAGTCGAATCAAAAGAAGCAGCACTAGACGAAACAGGAGACCTTCAAGTTCCGATAAAAGAAGGTCTATTCAAAGCAAACGCCATTCACGCTGAACTTGGTCAAATTATAAGCAAAGAAAAAGCTGGACGCGAAAATAATGAAGAGATTACTATTTTCAAATCAGTTGGTTTGGCGGTAGTGGATATTATCGTTGCGAAGTATTTGTATGAGAAAGCGGTGGAGCAAGGAGTAGGGAATAAGATTGAGTTTTGAGACTGCCTTTTGGTGGTCTTTTTTGTTGATGTGGGTGTGCTAGTATTTATAATTGAATCCTTTTAATATTATGTTGCAATGTATGAATTCTGTGCGGACATCAAATCATTCATTCAATTGGTATATGAAAAAAGTTGCCCCTCTAATTATTAGAGGGGCAACTTTTTACCATTCTCGCCATTCTTCTGTTATATCTTCCTCGGATTCTAAGCCAGCTATTCGTGCTGCTGTATCGATAAATTCATAGAGATCTTCTCTTTCCATTGTTTCAATAAAATAGTCATGTTCGTCATTTAATTCATTTATGTTAAGAACAACCTCTTTAACAACATGCATTATTTCAATTTCAGTTGGATTTTTTCCCAATTTCTCTAAATTATTTATGTAAGTATCAAGAACTTTATTTGTTGCACTTATATTTTCTTCAGTAAAAAATTCCCCATCTTCATCATTCTCAATCCATTGGGTTGTTGGTTTGTTTTTTTTCAGTTCATCAAATGTCATGATAACCTCCTAAATGTGTTTTTTGTCTTTAATCCCATTCTACATTTTCGGTCATATATAACAATCATTTTAGAGTTTTTTTGTAAGCTACTAGTTTTTTAACTCATTTTACGAGGTAACCTATTCGTGGTCTTCTTTTTTAATCCTCCTTATAAATATATTTTATGGCAAGAATGTATTAGTAGATTTCAAACTTTCCACATTTACAAAAAAGTTTGACTTTACATACAGGTAGTGGTAATTTAAAACTTATAAGAAAACTCGGGATTAATTCCGAGTTTTCTTATGGGTATAACTAGTTTGAGGGGGCCGAAAGATGAAACGGAAATTATTTGCATTACCATTTGTTCTAATCCTACTTATTGCATTAGCTGCTTGTTCAGGGGAAAAAGATTCGAAGCAAGCGGGCACTAGTAAATCAGGGACTCCGAAAGATGGAGGAACGTTAACGATTGGCGTTAGCGATAATCCAGATACGATGAATCCGCTTTATGCGAATGATCGTGTGTCATTAACTGTGCAGCAAGCTTTATATGCACCGCTGTATCATATGGAAGACGGTAAGAAAAAGTTTGTTCTTGCTGAGAGCTTTACGCCTTCAGAGGATCAATTAACATGGACTTTAAAACTAAAGGATAATTTGAAATGGCATGACGGTAAGAAAATTACATCAGACGATATTGCATTTACATTCCAATCTATTTTAGATGAGAAGCAAAATAGTTCAAGCCGTGAAAACTTTATTTTTAAAGGAAAGCCGCTTGAGGTGAAAAAAGTGGATGAGTTAACAACTCAATTCGTCTTACCACAAGTAAGCGCATCTTTCGAAGGTGTGATGAATGATTTCTTCCCAATTCCGAAACATGTATTTGAAGGGGAAGCAGATTTAGCGAAGAGTAAGAAAAACTTACAACCTGTAGGGTCAGGTCCGTTTAAGTTTAAAGAATATAAATCAGATGAGTACGTTGCATTAGATCGATTCGATGATTATGTAGGTGGAAAAGCTAAATTAGACTCTATCGTATATCGCGTTGTAAAAGACCGTAATACAGCAAATGTTTCACTGCAAAATGGTCAAATCAACATGAAGATGATTGAGCCACAAGATTTTAAGAAATTAGATAGCACTGGGAACTTCTCAATGGTAACATTCCCTGAAGGTAGATTATTCTACTTATCTTATAACATGAATACAGATTTGATGAAGAAAAAAGAAGTGCGCCAAGCAATTGCGCATGCGTTAGATAAAAAAGAAATGATTAACTCAGCATTCGTTTCGGGTGAATTTGCAGAACCAGCAAATTCAATCTTAACGCCAGACGCTATGTATTATGCGAAAGATATTAAAGACTATAAGTATGATAAAAAAGAAGCGAAAGATTTATTAGCAAAAGCTGGCGTGAAAGATAAAGAAAAAGTACGTGTGATGTATGTAACGAATAATAAAATCATGGAAAGCTTAGCGCTTTATACACAACAAAAATTAAAAGAAGTTGGCTTAGAAGTTGAACTAAATGCATTAGATGCTAGTGCGGCAAGTGAAAAAGGCTTAGATAAAGAGAATAAAGAATATGACATTACATTTGGTGGTTACATAATGGGACCTGAGCCAGATTCATATAAGAGCTTATTCTTAAGTAATGCTGAATACAATTATGCACGATATAAAAACGCTGATTTCGATAAGTTATGGGAAGAAGCTGCAGTTGAAACGGATAAAACAAAACGTGCAGAGCTATACCATAAAATTCAAGAAACAGCTAGAGAAGACGTACCTTATCTACCAATCGCATATCCGAAAGCAGTTATTGCAGTAGATAAAAAGTTTGATGGATTAAAAGAAGCAAAAGCAATTCCTGTCACAATGTTTGAAGATCTATCTAAGATTTATGAAGTGAAATAAGAAACAGTAAAGAAGCTGGTGGAAATCAGCTTCTTTATCAAGTTAAAGCCTAATTGATGTAGGCTAATGAAAGTTTCACTTTACCTTGAGGGGGGAAGTTTGTGTATAAAGTAATTGGGAAGAGGCTTTTAAATGCAATTCCGCTTTTATTTGTTATTTCTATTATTTCTTTTCTATTAATAAAACTAGCACCGGGCGATCCGGTTCGAAACTTTGTCACGCCGAATATGAGTCCAATTGATGTTGAGCGTATTCGCACAAGTTTAGGGCTAGATCAACCAATTTATATGCAGTATATTTTATGGTTAAAAAATATTTTAACAGGGAACTTTGGTTATTCACTTCAAAACCATCGTCCTGTTCTAGATCTTATTGTAGAAAGGTTACCTGCGACAATCGGCTTAATGGGATCGTCTTTACTCGTCTCATTTGTAATCGCAATCCCACTTGGACTATTTACAGGTGTGAAAAAGAATTCATTCTTTGACCGCATTGTAAACTTTATTTCATACGTTGGTATTTCTATGCCGGTTTTCTGGTTTGCACTACTATTAGTCTACTTATTCTCTTTAAAATTGGACCTACTTCCGAGTATGGGTATGCGCACCGTAGGTAAAGATTCTGTTTGGGATATTGTGCAACACGGCATTTTACCTTGCATGGTGCTAGCGTTCCAAAACGTATCTGTTTATATGAGATATATTCGTTCAAGTACGATTCAGCAATTAGAAGAAGAATATGTACAAATTCAATATGCGTACGGCGCTTCAAAGAAAACGGTGTTATTTAATCACGTACTTCGAAATGTATTAATACCGATCATTACAATTTTCGGATTATCGATTTCAAGTTTAGTAGGCGGAGCATTTATTACGGAAACAGTATTTTCATGGCCGGGTCTTGGTTCACTTGGGGTAAATGCTATTTTTAGATTTGATTATCCGATTATCATGGCAATTACATTACTATCATCATTCATGTTAATTCTCGGTAACTTAATTGCTGATATTTTATATGGCGTAGTAGATCCGCGCATTCGAATGAGGGGGTGATTTGGAATGAATAATAGGAGATTTCAAACGATAAAAAGTAGTTTTACGAAAAATAAGTTTGTACTAATGGGAGTTATAATACTTGCGATTTTAACGGTCGCATCAATTTTCGCATTCGTATCGCCGTACGATCCTAGCAAAATGTCGATTCCAGATCGCTTACAAGAACCGAGTATGAGTCATCCTTTCGGAACGGATGATTACGGAAGGGATTACTTAACGAGAGCGTTATATGGCGGACGAGTTTCGCTTGCGGTCGGTTTCCTTGCGATGGTTGTTTCTATTACAATCGGTACTGCAGTTGGAACAATTAGCGGGTATTTTGGCGGAAAGTTAGACAACTTTTTAATGAGAGTTGTTGAAGTGCTTATGTCAATTCCATCATTCTTTTTAATGCTACTATTAAATGCGTATTTAAAACCAGGAATTACGACGTTAGTTCTTATTATCGGATTACTAACATGGATGGACACCGCCCGTATTGTAAGGGCAGAAACGTTATCTGTAAAAGAGCGTGAGTACGTTTTATACGCAAAAGTATCAGGACAAAAATCACTTATGATTATTGTAAGACATATCATTCCTAACATTTTATCAACCATTATTATCGCTGCGACATTAACAATTGCGACATCGATTTTAATGGAATCATCACTTAGTTTCTTAGGATTAGGTATTAGAGAACCAGATTCTTCTTGGGGCAGCATGCTAAACAATGCGCAAGGATATATTGGTGAAGCTTGGTATTTAACACTCTTCCCAGGATTCCTTATCCTTTTAACGGTACTTAGTTTTAACGTAATTGGTGAAGCATTGAAGAAAGCTTTCGCACCAAAAGGAGCCGGACATGAAAACTAAAGTGTTAAGTGAAGGGAGTGAGAAGCGTGTCTGAAAAACTACTAGAAGTGAAAAATTTAAAGACTTCTTTTTTCATAGAAAGTGGCGAAGTTGAAGCGGTTCGCGGCGTTACATTTCGCTTAAATAAAGGAGAAGTAGTCGGTATCGTTGGGGAATCTGGAAGCGGGAAGAGTGTAATGGCGAAGTCTGTTATGTCTCTCGTTACGTCACCAGGAAAAGTGAAAGAAGGGGAAATCCTTTTTCATAATGAAAACATACTTTCTAAATCTGAAAAAGAATTGCGTTCTATTAGAGGAAATCAAATTTCACTTATCTCTCAAGACCCAATGTCAGCGCTAAATCCGGTCGTGAAAATTGGAAAACAAATGACGGAAGTAATTATACGTCATCAAAAAGTGAAAAAGAAAGAAGCAGAGCAAATCGCGGTCAACTTGTTAAAACAAGTCGGTCTTTCTTCACCAGAAGAAAGGGTGAAACAATATCCACATGAACTAAGCGGAGGTATGAAGCAGCGAGTTATGATCGCAATGGCGATGTCTTGTAACCCTGACCTTCTCATTGCGGACGAACCGACGACAGCACTTGATGTAACGATACAAGCACAAATACTAGATTTAATGAAAAACTTAAAAAACGAAACGAACATGGCGTTACTTCTTATTACGCACGACTTAGGAATAGTCGCACAAAACTGTACACGCGTTATCGTTATGTATGGCGGACTTATTATGGAAGAAGGACCTGTACTTGATATTTTCCAATCGCCGAATCATCCATATACGAAAGGGTTATTAAACTCTCTGCCAAAAATCGCAAACGGCGTAAAAGAAAGACTTGCTCCCATTCAAGGTGTAACGCCAAACTTATTAAACCCACCACAAGGTTGCCCGTTCGCAGAGCGTTGCCCGCATGCGATGGACATTTGTGAAAAAGAACGTCCACCATATTTTGAAATCGGAAACGAAAGACGTTCCATGTGCTGGCTAAACGATAGGGCGGTAGGTGATTTTCATGCATGAAGAAAACTTAATTGAAGTTCGGAACTTAAAAAAGTATTTTCCTATTAAAAAAGGACTATTCGGCAGAAAAACAGAGCAATTAAAAGCAGTCGATGATTTAAGTTTCACAATTAAAAAGGGTGAAACATTCGGATTAGTAGGAGAATCTGGCTGCGGAAAGTCAACGACGGGAAGAAGCATCATTCGTTTACACGATGTCACTTCAGGTAACGTTTTATTCGACGGAAAAGACATCGCAAGTTTAAAGGAAAGTGAACTAAAAGAATATCGAAAACGAATGCAAATCATTTTCCAAGATCCATACGCATCATTAAACCCAGCAATGAACGTATTCCAAATTATTAGCGAGCCAATGAACATTCACGGCTCTTACGAAAAAGAAGAACAAAAAGAAATCATATTAGACCTGCTCAAAAAGGTAGGCTTAAAAGAAGAACATTTATATCGCTACCCGCACGAATTTAGCGGGGGCCAGCGCCAGCGCATTAGCATCGCGCGCGCACTATCTGTAAAACCAGACTTTATCCTATGTGACGAACCGATCTCAGCACTCGATGTCTCAGTCCAAGCACAAGTCGTAAATATGCTGCAAGACATCCAAGAAGAAACAGGAGTCACATATTTATTCATCGCACATGACCTATCTATGGTAAGACACATATCAGACCGCATCGGAGTCATGTACTTAGGAAACATAGTAGAAATTGCCGACAGTGAAGACCTATACACAAAACCGGCACATCCATACACACAAGCACTACTCTCATCCATGCCAGAACCAGATCCAACAAACATTGGCAAAGAACGGATTATCCTAGAGGGAGAAGTACCGAGCCCACTAAACACACCATCCGGCTGCAAATTCAGAACGCGCTGCAAATTCGCCACTGAAAAATGCGCACAGGAAGTACCGAAGATGGTTGAGATTGCGAAGGGGCATGAGGTGGCTTGTCATTTGTTTTAGAGTGGGGGAAAGCATCGGGGGGACCTGGTGCTTTTTTTCTTTGTAGGTGAACGTGATGTGGGATTGGTTGTTAGTTTAGGAGATAACGCGCTCGAAATTTGTCGGTAAATCGATATGTTGTGTCGAAACGTTGATATATTCGGAGTTACGATCGATATAATCGAATAATCGTTGATATATTTTTTTAAAGAGTGGGATTGGTTGTAGATTAATGTAGAAATTTAATGTTTTCGAAAAAAAGAATTGACTTCTATATTAGTTGTAACTAAAATAGTTACATAAAGATGTAATTAATTTAGTTACAACTAATATCTGCTAAAAATATGATTTATATATTTAATTAAGGATGGTGGTCCATACGTTGCCACCCGGTGTAGAAAGTTACTAACACATTCAAATCAATGCATATTCTAAGCTTTAGTATTTTCTGTTACGGGGCAATAAGGTGCAATGTTATCTTTTGTTAAAAACCTTGGTGGATCTTTCTTTGGAAATATTAGTTTTGGGGAAATATAGTAAGGTATCTAAAAAAGAACAAGGTATAAAAAGATGTACCTATATAAACCAAAAATTTAGTTGAGCTGGATAATAAAAAAAAGGTAGGAGATTTAAATGGAGACGAAACAAGATAATCTTATTTACGTATGGGATGCATATTGTGGATGGTGCTATGGTTTTTCAGAAAGTATTAAAGGATTTTACAAAAACCACACTGAAGTACCATTAACGGTTTTATGTGGAGGGCTATTTTTAGATAATTTACCAATGAAAAACTTCTCATATATAGAAGAAGGAAATAAAAGAATTAATCAACTTACAGGTGCTGAATTTGGTCCTTCCTATCAAAAATTGGTGGAGGAAGGGACTTTTAAAATGAATTCGAAAGATGCTGCAATTGGCTTTTCAGCTTTACGCTCATTAGCGCCAGACCGTTTATTAGAATTCACTTCGGCTATGCAAAAAGCGTTTTATTATGAGGGCCAAAGTCTGAGTGATCCTGAAACATATCGCAAAATTGCAATCGAGCATGGTTTGGACCCTGAACAAGTATTGGAACGTTTAAACGCTCAAGAAACAATAATAGATGTCCAAAATGATTTCAATAAAGTTCGACAGCTTGATGTTAATAGCTATCCTTCATTACTTTTACAAAAGGATAATCAAATTATTCCTATTGGTGGTGGCGTAATGACACCGGATAAAATTGAAGCGCGTTTTAAAAATTTATATTAAGAAAATTTAGGATATAGTAGCAAACATGTTATCTTAGGCCATCTGACATTCATCTCCGGAATATTCGCTAGTACTATTACACTTTCAGATAAATGGGAGTGGGAGATTTTATCCCGCTTTAACGGGCAGTAAGACCCCCACCTCAAAATTCAGTGGAAGCAAAGAAGTTAGGTGGGGGATCAACTGTCCGTAAAAGTCCGATTGGTTCAACTAATAATCAGTGGGGGATGAACAAAACCCCCACTGATTAAAGTTTCACTTTATCGGAACAAGATAAAAATATGATGATTAGTTAATAACTTTAACAAAAGGAGAATAACATACTATGTTTAAAACAATCGATACAAATCAAAAAGATGTGAAATTAACGGTGTTTAGTTCGGACGAAAAAAGCTTTATGGTCACAGCAACATTAGTTGAGAAAGCAGGACATGCATTTTTAATAAACTCAAAATTTACGCAGTCTGATTCGAAAGAAATTGTAGAGTATTTGAAAAAAAACAACTTATCTCTAGATAAAATCTTTATTATTCATGGGGATCCAGACTACTACTTTGGATTAGAGAGCATTAAAGCCTTTTACCCAGAAGCTATAGCGTATGCAACAGAGTCTACTGTTGAACATATCGTTCATTCTGTCTTAGGGAAATTAAAAGTTTGGAAAGACGTCCTTGGAGAAAATGCACCAAGTAACGTGGTATTACCTCAAGTATTTAAAGAAAAAGCGATTGATTTTCAGGGGTTAACATTTGAACTAGTAGGCTTAGATCATTACAGAACTAGCCTATTTAATAAAGAACTAAAAGTATTAATTGGTGGTATCGATGTATTTAACGAAATACATGTATTCTTAGCGGATACTAGCTCAAAAGCGGATATGGAGGCATGGATTGAGAACTTGAAAGTATTACAAGCATTACATGCTGACATAATTGTGCCTAGCCATGGATCAATCGAAAAATCCCTAAATAATCAAGCACTTACTGCGACAATGGATTATCTAAGAACGGCGGTTCAAGCTTCTGAGGAAAGTGGAACTTCAAAAGATTTTGTGGCAAAACTTGAAGCAGCATATCCAGGCTATGCAAATAAAGGTGTATTAGAATTAAGTGCAAAAGTTGTAACAAAAGAAATGCCTTGGGGTTAATGATATGAATAAATATCAAAAACTATTACATGAAACGTATGTGTTAACTGGCGAAGGGAAATTGGATGCGTTCAAAACGTATTTAAGTGAAAATGTATCTTGGACAGAAGCTGCTGGGTTTCCATATGCAGGTACTTATATAGGTCCAGATGAAGTAGTGAAAAACGTACATGAACGTCTTGGCACAGAATGGGATGACTATAGCGCTAAAGATGAAATTTATGCTTTTAATAACAATACTGTTATCGTTTATGGAAAATATAGTGGAACATATAAAGCTACAGGGAAGTCATTTGTAGCAGATTTTTGTCACCTTTATAAGTTTGATGAGAACGATAAGGTTAAGAAGTTTATTCAAATTGTGGACAGTGCAACTGTTAATGAGGTATTAAGTTAGAATTAATCGTTTCTAATATGCCTTGTATAGGGGGAGGTTAGGATAAATGAAATTCCTAACATTACCCCTGACATTACATTTTGGGGAAGGTTTCTCCTTCTTCAAGCTTTTTATAGAAGAAAACTTATTTAAGTAGAAGAGGTAGGTATATATGAAATTAGAGAAAAGTTTAATCATAACAATTATTTCTGTATTTATTTTAGGAGTAGTTTCGACTTTGGTATATCAAGCTTCCAACGGTAATAACAAAGGGAACTCAATAAAGAGTGAAAATGTCGCTTCTGTATCAAAAGAAGTAAAAGAAAATGAAAAGAATAAAAAGATGGTAGTTGATTTCTATAATGAAGTTTTTAACAAACATAATATCGATATTATCCCTAAATATGTTAGCGAAGATTATAAGCAACATAATCCTTTTGTTGCTGATGGACGAAAAGCCTTCATGGATTTCTTTAAGGAGGATTTTGTTAAAAATCCTAATTCCTCTGCAGAGATTAAACGTGTAGTAGCTGAAGGGGATACAGTTGTTCTTCATGTACACTCTCGTACTAATTCTCAAGATAAGGGAGTTGCTATAGTGGATATATTTCGTATCAAGGATGGAAAGATTGTCGAACACTGGGATGTAATTCAAGAGATTCCAAGTGAAGCAGCTAATGATAATACGATGTTTTAGAGAGAAGATATATTTAATAATTGTTTAATTGATAGTGCTTTGTAGAATTTAGAAATTTAGATAATTAGTCATCAAATTTGGAAATCATTTAAAAATAGCATATTAAATGATGGCACAAATTAATACGAAATAGCTCTTTAATAAAAAATCCTACTCATTAAAAAATGAGTAGGATTTTTTATTAAAGAATAGTGCTAATTTTGTGGTTCGGCACCATCTAAATTTGGAAACCATGAAAGTATAGGTACTCTATATCCACGTAAAGTAAAATTGTAATTTTTTCCTTCTTTTATGTTTGCTTGCAGATTCACTGAATGAAACTTCATCATAAGAAGGCTATCCTCATTAGAAATAACTTTTTCGGTTCCATTTTTTTGCTCAACCTAGTACAATCTTACCAATTTAAAAAAGACCACCATTACTGGCAGTCCTTTTTTGGTAGTTTTAGAAATTAAATTATAACATGTTAATATACAAATTATAAATATACTTTTACAAAAGATACTATAAGTTTTTTATAATTCTTGATTTCTCAGTTTCCATTGCATACTGAATTTTCCTGTAAGTATTAATAACTACCATTAAAATTATCAATTCACTATATTATTAGAAAAAACTGGTTATCTACATAATTGTTTGGTAAAATATAGATATAATTTAAGAGGGTAAAGTTAATATAGATCAACTAAGTAATGCTAAGAAAATGTTTTATTGCATAAAAAAAGGCTCCATTGCTGGAGCACTCAAAATAAACAAACGAATTAAAACAAGAAACAGACAATTTAACTATATAGATAAAACATAAATAAATCTATATATATGTAAAAATGCATATAAAAACTCTATTTATTGATGCTATAATAGGTTTACTCGATGATTGTTATATTTTTTTATGGTTTTTAAGCAATAAATACCTTCTTAACACCAAGTGTACAAGAAAAGAAGACATCTTAAGTGATGTCTTCTTTTCTTATATAATAACAACACAATAAAATTAAGATGGTTCAAGTGGGAGGAAGGCACCTTTGGGTATCTTTTCTTTGTCGAATTTGCCTAATAGGTGTAGCACCACATTGCTATCAAGTTAAAAAATTTTTTCACCCAAAACAAAAAAACGAGCTGAATTCACATAAATAACTATGGAAGAAAACAAAAACTTAGGATTAAAGAACTTGTGATGTATGACTATATTGGCTGTTTTTATTCAGAAGGATATATTAATCCTGAGTATACATTTGTATTTAATCATGAGGATATCGAAGAAATTATATTTGTAGGTTTTATAGATGAGGAAGAAGAGGCATTTGTAGGATTGCTTAATTGAATAGAATCTAGAAACAGGTAATTTTCAAATTTCGATAAAACTAGCAATCTCCACGCCGAACTTGGACAAATCCTAAGCGGGGGAAAAACGGACGCGAAAATGATGAAGAGATTACTATTTTTAAATCAGTTGGTTTGGCTGTAGTAGATATTATCGTTGCGAATTATTTGTATGAGAAAGTAGTGGAGCGCGGGATGGGATTGAGTTTTGAGGGACTGCCTTTTGGTGGTCTTTTTTGCATAAAATCTTGTAAAGTAAGAAAAAGTTGAATATTAATATTCTAATATTCAATAGAAAGATAAAATGTTTTAAAGTTCAAAATAATACATTATAATATATTTAGTAAAATTAACCAATTTATATTTTGCTCATTATGTATTAAAGGGGAAATGAAAATGGCTGGACAAATTCGTATGTCACCAGAGGAGCTTAAATCGAAAGCGGCTCGATATGGACAAGGTGCAAATCAAATTGAGGACATTTTAAGTCAACTACAAAACTTACAAAATGAATTAAGAGGAGAATGGGAAGGTCGTGCTTTCGAAGGTTTTGATCAACAGTTCAATCAATTAAAGCCAAAAGTACAAAACTTTGCACAGCTATTACAAGAAATTAATATGCAGCTTAATAAAACTGCAGAAGCTGTTGCTTCTCATGATGAAGAATTATCACGTAATTTCGGTTTGAAATAAAAATTGTCATACTCTATATAACAGGCATTTCAAATGAGCCATACAGCTTATAGTGTATGGCTCATTTGATTGCATGCCCAACTTAGCTGGACACACGTTTAAAAAGAGTGATATTAATAGGGAATTTTCATATATTTATTGGGGTTTCTTTGGCATCTTCTGAAAATTAGAGAAAGGATTTGAGTGATGGGACAATTTCAAAGTAATTTTCAAACGGCACAACAAATTGCTACGCAGATGAGAACAGCTTCGAATATAATCCAAAGTGCAACAAATCGTTCTATAACAAAGGCGACGCGTACAACATTATCTGTTAATTTCAAAGCACAAGAAGCGAATCAACAAATGTTAGACTTGACGAAACAATTTTCCGCTGCCTTTCAACAAGCGGTTGATAATATTCATTCAGTAGCCCAAGAGTTTGAGAGAATGGATAACGAACTTCACAACACTTTTCGCTAATGTGACAACCTACGTAAAGGTAAAATGGCAGGAGGAATATAATGAGTCAAGATATTGAAAAACAAATCAATCAAGTAAATCAAAAGTTAAGAAGTGTATTTGAAGAACAAGACCGAAATCAATCCGCGATTCACATTCAGGAGCAAGCGGAAGCAGATTTTTATGAATGGAGAGGTCGAAACCATCGTTTGTTTGATCGAATTTTAGGAACTTGGCATGGTGATAGAGAAATGTCTCAGTTTTTTATGAATACATATCAAGAGGCACAACATATTGAACGAAAAGTCACATTTGAATTAGAAAACCAAAAAGAAACGTTGCTTAAAGAAAGACGAAACCTTAGTGATTTAGAAAACGATCTTTCCTATCAACAACAACAATTAGCGAGGGAGGTCAATGCATGAGCTTAAATATGTATTTAGGAGAAGTACAAGGCCAAACTCAAAGTATGAATGCTGTATGTAACGCTACTATTCAAGGTATGGAACAAGTCATTCAGTCAATTGATGCCTTTGCAATTGATACTGTGTTACAAGGGCAAACGTATAGCAGTGCAAAATCATTTTTTGTACAAACCTTTCGTCCTTTAGCGCAAGGAATCATTTATCTGTGTGAAGAGTTAATTCGCCAGAACGATGCTTTTCCAAGTCAATTTCAATCACAAGTCGCTTCCACAGATGTAATTGAACAAGAAATATTAGAACAAATTCGAGAAATTGACCGAATGAAAGCAAGTATGGAAGCCATCAGTCAAGCTATGCCAATCCCAGGTATGGAAGCTATGGTAAATCTTTTTACTGTGATGAGGCAAAAACTGCAAGAAAAACTAGAACATCTATATGAATTTAATTATACTTCTAGTAGTAATTATGATACTGCTCTCCAACTAGCTGTTAGCATTGCGACAGGTTTGGCGGAAGTTCAAAGTGGAAAAGGCTTTAGTCCTGCAAGTGGTACATTTAGTACGCAAGGGTTGAATATGGATTGGATAGCGCCTATTCAGAAAATTACAGAAAAGAAAATTACAGAAAAGAAAACTCTTGAAGCAGATAAGAAAAAGTCACGAGACGAAGATGCTAAGTTCATGGAGGGATCAGTAAAGGGTAAAGAAGGAAAGCGAATTGGATTTGAGGCTGAAGGGTCTATAATGGGAAAAAAGAGCAGCTTCTCTAATGGTGATAAGCTTACTAAGGAACGATATATTGATGAGCTTTCAACAAAGGCTATAGCTGGGCAATTGGATGTGAATATACCCTATGATTGGAAGAGTTTAAAAGAAGATGTATTTGCTAGTAAAGTTATTGGTTTAAAAGGGGAAGCAGGTATTTTAGATAACTCATATAAATTTAAATCCACAATTCCTTTCATGACACCTTTAGGTATTATACAATTAAAAGATAGAGAGGTTACAGTTACTCAAAAAATTTTTTCAGGAGAAGTTGTAGCAGGTATTGACGATTACTCCTTAAAAGCAGCATCGGAAGCTTCTACACTTAAGTATGAAGTAGAAGTAAGTATGCTACATTTTCCAGATTGGTTGCCAATTATTGGAGATACAGATCTAAAAATTAAAGGTGATTTGGGATTGGGCGCAATAGGTTTGAAAGGTAGCGTTGGAAAAGAAACTGGTATAACAGTTCCTGTTTTAGAGGGGTTTACTGTGGGAAGTAGTTTTAAATTTGAAAAATCTGAGGAGAAAAAATGATATGAAAACACCATCGTATAAACCATTATATATTTTAGTTTATGTCGTAATATCCGTATCTATTATAGGGTTAATGATTACTCCATCCAACAATTGGTGGGAAAAGTTGTTAGGAACTATCGTTCTCATTCTTTTGGGAGCAGGTTTAATATGTTTTTTAAAATTTGGACGGTGGGCGCAAGAGAAATTTTATGATAAATTTACAAAAAAACGGGATTAATATAAGACTGGAGTAATTAAGATATGCGTACAATAAATAGAATTCTGACTTTTACTGTATGTATTATGTTTATGTTGTTAATTGGGGCTTCTTCTACTATACGGTTAGAAGATAAAATTTTACTTATAGGTTTGCTGCTAATTTGCAATGTTATTGCATACTTTACAGTAGAGTATATCTATAAACGTATAGACAATAAGAAAAAATAGTAGATTTATAATTCTCGGAATTTATTCAATATTTAGGAGGCAAAAGTATCAATGAAACTATTACCAATTGGAACAGTAGTTAAGCTAGAAGATATGGAACAAAGCGTTATGATTATTGGAAGAATGGCTATTTCAGAAGATAAACGTGAATTTGATTATGTAGGTGTTCTTTACCCTATTGGATTTATAGGTAATGAGAATGTGTTGTGTTTTAACTACGATAAAATCACAGAAGAAATGCATAAAGGATACATGACAGATGAAGAATTAGTTTTACGTGAAAAGTTATTAGAAATGTAAATAAAGCTTTTGTTTATAAATATCCTTTTAGTAAGAATACTTTAAACGTTTTGGTAGAAATCTTTAAAAGATGACATGCTATAATTTAGCATGTCTTTTTTATGAAAAAAATTCTTCCTATCTAAATATCTTCCTTTCTGCCAATTTCATATGCTGCTCTAGATGCTTCGAATAACTTTTGATTACGTTGGTATTTAACTTGTTTTATGATAATTGTGGCATACTGATTTAAGGTGGTTTTGGTGCGAAGTTCTTGCAAGTAATCTACTAAACTTGGACATACCAGCAAAATCTCCGGCTTTTTGAAATTTTTGATAAGCCTAGATTTTATTAATGGGTTGATCTTCTTTTCGAGAAGGGAATAATATTTCACAGAAGGTGTGAAATGGGATGTTGATTTAGATGATGATGGTGAAGATGATAGTATTAAAGATATGGTGAAAACGGGTGTGAAAAAAACTTAGTCAACAGTAGCGGGGTGGTTTAATTCACATGAAAAAAAATACAGATTTTAATAAAAAAGCTTTTGAATATTATATGGCTCTTTATGCTGTAAATGATATAAGATCGACTATAATTACTCTTGTGATTGGGATAGCAGATATATTTGTGCTTTTACCTGCTTTTGCGAATCCTGTTCAACCGATATATATGTACATAATAGTTCCACCAGTTGCTTTTTTAAATGTATGGGCAATATGGATTGTTATAAATCCTAGGAAGCGGCAATTACAATACACTCTATTTCGTGGGGTATTTGGCATCGTATGTTCAGTAGGATTATTAATTATAACCCAAAAGTTTGCATATGGAATGTTAGGATTACAAACTCCTATCTATTTTATTTTTTCGGTTGGTTTGTATATTTTTGCTTTGCATTATTATTATAAAAATCATATTAAAAAACTTCAGGAATCAATCAAAAAATCAAAATCATCGAAAAAAAACTCTAGTTTTGGAGTAGTGGCTTTTGTAGGATTGGGTCAACTCATTGCTAATATCAGTCTTGGTTTTGCAACACAAAAGATGGTAGCAATTGTATTAATGTGTGTATACTCCATGCTTTCGTTTATGTTGTTTCATTTCATTATGGAACTCCATAGGTACTATTATTTAAGGAAGCATATAGAAGATGGGGGTAGAACACATGAAACCTTTTAAAGAGGTTTATTGAATTTTAAGTATTGTGATTTATGGAAGGAAACAAAAACTTATGGTTAAAGAACCTGTGATGTATGACTATATTGGCTGTTTTTATCCAGAAGGAGGAAAGCTGATATGCAAGCATTTAAAGTTGGGAAATTAGTCACATTCGTTGCAATTATAATACTTCTTGCAGTTGCTATTTTATCTCCTTACAACTTATTTAAAAAGATTTATTTTATTATTGGTGTTCTTATTATTGGCGCAATTTCACTTGGTGCAAATAAATTCTTTGAACTGATACACAGTAAATTTGATAAGAAATGATATTACTTATGTGATAAAGAAATTCCCCTCTAAATCCTTAATGATTTAGAGGGGAATTTCTACAATATGATTTTACTGGATTACGTGGAACTAAATTAGTCCATCACCATATTGGTGGTGGTCAAGCTGTTGGTGTTCCGCTGCCACTACATCCTGGTTTTGGAGGGATTCATAACGCAGAAAAATCGATTGGAGCATGGGGGAAAAGATGCAGGGATTGAACTACCCCCATATTCTAATGCAGCACATCATCTAACACCTTGGAATGATAGTAGGGCAGAAAAGGCACAAAAATTATTAAAGGAATTTGGGATAGACCATGATTCGGCGGCTAATGGAGTATTTTTACCTTATAAAGTTAATAAATACGTGACTACTGAAGTCTTACACATAGGGAAGCATAGTTCAGAGTATATACTTGAAGTAGAGAGAGTATTAAGTCTTGTTAAGAAACGGGGCGGTACTCAAGAAGATGCTGTTGACGCCTTACATGATATAAGAGAACGTTTATTGAATAGTGAATTAAAATTAAATAAACCGAAGAAAGAGTAATCTTATAATAGAAAAATAACAAAGGAGAGTAAAAATGAAAATTTGGGAATTAAAGAGTTCATTTGATGACTATGAATCCTTTCAACTATTGAACTTAGAAGAAGATTCTAAAAAGTATTTTGAAGGAAAAATTGACTCGGCAGTAAAAGCATCTGATTCATGGGGAGAAATACGTATTAAATGTGTAGAGGAAGGAAATCAAAGTGATTTGCCTCATTTTTGGGGAGAAGTTGGTACACCAATGGTTAGTGGGAAAGCTAAAAAATTTTTAGAGTCTATACTTGGTGATAATGTAGAATTTCTTCCCCTAATTCATGATGTGACGGGAGAAGTGTATTATATAATTAACGTTTTAAATGCAATAGATGCTATTGACTATGAGAAAGCTATACTAAAGAAACTACGTTCTGGCTTAGTAATAGATTTCAAAAAATACGCATTCTTACCTAATATGGTTAAGAACCAAACAATATTTAAAGTTTACTTAAATGAAATATTACATATTCCTTCCGTTTTTGTATCAGATGAATTTAGAAATACATTGTTAGAAAGTGATTTAAAAGGTTTTGAATTTATCGAGGTATGAGATTCAGAAGCAAACATGTAAAAGAAAGTCCTAAAATAATTGATAGGAGTTAGTGACATGGATGTAAAGGATTTAAAAATTCTAAGAATGTTAAACAATTATGAGGGAAATGAAAAAGAAATTTTTGAACTGATTCAAGCTGAAGCAATGGTGAAATTTATATGTGGAAAAATCTGATTTTAGAAATTGAAAAAATAGAGAAAAGTTTTAATGATAAACTGAATACACCAGCAACAGATAGTGAAGTTAAGAAATTAAGAGAACGCATGAAAAAGAGTTTTAATGTTGACCTCCCGAGTGAATATGAGGAGTTTCTTAAAACTGTAAATGGATTAGATTTTAACGGGCTAGTACTTTATGGAGTTGACTCTTATTTGTTGGATACAGAAAGGGACGAATCAATTTGCGGGCTTATAGAAACCAATGAGATTTGGTATGAAAATGAATTTCAAAAAGAGTATCTTTTCCTTGGAGATTCAAATATAGCATGGTTCTGTAAAAACTTATCTGATGGTACTTATTTAGAACTTGATAAACCATCTGGTACAGTGATGAATACATATAATGATTGCAACACAATGCTTGAGGAAGCATTGAAAACAGCCCTTCTTTAATAGGAGGTAGTAAAAATTATGTTTAATTTTTTGAAAGAATATGTTGTAGCAGACAGAAGTGTCCGTTCTAAACAGAAACCTATTTTCTATCCTATATATCAAGATGAGATAGATGAGGCAGAAAGTTTATTACAAATGGAACTCCCAAAAGAACTAAAACGCTTTTATCAAGAAATAGGTTATGGGTTTTTAAAGTCTGATAAAAGAACGTTTTTCAACAGATTTATGGACCCGATTTCAGTTGTAGATTTCTGTTTAAGGCAAGATATTTATGAATATAATCCTAACCTAGATGATGTAGATGATGATGAATCATTAGTGTTTGTTGAAGTAACAGAACTTAACTTTTTAACCATTAAATTTAAAGAGGAAAATGAATTAGGTCAATGTCCTATTTACTCTGAAGATGAGAAAATAGCGGATTCTTTAGAAGAATTTTTAATTAAAATGGATGAAAATCCTGACTATTATATTTAATGGATATCAATTCTATTTTGTAGAGTGTGCATTATTGGTTCGTCCTTGTGAGAAGTGTTTTCTAGCTTATGTGATTGCAAAGACAAATAATAATTAATTATGAGTAACAAAAGTAAGACTTATGTGAATTACGCATAAGTCTTTTTAATATTATCCCCAAGTTAAGAAGATTGAGGGGGAAAATTCTCATGAATCTAGGGGAGCTAGTTTAAAAGAAATTAAAAGACAATTAAATATACCTAGATTTCAACACCCGATTAGTCAAAAAATGGTACCATTAACAGATAGTAATGGTAAAAGGATATTAAATGATAATAAACAGCCTATTATAACTCGAGAATTAACATATGAAGTAAAAGGTCAAAAAATTATAATTCAAGATCATTCAGAGGGTCATAAGTTTGGAGAAGGTGGAGTTGGAGATCAGTCACCGCATCATAATGTAAGACCTGAATACAATACACGAACAGGACAGGTAGATCGTATGGAGGATCATTATTATTTTGAGAAGAGAAATAATAAATAGGGAGTATAAAAATGATTGATCAATTTAAATTTTTAAATCCACAAGCGTTAATTAGTATTTTTGGGAAAATACCAAAGTTGGAAGAATCAGAGTTATTAGATGTGCGTCTTAAAAGAGATGGCCCTACTTTAGTTATTCAATTGATGACAAAGGAAAATGTTGAAAACAAGCCAAAAAGATGGGATAAGTGGGATGTAATTTATGTAGAGATATCTTTCTTTACTATTCATAATTTAACAATAAAAGGTTTAGGGACAGAAAATATAATTGATTATTTTGAAATAAATACGATAGAAGAAGAAGGTTTATTAAAAATTAAGTGTAAGAATCAAATGTTAGTTGAGTGCTCGTTTGGATGGGCAAAGGTGGAAGGGGTAACCCCAGGTTTAATAGGATTACCATAATTTTGATGGGAAGTAGATAGTTAATTTTTATAATATTCATATTTTAATGTTTTGGGGTTAAATAAGGAATGTATAAAGGACATTTGAAACGTTGATAGTGTTGCAAACATATGAAGCGGAAATTACTAAAATTAAGATACCTAATTATATACCTGTATTAGGTGATTATGATATAAGTTCCAAAGGTGAGATTGTAATAGGTGGGTATGGTTATAGATTCCGCAGGAGTTTCATTTAAGTTTGAGAAGGAAGCGAGATAATAGAATGCGAAAATTTTCAAAAATAGTTATATGTGTTGGTGCGTTAATAATGATTATACTAGGCATGATTGTACATGATACATGGAAGGATAGGATTTATTTTTCTTTAGCTGTACTTTTTGTTACCGTACTTTCTTTACTATGGAATATAGTTGCTCATAATATTATGGATAAATTTAGGGGGAGAGAATGAATAGTTATGAAACTTTTACTGATTGGAACAGTAGCAGGGTGGTTTAATTAACATGAAAAAAAGTATAGATTTTAATAAGAAAGCTTTTGCACATTATATGGCTCTTTATCCTGTAAATGAAATAAGAGTCCACGTAATTGTCCTTGTCCTTTTGGGGGCAGACGTGTTTGTTCTCTTGCCTGCGTTTGCGAATCCTTTTCAATTACTCTATGTATATGTAGTAACTCCTCCAGTTATTTTTTTAAATTTGTGGGCGATATGGATTGCTATCAATCCTCGGAAACGACAGTTACAATACACTCTATTTCGAGGAGTATATGGCACCATATGTTCAGTCGGATTATTAGTTATAACTCAAAAATATGCTTATGAAGTGTTACAATTACAAACTCCTATCTATTGTATTCTTTCATTTGGTTTGTATAGTTTTGCTTTGTATCATTTTTATAAAAATCATATTGAAAAACTTCAGGAACCAAGAAAAAAATCAAAATCATCGAAAGGAACTGGTGGTGTAAAAGTAGCAGCTATTGCAGCGGGATTGGGGCAGTTAATTGCTAATATAATTCTTAGCATTGCAACACAACAGATAGGGGTAATTGTATTTATGTCTGCATGCACAGTGATTTCGTTTGTTTTGTTTTATATGATTATAGAACTCCATAAGTATTATTATTTACGTAAGCATATAGAAGATGGAGGGAAAATACGTATAGGCTTTTAAAGAGGATTTGTTGCATTTCAAGTGTATAATTGCATTCTTCTTATGGAAGCCATTCACGAGGCTTATAGCAATAAAAGATGTATAAGTGGAAGATTATATTGTGGTAAAACATCTGAAGGAATGGAAATTAGGTTTGTTCTTATTAATGATAAGATTATAGCTGTTTATCCCGTGTATTAAAGAATGTGAGGTACTCAAAAATGAAAGTAACTAATCAGCCCATAGTTAAAAATGTAAGAAAATATAGAGGTAATTGCTAAGAAGCATTCCCCCTAAGTTTCAGATGAAATTAAATGATTGAATATTTACATTTAAATAATCGACTATTTATGCTTTAATATTTATATGTACATAATTGGGATAATTAGGGATTTAAATTTAATATGTTTTAAGAAAGGGGAATGTTTTTTATATGGAAACTCCAGAAAATCAATTTAAACGTGCACTTAATCCTTGGTTCTCCATTTGGACAAAACCACGTGATACAATGAAAGAAATTTTTATATCCAAACCTAAGAATGTGTTTTTACTCATTTTATTAGGCTCATTCGTACAGACTTTAGATCGAGCATCTTCTAAAAATATGGCGGATTCAATAAGTAGTCCAGTTTCATTAATCTCAATGGTTATATTCGGTACCTTCGTTGCCTTCTTAATTTATTATTTTTTGCTACCAGCGTTATTTAATTGGGTGGCAAAAAAACTTGGTGGACAAGGTACCTTTGAAAAAACACGTTACTCAGTTGCCTATTCTTATATCCCTTACGTTTACTCTCTTATATTAGTTTGGGTGCCTTCATTTTTCTTGTTTGGGATAGAAAACTTTACGAGTGAGACACCGAAAATGGAGAGTAGCATAACTTTAACGATTTTGTTTCTTATTTTTGCCATAATTGATATAGTTATTGGAATTTGGACAATCATTATTTCCTTAAAATGTTTAGGAGAAGCACACCAATTTTCAGCATGGAAAGCATTATTAACAATAATAATATCCTTTATGATTATCATTCTTCCTTTAGTAATAATAGTATTTCTTATAGTAGGGGTTACAACTTTTTAATCATTTATTTGCCTCTTATTTATCCAAATGTTTTCTACGCGCTGTTAGTAATTGTTACAGGGTGAACAACCACATGATTCGGATGTTCCACTTGGCGAAGCGTATGACCTATATGATCAAATTGATCGCCCGTTTTACGGCCTGTTCTTCTTATTATTAGTGTTAACAGGAATTTGTGAAGGCAAACTTGAAAATCAAATATTAAACTATTAAAACCTTAGGAGAGCTGAGTAGATTGTCTTTGTTCGTCTCTTATTTTCCAATTGGAGGCTAATTATTACCAATTGGTTCTGTAGCTCTTATAGAAGAAATTAATCAACCTCTTATGATTTATGGAAGAAAGCAACAACAAGCTGATAATAAATTATGCGATTATGTTTCTTGTCCATATCCTCATGGTAATTTATCAAAAGAATATAATGTGTTTTTTAATCATAATCAAATAATTCATTTATTATTTAAGGGTTTCGAAACAGAGGATGAATTAGAATTAAGAAGTAAATTATCTGAGTTTTAGTGAAAATGGAGAAAATATAATATGGTTTTAGGAATTTCATATTCTGATATTTTTCATATCATAATTATTGTTTTGGTTTTTTTCATTTTTTGGAGATTGAATACTTGGTATAATAAAAAATATAATGTTCCTAAGGTTTTTCAATGGTTTCCTAGAAGATGGGGAAAAAGAAAAGTTTCAGAGCATTTGTCTCAACTAGATAAAAAGTTAGAAGCTGAAGGTAAAGGTATCTGGGTTACAATCTATGCTATAGATTTGTACATTGTAACTATTCCTTGTACAGTAAAAAAATATAAATCTTAATACATATATGTGTATAAAAAAGACCTTTTATTTTAAAATAAAAGGTCTTTTTTATGATGATTGAAATAGTAATTTTAAGTGAATTAAATTTGAAATGTATCAAGAATATTATCTTTTTCTTCTTTATTAATTCCAATATATTCCAGATGAATGTGTGGTGTGCTATGATTAAGAATTTCTTGTAACATAGCAACATCTTTTGTTTGTTTATAGAACCAATAGCCGAAGGTTTTTCGCATGGTGTGAGTACCAATGGATTCTACATTGGCAAAATCTCCGGCTTTTTGCAATTGTCGATAATACGTGTTTTTTCGTCATACAAAAACCCCTACATATAAGTAGAGGTTTTTAAATTATATCTTAATGAATTATGCCTTCTTAGATAAAGTAAATCGAGTTCAGATAAACGAAGATTATAGAATACATCATTTTAACTAGATTTATTATTAACTAATGTATCCCCACTACCAAGCTCCGCCTCAATTTGCGAAGTCTTCGATGACTCATCCATACGCCAATACGTAATAAAGCTGATTGCGATACATCCAGCTACATAAAAGTAGAATAGTGATTCCATCCCAATACTCTTTAGCCATAATGCGATGAACTCAGCTGTTCCGCCAAATATCGCAACTGTTAGTGCATATGGTAAACCTACGCCAAGTGCGCGAATTTCAGTTGGGAAGAGTTCTGCTTTTACAATTGCGTTAATCGAAGTGTAACCAGTAACGATAATGAGACCGACCATCATGAGTAAGAATGCTACGATTGGTTCTGTCGTTTTTTCCATAAAGAAGAAGATCGGTGCTGTTAGCAATGTTCCGAGAATACCAAATGCCATTAATAGTGGGCGGCGTCCAATTTTATCGGATAATAGCCCTGCAATCGGTTGAAGTACGACGAAAATAAGTAGTGCGACAAAGTTAATCCAGCTTACAACTTCTTTCGGAAGACCGACTGTGTTTACCATGAACTTTTGTAAATATGTTGTGTACGTATAGAATGCGACAGTGCCTCCGAGTGTTAGACCGACTACTGTTAATACTGCTTTCGGGTGTTTCATAAGCGTGCGAACGGTTCCTGCGCTTTCGCGTTTTTGTGATTTTATGTTTGTGAACTGCTCCGATTCATCCATTGTGCGGCGAAGCCATAATACAGCTACTGCACCCATCGCTCCAATAATGAATGGAATACGCCAGCCCCAAGCTTTCATATCTGGTTCGCTTAGTAATTGCTGAAGAACAATTTGAACGCCTAACGCAACCATTTGTCCGGCAACGAGCGTGACATACTGGAAGCTTGAATAAAAGCCGCGGCGTCCACTACTAGCCATTTCAGATAAATACGTTGCGGAAGTTCCGTACTCTCCGCCGAGTGATAATCCTTGTACTAAACGGGCAAGAACTAAAATAATTGGTGCCATAATACCGATGCTTTCGTAACTAGGTGTACAGGCGATAATTAAGGAACCACCGGCCATAACCGTAATGGAAAGCGTTAATGCTGCCCGGCGTCCGTGCCGATCCGCATAGCGTCCCATTAATAAACTTCCGATAGGGCGCATTAAAAACCCAACTGCGAAAATAGCTGCTGTGTTGAGTAACTGACTCGTTGGATCTCCTTTAGGAAAGAACTCTGCTGAGAAGTAAACAGCGAAAGCAGAGTAAACGTACCAGTCGTACCATTCAATTAAATTGCCGACTGAACCTTTGAAAATATTGCCGGCGACTCGATTAGATTTTACTTGAGCCATAATCATTCCTCCTCTTGCTTATAAATAAAATGATAATTATGAAAGCGTGTTCATTATAGTTGAATTGTACTGTCTGTAGAATGAAATCTCAATATTATGACAATTTTATTCTTTTTGTACTTTATGTACATGGAGAGTTTTTATAGTTGCTTCATTATTCGTTTTGTCATAATAATAGAAAAGGAGATTGATAGTTTTGAATATTTTATCAAAGGATATGAAGCATGAAGAAATCACGAAAGGTTTCATTACAAACGAAAATAGTAAGCTTAATTATTACGTTAATTGTATTTGTCGTTCTCCTATTAGCGGGGATATTTGTTTACATTCAGTCCGTTGATACGAAACGCCAAGTGGAGCAGTTAGCACTGCAAACAGCCAAGTCGCTTTCTTTTATGCCAGCTATAAAAGATGCCTTTCAAAATAATGAGCGTAAAAGTACCATTCAATCCATTGCGGAACAAGTTCGTGAGCAAGCTGGTGCAGATTATGTCATTATAGAAGATCGTTTTGGGGTGGTGTATTCCCATTCTAATTCGGAGTTAATTGGCACAAAGAGTAACAATCCATATAACTATGAAGCACTTACTTTTGGAGGATACTATACGCTCGAAGGAAATGGGGAAAGTGGTCCGGCTTTAATGGCAAAGGCACCCATTATTGTTCATAACGGAGATTACGATCAAGTCGTAGGTGTTGTGACAGTAGAGTTTTTAATAAAAGATATCGAATCTAACATACTGAGCAGGACGAAAGAAATTATACTCTTTTCCTTAGCTGTATTACTAGCCGGCATTGTTGGTGGCATTCTTTTAGCACGTAGCATTCGAAAAGATACACTCGGTTTGGAACCGAATGAAATCGCGGCGTTATACCGTGAAAGAAGTGCGATATTACTATCTATAAAAGAAGGAATTATAGCTATTGATCAAAACGGTTTTATTACGATGATGAATACGTCGGCAGAAGAAATGCTGCATGTAAATTGTGATTATATGCAGCAACACATTTCAAAAGTTTTACCGGAATTTAATATGGAAAGAGTGCTAGAAAACGATCAAGAAATCGCGTTTCAAGATAAAGTGTTTATTTTAAACATGACACCGATACTTGAAAATAACAGTACGGTAGGAGTTGTATGTAGTTTTAGAGATAAAACAGAACTGCAAAACCTTGTGAACACAATATCTGAGGTAAGAAAGTATTCCGAGGACTTACGCGCTCAAACACATGAATTTACAAATAAGCTTTTCGTTTTATCAGGATTACTTCAGTTAGGACATTACAAAGAGGCGATTGAATTTATCCAGCAAGAATCTAATATTCATCAAAGTCAAAACCATATTTTATTTCATCAAATTCATGATGCGAAAGTACAAGCTATTTTATTAGGGAAAATCGGAACAGCATCTGAGAAGAAAATTGATTTTCATATTGAAGGAGATAGTGCGCTTCATCCGTTACCAGACCATATAAAGGTGTCGCACCTCATTACGATCCTTGGAAACATAATCGATAATGCGTTTGATGTGGTGAGTGGGCAAGAGGAGAAGAGAGTTTCCTTCTTCGTTACGGATATAGGACACGATATTGTATTTGAAGTGATAGATAGTGGGATAGGAATACCGGTAGAAAAAATCACGACTATTTTTCAAAAAGGATTTTCAACGAAAGGAAATGATCGTGGTTACGGACTAGCAAACGTGAAAGAAATGGTAGATCTACTAGGGGGAACAATTGAAATTCAAAACGAGAAAAATGGGGGAGCTATTTTTACAATTTACCTTCCGAAAACATTGAAAGAAAGTACATAACAAACAGGGGGATGGACATATGTTGAAGGTTGCAATTGCAGAAGATGATTTCCGCGTCGCGCAAATTCAAGAGGAGTTTTTATTAAAAATAAAGGATGTAAAAGTAATCGGAAAAGCATTAAATGCAAAAGAAACGATAGAACTACTACAAAAGGAAGAAATCGATTTACTTCTATTAGATAATTATTTACCAGACGGAATTGGGACAGACTTATTACCAAAAATTCATGCCGACTTTCCAAGCGTTGACGTCATTATGGTAACGGCGGCGAATGAAAACCACATGTTAGAAAAAGCAATTCGAAACGGCGTAAGCAACTACCTTATAAAACCGGTCACGTTAGAAAAATTTGTTCGTACAATTGAAGATTATAAAAGAAAGAAGCAACTATTACATAGTAACAATGAAATAAATCAAGCACTCATCGATAACTTCTTCGGGACTTCGCAAACACAAGACATAAAAAACTTACCGACAGGTGTTGATCCGTTAACACTGCAAAAAGTGAAAGGCATTATAAAAGGATTCGAAGAGGGCATTACAATAGAAGAAATGGGAGAACAAATGGGGGCCTCCAGAACAACGGCAAGAAGATATTTAGAATACTTAGTAGCGACCGGCGAATGCACAGTAGAGTACACATACGGCATTATCGGACGACCAGAACGAAAATACCGAATAGGACGAGGGCTATGAAAAAACGATTATTACTATTTATATGGATCATGACAGTAGTAATAGCTGGTTGTTCCTCGGAAAAATCCCATACGAATACAGTGAACATCGACAAAGTAGAAATCGTTGCACCAAACGTTCAAGGAGCAGGATGGGACTTAACAGCACGGGCGATGCAAAAAACACTAACAGAAGAAAAAATCTTCACAAAACCAATCACTGTCACAAACAAAGTAGGTGGCAGCGGTGATGTCGGATGGAAATATACGAAACAAAAAGGTGGTCACGTACTGGCGATTAACTCAAGCTTACTCATAACGAACAACCTACTAGGCCACAGTAAACTAACATATAAAGACTTCACGCCGCTCGCAACACTCGCATCAGACTGGGAAGTCGTTGTCGTATCAAAAGACTCAAACATAGAAAACGCAAACGAACTAATGGAAGAAATCAAACAAGACAAGAAAAACTGCAAAATCGGAGTTGCCCCCGGCCTAGGAAACGACGATCACCTATCCTTCGTACAAGTAAGCAAAGCATTCGGCATAAACCCAGCCGAACTACAATTCTTCGTCTACGAAAACAAAGAAAAAATCATAAACGTCCTAACGAACAAACAAATCAGCGCCGCAACCATGACCCTATCAGAAGCCGAAAAACAATACAAAGCTGGCAAAATAAAAATACTAGCCGTATCCGCACCAAAACGACTAGACCGACTACCAGAAATCCCAACATGGAAAGAACAAGGAATCGACGTCATCTTCCAGCACTGGAAAGGAATTATGGGCCCGAAAGATATGACGGAGGAAGAGGTTGCTTATTGGGATGGTGTTATTAAGAAGATAGTGGAGAGTGATAGTTGGAAGGGGATTTTGAGGGAGCGGGGTTGGGAGAGTTTTTATAAGGGGAGTGGGGAGAGTAGGATATTTCTTGAGCAGAGTAGTCAGGAGTATGGGGAGTTAGTGGGGAATGATAGGAATTAGTAGATCATACGGTATGGCGTATGATTTTTCTTTTATACATAGTTTAACAAAATTATAGTAATTGATCTTTTAAGAGAGCCCGAGAAGGATATAGAAAACAACTGTAGGGATTTTTGGGATGGTAATTTTTGAAGTTTTAGAAGGAAACTTAATAGTGGGATTTTTTGTAATTTTGCTATAATATTAATATACAAAACAATAGTGAAATAGGAGGTGCTTGCGTGGGAAGAAGCAAACCTATGAGAGTTGCATACTATAGAGGTTATAACAATTTAGAATATCTAAAAGAAGTGAACTGTAAAGATGTCACAATGGCAATGAAAAATAAAGGTACTTTTCATTGCATGGATTGCATGAGACAGGTAGTACATGCAGGTGGGAAAAATCCTTATTATAGGCTCCCTTCAAAGGATGCAGAACATGAAATGAATTGTGATAATTATCTACCGATTGATGATTTATCTGAGAGGATTAGAACAGTAGGCGAAAAATTGAAAATTAAGTTAAAAATACCTTTTTTCTGTGGGAATGAGGAAGAGAGAAATGAAGGGATAAGGATGAAAGGTGAGAAATCACATTCAATAGGTGGGAAATCAGTTAAAGTTGGACCTGTCACAACAATAAAAGCCCCTAATAAATCAACTACAGTTACGCTGAATAGTGCAGCAGAATTACTTTATCATACTTCTTTTGATCGTTCGGATGAGCACCGAAAGAATGTAACGAGGGTATTATGCTTTAATAAACAATTTTATTATCCTAGTATATATGATGAATTACAAAGAGACTTTGAGACCGGTAAATTGAATCCTATAATTTTTGTTAAGGGGCGATTGAATCAAAGTCAGTTCTATACATTTGAAAATCACGGTTATATTAATGTGCAAGATAAACCATATGACTATGGGCCAATAGAGTTGAGAATTCACTTTAATAGGGTCCAAGAATTAGAAAAACGTTTAAAAAAGATAACTTGGCATATTAAAAGCGGAAAAAATCGTACAGAAGAAATCGGTGTAATGGGTCAAGTCATTAAAGTGGAAGTAACGGAAGATAAAATATTTATCCACATTAGATGCTATGATTTAGATGTAGAGCCAAAAGACATATAATGAGCAACTCTGTTAAAAGTAAAAAAGTTTTATAATAATAAATAGGATTTTCTATTTGGCTATTATGGTGCGAAAAAGTACAGATATATTATGTCGTATGGTTTTTAGAAACAAGTAACAGGGCATTTCATATGTATTATAGACGTTGGTAATCACATATGAATTGTTTAAAATTAAGAAAAAAGGGGGTTAAGTAATAAAGCTTAACCTTCTTTTTTATATTGATGGATTATGGACAAAAATATCGTTGTTATAGGAAGGGTGTTTTTCGTGATAAAAAGATCCTTTATGTTTATTTTTGAAATAGATTCCACTATGAAATAAAAGTTCATATTTATTTGAAGCTGAGTATAATTTTTCTTTTATACATAGTTTGGTAAAATAGTAGTAATTGTAATTAATTGTAACGGTGGGGATGAAAATGTTAGAGCAACTCATAATTGAATTGGCTAAATTAATGGAGCAGGTTGAAGATATAAATGGTGATAAAACCTATTTGGTTATAAATAAAGATGATGAAAGATTATACGTTGAAGCTAAATTTTCACGTGAGCAATATGAAGAGGAAGCATCACCTTATTTTAAAGTGAGCTTTGAATTTCTTAAGGATGCTTGGAGAAAATTTATCGCTATGCGTACAGTAAAGAACGAAGATTTTGGACAAACGAGTGAATGTAATACTTTCATGGTAGCTTTCTTTTCACAGCTTCCATTTGTGGATGTAAATGAATCGGGAGCTATTACATTTAAAGAATTCAAAACCGATAATTTACCAAGCGAAAAATACGATAAAGTCATGCTCTTTTTAGAAGAGATAATGAATGGTACATATAATCCAAGTACGTTAAGTGAACAAACGGATGAAAACTTATATAGAATGAAATCTAATGCGCGCCAAGATTTAAGATTGTTGGGCTTTTTGAATGAATCTCATGAAATGAATCAGCTGCTATTAAGCGAATATGTTCAATCGGAAGATAAGAAAAACTACATGACACAGCTAGTTTTAAAACAAGAATATTTTCGTCATACTTTATTTGTTCTTGGAGTTTTAAAGAACTGCTCAAAAGATGACAAGAAAGAAGCATTAGTGGAGTTAGGAATGACGATTGTCCGAAATTCATTAGGGGATAATTTGATGGTTGAATCAGTAGCGAAGCGGCGTACGGGTAACTTACTGGATTGGATGGAACAAGTAGGGCTGATTAATGATGAATGGATTCCTGTTGAACAATATGTAAAAGATGATGTGGAAAAGGGCGGTAGTATGAACAGTAATTTACGTGAAAAGTTTTTAACGGTTATGAATGAGTATTTACAGGCAAGAACAGAAAGATTTGCGGGTCATAAAATGGGATCGGTTGTTAGGAATGAGATGACAACGGAAATAACGAGGTTACCATTTATTGATCATAATCAGTATGTTGTCACAGGATCAATTGGACAAGGAAACTGGGCTGCTGTTCCATGGCTTGCAATTATGAATAAAGATATTACGACATCCACACAGAGAGGTTATTATATCGTTTACTTATTTAGTGAAGATATGGAACGATTATATTTAACGATAGCGCAAGGAGTAACTAAAACGGATAAAGAGGAATTGGATAAAATTAAAGAAGAAATTCGCGAGCAAATACATATGTCCCAAAATGTGAAAAAAGATGATGAGATTTTCCTAGGGACAAGCTCAAAAGCGAAAGGCTATGCGAATTCAACAGCTGCATATATTGCGTACGATGCTAATAAAATGCCAAGTGAAAAAGAGTTAGTAGAGGATCTAGAAGAAATGCTTCGCTATTATGAGGGATTCATAGCGTATAAAGAGGAAGGAACGAAATATGAAGTGATTTATGGGAGGAAAGAAGTTCATTTAGATCAGCAATCCATTATTGATCATGTGTCTTCTTATATTCAAAGTAAAGGTTTCTTTTATGAGAAAAAAGATCTTATTAATTTCTTCCTTTCATTAAAGACGAAGCCATTTGTGATTTTATCAGGTATTTCAGGTACAGGGAAAACGAAAATTGTGCAGTGGTTTGCGGAGAGTTTAGGGGCAACAGAAGAGAATGGACAATTTACGCTCATTCCAGTTCGACCTGATTGGAGTGATAGCTCTGATTTACTTGGTTATGTGAACCTGCAAGGGGAGTTTCAAGAAAGACCGTTAATTAAAGTTCTTGAAAATGCAGATGCAAATCCAAATCGACCGTACTTTGTAGTGTTGGACGAGATGAACTTAGCTCGAGTGGAATACTACTTTAGTGACTTTTTAAGTGTAATCGAGAGTCGTAAATGGAAAGATAGAAAAATTGTTACGTCACCTGTTCTTCCTGAGTCAATTACGAATAAGCATATTACGATTCCATCAAATGTATATATTATCGGAACTGTAAATATGGATGAAACGACACATACGTTAAGTAAGAAAGTATTAGATCGAGCGAATACGATTGAGTTTAATACTGTTAGCTTAGATTATTTTAATTTCTTAATGGATGTAGAAGAGAAGGAAGCTGAAATTGTTTCAAATCGTTCTTTAGAAACTGAGTATCTTCATCTAAAAGAATGTTTTAAAGAAAACGAAGATCTTGTGAGAAATATATCGAACCTTTTAATAAAAATAAATAAAATACTTGAATCAGTTGGAGCTCAAGTTGGGTATCGTATACGAGATGAAATTTGTTTCTACATGGCATACAACGAACAAGGAAAGTTATTGTCATTCGATGAAGCACTCGATTATCAAATATATCAAAAGATTTTACCGCGTCTTGCGGGGAGCGATGGAAGAACAGAAGAGGTATTGAAGCAGTTGTATGTATTATGTACAAATGAAGAATATGATAGTGGCAATAATGATGCTTCCTATGCTAAGTATCCTCGTTCAGCTAACAAGCTGTCTCATATGTTAAGGAGGTTCGAGTATGATGGTTTCACCTCTTTCTGGATCTAATAATGAGATAGAGCTAGTTAAGATTGAAACAGAAGAGCTATCATTGACAATTAAGGGAAATCCTTATCATGAAAAATATGAGAGTTTAAAAGAGTATCAAGCTATGAAGGTAGATGAAATGATGTATTTTCATGTAGATGGGAAGGCGGAATCCGTTTCTGTATTTGATGCGAGATTGCAGGGGTTAGACGAATGGAATGAACACCCGCCAATCTTTTTTGAAAATAGAAGTTATCAGCTTGTTGTTGTTCCGAAAAATAACAGGCAGCTCTCTTTTTATCATGAACACCCGGGTTTTCGAAAGCAAGTTAGTTCTATTCAAATGGGATCACTTCATGTGTTAATGGGGAATCTTTCGTTTCCAAATGAAGTAGGAAATACAACATTCGAAATTAAAGACGAGCAAGAAACTTTATTAACTGTTACATTTGAAGTTTTCCCGGCAAAACTTGATTATAAGGAAGATTATAGAGCCTTATTAGATGAAGTAAATGATGAAATTTATAATTTAGCATTTCATTTACTAAAGAGAACTTACTTAGGAGCATCCGCAATTTACGCTACAAATCCATCGAAGAGTGAATTTTATCGTATTTTAAATGATTCCTTTGAGCGATTTATAAAGTCGATCTCTCATATTAAAAGACAGCCGCATCATACGCTTATGACTAGGCATCAACTTGTACGAGGAGAAAAAATTCGTAAATTGGATTCTGTCGGAATGAATTATTTGCGAAAGCGACCACACTTACTGCAAGGAGAAAACTATATACCGACTAAAGGGATTACAGCTTATAAGGAAGTGTCTTATGATACGTTAGAAAATCGATTTGTTAAATGGATGATTCAAAGAGTCGTACATAAAATAGATGATTTACTTAAGGCATTAGAGCCGAAGTCTAGATATACACGTGGTGTAACTGATGAAGATTTGTTAGAACGTGTGAAAGATATGAAGTATCGAATGAAAAATGAATTGAACGATCCATTTTGGCGAGGAATAGGAAAATTAGATCGCTCAGTCTTTTCACTCGTTATCCAAATGGCGGCAGGCTATAGAGATGCGTATCAAATCTTCTTAATGCTATCGCGAGGTTTAACATTACGAGGACAAATATTCAAAATGTCGGTAAAAGATGTTGCTAGATTATACGAATACTGGACGTATTTAAAACTTGGACAAATTCTATCAAAAAAGTATATACCGCTCCATCAAGATGTTATTCAAGTTAAGCAAGACGGGTTATACGTAACGCTTGATGAAAGCAAAACTGCAAAAAGAACGTTCAAGCATCCAGTCACTGGTGAAGTAATAGAACTGTATTTCCAGAAAAGGAACGGTAGACTGCCAACAGTTACACAAAAGCCAGATACGATGCTCGCTATTGAGAAAAAGGGAAAGAACTATCAATATCAATACATTTTTGATGCAAAATACCGAATTGATTTTGCTGAAAGGTCTCATTATAAAAAGAAGTATGGTACTCCTGGCCCAATGGAAGAAGACATTAATACAATGCACCGCTACAGAGATGCATTAGTTGTGGAACAAGATGGACCTTTTGAGCGGACAGCTTACGGAGCGTACGTATTATTCCCATGGAACCAAGAGGAAGCGTACGAGAACCATCCATTTTATAAAAGTATCGAAAAAGTAAATATCGGTGGCTTTCCATTCTTACCAAACGCAACAAGACTAGTCGAACAATTTCTAGACCATCTCATTGAAAAAAGCCCCGAAGAAATTATAAAAGAAGGCATCCTTCCAAGAGGGACAAAAGAAGAATGGCACTCCTCACTAGAAGAAAAAGTATTAGTGGGCAGCGTGAAAACTGAAATTGAATACGAAACATATAGAAAAAATGGCTTATATCAGATGTTAGTCACACAGTTAAAACCAGGATGGCAAGAAGCGAAGTACATAGCATTATATGCACCGAAAAAATGGTACGGAGAAAAAGGCGGAATTCAATACGTCGCCAAAATCAAGCATATTCAAATGCAACAAAACGATGACCATGTACATTTTGAACTAAAGCCATGGAAAAAACTAGACCACCTCATCCGCCCAGTAGGATATGGCATTCAAACATACACAATAACAACTATGTCGTTATTAAAAGAAGTACAAGAACTCCCAGAACTCTTCATGAAATCAAAGGAAGAACGAACTCTTTGGAAAACGCTGCGCCGTTTTACGAAGCAAGTTAAGGTGGAACTGGATCATAACAACTTAGATGAGGCTTCTTCTATTAAGAGTTATTATGTACAGGATGTTCAGATTTGGGTTGATTATGAGAAGGAGGTTGTTAGTGTGGGGAGAGATGGGCGAGTTAAGGAAGTTCCATTGGAGTTGGTTGTTGGGAGAGGATCGGTGTTGTTTAAGGAAGTTTTAGAAGTATTACATGTTGAGGAATAGTGCTTAGATACAAAGGGGATTAAGTAATGGATAAGAGACCGAATTTATTTTCACATGGAACAAGTGAGTTGTCGCAAGATGCTTTTATTTGTTGGCTAGCAGAGTGGGCGAACCCAGTCTATAAAGAAACTGATAAATGCTTACATGAAGCTGGTATAGATTTTATTAGAAGAATATATGACTTACATAAAAAGAACTTTCCAGCTTCTATTAAAGAAATTAAGGTTACGAAACAATTTAAAGGTTTAGATATACTTATTGAAGTTAACGGTAATCAGGCTATTTTAATTGAAGATAAAACATATACAAAAGAGCATTCTAATCAATTGAAGCGTTATTATGAAGAAGTGGTTAAATTAGAAAAATACAAAGAGAGCGACCTATTACCCATCTACTATAAAATAGGTAATCAAAGTGATTATTCAGCAGTGATTGATGCAAAGTATATGTTGTTTACAAGAAAACAAATGCTTGAATTTTCACAAGAAAATATAGATAGAGGCGTTCAAAATCAAATATTTTTAGATTACTATTTTTATTTAAGAGAAATAGAGCAAAAATATGATTCATATAAGACACTTCCGTTAAGCGAGTGGAAAGGTGAAGCTTGGAAAGGATTTTATGAGGAACTAAAGCAGCGTGGGATCAAAGGTCAATACGGGTATGTAGCTAATCCGAATGGTGGATTCTATGCCTTATGGTGGAATGAACGAGAGGATAATAATTGTAAGCAGTATTTGCAGTTAGAAGAAGGACGTTTATGTTTTAAAATACATGTTGCTGATAAGGATAGAAGAAAAGAGCTTAGGGATAAGTGGAGTAAAGCACTAATCGAACGAAGTCATAATTATTCTTTCAATGTGGAGAAACCCAGATTTGGTAATGGGCGATATATGACGGTTGCTGTGGTGAGGGATTATAGAGTGGGTGATGGAAAAGGGAGGATTGATATTCCTGGAACGATAGGAGTTTTAGGTGAAGTGGAGAAATTTTTAAAAATGATAGATGTAATTGTGAAATAGATTAGATAAATATTAGTCGGACAAATTGTATTATTGGCTATGGGAAGAAGAGCATATGAGATATATGCTCTTCTTTCTATTTATAAATAACGTGGATGTGAAATTTAAATGATGACCTCCACCCTGTCAAGGTAAAGGTCTTATTTTACCTCTATATTAGTGATACCAAATTTTTTCTGTATATTCCACTTGCATCTCCCCCAACGTCACCCCCTAACCTAAAGAAGACAAATCAAAAAGGGGGGACCAAACAACTCATGAAAACCACCACAAAAGAAAAAAGAAACACCATCATCATGCTATTACTCTCAGCCGCAATAGGAATTTTTTCACCACTACTCATGTACATCACGCTGGCACGTAAAAATGAGGTGTACAAATATCATTGCCGAAAGGCATTCAACTTTCATTTGTTAATCTTTCTTCTATTTAATATTAGTTCGCGTATTAGTGATGTTTTGTTTTGGATTGTGTTTGCCTTTGAGGTCGTTCAAGTGATTATTGTTGCGTGGAAAGTAGTACGCGACGAACCATATCGTTATTTCATTCGGATTCCTTTATTTAAAGAAGATAAGTACGCTGTGGAAGGAGAATAGGTGATGAAACAAGAAGTGGAGATAAGGGAAAAGCGAATTTTTATTATGATTGCTGTGTTGTTTCTTGCGATTTATATCGTTTTACGAAACAGAAAGTATGAGTACTTTTATGACGGTATTAGCGAGTATGAACATCGTTATAGAGGTAATGTTCCTTTTGTATTACTTGTTGTAGGTTTGTTTCAATATTGTAGGCAAAATGAGATGAGTTTTTCACGTATGCTTCAGTATGTGAAAGAGAAGTTATCGGAGTAGGTGATGATATGGCGTGGATGATTAGTGAGTTTGCAAGTGTTGGGGATGTTACGGTGCGGACGCTTCGTTATTATGACAAGATTAATTTATTGAAGCCGAGCGATTATACTGAGGGTGGGCATCGGTTATATACGAAAGATGATTTGTATGTGCTGCAGCAGATTCAATCGTTTAAGCATCTCGGTTTTTCACTTAGTGAAATTCAAAATATTATATTGCAGCGTGATATAGAGACGGAAGAATTTTTAAGACAAATGCATTTTCAAAGGGAATTGCTTTTGGCGGAGCAAGAAAGAATTGCGAAGGTACTTTCGCATATGGATGAGATGACGAAGAAGTTTCAAAAGGAAGAACGAGTGGATGTCGCTTTGTTTTCTTCTTTTCTGCAAACTTTTATATGGGAGAAAGAAAATAAGGAATGGTTAGAGAAACATTTTTCAACGGATAGTGTTCGAGCTTTTTATAATAATAAGGAACTAAAAGAGAAGTTTGATCGGCGTTTTATGGATGTGATAGGGACGTTGAAAAAGTATAAGGAGGAAGAGAAGGATCCGAGTCATCATGAAGTTCAAGTTACTTTGAAGGAGTTTTTCAATGTAATAGAAGAGGTAACGAACTATCTTGATATCTCTCAAAGTGATATAGAGGATATAATTAAACAATCAAATTTCCCATTATCCGAATTCCCAACCATTTTCACAACCGAAGAAGAAAACTATATAAAAGAAGCAATGAGAAGCGCCTTATAAGTTGATGAAAAACAACTTATAAGGCGCTTTTTAAAATTGTAAAAATTTGTTTGATTTTGCAAGTTGATGCAGGGAACCATCATTATAGTATTGAAAATTACAGGTGATAAGGTCACAAAATGGTATTGCAGAAGGAGGTTGAAATGAAAAAATTATTTGAATACATTCCGGAAAATTATTTTAATTTGTTTACTGGGAAAAATCGGGAGTTTTATGCTGAAGTTGCTTTTTTACTATATGAACAATTCCACATCAATCGAGCTGGTATTTTATATAGCTTGATGAAAGATGAAATTCAAGAATTGATAGAAACGAAAGAGGAGCTAGGAGAATGTATTGATGTAGAAGATGAAATGGAAGAAAGAGTGCAAGACAGTGCTGAGAGAGCGAATGTGGTACTTCGACGTTTAAAGAAACTTAAATGGATTGATGTGGAAATACGTGATCAATTTGAAGAGTTTATAGTACTTCCAGTGTATTCTAGCCGTATTTTGGCTGTGCTAAAGGAAATTTGTGAAAATAGAACAATTGAATATCAAAGATATTGTTTTACGACATATCAGTTGTTAATAGGAGTGGAGGCGGAGGGGCGCCCAGCTTCAGCTATTTGGGAGTCTGAAAAATATAGTGATCAACTTTATGATGAATTAACAATTTTACTGCACAATATGAAAAATCATATGGAAACAATTGCAGCTAAAGATGATATACAACAAGTGTTAGAGCATCATTTTGGAGAATATAAAAAAGACATAATTGATAAAAGTTATCATCGTTTAAGGACATCGGACCATGTGTCGAGATATCGAAATAAAATATTAGAGCGTATACAGACTTGGTTTTTAGATGATGAATTCATGAAACGTGCTGCCAAAGATGCTGTAGAAAGTGGATATTCTACTAGTCAAGAAGAGGCGATGGATGTACTAAGTAAGAAAATGTATAAGGTTGAAGAAATTTATAGTAATTTAGATGAAATTTATAATCAAATTGACGCACGTCATTATCAATATTTACGAGCGGTCTTAGATCGTTCTCGATATTTAAGTACTTATAATGACAGTACTGATTACAAAATATCTTATATTTTGGAACATATCAGGCAAACGGACGAGAATATACTCGATTCTTCCCCGTTTCGCTTAGTACAGTTTAGGCAACTTCAAGAAGCATCACTGTTATCCCCACGTAAGAAAAAAGATGTATATGAACCAGAACAGCATGAGGTTACCGAAATTAGTGAAGAGATGCGAGAGGAGCTAAAAGCTGAAAATGTAAGACGTATTGAAAAGGTTATTAATAGAAAGAAAATCCGAAGATTTGTGTTGGAAGCAATGAAGGGGCGTCAAGAGATAGAGATGAGTGAGTTGGATTTGCAAAACGAGGAGGACGCTTTGTATTTAATTTACGTTTATTTGTATGGCTACAGTAGGAACGCTGGATATACGTTAAGTGAAGAGTCACCTGAATTTATTACACAAAGGGGCTATACATTTTCTAATCGCACGATAAAACGAGAAAATTAGGGAGGAATTTATGCAAAATATATTGGATAGAGAAAGAGAAGAGATGGAAGTTGTTATTAATTATTTGTTTTCTCATAATTTTTTATTGAAAGAATTTGAACGTGAGAAGTATCAATTGGCAGTACGAAATAAAGAGATTATTAAGCGATATTTACAGGTAATTGGTTGGGATTTTATTGTGGATGAAAAGCATGGGTGTATTGTTATTGCTTCGCCACATTACGAGCATCGGTTGAAATTGAAGAAAGACGAAACGATTTGGTTGTTAGTATTAAGACTTATCTATGAGGAAAAACGCAGTTCGCTATCTATTAGTCAATATCCATTTACCACCCTTCAAGAAATCAAGGGGAAATATGAGACGTTTCGATTAACATTTGTATCAAAAACGAAGTTACGTGAACTTGTGCAGATGGGGAAGCAAAATCAACTTTTGAGACCAATTGATAATGATATAGAGTTGGATGATTGTCGTTTTCAGCTTTTCCATTCATGCATTCATGTGCTGCAACAAGGGGATTTAAATGTATTGTATGAAAAAATAAAATCTTATAGTGAAGGTGGGGATCAAATTGAAATGGATGAAGAAGCTACGATTAATTAATTGGCATTATTACAATGATGAAACAATTATATTTGGAAAACAAACGGTTATATCTGGTCATACAGGAGCAGGGAAGTCCACTATCATTGATGCTTTACAAGTTCTCTTTATTTCGGATGAGCGGAAGATTAAATTTAATTCAGCAGCATATGAAGAAGCTAAGCGTTCTTTAATTAATTATTTGCGGGGGAAAATAGGGACAGAAGAAAAGCCTTTTGTACGAGAAGGGTATTTTACAACGTATATTGTTGCGGAGTTTTATGATGAGAAGGTAGGAGAAAGTTTTGTAATTGGTATTTCAATTGATGTATTTAAAAACGATGAGAAAATAAAAGAGTATTTTATTATACCTAAATCTGAAATTAATATGATTTCGTTTTTTAATACAAAAAATGCGAAACGTTACGTAGAAACACAAGCCGATTTTTCCAAAAAATTAAGAGCGCAATTTCCAAAGGCTATAATTGAAAAAAGTTCAATTCAATACCAAAAAGCTTTATTACACCGCTTTGGCGGACTACATGAAAGGTTTATTAAAACCTTTGCGAAAGCATTATCATTTAAACCAATCGATAACATGAGGGATTTTGTATATAAAAATATACTGGATGAAAAAGAACTTAAAATCGATGTTATGAGGAGCATTTTTAAAACACATGAAGAATTGCAAAGAGAATTAAAAGAATTAAAAGAAAGAAAAGAAGAGCTGGAACGAATAGATAATATTTATATGGAATGTGTAAAGTTAGAAGCGGATATTTCCATACAAGAGTATGTTCTTCGAGGGCTAGATTATTTATTAGTAGAAGAAGAAAAGAGCATATGTCAAAAAAGTATTGAACAGAGGGAAAAGGAATTGAGAAAATATGAATTAGATCAAGAAAAGACAGCAGAACAAAAAGATTATGCTAGAAAAAAAGAGATTGAGTATGAAATTAAAATTAAGGATAGTGCGGAACAAAAAAGACAAAAACAATTACAAGAACAAATAGATCAAGCGAAAAAAGAATGTGATGATTTAGAGCGTGCCAAAAATGTATATGTTCATAGTTTAGAAAGAGAAGAAAAGGATGTTTCTAGTCTTTTTAATTATCAAGGTAATGAATATTTCACTTTAAGCAAGGACGAGAAGCATGCATTGGAAATAGGAAGAGATTGTCTAGCATTCTTGTCACGTAATGATGGTACTGGAGGGAATAGGGAAGAGCAAACATTAAATAAACTTGGAGAGAATTTAAAACGAATTAGTGGGCGTTTTTATAAGAGTACAGCAGAATTAGAACACAGATCTGTTGAATTGAAAACAGAAGAGCAAAAATTACTTTCTGATATAGAGAATTTAAAAAGAAAGAAACGCTCTTATCCTATGTCTGTTGAAAAGTTGAGGGGATTACTAGAAAAACATTTAGAGGATCAATCGAAAGTATGGGTTCTTTGTGAAGAGTTAGAAATAAAAAATGATAAATGGCGAAATGCCCTAGAAGGGTATTTGAATACTCAAAGATTTGATATTTTGGTAGAACCACATATGTTTGCGACTGCACTATCTATCTATGAAAGGGAAAAGTGGAATCTTGGTCTTGAAGGTGTTGGACTTGTTGATACTGAAAAGGAACAAACATATTTAGGGAAGGTTGAGAAGGGTTCTTTAGCTGAAGAGATAGTAGGTGGTAACCAAATAGTACAGGCTCGAATCCATCATTTATTAGGCAGGGTAATAAAGGCGGACAATGAACAAGAATTACGAAAGCATAAAACAGCTGTTACTGCGACGTGTATGAGTTATCAACGTCTTGTAGCACGTCAAATTCCTAAAAGAGTATATGAAACTCCATATATAGGTGCACATGCTATTCAAAGGCAATTAGAAATTAAAGAAGAAAACTTAAAGGGAATTCAAAAAGAACTGCAAATGGTAGGGTACTATATTAAAGAATTTAAGAAATGGATTGAAATTTTAGAAGGTAAGCAATCCCATTATAAAAACTATATGTTAAATTTTTCATTGAATGATAGGATTTTGGGATTTAATAGAGATATAGATAAATGGCATAGCGAACTGAATACTCTTGATTTGTCACCATTAGAAAGGTTACACCAAAAGTTAGAAGAGTGGAAGGGGAAATATAATCAATTTAATAGAGAAGAAGGTAGATTGTTTGAACAAATTGGGAAAGTGAAGAAAGAACTTCAAGGTGTGAAAGGTGAGTTGTGGAAAAAAGAAAAGGACGTAACGGAGCGTTTAGAGAATTTGGAAAAATGGAAATTTGAATATGAAGTTGAATTATTACAAGAGGCCGAGCAAAGGTACGAGCAAGCTATTTTCACAAATAAAGCTTATGGTGCTATAAGAAATAAATACGAAAATAATAAAAAAGAAAATCAAAATAAATACGAAGAAAAATGGAGTTTTCTAGAAAGTGAACGTAAGTCTTATAATGAAGCGCGAACTTTCCAAGGAATTATACAGGCTAAAGATAATAAGCAGTACGAAGAGGCACTCCGAAAAATTGCAAATCTCGACATCCCAAAGTTTGAACAAGAGATCAAGGAAACGTTGCAACAAGCTGAAGAGGAATTTCAGTCTCATTTTATTTACAAGATGCGGGAGGCTATTCAAGCGGCGCGTAGAGAATTTAATCAATTGAACCATGCGTTAGGAAGATTTAAATTCCGAAATGACACGTATCGATTTGTAATAAAGCCAAGTGAACAATATAAAAAATTTTATGATGTAATTATGGATGAAAGGGTACAGCCGGAGATATCTCTATTTGATTTTGGTGATGAAGATAGGGCAGAGATTTTAAAGGACTTATTTGGTAGATTAGTGGTGGGCGAGTATGGTGAAAATGAAGAGTTTGTGGACTATCGTAATTATCTCGATTTTGATTTAAGTATTAATAATGAAAATGGAACAAGATTTATGTCTAATTTATTACGTGAGCAATCTGGTGGAGAGACGCAAACACCTTTTTATATTGCCATCCTAGCATCATTTCAACACCTTTATCGAAATAAAAATACCATTCGTTTAGTCGTATTTGATGAGGCCTTTAATAAAATGGATGAAGAGCGGATTCAAATTAGTTTACGTCTTATAAAACAGTTGGACTTGCAATTAATTGCAGCTGTTCCGGATGAGAAAATGGCTCATATGGCAGCTGAGGCAGATACAGCCATTATAATTAACCGAGTAGGGCATGTATGTTTTGCTGACATGTTATCTTATCCAAGGGAGGACGAGGCAATTGGATTACAAGAGCAAGATTCTTTCAGTCTTATTGAATAAATTTGAAAATAGTAAAACTGTTCATACAGGCGAGAGAAGTGCTCAGCGCCCTCAATTTTCATTTCGGCAAAAGCATGAACTTTCTAAAGTATATAATGATGAAATGGATTATACAAACCGTTTAGAAATTAATACTGCATTAAAAGACTTACTTAGTAAAGGAATTATTGAAGTGAAGTGGGAAAAGTGGGAAGAGAATCGGATTGCTGAAAAAGTTTATTTACAGTATGATTTTATTCCACTAGCTTATAGCGAAGCTGGTATAGAGCCGAAATTTGAAAAAATGAATCGGATTTTAAAAGTGTTAGAACCACTTGCTATTCATTCATGGAGTTGGGTTCGACAATGGTATAAAGAAGTTCAACAGTCGTTTCAAAATAAAAAAACGGCAAGAGTTGATTTAAATGATGTTAAAGGTTATGAACTACTTGTAAAAGCACTTTCTAGATTAGAAGGTTTAGAAGATAGTATACCCAAAAGGACCTTTAGCCAATTAGTATTCGGAGATACAAAACTTTTTGAAACTACGATACAAAACCGATTATTAATAATATATAAAAGGTATGGAGATATAGAATATGAAAGTGATAAAGAATATTTAGAGAGTATTGGGATTTTAGAGAATATCCAACCTGTCTATGTAAAAGGAAATGTTGATATTTGTGTTAGAGGAGAGAAGATTGCTCTCGGTTCCCTTCCTGGTGGGCTTGGTTTAATGGATGAAACAATAAAAGAATTAGAAATTCAGTATGTACACGATGAAAGTATAATGCTTATTGAGAACATGACCACATACTATGAACAAATTAAAAAAAATAATAATATTTTATTTATCTATACAGGTGGGTTTCCAAAAAAGAATGTACAGCAATTGTTAAAAAAGTTGAATATATATTTGAAAAACCATTCAATTCAAGTGTATCACTATGGAGATTTAGACTATGGAGGAATCCAAATATTTGAGTACATTAAGCGTGCGTTTTTTAAGGAGCTTGAGCCTTATATGATGGATGTATCTACCTATAGGCAATATGTAAAATATGGTATGGAATTTAGTGAAGGGTATGAAGGAAAATTAATGAAGATGTTAGAGAATGAGCGTTATTCTTTGTGGTATGAGTTAATTAAGGAAATGCTTAAAGAGGGACGGCGTGTCGAGCAAGAAGTGATTGTTAGGTGAGAATGTTGCGGTATATAGTGGGAAAGGAAATAGGTTATCTTCAACACGTGTTGAAGATAACCTATTTCCTTTTTTGTATGGTGCTATAAAAATACAACTGTATACATATGGTATATTTTTATGATAACTAATACAGTTTTTCTACCAATTTTTTAATTATATTATTACCCCTTTGGGAAATAAACCTTAAAGCTGATTCAGCTGTATCATTATCAAGTTCTACCTCGATATCATTTATGATTCTTTCCTCAGGATATAAGGCTACACTATTGAATTCCTCTTTGATATTTTCACCTGAAGCGATTAATTTATATAAGTTAAGATCCTTTTTCGCTCTATTTACATTGCTATCTAAAAACATCATATTTCCAAGCGAACCAGCTGGAATTTTATGCTTGGAATACTTATCTTTAACTTTTGATTTTACAATAATATGTTCAAAATCATGATCTCTGCCATCTAATAATCCATTGCTAGGAATAAGATTATAGTATACAGTTAGAATCAATTTTGACATATCATCAAACATTAGACTAGGGTTTGAACATCTTTCCTTCCACCAGAACAATAATGTTTCTTCAAGGTTTTCTTTGGATGGTCTCGAGGAATATTTTTTACTCCTATCTAAATAATAACTATTTAGTCTTGAATCGCCTGCATTTCCCCAACTATTCATAGCCGCATCTTGTAAATAATATATAATAAAGTTATTAAGTGAATTCGAATATGTTTTATCTTGACCAGTTGAATTATCTTTTATTTGACCGTCTTTAGTAATAATAAAATTATTAGCCCAAAGATCTGCAAAATAAGATAAAAATTTAAAATTACTTATTTTTTTATTTTCATATGCAATTTTTATTTTCATCAATTTTAAATATTTTTCAAAATGCGAATTAATATTACTATAAATCATTAATACTTTACCTATCAATTCTTCAAGTAAATCGGCATTCAAAACAGAATCAGTTTGGATTTTTAGAGTATGTAATTTTTTATTATCTACTCCAAAGATAATGCCCATTGTTGAATAGCCTAATTCATCAGCAAGATCTTCAAGTTGCTCATATTTTTTACTTGAATAAAAAACAGGAGATACATCTAAAATTAATTTTCCGATTCCGTAACATAATTCTGATAAGTTAATTGTTTTTAGTTCTCTCATCTCATCAGCTGAAAAATCTTCAATTTTAATATCCCTATTTTCATTAAGATTAATATATTTATTTATAATTGCTTCTAATAACTTTTGATTATTTTTTTTATCATTTAATTTAATAGTATCGTTATACCATTGTGCAGCAAAAACTTGGTATTTTGTTAATTTCTTTCCACCCTTATTTAAATTTTCAAAGACCTTAGCTAATTCGCTTACATCACCTAAAAATTCTACTGCCGGAATTTCAATGTTATCTACATTTAGAAAATTGGTTTTCTTTTCAATAATGTTATGCTGTAATTCACCAATAGCCCTTGTAAAAGATGAGTCGAAATATCTTGAGATATTTTCACTTGTCTTAATTTCATCCTCTAAATAAAAAGGTTTTGGATTATCTTCTTTTAACATATTTTTGAAAATATCTTTAATTTCCTTTTTTAATGAGTTTACTAGCTTTTCGTTCTCTTTATCAGAATCATTGGTAACTAACAGTTTAATTAGTTGTATTGCTTCATCATCTAAATCAATATATTTTTCAGGTGATTTTTCATAATCTTGAATTGTTGAAATTCGTTGTAGCCCATCAATTAAGCTAATCTCTTTTTTTTCTGGATATTGATAAACTAAAATCGATCCAAAAGGAAAACCCAAACTTAAAGTGTCAATAAATTCTTCCTTTTGCTTTGTACTCCAAACTAATCTTCTTTGAAAAGTAGGGAGATTAAATTTTCCCCTTAAGTGACTATATGTATATTGCTTTGAAGAATATTTCTTAGTTCTACTTTTTACAATCATAGTGTGTCCCCTCTATTTATATCTATTTTATATTTGTATTTTAGCATGTATTGTTTTTTATTAAAATCTTTTATATAAGCTTTATAACTTAGTAGTATTGTCATTATCTCTCGCATAAAATGTAATCTAAACATAGAGCTAATGATATAAGTTGCGGAGGAAATGGTATTAAACATGTTATGTTGGGAGACATTTATAAAATAGATGAAGATATCGATGTTATTGAAGATTTGTTTGATAGAAGAAAAAACCAAACAGAGGAAAACCACATGCCAACCTACAACAAACTAATCCGAAACAAAATCCCACAAATCATAAAAGCTAACGGAAAAACACCAACTACAAGAATCCTACCCGAAGACGAATACATAAAAGAACTCTGCAAGAAAACACAAGAAGAACTAACAGAATACATCGAAGCAAAAACAAAATCCGATAAACTCGAAGAGCTATCCGACTTACTAGAACTAATAAACGCCCTAGCTGAACACGAAGGCACGACACTAGAAGAAATCAACAACATCCGTAAAAAGAAAACAGAAGAAAGAGGCGGCTTTTCAAATAGAGTCTTCCTAATCGAAGTAACCGATAACTAGCCCCTCATAAGCCCCTTACAAGCCCCTACCAAGTAATAAATCACTAAGAAAAAACATAACAAAAACAAAAACACCAACAAACACCGTAGTAGTAGTCAAAAAAAATTAAAAATAACACGCCAAAAACCCGGCCATCCTCCCATATATATTATGAAGGGGCTTTTACTTTTGAACGGAGACGGGAGGAACTTTGATGGCGGTGTATCGTAATGTGCAGGTGAATTTTTGGCAGGATGATTTTGTTTTGGATTTGACGCCGGAGGAGCGGTATTTTTATGTTTATTTATTAACTTGTTCGAAGACGACGCAGTGCGGGATTTTTCCTTTTCCGAAGCGGTTAGCTGAGATGGAGACGGGTTATAATCGGGAGACTGTTGATAAGCTTGTGCAGCGCTTCATTGATTATGGGAAGATTCTGTATGATGCGGATACACGGGAGTTATTCGTTTTGAATTGGCTTCGTTATAACCCTGTGACGAATACGAATGTGGAGAAGTGTGTGCTTCGTGAGCTGAAGGGTGTGAAGAATAAGGAGTTTGTACATATGTTTCTTCAGAAGTGCGTAGAGGAGGAGCTGAATGTTCCGATGCTTTTAGCGCATTTCGGTATACCGAGTGATTTGGCTGTGGATGATGTTGAGCCAGTTTGTGAGGAGACAGAGGCGGAAGAAGAGGTTATAGAGGAAGAAACGGGAAGTCGTGTGTTTTCTTTTTATGAGCAACATTTTGGTAGTTTGTCTCCTCATACTGTGGAGGAACTGAGTGCGTGGATGGATGATTTGTCTGAGGATCTTGTGCTGAAGGCGCTTCAAATTGCGTTTGAGAATAATAAGCGGACGATTGCTTATGTGAAGGGGATTTTGAGAGGATGGCACGGGAAAGGGTTTACGAAAGTGTGTGAGGTTGAGGCGGATACGGCTAAGTTTCGGAAGAAGGAGTTGTCTGTTAGTACGGGGGAGACGGAGGAGTTTTTGGCGAGGTGTGAGGAGTGGGAGAAGAATGCGCCATCTGAGGAGGAGTTGCAGCGCTTTTTAGCGGAGCGCGGGTGGCGTCCATGAGTATTCAAAATGTGGAGGCGGAAAAGACGGTGTTAGGTTCTCTATTACTTGATGGAGAGCTTATTAAGGAGTGCCGTTTGACGGAGCAGTATTTTTCTCTGTCAGTGCATAAGTCTATATTTCAGTTAATGCGAAAAATGGAAGAAGAGGGGCAACCGATTGATCTTGTGACGTTCATTTCTAGGGTAGATCCGAAGTTTTTAGAGGGGGTCGGGGGAATGGAGTATTTTATAGGGTTAATGGATGGTGTGCCTACAACTGCCAACTTCTCTTATTATGAGGGGCTTGTTCGAGGTGCCTGGAAAATGTATCAGGCTGGTGTTCTCGGGCACAAGATGGGGGAGCGTCTTATTGCGGAGAAGAGTGAGAAAGTTATCGGTGAGACGATTACGGCACTTTGTGAGTTAGAGGAGAAAGACTCTGTATGTGAGTTTGATTTGAAGGATGCGTTAGTTGATTTGTATGAGGAGCTTCATCAAGATGTAAAGGAGATTACTGGTATTGAGACTGGTTATACATCGTTAAATAAAATGACGTGCGGATTGCAGGAAGGTGATTTTGTCGTTCTTGGTGCGCGTCCTTCTATGGGGAAGACTGCGTTTGCGCTTAATGTTGGACTGCATGCGGCGAAGTCTGGAGCGGCGGTTGGATTGTTTTCGTTAGAGATGAGTAGTAAGCAATTGTTAAAAAGGATGGCTTCTTGCGTAGGCGAAGTGTCAGGAGGTAGGCTGAAAAATCCGAAGCATCGTTTTGCGATGGAAGATTGGGAGAAGGTAAGTAAGGCGTTTGCGGAGATTGGTGAGTTGCCATTTGAGATTTACGACAATGCAGGCGTTACGGTACAAGATATTTGGATGCAAACTCGTAAGTTAAAGAGGAAACACGGTGATAAAAAGCTTTTAGTCATTGTAGATTATTTGCAGCTTATTACAGGCGATTCGAAGCATAAGGGCAATCGATTTCAAGAGATTAGTGAGATTTCTCGTAAGCTTAAGGTATTAGCACGTGAGTTAAATGTTTGTGTAGTAGCGTTATCACAGCTATCTCGTTCTGTAGAGTCGCGGCAAGATAAGCGTCCGCTTTTATCTGATTTAAGAGAGACGGGACAAATTGAGCAAGATGCGGATGTCATTATGCTTATGTATCGCGAAGATTATTACGATAAGGAAACGAAGCAGAAAGAGATGACGGAGATTCATGTGGCAAAGCACCGGAATGGGCCTGTGGGGAGTTTTAAGCTGAGGTTTTTGAAGGAGTTTGGGCGGTTTGTGGAGAGGGAGAAGTAGTGAGAGGAAGGTGTTTTGAAAATAGCATGTGCATGTGAACCAAAGTTGTAACGCTAATTTTATAAGTTATATAATAAAGAAAATGGTAACTAATAGTTAAGGGGGATTAGCTATTGGCAGGGAATGATATTTCTTATCATAATAAAGATATTCTGATGAAGTTTTTAAGTGAATGTTATAGGGATAAAGGGCTTGAAGCATATGGGTTAAAAGGTTATCCAAGAATAAAAGAATTGTTGCTAAATGAATTTTCGAGAGTTCGTGCAGATCAAAGGCGCTCAGATACTTTATTTGAAATGGAAGATGGTTCAATTTTAATGTTAGAGTATGAAAGTAATACCCGTTTCCTCGAAAACCATTTGAAGTATATGGATTATGCGAATCAAATTATGTATCGTTACTATAATAAGAGGAAAGAGTTACCGGATATTCGAATCGTAGTTATTTATACAAGTGAGGTAATGAATCCTATAGAAGAAATAGATGTATGTAGTATACGTTTAAATTCTAAAGCGGTTTTACTAAATGAATACAATGGTGATGCCATTCTTCAAAAGATTATTAGAAAAATGGAAGAAGGAAAATCTTTGACGGATGAAGAAACCATGAAATTAATACTTGTACCACTTATGCATAGTAGAGAGAAAAGACAAATTTTAATTGAAAAAACGATAGAAGTAGCAAAGTGTATCTCCAATGAGCAAGAACAAATTCAAGTTATTGCTGGGATTCTTGTAGCTACAGATAAATTTATTGATGAAGACTACGCGAAAAAGGTAAAGGAGTGGTTACGGATGACAAAAGTAGGTCGTTTATATGAGCAAGAGAAGCAAGAAGAAATTGATAAAGCACTTTCGGCAGCTGGAATGCTCTTTAAAGGAATGAGTGTAGAAGAAATAGCTAAAAAATTAGATGTAACAATTGAAAAGGTAAAAGAGTGGGAGAAGCGTTTATCTCATTAATCGCTGGGGTAATGGCAGCGTCTGTATAAATTTATACAAAAATAGCCGAATATTTATTATATAATAGTCGGCTATTTTTGTACGGAGAAGTTGTTAGGTTTAATACGCAAATCTTTTGGTTTGCTCTTGAATATGTTCCTCATTTCCCCATAAAGAAAGATCTTCTCTCTGCAGTAATCCATTGCTGCAAGTCATCTTGGCTACGTCGGACGAGTCGATTTACTAAAACATCATGCCATACATAATCCTCTAATAAGTATATATGAACGGGGTCATCTGTATAAAAAGCAATATTACGCTCTTCAAGTGATGGTCCATAAATCATCTCTTTAGAATCTATCGATACAATAAACCAATGTTCTGTAGACAAGGTTTCTGTATAAGGTGTTATACGATGGGCTTCTAGATTTTTAATTGGGTTTTCAACATGCAGGGTAATACCTTGTATTGTAACTTTATCAGCTACTTCAGATAGATCTTCTTTTAACGCTTCATACATCTCATCCCACATTGAAATGACAATACGTCGTTCTGCTTTTTTTATTAATGCCTGACAATAGCTAATGATTGTTTGATTGTCTTTTAAAGTAATCACTCGATTATCCGTTTTTTCCTCGGAAGTTTCTAGTTTTTTTAATGAATCACTTATTCCTTCGTAAGTAGACTGCCATTCTGTTTGCGCCTTCTGTAAAAAGATTTCAACAGGTAGAGGTGAATAGCGAGTGGTGTCATTTATTTCTTCCTTCATGACAATTCCTTTTTCTACAAGGTTACCTAAAATCTCATAAATTCGCGCTCTTGGGACACCCGAATCCTTACTCACTTGGTAGGCTGTGACAGGCCCTTGTTTAACAAGAGATACATAAGATTTAGCTTCATATTCATTGAAACCAATTTTTTTAAGCTGTTGCACTATGTAGTCCACTTTTTTCGTCCTCCGATGTTTGCTTTTATATTTCAACGTTACAATAACTCTTTACATTTAGCAAATTGGTAGTTACTATTACAATAGTGACTAAAGGGGAGGCTACTAGTATGGATTTGTATTTAGACCCATCTATATTAATTATTTTGATTGTTTTTGGGTTTGTAGCTGCATTTATTGATTCAGTTGTAGGTGGTGGAGGACTCATTGCCTTACCAGCTTTATTATTTACAGGGCTGAATCCAGCAAGTGCAGTAGCCACGAATAAATTAGCATCAACAATGGGGAGTGCAACTAGTAATATTGTGTTTTATCGTTCTGGTAATCTTGATTTGAAATCGGCTTTAAAATTATTTCCAATCACTTTCATAGGTTCTATAGTAGGTGCATGGACCGTTCATTTAATGAACCCAGAAGTACTGAAGCCATTGATGCTGATCATGCTCGGTGCAGTCGCTATTTATACGATATTTAAAAAGGATTGGGGTAGTATTTCTACTCATAAGAAATTATCTGGTCGACACGTCATTATTTTTACCTTTTTTATTTTTGCTATTGGTTTTTATGATGGATTTCTAGGGCCTGGCACAGGTTCGTTTTTAATGTTTTCTCTTTTATTTATTGGGTATGATTTTTTAAAAGCAGCAGGTACTGCGAAGTTTCTTAATTTAGGAAGTAATGTTGGTGCATTGTTGATGTTTATGTACGTAGGGCAAGTAAACTATGCATATGGTTTTATAATGGGGATTGCTCAAATTGCTGGAGGAGTTGTTGGCTCCAAGTTTGCTATAAAAAAAGGAAGTGGGTATGTTCGTGCTCTTTTCATTACAGTAACTTGTTTATTGTTAGCGAAAAATCTGTATGACTATATTCAGTAAGTAATTAAAGAACGTAGAAAAGGTCAAGTATGCAAACTACATCGAGTATAAGAAGATACTAAGGAGAGATTCCTTTTAACATTTTTTAGATGCTACCTTGTTTGAAGATAGCATCTAAAAAAATTAAGGTAAGAGGGTGAAAATAATACAAACGAATATTTTCGGGGTATGTTTATGTAATTTGGCGAAATAACTATTCCATATTCTTCTTATAATTAACCCGCAACAATCCTTTAAAATCCACCTCAGCAATCAACACACTTACTAATATAAGCGTAGCCCCTAAGTATCCTTTTCCGGTAAGTGTTTCACCTGTGAAAACGAAAGCGAAGCCTGCGGAAAAGACAGGTTCTAATGAGAAAATAAGTCCGGTATGTGTAGGCGTCGTGTATTGCTGGGCGATTACTTGCACGATGAAAGCGACTGCGGTGCAAAATATGCTTAAGGCTAGGATGATGAGCCATGAGTTGGTTGTGCTAGGCAGTTTGGGTGTTTCAATAATGAATGAAAAAATAAGACTAAATAGGCCGACGAAGCCGAGTTGTATGACGCCAAGTGCGATTGAATTCACATGTTTCGTTACGCTGCCAGTGATGATGACGTGAATGGCATAAAATAAGGCAGACAGTATGCAAAATATATCGCCATTACCGATCTTGAATTCGCTCGTTAATGTTAATAAGCCGATTCCTATTATCGTTAAAATGATTCCTACTATCACTTTCTTTTCTGGAATGTGTTTTAAAAATATAGCTGATAAGATCGGAATGAAGATGACTGTGAGACATAGTAAGAAACCAGCATTAGAAACACTCGTGTACTTTGTACCGAAAGTTGCGAAAATGTAAACGATAAATAAGACAGAAGCGAGTATAAATGCGTATTTTACAGTTTTAAAATCGACTTTGAATAAATGTTTGTAAAATATTAAACCTGATAAAAGAAAGGCAATAATAAATCGTAATGCGATTAAGTTGTATTCTTCGATGCCTTCGAGTCCAACCTTTGTAAGTAAGATCGATGCACCCCAGAAGAATGTAACTAGTAGTAGCCCTAAATCCGCTTTTAATTGTAGTTTCATTTCTATTCCCTCGTTATGTATAAATTTTTAAATCCCATACCCCTATCCCCATTCTTCATTTTAATATTAATTCTGAATATTTGTAACTTAAATTTATCGACGTTTTATTCCATCAAAAAAAGGCTGTTTATAAAACAGCCTATATGTATCTGAAAATCCGAACTTTGACTAAAGATTACGTAGAATCTCCAACCCTTTTCTTGTTAGATGAATCCCTGCTCTACCTCTTTTTATTTCCACATACCCTTTCATTTTCAGGAAGTTCAATCGGTGTCTTACCTGTGCCTCAGTTAATTTCATTTCGACTTCTTGGCTCTTTTCAGAAATAATTCTTCTTCCGATTGCTTTTCCTTTTTCTTCATAATTCATGATGAGGGTAAGGATGAAAAGGGATTCTTGATCAAGAGCGTTTGAACTTGAAGAAAAGGGTGTAATATTTTCTGCCTGATCACTATCTGTTTTCTTATGTGGAGGCTTTTGAAAGTAATGTTGATTAGGCAAATCATTTTTTGTTATTTGGTTTCCGGTACGGACAGCAAGCATATAATCTATCGTATTTTTAAGTTCTCGTACATTTCCGTACCATGGATATCCTTGAAGTTCTTCAATTAGTTCTTGTTCAATTTTGACTTTAGGGTCCGATAGTGCAACAAAATGTTTAGCTAATAATTCAATGTCATTTCGGCGCGCCCTTAATTCGGGAAGGTGAATAAAGAGTACTTTAAGCCTATGGTATAAATCTTCTCTAAACATATTTTCTTGAATCATTTTCAGTAAATCTTTATTGGTTGCTGCAATAATTCGAACGTCTATCGGGATAATTTGGCTTCCGCCAACGCGCATAATCTCTTTTTCCTGCAATACTCGAAGGAGTCGTGCTTGAAGTTTCAGGCTAATATCTCCAATCTCATCTAAAAAAATGGTGCCACCATTTGCTTGTTCAAATAATCCCATTTTCCCGCCCTTTTTTGCCCCGGTAAACGCTCCGTCTTCATAACCAAATAATTCACTCTCGACTAAATCATCCGATAAAGCACTAAAGTTAACAGCAAGAAAAGGGCCGCTATTTCGCTGGGACGCATTATGGATAGCGCTTGCAAATAACTCTTTTCCGGTACCACTTTCACCTTCAATTAATACAGTTAAATCGGTCTTAGCTAACCTTTTGGCAATTTGTTTCGTGTCTTGGATCGTAGAGCTAATGCCAACGATATTATGGAAATTGTATTTTGCTACATATCCTTTTTTGACAAATTCTTTTCTCAATTTCCGTTCAAATCCGATGGTCTTAAGGGCATTTCTAAAAGTAACAATAATTGATTGATCATTTATATGTAGGCGTTCCACTATTACATCCAAGCCGTTTACAACAAATATTCCGCTTTCTTGCTGCTTATTTGAAAGGATGAAGTTTACTAAATCAATATTATCAATAATGGCATCAATTGGATGACCAATAGCGTTTTTACTTTTTATTTTCAGCATGCTTTCCAGAAATTCATTAAAGACAACAATTCTTCCTTCATAATCAATAGCTAGTATGCCATCACCAACACCATCAATAACTTGATGAAGTTGTCGATGAGCTTTAGCTAAATTCTTTGTTAAATCTACTATTTTTCGATAGTATCTTTCAGAAACGTGGTTACCTGATTCCTCCATTAAATGAAATCGATCTAGAATGGACATGATTGTCGTAATATCTATTAATCTATGACCAATATTAATTACTTTTTCTACAAAGTCAGGGATAATTTCAAGTTCGCCAGGTGTGATTGCGAGCTTGATCATTTGTATATTCGTTTTTCCAGGATAGTATGGGACATATTCAATATGGTTCAGCCCCAATTGACGCATCGTTTCAATTGATTCGTATACTGTTTTATGATTATCATTCACATATAGGGCTTGTGTTCCTTCTGGTAAAAATAAAAGCTGGTCTACGTTTTCATAATTTAATGTTCGTTTTGCTATTATTACTTCGCAGTTTTCCCCAATAAAGTCTTTCACCGTTTCTATCGTAAATGTATTCGGTAATACAATTAATGTAGAATGAAATACTTTTGGAATACTTTCTTCTACAGAAAAACTTTCGATATCTATGAGATCACCTACCATCTCCGTTAGTTGTTGATGTAGGGCTTTTCGTGTTTCTTTTAAAACGGTGATCAATACAATGTGGTTGGTTTCAAATTTGTTCATAGAGCACCTCTTTAGTTGAATGGAATTGGTCTAAAGTTGGTTATTAAATGGTTATTATGTAACCAATTAATAACCAATTATAATACATTTCAACATAGTAAACACCGATAAAGTGACAAAATATTTAAATATGTGTAAATAATTGTTTAAATTTTAATGTTGGCACGATATTTGCTTATATCAATGGTGTGTAAAGAAATAGGGAAATGAGTAGAGTCGTAATTTACATATTTAATTCTTTACCACTTGCTAGAAAAGGGAGGTTAAGAGTATACAATTTCAGCAGAGAAAGACAACGAAACCATTTAAATTATGAGGTGAGAGAAAATGAAACCACTAATTGGTGTTACTGGGTATTATATTGATCATAGTGAAATAGGGAAGGAGGGCTTACGAGGGCTACCAGGTCAAGATATGGCTATCTTTTCTTATGACTACATTCGTTCAATTCAACGAGCAGGTGCAACGGTTGTTCTACTTCCAATTGAGGAAGTTGATCAAATTGAGTCCACACTTAATCAATTAGATGGATTGTTATTGGCGGGTGGCGCGGACATCAATCCTGTTTATTACGGTGATATTCCAAAAGCATATATAGGTACTGTAGAGGAAGAACGAGATAATTTTGAATTAAATCTGGCAAAGCAGGCTTTAGAAAAAGATATTCCTATTTTAGGAATTTGCCGAGGATTACAAGTGTTAAATGTTGCAGCTGGTGGAACTCTTTATCAAGACTTAGAGCACGAGATGGGGCCAGAATATTTCCATGTTCGAGAACAGTTCCGTAAATGGCAAGGCTCTCATTCTGTAGATCTTCTGGAAGAGGGAAAAATTTATGAGGCTATTGGCCAAAAATCTTTAATGGTTAATTCTTTTCACCATCAAGCAGTGAAAACATTAGGAAAAGATTTCGAGGCGAGCGCATGGTCCTTTGACGGTGTAATAGAGGCTATTGAATCGAAAGCTCATCGTTATGTAGCAGCCGTTCAATGGCATCCAGAAATGATGTCGGAAAGGGATGTCTTGCAGCAACGTTTATTTAACCAATTTGTAAATGAAATTAGTAAAAAGGTAGTTAAATCATAGCGTGTTATAAATAAAAGAATTGGTGGATAGCTTGGTATGTCATGGTTGTGGGGAAACCAGACTGCCGGCTGCCCGGAAAAGTAATAATCAGTGGGGGATGAACGAACCCCCCATTGATCAAAGTTTCACTTTATTGCAAAGGGGATTGGTATATGAGTCAAGTATCAGAGAAGGCAGTTTCATTCGAGCCAGAAGGAAAAAAGGAAAGAAAAGAATGGAAAATAAACGTATTTGCAATGTTACTTGTCTTGTTAGTTATTGCGGCTGTGATTACACATATATTGCCGGCCGGAAAATATGAACAGATTGAAAAAAATGGGTATACAACAGTAGATCCAAATTCATTTAAGTGGATTGAATCAACGCCACTTGGATTTTTTGATACGGTAAAATCTATTCCTACAGGGATGGTAGAAGCCGCTAATATTATCTTTTTTATTCTTATTATCGGAGGTTTTTTTGGTGTATTAAAGGCATCCGGTACAGTTGAGGCTCTTGTTTCAACGATGGCAAAAAAACTTGCTAACCGTGAAAAGTTAATGATTCCTATTATCATGCTGTTCTTTGCACTTGGCGGGTCATTAATGGGGATGGCTGAGGAAGCTTTAGTGTATGTACCTCTATTTATTCCGCTAGCTCTTGCGGTTGGATTTGATACGATAACAGGAACTGCGATGGTACTAGTAGGAGCGTCCGTCGGATTTACAACGGCAATTATGAATCCGTTTACAGTTGGTCTGGCTCAAGGGATAGCGGGTCTTCCTATGTATTCGGGGATGGGGTTCCGCCTCGTTTTATTTGTAGTCATATATGTAATTGCTGTTACATTCGTTTATCGTCATGCGATGAAAGTAAAGAGGGATCCTGCAAGCGGAATTTACGGAAAATTCGATACAAACAAGCAAGACAGCCTACTAACAGCGAAAGTAGAGTTAACAAAAAGACATAAATGGATATTAACGGCCTTTTTAATCAATTATATTATTCTTGTATTTGGTGTTATTAAGTACGAGTGGTATATAAAAGAAATTGCAGCCTTATTTATTATTTTAACTATAATCATTGCAATTCTTGGCAAGATATCTCTTGATGATACAGTAGAATCTTTTACACAAGGATCGGCATCTTTAATCGGGGGAGCTTTAATTATTGGTGTATCACGCGCTATTTTAGTTGTCTTGAATCAAGGGCATATTATAGACCCACTACTGTATCAAGTGTCGGAAGGAATGGAACATATTTCTCCTTTTTTAAGTGTTGTTGGAATGTACAACTTCCAAGTAGCGATTCATTTTATTTTAGCATCAGGTAGTGGTCATGCAATGTTGACAATGCCTATCATGGCGCCACTTGCAGATTTATTGGACATTACACGCCAAACAGCTGTATTATCCTTTTCATTCGCGGATGGTATTGGAAACATTATTTTTCCGACAGGTGGTACGCTAATGGCTGGATTAGCAATTGCAGGAATTTCATGGACAAGGTGGGCAAGGTGGATTCTTCCTTTAATTCTAATTGAATACTCAATCGGTTTAATAGCAGTTATAATTGCTCATCTTATTGGTTATGGTCCGTCTTAATAAAAGGTGAATATGCTTTCAGTTATAGAAAGTTCGGATTTGAAGAAGATCGCTAAATAATGGTGATAGAAAGGCCCGGTTTAGAAGGGCTTTTTTTCTATGTAAAATTTCATTTGTTTGGTTTACATAATATCTTTACAATCATTTGATAAAATATATGTAACTGCATATTGTGAGGGTGGGTGGTTATCCCTTCTTTCCATTTGGAAGGAAAGGGGGTGATAATATGGAGTTTTTGTTTGACCTTGTAAAAGAATTTGTAAAAGCGACTGTACGTGAAGTTTCAGCGTATTTTTTGCGGAAGTAACTTCTGGATAAGGACAACAAAAAACCCACTCCGCGCCGTAGGAAGCAAAAGGGTGGGTTTCGTAAAAAATAGTAACGTGTAATAACCACCACCCTATACGGTAGCAGTTAAGGAAGAGATGTTAGCGCATCTCTTCTTTTTATTATATGCCATTTTATTTGATGTCATACTTATATAGTATTCTACGGAAAATATATCATATTCCTATTTTGTGGTCAATTTGATCCCGCTTTAACGGGCAGTAAGACCCCCATCTCAAAATTCAGTGGAAGCAAAGAAGTTAGGTGGGGGTCGGGCTGTCCGTAAAAGTCCGATTGGTGAGGGCTGATAATCAGCGGGGGATGAACAAAACCCCCCACTGATTAAAGTTTCACTTTATTGCATGATTGAACAGGTGTAGTCTTATTCCTCTTCAAACTGAAAAATATCCCTGTTAATAAGTTGGTGGAGGTACCTATCCATTTCAGCAGCAGAAACTTTTCTTTCATTTTTAAACCACCATGCGCTTAATGAGGTGATTGCCCCTGAATAAAAATCAATGATTAAATCATTTGGCATCGTATGATTTTTGCGCAGTTGATGTAACGCTTCTATTTCTTGTTTTCTCGTTTCGTGACTTAAATACTGTGTCCGGTTAATAAATTGTTCATCAGACATTTGCGTTTCTAATATTTTACCGATTTCTTCATGGTGTAGAAATTGTTCCATTACTTGAAATGGTTTACTTAATCGATCTGAAACGGGTATTTCAGCAATCATCTTGCTGTATCGTTTAAATCCAAATGCTAATAAAGCATCTTTATCTTCAAAGTGTTTATAAAAGGTTGTTCGGTGTACCATCGCGCGGTCACATATTTGGTTAATTGTGATCGTACTATATTTCTGTTTTGATTGTGTCATTAATTCAAATAAGGAATCCCATAGTAATTTATGTGTACGTCTAATACGTAAATCAATTTGTTTTTCATTATCGTTCATCTACAATTCTCCTTTTTTGTAGATTAAATATACAGTGGCTGAAAATTGATTCTCCCTTTTTAATCTACATATGTATATTATATTACATGTGTTCTGGTGTATTTAAAGTTTTTTAGTAAGAAACAGGAGGAGAATTTGCAAATGAATATGACAACTAAGAGCCCAGCAAGTGGCAAAGTTGATACTTCTAATATGAAACATACCCCTATTTTAATTGCATTACTTTTAGGGGCAATGGTTGCATTATTAAATGAAACATTACTTGGTAATGCGTTAACGGTATTAATGAAAGAATTTGATGTAACAGCTTCAACGATTCAATGGCTTTCTACAGCTTACATGTTGGTGGTTGGGGTTTTAGTCCCAATTACAGCGTTACTTCAGCAATGGCTCACAACGAGACAAATGTTTTTGATCGCTATGGTAACGTTTTTAGCTGGTACATTAATTGCGGGATTCGCACCGACATTTTCTGTTTTATTAGTCGGCCGTATCGTCCAAGCAGTAGCGACGGGATTAATTACACCGTTATTAATGAATACGATTTTAATCATTTGTCCACCTGAAAAACGTGGTGCGACAATGGGATTAATCGCACTTGTGATGATGGCAGCTCCGGCAATTGGTCCTACATTATCTGGAGTAATTGTAGACTCACTAAATTGGCGCTGGTTATTCTACATTGTTATTCCAATCGTGATCATTTCAATTATGATTGGGATGAAGTACATTCAAAATGTTTCAGAGTTAACAAGACCAAAAGTAGATTACCCATCAATCCTTTTATCGACACTCGGATTTGGCGGACTTGTGTATAGCTTTAGTGCATCAGGTGATTTAGGATGGTCTGATACGAAAGTGTATGGCGCTTTACTTGTTGGATTTATCTCATTATGTATTTTTGTCGTCCGACAATTAAAAATTGAGAATCCAATTTTAGAATTACGCGCATTTAAAGTCCCGATGTTTACATTATCAGTTGGATTAATCGTCATTGTGATGATGTCGTTATTTTCAACGATGACTTTATTACCGATGTTCCTGCAAACAGTTTTACTCGTTACAGCTTTTAAATCAGGAATCATCATGCTTCCGGGAAGTGTTATTAGCGCCATAATGGGACCAATCGCAGGTAAACTATTTGATAAATTTAGTCCGAAAGTTATTATCGTTCCCGGTATTGTGTTAGTGGGGATAGCAATGTTCTTATTTAAAGGCATTACTCCTGATACATCAATGGTACAAATTATTGTTATGCATAGCGTATTAATGGTTGGACTCATGTTTGTCATGACGGCACAAACATACGGTTTAAATCAGTTAACACCAGATTTATATCCGCACGGAACAGCACTGTTTAGCACACTGCAACAAGTAGCTGGCGCAATTGGTACAGCTATCTTTATTTCGAAAATGTCTTCAGGAACAGCTAGCTATATGGAAAGTTCCGCAAATCCAATGGATCCAGTAGAGAAGTTAAACGGTTTAACATCCGGATTCCAAGGTGCATTTACACTTGGGCTAGTCTTTATAATTGTTGCGTTTATCATATCGTTATTTTTAAAAGAAGAGAAAAAGGGAGTAAAGGCAGCGAGGGTTTTACAGAACGAACATTAAGGTTTATATAAAAAAGACATCTTTCCCTAAAAAAGATGTCTTTTTTATATTTTTTTCGTAACACTTGTTTTTGATGTCTTAATACATAAGAATTGGTATGTAAAATATTTGTATTTTTTGAACATGAATAATTATTGAGAATAACGATGCAAAGCTGTGCTAATAACTAAAAGTCCAATAATGAGAGAAAGTGTTCTTATAATAAGTTCTGCCACTAATAGTTCACCAAATGATTTAGTGACATCGTATATAGATCCTGTTATGAGAATAGGTGCAATCATAATTATAATTCCAATTATTATTTGAAGAAGTAGATTGATGTTTTTATTCAAGACAATCACCTCCAAAAAAATAGGGAATGAGAATATAGGTTTTTTTGTATTATAAAATGATTATATCGTATTACATTAAACGATGAGAATATTTTTAAATAGTAGAAATTAGAGACTCTTCAATAAAAAGGAATTAAATATGGTATTCTTTAGTTAAGATATGTAAACGAAGACGGGGGAAATGAAGATGGATAAGAAGCTAAAGTATTGGCTAGCATCTATTATAGGGGGAGTAGTACTTGCAACTGGTATGACTTATGGAATATTACAGTTTGCTGAAGTCCCGCTTAAGGGTGAGGACCATGTTTTTGCAGAGGTTAATAAAGAAGACATACTATCGAATGAAGCAGAAGTGAAAGGTTCAAATGCACAACTTCACATTACAGTAACTTCTACTGAAGAAGAAGTTATTTCAGCTATGCATAGCATGACTCATCAAAAAGTAAAAGCGTGTGAAGGAAAGGGAGCAACCCCTATGTCCAAAAAGAATGCAGAGAAAGTAAGAAATATTCTAAACGGAAACAATTTCAAGAACAAAGAAGAGCTATTAGCAATTACTGAAAGATGGGCAAATAGAGATTTTAGTAAAATTGTAGAAGAACATAACTATTTTATTAAACTTCAAGGTGGCGTGATAGGTGAAGCTACAGTGATGGATAAGGTAGACGAGCAAGTATTCTGTCTCAATACTTTCGGTGATGATGTAACGGCCACATTAATTAAATCAGGAGATCTTCAAGCGCTGTAAGGTGTTTTTTCTCTGATATAAAGAAAGCCTCAAGTATTCATATACTTGAGGCTTTTCCAATGGAAAGATAGGAATGGTCCGAATTCTTTACATTAAGAACAAAGTGGAATTACTCCTAAACCAATTAATAAAGCTGCAGCAACTGCTGGAATTGGTACAGGAATTTGAATACCTTCTACAAATAAGAAATATTGACCACTTACTATTTTAAAACAAACTAATTGCATGGCTATTCCTCCCTTCTTTTAGGATTAATACATTATATTAATTTATCTATCTATTGATATAGTTAAATTATTTATTTTTAAAAATATAGTTAATATGTGAATAGTTTTCGAAAGGACCTGCTCAATCAATGCGGAAAAACATAAGATGAAACGAATCCATTAAAATACATGAGTGAACCTTAGTTTTCCCCTCTTATCTAAAGGAGGAACTATTATGGGTTATGGTGGTAGTTGTGGCGGTTGTGGCTTTTCTGGAGGCTTTGCTTTATTAGTTGTGTTATTCATTTTATTAATCATCGTTGGAGCTTCTTGCTTCTGCTAAAAACTATTGGAAAAGACACTCATATAGAGTGTCTTTTCTTTCGTGCAAAATGATTCCTGACAATAGCCAACTGTATAAAGTATACGGTATACTTTTGCCTCATTAGACATATAAAAATGTTGGAGGGATGTTATGAAACTAGTAGGGAAGCACATTTATATTCGGCTTTATAAAACTGATGATGCCAACGAGTTAGCTAACTTACATATTAGAAATCGCGAATTTTTTCAACGAGTTTGTCCATTGCTCCCAGAAGTTTTTTATACAGAAGAACATCAAAAAATACGTCTTGAACAAGCTCTAAAAAAGACAGCTGAAGGGCAAGTATACCCTTTTGGAATCTTTTTAAGAGAAAATGATAAGCTTATCGGAGACATTTCATTAACTCAAATTGTTAGAGGGGACCTCCAAAGCTGTTATACGGGATTTACTTTAGATAAGGAGCATAATGCAAAGGGCTATACAACAGAGGCTCTTCAACTTGTTGTAGATTTTGCTTTTAGGGAATTAAAGCTAAATAGAATTGAAGCAGGAGCGATGCTTGATAATATAGCATCTATTCGTGTATTAGAAAAAGTGGGGTTTAAAAAAGAAGGTATAGCGAAAGAAAATATAAGGATTAATGGCAAATGGACAGATCATCAAATATTAGCTATTATCAATAGTTTGGATGTGTAAGCTTATTTTGATTCCAATAAAGATAATCATGTAACTCTTCAAACTCTACCAACAGTTTTATAGAGACCCTTACAATTTTCGGATCAGAAACTAACCTTACAAGTCTTGAAATTCCACCTAACTCTACAATTACTCTATTTGAAAATTTTACAACTAACCACACTAAGACTCTTATTCGTTTTAGTTTTAGCTTTGTATTTGCTGCGTTCGTCACATTGACTAGTAGACCATTTAAATCCACAACTCCACAAACAATTAGATTAACACCAGGGAGATACAAGGACTTTCTTATTTGAGGATGTTAAATGCCACTTCAGTTAACGCCTCATCAAGGCCATTATTTATCCAACAAACAACATATATTTGTTGTGATAAATCAAATTCATATTACTGTGAGAATAGTGACTATGGTTAGTATTAGTTATTAAAGAGAGCTTTGGCTCTTTTTTTATTTTCTTTCGACATAATATGACAATATATGAATTAATAGTTTGGTATTATTATCTAGAAATCTTACATTTATCTACAAATTATTATTGTATTTTTAGATTTTTAAATGTAAAATATTTCAATGTAAATACATACCATTTAGGGGGATAAAGAAATTTATGAAAAAATTATTAGCTTCAGCAACAGCGGTAACACTATTAACAGTGGGGTACAGTTCTTCTGCATTTGCAGCTAAGAGTCCTAATGATACAAAAAACTGTGGTCATTTTAAAAGTCAACAAGATGCTCAAGCATTCTGGGATCAAAATGGATATGGTGTTGGAAATGATCCACACCGTTTAGATAATGATAAAGACGGCATTCCATGTGAAGATTATAAATATCCAAAGAGCACAAATACTACAACAGAAAATAAAGAAACTACTAAACCTCAAGAACAACCTAAACAAGAAAATACTAAACAGGAAAACACTAAACAAGAACCTGTTAAACAAGAAGACACTAAGCAAGAGAATTCAAAACAAAATAACCAAACAACAAATAATAAACAAGAACAAACTAAGCCTCAAACAACTGCAAAAGAAACAAAGAAAAATACTAATACAGTTGTGAAAAAAGAAACGAAAAAACAAGGTGAAAAATTACCTAATACAGCATCAAACGGTGTTACAATGATGTTAGCAAGCTTAGGATTAGCATTAGCTGGTTCTGTATTAATGTTCCGTCGTAAAAAGACAAACGCATAAAATAGTTCCTTAAAACGGCAGGAGAAATCCTGTCGTTTTCAAATGGAGTGATAAAAGTGAATAAAAAACAATGGATAGGCTTATGTTTAACTGTTATTGGACTTACTATCTTTTCCTATTATTTTCTAGAATGGTATAGTGCTAGACAATCAGCAGAGTCGTTAACAACTAACGAGGCTAAACAATATGAGACCTCCACACCTTCTAAAGAAAATGAAACGCAAAACATCAATCAAACAGAGACAGAGACAGAGACAAAGATTGACACTTCATTACAATCTGAAGAACCTGTGCAAATTCCCGCTTCAAAGGTAAACCATCAGTTAGGAGATAAAGTAGCATATTTAATTATCCCTAAAATACAAAAGAAATACTCTATATATTGGGGAGCTGATGATAAAGTACTAAAAAAGGGTGTAGGTATGTTTGTTAGTGACTTAACTACTACACCATCTGGAAATGGTCATACAGTTTTAAGTGGACATAGAGATACTGTTTTTACCGAGCTTGGTCAATTAAAGGAAAATGACCAACTTATCGTGGAATATGAAAATAAAACATATACATATGAAATTAACAAGCATTGGATAACAGATTCAGAAGATCGAACAGTTATTGTAGAAAAAAGTGAGCCAACATTAACATTAACAACTTGTTATCCTTTTGACTATATAGGAGACGCTCCAGATCGGTACATAATTGAAGCATCTCTACTTTCCATTCATTGAGGATGGAAAGTCCAATACACATTAATTTTAATAATATGTATTGGACTCCCATTCAAGTATCATTTTTCTCAATGAATAATTGGTATATTTTAGGGTGTTTTTTACTATTTTTATGTTAAGATATTTTGGTTGATATTCATCTTATTTTAGGAGGTTGGAAAATCTGTTACATGCTTTTCATATGGATTTTAGTTTCTATACCGAAAGTATAAAAGTTTTAGGGTTATTAGGGAATTCTACTCGCTTATCAATTGTTTGTAAATTGATTACATATGGATCGTTGTCAGTTTCTGATTTAAGTAAGCAAACAAGAATTACAGAGGATTTGATTGTACAACATTTGCGTAAATTAGCCTTTGGAAATATTGTAATTAGTGAACGTATAGGGAAAAGGCTTTATTTTAAAATAAAAGATAATAAAACAATTGAGATTATTAAGGTATTAGGATTACTAAGTTAATTTTCATTACTTTCAATATAAATGATTTTGCTATAACTCAATTGTGCAAAATCACATTTAGCCTGTCTACGGAAATAGGGAGGTTTTTAATATACAAAAAGGCGCCCATATAAGGGTGCCTTTTCCAATAGTTTTTAGCAGAAACAACTGCATCCGATAATGATTAATAAAATAAACAATACAACTAATAAAGCGAATCCTCCAGCGAAACCGCAGCCTTCGCCGCAACTACCACCATATCCCATAACAATAGTGCCTCCTTTAGATTAGAGGGTAAAACTAGGGTTCATTCCATGGATTTTAATGGGTTCACTTTACCTTATGTTTTTAAGAATTAATTGAGCAGGTCCTTTTGAAAATAGAAAAAAGACGCCAGAAGGCGCCTTCCTTTTAGGTAGATAAGACTTTAGTTTTCCAATCTAAAGAAATTTTGTATCAGCTCTTTGAGAGTATATCATGATATTCGCTTGATTTATTATGCATTATTACATATCATTGTAAATCCCTCTATTTTCCATTTGATAAAATGCAATCCCAATATTGTTAATAATTAAATAAATATTTCTACAAATTGAAAATATTTACAAAAGATATAAAAGTGATACATTTAAGGTGCAAGTTATAAAAAATATTTAAGGGGGATTTATTATGTTTAAGAAATTAGTAGTAGGAACATTAACAACTGGTATCGTATTAACTGGAGGGATTGGAGCAACATCAGCAAGTACAGAAGGTGTAGATAATACTAAAAATTCAGCACCAATTATCCAACGTACCCAAATACTTAAAGATGATTTCAGTCTGATAAATGGTGAAAGAGAAGTATCGTTCGAGCATGTAAAAAAAGCAGATATGAGAGTTCATATGACAAACAATACTAAAGGTACACTTGATTGGTCTTTAAAAGACTCAAAAGGTAATGTTATTGGTTCTGGATCGTTAGCAGCAGGAAAGGGTTTTACAAATACGTACAATACTCTTCCAAAAGGTAAATATAAGCTTAAAGTTACTCACAGAAATGGTGGTTCTGGATCATTCTATGCAGCTGCTCGTACTTTAGACTAATATACATAGAATCATCTTAAGTATATTAAAGAAGAACAATCGGGGAGTTTGAGGATTAAGGAGTTTTGTTATAATATCATCGTTTGTAAATACAAAGTCACAAAAGGCCTACCTAGGGAAATAGGTAGGTCTTTTAATACATAAAAACACACCATAAGGTGCCTTTTAAGCTGTAACAAATTTAAATACATAGTACATAAAAAATAACAAAGATAGACTTGCTAATCTGCCAGCAATCGATTCTTTCATAAATTTCATAAGTATCACTTTGACAATCAATGCTAAGAATAATGGTATAAACAGTACCATAGCAAGTTTAATAGCTAAGTCGTTTATAGTTGGATTAAACGCTTCAAAATTAATGATGATATTCACTTGCCTCTCTATTATCTGTTTATATTTATAATTAGATTTTTATTGTTTTGTCTACTAAAAAAGCCGTTAATTTGAGAACTATTTATTTTTGGATTATAAGAGTGCTCTCACATTTACGACAAGTAATCTTCTCTTCCTCAAAAATGAATAGATTTTCAGCATCACATTCTGGGCATACAACTGCAAATGGTGTTTTTATATTTTTATAGCATAGGAAAGAAAAGAATGCCATGATTAGAGCAGGTATAATAAGCATCATAATTAAGAATAGGCCCGCAAAAACGCCTGTAATTATGGAAAGTGGTTTCATTAGTTTTCTACCTACGGAGTTTACTTGATTATCCTTTTTACGAAAAGCAGTAACAAGGTAAGTTTGGGTTTCTTTTACTGGCTCAAATGCATTTACCGTATTGTAATCTTGTTCATCCATAGTGGGATAGGAAGTGTTTGGTCCTTGATATCCTCGTTGTATATAATAATTGTTTGACTCAGCTATTCGTGGTGTATACGAGATTCCAGTTCCAGGTACATAAGTTGTTGTTCTTGATTCAGGTGAAATAGAGTTCCCTCCCATACCTGTGTATGTAAAGTTAATTTTCACACCCGGGGAAAACTGGATAATTCTACGAAATTTATAACCCATAATATTGTATCCTCTCTATCTAATTAATAGAATTCTTTACTAATTATAACAAATTTTCAGTGTTAATATTAATGTATTATTTTATAATAAAATAGTGATATTTAAATTTGCTAATTTAAGGCGTTTTATGAGTTCTCTTTTACTTGGACATTTGGTGCTAAGAAGGTATTGTATTGCTAAAAATACAACAATTATCGAGTAAGCTTATTATACCATCAATAAATGGGATTATTTATATTTTAAATTTAACATATAGATTGAATAATATTTTCTCTATATAGTTAAATAATCTATTATTTATTAAATTTAATAGGAAATTTTGCAGGAAGGAGAATATAATTTATGGTTTTTTTGAGAATATTTTTATTAATTATAAAGAGGCTCGATAATGCCCTATTAAACTTTGATAAGTTGGAAAACGAATTGAATGAATCCGAGAATAAATTTAAAAAGAAATTTGGTATTTATGCAATTGATTTAATGGCATTATTATTATTTTCGTATTTTTTTGGGGCATTACTATATATTTTTATTACTTTCTTACCATCTTTTAATAGCATTATTGTATCTTTTGTAAAAAATTTAGGATATATCTTTACAGGAGAGAGAGAATTCTTATCACCCTCCTTACTTATAATACCAAGTCTATATATAAGTTTTAAAGATATATTTTTATGGTTAGTTTTAATAGCATTTATTTCTGCTATTATAGTTTATTTAAATAAAGATAATAATGAGTTTAGAATGGTGAAAATTTTAGCGATAAGTAATAGTATATTACGTTTAGTAGTTATAAATTTAAAAATAGAAAAATCTTTAGTTATTATAGGGCCAATTTTTATTTTTGTTACATTATTTATTACATATGCAATGGTGCCAGATACTTTCTTTGTAGCCCATATATTGGAGATTTTGTTTTTTTGGACAGCTATTTTTGTTATTTTAATTACGTATTCAAGTTTTAATAAAGATAGTATTAGAGCGAAAAGATTTGTCGTATTTATAGTGTTTATACCTATTGTAATTTCGAATATTTTACAAAATAAAACACAAGGTTCCATAAGTTTGCTATTTTTAACAGTTACTATATTTTTGACATTTGAAAGAGTATTTGCAATCCTTGTGGAATATAAGGAACAGATATATGAAGGGAAAGAATGGATATTTGCATTAAGAAATTTAGAACAAAAAGATTACGATAAGATAAGAACTAAGCATAATTTGGATAATGATGATTACTTAGAAATTTTTGAGGATAAGGTTTTAGCGGGGATGGTATTTTATAAAGGTACAAAAAGAGATTTATTAAAATCAAAAGTATGTTTTGAGAGTAGTTTAGTCGATAACCCAGATGATACATTTTGTAAATATTTATTAGCTCAAGTGTTAGTGGATATTGGTGAGGAGCAAAACATTCAAAAAAGTATTGATTTGCTTCAAGAAATAAAAAAACAACAGCAAGAAAATCCATATGTATTTGAAGTTAAAGATGTTGAAGAATATATAGCATATTTAGAGTTTAGTAGTGAAAATCCTAAATACAATGAAATAATTAATATTTTAAAAGATAAGAGGAATTTACAAAATGATTTTGTTTATATATTAGGAGTATCTTATTTGTACGTAGAAGATTTAAAAAAGGCAAGAGAGACGTTGGAGTTGTTAGAAGGGAAAGAAGATAAGCTAAGTTTTAATGATTGGCATGAGTACATGGATTATTTGGAAACTAAGGAAATGGAATTAAATCAAGAAAATAATTAGTAGTTTGTTTGATGGAAATGTATAAAATTTCATTTTAATTACATAGGAATTTTATGAATTTCAAGTCGGAGGAAGACACCCTAAGGTGCTTTCCTCCGACTTGAACCACTTTAATTTTAATAATATGTATTGGATTTCCATTCAAGTATCATTTTTCTCAATGAATAATTGGTATATTTTAGGGTGTTTTTTACTATTTTTATGTTAAGATATTTTGGTTGATATTCATCTTA